>CAVUIJ010000013.1:0-433592 GCA_963741505.1 uncultured Alphaproteobacteria bacterium | reverse complement strand
TGCATCACCCACCAAGGATTTCAACAACTTAGAGCGAAATCCTAAACTGCGAAAAATTCGCTGGGTACTATTGGGTACCAAATTCGCGGGTGTTCTAGCGCTTTCGCAGGTTCCCACTCGTCCTCAAAATGCACTGGTCCCAATCCGCTGGCACTGGGGATAACGGTGGGTCGCGACATGCCGCGACTGGTACACTTCAAGGCATGGACGACATGCCCAAGACGACAGTACACGACACGCCGCGACCGGCCGCGACAGGCGGCGACCTCGATTACACCCTGTCGATCGAAGAGGTATCCGAGCTCTACGCCAAGGCCGGACACGCCCGCACCATCAGAACGCTGCAGCGCTACTGCGTCAGCGGCCATCTCGATGCGCAGAAAGTCGCGACGACACTCGGCGACAAATACTTGGTGACGCCGCAGTCTGTCGCGCGGCACATCGCGCAAATTCAAGAACTAAGCGCGCTCGACACTGTCGCGACAGGTCGCGACCAGCCGCGGCCGGTCGCGACACCGGTCGTCGCAGCAGCCAAGCCACGTTGCGCAGGACCCGCTCACCAGCGACACATGACGACAGGCCGCGACAGATGGCGACAGCGGAGATCGACGTGTCGCGCTATGTCGGACAGCTCGAGAAGCGCATCGAAGAAAAAGACGACGTGATCGGTCTGCTCAAGGGGCAGCTCGTCGCAAGGACGAGACAGATCGGTGAGCTCTCGACGCGCTACCGCGAAACGCATTCGCTGCTCGGAGCGATGCAGCGCATGTTCGCGCCACTGCTCGGTCAGTCAGATCCCTACAAAGTCCCACCGGAAGCGCGCGACGCGCAGGGAAGCGCTGACCAAGCTTGACCCAATCCCCATGTTGATAAGCGCGGTTGACGACCGCCGTGCGCGTATACTTACGCCATGGAGCACATCGGCGCGCAGTCTCGAAAACACCAAACGCAACATCGAGATTGTCGGTGCTGATCCCGTAACGCGGCATGGCTTCACGCAGGTTCCGAATTTCATCCTCACCAACAAGGACCTCTCTGTTGGCGCCAAGCTCGCCTACGCGATGCTGCTCAAATATGCATGGTCTGATGGTGCGTGCTACCCGGGCCAGCAGAAACTCGCCGACGATATGGGCTCAGGCGAGCGCAGCATCCGCACCTACTTAAGGAACTCGAGACTGCCAAACTGCTCGAGGTGACGCAGCGCGGTCTGGGCAAGACCAACCTCTACCGCCTTCATGTTACCGTTCAGAAAAGGGGATATAGGGTCGACCGCCGCCCCTGACCGGCAAATTTTGCCGGTCTGGACCGGCAAGGATTGCCGTTCATACCTATGCCCTTACATCCGGCGCAATCGCATGCGATTGCGCCGGATGTAAGGGCATAGGTATGTATTTCAAACGCAGCAGTGGTTAAGAAATACGTTGAAGATCATCTCAAGACGGACAGGGGCAGGGCGATCATGCAAGAGTGCGCCGAGTCCCGAACGAAGAGCCACCTCGTTTCACATTTCAGGTTTAACAGTCCTCAGGCCCTCGACCATCATTTGAGGCCGCTGATGGAAGCAGCTCTTTTGCGACAGCACGTCTTAGAGGACGGTACAATTACTTACGAATGGAGCAATCTTTTTCGTCGCCTTCCCCGCAGCGCAATCGCTGCGATTTTAAAGGATTCGAAGTAATATCCAATGGAGCAGTCGGGTGGCGAAAAGCACAAAGAGCGCAGCGGAACCGCGAGAACGTAAAAATCTTCCCGTCAGCACACGTGAGCTTTTACTGACTGAATGTGGCTATCGTTGCGCCGTGCCGACCTGTCGGAATATTCTCGCGCTAGACATGCACCACATTGACGAAGTGCACGCTGGTGGTTCGGACGATCCCGCGAACCTTATAGCATTATGCCCAACGTGCCATCGCTTGTACCATCGCGGAGATATTTCCGCTGACGCGATTTACTCCTATAAGGCCATGCTCGTCGCCATCTCGCGAGCGTTCGACATTGACGCTGTGGATCGGCTAATGTTCCTCAATCAATGTCAAAAGGACTTCCTGGTAGTGTCTGGCGACGGTCTGCTGCAATTTGCTCGTCTTATCGCGGCAGGATTGGCGACGGTTGAGCAGAAGGCGAACAACAATGCCCTTAGCTCCGGAACGCGCGGCACGGCAGAGTTTTGTCGATGAGTTGCCGCATGGTCATTGGGGCGCATACCACTAATTGCGCCAGCGTCCGGGCGGCGATGCGGCCGACTCCCTTCGTCTTGCGGCGGTTATGGCGAAACGCGAACTCGTCGAGATAGGCCTGCAGATGCTTACGGCCGACCGCGCCTGCATGCGTGCCGAGCAGCCAGCGCTTCAACAGTGACACTGTCCAGTGCACGCCTTGCAGAGTGTCGTTCACGCGTCGCTCGGCGTTGGTCTGCACCTTGGCCTCGTGCGCCCGTTCGCCGAGGCTGCCGGCATTGTAGCTGGCCAGCCCGTCGGTGGTGACGGCGGCATCGCCGGCGACACACCCGTCGGCGAAATGCTTGAGCGTCGCTTCATCGTTGTTGGCGGCGTGGGCGAGGCGCACGCGCCCGTCGGTTGTTTCGGTCGCGACGAGGACCATCTCTTTTCCCCCGCGCGTGCCGCCGACGAAAGCTTCATCGATTTGAACATCTTGGGCCAGCGGCGTGCGCTCAGGTCTAACCAGCGCGGCGCGTAGCTTGTGCAGCCAGGTCCACGCCGTCTTGTATGAGCCGAACCCCATGATGCGATGAAGATCCATGGCCGAGATGCCGTTGCGACGCGAGCTGATCTCGAACACGGCGCGGAACCACACTTTGAAGGGCTTGCGCGTTTTTTCCAGCAGCGTGCCAGATGTCAGGCTCGTCTGATGGCCGCAGTCGGCGCACTCGAACAGGAAGCCGTCGCGCTCGGTCCACAACCGCGTGCCGTTGCAGCGGGCACATGCCGGCGTGCCGCCCCAACGCGCCTCGATCCAGTACGCCCGGCAGTCGGCCTCGGTGGCAAACCGCGCCTCGAACTCAGGCGCTGTCTTCGGGAAATTGCGCCACAGATCGTCCCGGCTCTTGTCCGTGTGTGCCATGCGATTCCTCCTCGTCAGACGTCAGATCGCATGCGATTGCGCCGGATGTAAGGGCATAGGTATGACACAATTGGCAGAATGTATCATACGCCTTGAATATCTCTGACAAGGGGCGCTTGATCATCGAGGCCTGGAAGCAAGGTGATAGGACCCAACTCAAAAAACTAGTTGGCGGGCCTGTCCCGGACAACAGCACATAGGCGTCGTTGCAGCCAATCGACGTCCGCGATGCCGGAGCGGACATCAGTTGCGGTCAGACTGTATGGCGGGTGACTGACGGTTTACCTTGTGCTGTTACAACGGCTCTTTCTCTTTTGGAGGGACCGTTGATCGATACGGTTGACATCGTCCGAGACATCATCAGCCAGCGCGGCGCTTCCCAGACGCCGATTGAGCGGCAAGTTGTCAATTTGCTCAAGGCCATGATCGCGTCGGGCCTGACCAAGCACCATGCTTTCGATGCGCTCTTTGAGCTCCACGGCTACCTCACGATGCCGTGCGAACTTGAAAGCGAACTCCACCTGCACCGCATCTGGGAAGGCGAGTTGGTTGAAGGCGCGCCGGGCCGTTGGGTCGATATGGTGGAGGCGCAGAGGCTATACCGCCACTGGTGCAAGCTGCATGGCGTCAAGCGGGCCTCGATGGCGCGCAACTCGAAAGTCGTGGACGGCAAGAAGCAGGACTGTCCTTGCCTCGTCTATGTCGCCCGCAAGCTCAGGCTGCCCACCTACGTCGTGGCCGAGGCTTGGAAGAGCCGCAAGAAGTTAACAAGGTAGGCCGCGACGCCTGCGGCTTTTCAGGGCGACTGTGTTTGTGCGGGCGGCGAGACCGATCGCTTAACACAGAGGTAAGAAATGAAAGCACAGAGCGCGGGCTTTGATGCCCGCACTGCAAAGCCCCTCGGAAGCAATGTGGGAGGGAGCCCGCACACTGCCTACAAAGATGCATCAGGCAAAATCTGCCTCTGGTGCGTCAGCCACTCGAAGCACGGCGGAGTGGCAGCAGCACAGCGTGCGCGGATTTCTGGCCGGCACGGTGAAGAAGAAGTTTGGGCTCGCACTGACGTCGTCCAAGGCCGAAGGCGATGTTCGCCGATACCGGATCGCGACGCGTCGAGGGCGCTGACATGGCCAAGCCAGCCCTCGATATCGCGGCGGAGATCATCCGGCTGGAGAGCCTCGCGATCGATCGTCTGCGCGAGGAATGGCGGCGTCTCCATCAGACGCCGCCACCCAAGCGATTGAGCCGGGACATGCTGCTGCGCGGGATCACGTACAAGCTGCAGGAGAACGCATTCGGCGGCTTGTCGAAAGCCATTCTCCGCAAGTTGCAGACCTCCGCTCCGTCAGAGGCGTCACCGGCGACGAAGCGCCGACCACGGCCGTCGTTCAAGCCGGGCACGCGCCTCGTGCGCGAATGGCATGGGGTCACGCACACGGTCGTCATCCTGGCCGATGGCGTTGAATGGCGCGGCCAGCGCTACCGGTCGCTGTCGGTCGTCGCGCGCGAGATCACCGGCGCGCACTGGTCGGGACCGCGGTTCTTCGGCCTCAAGGCGGCTCGCGCCGATGGCTGAGGCAGCCCGTGTCGAGACAGCGCGGAAGGCTTTCGCCGAGGTCACCGGGGCACTGGAGGACGCGACGCTCATCGCGGCCGAAGGGCAGGCCACTCCGGACCTCGCGGCGGCCCGCCAGATCGTGCGATCGCCTGATCGCGCAGCTGGAAGCTTGCCTCGGGCGACTGCAGCGATTGCGGAGGCGGCTCGGATGACCCGCATCGCCTGCGCCATCTACACCCGCAAGTCGTCCGAGGAAGGACTCGAGAAGGAGTTCAACTCGCTCGATGCGCAGCGCGAGGCGTGCGAGGCCTACATCACGAGCCAGAAGCACGCCGGGTGGGTCGCCGTGCGCGACCTCTATGACGACGGCGGCCTGTCCGGCGGCACGATGGAGCGCCCGGCGCTGCAAGCGGCTGCTCGCCGACATCAAGTCCGGCAAGGTGCAGATCGTGGTCGTCTACAAGGTCGACCGGCTGACGCGCTCGCTGGCCGATTTCGCCAAGATCGTCGACGTGTTCGATGCGCACGGCGCCTCGTTCGTCTCGGTGACGCAGCAGTTCAACACGACGACGTCGATGGGCCGGCTGACGCTCAACATGCTGCTCTCGTTCGCCCAGTTCGAGCGCGAGATCGCCGGCGAGCGCATCCGCGACAAGATCGCGGCGTCGAAGGCCAAGGGCATGTGGATGGGCGGCACCATTCCGCTCGGCTACGACGTCAAGGACCGCAAGCTGGTCGTCAACGAGGCCGAGGCCGAGACGGTGCGCATGATCTTTCGAGCGCTATGCCGAGCTTGGCTCCGTCACCCTCCTCCAGGAGGAACTCGACCGGCACGGCATCCGCAGCAAGCGGCGCGAGGGAGCCGGTGGCCGTCTCGCCGGAGGCAGGCCGTTCTCGCGCGGCATCCTGTATCTGATCCTGCAGAACCACCTCTACCGCGGCGAGGTCGCGCACAAGGGCAACGTCTATCCCGGCCAGCACGAGGCCATCGTCGATGCTGATCTGTGGCAGTGTCGTCCAGGACAAGCTCGCCGCCAACCGCAAGGCGCGCGCTTGCGGTCGGGGCCGAGGCGCCGAGCCTGCTTGTCCGGCCTCATCTTCGATGGCGACGGCAATCGCATGACGCCGACGCACGCCAACAAGCGCGGGACGCCGGTATCGGTACTACATCTCGGCATCTCTGCTCGACCGCGGACAGCCGGGACCGGGCTCGATGCGCGTGCCGGCCAGCGAGGTGGAAGGCCTCGTGCTCGACCAGAATTGCACGATCTCTTGGCTCGCAGACATGCGGTCGGCAACGCCCTTGCTCCGCTGGGACTTGATGCGGCGCGATCTGCAACGCGCGCTCGAACGCGCCGCCAACTCGAACCGGAGTTGGATCGAGATGCCACCGGAGGAAATGCGCGCGCTGTTGCGACGGTTCGTGACCAGGGTGACCCTGTCGGCTCGATCAGATCGACGTCATGGACGATCGCTGCCCACGCAGCTTGGCGACGTCGCTCGGCTGCCGCGTTGACTGCAGAGCCCGACGATCGATGTGTCGATCTGCCGCCGCAGCCGCTCCGACGGTCCGGCCAAGGCAAACGCATGGTCATCGGTGAGCCGTACGAGCCGCGAATCGACACAAGTCTTGTGACGCTTGCTGCAGGAAGCCTTCGCCGCCCGCGACACGCTGCTGGCCGACACCGACGAGACGCTGAACGAGATCACGGCGCGCCCGACGAAGAGCAAGGGGCGGATGACGGCGCTCATGCGCCTGTCCTATCTCGCGCCCGACATCGTCGCGACATCCTCGCTGGGCGTCAGCCGCCTGAACTCAGCGCGAAGCGGCTGATCGGTCTCTCGCAAAGATCTGCCGCTCGACTGGCGGCCCAGCGCGCCTTTCTCGGCTTCGAGCGCAGCTGAGACAGTCGCGGAACGAATTCCGCGACCGCCCGCCCGAAAAGTCGCCACCTAGAGACATTTCGCCCGCAACGTCGCCGGAACGCGGCCGGCGATTCGCGTCTCTGCTGTCGGCGATGCGAGAACAGCGGTGCCTGCTAAGGCCCGCGGAAATGCGCGGACTATTCGCGCGCATCCGGAGGAGGCGCACAACCGCAGTAATTCAATGAGGAAAACTGGCTGGGGCGCCAGGATTCGAACCTGGGAATGGTGGAATCAAAATCCACTGCCTTACCACTTGGCGACGCCCCATGACCTGCCGGGTACGCGCACCCAGTCCGGACTTGACCGGCGGGACCATAGTCGAGCCGGCCCGCTGCCGCAATCGCCGTAATGAAGGCATCCGGCGGGCGTCGATTACGGCGCCGACAGGTGCCGGAATGCGCCGCGCAGATAGATCAGAGGGTCGGCGCCCTCGCGCGCGGCGGCGGCGACGACGCGGCCGATGAAGATCGTGTGGGTGGTGAACACATGCTCCTGGTTGACCTCGCAGTCGAAGGTCGCAACTGCATCGACCAGCGTCGGCGCCCCGGTCGCCAGCGTGCGCCAGTCGCCGCCCTCGAAACGGGCCTCGCCCTTCAAGCCGGCGCGTCCGGCGAAGCGGCCGGCAATCCCTTCCTGGTCGTCGGCCAGCAGGTTGACCGAGAAATTACGGTTCTTGCTGATCACATCGTGGGCGCTGGCAGAACGGTTGACGCAGACGAGCAGCGTCGCTGGATCGTCGGATAGCGAGCACACCGCGGTTGCCGTGAGGCCAAAGCGGTGGCCGACGGCACCGGTGGCGATCACGGTTACCGCGCCGGCGAGATGGCGCATGTTGGCGCGGAATTCGTCGGCCGGAATGGACGGATGCGTGCTCGACGGCTTCGATGCAGACAAGGGCCTGTCTCCGGTGAAGGCGTTGCGCCGCTGCCCTTGCCACATCAGGCACGGGACTTCCAGTCGCCGATCGCGGCCCGTTCGAGGCCGAGATGGTCACGCAGGGTGCTGCCGGCATAGGCTTTGCGAAACAGGCCGCGCCGCTGCAATTCGGGCACTACGAGGCGGGTGAAGTCCTCGTAGGAGCCCGGCAGATGTGTAGCGGCGACGACGAAGCCGTCGCAGGCCTCATCCATGAACCATTCCTCCATCTTGTCGGCGATGTCCTTCGCCGCGCCGACGAACAGGGGGAACTCGCGGATGGTGCCGCGGTTCGATACCTCGACGAAATCGCGAATGGTTGGGTTCTTCTTGCCCGACGCCGCCACCACCCGGTCGCGGATCGCCTGCAGGCCGCTGATCGACTTCAGATCCTCGTCCGAGAACGCGTCGTCCATTGCCTTCGAGGCGAAGTCGAAGTTCAGCACCTCCGACAGCAGCGCGAGGGCGTCGACCGGCTTGGCGAGCTTGTCGATCACCTCCATTTTGGCTTCGGCGATGGCGCGAGTCTCGCCCGGGATGATGTAGACGGCCGGCGCGATCTTGACGTGCGCCGGATCGCGGCCGCACTTTGCGACCTGGTCCTTGAAGCTCGCGTAGTTCTTCCGCCCGATCTCGACATTCGGGTAGATCGCGAACACCAGCTCGCCCCAACGGGCGGCGAAGCGCTGGCCGCGGCCCGACTGGCCGGCCTGGATCAGCACCGGGCGGCCCTGGGCCGAGCGCGGCACCGTGAACGGTCCACGGGAGCGGAACCACTTGCCCTCGAAATCGAGGCGGCGGACCTTGTTGGCGTCGGCAAACTGACCGGTCACGCGATCGGCGACGATGGCGTCATCATCCCAGCTGTCCCAATGGCCGAGCACCACTTCCATGAACTCGTCGGCGCGGTCGTAGCGCAGGTCGTGCTCGGGGTGCTCCATCTGGCTGAAGTTGCGGGCTTCGCTGTGGTTGAGCGAGGTCACCACGTTCCATGCCGACCGGCCACCCGTCATCAGGTCCATGGTCTGGAACACGCGGGCGACGTGGAACGGCTCGTAGTAGGTCGTCGAGTAGGTCGAGCCGAGGCCGAGTTTCTCGGTCGCAGCTCCCATCATGGTCAGGATCGTGGCCGGGTCCATTTTGACCACACGCACGCCGTTCTCGACCGCGGCGCGATAGTCGTCGCCGAGGATGTCGGGCATGGCAAGGCGGTCATCGAAGAAGGCGAGGTCGAAGCAGCCGGCTTCAAGTGTGCGGGCGATGCGCTGGTAGTAGGCGGCGGAGAGAAAATCCGGCGCCGTTGCCGGATGCCGCCAGGAGCCGACATAGTTCGAGCAGTTCTGCGCCTGCAGAAAGCCGATCAACGTCATCTGTCGCTTGGGCGCCGCCATGGCTCGCGTCCCCATCCCCTTGTTTCAACTTGCAGGCATGATGACAGAGCACGGCGGCGGCACAAGCGCCGGCGACGCATGCGAGGTGCGGCGAAAGCGATCAAAGTGCAAGGATGAGGCAGGTCGTGGTGCCAGTGGCGAGCAGCCGGCCCTCGCCGTCGACGAGACGACCTTCGGCGGTGGCGATGCGGCGGCCGGAGGCGAGAACCTTGCCTTCGGCGCGCACCCGGCCGGTCGCACTGGTCATGCCGCGCACCAGGCTGATCTTGAATTCAAGTGTGGTGTAGGCGTAGCCCTGCGTTAGAGCCGACTGCACGGCGCAGGCCATGCAACTGTCGAGCAGGGTCGCGGCGTAACCGCCGTGCACCGAGCCGATCGGATTATAATGCTGCGGGTCCCGGATGCCCTTCGAAGGTTGCCGCTCCCTTCTCGACAGCTACCAACGCGAAATCGAGCGTCCGGCTGATCGGCGGTCGCGGCAACCGGCCGTCGACGATCGACCTTAGAAATTCCAATCCGCTCATGCTCTTCATGACCTCGAGCGAGGCGACGCCGTACCTGATCTGATCCATACTGCGGTCTCATGTATTCATAGCTATGGTCCAAGCGCGGTGACGGGCGGGCGCTTGCGAACTGGTGCCATTCTTCCGCTTCGTCTCGCCGTTCTATTGCAAGTGGGGACATCATGCCAATCACTGCATTCTACGCCGGACTGCTAACCGTCCTGCTCGTCTATTTGTCGGTTCGGGTGATCGGCCACCGGCGATCGCAGCGCGTCGAGATTGGTGACGGCCAGGATCGGGAATTGTTGCGGCGCATGCGGGTACACGCCAATTTCGTCGAGTATGCGCCGTTCGCGCTGATATTGTTGGCGCTCGCCGAGTCGCTGGCAGCGCCGAAACCGCTGCTTCATGCGCTGGGGCTGGTACTCATCGCTGGCCGGATCGTGCATGCCTATGGCTTGTCGCAGTCGCCGCACAACCTGCGTCTGCGGGTATTCGGCATGATAATGACATTCACCGTTCTGGGCGTTGCGGCTGCGACCTGCATTGCGCTTGCACTGGCGCGCGGCGGTTTTGGTTAGGTCGACTGGGCCTTGATCTTCTGGCGCGCAAACGACAGCGGCAGGGCGCTGGTGCACTTGATCTGCTCCATGGCGAACGCTGACGACACGTTCGACAATTCGATCTTGGAGATCAGCTTCTTGTAGAACGCGTCGTAGGCGGCGATGTCGGGCACCACTACCCGCAGCAGGTAATCGACGGCGCCGCTCATGCGATAGAACTCGACCACCTCGGGAAAGTCGACAATCACCTTGTGGAAGTCCTCGAGCCAGCTCAGGGCGTGGCGGTTGGTCGAGACCGACACGAACACGGTGACGCCGGCCTCGACCGATTTCGGGTCGAGCAGGGCGACCCGCTTCTGGATAATGCCGGCTTCCTCCATTTTCTGGATGCGCCGCCAGCATGGGGTGGTCGACAGTCCTACCTGTTTGCCGATCTCGGCCACCGGCAAGGTGCAGTCGGCCTGGAGGATGTCGAGGATCTTGAGGTCCATCTCGTCGAGCATCGCGAAGTACGCCCATATGGAATAGATTTCTATTCATGTTTCATAAAGACAGATAGCCGTGCTTGTGGCCAGCGCAAAGTTAGAATTCTTAAAACAAAATTTTAAATTCGGTCTCTATTGGTCTTGAAACGAGGTTCGGTAGCCGTCTATATGGCGACCGCAGGGAATGAAAATCCATACCTCAATTCGAGAGCCGAGCCATGCCGAACGCCGCTGCACCTTGTCTGACCTGGATTACGCCGATGTTCGCGGTCACCGAGGCGCTGGACGCCGCCGGTCTCGCGGCGCTGGCGCAGCTGGGGGTCAGAAGCGTGGTTTCGAACCGACCCGACGACGAGGAAGCCGGGCAGATGTTGGCCAAGCGCGAAGCGGCGCTTTGCTGGCAGGCCGGCCTGGTGTTCCGGCATGTGCCGGCGGCCAAGTATGATCTGTTCACCGACGCTGTCGTCGAAGGCATGGCCGATGCGCTTGCAGACCTTGAAGGCCCGGTGGTCGCGCATTGCAAGTCGGGCTTGCGCTCGGCCATCGTATGGGCGGCGGCGAGTGCCCGCAGCCAGCCGGTCGATTGCGTGCTGGCGGCCCTGGCCAATGCCGGTTTCGATCTCGAGGACGCCATTCGCGATGATCTCGATGCCCAGGCCGATCGCAAGCGCTGGCTCGGCCGTGCCGCCGCGCTCGATTGCGCGAGCAGCGCCGGTGCAACCGTCACCGAGCTGCCGCGGTCCCGGGACGCCGCCTGAAATTCTAGAGCCGTCCGAGTCGACGTCGCGCGGGGCGCGTGGGTCAGTTTCGGCTATGGCGCGAGACCGGCGCTGGTGCTTTGCGGCAGGCCGTCGCGCACCGCCGCATCGAGCGCGGCACTGCCGACTTGCCGGGCGAGCGCCTCGGGGATCACCCACATGCGATAGCCGCTGGCGGTCACCGGCCGGCGGCACGACAGGCGGCCAGCCGCAAGGCGGCAGTCGGAATCGGTGTTCAGGGTCTGCGGCTCGCGCCGATCGTGCACCATGATCTTCATGTCGACCGGCTGCACAAAGCCGTCGTTGTTGATGAGGTCGACCTCGCGGAAGACGCAGCCCAGCGAATGCTGGCAGGCGCCAGCGCGACGGCCCCAGGTGTTGCCGATGCCGAGCGCGCGCGCCCGCGACAGCAGCCTCGCCGATTGGCCGGCGCCTTCACTGATGTAGCAGCCGTCGCGCACGCACAGGATCGGATCGGCGGTCTTGTCGAAGCGGCGGATGCCCTTGTTGCCCGGCTCCATGACGAGCAGCACGGCGACGAGATGGCTGGCAGCGCCTGGCGCTGCGGGTGCGACGACGGTGTCAGTCGCCGCAGCGGGCCTGAGCCCCAGCGGCATGCCTTGCGCGGCCGGCGCCGGTGGCGCTGCCGCCTGGCGTGCCGCCTCGGCGATGGCCGTAGCCTTGGCCTCGCGCGCAACTTCGGCGGACCGGAGCTTTTCGGCGAGCACTTTCGCCTCGGCTTCGCGGCGGGCTGCCAGCGCCTTCAGATCGGCGGTACGCTGCGCTTCGGCGGTGCGCTCCTCTTCCTCCGCCTGGGCTTTCGCCTCGGCGAGTGCCTTGGTCTCGGCCGCGCGCCTGGCTTCGGCGGCTCTTGATTGAGCCTGGCGTTGCTCTTCGGCGACGCGCTCGCGCTCGGCGGCCTGCGCCCTGGCTTCGGCGATCAGCCGTTCCTCGGCGAGGCGGCGCGCTTCGGCGGCGCGGATCTCGTCCGCCTGCTTTTGCGCCTGGGCCACCTTGGCCGCTTCAGCGGCGGCCTGCTCGGCCACCCGGCGCTCGGCGGCAAGGCGCTGCTGCGCCGCTTCCGCCTCGACCTTGGCCTTCTCGGCCGCGACCGCTGCCACGTCGGCCAGCTCGCGCTCGACGCGGGCTTGTTCCATCTCGGCGCGGCGCTGCTCGGCCTCGGCGCGAGCCTGCGCCAGCATTTCCGCCTCGTCGGCCTTGGCCTGCTCGGCGGCTTTGGCCGCTGCTGCGGTAGCCGCCTGCTTGCGTGCCTTTTCCTCGACCCGCTTGGCGGCGGCCACCTTCTTTGCCTGCTCGGCGGCCTTGCCGGTGTCCTCTGGTTTTTGCTTGGCGACGTCGATCTGGATCTGGGCTTCGGTGCGTTTTTCGGGGCTAGCGGTGGTCTCGGCAAAGCGTTCGGCGATCTGCTCAGCCGGTGTCTTGGCTTCCACCTGCTCGGCCGCCTCGATGCCGCAGGAGGCAAACATCAGGGCCGCGGCTGCGACCGACAATCTCGCCACGATCGAGGAGGAAGTGCGTTTCATCATGCTACGCCCGCTGCGCATACGAACACCGCCCAAAAGAATAGGAATCTTCCGCCACCACGCTCCAACGTTCCGGGAACGACGTGGCGTTGATTATCCGCTTCGACTTGGGCAACAAAGCGGAGGATTTGTGAAGGCTGTCTGAATATTTAGCGGCGACAGGTCGTCAGCTGACGTCGAGGCCAAACTCGGCGGCCGAGGCTTCGAGCCAATGCCACAGGCTTGCTGCGAAGCTGCGCATCACCGCAATCTCAAACACTGACGCGCCAGCGTCGTCGGGCAGTCGCGTGATCTGCACGTTCAAGAGCGCAATCGGCGTTGCGGCGGTATCGCCAACCTTGAACACGGCCGGATGCAGATCGAGCATGCAGCCCTTGGCCAGCATTTCGCGGACCTTGGCGCCAGACACGCGCAGGATGACGCGACCGTCGGTCTGATCGGTGACCGAGGCAAGGCCGGAAAGATCGCGCGCCAGATCATCGGCGAAGACGGCGCCGTCTTCGCCGTCAGCCGTGGCGAACCATTGGCCGGGTGCGCTCCAAGCGAACGACAGATGGCCGGACGTGACCATGCGCGGCGAGGTCGGCAGCTCGAGGCCGGTGCGCGTCTTGATCTTCGCCGAAAGCTCGGTCGCCGTGCCCTTGCGGACGGCGATGCTGGCAACCGCCACGTCCGTGCGCTCCCGGGCTGACACTCCGGCAGTACCGGTGGTGCGGCCCTGCCGGCCCTTGTGCAGGTATCCGGCCAAGGCGGAGCGGGCGAGGCTTGAGGGAGCTTCAGTCACGCAGGCGCACTCCATCCGGGTCGTAGAAGTGAGGCGAGCAGACCGCGACCGCGGTCTCGGCACCTCGCAAGGGATCGGCAACTCGAATGATTTCGCCATGCCGCGTCGGGCCGCCCGCGAGGAAGCCGAGGCCGATCCAGTGGCCGAGTGCCGGCGAATAGGCACACGAGGTCATCCAGCCCTGATCGAACTCGGCAGTCGCCGGTCCGTCCTTCGGCACGAAGTGGCCGCCGGCACGCAGCCGCGAGGTCTTGTCGACCGGCTTGACGCCGACCAGCGTCGGCCGGGCCGGATCGATCAGCGCCGGTCGCTCCTTCATGATGCGGCCGATGTAATCCTTCTTGCTCGACTGCATCTTGGCCAAACCCAAGTCGCGCGCCGTGGTCTGGCCGTTGAGCTCGGCGCCGGTGACGTGGCCCTTCTCGATGCGCATGACATTGAGGGCTTCGAGGCCGTAGGGGGTGATGCCGAACTCGGTGCCGGCCTGCATCAGTGCTCCGGCCAGCGCATTGCCGAAACGCGCCGGCATCGCGATCTCGTAGGCGAGCTCGCCCGAGAACGAGATCCGGAACAGCCGTGCCGGCTTGCCGCCCATCGCCGTCATGCTGGCGGCCGCCATGTACGGGAACGCCGCGTTCGAAATGTCGTGCTGCTTGTCGATCACACGCGCCAGCACTTCGCGCGATTTCGGGCCGGCGACCGAGAACTGCGCCCAGGCGTCCGACACCGAGATCATCTGCACGTCAAGATCGGGGAACAACACCTGATGGCAGAATTCGAGATGCTGCATCACTTTGCCGGCGTTGACCGTTGTGGTCGTCATCACGAAGTGGTCGGGGCCGAGGCGCGAGGTGGTGCCGTCGTCCATGACGAAACCATCCTCGCGCAGCATCAGGCCGTAGCGCGCGCGGCCAACGGCGAGGTTCGAGAACGTATTGGTGTAGACGAGGTCGAGGAAGCGGCCGGCGTCGGTGCCCTGGAGGTCGATCTTGCCCAGCGTCGAGACATCGCAGATGCCGACGCTGTTCCGCACGGCCTTGACCTCGCGCACGGTCGCGTCGAACCAGTCCTTTTCGCCGGGCTTCGGGAAATAGGACGCGCGCAGCCAGACGCCGGCTTCGATGAAACTCGCGCCCTGGCGTTCGGCCCAGGCGTGAGCGGGCGAATAGCGGGTGGGGCGGGACGCCTTGCCGCGATGGTGGCCGGTGAGGGCACCGAATGAGACCGCGGTATAAGGCGGACGGAACACGGTGGTACCGGTCTCTGCAATCGTTTTGGCGTTGAGTTCGGCCATCAGCGCGAGGCCGTTGAGGTTGGCGGTCTTGCCCTGGTCGGTCGCCATGCCAAGCGTGGTGTAGCGCTTCAGGTGCTCGATCCGCGAAAAGCCCTCTTGGCGGGCGAGCGCCACATCGCCGGCGGTGACATCGTTCTGCAGATCGATGAAGGCCTTGCCCTTGGCCGACTTCACCCGCCACAGCGGCGACGAGGCGGTGCTTTCCGGATCGGCCTCGGGCACCTCGATCTGCGCCCGGCGAAAGCCGAGGGCGGCGGCGGCATCGAGACCAGCGGCGGCGCCGCCAGCAAGGCAATCGTTGAGCGCGAAAGTGCCGCCCGCCGCGCCGGCCACCGTCATGCCGGCCGGAACATCGCCCGGCACGAATGCCGCGATCTTGTCATTCCACACCGGCTTGGCGCCCAGATGCGATGTCAGGTGCACGGTCGGGCTCCAACCGCCGGACACGGCGACGAGGTCGCAGTCGAAGGACTGCCGTCCCGACACGGTCTCGATGTCGACCCCCTGGACGCGGCGGCTGCCGTGCGCGCGGGTGACGACGCCCTGGATCAACCTGGCACCGACGTTCTCGGCCGCCTGCTTGACCTCGCCCGATGACGACGGGCGGGGGTCGACCACTGCTTCGACGATGGCGCCGGCGCGGGTGATGTCGGCAATGGAGCGTACCGCCTCGTCGTTATTGGCGAACACCACGACGCGGTCGCCGGGCGCGACGGCATAGCGGTTGATGTAGGTGCGGATGGCGCCGGCCATCATCACGCCCGGCCGGTCGTTGTCGCCGAACACCAGCGGCCGTTCGATCGAGCCGGCGGCGAGGATCGCGCGCTTGGCGATGATGCGCCAAGCGCGCTGCCGCGGCTGGTGGGCCGGGGGCTGCAACAGGTGGTCGCTGACGCGTTCGACGGCGCCGTAGGTGCCGCCGTCGTAGACGCCGAAGACGGTGGTGCGCGGCATCAGCCGCACTTCCGGCATGGCGGCAAGTTCGGCCACAGCCTGACGTGCCCACTCGGCCGAAGCCGTATGGTCGATCTCGCGGCGCTCGGCGAGTGCGCGGCCGCCGATCACGAAATCCTCGTCGGCCAGGATGACACGGGCACCGGAGCGGCCAGCGGCCAGCGCCGCCATCACGCCGGTGGCGCCGCCGCCGATCACCAGCACGTCGCAGTGGGCATAGGCCTTTTCATAGGTATCGGGGTCGGCGATGCCCGAGGCACGGCCGAGGCCGGCGGCGCGGCGGATCAGCGGCTCGTAGACCTTTTCCCAGAACGACGCCGGCCACATGAAGGTCTTGTAGTAAAAGCCGGCGCTGAACACTGGTCCGAGCAGATTATTGACCCCCATCAGGTCGAAGGCGAGCGAGGGCCAGCGGTTCTGGCTGGTGGCTTCCAGGCCGTCGTAGAGCTCAGCGGTTGTGGCGCGCGTGTTGGGCTCGCGTCGGGCGCCGGAGCGCAGTTCCACCAGCGCGTTCGGCTCTTCGGGCCCGGCCGACAGGATGCCGCGCGGCCGATGGTACTTGAACGACCGGCCGACCAGCGACACGCCGTTCGCCAGCAGTGCGGACGCCAATGTGTCACCGGCATGGCCCTGGTAGGAACGGCCGTCGAACTTGAACAGCAGCGGCTTTGCGCGATCGATCAGGCCGCCGCTGGCGATGCGATTGGGCTGCGCCTCGCTCATGGCTGTGACCTCGCCGCCGCCGCCGGCACCGCGGGACCTGCGATCTCATGCGTGCGCACGTTGCGGGTGACGACCAGCCACTGATGACAGCCGCCGCCGTGATACCACAGCTCCTGGTGCGCGCCGCCCGGATTATCGCGCAGATAGACGTAGTCGTGCCAACGGTCGAGCACTGCGTCGTCGATCGGTTGTTCGACCGGTGTCTCGGGCCGCTTGACCGTGGCGTCGCCCAGGTAGGTGAACTCCTGGGCGTCGCGGGCGCCGCAGTGGGGGCATGTGATGCGCATCGCTGGTTCGAGTCCTAGTGCAGATTGGGCTGGGCGCCGGCGCCCTTCTCGTCGATCAGGCGGCCGGTTCGGAACCGGTCGAGGCGGAAGGCTGAGTTGAGCTTGTGCGGCTCGTCGCGGGCGATGGTGTGGGCGAAGCACCAACCCGACGCCGGCGTCGCCTTGAAGCCGCCGTAGCACCAGCCGGCATTGAGATAGAGACCCTCGATCGGCGTCTTGTCGATGATCGGCGAGCCATCCATGCTCATGTCCATGATGCCACCCCAGGAGCGCACGACGCGCAGGCGGCCGACCATCGGCATCATCGCCATGGCTTCTTCCACGACGTCTTCCACGATCGGCAGGTTGCCGCGCTGGGCGTAGGAATTGTAGCCGTCGAGGCCGCCGCCGAAGACGAGGCCGCCCTTGTTCGACTGGCTGATGTAGAAGTGGCCGGCGCCGAAGGTGACGACACCGGGGACGAGCGGCTTGATGCTTTCCGACACGAATGCCTGCAGTACGTGGCTCTCGATCGGCAGTTTCAATCCGGCCATGGCGGCGACGCGCGAGGAATTGC
Organism: uncultured Alphaproteobacteria bacterium; assembly: GCA_963741505.1. Taxonomy (GTDB): domain Bacteria; phylum Pseudomonadota; class Alphaproteobacteria; order Rhizobiales; family Hyphomicrobiaceae; genus JAKFWF01. The sequence continues at coordinate 416,270 of CAVUIJ010000013.1, read as the reverse complement.
CGGCACAGGCGAGCCCGACCTTCTTCGCTGCGATGAAGCCCTTCTGCGTTTCGACGCCGAGGACGCGGCCGCCCTCGACGCGGATGCCGGTGACCTCGCAATTCTGGATCAGGTCGACGCCTCGGCTGTCGGCGGCGCGCGCATAGCCCCAGGCGACCGCGTCGTGACGCACGCTGCCGCCGCGCGGCTGCAACAGGCCACCGTGGATCGGGAAACGCGCATTGTCGAAATCGAGCGTCGGATAGAGCTTGCGAACGCCTTCGCGGTCGAGCAGTTCGGCGTCGATGCCGAGCAGGCGCATGGCGTTGCCGCGGCGGGCATAGGCGTCACGCTGGCTGTCGGAGTGATAGAGATTGAGGCAACCGCGCTGCGAGACCATGGCATTGTAGTTGATGTCCTGCTCGAGACCTTCCCACAGCTTGAGCGAGTGCTCGTAGAACGGCGTATTGCCGGGCAGCAGGTAGTTCGAGCGGATGATCGTGGTATTGCGGCCGACGTTGCCGGAGCCAAGGTAGCTCTTCTCGACGACGGCAATGTTGGTGAGGCCGTGGTTCTTGGCGAGATAGTAGGCGGTGGCGAGGCCATGGCCGCCGCCGCCTACTATGATCGCGTCATATGAGGGTTTCGGTGTCGGCTCGCGCCACACCGGCTTCCAGCCCTTCTGGCCCTGCAGCGCCTGGGCGAGGATCGAGAAGATAGAATAGCGCAAGGGATGCCGTCCCGTAGCCGTCGTAGTCAATGGATGGACAGCCAGTTGAGCACGTAACGGCGAGCCCTTGCAACGCTCCGTGGCACCGCTCCTGGCGAATGCCAGCAATGCGCCCCCGGCTCAGGCCGCAGGTGCGACCGACAGGCCGACCACTTTGTGCTTGGCGATCAGGGAAGCGACGAAGCCCGAAGCCTTCGCTTCCTCGACGAAGGCTGACAGGAACTTGGCGCCGGCCGAGTTCTTCTTTGGCGTGCCGATCGCCTGCTGCACCGCCGAGAATTGGCCGTCGATGATGCGGGCACCGGGAATGCGCTTGACGTCGGTCAACAGGCGGGGCTTCAGGCCCGACAGCGCGTCGCACTTGTCGTTGACGAACTTGTCCCAACTGTCGTCGATCGAAGTGGCGTTGACGAGGGTGGCATGCTTGATGTTGCGCTCGAGCCAGAGGCCGTAGGCGCTGCGGCCGTAGTTGGCGATGCGGATGCCGGGCTGGTCGACGTCGGCGATGGTCTTCAGGGGCGAGTTCGGCGGCACCAGGTAGGTCGACTGGATCTCGCAGTAGGCGGCGGTGAACGCGATCTTCTCGGCCCGCGCCGGCTCGGCACCGATCAAACCGATGTCCCACTTGTTCGCTTCCGCGTCGTCGGCGAGCGGACCCGGCTGCGGGTAGTTTACGTAACTCACCGGCACGCCGAGGCGGCGCGCGATCTCAGCCGCCATATCCGGCGACACGCCTTGCGGATCGCCATCCGCGCTCTTGCCCGTGACCAGCAGGAAGTTCGACAGGTTGACGCCGGCGCGCAGGGTGCCGGTGGGTGCGAGCTCAGCTACGATCTCAGGCGACACGGACATCGGGGGCGGTTCCTCGTCAGGTTGTTGTGATGGGGCGTTTATGGCACGGGCGCGGGGCAAGCGACAGGTGGGGCAAGCGAATGGCCGATCGGCGCTTCCGTCTTGGCAAGGCTTCGAATTGGAACTTGGCGGCGGCTGCCGGACATCTGGATGTCGCCACCCCACAGCTGACATCCCGGCCGGCACCGGGATGACGAAGCAAAGCTGCAGCTGAAGCCCGCGTTGAAAAATGCGTAGCGGTGGTCCTGAAAATCAGCCTCCCTACTCCGCCGCTTTCATTTCCCCCGCGCCGTCTTCCTTCGCCAGGAAGCCGCCGCTCTGTCTTGCCCACAGCTCGCTGTAGAGGCCGCCTTTGGCGACGAGTTCGGCGTGGCTGCCATCCTCGACGATGCGGCCCTTGTCGAGGATGATCAGCCGGTCCATCGCCGCGATCGTCGATAGCCGGTGGGCGATGGCGATCACGGTCTTGCCGGCCATCAGGTTCTGGAACTGCTCCTGGATCGCGCCCTCGACCTCGCTGTCCAAGGCACTTGTCGCCTCGTCGAGAATGAGGATCGGCGCGTCCTTCAGCAGCACGCGGGCGATGGCGATGCGCTGGCGCTGGCCGCCGGACAATTTCACACCGCGCTCACCGACGTGCGCGGCATAGCCCTTGCGGCCTTTCTGATCCTCGAGCCCGAGGATGAATTCGTGCGCCTGGGCGCGCTTTGCCGCTGCGATCGCGGCTGCTTCGCCGGCTTCGGGGCGGCCGTAGAGGATGTTGTCCAGCACCGAGCGGTGCAGCAGCGAGGTGTCCTGCGTCACCATGCCGATATTGGCGCGCAGGCTATCCTGCGTCACTGCCGCGATATCCTGGCCGTCGATCAGGATGCGGCCGCCTTCGAGGTCGTAGAAGCGCAACAGCAGGTTGACCAGTGTCGACTTGCCGGCGCCCGAACGGCCGACGAGCCCGACCTTCTCGCCCGGCCTGATGGTGAGCGACAGATTCTCGATCACGCTGCCACGGAGTTCGTCGAGGCGGGCGACACGGCCATAATGAAAGGCGACATTCTCGAACCGGATCTCGCCCTTTGGCACCTGCAGCGTCGGCGCGGCGGGAAGATCGACGACCCCGTGCGGCCGCGAGATCGCCAGCATGCTCTCCTGCACCACGCCGATGTTGTCGAAGATGCCGGCCAGCGTCCACATGAACCAGCCCGACATGTTCATCAGACGGATGATCAATCCGGTTACCAGCGCGATCGAGCCGACGGTGACGTGGCCCTTGGTCCACAGCCAGATCGCGAGCCATGTCGTCACCACCAGCACGAAGCCGTTCAGCGTCCACAGCACCACCTCCATGATGGAGTTGAGGCGCAGCTGCTGCTTGTAGCGGTCGAGAAATTCGGTGAAGGCGCCGCGGGCGTAGGCGTCCTCGCGATCGGTGTGGGCGAACAGCTTGACCGTCGCCATGTTGGTGTAGCTGTCGACGATGCGGCCGGTGAGCATCGAGCGCGCCTCCGACATCTCGGCCGAGCGCTTTTCGATGCGCGGCACGAAATAGACGAGCGCCACGATATAGCCGCCAAGCCAGAACAGCAGCGGGATCACAAGCCGCCAGTCGGCCTGGAAGAACAGCAACAGCGCGCCGACCCAATGCACGACGACCCACACCACCACGTCGCAGACGTTGGCGGCGACGTCACGCACGGCGGGGCCGAGCTGGATCACGCGGGTGGCGACCCGGCCGGCGAAATCGTTCTGGAAGAAGGCGAGGCTCTGGCGCAGCACGTAGCGGTGCGCCAGCCAGCGCACGCGGATATTGACCGGCCCCTGGATCAGCTGCTGCTTGAACAGATCGGCGAACGCCGACATTAGCGGCCGCAGGATCAGGGCGAGGAAGGTCATCGCCGTCAGCTCGGCCCAGTGATCGGCGAAGAATGTCTCAGGGCTCTTGGCGTCCTTCATCATGTCGACGATACGGGCGACGAACGCCAGCACCGCGACCTCGAGGCCGGCCAGGATCAGCGTCGCCGCGGTCAGCAGCGCGAACGCCCACCACACCGGCCGCAAATAGTGCCGGAAGAACGGCACTAATCTGTCCGGCGGGCGGGTGATTGGCTGATCGCGCGCGAACGGATCGATGCGCGTCTCGAACCAGGTGAAGATACGTTCCAGCATGCTGGTATCAATAGCCTTTGTCTGGCGGTATGTCGCGGTGGTCGAAGCGAAGCGCTTATGCCCTCTCCCCCGCCGCTTCGGGGGAGAGGGCAGAGGCCGGCCCGCTGGCCGGCCGAGGGTGAGGGGCAGCCGCTTGCTCGAACCCGATAGTTCCGGGATTGCATCGTGCAGGGGAATACGGAGCAAGTGGCCGCCCCTCACCCTAACCCTCTCCCCCTACGCCCCAAGCGGGCGCTAGGGGGAGAGGGGATCACGTGCCGCCTCGCCGCGACATTTGTCCCGGCAATCAGTGTCCGCTAGAACCCTATCACGACCAAACGATGACCGCACGGAAGTGTTGCGCCATGAAGCCAGATCTGTCGCGTCTGATGACCGTCGATCCGTCGCGCATCGACGCCGACAAGGCCCGGGCACGGGCGTGGTTCGAGCATCTGCGCGACGACATCGCGGCGTCGTTCGAGAAGCTCGAGGACGAGCTGCCAGCCTCTGCGCCGGGGGGCAAGGACAAGCCCGGCCGCTTCGTTCGCACACCCTGGGAGCGCACCGATCACGCGGGCGCCAAGGGCGGCGGCGGCATCATGAGCATGATGAGTGGCCGGGTGTTCGAGAAGGTCGGCGTGCACACTTCGACCGTGCACGGCGAGTTCGCGCCCGAGTTCCGCGCCCAGATCCCCGGCGCGTCGGACGACCCGCGGTTCTGGGCGTCCGGCATTTCGCTGATCGCGCATCCGGGCAACCCCAACGTGCCGACCGTTCACATGAACACGCGCATGGTGGTGACGACGCGCTGGTGGCAGGGCGGCGGCGCCGATCTGACGCCGATGCTCGATCGCAGGCGGACGCAGGCGGACGCCGACACGGTTGCGTTTCATGCGGCGATGCGGGCGCCGTGCGAGGCGCATGCGATCGCCGACTACCCGCGCTTCAAGAAGTGGTGCGACGAGTACTTCTTTCTGCCTCACCGAAATGAGATGCGCGGCATCGGCGGCATCTTCTACGACTACCTGTCGCCGAGCGCCGCCGAGGGCGATTTCGACGCCGCGCTCGCCTTTACGCAGGATGTCGGGCGAGCATTCCGCGATGTCTACCCGGGCATCGTGCGGGCCAATTTCGAGCAGCCCTTCACCGCGGCCGACCGCGACGAGCAACTGATCCGCCGCGGCCGCTATGTCGAGTTCAACCTGCTTTACGACCGCGGCACGATTTTCGGCCTGAAGACCGGCGGCAACGTCGCGTCGATCCTGTCGTCGATGCCGCCGCTGGTGAAGTGGCCGTGATGACAGAACGAATTGGGTCGGGTCTTAGTCACAAATTCGCGGCATCGATGCGGCATCATTGCCTCAGTGCCGGTGAACAATCGAACTGACCGCGCAACGAAGCAAGCTGCTGTCATCTCATCGGCACATTTAGGAGGAGGGCCGATATGGGCGTGACAATCCATTTCGAGGGCACGCTTCGCGATGAGGCGGCATTTGAGCGCGTCATCCACAGTGCCAGGATGCTGGCTGAGCGTGAAGGCTGGAAGTCGGAACTCATTGCAGAGAGCATTGCTACATTGAGCCGCGTGCGCAACGAAGAGGATTGCGACTACACCGGCCCAACCCGAGGTATCATTCTCTTTCCGCACGAGAACGCTGAGCCGCTGCGTCTTGAATTCGATCGCGAACTGTTCATGCAGGAATACATCAAGACCCAGTTCGCGCCCGCGGAGATTCACATTGAGGTGGTCCGGCTGCTGAAAGAGATTGCGCCGCAATTTGTCAGCCTGACGGTCGAGGACGAGGGTGAATTCTGGGACAGTGAGAGCCGCGACGTACTCGCAAGTCACCTGGATGCTTGCTTCCGCGCGATCAACGACCAGCTCACGAGCCGGTCCGACTTCCAGGGCCCCGTGCGATTGGCAAACGGGCGTATCGCCGACCTCGTTTCACGCCAATAGGCTCGATATCACGATGAGCGGGCCCCCGTCAGCCCAGGGTGGCTACGGGGACAGTTACCGATTTTGGTCAGTGCATTGAAACTGTTGGCAGTTCTGGAGATCGGCAACTGTCCCCGCCGGCTAGACCTCGTTGACGATCGGCAGCTGGGCGATCTCCTGCAATGTCGCCTCGAGGCTGCGCACCTCCGACCAGCCGACCTGCATCATCTCGATCGCCGGCGCATGCAGATGCGGCAGCGTGGTGCCGGTGCAGTCCTCGACCACGACCGGCCGGAAGTCGCGGAAGTTGGCATCCTTGCTGGTCGCCGCCACGCACTGGTTGGTCAGCACGCCGGCGAACAGCACGGTGTCGGCCCGAAGGCCGCGCAGGATGGTCTCGAGGCTGGTATTGTAGAAGGCACTGAGCCGGGTTTTCTCGACATACCAGTCTTCCGGCCGCGCGCCGCAGTCGTCGTGGATTTGATAGCCCCAGGTGCCGGCGCGCAGGCCGCCGTCGCGCAGGAACGGCCTCAGCTTGAAGAACACGCCGGCGTCGCGCTCGTCGCGGAAGCCGTGCCGGGTCCAGATCACCGGAATGCGCCTGGCGCGTGCCGCCTCGACCAGCCGCCGGGTCGGCGCAATAGTGCGGCGCATGTGTGCGATGTCGACGCCGCTCGTCGCATACCATCCCTTCTCGTGCAGGAAGTCGTTTTGCGGGTCGATCACCACCAGCGCCGTGTGCCCCGGCACCAGGTTCCAATGCGCCAGCGCGAACGGCTCGACGGATTTCGACGTCTCCTGGTCGGACATGAAGATCCTCTTGCGGTTTTCGGATGTACCGCTCGGCGGCAGGGGCGTTCGAGCATTTTTGGCCGCATCGCGATTGCGCCGCAAGTGCCGGTGCAGTTTGACACCCATTGACATTGCCCCGCTCTCGCGCGCATATCTGCGGCCACGGGACCACGAGCGGCCGTCCCGTCAGGCACCAGTAGCGCACCCGCGCTGCCCCGCCCAAGCGCCGCGCCATCCACCTCTCGGAGGCGCCTGCCATGGGTCCGTTTTCAATAACAGTTCAGGAACTATCGAAGCTGATCGGCCACGCCGACAGCCCGCTTATCTTCGACGTCTGCAAGTGCGAGGACTACGACACGCAACCACTATTGATCCCCGGCTCGCGCTGGCGCGATCACCAGCAGACCGCGCAATGGGCGGCCGAAATCCCGGACGGCGTCAGGGTCGTCATTGTCTGCGTCAAGGGCATGAAGGTCAGCCAAGCGGCGGCGACCGAGCTCAGGCTGATCGGCGTCGATGCCGCGATCCTGCAGGGCGGGCTCAACGCCTGGATCGAAGCCGGCCTGCCGACCGTGAAGAAGCGCGGCCTGATCGGCAATCGCGAAGGCAAGGCGTCACGCTGGGTCACTCGCGTCAACCCGAAGATCGACCGCATCGCCTGCCCGTGGCTGATCAGCCGCTTCCTCGATCCGTCGGCCAAGTTCTTCTATGTCGAGGCGGCGCAGACCATAAATGCCGGGCTCGAACTCGACGCCATCCCCTACGACGTCGAAGGCGTCGAGATCAGCCATCGCGGTGACACCTGCTCGTTCGACACCCTGATCGATCTTTTTGGGCTCCGCGATGCGGCGCTTGATCGGGTGGCGGCCATCGTGCGCGGCGCCGACACCGCCCGCATGGACCTCGCACCGGAAGCGGCCGGGCTGCTCGCGATCTCGCTCGGCAACTCGTATCTCAGCGGGGCCGACGATCACGACGCGCTCGAACGCGGGCTCCTGGTCTACGACGCGCTTTACGCCTGGGCGCGGTTCGCTGCGGCCGAGACCCACAACTGGCCGGCGAAGAAGGCTTGAGACGATGACCAACGCAGCTGTGAATTCCGAGGCCGTCATCGGCGGCCTCGGCGCCCCGCCGACCTTGGCGGAGGCGATTGCGGTGTGGCTCAGAATTGGCCTGTTGTCGTTCGGCGGGCCGGCTGGCCAGATCGCGTTGATGCACCGCGTTCTCGTCGACGAGAAGAAGTGGATCGACGAGCCGCGCTATCTCTCGGCGCTCAATTTCTGCATGCTGTTGCCGGGCCCGGAGGCGATGCAGCTGGCGACCTACGTCGGCTGGCGGCTGCACGGCGTCAAAGGCGGGCTCGCCGCGGGTTTGCTGTTCGTGATCCCCGGCTCACTTGTCATCCTCGCCTTGTCGATGGCCTACGCCGCATTCGGCAAATTGGCCGTAGCCGAGGCGCTGTTCATCGGCGTCAAGGCGGCGGTGCTGGCGATCGTCGTCGAAGCCTTGTTGCGCGTGGCCAAGCGTGCGCTCAAGGGCAATGCCGATTGGCTGATCGCCGGCCTGGCGTTCGTCGCGATCTTCGCGTTCCAGGTGCCGTTCCCGGTGATCGTGCTGGCGGCGGCCCTGTTCGGCTTCTGGCGCGGCTTCGGTCTAAGGCCGGCGGCTGGCGCCAGCGCAATTGCGACGGTGCCGTTCCGCCAGACGGTCGGCACGGTGGCGTTGTGGCTTGCGATCTGGATCGTGCCGCTCGTCGGCCTCGCCTGGATTTTCGGCGGCAGCCACGTGATCGCCAAGCTGGCGCTGTTTTTCTCCAAGCTTGCCGTAGTCACCTTCGGCGGCGCCTATGCGGTGCTCGCCTACATGGCGCAGGACGTGGTGCAGACCTACGGCTGGCTCAAACCCGGCGAGATGCTCGACGCCCTGGGCCTCGCCGAGACCACACCTGGGCCTCTGATCCTGGTTACCGAGTTCGTCGGCTACGTCGCCGCCCACCGCTTCGGCGGCGGTTCGCCGGTGGCTATGGGCATCCTCGGCGCCGTCGTGGTGCTGTGGGCGACGTTCGCGCCCTGCTTCCTGTGGATCTTCGCCGGTGCGCCCTACATCGAGCGGCTGAACGCCGAGCCGCGGCTCAAGTCGGCATTGGCGGCGGTGACCGCGGCAGTCGTCGGCGTGATCTTGAACCTGACGGTGTGGTTCGCGCTCAATGTGCTGTTCCGGCAGCTTGCGAAGGTGCAGGCTGGGCCACTACGGCTCGAACTGCCGCTTCTTGCCACCGTCGATCCGAGGGCGCTGGGCCTGTCGGCACTTGCTTTCGGGCTGCTGTTTGCCCTGCATCGCGGCATCATCACCACGTTGGCCATATGCGGCGGCCTCGCCATCGTCTGGCACTTCGCGGGCTGAGCGGGTTCATGCAGTTCGGCCTGATCACAGCTAGGCGAGCTGGGCGAAAGCAGAATGCTGCACCAGACTAATGGCATCGAGGCAGTCGCTTTTCTGCGCATAGCTCTCGCCGGAAACAGCGAGTACTTTGCCGTTGGCTGCAACCAGCCGCCAGCGCCAGCCGCCATCGGCATCTTCATAGACGTGATAGGTCATGGGTTCGCTGTGCGGCGTGCCGACACCTTGGTCGTTTGGCGCCATTGCGGTGGCCGCGATCTTGTCCACAAGCGCCTGCGCCGCCGCGTCGGGCTTGCCATCGCCACGCTCCCACGATTTCAGTTGATCTAAAGAAATTCGCAAGCGCTCGGCAAACTCCTCCTGGCTCAATTCGAGTTGCCAGCGAATTTGTTTCACGCGTGCGACGCGGCGCATTCTCTTCGACTGCTGGTCCGTTGCAGGCGGATTGTCGCGATCGGTATTTGCGGCGGCAACAACATCCGCATCGCTGAGGCGATCGAATGATGCCCACTCGCCGCCGCTGTCGCGGGCGTTGGCCTGCGGACTAGCGGTCTTGCTGGAAGTAGGCATCTTGCTCATGCCGCGTCGCCTTTCGGGCGGATATGATGCGTTTGCGTCTGGCGCGTTCAGTATAGACGACGGAGACGAGCCTGTCGCCCGTCGAACTGGCAACAGATCCAGTTATGATGAAGCGTTCTTCGCCATAATCTTCGCTTTCGTCGAAGCGTTCGATCGCACGCGGGTCATCGAAAACGCCGACTGCCTGTCGGAACGTGAGGTTGTGCTTTGCTTGGTTCGAGGCGGCTTTGTCGTCGTCCCACTCGAATCTCGCGTCTTGCATAGCTCATATCCTGATCCATGCCGCCGGTTTCAATGGGTCGCCTACAACCACCCCTTCCGCCGGAAATAGATGAACGGGATCACCGCCGAGATCACCATGGCGCACAGCGCCGCGGGATAGCCCCAGAGCCACTCGAGCTCGGGGATGTGCTTGAAGTTCATACCGTAGATCGAGGCGATCAGGGTCGGCGGCATCAGCATGACGGCGGCCACCGAGAACAGCTTGATGATCTGGTTCTGCTCGGTCGAGATCATGCCGAGCGTGGCGTCGAGCAGGAAGGCGACGCGGGTCGACAGGAAGCGCATGTGTTCCATCAGCGAATGGGCGTCGCGGTGGGCGACCTCGATGCGGGCGAGGATGCCGGCGTCGTCCTTGCGCTCGCGCACGGCGTTGGCGAAGTAGGTGAGGACGCGGTCGATCGACAGCGCGCTTTCCTGGGCGCGGGCGTTGGTGTCACCCTGCTTGCCGACCGCCTTCAGCAGCGTCTCCAGCCGCCGGCCGCGGGTCTGCTGGCCGCCCTTGATTTCGAAAATGATCGGCGCGGTGCGATCGACCTCGTCCTGGATGCGCTCGATCAGGTCGGCCTCGCGGTGGATGATCGCCTCGATCAGGCCAATCATGATTGCCGGCGCGCCATTGCAGGGCAGATCGCCCTTTTCGACCTTCTGCAGGAACAGGGGAAATGCCTTCGGCTCGGCGTAACGCACCGTCACCAGCCGGTTGCCGGCAAGTATGAAGGTCAGCGCCGTCGTCTGCGGCACCGGCGCTTCGACGTTGTAGACGATGAAGGCGGTCATGAAGTAGGCGCCGCTTTCATGGTAGAGGCGGTTCGAGGCCTCGATCTCGCGCATCTCGGCGCGAGTGGGAACCGCAATGCCGAGCGACTTCTCGACGAAGGCGTCCTCTTCCGGCGTCGGATTGAGCAGGTCGAGCCATACAGTCATGTCGGTGGCGGCGACGAGCCCCTCGCGCTTGGTCAGGCCCGAGCCCTGCTGGTCGTAGATGGTCAGCATCGCTCTGTTCCCCAAGATTGCCCGCCCACGGGCGCTTTTGCGCTCCGCCCCGCCGATTGATACACCAGCCGACGCAATCTGCCATCCCTGCACCGCGGCGAGTAATCCCCGACCGCCACAAAGTGGGCTATTGTGACGGCGGATTGAGGCAGGCGGCGGTAGGGCTTTTTCCAATGATCGGACCTTGGACGAGTGCGGGACTGCGGCGCAATTGGAGTACGGTGATCGTCGAAGACAGCCCGCTCGGCGGGCCCGTGCTGCGATTGGCTGCCAAGGACAGCACCGCCGAAGTAGCGTTACAGGGCGGCCAGGTGCTGAGCTGGCAGCCCAAGGGCCATGCCCCCGCGATCTGGCTGTCACCAATGGAACGGCTCGGCAACCTGAAGCCGGTGCGCGGCGGCACGCCGGTATGCTGGCCCTGGTTCGCCAATCATCCCACCGATGCGTCGAAGCCGGCACACGGTTTTGTGCGCACGCGGCCATGGAGCTGTGATGCCGTCGAGACGTCGGATGCCGGCGTGCGGGCGTTTCTTTACACATCGACGACTGAGGGCGACCGACTGCTTTGGCCGCATGCGGCCGATGTCGAACTGGCCGTAACGCTCGGCGAAACATTGCAGCTGGAACTGACGACCCGCAACAAGGGCACGGACACCTTCGCTCTGACCCAGGCGCTACATACCTATTTCGCCGTTGGCGACATTGCCGACGTAACGGTCGAGGGCTTCGACGGACAAAGCTACATCGACAAGCTCGACGGCAATGCACGCAAGCGGCAGGCCGGAACCATCGCCTTCGCAGCCGAGGTCGATCGTATCTACGACGAGCACACCGGCACTGCCGCCATTGTCGATCGCGGCCTGCAGCGGCGCATCGAGATCAGCAAGACCGGCAGCCGCTCAACGGTGGTGTGGAACCCGTGGATGACCAAGGCGGCGCGGCTCGGTGACATGGGGCCCGATGGCTGGCGCCGTATGGTCTGTGTCGAGACCTGCAATGCCGGCGAGGATGTGGTGCAGATCGCGCCGGGTGCCGAACATGCCATCGGCGTTGAGTATCGACTGTCTGGGTTCTGAATGCAAAAAAATTGCGCGGCCTACAGATGATGCAGACCGCGCCGATTTCAAGTCGTCCCGCTAACTCCCCTCAGGTCTCGATATCGCTATCGCTGCCCCAGCTGGCGTCGTCGGCGGCATCCTGGGCGGCGTCATCGTATTCGGCATTGCCCTGATCGTTGTTCGAGGCGTCCTGATACTGCGGCTCGGCACTGTAGGTGCCGCCCTGATCGTTGCTGCCGGCATCCTGGTAGTTAGGCAGCGGCGTCATGCTGTCGCCCGATGCCGAATGCGCGCCGCCTTCGCTGCCGTGCCCGCGCATCATGTTGCCGATCGCACCGGCGACCAGAACGCCACCGGCAACGCCGGCCGCCGTTGCCATCGCCGACTTCATGAAGCCGCCACCGCCGCTCTGCGGTGCTTGCATCGGCGGCTGGGCATAGCCGCCCTGCTGCGGTGGCGGATTGTTGGCCCATGGCGAGCCGCCCTGGGCCGGGCCGGAGTAGCCGGCCGACTGGCGGCCGACTGGCGGCACGCTGCCGCCCCATGGCGAGGAGGTCTGCGCCGCTGCCGGTTTCGATCCGCCGAACAGGCCGCCGAGGAAGCCGCCGCTCGCGGCCGCCGGCTTCGCCTGCTCCTGCGCCGCCTGCAATTGCGCGACCGCGTCCTCGAGTTCGCGGATGCGCTCCTCGGCCTGCTGCAGGGCCTGGTCCTGAACCACGACCGTCTGCACCAGCATATAGGCCGAATCCCTGATCTGGCGGACCGACGCATTGATATGGGCCTCGGCCTGCGCGTCCTTCTCGATCGGGCCGACCGAGCGCATGCGCTCGAACACGCCTTCGATCAAATCGCGTTCTTCGGGTGTCATCGGCGATGTTCCTTGGCTGGAGGGTTCCAATCGTGCGCATGATGTGGGGATCATGCGCAGCAGTGCAATAGCCCATCCTTCCCTAACGGTTGGTGATGGCAGCATTCCGACGCTGCGAGCGGTCGACCGGTTCAATGGCTGGGAGGCGGATCGCCAGCCTGCGGATACCGGCCGGTGTCGAGCAGCCGCAGCATGTATTCGTCGTAGTTGAGGCCCGCTGCTTCTGCCCGCGCCAGCCGGAACAGCATGATTTCGGTGCTTGGCGCGGTAAAGGCGGCCTTGCGGGCTTTTCGCCAGGCCCAGCCGAGAAACAGCAGTTTGCCTGGCGGTTCGCCATCTTCGTCGAGCGGCGGGCCGCCGTTGTGTCCGATCTGCATGGTCTCGCCGTCTGCGCCTTTGCCGCTTGCGCCAGGCGAAAATTTCCATAAAGTTGGAACAATGTCTACTATTATGGCAGATCCGACCTCCCGCATCGCGGCCCGCATCAGGGCCGAACGCGAGGCGCGCGGCTGGTCCCTGGCGGATGTCGCCGGTCGATCGGGCGTATCGCGGGCGATGATCAGCAAGGTCGAACGCGGCGAATCGAGCCCGACAGCGGCCCTGCTCGGGCGGTTGTGCGGAGCCTTCGGCCTGACGATGTCGACGCTGCTGTCGCGGGCGGAGGGCGATGCCGGGCGGATCTCGCGGGCGGCGACGCAGCAGATCTGGCAGGACCCCGACACGGGCTACCTCCGCCGCTCGTTGTCGCCGCGATCAGGTGGGCCGCTCGACCTGGTGCAGATCGATCTGCCAGCCGGTGCCAGCGTGAGCTATCCGGCGAGCAACTACAACTTCACGCGGCATCAGATCTGGGTCCAGGAGGGCCAACTGACCTTTGTCGAGGGTGAGGAGACCCATTATCTGGGACCCGGGGATTGCCTGGAACTGGGAGCGCCGTGCGACTGCACCTTCGCCAACCGCGGCAAGCTGGCATGTCGGTATGTCGTGGTCGTCGCTTTGCGCTGAGTCGTGCCGGCACCGGCCGGCAACGATGGGCATGCCGGAATGCCGCTGCGTGCGATTATGCCGTCGCCACAGACGGGAGGGTTGGTTGACCGGCCGCGTGCACTATCCTATCTGCAGCGCATCATGACTGTACTGCCGATCATCAAGCTGCCCGATTCGATCCTGCGCCAGGTTTCCAAGCCGGTGGAGCAGGTCGATGACGAGGTGCGCCGTCTCGTCGCCGACATGCTGGCGACCATGTATGATGCGCCCGGCGTCGGTCTCGCCGCCATCCAGGTTGCGGTGCCGCGCCGGTTGCTGGTGCTCGATGTGGCGGGCAAGGACGAAGAGCCGCAGCCGATCGTGATGATCAATCCCGAAATCCTCAAGCTCGGCGACGAGCTTCGCCTGCACGAGGAGGGATGCCTGTCGATCCCCGACACCCACGTCGATATCGAGCGGCCGGCCACGCTGCGGGTGCGCTATGTCGACCAGCGCGGGGCGACGCAGGAACTCGCTGCAGACGGGCTGCTTGCGACCGCGATTCAGCACGAGATCGACCACCTCGATGGCCGTCTGATCATCGATTTCCTGTCGAAGCTGCGCCGCGACATGGTGATCCGCAAGTTCAAGAAGGCGGCGAAGAGCGGCGCCGCATTATGAGCTTGCGCGTCGTGTTCATGGGTTCGCCGGAATTCTCGGTCGGCACGCTGGCCGAGATCATCGGTGCCGGACACGACGTCGTCGCAGTCTACAGCCAGCCGCCGCGCCCGGCCGGCCGCGGCCAGGCGGAGCGGCCGCAGCCGGTGCACAAGTTCGCAGCCGATGCCGGTATCCCGGTGCTGACGCCGCTCAACCTGCGCGGGCCCGAGGCGGCAGCGCAAATGAAGTCGCATGACGCCGATGTCGCCGTCGTCGTCGCCTACGGCCTGATCCTGCCGCAGGCGATCCTCGATTGTCCGCGCCACGGCTGCCTCAACCTGCACGCCTCACTGCTGCCGCGCTGGCGCGGGGCGGCCCCGATCCAGCGCGCGATCATGGCCGGCGATGCCGAGACCGGCGTCATGGTCATGCGCATGGAGGCCGGCCTCGACACCGGCCCGGTCTGTCTCGCCGAACGTGTCGCCATCGGCCCCGACACCACCGCCGGCGAACTGCACGATGAGCTGGCCCGGCGCGGCGCCGATCTGATGGTGCGGGCACTCGCAGCCCTCGAACGCGGCAGCCTCGAAGCCCGCCCGCAAGCGACCGAAGGCGTCACTTACGCCCACAAGATCGAGAAGGCCGAGACCAGGATCGATTTCAATCGCGATGCACATCAAGTGCATAACCACATTCGCGGACTGTCGCCGTTTCCCGGTGCATGGTTCGAGCTCGGCACCGGTGTCGGGCGGGAACGCATCAAGGTTCTGCGCAGCGAATTGGCTGCCGGCAGCGGCGCGCCGGGCGTCACCATCGACGACACACTGACCGTCGCCTGCGCCACGGGCGCGGTGCGGCTGACCCTGTTGCAGCGCGCCGGCAGAAAGCCGATGCCGGCAGCTGAATTGCTCCGAGGGTTCGCCATTCCGGCTGGCACCGACCTTAACCCCGCCGGTTAACCCTGCCCGCGGATTTGCTTCTGTACGGCAATGCTGGGGCGACTAACCTTGGTCGCAGGATCGGGCTGTGACCGGTCGCACCGCCAATGGAGTACGTCATGTCGCGTTATCGCCTCCCGCTGCTCGCCGCCGCTGCGTTCGCAGCGATCGGCGCTACCGCCGCCGCCGCCTATGATGAAGGCCTCGTCCGCATCGAGCCGCGTCCCTACTACGGTGCGGTCGTCACCGTCGAGCAGGGCGTGCGCGTGTACCGGCCGCTGCCATCGCAGAGCCTGATGATCATCAACCCCAACCGTACGCCGATCAGCCTCAGCTTCAGCCGCACCATCGAGCACAGGGCGGCCGATGGTGGCGGTAACGGCGGCAGCGACGGTGACAGCGGCCTGCGGAATGGCGGCGTCTATGGCCTCGGCGGCTTCGTCGGCAGCGATCGGCATTTCCGCGGCCAACACCATGGCAATCGCCATCGGATTTCGGGTATCGGCGCCGGCCACTCGGCGAAGCACCTCGTGCGCAAGCACTCACGTCACTGACCCCGCAACCGGGTTGTCGAAATGTCGTTGGGCGGCGATGAGCCGCCCTTTTTTTGCGCGCGAAGGGCGCCGCAACTCTGATATGACGGCGCCAACGACGACGAATGAGCCGCCATGCCGCGCTACCGCCTGACACTCGAATACGACGGCACGCCATTTGCCGGTTGGCAGGCGCAACCGGGCTTGGCGACGGTGCAAGGTGCAATCGAGGCGGCGTTCCATCGCTTCACCGGCGAGGATGTTTTCGTGCGCGGCGCCGGCCGCACCGATTCGGGCGTGCATGCGCTGGGCCAGGTCGCCCATGTTGATCTGGCGCGCGCGCGTCCGGCGCTGAAGATCCGCGAGGCGCTGAATTTCCATCTGAAGCCCGACCCGATCGCGGTGATCACCTGCGAGGAGGCGGATGCCGATTTCGACGCGCGGTTTGCCGCCACCTCCCGCCACTACCTGTTCCGCATCCTCAATCGCCGGGCGCCGCCGGCACTCGATCTGAACCGGGTATGGTCGATCCCCTATCCGCTCGATGCCGAGGCCATGCACGCGGCGGCGCAGGGGTTGCTCGGCCGGCACGACTTCACGACCTTCCGGGCGGCGGCCTGCCAGGCCAAATCGGCGATACGTACGCTCGACCAGCTCGACGTGGCAAGAGTCGGAGAGGAGATCCACATCGTCACCTCGGCGCGCTCGTTCCTGCACAACCAGGTGCGCTCGATGGTCGGCAGTTTGAAGCTCGTCGGCCAGGGCAAATGGCGGTCGCGCGATCTCGTCCGGGCGCTCGAGGCGCGCGACCGCGCCGCGTGCGGTCCGGTGTCGCCGCCCTACGGGCTCTATCTCGTCAGGGTCGGCTATCGCGCCGGCGGCGGCGCGCCACAGCCGTCACCCGATGAAGACGACGACTGAAGCTTATAGCGTCATCGAGCGGACCGGCGTCAGCGACAGCGGATGGGAGACATCGCGAACGCCGACGCGGTCCCTTGCCGCGTGGATCTGCGCCTCACGCCGGGTGATGTAGAAGGCGGAGCAGAAGATCACCGTGGCGCCGATGAGCGTCCACAGGTCGACGCCCTCCTGGAACAGGAAATAGCCGACCATCACCGCGAACGGCAGCCGCGAGAACTCGTAGGTGAACACCAGCGACGCGTCGGTCGTCGCGAAACCGCGCATCAGTGAGATGTGGCCGATCACGGCGCACATCCCCATGCCGATGAGATAGGGCCACAGCGCGAGCGACGGCCACTGCCAAACGAACAGCGCCGGTATCAGCGAGATCGGCGTGATCAGCACGTTCGAGATGAATACGATCTTGTCGGCATCGTCCTTGGCCGTCATCTGCTTCAGCATCGGCCCGACGACGCCGGCCGAGATCGCCGAGAACAGCGCCAGCGCCTGGCCGAGGCCGAACGTGGTGCCGCCGGGCCGCAGCATTATCATGGCGCCGACGAAGCCGATGGCGAGTGCCGTGATGCGGCGCAGACGCACCACCTCGCCAAGGAAGACGACGGCGAACAGCGTCGCAAACAACGGTCCAAGGAAGCCGATCGAGGTCAGCTCGGCGAGCGGGATCTTCGCCAGCGCATAGAACCAGGCCATCATCGACAGGAAGGCGAGGCCGGCGCGCACGCTGTAGAAGCCGACCTGATTGGTCGTCATCAGCGACGGCCCGCGCACGACGAGCAGCGGCAGCATGAACAGGATGCAGAACATATTGCGGAAGAAGATCACCTGCAGCGGGTCGAGGCCGGCTTGCGTCGCGTGCTTGCCGAACGCGGCGAGGCCGGAGAAGCAGAGCATGGCGACGGTCACCCAGACGAATCCGAGCAGCGGGTTGCTGCCCTGGCCGGCCCTGCCGCTGTTCTTGATCGTTGCCGCGAACTGGCTGAGCGAACGGTGCTCGTGCGTCGCCACGCCTCAACCCCCTGATGCAAAATGACCGGGCGCAACGACGCCCACTATGCGAAAATCAATCGGCGGATTGAATCGCAGTTGGCGCGAACTTGCTGCCATTGCGGCAGCGATACAAGGCATGCCAGTCATGCGGTTTGCGGGCTGGTGCTTGCGCAGCACGCTCGGCCGACCCACTGTGGCATGCAACGACTTGAATTTGTTTGGAGACCTGCACGATGGGGGCCTCAGCGGGGGTGGGCAGCAGGGCCGGCGCGATCGGCCGAGCGCGCAGCTACATCGCGGGCGGCGCGTTCGAGGCGGAGATGTCGCGCCGCGTCGCATTTCGTACCGAAAGCCAGCAGTTGCCGGCCTCGCTGCCGCATCTGGAACGCTACCTCAAGGAGGAAATCGGGCCGGCGTTCGAGGCGCTGGGCTTCACGTACCAGCTCTATGCCAATCCTGTTGCCGGCCAGGGGCCGATCCTGCTCGCCAGCCGCGTCGAGGATGCGACGTTGCCGACGGTGCTGGGTTATGGTCATGGCGATGTGGTCCGCGGCCAGGATGAACTGTGGAGCAAGGGTGCCGGGCCTTGGGTTGCCAAGCGCGATGGCGATCGCCTCTATGGCCGCGGCACTGCCGACAACAAGGGCCAGCACACGATCAACATGGCAGCGCTGCGCTGTGTCATGGCAGAGCGGGCGGGGCGCCTTGGCTTCAACGCCAAGATGATCATCGAGATGGCCGAGGAGACCGGCTCTGCCGGTCTGCACGACGTCATCCGCGCCAACAGCCGCGACTTCGCGGCCGACGTGTTCATCGGCTCGGACGGTCCGCGCGCGGCGCCTGAGCGGGCGACGATCGTGCTCGGCAACCGCGGTGGCGCGTTGTTCGACCTCGTCTGCGATCTGCGTCGGGGTGCTCATCATTCCGGCAACTGGGGCGGACTGCTGGCGGACCCGGGGGTCATCCTGGCGCACGCGCTGGCGACCATCACGAGCGCGACCGGCGAGATCAGGATTGCCGCATGGCGGCCACCAGCGATCGCCGCCAACATCCGCGCCGCGCTCGCCGACGTCACCATCGATGGCGGCGGCGACGGCCCGCCGATCGACGAGTGGTGGGGCGAGCCGGGCTTGTCGGCACCGGAGAAAGTCTACGCCTGGAACAGCTTCGCGATCCTGGCCATGAAGTCCGGCATCCCGGAGGCACCGGTCAACGCGATTGCGCCGGTCGCTCGCGCCCGCTGCCAGTTGCGCTACGTCGTCGGCACCGACGAGGATCAAATCCTTCCGGCGCTGCGCGAACACCTCGACGCGCACGGCTTCGCCCGCGTGAAGATCGAGCGGCCGGCCGAGGGTGGCCGCTTCCACGCCACCCGCACCGACCCCGATCACCCGTGGGCGCAGTGGGTCAAGGCTTCATTCGAGAGCACCATCGGTCGCTCGAACGCGCCGAAGCCGGCGGTGTTGCCCGGTACCGGCGGCGGCGTGCCCAACGACGCCTTCCAGCATATCCTTGGTCTGCCGACGATCTGGGTTCCGCACTCGTATGCCGGCTGCTCGCAGCATGCACCCGACGAGCACCTCTTGATGTCGGTCGTCGCAATCGGCGGCCGAGTTGATGACCGGCCTCTATTGGGACCTCGGCAGCGGCCGCACGCCGTGATGGCCCGAGGCGTTCTGCCAATGCTCGGGGTGCGCACCAATAATTCCCCAGTACATGTATTGTCTGCGGCCACCTGCCGGGCCCCGACGGCCTGCGGCGGGCAGACACGTTTGGGCAACGTTTGTTCGGCGATCCTATCCTCGGAGCATTTCGATCGCCGCCAACGTGGTGCGAAGCCGAACCTGCCGCTCCCGCAACACCTTTACCCCGACCCCGCGAAAGGGTCCGCCATCCCTTCCGGCACGGCGACGTCGAACACGGCGATCGTCATCGAGATTAGGGTGTAGTAGCCGAGGATGCCGACGAGTTCGACCACAGTCTTGGTGCCGAACAGTTGCACGGCCTCGGCGTAGGTGGCGTCGCTGACGCGGCGGTTGCGCAATAGCTCGGACGCGAAGGCGTGGATCACGCGGGCTTCGGCATCGACGAACACTGGTGTGGCACCGTTGCGGATCGCCTCGACCGCTGCCGGCTCCAAGCCGGCTTTGAGCGCGATCGGCGCGTGTGCCGCCCACTCGAAGCCGGCCTGCCAGTGCGCGCCCATGACCAGGATCGCGAGTTCCGAAAGCCGTGGCGGCAGCGTAGTCCGATAGCGGCAGAAGGCGCCGAGCGCCTGCGCCTTGTCGGCAAGCTCGGCGCTCTGCAGCCACACCTTCAGCGGTCCCTGCACCGCGCCGCGCGGGCCGGACCTGATTGCGTCGTAAACGCGCTTCTGCTCAGGGCTTAATCCCGCCACATCGAGCTCCGGTAGCCGGGACTTGCGGGCGCCGCTCATACTTAGAACACCACCACGCCGCGGATGCTCTTGCCCTTATGCATCAGCTCGAAGCCGTTGTTGATGTCCTCGAGCGGCATGGTGTGGGTGATCATGGCGTCGATCTCGATTTTGCCGTCCATGTACCAGTCGACGATCTTCGGCACGTCGGTGCGGCCGCGGGCGCCGCCGAATGCGGTGCCCTTCCAGACCCGGCCGGTGACCAGCTGGAAGGGGCGCGTCTTGATCTCCTGGCCGGCGCCGGCGACGCCGATGACGATGCTCTCGCCCCAGCCGCGATGGCAGGCTTCAAGCGCGGTGCGCATGACGTCGACGTTGCCGGTGCAGTCGAAGGTGTAGTCGGCGCCGCCGATCTGATCGGCACCGCGCTTGGTCATGCCGACGAGGTGGGCGGCGAGGTCGCCGCTGACGCTCTTCGGCTCAACGAAATGCGTCATGCCGAACTTGCGCGCCCCAGGCTTCCTTTGCCGGGTTCACGTCGACGCCGATGATCATGTCGGCGCCGACGAGGCGCAGCCCTTGTATCACGTTGAGACCGATGCCGCCGAGGCCGAACACGACTGCCGTGCAGCCGGGTCCGGCCTTGGCGGTATTGATCACCGCGCCGACGCCGGTGGTCACGCCGCAGCCGATGTAGCAGACCTTGTCGAACGGCGCGTCGGGGCGGATCTTCGCCACCGCGATCTCGGGCAGCACGGTGTGGTTGGCGAAGGTCGAGCAGCCCATGTAGTGGTGGACCTTCTGGCCCTTGTAGGAGAACCGGCTGGTGCCGTCGGGCATCACGCCCTGGCCTTGGGTGGCGCGGATCGAGGTGCACAGGTTGGTCTTGCGTGACAGGCACGACGGGCAGGCGCGGCACTCGGGCGTGTACAGCGGGATGACGTGGTCGCCCTTCTTCAGCGAGGTGACGCCCGGGCCGACGTCGACGACGATGCCGGCGCCCTCATGGCCGAGGATCGCCGGAAACAGGCCTTCCGGGTCGGCGCCCGACAATGTGAACTCGTCGGTGTGGCAGATGCCCGTCGCCTTGATCTCGATCAGCACCTCGCCGGACTTCGGTCCTTCGAGATCGACCTCGACGATTTCGAGGGGCTTGGCCTTTTCGAAGGCAACGGCGGCGCGGGTCTTCATCGAGGCGGTCTCCGGTGGCGGTCGTCGATCGGGTTCAGGTGCGCTGCTTGGCCGGCACCGTGTATGGCGCCAGATACGGCCGCTTCGGCTCGATGATGTCTTCGCCGTCGAGACCGGGATCGTCGGGCGCGTGCGGCGTGACGCCGGTCGCCACGGCCGGGCCTTTCTTCGGCGCGACGGCAGTCGTCGTGGTGGCGCGGACGGTGCGCAGCACACCCTCGGCCGGGTTCGGCTGCGACGGCGGCAGCGGCCGAGCCGCCGGCGTCACTGCGACCGGCTCGGCTTGGCGTGCCGCGGCCGGCGATGCCACCGTCGGACGCGGCTTCGGCAGATCGATCACGTCGGCGTCGTCGGCCTTGCGCACCGGCGCAGCGGCGGGCTTTGGCGGCGCTTCGCGCGGCGGCAGGGCGACATGCGGTTCGGCCGCTGCTGCGGTCGTGCTGGCGCCGAGCGCGACCAGCTCCTCGAGCTTGTCGAGAACGGCCGTCTGGTCGCTCGCCTGTGCGCTCTCCACCGGCACCCGCCACTGGAAGGCATCGAGGTGGCCGGTGACCGGCGATACCGGCGCCCAGGTGTCGGAGACGATGCCGTCGGCGGTCCAGGCCGGATCGCGCGGTGCGTTGACGGCCCGCGCCAGCCATTCGCGGACGCGACCGGCGTCGCCCAGTTCGCCACCCTCGATCTTGCGCCATCAAGGTGCAGACGCGCTGCGTCAGGCGGCCCTCGAGCAGCGGCGACAGCGCCTTGCGGGCGGCTGTCCCAGTCGCGCGCCTCGATCGCCGCGTTGGCGACCGCGATCGGGCTCTCGATCGAGTGCTGGTTGAGATCGGCCAGGTGCCGGATGCGGGTCAGGCGGTCGCGCGGGCTGTCGCCGATGCGGGCATAGGCATAGGCGGTGGCGAGCTCGGGATGGGGCGCCTTGCGCCAGGTCTTTTGGATGATCTTGGCGGCCTTCTGCGTGTTGCCGCGGGCAGCCAGGATGCGGCCGGCGATGCCGGCGGCCGGGATCAGATCGGGCGCCAGGCCGTGCGCCTCGACGGCGAGCGCCATCGCCCGGTCGGGCTCGGCGTCCTCGGCCGCCTGCGCCTGGGCGGTGAGCAGCACGGCGCGGCGGCGGTCGGCCACCGCCTTCTCGAGCTGGCCGTGGCGTTTGGCGAGCGTCGAGCGTTTCGAGCGCGCCGGCCCAGTCGGCCTGCTTGCACTGCAGGTCGAACAGGGCATCCGCCGACCAGCCGAGCTTCGGGTTCAGGCTGAGCGCCCGCTCGGCGTACTGGCGGGCGGCTTCCCGCTCGCCCTCGCGCTCGGCCTCGAGGAACAGGCCGCGCAGGCCGAGCTGCTCGGTGTCGGGGCTCGACAGCATGGCATCGAATATGCGCCGGGCCGTCGCGCGGTCGCCGGACAGCTGGGCGGCCTGGGCGCGCAGCAGATGCGTCAGCGGCTCGTTCGGCAGCGCCTTGCGGGCCTGGATGGCGTAGCGGGTGGCGAGCGCGCGGTCACCGGCACCGATCGCGATCATGCCGGCCGACAGCGAGTCGAGGCCGCGCTTGTTGCGCCGCTTGAGGAAGAACGAGCCGATGGTGGCCGGGCTCTGCCATAGCTGTCGGATGATCGACCAGGCGAGCAGCGTCAGACCGAGCAGGGCAGAGATCGCGATCACCGCCTGGAACACCGATGGGTTCGCCGTGTAGCCCTGCCATTCGATGTTGATCGATCCGGGCCGGTCGGCGAGCCAGCCGAGGCGCTGCCGAGAGACCGAAAATGCCGACGAGGAGGAGGACGAGACGCAACATTGGAACTGGCTCTTTCGCGCTTGTGGCGTGGGGACTTGGCGGGCCTCAGCTCTTGCCGCCTAGGGCTGACTTGAGTTGGTTTTCGACGTCGGCAACGGCACGGTCGACGCCGGCGCGGGCCTCGACCTTGGCGAGCCAGGCGCCGGCCGCCGCCTTCGCTTTCGCCGACAGCTTCTGGGCTTCGGTCGAGACGTCGGCAAGACGGTTGGCCTTGAGCGCCGTGTCCATGCGGGCGGCGATCGCCTCGGCGCTGGTGTCGCCCGCTTCGGCATTTGATCTTGCGCACGCGCACGATCGACCTGCGCACTGCTGATCAGCTTGTCGACCACCGAGCCGTCGCCGGGATCGGCGTCGGCGGCGATGATCTGGTAGGCGACGGTGCGGAATTCGCTGGCAAGCGTTGTCACGGTCGGCACGCCGCTGTCCTTGACCGCTTCCAGCGCCTTGAGGTCGAGCTTGCCGCCGCCGACCTTCTGCACCGCTGCCAGTTCGGGTCCGAACGCGCCGCCGCGGTCGAGCGCACGCTTGAGGTTGGCGAGTTCGAGCGACAGCACGATGCGCTCGGCGTTGGCTTTCCGGTCATCCTCGCCCTTGACGACGCCGGCAAGGTTCTGCTCGACGGCGGCGAGTTTCGAATTGAGCGGCGCCAGTGCGCTCGACACGTCCTGCGGCCGGGCGACCGATTTCAACTGGCTGGCGACATCGGCCTTGAGGCCTTCGACGGCGGTCTTGAGGTCGGCGCTCTCGTCTTTGGTCGCGCGCAGCGTCTGGTCGAGTGTTTCGAGGCGCTGCGAGTTGCGCGCAGCCTCGGTCTTGATCGCGCCGAAGTCACGATCGATACGCTGGACGCCGGCGCGCGCCTGCTCGGCCGCTTCCGTCGCTTGGCCGAGGCGGGACTCGACGTCCTGAGTCACGTTCTTGCGCACGCTCGCCATCTGGCCAGCAAGCGCGGTTTCGAGGTCGGCGAGCTTGCCGGTGATCTGGGCGAGCTGCGGAATGCGGCCCGTCTGCGGGTCGTTGTTGGCCGCGGTTGCGAGCGTGTTGAGCGCGTCTTCCAGGCGGGCCAGTCGATCGGCATCGGCACCCTGCTGCGGCTTGCTGAGGCGTTCGCTGAGCGCGCGCATTTCGGTGGCGAGGCGGGCCTGGGTGTCGTTGAGCGTCGGCAGGGCCCGGCTGGCGTCCTCGATCTTGCCGAGGCGCACCTCGGCGGCGGCGAGCTTCTGGGCGAGTTCGGGCGACGGCGCGGCCGGTTTCGCTTTCGCCGCCGCCTCGACCGCAACCAGCCGTTGCTGCAGTTCGCCGATGCCGGCGCTGGGGCCGCTGAGGCCGAGCTGCGGTGCGATCGTGTCGGCGCCGAGCAGCGCCAGGAAGCCGCCGGCGATACCGGCGAACAGGTGTGAAGCGACCGCCGCCATGCCGCCGCCGGCGCGGGCAGGCGTTACCGGCGCTGTTGCTGGTGCCGCTTTCGGGCTGGCGGCCGTGGTCGCCGTGGGCTTGGTGTCGGCCGGCTTCGAGGCGGCAGCCGGCGCGCCGGCTGGCGGCTTGATCTCGACGGTGGCGGCGGCCGGCCTGGTGTCGTTGGGCGAAGCGGCGGCCGCCTTAGGCGCGTCCGGCCTCACTTCCGTCGCCTTGAGGTCGAGGATGGCCGAGGGTTTTTTCTGGCCGGCGGCGTCGGTCGCGGGTTTCGACGGTCCCTTGCCCGAGCCTTCATTGCTGCCTGACATGGTCGACCCTCCACTACGCACTTTGCGACGCCCGCGCCCAGTAGGGGCTCGCGGCGCCGCCATTCAGCCGCTCAGCGGCTTAGCGCCCTGCCTGTGGCACGACAATCAAAATTTTCCGTTTCGCGCAGCTTACTCCGAATTTGCCGCCGCAGGGCCGATTAGGACAAGCATATCTTGAAGATTCGGCCGTGTCGGGATGCGGATCGGCAATTGCGGCAAGGGGGCGAGCCGGTCGGCCGTCGCTTGCGAGATGCAGAAATGCAAGATGCCGCCGCAGGCAGCGGCCAGATTGTGCATCTGGACCAGTTCGACATAGACCTGCGCGGTGCGCGGCGACAGCAGAATGACGCCATCGATGCGCTTGTTGCGCAGGCTGGCGACGGTCGGGCTCGCCAGCCGGGTCGCGGCCTCGGTGGTGTAGACGATCGGCTGCGCCACGAAGAAGCCGAGCCGGTGCAACTCGTCGACAAAGTCGGCCTTGACCGCGTCGCCGGCCAGATGCACCAGCGGTCCGCTGTTGACTTCGGCGTGCTCGGCGATGACCGGGATCAGTTCGCGCGCATTCGACGGTCCCTCGACAATGGCGGTGAAGCCGAGGCCCCTGGCAGTGGCGGCCGTGCCGGGGCCGACCGCAAACAGCAGCAACTTCCTGGCCGCGTCCAGGTGCGCGGTCTTGGCCAGGGCGCGCAAGCCGTTGCGGCTGGTGGCGATGATCGCCTGCGCGCCGTCGAGATCGATGTCGTCGGCGTTGTCCATCGAGATCTTGAGCAGCGGTTCGATCGTGACCTGATGGCCCTGCGCGATAAGGTGCGCCTTGAAGGCGACGGCATCCTCCTCCGGCCGCGTAACGAGCAGTCGCATCAGGCGGTCCCGTCGAACAGCTGGGCGGCGCCGCGCGCCAGCAGGTCATGGCCGGCGCGCTCGCCGATCGCCACGGCTTGCGCGGCCGGCCCTTCATGCACGCAGTCGAGCACGTGGCGGCCGTCGGGCGAGAGCACTTGGCCACGCAGCGTCAACTGGTCGCCGGTGAGGGTCGCGAGGCCGGCGATCGGGGTGCGGCACGAGCCGTCGAGAACAGCCAGGAATGCCCTTTCAGCCGCGACCGTGATCCGGCTCGCCGCATGATCGATCGCGGCCAGTCGCGCCATTTCGGCGACATCGTCGGCCAGGGCGACGACGGCGATCGCACCCTGGGCCACGGCCGGCAGCATCTCGCCGGTCTCGATGCGGGCGGTGATGCGATCGGACATGCCGAGCCGGTCGAGGCCGGCGCAGGCGAGCAGCGTCGCTTCGGCGACGCCGTCTGCGAGCTTCCCCAGCCGTGTGTCGACGTTGCCGCGAAAGCCGACGACGTTGAGGTCGGGGCGCAAGTGCCGCACCTGCGCCTGGCGCCTGAGCGACGAGGTGCCGAGCGTCGCCCCCCTGGGCAGGCTCGCGAGCGTTGCGTGCTTCAGGCTGACGAAGGCATCCCGCACGTCGTGCCGTGGCAGCACCGCACCGATCGCGAAGCCGGCCGGCAGCATCGTCGGCAGATCCTTCATCGAGTGCACTGCGATATCGATGTCGCGCGTGAGAAGCGCCTCGTCGATCTCCTTGGTGAACAGGCCCTTGCCGCCTACTTCCGACAACGGACGGTCCTGGATGCGGTCGCCCGAGGTCTTGATCACGGTGATTTCGAAACGGTCCTCGGTGAGGTCGCAGGCGGCCATCAGCGCACGACGGGTCTCGTGCGCCTGCCACAAGGCGAGCAGCGAGCCGCGGGTGCCGATGCGGATCTTTGCTGCCGTCGCCGGCTGGTTTGCTTGCACGTCCTGTTCCCCAAATGGTAGCGCTCGCGGGCACAATCATCGTCGGGATGAGGATTAGCACTGGTGGCGGCGGGCTCAAAGGGCGCAGGCGAACGCATCGTACTCGGCATCGAGACGAGCTGCGACGAGACCGCCGCTGCCGTGGTGCTGCGCGATGCCGCCGGCCGCGGCCACATCCTGTCCAATGTGGTGCGCTCGCAGTGGGCGCAGCATCGCCCGTTCGGCGGCGTGGTGCCGGAGATCGCCGCCCGCGCCCATGTCGAGTGTCTCGACATCATCATCCGCGATGCGCTGGCGGCGGCGAACGTCAAGCTGCGCGACGTCGATGCCATTGCTGCGACGGCAGGTCCGGGGCTGATCGGCGGCCTGATCGTCGGGCTGACGACGGCGAAGGCGCTGGCGTTCGCCGCCGCGAAGCCACTGGTCGCGGTCAATCACCTCGAAGCGCACGCGCTGACCGTCGGCCTGACCGAAGGCCTGGCGCCACCCTACCTGCTGTTGCTGGTCTCGGGCGGCCATACCCAGATCCTCGCGGTCGAGGGCGTCGGCCGCTATGTGCGGCTGGCGACGACGATCGACGATGCGCTCGGCGAGGCCTTCGACAAGACGGCGAAATTGCTTGGTCTCGAACAGCCGGGCGGGCCCAGCGTCGAGCGGGCGGCGGCGACGGGTGATGCGACGCGGTTCGAGCTGCCGCGGCCGATGGCCGGGCGCGAGGAACCGCACTTCTCGTTCGCCGGTCTGAAGACGGCGGTGCGGCGGCGGGTGCAGGCGATCGGCGAGCTGACGCCGCAGGACGTCGCCGACTTGTGCGCGAGCTTCGAGCAGGCGGTGGTGGAAAGCGTCGCCGACCGCTGTCGCCATGCCTTGCGCCGGGCCGAGGCGCAGTATCCGGCCGCCGCCGCGCGCCGTCTGGTCGTCGCCGGCGGGGTCGCGGCCAACAAGCGGTTGCGCGCCGGGCTCGACGCCGTTGCCGCCGAAATGGGCTGGAGCCTGCACGTGCCGCCGATCGAATTGTGCGGTGACAACGGCGCGATGATCGCCTGGGCCGGCGCCGAACGGTTGGCACTGGGCCTCACCGATCCGCTCGACGTGGCACCCAGGGCGCGCTGGCCGCTCGATGCCGCGGCAGTGCCGGCGCTCGGGCACGGCCGTCACGGTGCCAAGGCATGAGCCAGGGAAGTGGGATGAGATCGCCATGACCGAGAGAACGATCGGCGTGATCGGGGCCGGCGCCTGGGGGACAGCGCTGGCGCAGGTGTCGGCGCAGGCCGGCAATCCGGTGGTGCTGTGGCTGCGCGATGCGGCGGGCGCGGCCGAGATCAATCGCAGTCATCGCAACGAGCCGAAGCTGCCCGGCGTCGCGCTGTCGCCGTCGATCGTCGCGACCGCCGACAGCGGCGATCTCGCCGGCTGCAAGATCGTGCTGGTGGCGACGCCGGCGCAGGTGGTGCGAAGTGTGTTGCAGGTGTTGGGGCCCACGCTGGCACCGGGCGTCAGGCTCGTCATGACGGCCAAGGGCTTCGAGCGCGGCACCGCCGCTTTGATGAGCGAGGTCATGGCGGCAACCTGCCCGGCGGCCGAGCCGCTGGTGCTGTCGGGGCCGAGCTTTGCCGACGACGTGGTGCGCGGCCTGCCGACGGCGGTGACGCTCGCCGCCCGCTCGCTCGACATCGCCGCCGAGGTCGCCGAGGCGATCAGCGTGCCGACGTTCCGGCTCTATCTGTCGGCTGATCCGATCGGTGTGCAGGTCGGCGGCGCGGTCAAGAACGTGCTCGCCATCGCCTGCGGCATCGTCGCCGGCCGCCGCCTCGGCGACAGCGCCAGGGCCGCGCTCATTGCCCGCGCCTTCGCTGAACTCGCCCGGTTCGGCCGCGCGCTCGGCGCCAGGGCCGAGACGCTCGGCGGTCTATCGGGCCTCGGCGATCTGGTGCTGACCTGCACGAGCATGCAGTCGCGCAATTACCGGCTCGGGGTCGAACTCGGCGCCGGCCGCTTGCTCACCGACATCCTCGGCACGCAGCGCGGCACCAGCGAGGGCGTATTCACCGCCGCCGTCGTCGTCGAAATGGCGCGCCGACATCAGGTCGAGGTGCCGGTGGCCGAAGCGGTGAACGATATTCTCGATGGCCGCGCCACCATCGATGCTGCGATCGGCCGCTTGCTACAGCGACCGACGAAATCCGAGTTTTGACCGATTTGAGTACTGCCTTGGGGCCGCTTGCTCGTGGCATCGCCGAGGCCCCTCGCCATAGATTAGGCACAGTTGCTGACGATTGATCCGGTGGGCTCGAATTCGTCGCAGGGGTGCGGTCATGCGCCATTTTCACCGCCGCCTGATTTCATTTGCCGTGTGCCTTGTCGCCGCCATGCCGGCCGATGCCGAGACCTGCGCGCCGCCGCCGGGCGCCGATGCCTTCGCTTTCACCGGGCTCAATCCGGCGATCGAGGGCCGGCTGCCGCTCGGCAACTTCAAGCCCGGGCAAGTGGTCGAAATCGACCCGGCCACGATGTCGGCCGGCGAGGCCAAGGGCTATATCAAGGCGCTGCAGGACAAGGGTGCCCGCGTCAGCGTCTATCTCGTCGGCGGCCACTGCAATAAGGGTCGCGACTGCGATGCGTTGGCAGCCGTCGGCGTAAGGCTCGGTGCCACCGGCAGCTGGAACTGGGACAGAAACGAGCAGCGCATCCTCGACATCACTCATCGCGCCGTGAAGGAGCGGCTCGCCCGCGGCATCGTCAAGGGTTTCATGCTTGGCGCCAACTACATCCGTATCGACAATCTGCATCACCCGTCGGGATCGGCCGAGCCGCGCTCGCTAGCGCAAATGCGCGAAATCATCGACCTCGCGCACGAGATCGAGGACCAGATGCGCGCCGACGGCACCATCAGGCCCGGCACCGTCACCGGCATCGTCGCGCACAACAATCTGGTGGTCTGGGAGGAGCTGATCAACACCGGCGCCGTTCGCCGGCCGCCGGCGTTTCTCACCTCCGAGCGGACGGCGCAACTGGTGCCGGGGGAGCGCTGGCAGGGCGACGCCCGAATGAAGGCTGGGAGTCTCGTGCCGACCGAGGTGCCGGAGGTCGAAGCCGGCCGGCGGATCGCAGCGAAGCTTGGCCTGCCCTACTCGATCGTCGAGTTCCGCAAGACCCACGATCTGGCGAGCCCGGGCAAGTTCTATGTCTTGCCACAGGCTTATGCGGCGGCAGCAGCCAGGCTCGACGGCGTGTCCGAGGTGATCGTCATGGCCAGCGAAGACAAGTATGTCGGCCGCGCCGAGGTGCTCGACGGTCCAGGCTCCAGGACGCTGCTGTCGAAACCGATCAGCGGCAAGGCTGCGCCGTGCTCTTGAGGCCGGCGTGCGGTATTGTCAGCCGGACATGATTCGCGCCACGACATTTGCCGGCCGCCGGGTGGCGGTGTTCGGGCTTGGGATTTCCGGCACGCCGACGGTCCGCTCGCTGTTGGCCGGCGGCGCGCGCGTCGCAGCCTGGGACGACAACGACCAGGCGCGTGATGCCGCCAAGGCAGCGGGCCTGCCGGTGGTCGATCTCGCCGGCATCGATTTTTCGGCCTTCGACGCGCTCGTCCTCGCGCCCGGCGTGCCGCTGACCCACCCGGTGCCGCACTGGACGGTGCAGCGGGCCGAGGCAGCCGGCATCGAGATCATCGGCGATATCGAGATCTTTGCCCGCGAGCGACCCGCCAATGCGCCCTTCATCGCCATCACCGGCACCAACGGCAAGTCGACGACGACGGCGCTGATCGCCCACCTGCTGCGACAGCTCGGCCTCGACGTCGCGATGGGCGGCAACATCGGCACCGCCATACTGGCGCTGGATCAGCCGGCGCCGGACCGGTTCCACGTGATCGAGATGTCGTCGTTCCAGATCGACCTGACGCCGACTTTGCGGCCAACCGTCGGCGTCCTGCTCAACGTCACTCCGGATCACATCGACCGGCACGGAACGCTCGAACATTACGCTGCAATCAAGCAGCGGGTGATCGAGGGCGCCGAGGCGATGGTGGTCGGTCTCGACGACGAGATCACCCGCGCCGTCGCCGACCGCATGTCGGGGCATGGTCGGCTCTACCCGTTTACCACTGGCGGCGAGGAGCCGGCCGAGGCGCGGCTCTATGCCGTCGGCACCAAGGTCTTCGTGCGCGAGTTGAGCGGCGGCTTCACTTCGAGCATCGGGATTGCCGACCTCGATACCGCGCCTGCCCTGCGCGGCCGGCACAACGTGCAGAATGCACTTGCCGCGCTCGCCGCGATCCGCGCACTCGCCGACCGGCTCGCGGCGCTGGGCTCGAAGATCGAGGTATGGCAGCCAGAGGCGCTGGCGGCGGCGCTGGCGACCTTCCCCGGTCTTGTGCACCGCATGGAGGACGTCGGCTCGGTCGGCCGCGTCCGCTTCGTCAACGACAGCAAGGCGACCAACGCCGACTCGACCGAAAAGGCGCTGGCCGCCTTCGGCCGCGATATCTTCTGGATCGTCGGCGGCAAGGCCAAGGCAGGCGGCATCGAGGACCTGGCGCGGCATTTCCCTGGCGTCGCCAAGGCATACCTGATCGGCGCCGCGACCGAGATGTTCGCCGGCACCCTCGCGGGCCGGGTCGCCTACGAGCGCAGCGGCACGCTCGACGTCGCGATCGCGCACGCTGCCCGCGATGCCGCGGCGCTGGCGGCGCACGATCCGGCCGCGCAGCCCGTCGTGCTGCTGTCGCCAGCCTGCGCCTCATACGACCAGTTCCGCTCGTTTGAGCATCGCGGCGACATCTTCCGCGAGCTCGTCGCCAAACTCGCCGGCCACCGGCCGAAGGGGGCGTAACGCATGATCCGGCTGTCGCGCAACGACCGCAGTTTGCTGTCCGCCTGGTGGTTCACGGTCGATCGCGGGCTGCTGGCGGCTATCGTGATCCTGGCCGGCATCGGCTTGCTGCTGTCGCTCGCCGCCAGCCCGGCGATCGCGATCCGCAAGGGGTTTCACGCCTTCCATTTTGTCGAGCGGCAAGTGGTGTTCATGGGCGTGAGCATGCTCGTCATGCTGGCGGTCTCGGCGATGGCGCCGCGCACGATCCGGCGGCTGGCGCTGGTCTTGTTCCTGGCCATGGCGGCGGCGATGGGTGCGATCCTGCTTGCCGGCGACGAGATCAACGGCGCCAGGCGCTGGCTACGGATTGCCGGCTTTTCGCTGCAACCCTCCGAATTCGCCAAGCCGGCGTTCGTCATCCTCGCCGCCTGGGGGCTGGCGCAGGCGCGGATCAGGTCGGACATGCCGGGCCTGGGCATCGCGGTCGCGGCCTACCTCGTGCTCGCGGCGCTGCTGGTGCAACAGCCCGACGTCGGCCAGACGCTGCTGGTCACGCTTGTTTGGGGGGCGATGCTGATCATGGCCGGCCAGCCGCTGGCGCTTGCTGCGTGGGTGGCAGGCGCGGGTGCTGCGGGTGTGGTCGTCGCTTATTTTGCGCTGCCGTATGTCAGACTGCGGTTCGACCGCTTCTTTAACCCGGTGCCTGGCGACAACTCGCAGAGCGACCGTGCCCTGCAGTCGTTCATCGAGGGCGGCTTTTTCGGCCGCGGTCCGGGCGAAGGCACGATCAAGACGGCGCTGCCGGATGCCCATACCGATTTCATCTTCGCCGTCGTCGGCGAGGAGTACGGCATTCTCGCCTGTCTCGGATTGGTCGCCCTGTTCGGGTTCATCGTGCTGCGCGTATTCGCCCGCAGCCTGGACGAGCCCGACGCCTTCCGGCGGCTGGCGGTGACCGGTCTTGCGCTGATGTTCGGCCTGCAGGCGCTGATCAACATGGCGGTAAATGTCGGCCTGCTACCCCCTAAGGGCATGACGCTGCCGTTGATCTCGGCCGGCGGCTCCTCGACCGTCGCAGTCGGCATCGCGCTCGGCATGATCCTCGGCCTGACCCGGCGCCGGGCGGACGCGGGGCGCTATGCGCAGCCACCATTTCGCCCGACCGCGGATATGTATATGACACCACCTGAGCAGAAAGAGGCACCGATCAGGTGA
Source organism: uncultured Alphaproteobacteria bacterium (assembly GCA_963741505.1). GTDB lineage: Bacteria > Pseudomonadota > Alphaproteobacteria > Rhizobiales > Hyphomicrobiaceae > JAKFWF01. The sequence continues at coordinate 383,731 of CAVUIJ010000013.1, read as the reverse complement.
GCGAACCATTCGTCATGCTGGCTGCCGGGGGAACCGGCGGTCACTTGTTTCCAGCCCAGGCGCTGGCCGAGGAACTCGGCCGGCGGGGCATTGCCGTCGAGCTTGCGACCGACACCCGCGGCGACCGCTATGGCACCGGCTTTCCGGCGCGCAAAGTGCATCAAATAGCCTCGGCGACGCTGGCCGGCCGCTCGCCCGGCGCCATCGCCAAGACCGGCCTCACGCTGACACGCGGCATCGCCTCGGCGTTGAGGCTGATGGGTGCGTCGCGCCCCGGCGTGGTGGTCGGCTTCGGCGGCTATCCGAGCTTTCCCCCGGTGCTCGCCGCCCGCATGCGCGGCATCCCGACGGCGCTGCACGAACAGAACGCAGTGCTCGGACGCGCCAACCGCATGCTGGCGAAGCGCGTTACTGCGATTGCCACATCGTTTCCGAAGGTCGCCATGCTCGATGGCGATTTGGCCCGCAAGGCGCGCTTCACCGGCAACCCGGTGCGTGCCGCGGTCATCGCTGCGGCGGCGACGCCGTTTGCCACGCCGCTGCCGCGTGGGCCGTTCAACCTTCTAGTGTTCGGCGGCAGCCAGGGCGCGCGGTTTTTTTCCGACAGCGTGCCGCCGGCACTGGCGCTGCTCGCCCCTGACATCCGGTCGCGGCTCCAGGTGACGCAGCAGGCGCGGGCAGAGGACGTCGACCGCGTTCGCGCCGCCTATGCGGCGTCCGGCATCCGCGCCGAAATCGCGCCGTTCTTCGCCGATCTGCCGCAGCGCATGGCGCAAAGTCACCTCGTCATTGGTCGCGCCGGCGCGTCGAGCATCGCCGAACTCGCGGTGATCGGCCGGCCGTCGATCCTCGTGCCGCTGCCACACGCGCTCGACAACGACCAATTGAAGAACGCAACGAGTTTGAGTGCGGTGGGCGGCGCCTGGCTGATCGAACAGAAGGATCTGAGCCCGCAGCGTCTCTCAGCCGAGATCAGCCGGCTAGCCGGCGATCCGCAGGCGCTCGTCGCCGCCGCAGCCGCCGCCAAGGCTGTCGGGCGCCCGGACGCGGTCCAGCGGTTGGCCGACCTGGCGCAGGAGTTGATGGCGGGCCGGGGGCTTGCTGCATGAGATTGCCATCGGCTACCGGCCCCATCCACATCATCGGCATCGGCGGCATCGGCATGAGTGCCATCGCCGAGATCCTGCATGCGCGTGGGCTCAAGGTGCAGGGCTCCGACCAGTTGGCCGGCGCCAACGTCACGCGGCTGCAGGCGAAGGGCATCGCGGTCGCGGTCGGCCATCGCCCTGAGAACCTCGGTGAAGCGCGCCATATCGTGATCTCGAGTGCGGTCAAGGCGGGCAATCCCGAGCTTGATGCCGCCCGCGCGCGTGGGCTCACCATCATCCACCGCGCCGAGATGCTGGCCGAGATCATGCGCGACTGCTCAACGATCGCGGTCACCGGCACCCACGGCAAGACCACCACGACCTCGCTCACCGCCCATGTGCTGACCGCCTGCGGCATCGACCCGACCGTGATCAACGGCGGCGTGCTGGTCGACTGGGGCTCGAACGCGCGCCTCGGCCGATCCGACTGGATGGTGGTCGAGGCCGACGAGAGCGACGGCACCTTCGCAAGATTGCCGACGCAAATCGGCGTGGTCACGAACATCGATCCCGAACACCTCGACTACTTCGGCACGGTCGAGGCGATGCACAAGGAATTCGAGATCTTCTACCGCAACATTCCCTTCTACGGCGCGATCGTCACCTGCCTCGATCATCCGGTCGTCGCGCGGATGATCGACAGGCTCGAGTCTGCGCCGCGACGGCCGGCGGCTGCTGACCTATGGAGTGCATGCCGATGCCGACCTGCGCCTGCTCGATGCCCGCATCGATGGCCGCATGACGGTGTTCGACGCGCAGCTGTCCGACCGCGTGCGCGGTGGCGCCCGCCGGCTCGACGGCCTCAAGGTGCCGTTGCCGGGCCGGCACAATGCGATGAATGCGCTGGCGGCGTTCGCGGTCGCGACCGAGGTCGGCATCGGCGATGACGGCATTGCCGGGGCGCTCGCCTCGTTCGCCGGCGTCGAGCGGCGATTCCAACTGGCCGGCACCTGGAACGGCGTTGAGATCATCGATGACTACGCCCACAATCCGTCCAAGATCGCGGCCGCGCTGCACGCTGCCAAGAGTTGCACCAAAGGCCGCGTGATCGCCGTCTTCGAGCCGCATCGATACACCCGCGTGCGCGATCTGTGGGACGGCTTCTGCAACAGCTTCGGCGACGCCAGCCACGTCGTCGTGCTGCCGCTCTATACCGCCGGCGAGCCGCCGATCGACGGCGTGACGAGCGCGACGCTGGCAGCCGGCATCGCCGGCACCGGACATAAATCCGTCACGGCCGTCGCCGATCCGCGCGAGGTCGAGGGGCTCGTCAGGCGATGGGCCAAGCCCGGCGACATGGTGATCTACTGCGGCGCCGGGAAATCCTCGGCCCTGGCGTTCGCGCTGGCGAAGGAGCTCGGGCCATGAGCGCCGATCTCGCGGCATCGCTCGCGGCCCGCATGCCGGATCTGCGCGGTCGGCTGACGCCGGCGGCGACGCTTGCCGACATCACCTGGTTCCGGGTCGGTGGCCCGGCCGACGTCCTGTTCACGCCGGCCGACGAGGCCGACCTCGCATATTTCCTGAAAATCGCACCAGCGGAGCTGCCGGTGACGACGATCGGTCTCGGCTCCAACTTGCTGGTGCGCGACGGCGGCATTCGCGGCGTCGTCATTCGCCTCGGCCGCGGCTTCGCCGAGGTCAAGGCCGAAGCCGGCAATCGCGTTCGTGCCGGCGCCGCGGTGCCCGACGTCAAGGTCGCGCGCGCCGCAGCCGATGCCGGCATCGCCGGCTTGGCATTTTATCGCGGTATCCCGGGCTCGATCGGCGGCGCCCTGCGCATGAACGCCGGCGCGCACGGCCGCGAGACCACCAACGTGCTGATCGAGGCCCGCGCCGTCGACCGCCAGGGCAACATCCACGTGCTCTCCCACGCCGACATGGGTTTCACTTATCGCCACTGTGGCGCGCCTGAGGACTGGATCTTCACCGAAGCGCTGTTCCAGGGCTCGGCCGGCGTCACCGCCGACATCTTGAGAGAGATGGAGGAGGTCGCGGCCTATCGCGAGGCCAACCAGCCGATCAAGGACCGCACTGGCGGCTCGACGTTCAAGAACCCGCCCGGCAACAGCTCGTGGAAGCTGATCGATGCCGCCGGCTGCCGCGGCATGATGATCGGCGGCGCCAAGGTGTCCGAGATGCACTGCAACTTCCTGATCAACGAGGCTGGCGCCAAGGCCTGCGACATCGAGACGTTGGGCGAGACGGTGCGCGCCAAGGTCAAGGCGCAATCCGGCATCACGCTCGAATGGGAGATCATCCGCCTCGGCGAGCCATTGGCCGGCGCGGCGACGGGTGAGGCGCTGGCCCGCCCGAAATAGCTCGAGGAGCACACGCACCATGCGTCGCTACAATCATGTTGCCGTGCTGATGGGCGGCTGGTCGGCCGAGCGCGAGGTGTCGCTGCGCTCGGGCGCCGGCTGCGCCGATGCGCTGGAAGCGGCCGGCTACAAGGTGACGCGCGTCGATGCCGGCCGCAACCTCAGCCAGCGTCTGCTCGAACTCAAGCCCGACTGCTGCTTCAATGCGTTGCACGGACGCTGGGGCGAGGATGGCTGCGTGCAGGGCCTGCTCGAGGTGCTGAGCATCCCCTATACCCATTCCGGCGTGCTGGCTTCGGCACTCGCCATGAACAAGGTGAGGGCTAAGCTTGCCATGGCAGCCGCCGGCGTTCCGGTGGCCGGCGGCGTGACGATGTCGCGCGAGGAAGCGCTCGCCAAGCACGGCCTCGAGCCGCCCTACGTCGCCAAGCCCATCGCCGAAGGCTCGAGCGTCGGCGTCGTCATTGTGCGCGAGGGCGCCAACCGGCCGCCGGAAGCGATCGGCCAGATCCCGGCTCTCGACGGCAACATTTTGCTCGAGCCGTTCGTCGCCGGCCACGAGTTGACTTGCAGCGTCGTTGGCGATCGCGTTACCGAGATCATCGACATCGTGCCGGCCGCGAACCTGACTTTCTACGACTACGAGGCAAAGTACGCGCCGGGCGGTTCGCAGCACATCCTGCCGGCCAAGCTCTCGGCCGATGTCTATCAGGCGGTGCAGCGCCACACGCTTGCGGCCCATCAGGCGCTCGGCTGCCGCGGCGTGTCGCGTGCCGATTTCCGCTACGATCCCGACAAGCGCCACCTGGTGTGCCTCGAGGTCAACACCCAGCCGGGCATGACCGGCACCTCGCTGGTGCCGGAGCTGGCGGCTGCCTGGGGCTGGTCGTTTCCCGAACTCGTCGCCTGGATGGTCGAAGACGCCTCGATCGACCGCTGATTCAGCCGGCGATCCGGTCCATCGCGGCGGCGAGCTTCAGGTCGAGCTCGGTGACGCCGCCGGCATCGTGGGTCGACAGCACCACATCGACGCGGTTCCAGACGTTGAACCACTCGGGATGGTGGTTCAACTTCTCGGCCACCATCGCGACCCGGGTCATGAAGGCGAATGCCTGGCTGAAATCCTCGAACTTGAATGACCGCGTGATTGCCTCGCGCCCCGGCGCCCGCTGCCAGTTGGGCAACACCTTGAGGCTCGTAGTTATCGCCTCGTCATCGAGCTTCTTGGCCATGGTATCGCACCTGTTTCGATTGTCGTCCGCAACCGTTGCCTGGCTTCATCCTGGCACCGCAGAACCGGTATGACGCCCCTTCAATAGTTATGCTCGTCGGCAAAGTCGGCGTACTGGCCGCCGGTAAGCGTGAACTCCTGCTCGATCACATAGGGGCCGCCGCCGGCACCGGGCTTGGCCGACATCAGCGCGAACTTGGCGACGAAGAATGCGTCGGTATTGAAGGTCGCCTTGCGGCTCAAGATCCGCACCACCGCGTCGAGCGGCGTATAGCGCAGCCGGGCGAGCGTGACGTGCGGCTTCCAGGTGCGCCCGTCAGGCGGCAATCCGGCATTGCGGGCGGCGCGATCGGCGGCACGCGCCAGGGCATTGAGCGGTTCGCAATCGGCGACGCCGGCCCACAGCACCCGCGGTTCGTCGCCACCAAACGTGCCGAGGCCCTTTAGCTTCAGCGAAAACGCCGGCAGCTCGACGCGGCTAAGCTCGTACGCGAATTCGCGGGCATGTGCATTATCGACGTCGCCGACGAAGCGCAGCGTCAGGTGCATGTCCGACGGCGGGATCCAGAATGCGCCGGGCGTCGGCTGGCGCACCCGGTCGAGGGTCAGCGCGGTCGGTTCAGGGATCACAATGGCGGCGAACAGGCGCGGCATGATGGCATCATTCTTTGATCGCGCGCGGTCAATCGACGACGGCTGGCAGTTGCATTGCTGTTTGCTATTACATCCTCTGCCCGCATGTTGAAAGGACAGCCATCAGGTCTTGCCGGCGCCAAGCCGCTTCGCCTTCACCACCGCGATCAGTTCCTCGACCTTCGGCATGACGCGCTCGACGATCATCGCGACGCCCTTGGCGTTCGGATGGAGGCCGTCGGGCAGGCTCAAGTCAGCGTTCATGGCGACGCCGTCGAGAAAGAACGGGTAGAGCAGCGCACCATGCGCCTTGGCGAGGTCGGCGAACATCGGATCGAACGCTTTGACGTAGACGTCGCCCCAGTTGCGCGGCGCCGGGATGCCGGCGACCAGCACCGCCAGCCCCTTGGCCTTCAATCGCGTGATGATGGCGTCGAGGTTCTTGCGCGCCTGCTCGGGCGGCTGGCCGCGCAGGGCATCGTTGGCGCCGAGTTCGACGATCGCGGCATCGGCACCATCTGGCACCGCCCAGTCGAAGCGTTCAAGGGCGGCGGCGGTGGTGTCGCCCGAGACCCCGGCGTTGATCACTTCGACGTTGTGGCCCTTGGCCTTCAGCGCCTTTTCGAGCTGGGCCGGGAAGGCTTCCGCGGCGGCAAGGCCAAATCCGGCGGTCAGGCTGTCGCCAAAGGCGACAATGCGGATGGGTGTGGCGGTCTGGGCGAACGGCGGTGTTGCCGTGAAAATCAATCCGATCATTGCGGCAATAAAGCCGAAATTGGACCAGCGCGATTGTGCGCTGCCACTTTCCCTCCCCCCGCACTTGCCGGGGAGAGGACAACCGCTCGCCATCCGTGAAAAGCGGGGAGAGGGAGATGCGTCGCCGACCCTTGCACTTGTGCAATTGCGAAATAAACCCATGTTGTTGCCCTATCGGTCATCCATTGTCGGATACTGACGTAGAAACGAGCGCCGGCCGAGGCAAGTCCCGGTATCGCGCAGCTAATCAACCGGAGCCGACCTTGGCCGCACCTCGATCCATCGTTTCGCTCGACGGCGTCGAGTTGACGCTGACCAGCCGGGCCGGCCCGGTCGACATCCTGCGCGGCGTCTCGCTCGACATTGTGGCCGGCCAGTCGCTCGCCATCGTCGGGCCGTCGGGTTCCGGCAAGACGTCGCTGCTGATGATCATGGCCGGGCTCGAGCGGGCGACACGCGGCCGGGTCACGGTCGCCGGTCACGACTTCGTGTCCATGAACGAGGACCAGCTTGCACTGGCGCGCGGCGCCGACATCGGCATCGTCTTCCAGTCGTTCCATCTGGTACCGACGATGACCGCGATCGAGAACGTCGCGCTGCCGCTCGAGTTCGCCGGCCGCGCCGATGCCTTCGAGGTGGCAGGCGGCCTGCTCGACGAGGTCGGCCTCGGCGCCCGCAAGACGCATTTCCCGGCGCAGCTTTCGGGCGGCGAGCAGCAGCGGGTGGCGCTCGCCCGGGCGCTCGGGCCGCAGCCGAAGCTGCTGCTCGCCGACGAGCCGACCGGCAACCTCGACGGCGCCACCGGGCAACAGGTGGTCGAACTGCTGTTCGGCTTGCAGAAGCGGCATGGCGCGACGCTGGTTCTGATCACCCATGAAGCCGGTCTCGCGGCCCTGTGCGAGCGGACCGTGCACATGGCCGATGGGCGTATCGAGACGGCAGCCAGGGAGATGATCCCGGCATGACCTCGATCGATCTCGCCACGCCGCTGCCGGCACGTCGGTGGCATGCGCGGCTGCCGCTGCCGGTCCGCTTCGCCGCCCGCGAATTGCGCGCCGGCTTGAGCGGCTTCTACGTGTTCATCGCCTGCGTCGCGCTGGGCGTGATGGTGATCACCGGCGTCGGCGCGCTCGGTGACGCCATGAAGGCCGGCTTCGAGGCGCAGGGCCGCGCCATCCTCGGCGGCGACGTCACCTTCGCGCGCAGCCACAAGCGCGCCGAGCCGACCGAGCTCGCTTGGTTGCGCTCGCGCGGCCAGGTCAGCGAAACCGCCACCATGCGGATCATGGCGCGGACGATCGACGGCCGCGAGCAGGCACTGGCCGAGCTGAAAGGCATCGACGCATCCTATCCGCTGGTCGGCGAGGTCAAGCTCGCCGGCGGCACCGCGCTCGACACGGCCGTGCGCACGCGGGCCGGCGCGGTGGTCGATCCGATCCTGCTCGAGCGGCTCGGCGTCAAGATCGGCGACAGCATCGGCATCGGCACCGCGACGATGCCGATCACCGGCGTGATCGAGCACGAACCCGACACCATCTCCGACCGGCTGACCTTCGGCCCGCGCATCTTCGTCTCGCTGGCGACAGCTGGAGACGACCGGGCTGGTGCAGCCGGGCAGCCTGGTGCGCTGGCGCTATGCCGTCGCCCTGCCGGCCGGCGGCAACGCTGAGCTTTGCCGAGCTCAAGGCATTCCGCGAGCAGGCGAGCACGGCGCTGCCGGAGTCGGGCTTCATCGTCGCCGACCGCCGCGATCCCTCGCCGCAGGTGACACGCACGCTGGAGCGGCTGCGGCAGTTCCTCACCCTGATCGGCCTGACGGCGCTGCTGGTCGGCGGCGTCGGCGTCGCCAATGCGGTCGCGACCTTCATCGACCGGCGCCGCAAGGTGATCGCCACCTTCAAGAGCGTCGGCGCGCCCGGCGCAACGATCTTCGCGATCTTCCTCACCCAGGTGATGGCGATCGCGGCGATCGGCGTCGTGATCGGCATCGCCGCTCGGCTACCTGGTGCCGCTGCTGCTGAACGCGCTTCTACGGCGCGAGCCTGCCGATCCGCGCCGAGATCACGGTGTCGCCGTGGAGCGTCGTCTCGGCCGCGGTCTACGGCTTCCTGGTGGCGCTGGTATTCACGCTGTGGCCGCTGGGCCGGGCCGAACTGGTGCGCGCCGGCGTGCTGTTTCGCGACGAGGTCACGAACGAGCTGGTGCGGCCGCGCCCGGCGATCATGGCGGCCATCGCCGCCGCCGGGGTGGCGCTCGCCGCCTTCACCATACTCAATTCCGATGCCAAGCGGATCGCGATCTACTTCTGCCTCGGCCTGCTGGTGGTGTTCGGCGTCTTCCTCGGCCTCGGCACGCTGGTCACCCGCATCGCCGCCCGCGCCAAGCGACCAAAATGGCCGGAGCTGGCGCTGGCGATCGGCAATCTCGGTGCGCCGGGCGGCCTGACCCGCTCGGTGATCCTGTCGCTTGGCGCCGGTCTGTCACTGCTGGTGGCGGTGGCGCTGACCGACGCCTCGATCGTCAAGGAACTGACCGGCCGGGTACCGCTGAACAGCCCGAACTACTTCGTGCTCGACATCCCGAAAGGCGATCTCGCCGCTTTCAGCAAGACCGTGCATGACGCCGCGCCCGACGCCCGCATCGAGGAGGCGCCGATGCTGCGCGGCCGGCTGATCAGGCTCGCCGGTGTGCCGGTCGAAGATCTGAAAGCGCCGCCCGAGGCGCAATGGGTGCTCAACGGCGACCGCGGCCTGACCTACGCCGAAGAGGTTCCGGACGGCTCCAAGGTGGTCGCCGGCGAATGGTGGCCGAAGGACTATGCCGGCGAGCCGCTGGTGTCGTTCGAGGTCGATTTGGCCAAGAAGCTGAAACTCACGATCGGCGACCAGGTGACGGTCAACGTGCTCGGCCGCAATGTCACGGCCCGCATCGCCAACCTGCGCGAGGTGAAGTGGGAGAGCCTCGCCATCAATTTCGTCATGGTATTCTCGCCCAACGTGCTGAAGGGGGCGCCGCACAACCTGCTGGCCACCATCCAGTTGGCCAAGGATGCCTCGCTCGCCAGCGAGGCCGCGGTCGGCCGCGCCATCGGCAAGGCCCATCCGGCGACGACGGCGATCCGGGTCAAGGACGCCATCAACTCGTTCAACGCCGTGTTCGAGCGCATCATGAACGCGGTTCGGGTGGCCGGCAGCGTGACCCTGCTGGCCGGCGCCCTGGTGCTGGCCGGCGCGCTGGCGACGGCGCAGCGCCGCCGTATCCAGCAGGCGGTCATTTTGAAGGTGCTGGGTGCCACCCGGCGCCGCATTTTGACCTCGCACCTGCTGGAATATGCCATCTTGGCTGGCATTACCGCCGCGTTTGCGGTGGTGTTAGGGGGGCTCGCCGCCTGGATTGCCTTGACCAGCGTGATCGACGTGCCGTTCCATCTGTCGGCGGTTGCGATCGTCCAGGCGCTGGTTGTCAGCCTCGGCCTGGTGGTGCTGTTCGGCGGGCTCGGAACCTGGGCGGTACTGCGGGCGCCAGCAGTGCCGTACCTGAAGAGCGAATAGGCGAGGCAGATGGCCGATAACGCTGTTGAAAACATAACGGCGGCGGTCGGAAATAATTGGTGGCAGCATCCTTGAATCTGTCACCGACACAGTTCATATTTCAATAAGCGGGATAGTTGCGCCCGCAAGAGACATCGAAGGGAACCTCAAATGGCTCAGTACGACAACAGATATGCGCAGGCCGGCACGGCAGCGCGCCCGGGTGGCGCCGTCGTCGACGAGGGTCTGCGGTCCTACATGCTCGGCGTCTACAACTACATGGCCGGCGGCATCGCGCTTGAGCGGCATTGCGGCCTACCTGACGGTGATGGCCGCCACCGGTGGCGCGACGGGTGCGGCCGGTCGGGCTGCGCTGACGCCGTTCGGGCAGATGCTCTATCTGTCGCCGCTCAAGTGGGTGGTGATGCTGGCGCCGCTGGCATTGGTGTTCCTGCTGTCGTTCCGCGTCTACAAGATGAGCGTGCCGGCGGCGCAGGCCTCGTTCTGGCTGTTCGCGGCGGTGATGGGCGTGTCGCTGTCGTCGATCTTCCTGGTGTTCAAGCTCGGTTCGATCACCCAGGTGTTCTTCGTCACCTCGGCCGCCTTCGCCGGCTTGAGCCTCTACGGCTACACCACGAAGAAGGATCTGTCGGGCTGGGGCTCGTTCCTGATCATGGGCGTGATCGGCATCATCATCGCCGCGCTGGTCAACATCTTCCTACAGTCCTCGGCGCTGCAGTTCGCGATCTCGGTGCTGGGCGTGCTGATCTTCGCCGGTCTGACCGCCTATGACACGCAGACGATCAAGGACCACTACTATCAGATCGCCGGCGACGCGACGCTGATGGCCAAGGGTGCGATCATGGGTGCGCTGAACCTGTACCTCGACTTCATCAACATGTTCACGTCGATGCTGCAGCTATTCGGCGAACGCGACTGATCTGATCGGTTCCAATCTGGACAAGCGCGAGGGCCCTGCCGCAAGGTGGGGCCCTCGTTTCTTATTGCCGCTCCCGACTCCCCTTCCGGGTAGCCGGCCGGATGCGGCGGGAAGCTGGGCTGGGAGCAATGACGTGACTGCGATATCTGATGTGCGGCCCGCGACGGCCGCCGACATCCCGGCGATCACCGCCATCTATCGCCCGGCGGTATTGCACGGCACGGCGAGCTTCGAGATCACGGCGCCGGACGAAGCCGAGATGGGACGCCGCATGCAGGCCATCCTCGATGCCGATTTCCCCTATCTGGTTGCCGAATTGACCGGGAAGGTCGCGGGCTACGGCTATCTCGGCGCCTACCGGCCGCGCCCGGCCTATGCCTGGAGCGTCGAGAACTCGATCTATGTCGATCCTAAGATGCAGCGTCGCGGCATCGGCCGCGCCCTGCTGTCGGCGCTGATTGACCAGGCGACGGCGCGCGGCTTTCGGCAGATGATCGCGGTGATCGGCGACAGTGGCCAGCGCAGCTCGATCGGGCTGCACCGGGCGCTGGGCTTCACCTTCTGCGGCACCGTGCACTCGGTCGGCTTCAAGGGCGGCCGCTGGCTCGACCAGGTGCTCATGCAGCGCGCGCTCGGCGACGGCGACCGCGCGCCGGTATGATCCGGGTTCCGGCCGACTTGCTCAGTTTTCGAGCACGAGCGTGCCGTTGCTCATTTCGGCGCGGCTGAGCTTGTTGAGGAACGACATGCCGAGCAGCGTTATGCCGAGCTTGCCGCGCTGCAGCACCACGCCGCGCACGTTGTGCACGGTGATGCTGCCGATGGCGATCGAAGTGATCGTGACCGGCGCATAACGGCCTTCGCCGTTGGCGGTGTTGGTGCGGCCGGTGAAATCGCTGTCGGAGACGCTGATGCCGGCGCGCTGGGCATCTTCGTAGGTCAGCGCGACCGAAGTCGCGCCGGTGTCGACCATCACCCTGACCGAGCTGCCGTTGAGCTCGGCGTCGGCGTAATAATGGCCGTCGCGTCGTGCCTGCAACTCGACGATGCCGCCGTAGCCTTGCCGTCCGCGCGGTGCGTCGCCGCGTTGGCCCTGGGTCTGCACGGCCGCATGCTGCTGCTTGGCGCGGAGTTCGGCATTGCGTGCCCGGGCTTCCGCTTCCGCCGCTCGCGCCTCGGCGGAACGGGCGCGCAACTCGGCGTCGCTCAAGCGCGTGCGCGGTCGCGGCGAGGGGTCGGTCGGCTCGTCGTCGGCGACCTGCTCGATACCCATCAGGCCGCCCAGGCTGGCGCGGATTTCCTGGTGGTAGATCACGCCGCCGACCAGGATGGCGCCGGCGCACAGCCAGCTCGCCGCTTCGCTCAATGCGTGCCGGATGCCCGATGTGATGGCCATGACGCAATACCCATTGACACGTTCACGCCGCAGCGTGCCGAGCCTGGGTCTCAGCTGCGCAGCGTCAGGAAATCACCCGAAAACTCATATGATCTCAGACGCCTTAAGAAACTCATACCAAGCAGGCTCTCGTTGAGCGCGCCGGGCTTGGCGACCAGCGCCTCGACGCCTTCGACGCGAATGCCACCTACAACCAGGCGTTTGATCCGAACCGACGCCGCGTAGGCAGTGCCGTTCGCGGTTCTGACCGGCACCGAGTAGTTCAAGGTGTCGAGATTGATGCCGGCGGCCCGCGCGTCCGATGGCTTCAAGACGACGGTCGACGCACCGGTGTCGACCAGCATGGTGAGGTTGGCCTTGTCGACCTCGGCGCGGGCGACGAAATGGCCGTCGGAGCGCTTGCGGATGCGTACCGCCCGTTCGCCGGCGTTGCTGGTGCCGACGCTGACGGCGTCGCCCGGCGGCATCAACTCGCCCGAGATGCGCTGAGCGATGTTGTGGAAATCGTCGCGGTAGCTGTAGCCCAGCACCAGGGCGAGGGTGAGCCCGCCCCACACCATCAGATCACGCGCCGCCTTGCCGAACCGGCCACCATAGCTGTTCAAGGCTGAAACGCCGATGAATGCGAGCAGCGTGGCGGCGACCGCGAACGACATGAAACGGCTGGCGTCGAGGCCGGCAACGGTGCCCTCCTCGCCGGTCGCGAGCGCGACCAGCAGTGCGCCCCCCAGCATCGCGAGCAGTATCCATAGCCTCATGCGTCAAACGCTCCTGGCGGGTTTGGGTTGGGCCCGGCGGGCTTCGAGGTCGACCATTATGCGTTGCCGTTCGTCATCAGTAAGGCGGGACCACCCGGCGATCTCGATCATCGTCCGGCCGCAGCCGACGCACCGGCCGGATTGCGCATCCAAGGTGCAGACGCTGATGCAGGGCGTTTCCATGCGACTTTCGCGGACGGCCATTGATGTCGGCATGTTAGCATTCATATGCCGGCTTGCAATTGGCCTGCGGGCAACACCCAGAGCCTGTCCGACCAGTCTTCTTGAAACCTCATGAAAACCACTCGGACAGGCTCTCAGCCGCGGGAGTGCACGGTGGCGGCGGCCGGTGTCGGCCGGATGCGCGCCGGTCGTGGCGACCGGATGGTGTCGATCTGGGTCTTGTGGCGCTCCTGGCCAAGTGGCTGCAACGGCGGAAGCGGCTGCATGACGCGCTGTTTCGGGAACGTCACGCTCGCTTCCGTGCCTTTGCGCATCTCGGACTGCAGGTCGAACATGCCACCGTGCAGTTCGACCAGGTTCTTGACGATCGGCAGGCCGAGGCCGGTGCCGCCCTCGGCGGTCTGGTGGGCGAGCGACCCCTGGCCGAAGACTTGCATGACCTTGGGGATTTCTTCCTTCGGTATGCCAGGCCCGTTGTCGCGCACGCACAGCGTCTGCCCGCCGTCCGGCGCCGGCTTGACCACCAAGGTGACATTGCCGCCGCGCGGCGTGAACTTGATCGCGTTCGACATCAGGTTGAGGCAGATCTGGCGCACGGCGCGCTCATCGGCCCATAGCTGCGGCAGCCGCTCGTCGAAGTCCTCGATCACCGTCAGGCCCTTGGCCTCGGCCCTGAGCTTCAGCAGGCGATGGCAGTCCTCAACCACGTCAATGAGGCGCAGTGGCTCCTCGGAAAGCTCGTACTTGCCCGCTTCGATACGCGACAGATCGAGGATCTCGTTGATGAGGTGCAGCAGGTGGCGGCCGCTGTCGTGGATGTTGCCGGCGTAATCCTTGTAGGTCGCGTTCTGCATCGGCCCCATGATCTCGGCTTTCATCACCTCCGAGAATCCGAGGATGGCGTTGAGCGGCGTGCGCAGCTCGTGGCTCATGGTGGCGAGAAATCGCGACTTGGCGATGTTGGCGGCTTCGGCACGCCGCCGCGCCTCGTCCGAGATCGACTTCGATTCCTCGAGCTCGGCGATCAGCGCATCCTTCTCGGTGCGGAACTCGAGCATCGCGAGCGCCGTCGAATAGAGCCCCTTGGCCAGGAATATGAAATAGATCTGCACGCCGATCGCCATCGCCGCCAGCGACATGAAGAACAGGTCTTGCAGCAGGACGAGCCTGATGACCACCGCCACTGTCATCGGAACGGTGCCGAAATAGAGGATCGGCATCATCGTCGAGGCGAACGTCATGCGGATCGCCAGCACCACGATCAGCGAGGCGAAGATGAAAACGTGCGAGGAGAATACGTTGTCGGAGGAAAAAACGTCGCTGAACGAGCCCGGCAGATCGAGGTGAATGCCGACCAGAGCAAATCCGGCCCAGGCGCAGCCGTTGAGTGCTTCCGCATAGACGAGGTGCCGGCGCCACTTCACCACCGACACTTCGGCCGGCGGCAGGGCATTGAGCTGACGGCAGGCAAGCAGCAGCACGACTTTGGCGGCGATCAGGCTGACGAGCCAGATCGCGCCGTGCAGCGGCGGCGCCCAGAAGCTCGAGGCCAGCGAGAAGATGATGGCGAGCAGCCACATGTGCGCCTGCGCCGACAGTTCGTTGCGCACGAACATCATCATCAGCTCGTATTCGAACTCGGGCTTGAGCGAGGTGCCGAGCGCCAGCCGCTGGCGGGTCTCGCGCAGCTGCTCTAGGTCGGCGCGGCGCACCCGCGCAGCGCGCGCCACCGGGGTACTGCGCGTCGCTGACGGTCCACTGTGTGGGCTCGCGACAGCCATCAAATCCGCCGTTTCGGCCCGGAACGCTTGTTTTCGACAAGGACCGGGGGAAGCAAATCACCGATCCGTCCGACTGTTGTCGCAAATGACTAACGGGGGGTTTACGGACGGCCCGGCCGGGGTCGGTTTCGACTGGCGGCTGCGGCTCGAGCCATGCTTGACTGGTCCAGCCGTGACGAGAGGTGCCTGGACCATGAAAATCATCGAGCAGAGCCGCGCGCCCAATCCGCGCCGGGTGCGTATCTTCCTGGCGGAAAAGGGAATTTCCGTGCCCTTCGAACAGCTCGACCTGATGAAGCTCGAACATCGCTCGGCCGGCTTTTCGGCCAAGAACCCGATGCGGCAGGTGCCGGTGCTGGTGCTCGACGACGGCACTGCGATTTCCGAAAGCGTCGCCATCTGCCGTTATTTCGAGGAGACCAACCCGCAGCCTGCCCTGTTCGGCACCGGCGCCCGCGGCCGGGCGATCGTCGAGATGATGAACCGGCGCATGGAACTCGGCCTGCTCTACCGGGTGGCGCAGGTCTTTCGCCACACCCACCCGGCCATGGCGGAGCTGGAAAAGCCGCAGTTCAAGGACTGGGGCGAAGCCAACCGCGGCCGCATCGGCGAGATGCTCGAGATCATGGACCGGGAGCTGGCTGCGACCGAATTCATTGCCGGCGATGCCTATTCGATTGCCGATATCACGGCTTTGGTGGCGGTCGATTTCATGAAGCCGATCAAGTACGATCGCCCCGCCGGGTTGAAAAACCTCGGCCGCTGGTACGATGCGGTCGCCGCCCGGCCGAGCGCCAAGGTCTGAGGAGTAGCGCATGCAACTGACTGTGGTTGGCAGCGGCGATGCGTTCGGCACCGGCGGCCGGCTGCAAACCTGCTTCCTGCTCGAGACCGACCGCCGCAAGATCCTGCTCGATTGCGGTGCTACGGCGCAGATCGGCCTCAACCAGCTCGAGTTCGACGCCAACAGCATCGATACCATCGTGATCTCACATCTGCATGGCGATCACTTCGCCGGCCTGGTTTGGATCATCCTGTCGGCGCAGTATGCGCTGAAGCGGCGGAGCGCGCTGCGAGTGATCGGGCCGCCGGGCATCGCGCAACGCTTCGAGGCGGCGGCTGAAATTCTGTTTCCCGGCATGACCAAGGTTGCCCGCGCCTTCGAGCTGACGTTCGTCGAGATCACAGCCGACAGGCCCTATGCCGACGACGGACTCGCGATCACTGCGTTCGAGGTCAGTCATCCCTCAAGCGCGCCGTCGCATGCCTTGCGGCTCGATGCCGATGGCCGCACGCTAGCTTTTTCCGGCGACACGGAGTGGGTCGAAGCGCTGGTCGATGTCGCCGCCGGCGCCGACCTCTACATCACCGAATGTTGCGCCCTTGAACGGCCGGTGAAGTACCATCTCAACTGGCGCACGATCGAGCAGAACCTGCCGCGGCTGACGGCTAAGCGGATCATGCTGTCGCACATGAACTGGGATATGCTGGCATTCGCGCCCCGGCTGAAGAGTGATCGCATCCTCGTCGCCGAGGACGGCCTGCGGATCAAGCTGTGAAGTCGCGGCGCGAGGGTGCTTTCGATCGGCTGCTGACGGAAATTCGCGCCTGTCGCACGTGCATCGAGGCGCCGTTGGGCAAGCCGCTGCCGCATCAACCGCGGCCGGTGGTGCGCGCGCGGCGGTCGGCGGTGATCGCCGTCTGCGGCCAGGCGCCGGGCACGCGGGTGCACGCGTCCGGGCTGCCGTTCGATGATCCTTCCGGTGTCCGGCTGCGCGATTGGATGGGCGTGACGGTCGAGGAATTCTACGACGACCGTGTGATCGCCGTGCTGCCGATGGGCTTCTGCTTTCCCGGCCATGACGCCAAAGGCGGCGATCTGCCGCCGCGTCGCGAGTGCGCTGCACTATGGCGCGAGCGGCTGATCGAGGGGCTGCCGCATCTGCGTCTAATCCTGCTCGTCGGCCAGTATGCGCAGCGCTGGCATCTGAGCCGGCGGTTCGGTGCGCCATGGCGTCAGAGCCTGCAGGCGACGGTCGAGGATTGGCGACGGCTGAGCAATGCCGCCACCGCGGACGCGCCGGTGATGATGCCGCTGCCGCATCCCTCCTGGCGCAACAATGCCTGGCTGCGCAAGAACCCGTGGTTCGACGCCGAACTCGTGCCGCAGCTCAGGGCGCTCGTCGCCGCCGCCCGCCTCGACGCACGCAGCTGAACCGCGGCCATCGCCGGTTGCCGCTTCGCCCCCTGTGTTCGGATCGCGGCCATCAGGCGGCGAAGCGACCTTTCGTCTTTTCGATCGACTTGAATGTGTCGGCGTTGGGGCAATAGTGCTTCCAGCCCGGATCGAGTGGCCTGTCGGCGAGATCTCGCGCGCAGACGCCTTTTTCCGCGCAGTTGGAGCAGGTCCTTTGCATGTCGTGCATGAGGCCGGCCGCCGTCCGCTCCACGTCCTCTTTGGTCACGCCGAGTGCCGCCATGCGATCGATCAGCAGATCGGCGGCATGCGGCCCATGCGCCGCGAGAGTGCGCAGGTCGTCGGTCGAGATGCCGAGATCCCTGGCGATGCTCTCGAACTCGGCGGCATCGAGGCCCGCCAGGCTGTCGCGACCTTGCCACCAGTCGCGCAGGTGGACCAGCAAACCTTCAACGGCAGTGCGGTTCGGCATGACGGCCACCTTTGCTTGGCAGACAAATCGTGCACCCTGTTAAATGATCACAATCGGCCGGCCCTCGGCGCATTGATGCAGGTCAACGGGCGTGTGACCGATTGCAATTGTGGCACAGCAACGGCGCGGCTAGGCTCGAGCCCGTCAAGCCACTGCCACAGGACCGCCCGCCATGAGCCAAGCCAAGGAATTCCACAATCTCGACGACCCGGCCGACGGCCTATTCCGTGAGCTTGGCCCGGGCCTGTCGACGCGAATCTTCGCCGGCGAGCAGGCGATGCTGTCGGTGGTCACCATTGCGCCCAATGCCATCGGAACCATGCACCAGCATCCCGAGGAGCAATGGGGCGTTCTGCTCGAAGGCTCGGCTGTGCGTTTCCAGGGCGGCGAAGAGATCGCGGTGAAGAAGGGCGATTTCTGGCGCACGCCAGGCAACGTGCCGCACACGATGCGCGCCGGTCCGCAGGGCGCCCGCGTGCTCGACGTATTCAGCCCGCCGCGCCCCGAATACCGCAAGCCGGGATCGGGCTTCGCGAGTTCGTAGTCGCACCGATCCGGATCAGGCCTTGATCTTGTTGTCGCGGACCACCTTGCCCCAGACGTCGACCTGGGTGGCGAAGAACGTCTTGAGCTCGGCAGGACCGCCGAGCACCAGCGTCATCTGCTGCGTTTCCTGCAGTAGTTTGACCGCGTTGGGATCGGCGAGCGACGACTTGACCGCCTCGGCCAGGCTCTCGACCAGGGCCGGCGGCGTATCCTTCGGTGCGAACACGCCCCACCAGGCCAGCGCCTCGAAATCCGGGAAGCCGGCCTCGATCGCCGTCTCGGTGTCCTTTATGAGTTCGAGACGTTTGCGGCCGAGCTGCAACAGCGGGCGAATGGTGCCGCCGCCCAGTTGCGGCGCGATGAGCGCGATCGAGCCGCAGATGAGGTCGACATGGCCGCCGATCACGTCGTTCATGGCCGGGCCGCCGCCGCGATAGGGTACGTGCGTGATCTCGACGCCGGCCTTCTTCGCCAGCATCGTCATGGCGAGATGGCCGATGGTGCCGACGCCGACCGAGGCGTATTTTACGGCTCCCGGCCTTTCCTTGCAGGCGGCGACGACGTCGGCGAAGGTTTTGTAGGGCCGGCCGGCGCTGACGGCGATGACGTAGGGCGCGGTGCCGACCAGGAACACCGGCACCAGATCCTTCTCGACGTCGAGCAGCGGCTTTTCCATGATCGCCGGGATCACCGCGTGGCTGTCGAACGTGACCAGCAGCGACGAGCCGTCGCCGGGGCTTTTCGCTACCTGCGCGGCGCCGATCGAGCCGGCGGCACCGCCCTTGTTCTCGACGATCACGGTACGGCCGAGCTTCGACTGCAGGTTGGGCTGCATCAGGCGCGCCAGCGCGTCGGTCGAACCGCCCGGCGGAAACGGCACCACCAGCGTCAGATTGGCGGACTGCGCCCGCGTCAGGTTCGGTGTCGCCGCAAAGGCGGCGGCGCCGGCCAGAACCGCGCGCCTTGTCGGTGTGTGCATTTCAATCTCCCAGGAATTCATTGTGGCTTGATAGTCGGCCGGGCCGGGATTGGATGCAAGAGCGAGTGTGACGCGTCGCGGCCATCAAAGCCTCATCGTACGCAACCTGAGCGCGTTGCCGATGACGCTGACCGATGACAGCGACATCGCCGCTGCCGCGATCACCGGCGACAGCAGCAGGCCGAACATCGGGTAGAGCACGCCGGCCGCAATCGGCACGCCGGCGGCGTTGTAGAAAAAGGCGAAGAACAGGTTCTGGCGGATGTTCGACATTGTTGCAGCCGACAGCGTGCGGGCGCGGACGATGCCGTTGAGGTCGCCCTTGACGAGCGTGATGCCGGCGCTTTCAATCGCCACGTCGGTACCGGTGCCCATGGCGATACCGACATCGGCGGCGGCAAGCGCGGGTGCATCGTTGATGCCGTCACCAGCCATGGCAACGACACGGCCCTCCTCCCGCAGGCGCTTGACGATCTGGCTTTTGCGATCCGGCAGGACATCGGCCTCGATCTCGACGATGCCGAGCCTGTCGGCGACCGCGCGGGCAGTGGTCATGTTGTCACCCGTCAGCATGACGACGCGCAGGCCGGCGTGCCTGAGGGCGGCGATCGCTGCCGGCGTCGAGGCCTTGATGGCATCGGCAATGCCGATGACGCCGGCCGGTTTGCCGTCGATGGCGACATAGATCGCTGTGGCGCCGTCGCGCCGGAATGCTTCGGCGTGGGCGTCAAGCGCGTCGGTGCTCATGCCGGCCTCGCGCAGGATGCGCTGATTGCCGATCACGATCTTCTTTCCCACAGTGGTGCCACTGACGCCCTTACCCGAGGGCGCATCGAAGCCCGTGACGTCGGCCATCGCCAGGCCGCGATCGGCTGCGGCGCGGACGATCGCGGCGCCGAGCGGGTGCTGGCTCTGCCGTTCGACGCTGGCGGCGAGGGCGAGCAGGTCATCGGCCGCAATGCCGGGTGCGGTCTGCAGCCCGTCCACCGACGGCCGCCCCTCGGTCAGCGTGCCGGTCTTGTCGATGACGATGGTGTCGACCTTCTCCATCCGCTCGAGCGCCTCTGCGTTCTTGATCAGGATGCCGGACCCTGCACCGCGGCCGACGCCGACCATGATCGACATCGGCGTGGCAAGCCCCAAGGCGCAGGGGCAGGCGATAATCAGCACCGATACCGCCGCAATCAGCGCGAACGTCAATCGCGGCTGCGGCCCGAACAATGTCCACGCTGCAAACGCAAGAATGGCGATGGCGATGACGAGCGGCACGAACCAGCCGGCGACCTGATCGGCGAGCCGCTGGATCGGCGCTCTGCTGCGCTGCGCCTGCGCCACCATCTGCACGATCTGGGCGAGCATCGTCGCGGCGCCGACCTTTTCGGCCTGCATGATGAAGGCGCCGGTCTGGTTCATGGTGCCGCCGATCACCCGGGCGCCGGCCTCGCGGGTGACGGGCATCGATTCGCCGGTGACCATCGATTCATCGAGCGTGCTGCGGCCCTCGATGACGACGCCATCGACCGGCACGTTTTCACCCGGCCGCACCCTGAGGCGATCGCCGGCGACGACGGCGTCGAGTGCTACGACCTGGTCGCGGCCGTCGGCGGTCACCCGCGTCGCTTGCTTCGGCGCCAGTTTCAGCAACGCCTTGATGGCACCGCTGGTCTGATCGCGGGCGCGCAGCTCCAGCACCTGGCCGAGCAATACCAGCACGGTGATCACCGCGGCGGCTTCGAAATAGACCGGCACGGCGCCGTCGGCGCCGCGCATGGCGGCCGGGAACAGATCGGGCAGGATCGTTGCGATGACGCTGTAGCTCCACGCCACGCCGGTGCCGATGGCGATCAGCGTGAACATGTTGAGGTTGCGGCTCTTGAGGGAGGCCCAGCCGCGCTCGAAGAACGGCCAGCCCGCCCACACCACCACCGGCGTCGCGAACACGAATTGCAGCCAGTTCGAAGTCTGCGGCGCGAACAGCATCAGGCGGTGCGACAGGTGACCGCCCATTTCGAGCAGAAGCACGGGGAGGGCCAGCGCAAGGCCGATCCAGAACCGACGCGTCATGTCGGCGAGCTCGGGGTTGGGACCGCTGTCGGCGGTGACGATATCCGGTTCGAGCGCCATGCCGCAGATCGGGCAGCTGCCGGGCCCAACTTGCCGGATCTCGGGGTGCATCGGGCAGGTGTAGATCGTGCCCGCCGGCATCGGCTGCGGCGCCGGTTTGGTGGCGCCGAGATACCTCAAGGGGTCGGCGACGAACTTGGTGCGGCAGCCGTTGCAGCAGAAATGGTAGGTCTGGCCGTCGTGGTCGGCGGTCGGCTTGCCCTTGGTCGTATCGACGTCCATGCCGCAGACCGGGTCCTTCGCCATTTGAATCCTCGGCACGGCATGATCGCTCGAATGCGGATGGGGCATGATCGGCTCCTCGCGTATGCTACCCCGAGGGGGTATCTGACCGCCATTGACCGCTATACCCCAGCAGGGTATGTGTCAAGCATGCAAAACGACACCCGGGCATCATGTCTGAAACGCCTCAACCGCATCGAGGGCCAGGTGCGTGGGCTCGCCCGCATGATGGAGGAGGATCGCTACTGCATCGATATCGTGACGCAGATCGCCGCCGCTCGCGCAGCATTGCGCCGGGTCGAGCAGGAGGTGCTGCGCGATCACGTGCACCATTGCGTCAAGCACGCGATGACGAGCGGCAGCAAAGCCGAGCAGAACCAGAAGATCGAGGAGCTGATGAAGCTGTTCGGCCACGGCGACGGCTGATCATGCGGCGGTCGGCCGGCGTGGCCGGCGCAAGCTCTCCATGCCGTGGAACTCGACGAACTTGGTCGTCGCCGCCCACAGGTGGTCGCCATAGAAGAACGGCTCGAATGGCGTAATGCCGGCGAGCGGCAGTGCCGCGATCTCGGCATCGACGCGCGGCTCGTAGAAGAACGGGATCGAATGGCGGGCTGAACCGGTACCGATGACCCGATGCTCCGTGGCCTTGATCCGCCCCCCGGTCCAACGGTCGAGCACCTTGCCGAAATTCACCGCCAACGTGCCCTCGCGCGGCTCGACGTCGATCCAGGAGCCGTCGAGTGCGCGCGCCTGCAAGCCCGGCACCCCGTCCTGGGCCAGCAGGGTGACGAAGCCGCTATCGACGTGCGCCTTGCCGGATACGAAGCGGCGTTCGCCGTTATGCGTCACCCACAGCTCGGGATCCTTCACTGTCGCCAATTGCGCCTCGGAACGCAGCGGATAATGGATCAGCCGCAGCGTCGAGATGCCGCCCTCGAAGGCCTCGTCGAAGGTCGTCTCGGGCAGGGCGAGGCCGCGCGCGATCGAACGCATCAATATCCGTCCGGTCAGTTCCATGCCGCGATAGTAGCGGGCGACCGTCGCGCGCCAGCCGGGCAGCGCGTTCTCGGGCGGCAGCGGCGTCGCCTCGCACAACGGGTCGCCGGCGGCGACACGTGCTGCGCCGTAGGCACAGTCCGGCCCCATGTCAATGCCTTCCTTGCAGGTGACTGTGCCGTCCTGCTTGGGGAACCAGCCACGATAGACGTTGGGGTTGGCGGGATCGAACTTCTGCCGCCAAAGCTTGGCGCTCTCCGCCTCCGGCAACGTGAACAGGCGCAGCAGATCGCGCCGCGTGCCGGCGTCGATCGGCACATCGGCCGGCAGCCCGGTAACAGTCATGAAGCCATAGTCGCGGGCGGCGGCCATGATCGCTCGGTCGGCGGTATCGCGCTCGGGCGACGCCGGTGCGAACAGTGGCCCGATATCGATGCGGGGCAGTGCCATGAGCGAATTCCTCGATCAGCCGCGCACGCGCGCGCTCTTCGGATCATACACCGGCGCCAGATAGGCCTTGGCAGCGAAGCGTTTGCCCGCGACCTCGATCTCGAATTTGCTACTGGCGACGAAGTCGTCGGTAACGCCGGTCATATTGCTCACATAACCGAGCGCGATGGCGCGGCCGACGTGGTGGCCGTAGGCGCCTGACGTGGTGCGGCCGACGATGCGGTCGCCGATCCAGATCGGCTCGTTGTGGTAGAGCAGCGGCTCGGGATCCTGCAAGACGAACTGCAACAGGCGCTTGGTCTGCGGCTTCGCCATCTGTGCCAGCAGCGCCTCGCGGCCGATGAAGCCGCCCGGCTTTTCCACCTTGACCGCGAACATCAGGCCGGCCTCGAGCGGCGTGTCTTCGTCCGAGATATCATGACCCCAGTGTCGGTAGGCTTTTTCCATGCGGCAAGAATCGAGGGTGTGGATGCCGGCGAGTTTCAGGCCGAACGCTCCGCCCGCCGCCATGATCGCGTCGAACACCTTCTCCGCCGATGTGGCCGGCACGTACAACTCCCAGCCAAGTTCCCCGACGTAGGTAATTCGGGATGCCCGCAGTTCTGCACCTGCGATCTTGATCGATTGAGAGGTCGCGAACGGGAATGCGGCGTTCGACAGGTCCGCTCCCGAGACCTTGGTGAGCAGAGCGCGCGAATTCGGCCCCATTACGCTCATCACGGCAAAGCTGTCGGAGATGTCCTCCACCTCGACTTGCGCGCCGTTCGCAATGTTGCGCTTGAGCCAGCCAAAGTCGCGCCGGCCGGTGGCGCCGGCGGTCACCACCATGAATTCGGTTTCGCCAGTGCGGGTCACCGTCAGATCAGCCTCGATGCCGCCGCGCTCATTGAGCCACTGGGTGTAGACGACGCGGCCGACCCTGCCGCCGACATCGTTGGCGCAGATCCTCTGCAACGTGGCTTCGGCATCGCGGCCGACCACGCGGATCTTGGCGAACGAGGTCATGTCGAAGAGGGCGACCGCCTCGCGCGCCGCCTTGTGCTCGGCCGCAGCATAGGGGAACCAGTTCTGTCGCTTGTAGCTGTAGCGATATTCCGGCTTCACGCCGTTCGGCGCGAACCAGTTCGGCCGCTCCATGCCGGCGGCCTCGCCGAAGCAGGCGCCGTTGGCTTTCATCCGGTCGTGCAGCGGCGACAGGCGAATGTTGCGGCCGGTCTCATACTGCTTGTAGGGCCAGTGCATGGCGTAGAGCAGCCCCAGCGACTCTGCCGCCCGCGCCGAAATATAGTTCGTCTCCGCCTGGAATGGATGCATGCGGCGGATGTCGACGTCCCACAGGTCCATTGGCGGCTGGCCGCCGACGATCCATTCGGCGAGCACCTTGCCGGCGCCGCCGGCCGATTGAATTCCAATCGAATTGAAGCCGGCGGCAACGAACAGATGCTCGAGCTCCGGCGCCTCGCCCAGCATGTAGCGCACGTCCGGCGTGAAACTTTCCGGCCCATTGAAGAACTTGCGGATGCCGACCTTCTCCAGCGCCGGCAGCCGCTTCATGGCGGCTTCGAGGATCGGCTGGAAGTGCTCGAAGTCCTCCGGCAGCTCACCGAACTCGAAGTCGGCGGGCGGGCCCTCGGGTGCCCAGGCTTTGGCGTTGCCCTCGAAGGCGCCGAGCAGCAGCTTGCCGGCGTCTTCCTTGTAGTAGGCGCAGTTGTCGGGATCGCGAAGTACGGGCAGATCAGGTGCCAGCCCCGGGAACGGCTCGGTGACGATGTAGAAGTGCTCGCAGGCAGCTAGCGGGATGTTGACGCCGGCGGCAGCCCCCAGGTGGCGCGACCACATGCCGGTCGCCAGCACGACGTACTCGGCGTCGATCTCGCCCTGCTCGGTGACAACGCCGGTAGCGCGGCCGGCCAAAGTCTTGATCCGGGTGACGGCGGTGTTCTCGAACACGCGGGCGCCGCCGCTGGTCGCGCCCTTGATCAGCGCCATCGTGGTGTCGATCGGATTGGTCTGGCCGTCGTTCGGCAGCCAGACGCCGCCGACCACATCGGCGACGTTGAGCAGCGGCCATTTCTTCTTGATGTCGGCTGGGCCGACGACGTGCACTTCGAGGCCGAACACCTTGGCCATCGAGGCGCCGCGCTGCAATTCCTCAAGGCGTTCGGCGTTGGTCGCAACTGACAGACTGCCGCGCTGCATGAAGCCGGTGGCCTGGCCGGTCTCCTTCTCGAGGCCGGCGTAGAGGTTGGTCGTGTACTGCGCGAGCTTGGTCAGGTTCGCTGTGGCTCTTAGCTGCCCGACGAGGCCGGCGGCGTGCCAGGTGGTGCCGCTGGTCAGCCGCTTGCGTTCGAAGAGCACCACGTCGTGCCAGCCGAGCTTCGTCAGGTGATAGGCGATCGACGAGCCGATGATGCCGCCGCCGACGATCACCACGCGGGCGTGCGCGGGAAGTTGCTTGGTCATGATACGATCAACTCCTACGTCACACGCGGCCCCTCAGCTGGTGGCATACTAACCCTTGCGGCTGTACGCTAGGTTGTTAGCCGGTTTGGCAATTTCCATCCAGTTGCCTTCCCGGGCGAGCGCGCGGGACGCGCGAGACCCGGGACCGCGTCCCATCGATAGGACGCGATCCCGGATACGCCCACTGCCGTGGGCGTTCCGGGAAAGCAAGAACAGGATGGAGACGGGTGCCACACGCACGTATTCGGATCACTCCTTGAACGGCACGACCTTCTGCATCTGCTCGCCGAGGCCGTCGATGTGCAGCTTCATGGTGTCGCCGGCTTTGAGGAACACCGGCGGCTTCATGCCGAGGCCGACGCCCGGCGGCGTGCCGGTGGTCACCACGTCGCCGGCTTCGAGCACCATGAACTGCGAGATGTAGTGCAGCTGATGCGCGATCGAGAAGATCATGGTCCGGGTATTGCCGGTCTGCATGCGCTTGCCCGACACGTCGAGCCACATGTCGAGGTTCTGCACGTCCTTGATCTCATCGGGCGTGACGAGCCAGGGGCCGAGCGGGCCCGAGGTCTCGAAGCTCTTGCCCTTCATCCATTGGC
Organism: uncultured Alphaproteobacteria bacterium; assembly: GCA_963741505.1. Lineage (GTDB taxonomy): Bacteria > Pseudomonadota > Alphaproteobacteria > Rhizobiales > Hyphomicrobiaceae > JAKFWF01. The sequence continues at coordinate 358,003 of CAVUIJ010000013.1, read as the reverse complement.
CGCCGCGCTCGGCCTGGAAGTGGCGCTCGGACACGTCATTGCAGATGCAGAAGCCGGCAATATGCTGCATCGCGTTCTTCTCTTCGACATAGCGCGCGCGGGTGCCGATCACGAACGCGAGCTCGACTTCCCAGTCGAGTTTGAGCGAGTTCTTCGGGATCATCACGTCGTCGTCGGGGCCGATGATGCAGTTGGCGAGCTTGTTGAACAGGATCGGCTCCTTGGGGATCGGCGAGCCGGTCTCCTTGGCGTGGTCGACGTAGTTGAGGCCGACGGCGATGAAGTTGCGCACGTTGGCGACCGGTGCGCCGAGGCGGACGCCCTTCGGCACCACCGGCAAGGTCTTCGGGTCGATCGTCTTCAGGTGGGCCAGCCGGGCAGGGCTCAGAGTTTCGCCGGTGATTTCCGGCACGTGTTGCGACAGGTCCCGGATGTTGCCATCAGCATCGACAAGACCGGGCTTTTCCTGGCCGGCGGCACCAAAACGAACGAGTTTCATGGGCGGGTTCCTTCCTCGGGGCTGCTTATTGGCATGCAATGCTCAATCGGTAGGCTGCCCTGGGGCCGCCGTAAACCCCCTTTGGCTCTCGCCTGGTGCCTGGCTTTAGCCTGGCACCAACTCCAGAACGGAGCCAGGCTGAAGCCAGGCTCCGGCCCGGTCGATGTCGTGGGCAGTTGGCATCGTTTCGCCGGACCGCTACGGTGCCGGCTTCGTCCTGTCGCGACATCGGGCGCGCAATCATCGGAGGGGTTAAGATGAAACTTTCACTGGGCCGGCTGGTCGCCGGCGCGGCGGCAATCCTGGTGGCGGCGGCCGCCATCACCGGCGCGGTCGCGCAGGCCAAGAAGACCAAGGTCGCCTTCGTCTACGTCGGCCCGATCGGCGACCATGGCTGGTCCTATCAGCACCATCAGGGCCTGCTCACGGTGCAGAAGGAGTTCGGCGACAAGGTCGAGGCGACGCACATCGAGAACGTCTCCGAAGGCCCCGACGCCGAGCGCGTCGTCGATCAGCTGGTGCAGGCCGGCAATGACATCATCTTCACCACCTCGTTCGGGTTCATGAACCCGACGCTCAAGGTCGCGTCGCGCAATCCGAAGGTAAAGTTCGAGCATGTTTCCGGCTTCAAGCAGGCCGAAAACATGGCGACTTCGAACATCCGCTATTACGAGGGCCGCTACGTCGCCGGCATCCTCGCCGGCAAGACGACCAAGTCGAATACCATCGGCTACATCGCCTCGTTCCCGATCCCCGAGGTGGTGATGGGCATCAATGCCGCCTACCTCGGCGCCAAGTCGGTCAATCCGGATGTGAAGTTCAAGATCATTTGGGTGTCGAGCTGGTTCGATCCGGGCAAGGAGGCCGACGCCGCCAAGGCGCTCGCCGACCAGGGCGCCGACGTGCTGTTCCAGCACACCGACAGTCCGGCGGCGATGAAGTTCGCCGAGGAGCGCGGCATCGCCGCCGTCGGCCAAGCGTCGAACATGGCAGCCTTCGGTCCCAACGCGCAACTCACAGCGCTCGTCAACAACTGGGCGCCATACTACATTTCCCGTGTCAAGGCGGTGATGGACGGCTCGTGGAAGAGCGGCGACATCTGGGGCGGTTTCAACAGCGGCATGCTGACGCTCGCGCCTTACGGCAAAAAGGTTCCGGCCGAGGTGGCAGCGCTCGCCGATGCGGCCAAGGACAAGATCATGAAAGGCGAGTTGCATCCTTTTGCCGGCCCCTTGAAGAAGCAGGACGGCACCGAGTTCCTGAAAGCCGGCGAAAAGATCTCCGACAAGGACCTTTCGGCCATGAACTTCTACGTGCAGGGGATCGAAGGCGCGCTGCCGAAATGAGCGTCGCGGTGGGCAGAGCCAGGCGCGGATCGCAAAGGGGCGGTCCGCGCCTTGTTGTTGCGCCGCCGAATTCAACTCGTCGGGTCGTCGATGGTGGGCGAGGGCTGCGCCAGTTTGCGCAAGGCTTCGATATCGCCGAGATGAATGGAAGGGCCGCTGACCGTCACCGCGTAGGCGGCGAGGGCGGCGAACGATCGCGACAGCACTTCGGGCGCCATGCCGAGGCGCGATGCCAGCACCTTCTTGTCAAACGGCAGATCGAACTTGCCCTTGGCGCCGGTCTCCTTGTCGCGGACCAGCAGCCAGTTGGCGAGGCGCTCGAGGCTCGACCTGAGCTTCTGGTTCTTCAGCTCCTTGACGACACCGCGATAGGCGATCGCGAGTTCAATAGCGAGCGCCCGCGCGAACGCCGCGTCCTCTCTGAAATACTTGCGCACGATATCGGCGGGGATCATCAGGATCCGGCACGGTGACAGCGCCCGCGCCGACTTCAAATAGACCTTGTCGAGGACGACGGCCGCGACGATGAAGCTGTGGCCGGGGCCCAGCACCGCAACAGTGGATTCACGGTCGCGATAGGCTGCGAATACTTCGACCTGGCCGTCGACGATAACGTGCAGGAAGTCGGCCGGCTCCTTTTCGCGGACCAGTTCGACATGCATCGGAAAGCGCTGCAGGTACGAGACCTTCAGCATGTGATCGACGTGATCTTTGGCGACGCCGACGAACAGCGGCAGCGAACGCATCTCGTCTTGATCTTCGACCCGCACCGCCGATTGTCCCCCATGCAGCGCGTGACGCGCGAGCACATCCGATAATGCACAATGCTTGATTTTTGTCATTTCTAAAATTGACATAAGTTGCAGAATTTCTTGATCATCATTGGCGCCGCTCTTGATGCGCATGCTGGTTGGGATTGAATCGCGCGCCAATGCCGTTCTTCTTGATGCAGGTCAACTGGTTCCGCTCCCGCCTTCACCATGCATGCTCACGCCGGATTGGCTTTCGTCCGGTCTAACGGGGGCTGACATGTCAGACTGGAAGGGTGTTGACCGAGGTGACCAGAACCGCGCGCTCTGGCTTTCCACTCTCGCTTTTACCGTGTGTTTCGCCGTTTGGACGATCTTTGCGATCATTGGAATTCAGATCAAGCAGGATCTGGGTCTCAATGATACCCAGTTTGGTTTGCTGGTCGGTACGCCGATCCTGACTGGATCGCTCATTCGGTTGATGCTCGGCATCTGGTCCGACCAGTACGGCGGCCGCGTGGTATTGACGCTGACGATGTTGTCGGCAGCCGTCATGACCGCACTGCTGACGTTCGCCTACGACTATCCAACCTTCCTTCTGGCAGCGCTCGGCGTCGGCATCGCCGGCGGCTCGTTCTCGGTCGGCATCGCCTATGTGGCGAAGTGGTTCCCCAAGGAGAAGCAGGGTACCGCACTCGGCATCTTCGGCGCCGGCAACGTCGGTGCCGCCGTCACCAAGTTCGCCGCCCCGACGGTCATGGTCGCCTACGGCTGGAAGACGGTGGCGCTGGTATGGGCGGCCGGGCTCGCCCTGACCGCAGTCGTCTTCTTCCTCATGACCAAGGATGATCCCGACCTCGAGCGCCGCCGCAAGTCGGGTGAGCGCCCGAATCGCTGGCGGCGATGATGGAGCCGCTGCGCAACATTCAGGTCTGGCGCTTCTCGCTCTACTATTTCTTCGTCTTCGGTGCCTTCGTCGCGCTCGCGCTATGGCTGCCGCGCTATCTGATCGGCGTCTATGGCCTCGATATCACGACCGCCGGCATGATCGGCGCCGCATACTCGATCCCAGCCTCGATCTTCCGCGCCTATGGCGGGCATCTGTCCGACAAGTTCGGCGCGCGGCGGATCATGTACTGGACCTTCATCGTTTCGGTCGTCTGCACCTTCATCCTGTCCTACCCGCCGACGTCGTATGTCGTCGAAGGCATTCGCGGACCGGTGACCTTCTCGACCCGCATGGGCGTGGTCGGCTTCGTCGTGGTCACGTTCGTGCTCGGCTTCTTCATGAGCCTCGGCAAGGCAGCCGTGTACAAACACATCCCGGTCTACTATCCCGATCGGGTTGGCGCCGTCGGCGGCATCGTCGGGCTCGTCGGCGGCCTTGGCGGCTTCGTGCTGCCAATCGCGTTCGGCGCGCTCAACGATCTGACCGGCATCTGGCAGAGCTGCTTCTGGCTATTGTTCCTGGTCGTGTCGGCCTCGCTCGCATGGATGCACTTCGCGATCCGCAGCATGGAAGCGACGGCGATCGCGGAAGGCGTCAAGATCAAGACGCTGCCGGAACTGCCCGAGATGCAGCCGATCCACGGCCCGGCCCAGCAGGGGGCAATGGCGCCGGTCAGCGGCATCCAGGATTGGCGGCCGGAGGACAAGGCGTTCTGGGAGGGCGGCGGGCGGGCGATCGCGCGGCGCAACCTGTGGATCTCGGTCCCCTGCCTGCTGCTGTCGTTCGCGGTGTGGATGGTGTGGTCCGTGGTCGTCGCCAAGCTCCCGAGCGTCGGCTTCGCCTTCACCAATGAGCAGCTGTTCTGGCTGGCGTCGCTGCCGGGGTTGTCGGGCGCGACCTTGCGCATCTTCTACAGCTTCATGCCGGCGATCTTCGGCGGCCGGCTCTGGACGACGCTTGCCACCTGGTCGCTGCTCATTCCGGCGGTCGGCATGGGCTATGCGGTGCAGAACCCGAATACGCCCTACTGGATCTTCTTAGGCCTGGCGTTGCTATGCGGCTTTGGCGGCGGCAACTTCGCCTCGTCGATGGCCAACATCTCCTTCTTCTTCCCGAAGGCGGAAAAGGGCAACGCGCTCGCGATCAACGCCGGGCTCGGCAATCTCGGCGTCAGCGTCGTGCAGTTCGTGGTGCCGATGGTCATCACTGCCGGCGTATTCGGCTGGCTCGGCGGCGACCCGCAGACCGCGACCGTCAACGGCGTCAAGACCACGCTGTGGCTGCAGAACGCCGGCTACGTGTTCGTGCCGTTCATCGTCGCCTCGGCCTTCGCCGCCTGGTTCGGCATGGACGACATCGCCACCATGAAGGCCTCGTTCGCCGACCAGTCGGTGATCTTCACCCGCACCCACAACTGGATCATGTGCTGGCTCTACACCGGCACGTTCGGATCGTTCATCGGCTTCTCGGCGGCGTTCCCGCTACTGTCGAAGATCCTATTCCCGGAGGTGAACACGCTTCAATACGCCTTCCTTGGGCCGTTGGTGGGTGCGCTCGCGAGAGCCGCTGCCGGCAAGCCGACCGACCGGATCGGCGGCGGCAGGATCACCTTCTGGGTGTTCATCGCCATGAGCCTCGGCGTGCTGGGCGTGCTCTACTCGATCGGCATGAAGGGCAGCCCGACCGCATTCCCGGTGTTCTTCACGAGTTTCCTGTTCCTGTTCGCGGCCGCCGGCGTCGGCAATGCCTCGACCTTCCAGATGATCCCCGCGATCATGCGCAAGGAGGTGGCGCGACTCGAGCCCGGCATGAATGTGGCCGAGCGCGTCAAGCAGTCGGACAAGGAAGCCGCGGCGATCATCGGCTTTACCTCCGCGATCGCAGCCTACGGCGCCTTCTTCATCCCGAAGAGCTTCGGCACGTCGATCTCGGCGACCGGTGGCCCGGAGCTGGCGCTGTACGGCTTCCTCGCCTTCTACGTGAGCTGCATCGCCATCACCTGGTGGTTCTATACGCGGCCCGGCGGCCTGCTGTTCGACATCGAGCATGGTGGCGGTCCGCAGTCGCCTGCTCCCACCCCGAAGCCAGCTGAGTGACATCGACCTCCAATCAAGGCGAACGACCATGAGTCATTTCCTCGACCGTCTCACCTTCTTCAACAAGGCCGTCGGAGCCGTTCTCGGACGGCCACGGCATCACTACCGCCGAGGATCGTCGCTGGGAGGACGGCTATCGCAAGCGCTGGAGCCACGACAAGATCGTACGCTCCACGCACGGCGCCAACTGCACCGGCTCGTGCTCGTGGAAGATCTACGTCAAGGGCGGCATCGTCACCTGGGAGACGCAGCAGACCGACTATCCGCGCACGCGACCCGACCTGCCGAACCACGAGCCGCGCGGCTGCTCGCGCGGCGCCTCCTACAGCTGGTATCTCTACTCGGGTAACCGGGTGAAATATCCGCTGGTGCGCTCGCGTCTCGTCAAGTTGTGGCGCGAGGCGCGCGCGACCATGACGCCGGTCGCGGCGTGGAAATCGATCGTCGAGAACTCCTGAAAAACGCTCGAGCTACGTCAAGAAGCGCGGCCATGGCGGCTTCGTGCGCGCGTCCTGGGACGAGGTCACCGAGATCATCGCCGCAGCCAATGCCTATACCGCCAAGACCTATCGGGCCCGATCGCATCTTCGGCTTCTCGCCGATCCCCGCCATGTCGATGGTATCCTACGCGGCGGGCTCACGCTACCTGTCGCTGATCGGCGGCGTCTCAATGTCGTTCTACGATTGGTACTGCGACCTGCCGCCGGCCTCACCGCAGACCTGGGGTGAGCAGACCGACGTACCGGAATCGGCCGACTGGTACAATGCCGGCTTCATCATCCTGTGGGGCTCGAACGTGCCGCAGACGCGTACGCCCGACGCCCACTTCTACACCGAGGCGCGTTATCGCGGCATGAAGAGTGCAGTGATTTGCCCGGACTATTCGGAAGCCTCCAAGTTCGGCGACATCTGGCTCAGCGTGAAGCAGGGCACCGACTCGGCCCTGGCCATGGCGATGGGGCACGTGATCCTGAAAGAATACCACGTCGATCGGCAGGTGCCGTATTTCCGCGATTATGTGCGCCAGTACACCGACATGCCGATGCTGGTGCGCCTCGTCAAGCAGGGCGACAATCTCGTCGCCGATCGCTTCGTGCGCGCCTCCGATTTCGACCAGTCGCTGGGCGAAGCCAACAATCCCGAGTGGAAGACGGTCGCCTACGACGAGATCTCCGGCAACGTCGTCGCGCCTAAGGGCACCATCGGCTTCCGCTGGGGCGAGAGCGGCAAGTGGAACCTGGAAGAGAAGGCGAGTGGCGGCGCTGCGACGAAGCTCAGGCTGTCGCTATCCGAGATCAAGGACGAGTTTGCCGAAGTCGCATTCCCCTATTTCGGCAACATCGCGCACGAGCACTTCGCCTCGACCACGCACGCGAGCATCCTCAAGCGCCGGGTGCCGGTGAAGAAACTGAAGCTTGCCGACGGCGAGACGCTGGTCGCCTCGGTGCATGACCTGTTCCTCGCCAACTACGGCGTCGATCGCGGCTTCGGCGGCGGCAATGTCGCCAAGTCCCTCGATGATGACGTGCCCTACACACCGGCCTGGGCGGAAAAGATCACCGGCGTCTCCAGAGATAAGATCATCCAGGTGGCGCGCGAGTTCGCGACCAACGCCGAGAAGACCAAGGGCCGCTCGATGATCATCATCGGTGCGGCCATGAACCACTGGTACCACGCCGACATGAACTATCGCGGCGTGATCAACATGCTCGCCATGTGCGGCTGCGTCGGCCAGTCGGGCGGTGGCTGGGCGCACTACGTCGGCCAGGAGAAGCTCAGGCCGCAGGCCGGCTGGGCGCCGCTCGCCTTCGCCCTCGACTGGGGCCGGCCGCCGCGGCAGCAGAACTCGACATCGTGCTGGTACGCCCACACCGACCAGTGGCGCTATGAGACGATCAAGGTCGGCGACCTGCTGTCGCCGACCGCGCCTGCCGGGCCCTGGGACGGCGCCATCATCGACTACAACATCCGCGCCGAGCGGATGGGCTGGTTGCCGTCGGCGCCGCAACTCGAGACCAATCCGCTGCAGGTGGCGAAGGACGCGAAAGCCGCCGGCATGGAGGCCAAGGACTACGTCGCCAAGTCGCTGAAGAGCGGCACCTTGAAGATGAGCTGCGAGGACCCGGACAATCCGAAGAACTGGCCGCGCAACCTGTTCGTCTGGCGCTCGAACCTGCTCGGCTCGTCGGGCAAGGGGCACGAGTATTTCCTGAAGCACCTGCTCGGCACCTCGCACGGCGTCCTCGGCAAGGACCTGGGCGTGGAAGGCAAGGCGCGGTCGAAGGAAGCCGTCTGGCACGAGCCAAGCACCGGAAGGAAAACTCGACCTGCTGGTCACCCTCGACTTCCGCATGTCGACCACCTGCGTCTACTCCGACATCGTTCTGCCGACTGCCACCTGGTACGAAAAGAACGATCTCAATACCTCCGACATGCATCCCTTCATCCACCCGCTGACGGGCGCCGTCGACCCGGCCTGGGAGGCGCGCTCCGACTGGGAGATCTACAAGGGGATCGCCAAGGCCTTCTCCAGGGTCGCGCCCGAGGTGCTGGGCGTCGAGAAGGACGTCGTCCTCAATCCGATCAAGCACGACACCGCCAACGAGATCGCGCAGGCCTTCGAGCCCAAGGACTGGAAGACAAGGCGAGTGCGAGCCGATCCCCGGCAAGACCATGCCGGTCGTCATGGAGGTCGAGCGCGACTATCCGCACGTCTACGAGCGATTTACTTCGCTTGGGCCGCTGATGGAGAAGATCGGCAACGGCATCAAGGGCATGACCTGGAATACGGCGCACGAGGTCGAGCATCTCAAAGCCCTCAACGGCGTGCACGCGGAGGGCGCCAACAAGGGCCTCGCCCGCATCGTCAGCGACATCGACGCGACCGAGGTCATCTTGATGATGGCGCCGGAGACCAATGGCGAAGTGGCTGTCAAGGCGTGGAATGCGCTGGCCAAGACCACCGGTCGCGAGCACGCGCACCTGGCACTGCCGAAGGAGGACGAGAAGATCCGCTTCCGCGACGTGGTTGCCCAGCCGCGCAAGATCATCTCGGCGCCGACCTGGTCGGGCCTCGAGAGCGAGAAGGTCTGCTACAACGCCGGCTACACCAACGTGCATGAGCTGATCCCGTGGCGCACGCTCACCGGCCGCCAGCAGCTCTACCAGGATCACCTGTGGATGCGGGCGTTCGGTGCCTCGCTGTGCGTCTATCGCTCGCCGGTCGACCTCAAGACCACCGGCCCGGTGATCGACCTCAAGCCCAACGGCGAGAAACAGATCGTCCTCAACTTCATCACGCCGCATCAGAAGTGGGGCATCCACTCGACCTACACCGACAACCTCTTGATGCTGACGCTGTCGCGCGGCGGGCCGATCGTGTGGCTCTCCGAGACGGACGCGGCGAAGGTCGGGATCGTCGATAACGACTGGGTCGAGGCCTACAACAGCAACGGCGCGCTGGTCGCCCGCGCCGTGGTCTCGCAACGCATGAAGGATGGCACGCTCTTCATGTACCACGCGCAGGAGAAGATCGTGAATGTGCCCGGCTCCGAGATGACCGGCAACCGCGGCGGCATCCACAACTCGGTGACGCGCGCGGTCCTGAACCCGACGCACATGATCGGCGGCTACGCCCAGTTAGCCTACGACTTCAACTACTACGGCACCATCGGCACCAACCGCGACGAGTTCGTCATAGTCCGCAAGCTCAGGACCGTCGACTGGCTGGAGCGGCCATATGGCCAAGGTGCTGCCCACAAGACCGCGGCCGAGTGAGGAGAAAACCAATGAAAATCCGCGCTCAAATCGCGATGGTGCTGAACCTCGACAAGTGCATCGGCTGCCATACCTGCTCGGTCACCTGCAAGAACGTTTGGACCAGTCGCGAAGGCATGGAATACGCCTGGTTCAACAATGTCGAAACCAAGCCGGGCATCGGCTATCCCAAGGACTGGGAGAACCAGCAGCGCTGGAACGGCGGCTGGAAGCGCAAGGGCAACGGCAAAATCGAGCCGAAGATCGGCGGCAAATGGCGCATCCTCGCCAACATCTTCGCCAATCCCGACCTGCCCGAGATCGACGACTACTACGAGCCGTTCACGTTCGACTACGAGCACCTGCAGAAGGCGCCCGAGCTCGAAGCCTTTCCGACCGCCCGTCCGCGCTCGCTGATCTCGGGCGAGCGGATGGAGAAGATCGAGTGGGGACCCAACTGGGAGGAGATCCTCGGCGGCGAATTCGCCAAGCGCTCGGTCGATGCCAACTTCGAGGGCATCCAGAAGGAGATGTACGGCCAGTTCGAAAACACTTTCATGATGTACTTGCCGCGCCTGTGCGAGCACTGTCTCAATCCAGCCTGTGCCGCGGCCTGCCCCTCGGGCGCGATCTACAAGCGCGAGGAGGACGGCATCGTCCTGATCGACCAGGACAAGTGCCGCGGCTGGCGCATGTGTGTCTCCGCCTGCCCCTACAAGAAGATCTATTTCAACTGGTCGAGCGGCAAGTCGGAGAAGTGCATCTTCTGTTATCCGCGCATCGAGGTCGGGCAGCCGACGGTGTGCTCGGAAACCTGCGTCGGCCGCATCCGCTACCTCGGCGTCATGCTCTATGACGCCGATCGGATCGAGGCGGCGGCGAGCGTCGCCGACGAAAAGGCGCTCTACGAGGCGCAGATGAAGATCTTCCTCAACCCGAGCGATCCCACCGTCATCGCCCAGGCCCGCCGCGACGGCGTACCGGAAGCCTGGCTCGAGGCGGCGCGGCTTTCGCCGATCTACAAAATGGCGATGGAATGGAAGGTCGCGTTCCCGCTGCATCCGGAATACCGCACGCTGCCGATGGTCTGGTACGTGCCGCCGCTGTCGCCGATCACGGCCGCTGCCGAAGCCGGCAAGATGGGCACCGACGGCCAGATGCCGGACGTGCGCTCACTCCGCATTCCGTTGAAGTATCTCGCCAACCTGCTCACCGCCGGTGACGAAGAGCCGGTGGCGAGGGGCCTTGAGCGCATGCTGGCGATGCGTACCTACATGCGGGCCAAGACCGTCGACGGCGTGATCGACGAGGCCATCGCCAAGCGAGTCGGGCTTACGGCGGCCCAGATCGAGCAGATGTATCACATCATGGCGATCGCCAACTACGAGGACCGCTTCGTGATCCCGACCACCCACCGGGAAACAAGCGAAGACGCCTATGAGTTGCGTGGCAACTGCGGCTTCACCTTCGGAGACGGCTGCATGCCCGAGCGACAACAAAGTCAACCTGTTCGGCGGCGTCAAGCTCAAGAACGACCGGCCGAAAGTGGGGGCCTGAACATGAAAACGCTGAAAGTCCTATCGGCCCTGCTGAGCTATCCGACGCCGGAGCTGGTCGCCGCGGCCGACGAGCTGCGGGCCACGCTCGATCACGAGGCGGTGCTTGGCAAAGCCGATCGAGCCGGCCTCGACGCGCTGATCGACAGCATCGCTGGCGGCGATCTGCTCGACGCCCAGGAGCGTTACATCCTGCTGTTCGACCGCACCCGGTCGCTGTCGCTGCACCTGTTCGAGCATGTGCACGGCGAGAGTCGCGACCGCGGCCAGGCGATGGTCGACCTGATCAAAGTCTACGAGGACGGCGGCTATTCGCCGACGACCAAGGAGCTGCCCGATTTCCTGCCGTTGTTCCTGGAGTTCGCCTCGACGCAGGCAACCGGCCGAGGCAATCGAGTTGATCGGCCAGCCGGGGCACGTACTGGCCGCGCTTGCCGAGCGGTTGCGCAAGCGCGGCTCGCCCTACTGGGCGATCTTTTCGAGCCTGGTGGCGCTCGGCCGCGTCAAGCCGGACGCCGAGATGATCGCGCGACTACTGGCCGAGCCCGACCCTGAGCCCGACGATCTCGAGGCGCTCGACGCTGCTTGGGCCGAGGAGGAGGTGCTGTTTGGCCCTGGTGCTGCGAGCGATGCCTGCGGCAAGGACGGCCTGGCCGCCAAGCTGCGCCAGGCGCGGCGTCCCGCACCTGGTCTTGAATCCGCGGTCGCGGCGACACCGCGCACCATCATCACCCATGCCGGCAAAGCCACGCGACCGGGAGCCTAGAGCCATGCGCGACACCCTCTTCCAGATCCTGTTCACCTGGTACCCCTATTTCTGCCTGACCGTGTTCCTGCTCGGCAGCCTGATCCGCTTCGACCGCGAACAGTATTCCTGGCGGGCAAGCTCCAGCCAACTGTTGCGCCGCAAGCAATTGCAGTGGGGCTCGAACCTGTTCCACGTCGGCATCCTGGTCCTGCTGTTCGGGCACGCCGTCGGCCTCTTGACGCCGAAGGCGATCTATTCGCTGTTCGTCACCGTCGAGCAGAAGCAGCTGCTCGCGATCGTCGTCGGCGGCATCGCCGGCATCGCCTGCTTCATCGGTCTGACGATGCTGCTGCACCGGCGGCTATCCGATGCCCGCATCCTCGCCACCAGCACACGCATGGACCTGCTGGTGCTCGGCCTGCTGTGGCTGCAATTGACGCTCGGACTGATCACGCTGCCGTTCTCGCTGTCGCATTCGGACGGTTCCGTCATGCTGACGCTGGCACACTGGGCGCAGGGTATCCTGACGCTGCAGCCGATCGATACGCGCGAGCTGCAGCCGCTCGCATGGCCCTACAAGACGCATCTAGTGCTGGGCATGACGATCTTCCTCGTCTTCCCGTTCTCACGCCTGGTTCACATTTGGTCGGCGCCGGTCTGGTATCTCGGCCGTCGCGGCTACCAGGTGGTGCGCACACGGCGTGACCTGTCGCCGGGTGCTCGCCGCCCTGCCCAGCAGCCGGCGGAGTGACCAGCCATGGACGTGACCGCAGCAGCCGCGATCAAGCCCGTCGTCTCGATGAAGCCGAAGGCGGTCACCGTCAACGGCGTCGAGATCACTCGCGCGGCGATTGGCCAGGAAGTGCAGAACCATCCGGCCGCCAACCCGGCTGCGGCGTGGGCGGCGGCCGCCCGCGCGCTGGCAATCCGGGAGCTGCTGCTGCAGGAGGCACGGCGGCTCCACCTGGAGACTCAGCCGGTGACCGACGAAGAGGGCCGGCGCGAGACCGATGAGGAAGCATTGGTGCGTGCCGTCGTCGAACGCGAGGTGGTGACGCCCGCACCCGACGAGGACGCCTGCCGGCGCTACTACGCGCAGAACCTGCGCCGGTTCCGCTCGCCGGATCTTTTCGAGGTGTCGCATATCCTGATCGCGGCCGCTCCCAACGACCAGGCGGCTCGCGCCGAGGCCCGGCAACAAGCCGAGGCGCTGGTCGGGATCCTCGCCAATGCGCCCGATCAGTTCGCGGCGTTGGCGAAACTGCACTCGGCCTGCCCGTCGCGCGAGGTCGGCGGCAATCTCGGCCAGATCGGACCGGGACAGACCGTGCCGGAATTCGAAAGCGCGCTGCCGGCGATCGAAGTCGGTACGATCTGCAGCGCGCCGGTCGAAAGCCGCTATGGCTTTCACGTAATCCAAGTGCACCGCCGCGAGCCGGGGCGGCAGTTGCCGTTCGAGCTCGTCGGCGGGCGCATCGCCGACTACTTGGCCGAGCACGTGCGCCGAACCGCCATCCGGCAGTACATCTGCGTGCTTGCCGGCCAATCGGTCATCACCGGCGTAGACTTGGCCGGCGCCGCGACCCCCTTGGTGCAGTGAGGCGACGCGATGCTGCTCGGCGCTATCATGAATGAGCTGCGCGACGAGACGGCTGCTGCGGCGGCGCTGCTTGTCGCTCGGCGACATCAGGCTCGTGGCCGAGGTCGAAGCCGCCAGACAGCCGCATGGCGAAAGCGTCGGCGAGTATGTTGCCGGGGCGGCGCAGCGGTTCGCGCGGCTCGCCTCGGACGAGGATTGGCTGCGGCTAATGACGGCGCTGGAACGCGCCGATCGACCCAGCCGCGACCTGCCTTGCCGACATGGTCCGTTGGTCGATTGCACGCGACGGGCAGGACCTGGTCGGGACCGGCGGCTGCTCGTGCGGAGGCGGCAATGGGAGCTGCCATGACTAGGCATAGGCCATCGAAGGCCGCGCGACCGCCGCGACCGCCGTTGGTCATCGATGCGATCCCGTTCGCGCTGCTCGACGAGCCGCTCGAATACATCTTCGCCGACCATGCGCGGCAACGCGCGGTTTGTGCCGCGTTGCAGGACTTCGCCGAGACAGGCTTTGCGAGCCGGTCGGAAGCCGACATCGTCACCGCGTTTCTCACTCACGATCGCCCGATCCATCACGCCGACGAGGAGGAGGATCTGTTTCCGCTGCTGCGCCGGCGATCGGTGCCGGAAGACAACCTCGGCGCCGTACTCGCGCGTCTTGGCGAGGATCATCGCCGCGGTGATGCCATCGCCGACGACATCGTGGCGGCGTTATCGGAGCGTCCCGACCGCCAGCGGGTGACCGTCAGCGACGCGGTCGGCGAGCTGATGCAGGTCTACGCCGCCGACGAGCACCGCCATTTGGCGATCGAGAACGGGGTGGTACTGGCGATCGCCAAGATCAGGCTGACGCGAAGGGATTTGCGGATTATGAGCCGCGGCATGAAAGCGCGCCGAGGCGTGGTGCAGTCATGACGCGGTCGCTCGATCATCTGTTTGACCAGAATGTCGTCTGGGCCGATCAAAAGACAAAGGACGATCCGGACTTCTTCCGGCGCATGGCGGAGCAGCAGTCGCCCAACTATCTGTGGATCGGCTGTTCCGACAGCCGAGTTACCGCCAATGATGTGCTGGGCCTCGATCCCGGCGAGGTGTTCGTCCACCGCAACATCGCCAACGTCGTCCACACCAGCGATATGAATATCCTGTCGGTGCTGGAATTCGCGATCGATCATCTCAAGGTCGAGCACGTGATCGTGTGCGGACACTACGGCTGCAGCGGCGTTCACCGCGCGCTCGCCAAGGACCGCGGCGCCATGCTCGACCACTGGCTGCAGCCGATTTCGATGTTCTACCACAAGCATCGATCGGCCTTTGATGCCATCGCCGATGAGGCGCAGCGCCTCGACAGGATGTGCGAGATCAACATCGAGATGCAGGTGCGGCGGGTCGCGGCAACGCCGATCGTCGAGAATGCCTGGCTGAGGGGACAGCCGCTTCACCTGCACGGTTGGATGTATGCCATTCATGACGGGCTGTTGCGCGATCTTGGGCCGCATCTGTCATCGATTGCCGAAAGGGATGCGCTGACCTCGCTCGATCGGCGCGTGGAAGCGCCGGCACAGCCGATAAGCGGGATGCGTCGGCAGGCGATGGATGCATTCCAGTTGCTGGCGTCGCCCGGCTGCGACTGCGACCGGCGGCCTTGACCGGAAGCTCAGGCCTGTCTACCGGAAACCGCGGGCCTATTTGAGACGAGCGGCGAGGGCGGAGTTCTCACGATGGTCAATGCCAATGATCTTGTCGGTGCGTGGCGGCTGGAGCGCTGGTCATTGGTGTACGAGGACGGCCGCCCGGACGAGCATCCGCTGGGCACCGACGCGCTCGGCAATATCATGTACACCGCGGACGGACACGTCAGCGCGACATTGATGCGTGCCGGACGCATGACGAGTGCGCCACAATCCGAGGCCGAACGGGCGGCGGCGTTCGGTGACAGCTTCGCTTACGCCGGCCGTTACCGGGTGCGCGACGGCATCGTTCATCATTCGATCGAAATTGCGACCAATCCGGCGCTCATCGGCGTCACGTCGACGCGGCATATCGACCTTGCCGGCGATCGACTGACGCTTTCGGGACCCGATTTTGCAGCCGACACGGCGCGAACGCAGAAGATCGTCTGGCGGCGTGCATCGCCGCGGTGAGCCTGCTAGTTTGGCGGCGATAATCGATCAGGCAGCTATCGAGGGCACGCGTGCAAGAGCTTCAATACGGCGGACCGAAGACGGTGGCGGAGGCGGTTGCGCTGATGGCGGACGGGCAGGCGCGCGCCCTCGCTGGCGGTACGGATCTCATCCCGCAGATGCGCGAGGGCCGCCGCGCGGTCGCGCGCGTTGTCGATCTGAAGCGCATCCCGGAGTTGACCACGATCAGTCGCCGCGATGACGGTGGCTGGCGGATCGGTGCTGCGGCGAGCATCGGCCAGCTCGGCCGCGATGCGCGCTTTGCAGGCGAGCACGCGAGCCTGCTCGAGTCCGCTCGGCTCATAGGCAGCCTGCAGATCCAAAGTCGAGCGAGCCTCGGTGGCAACGTATGCAACGCTGCGCCGTCCGCCGATGCGGTGCCGTTGCTGTTCTGCCTCGGTGCGACAGCCCGGATCGCCGGGCCGGCGGGCGAAAGAACGATACCAGTATCGGCGATCGCGACCGGGCCGGGGCGGACATCGTTGCAGGCGGGGGAATTGCTGGTCAGCCTCGAGCTGCCGGCGCAGCCGCAACGATGGGCGGCGAAATACTTGCGCTTCACGCCGCGCCGCGAGATGGACATAGCCATCGCCGGCGCCGGGGTGTGGCTGGCCCTCAACGAGGTCGGCCGGATCGCCGACGCCCGTATCACGCTCGCGTCGGTCGCACCCGTGCCGCTGGTCGCGGACAAGGCCGTGGCGGCCCTCGTCGGCGAGCGCCCGTCGATCGGTCTGTTCACAGCCGCCAGTACGGCTGCTGCTGTGCAGTCCCAGCCGATCTCCGATACCCGCGGCTCCGCCGACTATCGGCGCGAGCTGGTGGCGGTGCTGACCCGTCGCGCCTCGAAGCTTGTGCAACCCAACTCGGATTGAGCCTCGCATGAAGAAGGTCGTCACCCTCGAGGTCAATGGCGAGCCGCGCCAGGCGTTGGCCGATACGCGCGATACGCTACTGCAACTGCTGCGCGACCGGCTCGGTCTCACCGGCACCAAGGAGGGCTGCAGCAACGGCAACTGCGGCTCCTGCACGGTATTGCTCGACGGCGAGCCGATCTGTGCCTGCCTGATGCTGGCGATGGAAGCGGAAAGCGCCCGCGTCACCACCATCGAAGGCGTTGCGATCGACAACCGCATGCATCCGGTGCAGGCGGCGCTGGTGGCGGCAGGCGGCAGCCAGTGCGGCTTCTGCACACCGGGCGTGGTGCTGTCGGCGGTGGCGCTGCTCGAGCGCAATCCGCGTCCGAGCGAGCACGAAATCCGTCACGCCATCGCCGGCAACATCTGCCGCTGCACCGGCTACGGCAAGATCGTCGAGGCGATTGAGGCCGCCGCCGGCACGCAAGAGGAGGCGCGCTGATGAGTATGACCGAGCAGCCGATGCAGGTCGTCGGCAAGCGCCTGCCGCGGGTCGATGCCGGCGAGCGCGTCACCGGTCGCGCCATCTATCCCGCCGACCTGACGCGGCCGGGCATGGTGTGGGGCCGGATCAAGCGCAGCCCGCACGCGCACGCCCGCATTCTTTCGGTCGACACGACCAGGGCCGTGGCGCTGAAGGGCGTGCTGGCGGTGGTGACGGCGCGCGACTTTCCCGTGATCGAGCCCGGTACCATGATCCCGTTCGGCGAGACCGGCGCCGATGCCTGGGTCTCGGCCTTGACCGTGATCGCCCGCGACAAGGCGCTGTGGCGCGGCCATGCGGTGGCAGCCGTCGCCGCGACTGATCCCTACATCGCCGCCGAAGCGCTCGATCTCATCGCGGTTTCCTACGAGGTGCTGCCGGCGGTCATGAATATGCAGGCAGCGCAGGCGCCCGACGCGCCACTGATCCATCCCGACTTCAAGCCCAAAGGCTTCGATGCGATGACACCCGCGCCGCGCAATTCGGGCGGCCGCACCTTGATCGAGCGGGGTGACGCCGCAGCCGCGCTCGCCGCAGCGGCGGCGGTCGGCGCGATGAGCGTCGAGATCGATACCGCCCACCAGGGCTACATCGAGCCGATGGCGGCGGTGGCGGAAACGGACGCCACCGGTTTCGTGACCGTCTGGTCGTCGTCGCAAGGCGCCTTCCAGACCGAAATTCAGACCGCAGTGCTGCTCGGCCTGCCGCAGTCGAAGATCAAGGTCGTGCCGCTCGAGATGGGCGGCGGCTTCGGCGGCAAGATCACAGTTCACGTCGAGCCGATCGCCGCCCGCCTCGCGCAAAAGTGCGGCCGGCCGGTCAAGATCGTGACCAGCCGCGAGGAAACCATGGTCGGCGGCTCGGGCCCCGCGGCGGCGGCGGGGATCGAGGTCCGCGTCGGGGCCGAGGTCGACGGCCGGATCACCGCGATCCAAGGCCGCTACGTGTTCGACACCGGCGGCATTCCCGGCACGCCGACGACGCTCGTCATGCAGGCTTCCGCCGCGCCCTACCAGTCGGCGAACCTGCACCTCGAAGGCTGGGACATCCTGACCAACAAGCCGCGCACCGAGGCCTATCGCGGGCCCGGCGGCATCCAGGCGGCCTTCGCCATGGAGCAGGCGATCGACGAACTGGCGTTGAAGCTCGATCTCGATCCGCTGGAGCTGCGCCGCCGCAACATCGCCGTTACCGGCAGCCAGATGCCGATCGGCACGCCGTTTCCCTCGATCGGGCTCACCACCATCATCGAGCGGATCGCCGCCCATGATTGTTGGCGCCGCCCGCTTGCGCCGGGCAAGCTGCCGCGCGGCCGCGGCCTTGCCTTCGGCTACTGGCGCGGCACCTCGATGACCTCGGCGGCGCACGTGACGATCGCCGGCGACGGCCGGCCGATGGTGACGATGGGTACGGTCGACGTTTCCGGCACCCGCACCACCATGGCGCAGGTGGCAGCCGAGGAGTTCGGCCTCAGCCTCGACGATGTGCATGTTGCCATGGGCGACACCAAGTCGGCCGGCTATTCGGACGCCGCAGCCGGCAGCCGCGTCGGCCGCACCATGGCGGCGGCGGTCTCCTACGCTTGCAAGGACGCGCTTGGCCAACTGCGCGCGCGCGCGGCGCAGCGGTTGCAGTGCGACGCCGCCGCCCTTCAATATGCAGCCGGCGTGTTCCGCGCCGGTGCTGCTTCGATCAGCCTGCACGATCTGATGCGCGCGACGCTGACCGAGGGCGCAATCGTCGGCCGCGGCGTGTCGACCAAGCTGCCGCTCGGTGTCGAGGCCGGCGCCCACGTCTGCGACGTCGAAGTCGACACCGAAACGGGTCAGGTGACGATCCTGCGCTACACCGCCTTCCAGGACGTCGGCCGCGCCCTCAATCCGGCCGCGGTCGAGGGCCAGATCGAAGGCAGCGTCGCGCAGGGGCTCGGCTGGGCGCTGACCGAAAGCTTCGACTACGCGCCGGACGGGCGGCTGCGCAACGCCAGCCTGCTCGACTACCGCATGCCGACCGCGCTCGATCTGCCGACCATCGGCTGCGTCATCATCGAGACGCCGGTGCCGAACGTGCCCTATGGCGTGCGCGGCGTCGCCGAGATGCCGATCGTGCCGGTCGCGGCCTGCGTCGGCAACGCCATCCGCCGCGCCGTCGGCGTGCGCATGGCGCAAATGCCGATGACGCCGGAGCGGGTACGGCGAGCCCTAGGAGCCCGTCCAGATAGCCCTGGGAACAGGCTGGCTTCGGGGTGATAGCCTCCAGAATTCGTTAGTCGTCGTTCAAGAACGCGTTCTCAGCGACTCGGCCGGACACGCAGACTGATTCCAGAGGCATCTTGCAGGCAGTGAATGATCGAGAACAGATTCCGGGCATTCGGATTGCCGCGCGGCCCGAACATCCGCATCAGACTCTTGGCCGGCGTGCCTGTGTCTTTGGCGAGCTTCTCGAAACCGACCGTCGCATTGATGTAGTCACGCAGGATTGCCCTGCCGGTGTCGACGTCGCCTGCCAGCATGGCATCGACGCCTTCGGTGAGCAGGGCCTCGCGAAAGATCACGTCGCGTTCTGCGCGGGCTTTGACGGTATCCTTGAATGAGCGGGTCAATGGCATTTCATGCCTTGCCTTTCTTGCGGCCCCTGAAGTCGTGCCAGCACTGCTGGGCGTCCCTGATATCGCGCTGCTGGCGCTGCTTGGTGCCGCCGCCAAGCAGTACGCAAACTGAGGCGCCATCCTTACCAAAATAGACCCGATAGCCTGGTCCATAATTGATCTTCAATTCGAATACGCCGGCACCGACGCCTTTGACGTGCGAGGTATTGCCAAGTCCGAGACGCGTCAACGCTGTCACCACTTTCGCCGCCGCTCGGCCATCGAGCGTCTCGAACCATTCGGCGAACGGGCTTATTCCGCCCCGGGTCTCATACTCGTGAACGTCCATGGCAATATGGTACCATAAATGTTACCAACAAAGAAAGCAAGCGGCCGCACGACGCGCACCATATCCACCATGAAATCGGGATAGAGCATAACGCGAAGAGACCTATCCAACATAGTTGCGGGAATGCTGCAAACAGTCTAGCTCGGGCCGGTCTTTGCTGCCTCCATCACAGTCTTGACATCGGACGCCCCTCCCGCCATGCGCCGCATCCATGCCGATCTCATGCTGTTGCTCGCGGCAACCCTGTGGGGCGTTGCCTTCGTCTTCCAGAAAACGGCGATGGAGCACGTCGGTCCCAATGCGTTCATTGCGGCACGCGGCTTTCTGGCGGCGCTCACTCTGCTGCCATTCGCGATCAACGAAGGCCGGCGCGCGGGGCAACCGGCACCGACCGGGCTTCTACCCGTTGCCCTGCTCGGCGGCGTCGCCTTCTTTCTCGGTGCCCTGTTCCAGCAGATCGGTTTGATAACCGCGACGGTCAGCAATACCGGTTTCCTCACCGGCCTCTACGTGATCGTGACGCCGTTCATCGCCTGGCTCTGGATCCGCCAGCGTCCGACCGCGGAGGTGTGGATCGCCGTGGCACTTTCGTTCATCGGTACCTGGCTGCTGGGCGGCGGCACGATCGACGGCTTCAATCGGGGTGACGGCTTTGTCGCGATCTGCGCCGTTTTCTGGGCGATCCATCTGACCGTGGTCAGCTATTCTTCGCGTCACAACCGGCCGGTGACATTTACCGCCATACAGTTCGCAGTCGTCGGCGGTCTTGGCCTGCTCGTGTCGCTGGCGAGCGAGACCACGACCTGGCCGGGCATCATCGCGGCGCTGCCATCGATCGCCTTCGTCGGCGTGCTGTCGAGCGCGTTGACGTTCACGCTGTTGGCGATGGCGATGAAGCATACCTCGGCCGCGGAAGCGACCATCATCGTCAGCTTCGAGACGGTGATCGCGGCGATCGCCGGCGCGCTGATGCTCGGCGAGCGGCTGTCGTGGCTCGGCTGGATCGGCGCCAGCCTCATCCTCGCGGCGATCATACTGGTGCAGCTGGCGTCACAGAGGGCGAAAATGCCGGCAATCGCGGAGCGGGTGACGTGACGGCAGCGCCCGACCAGCGCCCCGGCCGAGCCACCATCGCCATCCTGCTGGTGCTGGCGGCGATGTTCATCTTCGCAGTGATGGACGGGCTGACCAAGATCGTTTCGCAGACGCTGCCGATCCCGCAGATCCTGTGGGTCCGCAACATCGTGTTCACTTGCCTGGCGGTGGCCATGCTGCGCCGCCAGAGCAAGGGTGGCTCGATATGGACACTGGCACGCAGCCAGCGGCCGCTGCTGCAGACGTTCCGGGCGGTGCTGCTGGTGATCGAGAGTGGCATGTTCATGTTCGCCTTCAAGCTGATGCCGCTCGCCGACGTGCACGCCGTCGCAGCGGTGGCGCCACTGCTGGTGGTGGCGCTTTCGGTGCCGATGCTGGGGGAGAAGGTCGGCCCGCGGCGGTGGGCCGCCGTCGTCGTCGGGTTCATTGGCGTGCTGCTGATCATTCGCCCCGGCTTCGAGAAGATCGAGCCGCCGGTGCTGATCGTGCTCGCCGGCGCGGCGATGTGGGCGCTGTACCAGATCCTGGTGCGGCTATGCGCCCGCGTCGACCGACCGGAGACGACGACGCTCTACACGGCGCTCGCCGGGCTTGGCGCCACGACGCTGGTCGGCCCGTCAGTGTGGCAGTGGCCGGATGCACAAGGCTGGGCCTTGCTGGCGGCGATCGCGGTCATGGGCAGCCTCGGGCACACGGCGTTGATCCGGGCGCTCGGCATGACCGAGCCGGCGTTGCTGCAGCCGTATAACTACAGCCTGTTTGTATGGGCGGTGGTGGTCGGCTTCTTGATGTTCGCTCACATACCCGACAACTGGACGCTGGCCGGCGCCGCGGTCATCATCGTCTCGGGGCTATACGTGTGGCATCGCGAACGGGTGCGGGCGGCTGAGAAGTGATGGCGGCCCGTCCGGCGCACGAATGGCGGTCGCAGCGCGCCTCAGCCGCCGATCAGCTGCAGCCACTCTTCTTCCGTCAGCACGGCGACGCCGAGTTCGCGCGCCTTGGTGAGCTTGGAGCCGGCGTCCTCGCCCGCCACCACGTAGTCGGTCTTCTTCGATACCGAGCCCGCGACCTTGGCGCCGAGCCGCTCGGCCTGGGCCTTCGCCTCGCTGCGGGTGATGCGGCCGAGCGTGCCGGTGAACACGACGGTCTTGCCGGTCACCGGCGATTTCGATGTGGTGACGCGCGCGAATGGCGCGACCGTGATGTGCGCCAGGAGATCGTCGACCGCAGTGATGTTGTGCTTCTCGCCGAAGAAGTCGATCAGGGCGTCGACCACGGTCTCGCCGATGCCTTCGATGTTGTCGATGTCCTGGTAGGCCTCGCTGCCGTGGCCGCCGGCGACCGCCGCGTCGACGCCGGCGCGGAAAGCTTCGTAGGAGCCATAGGCCTTGGCGAGATCGCGGGCGGTGCCTTCGCCGATGTGGCGGATGCCGAGTGCGAAAATGAAGCGGTCGAGCGGCACCCTCCGGCGCGCGTCGATCGCCGCCCACAGCTTTTCGACCGACTTCTGGCCGAAGCCCTTCTGATCGGCGAGCTTGGTCGGCGAGTCGCGGTCGCGATCGGCGAGCGTGAAGATATCGGCCGGCTGGCGAATGCGGCCGTCGTCGTAAAATGCCTCGATCTGCTTGTCGCCGAGGCCTTCGATGTCGAAGGCATTGCGGGAAACGAAATGCTTCAGCCGCTCCTTGGCCTGCGCCGGGCAGGTCAGGCCGCCGGTGCAGCGGCGCACGACTTCGGCGGTGCCGGCCTCTTCGTCGGTGTCGCGGACAGCAGCCGATCCGCACGCCGGGCAGGTGTGCGGGAACGCGAAACGCTTGGCGCCATGCGGCCGCTTGTCCAGCACCACGCTGACGACCTGCGGGATCACGTCGCCGGCACGCTGGACGACGACGGTGTCGCCGACCCGCACGTCCTTGCGCGCGATTTCGTCCTCGTTGTGCAGCGTCGCGTTCGAGACCACGACGCCGCCAACGGTGACCGGCTGCAGCTTCGCGACCGGCGTCAGCGCACCGGTGCGGCCGACCTGGATGTCGATGCCGGTGAGCGTCGTCATCGCCTGTTCGGCCGGGAACTTGTGGGCGATCGCCCAGCGGGGGGCGCGGCTGACGAAGCCTAGCCGCTCCTGGTAGTCGAGCCGATCGACCTTGTAGACGACGCCGTCGATGTCGTAGCCGAGCTTCGAGCGCTTCGCGCCGATCTCGCGGTAATAGGCGAGCAGTTCGTCGGCGGTCTCGCATAAGCGCATCAACGGGTTCGTGGGCAGGCCCCACTTGGCGAACCGCTCGATCATGCCCGACTGCGTATCGGCCGGCGGCTGCGATATCTCACCCCACGCATAGGCGAAGAAGCGCAGCGGACGCCCGGCGGTGATCGTTGCATCCAGCTGCCGCAAGGAGCCGGCTGCCGCATTGCGTGGATTGGCGAATACCTTCTGTCCGCTCGTCGCCTGCGCCTCGTTGAGGCGTCGGAAGTCGTGATGGCTGAGATAGATCTCGCCGCGCACTTCGATGACGTCGGGGATCTGATCGCCCGCGCCGCGCCGCAGCGCCTTCGGGATCTCAGCTATCGTCGCGACGTTGGCGGTGACGTTCTCGCCCTCGGAGCCATCGCCGCGGGTGGCGGCCTGCACGTAGCGACCATGCTCGTAGCGCAGCGAAATCGACAGGCCGTCGATCTTGGGTTCGGCGGTGAAGGCCAGTGGCCGGTCGGCGGCGATATTCAGAAATCGACGAACGCGCTCGCTGAACTCGGCGACGTCGCTGTCCTCGAAAGCATTGCCGAGCGACAGCATCGGCACCGCGTGCCGGATCTTGCCGAAGCCTTCAGCGGGCGCGGCGCCGACCTTCGCCGACGGGCTCTGGGGCGTCTTGAGCCGTGGGAACTGCGCCTCGAGCGCGTCGAGCCGGCGGCGCAGCGCATCGTATTCGGCGTCCGAGATTTCCGGTGCATCCTTGCCGAAATAGAGCTGGTCGTGGCGGGTGATCTCGGCGCGCAGCCGCTCGAGTTCGGCTGCGGCCTCAGTTAATGCCTCGGTCGATGCTTTGGAGCGCGTCGCCACTGCTGTCTCACCTTGCGGTCATGCGTGATGCGCCAAGCAAAATCACCCGACGGCTGGCATCGCTGCAGGATTCCACAAGCGTGTGATGCAATCAATTCCGCATCCGGCGGAGGGCGAGAATTGCGTCGCGCTTACTGCGAGGTCAACGACAGCTTCGGCACCTTGATGCCCTGCCAGGCCTTGCTCAGCCACGAGTTGCCTTCCTCGCGCGGTGCCATGCCTTCCGACTGCAGCAGCGCGTAGGCGTCCTTGTACCACTGCGAGTCGGGGAAGTTGTGGCCGAGCACCGCCGCCGCGTTCTGCGCCTCATTCTTGATGCCGAGCAACATGAAGGCCTCGGTCAGGCGCATCAGCGCCTCTTCGACGTGCTGGGTGGTCTGGTACTCGGTCGCCACCACCTTGAAGCGATTGATCGCCGACTGGTAGTGCTTCTGCTTCAGATAGGCGCGGCCGACCACCATCTCGGCGGCGGCGAGCGAATCCTCACAGATGCGGATCTTATTGTCGACGTCCTTGGCGTACTGGCTGTCTGGATACCGCGCCTTCAGCGCCTTGAACTCGGCCAGCGCCTTGCGGGTGTTCGACTGGTCACGGTCCGGCCCACGTATCTCGTCGTAGTAGGAACTCGCCACCACGTAGTGCGCAAGTGCCGCCTCCTTGGTGCCCGGATGCATGGTGGTGTAGCGCTTGCCATTGGCAATCGCTTCTGGGTATTTGCCAGCCTTGTAGTAGGCATAGGACGACATCGCGATGGCGCGGCGGGCTTCCGGCGCATACGGGTGATCGCGGTCGAGATCCTCGAATTTCTTGGCGGCGTCTTCCCACTTGCCCTTGGCCATGAAGGCATCGGCGATGGCGTACATGCGGTCCGGCGGATCGGGGTTGAGCGCGGCCTTGGCGGCGTCGCTTGACGACGAGCAACCGCCCAGGGCGATGCCGGCGCCGAGGGCGCCTGTGAGCAGCAGCATTTTGGCAAGGTTGCGCATCATCATCCGGCTTCAAGTTCCCAGCCAGCCGTCAAATTGTGCCTTCAAGATAGCACACGAGTTCGCGCATACCGCAAAGCACGAGGACGATTGCCACACAGCGATATTCAGCTGAACTGAGGCGATGCCAAGGCAGCGTACCGACTGCCGGCGAACGAAACAGCCGCTAGTGCGAAATCGACACGGTTCACTCGCCGGCGGCGAGCGCGATTGGCGAGGTGCGGAAAACCGCCTGCTCGCGTACCCGCGGCGCCTGCACCATCGTCCAGGCGGTGGCATCCGCCAGCAGGGCCTGCAGCACGTGGGCATTGAGACGATGGCCGCCACGGACCGAGCGGTAGGCGCCAAGAATGGGATGACCGGCAAGCGCCAGATCGCCGACGGCATCAAGGAACTTGTGGCGGACGAACTCTTGCGCGTAGCGCAGGCCCTCGCGGTTGAGAATGCGGTCGTCGCCGATGGCCACGGTGTTGTCGAGCGAGGCGCCGAGCGCGAGGCCGGCTTTCCATAGCCGCTCGACGTCGCGCATGAAGCCGAAAGTGCGGGCGCGCGAGATCTCAGTGCGGAATACGCTGGGCGACATCTCCAGCGCGAGACGCTGGCGGCCGATGATAGCCGTGTCGAAATCGATTTCGATGTCGAGATGGAAGCCACTGTGCGGTGCGATTTCGCCCCAGCAATCGCCGTCCTCGACGCGGACCGGCTTCAGAACCTTCAAGAATGTGCGCGGCTCCGACAACTCGCGGATGCCGACCTCGTCAATGGCCTCGACGAATGGTGCCGAGCTGCCGTCCATGATCGGCACTTCTTTGCTGTCGACCTCGATATAGCAGTTATCGACGCCGAGACCGCGCAGGGCGGCCAACAGATGCTCGACGGTGCTGACGCTGGCGCCAGTGTCGTCGCCTATGACGGTGCAAAGCGTGAGATTCTTCACAAACCGCACATCGGCAGGAATTTCTGCCACGATGCGCCTGCGCTTGCTGACGATGAAGCGAAGCCCAGTATTGGCTTCGGCAGGGTGGAGCACCAGCGATACCGGTGCTCCACTGTGCACCCCCGTGCCCTTCAACTCGATCTCACGCACAATTGTAGTTTGTCGTGCGCCGATGAATCGCTTCGACATATGAGCGCTGTCCCTCGATCCTCGATGGATCGAACAAGGTTCCCAAACCCTGCTCGAAACCATCCCCCATGTGCCCAGTAGGTAGTCTGTCCTTCAGAGTCGGCTGCCTGAATTAGCTAACAGTGCCCTGCCATCCAGCTATCTCAACTCTGTCCCTGTAGACGAACGATAGCTCGCTATTTCGCCTGGGGACAAATCACGGTTTCTTACGCCTTGTTACGATCTGTTTCATTCCGCAATGGCTACGGCAAATGCTGTTGAAACAGTGATCTGATCAAGTCCGGTCGCGATTGAAAAGCGCTGGTAGTTCAGCGTCTTGAGGCTGTCCGCTCGAAGCGCGCTGAGCATCGGATTGAGCGCGCGATCCAGCCCCCGGTTTCGTGGTCGCGGTGCCAGGGTGCTCGCCGCGCAGCGCGGCCTGTGGATAAACAGCGCTTCTGGCTTGCGGTGATTCGCTATCGCGGCGCGCCCGACCGGTCAGCCGCTCGAACAGCCCGGGCTTGCGCGGCGGGGCTGCAGGGGCGCCGTGATAAACTCGCGGGCCGACGGCCGAGGCGGTGTCGGGCGATGCCGCGCGAGCCCGGTATTCACGTTGGCCAACCGGTGGAAAATCGTCAACTTCCGGCATCCGTCGCAACTGCTGCGGCAACTCCTGCGTGCGGCGCGGTGCGAAGCTTTCGGCAGTGGCAGCCTGTGGCTGCGGCGACAACTGCATCGGGGTTGCCGGCAGGCCGATCGGCGGCAGGTTGTGCTGGATCCTCACGTCCCCGGGTGCCTGCCAGATCGTCTGTTCGCGCGGGGGCGGCGCCTGGCCCGGCTCCATTGCCTTGGAAAGCAGGTTCGTCAGGTTCTCGTTGTTTGCGCTCTGATGACCGTGCGGATGGCCCGGGATCGGCGGCGGCGCGGCCCGGCCGGCTGCAGCGTGCAACGGCGCGGTAGCACGCTCATCGCTGCGCGCCATGCCGGAGGCGACGATCGACACGCGCAATCGGTCGGCCATGGTTTCGTCGAACGAGGCGCCGACGATGATGTTGGCTTCCGGATCGACTTCCTGGCGGATGCGGCTCGCCGCCTCGTCGACCTCATAGAGTGTCAGGTCCTTGCCGCCGATGATCGACAGCAGCAAGCCGCGGGCGCCCTTGAGCGAGACGTCGTCGAGCAGCGGGTTGGTGATCGCCTCCTCGGCAGCGACGATGGCGCGGCGCTCGCCACTGGCTTCGCCAGTGCCCATCATCGCCGTGCCCATGCCGGTCATGACGGTGCGGACGTCGGCGAAATCGAGGTTGATCAAGCCGTCCTTGACGATCAGGTCGACGATGCAGGCGATGCCGGAATAGAGCACCTGATCGGCCAGCACGAAGGCTTCGGCAAATGTCGTGCGCTCGTTGGCGATGCGAAACAGGTTCTGATTCGGAATGACGATCAGGGTGTCGACGTAGCGGGCGAGCTCGGTGATGCCGGCCTCGGCGACGCGCATGCGACGGACGCCCTCGAACTGGAATGGCTTGGTGACGATGCCGACGGTGAGGACGCCGAGTTCCTTGGCGATGCGGGCGATGACGCCGGCCGCGCCCGAGCCGGTGCCGCCGCCCATGCCGGCGGCGACGAAGACCATATGCGAGCCCGAGATCTGGGCGCGGATCTCGTCGAGCGCCTCTTCCGCCGCGGCCTGGCCGATCTCGGGGCGTGAGCCGGCGCCAAGGCCTTCGGTCAGGTTGACGCCCAATTGAATGCGATGTTCCGCGCTCGACTGCGCCAGGGCCTGGGCGTCGGTGTTGGCGACGACGAATTCGACGCCCTCCAGGCCCGAGGCGATCATGTTGTTGATCGCGTTGCCGCCCGCACCGCCGACACCGATCACGGTGATGCGTGGGCGCAGATCGGTCAGCTTGGGCAGCTCGAGCTTGATGTTCATCCCCGTTCCACCTGGGCTCAATTTGCGCGCGGCCGGCTGGCCCGCCGCGCTGCTGCGTCTTCAGAACGCTTCACGCAACCATTGGCCGACCCGGCCGAGATAACCGCCATCCGACATGGCCACCCGCGGCTCGGCAGGGGCCAGGGTCGCCGCATTTGCCGCCGCAGCCACCAGTCCGATGGCTGTCGCGAACGCAGGTGTACAAGAACTCGGGCTCATGCCCGCCAAAGGCCGCGGCGCCGCAACGCGAACGGGTGCTCCCAGGAGCCGACCCGCGAACATCGGCAGGCCCACAAGTTGCGCACCACCGCCGGTCAGAACGAACCTGCCTCCCCCATAGGCCTGCAGCCCGCTCGCCACAAGCTTTTCGATGGCCTGGTTCAGCAAACTCTCCACGCGCGGTGTTATGATGGCACGAATCTGCGCACGCGTTGTCTGATACAACTCCACCTCGGACTCATTCGATCGTGGATAAGTCACGATGTCGCGCTCATCCGAGCTGGCTTCCACCATTGTGCCATAAAGCACTTTGATTCGCTCGGCTTCTGCAAGCGGCGTGTGCAATGCGCTCGCAATGTCGAATGTCAGGTGATTGCCGCCGATCGGAACGCTGGCCGCGAATATGTCGTGGCCATCGGCAATGACGCCAACCGAGGTGGTGCCGGCGCCGATGTCGATCACGGTGACGCCGGCACGCATTTCTTCCGCCGTCGCGACGGCCCGGGCGCTGGCGAGGGCTGCCGGGGTCAATCGGACCGGCCTGAGGAAGCAGCGCTCCACCAGCAGGCTGAGGTTGCGCACCGGGCCGTCGTCGGCGGTGACGGCATGCATGTCGCCGGCCAGGATGCGGCCGGCCATGCCGCGCGGATCGCGCACACCAGGCGAGGCGTCGAGCCGGTAGGCGATCAGGTTGAGGTGGACGAGGGCACGGCCGTCGCGCTCGCAGAAATGGCGGGCGCCATCGATCACGCGGCCAATATCGGTGTTGCTGACGATACCGGTGGTGATCTGTGCGGTGGCTGTGAAGTGTTCCGACTGCAACTGGCCACCGGCGATCGCAACGTGCACGGCTTCGAGCGTCACGCCTGCCTGTCGTTCGGCCTGCGCCACAGCGGCGCGGATCGCCTGCTCGGCCTCGTCGAGATCGACGACGATGCCGGCCTTGATGCCGCGGGCGCGCTGGTGGCCAAATCCTACAAGGCGCGGCGGGTTGCTCTCGGTGACGATAAGGCAGCAGATCTTGGCGGTGCCGATATCGAGCACGCCGATCACCCTGGGATGACGGTTACGGCCGCCCGATATCGCCGTGCGCTTCGATTGGGCCACGGCGTCAGCTCCGCTTCACGGACGGCGAAGGGCGGATCGTGATGCGGCGCAGCACGGTCAGGTCGATGACGCCGGCGGCAACGTCGATGAGCCGCCCTTCCGGCCGCGGCTCGACCAGCATGGCGAGTGCCGCTGCGTCGGCGTCGGCCGGCAGCTCGACGCGGCTGCCGTCGCGCAGCACCAGCCGCCAGCGCCGGCCTGATACACGCTCGGCCTGCGCCAGGCGCTGGGCGACGTCGGGGTAGGCGGCGACCAGATCGAGCAGCCGGCGCGCGTCTTCCGGAGCGTGCTCGCCGGCGACACGGGGCAGGTCCGGCGCCGAATTGCGCGCGACGGTCGCCAGTGGCCGCCCGGTGGCGTCGATCAGAATGTCGCGCGGGCCGCGATCCCAGGCCGCATACGGACGGCGCTCGGTAACGCGAATGGCGACCCGGTTCGGCAGCAGCCGCTCGATCGTGACGGTATCGACCCAGGCCAGACGCTCGATGCGGGCGCGGATCGCAATACTGTCGAAGCGGATGAAGGAGTGCACATTGGCCAGATCGACGGCGTCAAGAATATCGCTGTCGGAGGTGAAGCGATGATCTGAGATCTCGATCTGGTCGAGCCCAAGGCCGATCCGCCCGGCCAGCGCATCGAGTTGCGCGATCACGCTATGGCGCGCAGGCGTGTCGCTCGCATCGGCATAGGGTGTGTCGGCGAGGGTTAGCACCGCGACACTGCCGGCGATCGCCGCCGCCAACAGCGCCAGCGCCAAGCCGGCACTGCGCAACGCACCACGCCGCCGCGGCCGCCGGCGCGCGCTGCGCCCATCGCTCGAGGCGATCGGCCAGGCGGCTGCGGGCGACGTCGACATTGGTTCCTCTTGATATCGTGGCGCGGGCGTCGCGCCGGCAACGGCATTGACCAGCCTTGGCCGGAATAGTGAATTTTTCGTTGACGCGCGTACCACCACGAGGCGTTTTGCCGCTTCGCCCTCCACGGCGGCCCGACGCCACCTAATTATCTGAAACGGCGGCACTTCCCTTGCCGGGGGTAGCGCTTACCTGTAAGAGTTGTCGCAACGTGAAACCTCGCCTGCTGCGTGCCGCGGCGGCAAAAGTCCGGAGTTTGAATTCGCCATGGGTACCTTCAGCATTTGGCATATGCTCATCCTGCTGGCCGTCGCGCTGTTGCTGTTCGGCAAAGGCAAGATCTCCGAGATCATGGGCGATTTCGCCAAAGGAATCAAAAGCTTCAAGAAGGGCATGGCCGAGGACGAGGATGTCGTCAAGAAGTCTGAGCCGCCCAAGGTGATCGACGCCCAGGCGAAGACGCCGGATGCGCCGGGCCAGCAGACTAGGGTCGGCTGAACGCCGGCGACGATGTGAGTGCCGCCACCGGCCGGGGCCGGCGGTCGAACTATGTCATGGGCCCAATTGAAAGCTGCTTGAGGATCGCGTGTTCGATCTCGGCTGGAGCAAACTGATCATCATCGCCATGCTGGCGATCGTCGTGGTGGGTCCGAAAGACCTGCCGGCGCTGCTGCGCACCATCGGCAAGTTCGTCGGCCAGATCCGCCGCCAAGCCGACGAATTCCGCCGCCAGTTCGACGAGGCGATGAAGGACACCGAACTCGAACAGATCCGCAAGGACGTCGAGGACATCAAGCGCACGGCGACCGACAGCGTCCGCGAAATCGAGCGCAGCGCCGAGGATAGCGTCAAGCCGCTCGAGACGGCCGCCTCCGACATTACGCAAATGGGCAATGACACGCCGGCGGACGCGGTGTCGCCGCCGCTCGACAGCGGCCAGATCGCCACCGAGCTGCCGGCATTGCCTGAGCTGCCGGGCTCTGAGCCTTCGCTGACGAAAGCCGGAGCGTGAGCGACGTGAGCGACAAGGGTCTACGCGGCAAAGAAGAGCGGGAACGCCGCGAACGGGAAGAGCGCGAGCGCATCGAGGCGTCGAAGGCGCCGTTGATGGAGCATCTGATCGAGCTGCGGACGCGGCTGATCTGGTCGATGCTGTCGTTCATCATCATGTTTCTGCTGTGCTTCTTTCTGGCGAAGCATGTCTTCAACCTGCTGCTGTGGCCTTACTGCCGGGTGGCCGGCGACAACCACTGCAAGCTGATCGCAACGCACTTCCTCGAGCAGCTGTTCACCAACATCAAGCTGGCGATGTTCGGTGCTGCTTTCCTGTCGTTCCCGGTGGTGGCGACGCAGATCTACAAGTTCGTGGCCCCCGGCCTCTACAGCAACGAGCGCGGCGCCTTCCTGCCCTATCTGATTGCAACGCCGTGCTTTTTCGTGCTGGGCGCGTCGGTCGTCTATTTCATCGCCATGCCGCTGCTGATCCAGTTCTCGATGGGCCTGACGCAGGTTGGCGGCGACGGCCAGGCGACCATCGAGCTGTTGCCGAAGGTGTCGGAGTACCTGTCGCTGATCATGACCTTGATCTTCGGCTTCGGCATCTGCTTCCAGCTGCCGGTCGTGCTGACGCTGCTGGCGCGCGCCGGCTTCGTCACCGCGGCCGGTCTGCGCGACAAGCGGCGCTATGCCATCGTCGGTATCGCCACCATTGCCGCCGTGCTGACGCCGCCCGATCCCTTGAGCATGATCGCCATGGCGCTGCCGACGGTGCTGCTCTACGAGGTCGCGGTGCTGGCCGTCGCCTACCTGGAAAAGAAGGACGCGGAAGCCAAAGACGACGACGAGTGACGTGGCGTGTCGGCATCGATATTCCGCGCGTCGCAGCATGATTTTTGGGCTGGACGCACAGCTGCCGGTAGTTGATGTGGCGGTGCCAAAATCGCGTCCGTGTAGGTTGGGTTAGGTCGCCGGTTTCGGCGGCCGTAACCCAACGACTTCGATCCCCGTGCGATGTTGGGTTACGCGCCAAACGGGGCGCTAACCCAACCTACGGCATCGGCGCTTCGTCAGCCGCGATGTGCTTGCCCTGGACCACGCAAGGTTCGGCGCTTATAGGTCGGCGCATCGACGCCACCGACAGGAATTGCGCCCGTGTTCGACATCAAATGGATTCGTGACAACCCCGCCGCGTTCGATGCCGGCTTGAAGAAGCGCAAGCTCGAGCCGCTGTCGGCCGTGATCCTCAAGAAGGACGAGGAGCGCCGGGCCCATCTCACCCGTCTGCAGGAGGCGCAGGCGCGCCGCAATGCCGCTTCGAAGGAGATCGGCAAGGCCAAGGCGACCAAGGACGAGGCGCTGGCGGCGAAGCTGATGGCCGAGGTCGCGGCGCTGAAGGAGACGCTTAGCAACGGCGAGGCCGAAGAGCGCCGGCTCGATGACGAAATTCGAAAAATCCTCGAAGTCATCCCCAACCTGCCGCGCGACGACGTGCCCGAGGGCGCCGACGAGAAGGACAACGTCGAGGTCCGCCGGGTCGGCCAGCCGCCGAAGTTCGCCTTCAAGCCGAAGCAGCATTTCGAGATCGGCGAGGCGCTGGGCCTGATGGATTTCGAGACCGCCGCCAAGGTTTCGGGCGCGCGGTTCGTGTTCCTGAAAGGTGCACTGGCGCGGATGGAGCGGGCGCTCGCCGCCTTCATGCTCGACACCCATACCGCGCCGGCCAACGGCCAGATCGGCGGCTACACCGAGGTCAACCCGCCGATGCTGGTCGGGATTCAGGCCGCCTATGGCACCGGCAACTTGCCGAAGTTCAAGGAGGATTTGTTTAAAACATTCTCGGTCGAGGTAGAGCAGTTAGATAAGTGGCGCTGCTGATTTGTTGACATTGTCGGGCAAGGGAGAAGCCGTAGCTGATTGGAGCAAGAAGTTAGGCGACGCATATGCGCCTTACATGATGTCCGAGTTCGGGTGAATACGTCTCTGGCTCATCCCCACAGCCGAAGTGTCCCTCACCAACCTTGCTCGCGAGCAGGTGATCGACGAGGCGAAGCTGCCCTGGCGCTTCACCGCCGCGACGCCGTGCTTCCGCTCGGAGGCCGGTGCCGCCGGCCGCGACACCCGCGGCATGATCCGCCAGCACCAGTTCACCAAGGTCGAGCTGGTCTCGATCACCACGCCCGACAAATCACTGGACGAGCACGAGCGCATGACCCGCTCGGCCGAGAACATCCTGGAAAAGCTTGGGTTGCCCTACCGCACCGTGCTGCTGTGCACCGGCGACATGGGCTTTGCCTCCCAGAAAACCTATGACATCGAGGTCTGGCTGCCGGGCCAGGATGCCTATCGCGAAATCTCGTCGTGCTCGGTGTGCGGCGATTTCCAGGCCCGTCGCATGGACGCCCGCTTCAAGGCCAAGGACGGCAAGCCGCAGTTCGTGCACACCCTCAACGGCTCCGGCCTCGCGGTCGGCCGCACCCTGGTCGCGATCCTGGAGAACTACCAGCAGGCCGACGGCTCGGTCGCGATCCCCGAGGTCTTGCGGCCCTACATGGGCGGTCTGACGCGGATCGAGCGACCAGCCTGACCCGCCTCACGCGCGCAATTGAGGTTGACCTCAGAGGGCAAGAGGGGGCGTTGTCAGCCACAATTAACGCCCCCTTTCATCCCCCACCTTCTAGCATTTCCAACTTGCTTTCCTTACTCCTCTTGCGCGGCGGTGTTTTGCGCCACCTCCCCCTCTCCCCGCCGCTTCGGGGGAGAGGGCAGAGGCCGGCGGTTTTGCCGGCCGAGGGTGAGGGGCGGCCGCTTGTGTTGGCGCCATTTGTTCGTCGCCCCACAGGCATCCAGCCTGGCCCGCTGTTGATAGAGCCTTCGTGTTGCCGCCCCTCACCCTAACCCTCTCCCCGCGCCAGTGCAGTGCGCAGGGAGAGGGGACGAGCCCGTACGCGCGAAAGGCGCCACTGGGAGAGGCAACGGCAACGATCATTCAGGTCGGAATGGCTCTTGCCGTGTAGGCTGCGCCGGTGTCGAACAGCCGGTCGCGCGGGATCTTGCGGGCGTGGCTGCCGGTCACCGCGCCGGGCAGATTGACGGCGATGTCGCTGGCGTCGAACAGCTTGTCGAGGTCGATGCCGGTCTCGATCCCCATACGCTTGAACAGGTAGACCATGTCTTCGGTCGCGATGTTGCCGGTGGCGCCGGGCGCGAACGGGCAGCCGCCGAGGCCGCCGACCGAGCCGTCGAACGAACGGATTCCGGCATCCATGGCGGCCAGTACATTGGCGATGCCGAAGCCAGCGGTGTCATGACCGTGGAAGGTGAAGGTCGCCTGCCGGCCGAACGCCTTGATCGCCTTGGCGGCGAGGCTCTTGACGTGCGCCGGAATGGCCATGCCGGTGGTGTCGCTCAAGGCCAGCTCGAAGCCGTCGCGCAACGCCACGATGCGCTCGATGGTGCCGAGCACGGCGGTCTCGTCCATGACGCCGGCGAACGGGCAGTGGAACGAGGTCGCAAGCCCGATGCGGGTCTTGAGTTGGCGCTTCGGGTCGATCTCGGCGAGGGTCGCCTTGAGATCGTCGATCGAGGCCCCGGTCGGCCGGCGCACGTTGCTCATGTTGTGCGCGTCCGACATCGAGATCACGAACTCGATGTCCTTGATGCCGGCGGCGAGCGCGCGTTTGGCGCCTTGCGCGTTCGGCACCAGCGCCATGCCGCGCACGCCGGGGGTCGGCCCCAGCTGCGTGACCACATCTTCCATGTCGCGCATCTGCGGGATCGCCTTCGGGGAGACGAACGAGCCGATCTCCATGCGCTTGATGCCGGCCGCGATCAGCGCCTTGATCAGCGCCACCTTGGTCTCGGTGGGTACGAAATGCGGGATGTTCTGGACGCCGTCGCGCGGTCCGACTTCGACGATTTCGATCCGGTCCATGGGGTGCTTGCCTGTTGCTCTGTAATTCGGGGACAGTTACCGATTTGGGATAGCGTCAACGAATAGCACGCTCCTGTTGCAATCGGTAACTGCCCCCGAATTGCGCCCCGAATTACGTGAGGAGAGCCACCGCAATGACTGCCGCCGCCCGCCAGCCGCTGTCCGGATTCCGCATCGTCGATCTGACGCGGGTCCTGTCGGGGCCGTTCTGCACCATGATGCTCGGCGATCTCGGCGCCGATATCATCAAGATCGAGGCGCCGGAAGGCGACAGCGTACGCAGCCAGGGCACGCAGGTCGAGGGGCTGTCGTGGTACTTCGCCGGCTTCAATCGCAACAAGCGCTCGATCGTGCTCGATCTGAAATCGCCGCAGGGCAAGACGGCGCTGGAAGCGCTGATCCGCAGCGCCGACGCGCTGGTCGAGAACTTTCGGCCCGGCGTGCTCACCCGCCTCGGTTTCAGCGAGGCACGGCTGCAGGAACTGCGGCCCGGCCTCGTCACCGCCAGCATCTCGGGCTTTGGCTCGCAGGGCCCCTACAAGGATCGCCCGGCGTTCGATTTCATCGCCCAGGCGATGAGCGGCTTCATGAGCACCAACGGCCGCGCCGAGGACCCGCCGCTGCGCTCCGCCCTGCCGATCAGCGACCTGGTCGCCGGCATCTACTGCGCGCTGGGCGTGACGGCGGCGCTGCTCGGCCGCGAGCGCCATGGCGGGCATGAGCACGTCGACGTCAGCATGACCAGCGGCATGGTCAGTCTGCTCGCCTATCTCGCCTCGAATTTCTTCGCTAGCGGCGAAATCCCGGTTCGCACCGGCAACGACCATCCGATCGCCGCCCCCTATGGCCTGTTCAAGACCAGCACCGACCCGATCGCGGTGGCGCCCAACGACGACGTGTTCTTCGGCCGCCTGATGGACGCGCTGGGACTTTCGCAATTGAAGTCAGATCCGGATTTCGCCTCCAATCCGCTGCGGGTGAAGAACCGGGCCCGGCTCAACGCGGCGGTCGAGGGCGTGCTGGTCCAGAACACGGCCGAATATTGGATCGAACTGATCAATGGCGCCGGTATCCCCTGCGGGCCCGTGCACAGCCTCGCCGGCGTGTTCGAGGACCCGCAGATCAAGCACCAGCAGATGGCGATCGATGTGGCCCACCCCGGCCACGGCATGGTGCGCATGCTCGGCTTCCCGATGAAACTCGCCCAGGCCCCGTGCGAGGTGCGCCATCCCGCTCCCGATCTCGGCCAGCACACCAACGAGGTATTGGCAGAGGTTGGGATTGCGTCGCCTAAGTGACCAGCTCCGTGCTGCGGCAGCCGTCAACCACAGCTCGAATTTTTTGCACCCCGCTCAAATTCAGGGCGGCGATTGCACTTGTCACAATTCAATGCAAACCTCTACGCTTAGCGTCGGCAACAGACGGGTTCAGGGAGGTTTCCAGTGAAGCTCACACGTAGAACGGCACTCAAGTCGATGGGTGGCGCCGGTCTGATCGGCCTTGGCGGGTTCCCCATGCCGGCCATTTCGCAGGGCGCCGCGGCCAAGGCGCTCAAGTTCGTGCCGCAAGCCAATCTCGCCAACTTCGACCCGATCTGGGGAACCCAGTACGTCGTGCGCAACGCCTCGGCGATGGTCTGGGACATGCTCTATGGCGTCGACGACCAGTTGTCGCCGAAGCGCCAGATGGTCGAGAGTGAGGAGGTGTCCGCGGACGGCCTGACCTGGACGTTCAAGCTGCGCGACGGCCTCAAGTGGCACGACGGCGAGAAGGTCACTGCCAAGGATTGCGTCGCAAGCCTTGCCCGCTGGTCGAAGCGCGATCCGATGGGCCTGCTGATCGCTGCCGTCCAGAAGGAACTGACGGCGGTCGACGATCGCACCTTCA
Organism: uncultured Alphaproteobacteria bacterium; assembly: GCA_963741505.1. Classification (GTDB taxonomy): domain Bacteria; phylum Pseudomonadota; class Alphaproteobacteria; order Rhizobiales; family Hyphomicrobiaceae; genus JAKFWF01. The sequence goes on along the minus strand of CAVUIJ010000013.1, from coordinate 321,007 downwards.
AGTGGGTGCTTGGCAAGCCGTTCCCGAAGATGCTGCTGGCGCTCGGCAAGAACAACACGCCATGCGCCTTCATGATGCCGGAGCGCTTGGCCAAGACCGACGCGTTCCAGCAGATCACCGAGTATGTCGGCTCCGGTCCGATGAAATTCGCCAAGAGCGAGTGGGTGCCCGGCGCCAAGGCGGTATTCGAGCGCTTCGCCGACTACGTGCCGCGCTCGGAGCCGTCGAGCTGGCTGTCGGGCGGCAAGAAGATGCTATGTCGACCGCGTCGAGTGGGTGATCATGCCGGACGCGGCGACCGCGTCGGCGGCGCTGCAGAACGGCGAGATCGACTGGTGGGAGATCGCCTCGACCGATCTCGCGCCGATCCTGAAGAAGAACAAGAACATCAAGCTCGACATCGCCGATCCGCTCGGCAACATCGGCTCGTTCCGCTTCAACCACCTGCATCCGCCGTTCAACAACGTCAAGGCGCGGCTCGCGGTGCTGACGGCGCTCAGCCAGGAAGACTACATGCGGGCGGTGATCGGCGACGACACCAACCTGTGGAAGACGCTGCCGAGCTTCTTCACTCCGGGCACGCCGCTCTACACCGAAGAGGGCGGCGATATCCTGAAAGGTCCGCGCAACATCGATGCGGCGAAGAAGCTGCTGGCTGAAGCCGGCTACAAGGGCGAGCCGATCACCTGCGTCGTGGCGCAGGATCAGCCATTGCTCAAGCCGATGGGCGAGGTGACCGCCGACCTGTTGAAGAAGATCGGCATGACGGTCGATTTCGTGGCGACCGATTGGGGCACCGTCGGCTCGCGGCGCGCCAAGAAGGAGCCGCCTGGAGCCGCCGGCGGCTGGCACATGTTCCACACCTGGCACGCCGGCGCCGATTGCGTGAACCCGGCAAGCTACACCGCGATCCGCGCCAACGGCGACAAGGCGTGGTTCGGCTGGCCAAACATCCCCACGATCGAGAAGGAGGTCGAAGCCTGGTTCGAGGCCAAGAGCCTCGACGAGGAAAAGGCCGCCATCGTGCGCCTCAACAAGGAAGCATTCGCCAACGCGGTCTACGCGCCGACCGGCTTCTTCCAGATCTACCAGGCCTGGCGCACCAACGTGACCGGCATCGTCAAGGGCCCGCTGCCGTTCTTCTGGGACGTCAAGAAGGCTTGAATGGACGCTACGCTGGTCTCACTCGTAGGTTGGGTTGGCGCGCCCCTTCGCGCGTAACCCAACGTTCCGCGGGGGCTACGTAAGTTGTTGGGTTACGGACGCAAGGGGGCGTCCTAACCCAACCTACGCGACTTCGCGAATTGGCGGATAACAAGGCACCAACCCCTAATGCTCGCCTACATCCTGAGACGCATCCTGGCGACGATCCCGGTCATGGCTGTCGTGGCGCTGATCGTGTTCTCGCTGATCTATCTCGACCCCTCCGATCCGGCCGCGGCCAATGCTGGCGACCAGGCGACCGACGCCGACATCGCCCGAATTCGCGAGGCGATGGGGCTCAACCGGCCGTTCCATACGCGCTTCTTCGAATGGTCGTGGGGCATCCTGCACGGCGATCTCGGAAAATCGATCCTGACCAAGCTGCCGGTGTCGGGCATGATCGCACAGCGCATCGAGCCGACATTGTCGCTGATGCTGCTGACGCTGGTCCTTGCCATCGTCATCGCGGTGCCGATGGGGGTAATCGCCGCCTGGAAGCGCGGCACCTGGATCGACACCGCCCTGATGGCGCTGGCCGTGGTCGGTTTTTCCGCGCCGGTGTTCGTCGTCGGCTACGTGCTGATCTACCTGTTCGCGCTGCGTTGGGACCTGTTGCCGGTGCAGGGCTATACGCCGATCTCGCAAGGCATCCTGCCGTGGCTCGAAAACCTGGTGCTGCCGTCCCTGGCGCTGGGCTTCATCTACATCGCGCTGATCGCCCGCATCACCCGCGCGACGATGCTGGAAGTGCTGAGCCAGGACTACATTCGCACCGCGCTTGCCAAGGGCGTTGCCCGACGTGACATCCTGTTCCTGCATGCACTGAAGAATGCAGCGGTGCCGATTGTCACCGTGATCGGCATCGGCATAGCGCTGTTGATCGGCGGCGCGGTGGTGACCGAAAGCGTGTTCGCCATTCCCGGTCTCGGCCGGCTGACGCTCGATTCGATCCTCAGGCGCGACTATCCCGTCATCCAGGGCGTGGTGCTGCTGTTCTCGTTCGTCTATGTGCTGGTCAATCTGCTGATCGACCTGATCTACACCGTGCTTGATCCGAGGATCAGATATTGAGCACCACGTCTCCCACAGCCCAGACGAAGGCTGCGGCCTTCACGCCGCCGCAGGCGGTCTATCCGCCGCGAAAAGCGCGCGGCCCGGTGCTGAACTTTGCGCTCAACCATCCGAACGTGGTGATTGGCGGCATTCTGCTGCTGATCCTGCTCAGCATCGCCGCCTTGGCGCCGCTGTTGACGTCCGTCGATCCGACCGCGATCGCGCCGGCCAAGCGCAATCGCGCGCCGTCGGCGGAGTATTGGTTCGGCACCGACCAGGTCGGCCGCGATCTCTATTCGCGGGTGCTGTACGGCACCCGCATTTCGCTACTGGTCGGCTTCTCGGTGGCGATCATCGCCTCGCTGATCGGACTGGTGATCGGCCTGTTCTCGGGCTTCTCGCGGTTCGCCGATTCGATCGTGATGCGGATCATGGACGGCCTGATGTCGATCCCGCCGATCCTGCTCGCCATCGCCATGATGGCGTTCTCGGGCGCCAGCGTGAAGAACGTCATCACCGCCATCGCCGTCGCCGAGGTGCCGCGCGTCGCCCGCCTCGTGCGCGGCGTGGTCCTGACCCTGCGCGAGCAGCCCTACGTCGATGCCGCGATCGCGTCGGGCACGCGCACGCCGATGATCATCTGGCGGCACATCCTGCCCAACACGATGGCGCCGATGACGGTGCAGGCGACCTACATCTGCGCCTCCGCCATGATCGTCGAGGCGATCCTGTCGTTCATCGGCGCCGGCACGCCGCCGACCATCCCGTCGTGGGGCAATATCATGGCCGAGGGCCGCGCGGTGTGGGAGGTCAAACCCTACATCGTGCTGATCCCGGCGATGTTCCTGTCGGTGACGGTGCTGGCGGTCAACCTGCTCGGCGACGGCCTGCGCGACTGGCTCGATCCGCGCGCCGCGAAGGGGCATTGATGGCACTGCTCGAAGTCGAAAATCTCAGAACTCACTTCCGCACGCCGGGCGGCATCGTGCGTGCGGTCGACGGCCTGTCGTTCCACGTCGAGGAGGGCGAGGTGCTCGCCATCGTCGGCGAGTCGGGCTGCGGCAAGTCGGTGACCGCGATGTCGATACTCCGCCTGATCCCCGATCCGCCGGGACGCAGCGCCGGCGCTGTCCGTTTCCAAGGCCGCGACCTGCTGGAACTGCCGGAAGCCGAGATGCGCCAGATCCGCGGCAACGACATCTCGATGATCTTCCAGGAGCCGATGACGTCGCTCAATCCGGTTCTGACCATAGGCCGGCAGATCGGCGAGACGCTGATCCTGCACCAGGGCCTCGACAAGGCTGCCGCCCTGCAGCGCGCCATCGACAGCCTGAAGCTCGTAGGCATCCCCGAGCCTGAACGGCGGGTGAAGCAGTATCCGCACGAGTTGTCCGGCGGCATGCGGCAGCGGGTGATGATCGCGATGGCGCTCGCCTGCTCGCCCAAGCTCTTGATCGCCGACGAACCGACGACCGCCCTCGACGTCACTGTGCAGGCGCAGATCCTCGACCTGATGCGGCAGCTGAAGGCGCGCATCGGCTCGGCGATCATCCTGATCACGCACGATCTCGGCGTCGTTGCGGAGATGGCGAGCCGCGTCGTCGTCATGTACGGCGGCCGCAAGGTCGAGGAGGCGCCGGTCAACCAGTTGTTCGCGACGCCGCGGCACCCTTACACCAGGGCGCTGCTCGGCTCGGTGCCGCGGCTCGATCCGCACGACGGCAGTGAGATCAAGGCGCGACTCGACGAGATCCCCGGCGTGGTGCCGTCGTTGCGCGAGGCGATCGCCGGCTGCATCTTCGCGCCACGCTGCAACTTCGCCACCGATCGCTGCCGCTCGGCCTATCCGTCGCTCGAGGCCAAGGGCGGTGGCCATGCGGTCGCGTGCTGGGAGGCCGACAGACTGATGGCGGGTGCGGCATGAATGACGCCCCTGCCATGACGACCGCACCAGTGCTCGCCGTGCGCGATTTGAAGAAGCACTTTCCCGTTCGGCGCGGTCTGCTGGGGCTGGTGTCGGCGCCGGTGAAGGCGGTCGACGGCATCAGCTTCTCGATCGGGCCAGCCGAGACGCTGGGCCTCGTCGGCGAATCCGGTTGCGGCAAGTCCACCGTCGGCAAGCTGATCCTGCGGCTGATCGAGCCGACGGCGGGCGAGATCGACCTGGCCGGCAAGCGTATCGATGGCCTGTCGCGCGCCGAGATGCGGGCGGAGCGACGCGGCCTGCAGGTGGTCTTCCAGGATCCCTATTCCTCGCTCAATCCGCGCATGCGGGCGGTCGACATCGTCGGCGAGCCGCTGCGCAACTTCGAGCATTGGAGCAAGGCCCAGATCGCAGAACGGGTGGCGTGGCTGTTCGGCAAGGTCGGCCTCAGGCCTGACCAACTGTCGCGATACCCGCACGAGTTTTCCGGTGGCCAGCGCCAGCGTCTCGTGATCGCCCGCGCGCTGGCGCTCAATCCGAAGGTGATCGTGTGCGACGAGCCGGTCTCGGCGCTCGATGTGTCGGTGCAGGCGCAGGTGATCAACTTGCTGATCGACCTGCAGCAGGAGTTTGGTCTCTCATTTCTCTTCATCGCGCATGATCTCGCCGTGGTGCAGCACATTTCGCACCGGGTGGCGGTGATGTACCTCGGCCGCATCGTCGAGATCGCCGACAAGAAGCAGCTTTATGCAAGTCCGCAACACCCTTACACCGAGGCGCTGCTGTCGGCGGTGCCGGTGCCCGATCCGACCGCCAAGTCGAAACGCATCATCTTAGCAGGCGAAATTCCAAGCCCGATCAATCCGCCGAAGGGTTGCCACTTCCACACCCGCTGCCCCTACGCCGAGGCGCGCTGCCGCGTCGAGGAACCAGCGTTGAAAGAAGTACGACCCGGCCAGTTTGCAGCGTGTCACTTGCGGGGGTGAATTTCTCTGCCCCCTTCCCCGTAAGGGGACGAGGAGCGGGACGAAAGTGTCGTCCAGGCACTCGTGCTGGAGTATGACGGCATGCTCGATGCCCGCCTGCGCCGCCTGATCGATCCGCCGCTTGAAGCGGTGGCGCGGCGGATTGCGGTGGCAGGCATCGGCGCCGATCAGATCACGATAGCCGGGGCGGGCTTGGGGATTGCCGGTGCCGCGGCGATCGCGGGCGGCGCATTCCTGACCGGCCTCGCGCTGTTCCTCGCTGGGCGACTTCTCGATGGGCTCGATGGCGCCGTTGCCCGCCAGACCAAGCCGACCGATCGCGGTGCCTATCTCGACATCGGCCTCGACTTCGCGGTCTACGCGGCTTTTCCCCTGGCGTTCGCACTGCACGATCCGGCGGCGAATGCGCTCGCTGCGGCAACATTGCTGGCGGGCTTCCTGGTCAACGGCACGGCCTTCCTGGCCTTCGCGGTGATGGCCGAGCGGTTGCGGCTCGAGACCCGCGTACAGGGCCGCAAGTCGCTCTACTATCTCGGCGGGCTCGCGGAAGGCGGCGAGACGATCGCGGTGTTCGCCGCCTGCTGTCTTTGGCCTGAGTGGTTCGCAGCCCTGGCATTCGCCTTCGCGGCGCTGTGCCTGGCATCCGGCACTGCCCGGATCGTGATGGCGTGGCGATTGTTGTCGCGTGCGAAGGGTTAGAATCCAAGCTTACGCCGCCGCCCGCAGCGCCTGATCGAGATCGGTCTTGAGATCTTCGACAGCTTCGAGGCCGATCGACAGCCGCACCATGCCGTCGGTGATGCCGAGCTCGGCCCGAGCCTCCGGCTTCAAGCGCTGGTGCGTCGTCGTCGTTGGATGCGTGATCAGACTCTTGGTGTCGCCGAGATTGTTCGAGATCTTGACCAGTTTCAGCGCGTTGAGGAAGCGGAACGCCGCCGCCTTGCCGCCGGCGATTTCAAACGTCACCACCTGGCCGCCACCCGTCATCTGTGCCCTGGCGATCGCCGCCTGCGGATGGTCGGCACGGCCGGGATAAAGTACGCGGCCGACGCGGCCCGCCTGGCCGGCTAGATGATCGGCGATGATCGCCGCCGACGCACACTGCGCCCTGACCCGGATCGGCAGCGTCTCCAGGCCCTTCAGCATCACCCAGGCGTTGAACGGGCTCAGCGACGGCCCGGTCTGGCGGATGAAATCATGCAGATAGTCCTTCACGAACTGCTTCGACGCGAGCACCACGCCGCCCAGGCACCGGCCCTGGCCATCGATGTGCTTGGTTGCCGAATACATGACGACGTCGGCGCCGAGCTGTAACGGCTTCTGCAGCATCGGCGTCGCGAACACGTTGTCGACGAAGACGAGGGCACCGTGTTCGTGCGCGATTTTCGCGACACTGGGAATGTCGACCAGCTCCAGCGTCGGGTTGGCCGGCGTCTCGAAGAAGAAGGCTTTCGTGTTCGGCCGCACCGCTGCGCGCCAGTTGTCGAGGCTGCGGCCGTCGACCAGGGTGGAGGCGATACCGAGGCGTGGGCACAGGTCCTCGACCACGTAGCGGCACGAGCCGAACATTGCGCGGGCCGCAACGATGTGGTCGCCGGCCTTAAGGTATCCGAGTAGCGCCGCCGTCACGGCCGCCATGCCAGTCGCCGTTGCACGCGCTTCCTCGGCGCCCTCGAGCAGGCGGATGCGCTCTTCGAACATCGACACCGTCGGATTGCCGAAGCGGCTGTACTGGTAGCCCGGGTCCTCGTTCTTGAAGCGGGCTTCCGCCTGCTCGGCGCTGGCGTAGACGAAGCCTTGGGTCAGGAACAGCGCTTCCGAGGTCTCGCCGAACTGCGAGCGCAGAACGCCGCCGTGCACGAGCTGCGTTTCGGGCGACCATTGCGCGGGATCGGTGATGTTCTTGGTGGTCATGGCAAACCTCAACTCCTCATGCAGTGCCCTCTCGTCGAGGGCGACCAGCTGAAAAGCCGGCCCAACCGCCGTTGGAGCCGCAGGCAAAAGCCATGCTGTCCGGAAGCGGCCCTTTAGCGAGTTGTTTAACGTGGCTGCAAGCCGGCCGGCCAAATCACCACGAGTGCAGCATTTTCGTAGCCCGCGCGGGCAGGCGGGTCAAGCGGCGGCGCCGCGGTTGAAAACCGCGCCACGGGCCGAAACCGCGGCTTGACGGGGCGAAAAGGCGCGGGCACAGCAGGTCCATGACCAAATCGACCGTCAAGCGAATGTCCAAGGCCGCGGCGGCGCCGGCTAGGCCCAAGCACGGCGTGCTGCCGGCGCAGGCGCTGCGCGCGCTGACCCGGAGCGGCGCGATCCGGCTGATCGGAGCCGCTGGCGAGCCGGCAGCTGCAGCCCGCGAGCCTCGATCTGCGGCTGGGCGCGTGGCGCATCGGGTGCGCGCGAGCTTCCTTCCCGGCCCCGGTACGACGGTAAAATCGAAACTCGACGGCCTGCTGTTGCACACTTTCGATCTGACCAAGGGGGCGGTGCTCGAGACCGGCTGCGTCTACATCGTGCCGCTGCTTGAATCGCTCGCCCTGCCGGCCGATCTTGCGGGCTCCGCCAATCCGAAGAGTTCGACCGGTCGGCTCGACGTGTTCACCCGCGTCATCGCCGATGGCGCCGCCGCCTTCGACCAGATCCCGGCCGGCTATTCGGGCCCGCTCTATGCCGAGATCTGCCCGCAGACGTTCCCGATCGTCGTGCACCAGGGTTCGACTTTGAGCCAGCTCCGGCTGCGCTGCGGCGTCGCGCAGATTTCCGACGAAGCGCTCCGGGTGCTGCATGAGGAAGCCCGACTCGTCAGCGGCGGCGTCGAAGACATCGACGGCGGTATCGCATTGTCGGTCGATCTCGTCGGCGATGCCAAGGGCCTCGTCGGCTATCGTGCCAAGCGCCACACCGGGCTCGTCGACGTCAACGTATCGGGCGCTTGCGCCATCGCCGACTACTGGGAGGCGATCCACGCCGGCAAGGGCGCCACCCGAAGGCTGATCCTCGATCCCGACCAGTTCTACATCCTGGCCTCGAAGGAGGCGGTGCACGTGCCGCCGGCCTACGCCGCCGAGATGATGCCGTTCAACCCGCTGGTCGGCGAGTTCCGGGTGCACTACGCCGGCTTCATGGACCCGGGCTTCGGCCACGCGCCCGCCGGCGGATCGGGCGCGCGGGTGGTGCTGGAGGTGCGCAGCCACAACGTGCCGTTCGTGCTCGAGGACGGCCAGATCATCGGCCGGCTCATCTATGAACGACTGACGGAAGCGCCCGAGATGCTCTATGGCCGCGACCTGGGCAGCAACTACCAGGGCCAGGCGCTCAAATTGTCGAAGCATTTCAAGTGAGCTGCGACGCATGAGCGCAGCCGCAGCGCTGCTGCGCCTGATCAGGCTGGCGCCGATGCGGGCAACAGGCTTTGATGCGCCGGCTGTGGCAGCGGAGCCTGGCTTTAGCCTGGCTCCGTTCCTGGCCGAGGTGCCAGGCTGAAGCCAGGCACCAAGTGGTAGGCTTGCGGGGAGAAACGAAAGATATGGCGACCCGGCACTCGATGCCCGCCCCGAGGGCACCGTGTTCGGCATGAGCCCGGTCGTGGCCGCCGTCGCCATGATGCTGATGGCTGGGCTGACATCATCGCTGCTGCATATCGGCGTGCGCTACGTCAGCCCGCACATTCCGACGCTCGAGATCGTGTTCCTGCGCTCGATGTTCACCATCCTGGTGACGCTGCCGATCGTGTTCCGCCCCGGCCAGGTGTCGTGGCGGACCAACAACCTGCCGCTGCAGATGACGCGCGGCATCATCGGCGTGGGCTCGATGACCGCCTGGTACTACGCGCTCGGCCAGATGCCGCTGGCCGACGCCGGTGCCTTGAGTTTCACCACCGCGATCTTCGTCACCATCGGCGGCGCCGTGTGGTTCGGCGAGCCGGTCGGGTCGCGGCGATGGGCGGCGGTGATCGTCGGCCTCGTCGGCGCCTTGATCGTACTGAAGCCGGGCTCGGGCGTGATCAGCTGGGCGGCGATCGCGGCGGCGGTGTCGAGTGCGACGTGGGCCACCTCCCTGCTGATGTCGAAGGAACTCGCCAAGTACGACAGCGTCACGACCATCAACTTCTATCAGCCGCTGATGATCCTGCCGGTCGCCATGCTGGGCGCGATCCCAACCTGGGTGATGCCCAGTCTCGAGATCTGGCTGTATCTGATGGCGATGGGCGCTGCCGCCGCCATCGGCAACTACGGCTACATCAAGGCGCTGCGCATCGCCGACGTCAGTGTCTCGATGCCGGCGGATTATGTTCGCCTGTTGTGGATGGCATCGTGGGGCTATTGGCTGTTCGGCGAAATCCCGACCTGGAGCACGTGGCTCGGTTCGGCGCTGATCATCGGCGCCGCCTTCTTCATCACCATTCGCGAGCAGCAACTCGCCTCGGCACGGGCGCGGGCCAGGGCTGCATCACAATCGACGAAGGAGAAATTGACATGACAGCGGCGGACGTGGGGGAAATGCTCGAGGGCATTCGCCGCTGGGTCGAGATCGAAAGCCACACCGCTGATCGCGAGGGCGTCAATCGGGCCATGGATGTATGCGCCGCGGATTGGCGGCAAGCGGGCGCCAAAGTCGAGCGCGTGGCCGGCCGCGACGGCCTCGGCGACCATTTGGTGGTGTCCTCGGCATGGGGCGGTGACGGCCCGTGTGTCCTGGTGCTGTGCCATCTCGACACCGTGCATCCGCGTGGCGCCATCAAGGATCTGGCGTTCCGGGTCGACGGCGACCGCGTCTTTGGTCCCGGCATCTACGACATGAAGGGCGGCGCCCACCTGGCCTTCGCCGCCTACCGGGCGATCGCGCGGGCCGGCGGCACGACGCCGCTGCCGCTGCGCTTCATCTATTCCGCCGACGAGGAGATCGGCAGTCCGACCTCGCGGGCACTGATCGAGTCTCACGCCCGCAACGCCCGGTACGTGCTCGTCACCGAGCCAGCGCGCGACGGCGGCAAGATCGTGACGTCGCGCAAGGGCGTCGGCCGCTTCGTGCTGACCGCACATGGCCGGCCGGCGCACTCGGGCGCCAACCACGAGGCCGGCCGCAGCGCGATCCTGGAAGTCGCCCGCCACGTCGTCGACATCGAGGCGATGACCGACTACGCCCGCGGCGTCACATTCAACGTCGGCCGGATCAGCGGCGGCACCGCCGACAACGTGGTGCCGGCTGTCTGCGAGGCGACGATCGACATGCGGGTCAAGACCTTCGCCGATGCCGAAGCCTTCGAGCAGCATTTCCGCAAGCTGGAGTCCTACAACCCGGACGTCAGTGTGCAGGTCAACGGCGGCCTGAACCGACCACCCTACGAGATGAACGAGGCCGGCGCCCGGCTGTTTGCGCACGCCCGCGAGCTTGCTGCGCCGCTCGGCATCGACCTTGTCGGCGTTGCGACCGGCGGCGGCAGCGACGGCAATTTCACCGCTCACTTCGTGCCGACCCTCGACGGCCTCGGCGTCGACGGCAACGGCGCCCACACCATGAACGAGCATCTACTGGCGTCGTCGCTGGCGCCACGGATGAACCTGCTGCGGCGGCTGTTCGAGACGCTGGAGTAGCGCGGCCCGTTGCCGCGACGTTTCCTTTCTAGCTGATATAGCGCGAGAGACTTGGGAATTGACGATAGGATGGCACAGGAGCACATGGTCGCTGATGGCAGGTAGCGTCCGAATCGCGCCGTGGCCGCGCTATCCCAAACGCTGTCGAGCCGACAAGAGGAAACGCATCCCGTGAAAATGTCGATCGCGACGGTTTCGTTGAGCGGCAGCCTCGAGGAGAAGCTCGAGGCAATCGCCGCCGCAGGCTTCAAGGGTGTCGAGATCTTCGAGAACGACCTGTTGTCGTTCTCCGGCACGCCGAGCGACGTGCGCCAGCGCTGCCGGGATCTCGGCCTCGAGATCATCACCTTCCAGCCGTTCCGCGACTTCGAGGGCATGGCGGGCGAAAAGCGCGACCGGGTGTTCGCCCGCGCCGAGCGCAAGTTCGACCTGATGGCCGAGCTCGGCTGCGAGCTGTTGATGGTGTGCTCCAATGTCTCGCCCGATAGTGTCGGCGGCATTGATCGAGCGGCGGCCGACTTCCGCGAACTGGGCGAGCGCGCGGCCAGGCACAAGATGCGCGTTGCCTTCGAGGCACTGGCCTGGGGCCGCCACATCAATGACTATCGCGATTCATGGGAGGTGGTGCGCCGCGCCGATCACAAGGCCGTCGGTCTCGTACTCGACAGCTTCCACATCTGCTCGCGCCGGACGCCACTCGACGCCATCCGTTCGATCCCCGGCGACCGCGTATTCCTGGTGCAGCTGGCGGACGCGCCGATCCTCGACATGGACGTGCTGTCGTGGAGCCGGCATTTCCGCAACTTCCCCGGCCAGGGCGCCTTCCCGCTGGTTGACTTCGCCGCGGCGCTGCAGGCGACCAACTTCGACGGCCCGCTGTCGTTGGAGATCTTCAACGACCAATTCCGCGCCGGCTCCGCCCGCCGTGTTGCCATCGACGGCCACCGCTCGCTGATCTTCCTGATGGATCAGCTGCGCGAGCGCAGCGGCCGCGCCATGAGCGGCGCGCCGGCGCTGCCAACGCGCTCGAAGGCGCTCGGCGCCTCGTTCATCGAATTCGCCATCGACGAGACGACAGCGCCCGCGTTCGAGAAAGTGCTGCGCGGGCTCGGCTTTGCCCGCGCCGGCGTCCACAGGTCGAAATCCGTGACGCGCTGGGCGCAGGGCGCGATCAACATCGTCATCAACTCCGAGAAGGAGGGCTTCGCCCATTCCTTCAACATCACCCACGGCACTTCGGTGTGTGCGCTCGGCCTCGAGGTCAGCGACGCGGCGGCAACCCTCGACCGGGCGCAACGGCTGCTCGACAAGCCGTTCCGGCAGGCGGTCGGCCCCGGCGAGCTCGAGATCCCGGCGGTGCGCGGCCTTGGCGGCAGCCTCGTCTATTTTCTCGATCCAACGAGCGATCTGGCCCGCGTCTGGGACATCGAGTTCAAGCCGACGGGCGAGGATCACAAGGCCGCCGCCTGCGGCTTGAAGACCGTCGACCACATCTCGCAGTCGATGCACTACGAAGAAATGCTGACGTGGCTGTTGTTCTACACTTCGCTGCTCGACCTCGATAAGCTCGGCGAGCAGGACGTGATCGACCCGGGCGGACTGGTGAAAAGCCAGGTGGTGCAGTCGGCCGACGGTAGCTTGCGCATCGTGCTCAACGCCTCGCAGTCGAGCCACACTCAGTCCTCGCGCTTTCTCGCCGATGCCTTCGGCTCGGGCGTGCAGCACATCGCCTTCGCCTGCGACGACCTGCTGGCGACGGTCGAACGGCTCAAAGCCAACGGCGTCAAGCTGCTGGCGATCCCGGAGAACTACTACGACGACCTCGAGGCCAAGACCGACTTGTCTTTGGCCCGCATCGAACAACTGAAATCGCACAACATCTTGTACGACCGCGAGGGCGATGCAGAGTTCCTGCAGGCCTACACCCAGACCATGGAAGGTGGCTTTTTCTTCGAGATCGTCGAGCGCCGCGGCTACAAGGGCTTCGGCGCCGTCAATGCGCCGATCCGGCTCGCCGCGCAGGCGCGTCTCGCCCGCCCCGCCGGCATGCCGCGGAAGTGAGTGCTGCGGACTGCCGCTTCGGTTGAACGTGACGTCGCAGGTCGGTCTAGAGCCCCCTTGCGAGAGCCGACAACTGCGAACACCACCCGTGATTGTCGGGTCTCGCGAACGGGCTCTACCCGACCTACGCGCGATGACTCGGATGAACGCGAACCCCGCCTACTCGCGAGAATGGTGCCCCTGGCCCAACTCGAACGGGCACGTCATTGCTGACAACAGATTTTGAGTCTGCCGCGTCTACCGGTTCCGCCACAGAGGCAACTGGCGCGGAGCCGGTCGATGTTCCGCGCGGCTGAGGACATAGCCTACCGGCGCCCAGGGTTCAACGGGCGAATAGCGTATACTGCCGGGCGCGCCGATAAGGCCCGCTGATGACTGCCATAACAATTGCCGGCGTGTCGGCGCGCGGCGCCGCGTGCTACCCTGTCGCCGCCCGTGCCGCCTGGAGAGTCCTGCCGATGACCGCTACCGCCGACCGCCTGATGTCCGCTCTGCGCCCGACCGCGCGCACCCTGCCCGAAAGCGGCATCGTCAAGGTCTTCAACCACGGCCGCGACAAGCCGGGGCTGATCCCGATGTGGGCCGGCGAGGGCGACCTGCCGACGCCGCAGTTCATCTGCGACGCGGCGGCGAAATCGATGGCCGCGGGCGAGACCTTCTACACCCACAATCGCGGCATTCCCGGACCTGCGCAACTCGCTCGCGCGCTATTTCACCCGCATCTACGGCCAGCCGTTCGCGATGGACGAATTCTTCGTCACCGGCGGCGGCATGCAGGCGATCCAGATCGCGGTGCAGGCGACCTGCGGACCGGGCGACGAGGTGATCGTGCCGGCGCCGGCTTGGCCCAATTTCGAGGGCGCGCTGGCGATCCATGGCGCCAAGGTCGTCACGGTGCCGATGACGCCTCGAGCGCGACGGCTGGACGTTGTCGCTCGAGAAGCTGTTCGCCGCTGTCACGACGCGCACGCGCGCGATTATCATCAATTCGCCGTCGAACCCGACCGGCTGGACGGCGAGCCGCGACGAACTCGAGGCGATCATCGAATTCGCCCGCAGCCGCGGGCTGTGGATCATCGCCGACGAAATCTACGGCCGGTTCTACTTCAACGGGCCGCTGGCGCCGTCGTTCCTGGAGTTCCGCCGGCCGGACGACCGCCTGATCTTCGTCAACACGTTCTCGAAGAACTGGGCGATGACCGGCTGGCGCATCGGCTGGCTGCAGGCGCCGCCGGAGCTCGGCCAGATCATCGAGAGCCTGGTGCAATATAATACATCAGGTGTCGCGACCTTCATGCAGCGCGGCGCCATTGCCGCGATCGAGGATGGCGAACCGTTCGTCGCCGAACAGTTGGCGCGGGCGAAGGTTGGCCGCGAAATCGTGGCGCGGGCGTTGGGCGCCTTCAACTCGGTGCGAAGTGTGCCGCCAGCCGGCGCCTTCTACTCGTTCTTCGCCATTGACGGCATGCAGGATTCGATGAAGGCGGCGATGCAACTGGTCGACGAGGCAGGCGTCGGCCTCGCCCCCGGTATTGCTTTCGGTCCCGCCGCGGAGGGCTATTTCAGGATCTGTTTCCTGCGCTCGGCGGCTCCGCTCGAAGAGGCCATGGCGCGGCTCGCGAGCTGGCTCAAGAATTGCTGAAGCGCGTGCCGAAAGTTGTGCGTGACAGCCCTGCGAGGCCAATGTATACGTCGCCTCGCAAGGGAAGGGGGACCGGTTCGTGACGTGCGCGGACACGGCCCAGGGCCCGGGTCTGGGGAGAGATAAAGCGGAGCTGGCGCGATCGAGACCGCATCAGGCAAACCGCAATCGCCACTCAAAGAGTTGGCCAAGAGTTCATCGTGACGGGCAGAGCGCGAAGCGCCGGCTGCGATCACGGGCAAGATGGTAGAGCCGCGAAGGGCAAGGGATCGGATCCCTTGCCCTTTGTGTTTGTGGAATACCGCGACGAGGGCTCAGCGGCCAAGACCCGCGGCCACCAGCTGCACCTTGCAGCGCGATCCGAGCTGCGCGTATTTCTGCTCGACGCAGCGGCGGACGGACTCGACCGTCGGGTTGTCGCTGATGCACAGCCGGCGGACATCGGCCTCGCATGCGGCGCGCAAGGCTGGCGTGACTTCCGGCGGCAGACTGAAGCGCTCTTCGGCACAGAGCGGCGAAACCGCGAACAGGCTGAAAAAAAGCAACGCACCCCGTAGGTTCATAGTGTCTCTCTCCAAAATCGTGCGGTAGCGCGCCCGCTTCCCCCCGCATTGGCGGAAACTTCAGCAGCGCAAGATTGCAGCCCGCCTCGCAGGTCGAGATCGTTACCGCGATCAGATCAGGCCGCACAATCGAGCGGCAGGATGCAACGATCGTCGGCGCCGGGCCTAGCGAAAAATGAGCGCTGACGAGATCCGTCCAATTCGTGGTTTACGGACCGCCAGCATCGGAAATGGCTTATCCGACGATGTATGCTGCAATGCAACAAATATCGATGCGTTGCGACAAAATGGCCGGTGAATGCTTAAACGCGGCGTCGGGCTGATGGTCATCCCGGTGGATAACCTTCGCCGAACGGCACCAGGTAGCGGTTCATCGCCCAGGCGACGATGACGAACACGATCGCCGCGACGATCGAGTTGAGCAGGACGACGCGGCCCATCCTCGGTCGCGACGGCGCGCTCGCCGGCGTGCCGGGAACGACTTCGCCAGTTTCGCCCTGGGTCTTGCCGCGGGCGAGCGGCAGCATCGCGAACAGCAGCGTCCACCAGATCAAGAAGTACAGCGCGAGGCCTAAGGCAATGGACATGGCGAAACGCGGCCTCGATACGGCGGGCGAGCAGACCAGCGCGTTGCGTTAGTCATCCTTCGGCTTCGGTACGCTCGGCACCGTGCCGGTCGAACGTGGCCGCCGCTCCTTCGGTCCAGGCAGCGCCTTGCGCGGAGTCGCCTCGATCAGCGCCTTGTCCTGCGTCTCACCGTCGTCATCCTCGTCGTCGTCGCGGGCCTTGCCGCGCTTCGGCTCACCGGCGATGTACTCGAAGCCGAGCTTGGCCTCCTCGCCCTTGCCGATGACCAGCACCTTGACCGTCCCGCCGTGCTCCAACTTGCCGAACAGCAGCTCGTCGGCGAGCGGCTTCTTGATGTATTCCTGGATCACGCGGGCGAGCGGCCGGGCGCCGAACTTCTCGTCATAGCCCTTCTCGGCGATCCAGCGCGCGGCCGGCTCCGAAAGCTCGATCGTCACGCCACGGTCGGCGAGCTGGGCCTCCAGCTGGAACACGAACTTCTCGACGACCTTGGTGATCACGTCGTGCGGCAGGCCGTTGAAGGCGATCACGGCATCGAGGCGGTTGCGGAACTCCGGCGTGAACATCCGGTTGATCGCTTCCTGATCCTCGCCCTCGCGCTTCGAGCGGTTGAAGCCCATCGGCGGCTTGGCGAGATCGGCGGCACCCGCATTCGTCGTCATGATCAAGATGACGTTGCGGAAGTCCACCGCCTTGCCGTTGTGGTCGGTGAGCTTGCCGTGGTCCATCACCTGCAGCAGGATATTGTACAGGTCTGGATGCGCCTTCTCGATCTCGTCGAGCAGCAGCACCGAGTGCGGATGCTGGTCGATGCCGTCGGTGAGCAATCCGCCCTGGTCGAAGCCGACATAGCCTGGAGGCGCGCCGATCAGCCGGCTGACCGTGTGCTTCTCCATGTATTCCGACATGTCGAAGCGCAACAGCTCGACGCCCATCAGGGCCGCCAGCTGCTTTGCGACCTCGGTCTTGCCGACGCCGGTTGGACCTGAGAACAGGTAGCAGCCGATCGGCTTTTCCGGCTCGCGCAGGCCGGCGCGGGCGAGCTTGATCGCCGACGCCAGAGCCGAGATGGCGGCGTCCTGGCCGAACACCAGGCGCTTGAGGTCCTTCTCGAGATTGCCCAGCACTTCGGCATCGCTCTTGGTCACCGTCTTCGGCGGGATGCGGGCCATGGTGGCAACCGTCGCCTCGATCTCCTTGACGGTGATCTTCTTCTTGCGCTTGCCCTCCGGCACCAGCATCTGCGAGGCGCCCGACTCGTCGATAACGTCGATCGCCTTGTCCGGCAGCTTGCGGTCGTTGATGTACTTGGCCGACAGCTCCACCGCCGCCTTGATGGCGTCGTTGGTGTATTTCAGCTTGTGGTACTCCTCGAACACCGACTTCAGACCTTTCAGGATCTCGATCGTGTCCTCGATCGTCGGCTCCTTGACGTCGATCTTCTGGAACCGGCGCACCAGTGCGCGGTCCTTCTCGAAGTGCTGGCGGTATTCCTTATAGGTGGTCGAGCCGATGCACCGCAGCAGCCCCGACTGCAGGGCCGGCTTCAGCAGGTTAGAGGCGTCCATGGCGCCGCCGGACGTGGCGCCGGCGCCGATCACGGTGTGGATCTCGTCGATGAACAGGATCGCGCCCTTGTAGTTCTCGATCTCCTTCATTACCGCCTTTAGTCGCTCCTCGAAGTCGCCGCGATAGCGGGTGCCGGCGAGCAGCGCGCCCATATCGAGCGAGAAGATGGTGGCGTCCTGCAGCACCTCGGGCACGTCCCGGCGGATGATGCGGCGGGCGAGGCCCTCGGCGATTGCGGTCTTGCCGACGCCGGGATCACCGACGAACAGCGGGTTGTTCTTCTGCCGGCGGCACAGCACCTGGATGGTGCGCATAACCTCCTGCTCGCGGCCGATCAACGGATCGACCTTGCCGTCGGCCGCCTTCTTGTTGAGGTTGACGCAATAGGTGGCGAGCGCGTCGGTGCCGGGCTTCTTCGCCCCTTCCGCGTTCTCTGCGCCGCCATTCTCGTCATCTGTTCCGCGCACGGGCCGGGGCTCCGACATTCCTGGACGTTTGGCGATCCCGTGGCTGATGTACTGGACCGCATCGAACCGCGTCATATCCTGCTCCTGCAGGAAAAATGCGGCATGGCTTTCGCGCTCGGCGAAGATCGCAACGAGCACGTTGGCGCCGGTCACCTCCTCGCGCCCAGAGGACTGCACGTGCACGACGGCGCGATGGATGACGCGCTGGAAGCTCTGGGTCGGGGATGCCTCGGGCGGCCCCTTGACGACGAGCGTTCCAAGCTCGGTGTCGAGAAACTCGGTGACGCGCGTGCGCAGCGCCTCGATATCGACCGAGCAGGCGCGCAGCACGCCGGCGGCATCGCGGTCGTCGAGCAGCGACAGCAACAGGTGCTCGAGCGTCGCGTATTCATGCTTGCGCTCGTTGGCGTACTCGAGCGCACGGTGCAGCGACTGCTCTAGGCTCTGGGAGAATGCCGGCAACGGGTCTACTCCTTCTCCATGGTGCACTGCAAAGGGTGGCCGTTCTGCCGTGCGAGGTCCATGACTTGCGTCACTTTGGTTTCCGCGACTTCATACGTGAAAACGCCACAAACGCCGACGCCCTTCTGGTGGACATGCAGCATGATGCGTGTGGCCTCTTCGCGGCCTTTGCTGAAATACTTCTCCAGCACGTGGATCACGAACTCCATTGGCGTGTAGTCATCGTTCAGCAGCAGCACCTTGTACAGGCTCGGTTTCTTGGTCTTGGGGCGGGTCTTGGTGACGAGGCCGGTGCGGCCCTCCTCGTCGTTGCCCGGCCCGGATGGACCGCGCGGGCGCGGCTTGTTGGCCATCTGCAGCGGCAAGATTGGGGTTGGGACCTGCTCCTTCCGGTGTTCTGTAATATCCGTCATGGCGATCACATTTCATTCCACCGCTTGCGCCACGCTGGCTCGTGCACGCACACGGTTCAGGGTTGATTTGCCCGGGATGTTACTGGACCTCCCCGAGCGCTGCAAATGGGGAACGGTGGCGGTGGTTTCCAGGGGAGGGCGGAAGATTTGGGCGGCACCTCAATCCAGATCGAGGGTCGCAAGGTCGACGCAGAGGGTCGGTACCAGCAGCGGTACCAGTATGCTGCCGCGAGCTATGTCGACGATCTGGCCAAATGCCTTGGCCCCGGGTTCACGGTGGATCGTAGTGACGAGCGTCCTGGCATCGACGACCCAATAATCCCGTACGCCGTGACTCGCGTACAACATGGCCTTCGTCACCAAGTCGAATTTGGTACTGCTGTCGGCGACCTCAATCACAATTAGCGCCGCCGCGCCGCGCAAATCCGGTGTCTTGATCGAGGCGGAGTGCACGAGAATGTCGGGCAGCACGTAAGCATCATCGGCCAGGTTGAACTGGGCTTCGGCCACGACAAATGTATCGGCAGGGCAGAGCCTGGTGAGATGGAACGACAGTGCGCCGCGCACGATCTCATGCCTGCGACCCTTCGGTGACATCGGTACGATTTCCCCGCCAATGAGTTCGAACCGGTCATCGTCGCGGAAAACGCCAGCCTCCGCCATTTGCTCGATCTCGGCCACGGTCCATCGCCACCGCGGAATACCTTCCGCCGCCTGGGTTGGAGAACGATAGGAACGAAGATGAGCGTTCATAGATATAGTATATCACAAAATCCGGCAGCATCACGTGCGGCGGCAACCTGTGATGACGTGCGTCGCACCGACATCAACTATAGCCGCGAAGCCAAGGTGCTCATACATCCGGGCGGCGCGCGGGTTGGTGGTGCGAAGGCGGATGATTTCGAACGGGTGCGGACCTGCGATCAAAGCCTCGACCAGGCGGCGGCCGATGCCGATTTGGCGCCAGGGCGGGCGGACATAGACGTGCCGCAGCCGCCCGATGCGGTCGTCGTTCACATAGGGATCGCGGTTGAGCCCCCCGACGGCGACAACAGCGTTGTCCTGCCACGCCGCCAGCAGGCGTTCACCCGGCCGGTCGAAGCGATTGGCGAAACTGTCCCATTCCGCCAACAGCCGATCGATGAAGGCATGGCCCTCGACGCGAGCTACGGTGGCGAGGGGGAGTAGTGCAGAAGCCGGCAGTGACAAGGGCGAAATGGTGATGCTGGCGGGCATCAGAGCGCTTCAATCTGGCCGAGGGGGCAAGCAAGAAGCGCAGTCCAACCGCGCCACGTTGAGGCTGCCGCGCACGGGCCCGACGCGCGGTTCAGCGAAATATGCGCTCGCCCATCTGGTCGATGATCTGGCGGGCCTTGATGAAGGTGAAGCTTTCGGCGTCTTCGAAGGTCGAGAAGCGATCGGCGCGCATGAACGTGTGCTCCTTCGCCACGCCGTCGATGGTCTTCGTGATGCGGCCGGCGAGCTGGAACTGCCCGCCCTCGGCAACCGGCATCGCCTCGATCGCGTAACCGTTGTATTCTTCCCGCTTCGGTGCCTTGGCGGCGACGGGCTTGCCGCCCCCGAACAACGATTTCCAGAACGACATGTTGGTCTCCGTCGCGCAGTGGCAATTGCAGATCATTATAGCGTGTCGCAGCGCGGGTACCATCGGGACCGCGCGGCGGCCGGTCCTGCGACCCTTTCGCCTGCGAAGCGGCGCCTGGGTGTGGCGGCATTGCCAGGTGTCGGGCATTCGGCTCATTAGTTGGCTGTGCAGGCCGCCATTCGAGGTCGAGATGAGCATTGAAGCGGAGCGTGAACAGGCGATGCAGCGGCGCGCCGCATTCACCGCCGAGGTGAGCGCGCGCACCGGCATCGACGAGGCCATGATCCAGCGCCTGGTGCATAACTTCTATGACCGCGTGCGGGCGGACGAGATGCTCGGGCCGATTTTCGTCGAGCGCATCGAGGATTGGGCGCCGCACCTGGAGCGGATGTGCGCGTTCTGGTCGTCGGTGGCGCTGATGACCGGCCGCTACCACGGCCGGCCGATGCAGAGCCACGCGCCGCTGCCGGTGGCGGCCGCCCATTTCGACCGATGGCTGGCGCTATTTGCCGAGACCGCCTCGGAGATCTGCCCGCCGGCGGCAGCCGCGCATTTCATCACCAAGGCACGGATGATCGCCGAGAGCCTCGAACTTGGTATTGCCACGCATCGCGGCCTGGTCCTGCACAAGGGCGATCGCCTGCCCGCGCCGGGCGCGTTCACCTGAACCGCCGGCGCGACTATTGCGCTGCAATTTTTGGGGTTGATCGCGGCGTTGCGAAATGCACTTGTGCGGGTCGAGCGCGCCATTCGGCGGAAGGCATAGCGTCGGAGACCCCGGAAATGAAATACCGCAGCTTGGGAAAGTCGGGGTTGAAGGTCTCGCTATCGGGGCTCGGCTGCAACAACTTCGGCTGGCGCATCGACCTCGAGGGTTCGCGCGCCGTGGTGCACGCGGCCCTCGATGCCGGCATCACCTTGTTCGACACCGCCGACATCTATGGCCAGCGTGGCGGCTCCGAGGAATGCCTGGGCAAAATCCTGGGCAGCCGCCGCAAGAACGTCATCCTTGCGACCAAGTTCGGCATGCCGATGTCCGACGATGGCCTGAAGCAGGGCGGATCGCGGGGCTATATCATGAAGGCCGCCGAGGATAGCCTGCGCCGGCTGCAAACCGACTACATCGACCTCTATCAGATGCACGAGCTCGATGCCTTGACGCCGATCGAGGAAACCTTGCGCGCGCTCGACGACCTCGTGCGGTCGGGCAAGGTGCGCTATATCGGCTGCTCCAATTTTCCGGCCTGGCGAATGGCTGCGGCGCAGGAACGGGGAGCCCAACTGGGGCTCAATCGCTTCGTTTCATTCCAGGACGAGCTGTCGCTGGTGGTGCGCCAGAACGAAAAGGACCTGATGCCCTGCGGCGAGCACTACGGCATGGGCATGTTGCCGTTCTTCCCGCTGGCGAGCGGCCTGCTGACCGGCAAGTACAAGCCGGGCGCGATGCCCGCCGGCGGCCGCATCACCGAGATCGACCGGCACACCAAACGCTACGCCACGGAACAGAATTTCAAGGTCGTGGCCGAGCTCGAGGCGTTCGCCAAGGCATCCGGCCACACGCTACTGGAACTGGCATTCAGCTGGCTTGCGAGCAAGCCGGTGATCTCGAGCGTGATCGCCGGCGCGACCAAGCCCGAGCAGATCGCGCAGAACGTCAAGGCGACGGCGTGGTCGCTGACCAGCGATGACCTGGCGGCGATCGACCGTATCACCCTGCCACCGGCGGCATAGAGCCAAGTGCGACCTTCTTTAGCCGCCCCGCGTCGGCTCGGGCCGGGTTCGCCACAGGGTTGGTCACGACCGGCCGCCGTCGACCGACAGGATCTGTCCCGAGATCCAGGCGGCCTGCCGGCTTGCCAGGAACACGGCCGCGTTGGCGATGTCGTCGGCCGTGCCGGTGCGGCGGGTGTGGATGCTCTCGACCAGCCGGTGTTGCCCGTCGGCGCCGTAGCTTTCCCACTGGCGCTCGGTGGTCGGGTTCGAGCGCACGAAGCCCGGCGCGATGGCATTGCTGGTGATGCCGAACCGGCCCAGATCCTGGCTCAACTGCTTGGTAAGGCCGACCAGCGCGTGTTTCGCCGAGGTATAGGCCTGGATGCCGGTGAGGCTCGGGCGCAGGCCGGCGCCGGACGCGATGAAGATCATGCGGCCGAAGCCGGCCTGCCGCATCGGCACCGAAGCCGCCTGCGCCAGCCAGAAGGCGCTGTCGACGTTGGCTTCGAAGATGACCCGCCAGTCGTCCTCTTCGATCTCCTCGATCGGCCGGCCGACCTGGCCGCGCACGCCGCCGGCGGCGTTGACCAGAATGTCGAGGCGGCCGGAGGCTTTCAGCACGCCGGCGACGAGTTCATGCGCGGCAGCCCGGTTGCCGAGATCGGCGCGATGGCAGGCGAAGTCGTCGCCAGCCCAGTCGATCGCCGCGATGTCGGCGAGATGGACCTTGGCGCCGCCATCGCGCAAACCCTGAGCGATGGCGTGGCCGATGCCTTGGGCAGCGCCCGTTACGAGCGCGACCTGGCTGTCGAAGCGGATGTGCATGTGTCGATCAAGCTCTGGAAGGTTTCAAACGCCATCGGCCGGCGGCCGTCCTCGATGTCGTGGATCAGCGCGACGAGCTTTTCCAGCGCCGGTGTCGCAATGCCGGCCTCGCGGCCGAGCTTCGAGATGATGCCGATCTGCGGATCGACCTCGGTCTTGCGCTTGCGCACGGCCAGATCGCGATAGATGCCGGAGTGGGTCTTGGCCGATTCCGCGGTGAAGGCGGTGAGCCAATCGATGACGCGAACGCGCTCCAGCGGCGGCGTGCCGGGCAGAAAGGCTTTGGGATCGAAGCCGCCGAAGCCGACCGGGGCGACGCCGCGGGCGGCGGCGACCGCCATCACCTCGCGCCCGAGCGTATCGAAGACGATCGTGCGCCTGGGATCGGCGAAGTTCTCGGTCATCGAATCGGGCGTCAGCGCGGTTGCGAACAGCATCGCGCCGTAGGCGAGCTTGCCCCACAGGTAGCCCCAGATGTTGTCGGTCAGGATCGCGTCGGGTTCGAAGCGCTGCAGCAGCGAATGCATCTCTCTCGTGCGCGCGCGCGGCGCGCCATCGATCTCGCCGACGACGACAGCACTGCGATTGCCGAACAGGATCTCGCCCGGGCCATGCCAGTCGGAACCGAAGTTGACGAAGCAGCCCATCGTGCGCGCCTCGCCTGCGGCCTTGGCGATGGCGATCTCGTTGAGGCCGTTCTGCGCCGACAGCACGAAGCCGTCGGGTGCTAAGTGCGGCAGCAGTTGCTGCACCGCCGCCCTCGGTCGCGTGCGCCTTGACCGCCAGGACGATGCGCCGGTACTGGCCCTTAAGCTCGGCGGGTGTCGCGGCCGGCACCTTGACCGTGAACTCCTCGATCGGCCCAAAAATGTGCAAGCCCTTCGTCCGGCATGCTTCGACGTGCTCGGCGACGATGTCGACCAGCAGCACGGGGATGCCGGCCCGCGCCCAATACGCGGCAATGGTGCCACCGATGGCGCCGCCGCCCCAGATCAGGATCGGTTCTGTAATCATGTCAGGCGTCCGAGCAAGAATTCCTGTTTATGTGTCGCGACCGTGCATTCGCCATCGGCCGTCACCCAGCCTCGATACATGCCGAGGGTGTTGTACGGCGCGAAGACATTGCCCGCGGCGTCGCAGGCGACCATGCCGGCGCCGATCTTGTGCGAGGCGAGGGTGTCGAACACCAGCGTCTTGGTGGCTTGTTCCAGTGATTGGCCGGCGTACATCATGCGGGCGGCGACATCATAGGCGGCAGCCCGCTTGATGAACACCTCGCCCTGACCGGTGCCCGAGACCGCGCAGACGCCGTTGCGGGCATAGTTGCCGGCGCCCAGGATCGGCGTGTCACCGACGCGGCCGACCGGCTTGTTGTTGAAGCCGCCGGTCGAGGTGGCGGCGGCGAGGTTGCCGGCAAGGTCGAGCGCCACGGCGCCGACCGTCCCGTGCTTTTCGGCTTCGCTCGCCATCTGGATGGTGCCGGTCGCGGCACGGGCCTTCAGCGACGCGAGGGCGGCGACGCGCCGCTCAGTCGTGAAATAGGAATTCGGCACCATGTCGAGACCGCAGGCGGCGGCGAAATCATCGGCCGCGGCGCCGGCGATCAGTACGTTCGCGCTCTTCTCCATCACCGCGCGGGCGGCCCGCACCGGATTGCGGATGCGGCGAACGGCGCAAACCGCGCCGCCACCCAGTGTTGCGCCATCCATGATCGAGGCATCGAGTTCGTGCTCGCCGGCGGTGTTGAGGGCGGCGCCAAAGCCGGCATTGAAGTGCCAGCTGTTCTCCATCACCACCACCGCCGCCTCGACCGCGTCGATGCTGGATGCACCCTTGCGCAGAAGCGCCCAACCGGCCTTGAGCGCATCCGCCAGGTGTTGCCGCGCCTCGGCCCACTCGGCCGCGCTCATCAGCGACTGGTCGAGCGTGCCGCAGCCGCCGTGGATGCCGATCGCAATGGGTGACATGCGCGCCTACTTCGCCGGCTTGATGTTCATGGCGAGGGTGTCCTCGTCGACGCGCGCGGTGATCTTGACTTTGTCCTTCAGCATCGCCCAGGCCGAGCCGACCGAGACGATCGGCAGGCGCGGCCGGTCCTTGAGCACGAGCTCGTTGGCCTTCTCGAGCAGGCCGCGGCGCTTGGCCTCGTCCATCTCGATCGCCGCATCCTGCAGCAGCTTGTCCATTTCCGGGTTCTTGTAGCCCAACACGTTGAACGCACCCATCTTCTTGTCCTTGTCGTTCGAATGCGCGATCGATGACAGCGTGTAGTGCGCCTCGCCGGTCAGCGTGCCCCAGCCCGACATCGACATCGAGAACTCACCCCTCGTCCTGGCCGGGAAGAATACGTTGGCCGGCTGCGCGTTGGCCGCGGCGTCGATGCCGATGGCGGCCAGCATCTGCGCGATCGAGGTGCCGACCTGGGTGTCGCCCGGCAGGCGGTCCTTGGTGAACGAGAATTGCACCTTGAAGCCGTTCGGGAACCCCGCGTCGGCCAGCAGCTTCTTGGCCGCCGCCACGTCGTACTTGCGCTCCGGCAGGGCCTTGTTGAAGCCGAAGATCGACGGCGTCACGAGCTGGTTGACCGGCTTGCCGAGGCCCTCCATGGCGACATCCGCCAACGTCTTGCGGTCGATGGCAAGGTCGATCGCTTCGCGCACGCGGGCATCCTGCAGCGGGTTCTTCGGCAGCGCCGAGCCGTCCTTGGCGCTGATCTGTCCGGCAGGCGGTGCATCGCGCTGGTCGAGCTCCATGTTGAAGACGTAGACCGTGTCGATGGTCTGGACGGTCAGCTTCGGATCGGTCTTGAGGGAAGCGACGTCGGTTGCCGGCACCCGGGTGATGAGGTCGAGCTGGCCCGCTTTCAGCTGCGCGACGCGGGCGGCATCGTTCGCGATCTCCTTGCGCACGTGCCGCGCCCAGGGCTCCTTCGGCCCCCAATAGCCGTCGAAGCGATCCATCACGAGGTCGCCCTTCGGCGCCCAGGACACGTATTTGTAGGGACCGGTGCCGATTGCCGCCTTGCCGCCGTTGAAGGCTTCGTTGGCGTTCTCCTTGGTCAGGCCGGCGGCCGCCTTCGACGACACGATGAACAGGCGGATGAAGTCGTTCGGCAGCACTGGCGCCGGCCCATCGGTGATGATGTGAACCGTGTGCGGATCGACGATCTTGGTCTCCTTGACGCGGCGCACGTAGATCGTGGTCGGGTTCGGACCGGCGACCATCGGAATGCGCTCGATCGAGAACTTGACGTCCTCGGCGGTGAAGTCGGAACCGTCGTGGAACTTCACGCCCTTCCTGAGCTTGAACTCCCAGGTGGTGGCGTCGAGCGCCTTCCAGCTCTCGGCAAGGCGCGGCTCGACCTCGAGGCCGTCGCCCGACCAGGTGAGCGTATCGAAGATGTGCTTCAGCGACTTCGGCGTGGGTGCCGGTGGCGGTGAAATGCGGATCGATCGAGTCCGGCCCGCCGCGCACGCCGATGGTCAGCGTCTGGGCGGTCGCCGCCAGACTGAGCAGGCCGGTCGCCAGGCCGGTGAGGAACACTTTCGCCAATACCCGGATCATCGTCGCGAACTCCTATCGAGGTTGCCGCCGCAGTGTGACGACGCCGGTCGGCTGTTGGCAAGCAAATCCGACAACGGCCGTTGCCGGCCACCCGCGGCCGGTTCATGATCAAGCTTGGAGTTTGACTCGGTCCGGAGGACAGATGCGTATCGCCGACATGAACTGGATGCAGGTAAGAGACCATGCTGCGCGTGATGACCGTGCGGTTCTGCCGATCGGATCGACCGAGCAGCACGCCTACCTATCGCTCAGCGTCGATGCGATCCTGGCAGAGCGGGTGGCGATAGAGGCGGCCGAGCCGGTCGAGGTGCCGGTGTTTCCGGTATTGAGCTACGGTCTGACGCCGAATTTCGTCGAATATCCCGGCACCGTGACGCTGAAAATGGCGACCTATTGCGCCGTCATCTGCGAAGTCCTCGACGGCATCGCGCGGGCGGGCTTCCGCCGCATCACCATCGTCAACGGCCATGGCGGCAATTCGCCGGCACACGGCGCGGTGTTCGAATGGCTCGACCGGCATCACGGCTGCCAGGTCAAATGGCACAATTGGTGGAATGCGCCGAAGACATTCGCCAAGGTGCAGGAGATCGATAAGATTGCTTCGCATGCCTCCTGGATGGAGAATTTCCCCTGGACCCGGCTCGGCAACGTCGCCATGCCGTCGACGCAAAAGCCGATGATGCGGCTCGACCGGTTCCAGCAACTCGATCCGGTGGGCAAGAAGGAGTTGCTCGGCGACGGCAACTATGGCGGCCTCTACCAGCGCAGCGACGATGACATGCTGGCGATCTGGAAGGTGGCGGTCGAGGAAACCCGCGCGTTGATCGCCGATGGCTGGGCCTGATGCTCGGGTTCGTGATCCAGCGCCTGCTGCAGGCATTCGTGGTGATGCTGGTGATCTCGATGCTGGTGTTCGCCGGCGTCTACGCGGTCGGCAACCCGATCGACGTGCTGCTGTCGCCGGATGCGACGCAGCAGATCCGGGAGCAGACGATCAAGGCCTACGGTCTCGACCAGCCGCTGTGGAAGCAATACGGCGGCTTCCTCGGCCGCCTGCTGTCGGGCGATTTCGGCCGCTCCTTCATCTTCAACATGCCGGTGCTGGATCTGATCTTTTCCCGCCTGCCGGCGACGCTGGAGCTGACCGTTGTGGCGGTGATCGGTGCGACGATGCTCGGCGTGCCGCTCGGCATGTACGCCGGCTACAAGCCCGACAGCCCGATCTCGAAGGCGATCATGGCGTTCTCGGTGCTGGGCTTCTCGGTGCCGACGTTCTGGATCGGGCTCGTCTTGATCCTGACATTCGCGGTGACGCTCGGCTGGCTTCCGGCCGGCGGGCGCGGCGAGACAGCGACGCTGCTCGGCGTCGAGTGGAGCTTCCTGACCGCCAACGGCTGGCGACACCTGCTGCTGCCGGCGCTCAACCTGTCGCTGTTCAAGTTCGCGATGATGGTGCGTCTCGCCCGCGCCGGCACGCGCGAGACCATGCTGACCGACACGGTGAAGTTCGCCCGCGCCGCGGGAGAGAGCGAATGGGTCATCCTGCGCCGGCACGTGCTGCGTCTCATCGGCATCCCGATCGTCACCGTATTCGGGCTGGAGTTCGGCTCGACTCTCGCGTTCGCGGTGGTGACCGAGACGATCTTTTCCTGGCCCGGAATCGGCAAGCTGATCATCGACTCGATCTCCTCGCTCGACCGGCCGGTGATGGTCGCCTACCTGATGCTGGTCGCGCTCGTCTTCATCATGATCAACTTCCTGGTCGACATCGCCTATGCGGCGCTAGATCCGAGACTTAGGGCACGGCGGGCATGATCGACCGGGCATCACCTGTCGCGCGCTTCTGGGACGAGTTCCGCGAAAGCCGGGTCGCGCTGGCGGCGCTCGTCGTTGTCTCAGCCGTCGTGCTGTTGGCGATTCTGGCGCCGCTGATCGCGCCGCAAAACCCCTATGACCTGGCCAAGCTGGTGCTCGGCGATGCGCGCCGGCCGCCGGGTTATGTCGGCAGCGGCGGTTTCACCCATTGGCTCGGCACCGACGCGCAGGGCCGCGACCTGTGGTCGGCAATCCTCTACGGCTTGCGCATCTCGATCCAGGTCGGGTTGATGGCCGGCGCCATCGCCTTCGCGATCGGCGCGACGCTCGGCTGCATGGCGGCGTTCTTCGGCGGTCGCATCGAGGCGCTGATCATGCGGGTGATCGACTTGCAGTTGTCGTTCCCGGCGATCCTGCTGGCGCTGGTGCTGGCGGCGCTGCTCGGCCAGGGCAAGTGGCAACTGATCGCGGCACTGGTGACAGCACAGTACGCCTACTTCGCGCGCACCGCCCATGGCGCCGCCTCGACCGAGCGCGCCAAGGATTACGTCGAGGCGGCGCTGTCGACGCCGCTCAGGGCGTCGCGGGTGATCTTCCGCCATATCCTGCCGAACTGCTTGCCGCCGCTGATCGTCGTGGCGACGGTGCAGGTCGCGAATTCGATCGCGCTTGAGGCGACGCTGTCGTTCCTGGGGCTCGGGCTGCCGGTGACGGAGCCCTCGCTCGGCTCGCTGATCGCCAACGGCTTCCAGTACATGCTGTCGGGACGCTACTGGATCTCGATCTACCCGGGCGTGGCGCTGATCATCCTAATCGTCGCCATCAATCTGGTCGGCGATCAGGTGCGCGATCAGCTGAACCCGAGGCTGAAACGATGAGCGCGCCGCTGCTGCAGGTCGAGGGTCTCGCAACCCACTTCGACACCCGGGCCGGTGTGGTGAAGGCGGTCGACGGCGTGTCGTTCGAGGTCGCGGCCGGCGAAGTGGTAGGCCTCGTCGGCGAATCCGGTTCGGGCAAGAGCGTCACCGGCTTTTCCATCCTCGGGCTGATCGATCCGCCGGGCAGGATCGTCGCCGGTTCGGTCAAGCTCGAAGGCCGGGAATTGGTCGGTGCGAAAAGCGAGACACTGCGCGGTCTTCGCGGTCGGCGCATGGCAATGGTGTTCCAGGACCCGTCGACAACCCTCAATCCGGTCTTGACCATCGGCGCGCAGATGCAACTCGCGCTCGAAGCGCACGAGCGCATGTCGGCGGCGGCCTGCAGGGCGCGTGCGGTCGAAGTGCTGACCACGGTTGGAATTCCCGATGCAGGACGCCGGCTCGACGCCTATCCGCACCAGTTTTCCGGCGGCATGCGCCAGCGCGTGGCAATCGCAATCGCACTGCTCAACCGGCCGTCGCTGATCGTGTGCGACGAGCCGACCACCGCGCTCGACGTCTCGATCCAGGCGCAGATCCTCACCGAGATGCGCACGCTCGTCCGGCAGTCCGGCACGGCGCTGATCTGGATCAGCCACGACCTCGCCACCGTGTCGTCGATCGCGAGCCGCCTGCTGGTGATGTACGCCGGCCGGTTGATCGAGGAAGGGCCGACCGCGGCGGTGCTGAGGTCGCCGCGGCACCCGTACACCCAGGGGCTGCTCAACTCGCTGCCGGGCAACGCCACGCCGGGACGGGATCTGGTGCAGATCCCCGGATCGACGCCGTCGCTGTCGAACCTGCCGCCGGGCTGCGCGTTCGCACCGCGATGCGCTCGGGCCGACGCCGCCTGCGGCACTGCGCCCGAGCTGACCCGCTCAGGTCTGCGGGCGCTACGCTGCCATCATCCGCTTGCCGCCGAGGTGGCGGCATGAGCACGCTCGTTGCCGTCGACAGCGTCACCAAGAACTTCGCGCCGTCGCTGAGCATCGGCGAACGCATCGCCGCGCGCTTCGGCTCGGCGATCGAGACCCGCACCGTGCACGCGGTCGACAACGTTTCGCTGCACATAAACAAGGGCGAGGTTCTGGGCCTTGTCGGCGAGTTGGGCTGCGGCAAGTCGACCCTCGGCCGCGTCATCGCCGGGATCCTGCCGCCGACCGCCGGTGTTGCCACGATCGATGGCGAGCCAGTGATGGGGCGGGCGCGCACGCCGGTCAAGGTCACCACCCGCGTGCAGATGGTGTTCCAGGACCCGTTTGCATCGCTCGATCCACGCATGCGGATCGGTGATACGATATCCGAGGGGCCGGTCGCACATGGCCTCGTCGAACGGGGACAAGCGCGCGCCTATGTCGCCAGCTGGCTGACCGCGGTCGGCCTCGACGCCGATGCCGCCGACCGGTTTCCGCATCAGTTCTCCGGCGGCCAGCGCCAGCGCGTGGCCATCGCACGCGCACTGGCGATGAAGCCCGACATCCTGGTATGCGACGAGCCGGTCGCCTCCCTCGACGTTTCGATCCAGGCGCAGATCATCAATCTGTTCCTGAAGCTGCGCCGCGAACTCGGGCTGACGATGCTGTTCATCAGCCATGATCTCGGCGTGGTGCATCACTTGTGCGACCGGGTCGCGATCATGTATCTCGGCCGCATCGTCGAGACCGGGCGGACGGCGGCGGTCTATGCGGCGCCGAAGCACCCCTATACCCAGGCGCTGCTCGACAGCGTGCCGAAATTGGAACTGGCCGACGACAGCCTCGTCATCTTCCGGCCGATCCAGGGCGAGCTGCCGTCGCCCTTGGCGCCGCCGCCAGGATGCCATTTCCATCTACGCTGTCCGAAGGTCGAGAGCCGTTGCCGCACCGAGCGGCCGGCATTGGCCTATGTCGGCGTTGGCCGACAGGCGGCCTGCCATTTCCCGCTTTAGCAGCGCGCCCAGGCGATCGCCTGCTCGAGCCGGTCGTCGCCCCAGAACAATTCCCCGTCGGCGGTGACGAATGTCGGTGCGCCGAAGATGCCGAGCGATTGTGCCTTGGCGGTGTTGCCGCGCAAGGCGTCCTTGACCGCCGCGGCTTCGCTCGCGGCGAAAATCGCGACGGCATCAAGTCCGATCGACTGCAGGACGGCTTCCAGCACCGGTCGTTGGCTGATGTCGGCACCGGATTTCGAATTGCGCCTCGAAGACGCGGCGGGTGAAGGCGGCGATGTCGCTCGTCGCCGACGGCGAGCGCAAGCCTGGCGGCGGCAAGGCTGTTGGCGGGGAACGCATCGGGCATGACGAAGGCGCGTTGACGAGCGGTGGCGATGCGGCTGATGTCGCGCACCATGTAGCGGCCCTTGGCGGGGTAAAGGTTGAAGGGCGACGAAGTCCACCCCTGCGCCTTGAAGATCGGCCCGAGCAGGAACGGCCGCCAGCTGATGGCGCAGTCGGATGCCTGTGCCAGCGCTTCGATGCGTACCGCCGACAGCCACGAATAGGTCGAAGCGAAGTCGAACCAGAACTCGATTACAGATCGGCGCATCGGGTGGCCTCGCAGTGCCGAGGAGTGGGATTGTCGACAAGGTTCGTGCAATACTTAGTGCATCGGGAAATCGAGGCTGCCAATGGACAATCGCACACCCAATACCGCTGCGGCATGGCTTGCTTTCACGCTACTTTGGGCGGCGCCGGTCGCAGCCCAGACTCCGCCGAGCCAGAGCGAGGTCGCAGGCTATCGCGGCCTGCACGCTGCGGCGGCCAAAGGTGATGTCGGTGAGCTTCGCAGTATGCTGCAGGCCAAGCCCGATCTCGACGCCCGCGACGGCCACGGCCGAACCGCGCTGCACGTGGCGGCGCATGGTTCGCAATATGAGATCGTGCGCGAACTCGCTAAGGCTGGCATCGACATGCAGGCGAAGGACAGCCGCCGCTACGACGTCATCACCATCGCGGCGGTGAAGGACGACCTGGCGATGGTCGAGCTTGCAGTGCTGCTCGGTGCCGATCCACGGGCGACGACATCACCCTACGACGGTACAGCGCTGATTGCTGCGGCACATCTGGGGCATGATGGCGTGGTCCGCGCCCTGATCGCTGCCAAGGCCCCACTCGACCACGTCAACAACCTGGGCTGGACCGCGGCCATCGAGGCGGTGATCCTCGGCGACGGCGGGCCTCGCCACCAGGCTACTCTGAAAGCCTTGGTCGATGCCGGTGCCAACCTCGCGATCACCGATCGCGATGGTGCCTCGCCGCTGGACCACGCCAAGCGTCGTGGCTTGACCGAAATGGTCAAGATCATGACGAAAGCCAAGTAATGCAGCGGTGCGCATATCAAAGCTTGTGCTTGCGGTCGATATGAACTATGTTCATAGAAGTCCTTAACGCCGCCGTGCAAGGTCATCCGATGCTCGCCCGCTCGCCGCCGCTGCCAGAAATCCCGCTGATCGCGGTTGGCCACGATTTTCCGATGGCGACACTCGAAGCCGAACTGCCGCGCGCATACGCTTTGCTCGATCTGGCGACCAAGGGCGTGCCACCACGGGTCCTGCGCGGCCTCGACAAGGTGTCCCGGCAATGGCTCGTCCGCCATACCAACGCGCACCTGGACGAGATCGACGCGATCGCGCGCAAGCTCGGCCGGCCCGGCGCCTATTTTCTCAGCGTCAACTACGAATGGGGCTGCACCTGCCGCGTCGCGCCGAGCCCGGACGGTAGCTCGGCCCGGCTCATTCGCGTGCTCGATTGGCGCACACCCGGCCTCGGCCGCAGCATCGTCGCGGCCAGGGTCGATGGCGCCGGCGGACCGTTCGTGACGCTGACCTGGCCGGGCTATACCGGCGTGCTGCAGGCGCTGGCGAAGGGGCGCTTCGCCGCCGCCCTCAACCAGGCGCCGATGCGCAAGGCGGCCGGCGGGGTATACCCGCTCGACTGGGCGGTCAACAAAGGGCGGGTCTGGCGCATGCCGCACGGCACGCCGGCGCACTTGCTACGCGACGTATTCGAACAGGCACCTGATTTTGCCTCGGCCCGCCGGATGTTGATCGAGGCGCCGATCGCCTCGCCGGCAATTTTCAGCCTGGCCGGCCTCGCGCCCGCCGAGACCTGTGTGATCGAGCGCACCGAGACCGCGGCGCACGTGCACGATGGCCCGGGCGTCGCGGCCAACAACTGGCAGGCACCGGGCTGGCGCGGCCGAGCGCGGGGCAACGATAGTGCCGGCCGTGCCCGCCGCATGGCGGCGGTCGCGACCGAGTTCGATCCGGCGCTGCCCTGGCTCGATGCGCCGATCCTCAATCCCGGCACCCGCCTGGTCATGATCGCCGATGCCAAGCTTGGCCGCTTCCTGGCGCAGGGCTTCGAGGCGGGCGGTGCGGCAACCGGCGTGCTGGCCGCCGCCGCGTGATCGTTCGGCCGGTCGGAGCCGCACTACAACGCCGTGGCGCCCACCTCGCGGGTCGCGATATGATTGCAGCCGAATCGAACATGTCGGCAGCGGGGCTTCGGCGATGAAGGCGCGTGTTCTGGTGATCGATGGCAGCCCCGCCGCCGGGCAGGACGCCCTGGTCGCGCTCGGCGGCGCCCGGTCGGGCGACAATTATGCCGCGGCGTTGCGGTCGCAGGCGTGCGGTGGAGCGGACCAACTCGATTGCTTCATTCTGGCAGCCGCCGACGGCGAGCGGTTGCCGCAGGGCATGCAACTCTCCGATTTCCACGGCATCGCCTGGACCGGCTCGCCGCTCAGTGCCTACGATACGAGCGCGTCGGTGACCGGCCAGATCGAACTTGCGCGCGCCGTGTTCCAGTCGGGTGTGCCGTGCTTCGGCAGTTGCTGGGGCCTGCAGGTGATGGCGGTGGCGTTGGGCGGCAAGGTTCATCTCAATCCGAACGGGTACGAGATTGGCATTGCCCGCCAGATCCGCCTGAACGATGCCGGCCGCGACCATCCGATGTACGCGGGCAAAGCGGGTGTGTTCGATGCGGTCTGTGTCCACCAGGACGAGGTGTGCGAGTTGCCGGCCGGTGCTCGCGTGCTCGCCGGCAATGAGATCAGCGCCGTGCAGGCAGCGGTGGTCGAAGATGACGGACGCTCGTTCTGGGGCGTGCAGTATCATCCCGAATTCGGGCTGGCACAGATCTCGGCATTGTTACGGCGTCGCGCGGCGCGGCTCATCAAGGACGGGTTCGCCCGCAGCGAGGCCGATGTCGAAAGCCTCGCCGCCGCTTTCATGGCACTCGACCGCGATCGCGATCGCCGCGATCTGGCCTGGCGCCATGGCATCGGGCAAGACGTCCTCGATGATCAAATCCACCGGCGCGAGTTCGCCAACTGGCTAGGCGCAAAAGTGATCCCGAGAGCCGTTCCTCAGGTCAAATAGGTGCGTCGGGGCCGTCAAGAAAAAATGAACACTGAGAACTCAACGGGTGAACAATCCTTTTGGCCTGTCCAGATCCATGGCTGCTGTGATAATCGAGCGAAAGCAATTTGATATTTGGTCGGAGAATGTCATGAGTGCCGTGCAAACTCCACCAATGCCGGATGCTATGCTACACGGGCTCGATCTCAACCTACTGATCGTTTTCGATGCGGTGATGGCCGAGGGGTCGGTCAAGAAGGCGGCGGAGCGCCTGGGCATGAACCCGCCCGCCGTCAGCCAGGCGTTGGGCCGTCTGCGCGAGGCGGTCGATGCCGAGTTGTTCATTCGTTCGGGACATGGCCTGAAACCCACGCCGCGCGCGTCGCAGATGTGGAGCGGAGTGCACAGCGCATTGGGACTGATCAAGTCGTCGGTTGCCGGCGATGCCACGTTTGATCCTCAGACCGAACGGCGAACGATCAATTTGGACCTGCCAGCCGGAGCGGACGCGCTGATCGTACCCAGACTGGCGCAGCGAACGACGAATGCGCCCGGCTTGAAGTTTCGTATCTCGAGCGCGCGCGCCTTCAATGTTCTCAACGACCTGCGCTTCGGAGAAAGTTGGCTGGCGTTCGACTACCGCCCGATCGCCGAGCCCGGCTATCGCTGCGAGGTGGTGACGG
This sequence comes from uncultured Alphaproteobacteria bacterium, assembly GCA_963741505.1. Classification (GTDB taxonomy): domain Bacteria; phylum Pseudomonadota; class Alphaproteobacteria; order Rhizobiales; family Hyphomicrobiaceae; genus JAKFWF01. The sequence goes on along the minus strand of CAVUIJ010000013.1, from coordinate 286,025 downwards.
AGCAGGAAATCGCGCTGATGGCGCGCCGGGGCCATCCGGCATTGCGGGGTGGTCTGACGCGGGAGATCTACCAGTCGCTGGCCCAGGTGGCAGTCGCTTCGGTGCGCTCGACCAGCGTGCTGCCTGTCACTGAGCGCCTGCAAGCGGTCGGTTTGACCCGTGTCGTGAAATACACCCTGCCGGGTCTGCTGAGCACGGTGAGCCTGATCGCCAACTCCGATCTCGTCAGCTCGTTGCCGATGTGCACCTTGACGCACTGCCAGCGTTTCGCCGACATCGAGATTCACAAGCTGCCGTTCGAAGTTGCGCCGATGCAGTTCTATATGATCTGGCACGAGCGGTTCGAAGACGACGCTGGCCATACCTGGCTGCGCCAGGTGCTGCGCGAGATCTGCGACGAGCTTTGAGGCAAGAAAAATCCCGCGGCAGTCGCCCGCCGCGGGATCGTAAGTGTGATCGTCGATCCGACGATCAATGCTTGAAGATGTCGCGCTTGTACGTTTCAGGCACGAACAGCAGGCCGATGACGAAGGTCATGAGGGCGATTGCAATCGGGTACCACAAGCCGAAGTAGATATCGCCGGTCTGGGCCACCATGGCGAACGATGTCGCCGGCAGCAGGCCGCCGAACCAGCCGTTACCGATATGATAGGGCAGCGACAGGCCAGAGTAGCGGATGCGGGTCGGGAACAACTCGACCAGTGCCGCCGCGATCGGGCCGTACACCATTGTCACGTAGATCACGAGGATGGTCAGGATGCCGATGATCGTCAGGCGCTGGGGCGTGAAGATGTCGAACATCTTGGCGAAGTTCGCAAGGCCATCCTTGGGCTCGATCTTGATCTTCACGACCGTCGGGTTGTCGGCGGCCGGGTAGCCGGCAGCATTGAGGCCCGCCGTCAGTTTCTTGACGAAATCCGGGTCCTTCGCTTCGATCGGCTCCTGGTTGCCGATCTTCACCGTCGCCGGCTTGCCGATGAACTCGGTGACCGAGTACTTCACCGCGGCGCGCGCCAGGGCGGCCTTGGCGATGTCGCAGGCACTGGTGAATTTCGCCGTTCCGGTCGGGTTGAACTGGAATGAGCAGTCGGCCTTGTCGGCGGTTACGATCACCGGCGTCTTCTGATGGGCTTCATACAGCGCCGGATTGGCGGTCTTGGTCATCAGTTCGAACAACGGGAACAGCGTCAGCGCCGCGATCAGGCAGCCGGCCAGGATGATCGGCTTGCGGCCGATCCTGTCCGACAAGGCGCCGAACACGATGAAGAAGCCGGTGCCCAGCGTCAGCGACCAGGCGATCATGACGTTGGCGGTGAAGTTGTCGACCTTCAGAATGCTCTGCAGGAAGAACAGGGCGTAGAACTGGCCGGTGTACCAGACCACGGCCTGACCAGCCGTGAGACCGAGCAGGGCCAGAAGGGCGATCTTGGCGTTGCGCCATTGGCCGAAGGCTTCGCTGAGCGGCGCCTTCGACATCGAGCCCTCTTCCTTCATCTTCTGGAAGGCGGGTGACTCGTTCATCTGCAGGCGAATATAGAGCGAGATCAGCAGCAGCGCGATCGAAGCCAGGAACGGGATTCGCCAGCCCCAGGCATTGAACGCGGTCATCATCGTCTGCTTGCCATCGGACCCCAGTACGGCCTTGCCGTCGAGAACGACACCGACCATCGAGTAATTGGCGTTGACGTAGATTTGCGTGAACATGATCACGATCAACGACAACAGCAGTCCAAGCGTCGCCGTCGTCTGGATGAAGCTCGTGAAGTAGCCACGGCGGTTCTGCGGGGCGTGCTCGGCAACGTAGATTGCCGCGCCGCCGTATTCGCCGCCGAGGGCGAGGCCCTGCGCCATGCGCAACAGGATGAGGGTGACCGGAGCGATGGCGCCGATCGACTCGTAGCTCGGCAGGCAGCCGACGAGGAAGGTCGACAAGCCCATGATCATGATGGTGATCAGGAAGGTGTACTTGCGGCCGATGAGGTCGCCGAGCCGGCCGAACACCAGGGCGCCGAAGGGACGGACGATAAAGCCGGCGGCAAACGCCAGCAGTGCGAAGATGTTGCGCGTGGCTTCAGGATAGGCGCTGAAGAACTGCGCGCCGATGATCGCAGCAAGCGAGCCGTACAGGTAGAAATCGTACCATTCAAATATGGTGCCGGCGGATGAGGCCATGATGACCTTCCGCTCTTCTGCAGTCATCGGGCGCTTGCGCGCCTCGAGCTCTGGTAGTGTTGTCGTTATGGCCATTGGTTCTCGGACCTTTCCCCAAGATGAAGCGGTTCTGCACGTTTTCCACTCGCGCCGATGTGCCGTTGATGCTTTGCAGCACGCTATCGGGCGTCCCACACGAGGCAGCCCCGGCATCTTGTGTCTTGGTCGAGTTCCAAAAAACGCGTGGCAAAATGGCGAATTATGATTGCGCCATCGTAGCTCGGCCCAGGGAAGCACTAACCGACGGGCTGCGGTCAATTAGCCTATCGACGGAGAGGGAGTGATGGTCTGTCGGTCGATCAGGTGGCGACAGCCAGGGCGAGACGACACATCCCGCGATGCAGCGGCAGCCGAATCCGGCCCTAATGGCAGGCGATACGGCCCGCAAACCCAATTCATTTTGCGACGGACAAATCAATGATCGCATCTGCGCAATCAGGAAGGCGCGAGCGGCCGCATCTCGGTTTCAACTTAAGTCCAAGCCGCGGTCATTACCGGCTAGACCCGAACGGCTGGTCACGGCCTCTGGTCGCATCCGCTGCCGCGGCAATCGGGCGATTTGCCCAAGCGGGCCACCCCATCTCCTGCCGCGGCACGAAATCATTCGAGCCAAGTAATAAGCAAGTACAATTGCGTCGTTTACTCTGATCTAGACTTTATCATTAACCAACCAGCGAGAAAGCTGTCTCATTCCGGGACATTCACGCCTATGGGACCGCCTGCGCGAAAGAGCCGGGTGGGGACCCGGCGGGTCGATGTGGCTCTTCGCGCCGCGTGTAACGGGTCGAGGAGAAATCGTAATGCGTTGCTTAAGCAAGTGCGCCGCGATGGCGTTGTCGATTTTGGGGCTGCCTCTCCTGGCGATTGGCTTTGCAGTCTTGGTGCCGTCGGGCGCACGCGCCGAACGGGCGCTCGACGACATCGGCGGATCGGCCTTCAAGATTTTTGACTCCAGTTCCGAGCGTGCCGGCGAGCGGTCGAGCCGTCGCGCTCGCGCAGCCAGCAGCGGTTCCGACGACGATCAGCCGGCGACCATCGCGCCGTCGCACGCGGGTCGCAAGCCGGTCTGATGGTGACGACGAACCGGCGCCTGCGCGTCGTCGCGCCAGGGCGGTTGCCCAGTCGTCCGGAGACGACGAGCCGAGACCGTCCAGCCGTCGCGCCAAAGGCCGCCAGGTGGCAAGCCTCGGCGGCGGCGACTTCAGCGCGCCAAAGCCCAGCCGCAGCCTCTCCGGCGGCGGCAACATCAGCTGGGCCGCGAACTCGGGCTGCCTCAACGGCACGCTTCGCGGCGTCGTCGCCAACGTCGCCGCCAACTATGGCAGCGTCACCGTCAACTCGACCTGCCGCAGCCGCTGGACACAACGCCCGCGTCGGCGGCGCGCCGAAGTCCTATCACCTGTCTGGCGATGCGGTCGATTTCCGCGTCCACGGCAACATCGGCGCGGCGGCGTCCTACCTCGCAAGCCTCGGCGGCGGCTACAAGCACTACGGCGGCGGCCTGTTCCACGTCGACACCGGCCCGCGCCGGCCGTTCTGATCCATCTCGGCTGCCGGCTCCAAGTGCCGGCAGCCTTTGCCGCGTGACGTCAGGCTTCGTACCACTGCCCATCGTGTGTTAGCCTCAATTCCGAACAGGGATGGGTCAACACGCGAAGGTGGACGATGCGAACATTGCTGACGAAACTGGGTGCCGTTCTGGCGGCGGCACTGACGATGGTTGCGGCGGCCGCGGCCGAGGCCGAGGATCTCAGGATCGGCCTTGCCGCCGAGCCCTCGGCAATGGATCCGCACTTTCACAACCTCACGCCCAACAACGCGCTTTTGAGCCATGTCTTCGAGCGCCTGGTCGAGACCGATGCCGCAGGCGGCCTGATCCCCGGGCTGGCTACCAGCTGGAAGGTGCTCGACGGCAATATCTGGGAATTCAAGCTGCGGCCGAGCGTGAAGTGGCATGACGGCTCGCCATTCACTGCCGACGACGTCGCGTTCACGTTCGAGCGGGCACCCAACGTGCCGAACAGTCCGTCGAGCTTCGCCTCGTCGATCAAGGGCAAGACCTTCAAGAAGATCGACGACCTGACCGTGCAGATTTCGACGCCGGCGCCGGCGCCACTGCTGCCGACCGAACTCACCAACCTGCTGATCGTTTCGAGGAAGTCCGGCGAGGGCGCCAAGACCGAGGACTACAATTCGGGCAAGGCGGCGATCGGCACCGGCCCCTACCGGTTCGCGGCGTTCGTGCCGGGCGACAAGATCGAGATGACGAAGAATGCCGACTATTGGGGCACAAAGGCCGCCTACGACAAGGTCACATTCAAGCCGATCAAGGCCGGGCCGGCGCGTGTCGCAGCCCTGCTCGCAGGTGACGTCGACATCATCGAGGACGTGCCAACCGCCGACATCGAGCGGCTGAAGAAGGAGCCCAAGGTCGCACTCAGCCAGGGCGTGTCAAATCGGGTGATCTACTTCCATATGGATCAGTTTCGCGACGAAACCCCGTTCATCAAGGCGAAGGACGGCTCGGCGATCAAGAACCCGCTCAAGGACAAGCGCGTCAGGCTGGCACTGTCGAAGGCGATCAACCGCGATGCCATCGTCTCCCGCGTGATGGAGGGCGTGGCGCTGCCGGCCAGCCAGTTCCTCGCCGATCAGTTCTTCGGCGTGTCGAAGAAGCTGAAGCCGGTCGCCTACGATCTCGAGGGCGCCAGGAAGCTGCTGGCCGAGGCCGGTTTTCCGAACGGCTTCAAGATGACGCTGCACGGCCCCAACGGCCGCTATACCAACGACGTCAAGATCGCCGAGGCGGTGGCGCAGATGTTCACGCGCGCCGGCGTCGAAACAACGATCGAGACGCTGCCGCCGGCGGTATTCTTCAATCGCGCGTCGGCCGGGGCCGCCGGCCAGCCGGAATTCTCCTTCATCCTGGTCGGCTGGAGCTCCGATACCAGCGAGACCTCGGGCTCGATTGAAGCCGCTGGTCGGCACCTTCGACAAGGACAAGGGTACCGGCACCGCCAATCGCGGGCGCTACTCGAATCCGGCGGTCGATAAACTGACCGCCGAAGCGCTGGCGACCGTCGACGATGCGAAACGCGGCGCGCTGCTGGCCGAAGCGGTCGAACTCGCGGTCGAGGACGTGGCGATCATCCCGTCGCATTATCCGGTCAACACCTGGGGCGCCAGGAAAGGGCTGAAGATCGCGCCGCGATCGAACGAGTACACGCTGGTCATGGGCGTGACCAAGGACTGAGCGCCATGGCCGGGAGGCGAGAGCCATGACCGCCTTCATCCTGCGCCGGCTGATGCAGAGCATCGGCGTCGTCTTCGTCATGACGTTGATCGTGTTCTTCGGCGTGCACGTCGTCGGCGATCCGGTCTACCTGCTGATCAACCCGCAGGCCGACCAGAAGGACATCGAGGCGGCGATCCGGGCGCTGGGCCTCGACCGGCCGATCTGGGAGCAATATTGGCATTTTCTCTCCGGCGCCGTGCAGGGCGATCTCGGCCGCTCCTTCATTTTCGGCGAGCCGGCGTTGAAGGTGATCCTGCAGCGCATGCCGGCAACGATCGAGCTGGCGCTGGCGGCGGTGGCAATGGCGGTACTGTTCGGCTTGCCACTCGGCCTCTATGCCGGACTGCGGCCGCAGTCCGTGCTGTCGAAATCGATCATGGCCGGCTCGATCGTCGGTTTTTCGCTGCCGACGTTCTGGGTCGGGCTGATGCTGATCATGGTGTTTGCGGTGATACTGGGCTGGCTGCCCTCGACTGGCCGCGGTCATACGGCGACCTGGCTCGGGGTGACCTCGAGCCTGTTCACCCGCGACGGTCTTGCCCACATCCTCTTGCCGGCGCTCAACCTGGCGCTGTTGAAGATCAGCCTGGTGATCCGCCTGACCAGAGCCGGCACGGCCGAGGCGCTGCACCAGGACTACATCAAGTTCGCCCGCGCCAAGGGTCTGCCCGACCGGCGCGTGATCGGCGTCCACCTGTTGAAGAACATCCTGATCCCGGTCGTCACCGTGCTCGGCCTAGAGTTCGGCAATCTCATCGCCTTTTCGGTCGTCACCGAGACGATCTTTGCCTGGCCGGGTATGGGCAAACTGCTGATCCAGGCGATCCAGAGCCTCGACCGGCCGGTTATCGTCGCCTACCTGATCCTGATCGTGCTGATGTTCGTCATCATCAACCTCATCGTCGACATCCTCTATTCGATCCTCGATCCGCGGGTGCGTCTGGGCGAGGGCAGCGCATGAGCATCGTCGAGACGCCGGCCACGCTCGCGGCTGCCGAGCCGATCCCGCCGGTCGAGCGGCCGTTGCAACGTTTCGTCGCCGAGTTTCTGGAAAGCCGGGTTTCAGCCGTTGCCTTGCTGGTGCTCGCGGTCATCGTCGCACTGGCGATCCTGGCACCATGGATCACGCCGCAGAACCCCTATGACCTGGCCCAGGTCGACGTCATGGACAGCCGCCTGCCGCCGGGCACGAAATCGTCCTCGGGTGCCTACACCCACTGGCTTGGCACCGATGGCGCCGGGCGCGACCTCGTCAGCGCAATGATCTATGGCTTGCGGATCTCGCTGCTGGTCGGTGTGCTGTCCGGACTGATCGCGATGGTGATCGGCGCTGCCGTCGGCATGACCGCCGCATACGCCGGCGGCCGGGTCGACTCGGCGATCATGCGGGTGGTTGACTTGCAGTTGTCGTTTCCGGCGATCCTGCTCGCACTTATGCTGATCGCGGTGCTCGGCAAAGGTGTCGACAAGATCATCATCGCCCTCGTCACGGTGCAGTGGGCCTACTATGCGCGTACCGTGCGCGGCTCCGCCCTGGTCGAGGCACGCAAGGAGTATATCGAGGCGGCGCGCTGCCTCGGCCTGTCGTCCCCGCGGATCCTGTTCAAGCACATCTTGCCGAACTGTCTGGCGCCACTGATCGTGGTGGCGACGGTGCAGACTGCGCATGCGATCGCGCTCGAGGCGACGCTGTCATTCCTCGGCGTCGGCCTGCCGCAGACCGAACCGTCGCTTGGCCTGCTGATCTCGAACGGTTTCGAGTACATGCTGTCGCACAAATACTGGATCAGCTTCTTTCCTGGTTTGGCGCTGCTCGTCACCATCGTCGCGATCAACCTCGTCGGCGATCAGCTGCGCGACGTGCTGAACCCGAGGCTGAAACGGTGAGCGCGGTGCCGACATTGCAGGTCGAGGACCTGCAAGACCCACTTCTTCACCCGCGCCGGGGTGGTGAGGGCGGTCGATGGTGTCAGCTTCGACGTCAACGCCGGCGAGATACTGGGACTGGTCGGCGAATCGGGGTGCGGCAAGTCGATCACCGGCTTCTCGATCCTGGGCCTCATCGACCCGCCTGGCCGCATCGTTTCCGGTGCGATCCGCTTCAAGGGCTGCGACATCGCGCAATTCGACCAGGAGCGACTGCGGCGCTTGCGCGGCAATCGCATCGCGATGATCTTCCAGGATCCTATGATGACGCTCAATCCGGTCCTGCGCATCGATACGCAGATGGTCGAGACAGTCAGGGCGCACGCCAACGTCAGTCACGCGGAGGCGTTGGAGCGGGCGCGCGAGGCGCTGGCGCTCGTCGGCATCCCGTCGCCCGAGCGGCGGCTGAAGTCCTACCCACATGAAATGTCGGGTGGCATGCGCCAGCGGGTTGCCATCGCCATTGCCTTTATCAACAAGCCGGACCTCGTGATTGCCGACGAGCCGACCACCGCGCTCGACGTGACGATCCAGGCGCAGATCCTGTTCGAGGCGCAGCAGTTGTGCGCCAAGACCGGCACTGCGATGGTGTGGATCAGCCACGACCTGGCGGTGATCTCCGCACTCGCCGATCGAATTGCAGTCATGTACGCCGGGCGCGTGGTCGAGGCCGGCACGGCAGACGACGTGATTTCGCGCGCCCTGCACCCCTATACGCACGGACTGCTCGGCTCGGTGCCGACGACCAATCGGCGCGGCACGCGACTGACGCAGATCCCGGGCATGACGCCGTCGCTTCTGAACCCCGCACCCGGCTGCGCCTTCGCCGCCCGTTGCAGCCGGGTCGCACCGGAATGCGCCGTCGAGCCGATGATCACGGAGCCGGTCGCCGGTCGCCAGGTGCGCTGTTGCCGACCGCTGCTTGCGCAGGTCGCGACATGATCGCGCTACCGCCAATCATCGAGGCGCAGGGACTGTCGAAGCGGTTCGTGAAACGGCTCGATTTTGCCGGGCGCATCGCGGCCCGGCTCGGTTCGGGTGCGGTCGAGGAAACGGTGCATGCGGTTGATGGCGTCGACATTGCGATCGCCAGAGGCGAGGTGGTCGGTCTCGTCGGCGAATCTGGCTGCGGCAAGTCCACGCTCGGCCGGATGATCGCCGGCCTGCTGCCGCCGACCGAGGGGTGCGTGCTGTACAACGGCCGCGACCGCGCCGCGCTCGAGCCGGAGGCGGCCCGCAAGGCACGGCTGGCGGTGCAGATGATCTTTCAGGACCCGTACGCCTCGCTCAATCCGCGCGCCCGCGTCGAGGCGATCATCGGCGAGGCGCCGCTGGTGCACGGACTGACGACGCGCGCCAGCCTGCCGGCGTACGTCGACGAAAAGTTGCGCTGCGTTGGCCTCGATCCCGAGTTAAAGCGGCGCTATCCGCACCAGTTCTCCGGCGGCCAAAGGAGCCGCATCGGCATCGCCCGGGCGCTTGCCGTCAAGCCCGAGTTCCTGGTCTGCGATGAGGCGATCGCGGCGCTCGACGTCTCGATCCAAGCGCAGGTGATCAACCTTTTCATGGATCTGCGCCGTGATTTCGACCTGACCTATCTGTTCATCAGCCACGACCTCGGCGTCGTGCAACATATCGCCGACCGCATCATGGTCATGTACCTGGGGCGCGTCGTCGAAATGGCGCCAACCGAGGCGCTGATCAGCGACGGCCCGAACCATCCATATGCGCGCGCGCTGCTGGCTGAGGTGCCCCGGCTCGGCCGCGAGAAGCGCGAGTTTCACCCCGTCAAGGGCGAGATCCCGTCGCCGCTGTCGCCGCCGGCCGGCTGTCATTTCCACCCGCGCTGCCCGCTGGCGATGGCGCGGTGCCGCAGCGAGGTGCCGCGGCTGCGTGAGATCGCGCCGGGCCGCCTTGCCGCCTGTCATCTCAATGACGGGACGTGATCAGCCCGCGAATTACTGCGCCAGCCTGCGACGATTGGAACCTACAGCGGCGCCTGCGGCATGGCGCCGGGCAGTGACGGGTCGGCAGCGCGCTCGCGACCACTCTCGTCGCGCACGGTGGGCGCGTTCCAGGGGCCGAAAATCTGCAATGACAAGGGCGCCGTGATCGCGCCCGGCTTGTTCGCAAACGGACCGCTGGTCGGCTGTTCGACGCTCATGTTCAGTCGATTGGTCGGCACGTCGATCTGCCCGGCGAATATCGTCGTCACCTCGCCGGACTTGAACTTGACGTCGTCGGCAACGAGTGCGCCGGCCCGCAATGCGAAAGAGGCGTCGAGTGTATCGAACGGCGTTTGTCCGCGAGCGGCGTTGCCCCAGCCTTCCGTCGCCCGTTTCTGAGCAGCGCTCGACAGACCACGCAGATCGGCGCCGATGCGGCCACCATTGCGAAGCTCGACGTACAACCGGCCTTGTGAGGCGAGGAGCAACTCACCGCCGGCCTTGCCGTTCGACGCGACGTCAGCGGTGATCGTCGCCTTGCCGGTCACGACGGCATGTCCGAACAGACCGGCGGCGATGCGCGCCGCATCGATGTCGTCGAGACGGCCGCGGACGGCGACCTTGGGCAAGGCGCCCGACATGTCGGCGCTGACCTGGCCGTTGCCGCGGCCGCCGTCGAACTCGAAGGCGCCGACGTCGGCCAGCATGCGTCCCTGCGCGACGGTCACCGCAGCGGCGGATCGGCCGAGCTGCAGCGCGCCGAGCATCACCTTGTCGGCAGAAATCCGCAGATCAGCGTCGAAATGCGATGCGAGGGGAATGCTGAGGTCGGTACCGAGCAGGCTCGACCATATGTTGCTGCTTGCGGCCGGGGCGTCGCTCGATAGGAAATACTGGCCGAGATCGAGGGACTTCAGTGCCAGCGTGCCGCCGATCGTCGGACGGGCATTGGCAAAGTTCAGATGCAGCGTGCCGCTCGCCTCGTTGCGGTCGATCTGGAAGGTACCGCGATTGAAGGCCATTGCCGGCCCGGCCCAGGCGAGCTGTCCCTGGCCGCTCAGGTTCTGGAGCCCACTGCCGGCCGGCCACGGCGCGCCGAACCAGCGAGCGACCTGGCGGACGTGGCGGACGGTGAACTCGATCGCGCCTTGCATCTGGGCCGGTCCGATGAAACCGACGCGGCCGTCGAACGCGGCTTCGAGCAGCGCGCTCTTCAGCGTCATCTTGAGCGGCACCGTGCCACCCGGTCGTGCATCCGCCAGAATGCCCGAGGTTACGTCGAGGCTGATCATTTGCCCGCGCAGATCGCCCTTGCCCTTGATGGTCAGCGACGCCTTGCGCCGAGGGCTGATCTCGCCATCGAACCTGTTCACGCTTTCGGTGCGGCCGTCCGGCAGCAGAATGTGCACCGTCGCCTGGCGCAGCACGAGTGTCTCGAATTGCAGGCCGGCGACGGCATCGAGCAACGGCGATGACGTCTCAGTGGCTGCTTCGTTCTGTACTGCCTGCACACGGAAGATGCCGTTCTCGATGGCGAACCGGGCGCTGCCGCCAGCGAGCTGGCTCTTGCTGAGCGGTGCGTCGAGGACACGGCCTGATCCATCGACCGGGAACAGCAGGCCGCGTTCGATCGTGAGGAACTTCGATGGGCCGAGCGCCGTCGGGCCGCCGATCATGACGCTGTCACGTGGCGCGGCGACCAGTCTGCTGCTGCCGACCGAGATGCGATCCGAACCAACCGATACGATGATCGGGGCAGCGATCCCGCCGATGATGAGCGACGCCAGCAAAGCGAGGGCAACAGAACTGAAGCGTCGCTTTGCCGCCTTCGCTGTCATGCTGCAAAGCCCCCCTCGCTCCGCGATGCCGAAATGGCGATCGACCTAGGTCCGAACGCCGGCGCCGCATTGGCTCCCCCGCGTTTGCCGCGCCCAGCGAGCCGCAACTGCTGCCTCTATCTAGTCACTGCCCAGTCACTGCGCAAGAACCGCACAACAATGCGCTTGCGTGTGCCTTCCGTACTCGAATCGGCTCCAAAGTTGCACAAGTATTAGCGCGATCCATCGATCTTTGCTACGTCAGCGACGAAGATAATGGTCGATACAGCCATCGGCATTTGGTCGGAACCTGCCGGATTGCCACGATTTCTTCACTTGCGTGCCCGAGCCAACGAGATAAAACGAGCGCCGGTTGGGCATTGCTCGGCGTAATGCGAAATTGTATTTCGTGGCAATTGAAAGTCGCACAGCTCAGTCGACTGAAATTGAGGAATGGTTACCATGAGAAAAGTCTACGCGGATGCGACCGCAGCCGTTGCCGGCGTCTTGAAGGACGGCATGGTCGTCATGTCCGGCGGCTTCGGCCTGTGCGGCATTCCGGACCTGCTGATCACGGCGATCAAGGAGTTGGGCGTCAAGGGCCTCACCGTGATCTCGAACAATGCCGGGATCGACGGCGTCGGCTTGGGCGTGCTGCTCGAGTCCCGCCAGATCAAGAAGATGATCTCGTCCTACGTCGGCGAGAACAAGCTGTTCGCCGAACTGTACCTGTCGGGGCAGCTCGAACTCGAATTCAATCCGCAGGGCACGCTCGCCGAACGCATTCGCGCAGGCGGTGCCGGCATTCCGGCGTTCTTTACCAAGACCGGTTATGGCACCATCATTGCCGAGGGCAAGGATGTCCGCGAGTTCGACGGTGAGATGTACGTCATGGAGCGCGGCCTCGTCGCCGACCTGTCGATCGTGCACGCCTGGCAGGGCGATACCGAGGGCAATCTCGTCTACCGCAAGACGGCGCGGAATTTCAATCCGATGATCGCGACCGCCGGTAAGATCACCATCGCCCAGGTCGAGCACATCTTCAACGCCGGCGAGATCAATCCCGATCACATCCACACGCCCGGCATTTTCGTCCAACGCATCGTGCACGCGTCCTATGGCGCCAAGCACATCGAGCAACGCACCACGCGCAAGCGCACCAGCGCTGCCGCCGCGACCGGGGGAGAAGTCTGATGGCCTGGACCCGCGACCAAATGGCGGCGCGCGCCGCGAAAGAGCTGCGCGACGGCTACTACGTCAATCTCGGCATCGGGATTCCGACGCTCGTCTCCAACTTCATCCCCGAGGGCATGAAGGTGGTGCTGCAGAGCGAGAACGGCATGCTCGGCATGGGGCCGTTCCCCTACGAGGGCGAGGAGGATGCCGACCTCATCAACGCCGGCAAGCAGACCATCACCGAGCTGCCGTCGACGAGCTACTTCTCCAGCGCCGACAGTTTCGCGATGATCCGTGGCGGGCATATTGATCTCTCCATTCTCGGTGCCATGCAGGTGGCCGAGAACGGCGACCTCGCCAACTGGATGATCCCCGGCAAGATGGTCAAGGGCATGGGCGGCGCGATGGATCTCGTCGCCGGCGTCAAGCGCGTCGTGGTCGTCATGGAGCACGAGGCCAAGGGCGAGCCGAAGCTGCTCAAAAAGTGCAACCTGCCGCTGACCGGCGCCCGCGTGGTCGATCTCGTCATTACCGATCTCGCGGTGTTCTCGATCGACAAGAAGCACGGTAGCGGCTTGACCCTGTTGGAGCGCGCCGACGGCGTCACGATCGACGAGCTCAAGGCCAAGACTGAGGCCTCGTTCAAGGTCGCGTGAGGAGGCTCGGCACCCCTCTCGCCGGCGGGCGCATTGCCGGGACGGCAACGTGAGACAGGCCTTCAAGATCGGCGGCATCTCGATCGAACCGGGCGAGCGCGGGCTCGTCGACCTGCCGGTCTCGAAGCTTTCGAACCATACGCCGGTGACACTGCCGGTGCATGTACTGCACGGCAGCTTGCCGGGGCCAGCGATGTTCGTGACCGCGGCGATCCATGGCGATGAGCTCAACGGCGTCGAGATCATCCGGCGGACTTTGCGGATCCTGAAGCCCGGCAATATCCGCGGCACGCTGCTGTGCGTGCCGGTGGTCAACGCCTATGGCTTCATTGGCCGGTCGCGCTATCTGCCGGATCGGCGCGATCTCAACCGCTCGTTCCCGGGTTCGCCCAACGGTTCGCTGGCCGCCAGGCTCGCCAACCTGCTGCTGACCGAGGTCGTCCGGCGTTGCCAAATCGGCATCGACTTGCACACCGCCGCCGTCCATCGCGTGAACCTGCCGCAGATCCGCAGCGATTTCGCCAGGCGACCGCGCTGTCGCGAGCTGTCGGAGGCGTTCGGCTGCCAGGTGGTGCTGGAGAGCCCCGAGCGCACCGGCTCGCTGCGCAAGGCGGCGCGCGACGCCGGCGTCGATGTGCTGGTCTACGAGGGCGGCGAGGGGCTGCGGTTCGACGAGTTCGCCATCGCAGCTGGCGTCGACGGCATCGCCAACGTGATGCTGCGCATCGGCATGCTCGAACTTCCTGACGGGGCCGAGCCGCCGCCACCCGATCCCGATCGGCGTTGGCCGGTGTTCGTCAACTCCTCGAAATGGGTGCGCGCGCCGGAAGGCGGGGTGCTGCGAACGACCAAGCGGATCGGCGACGCAGTCAGCGAAGGCGACATCATTGGCTACGTGGCAAATCCCTACGAGGACGAGGATGTGGCGGTGCGCTCGCCGCGGCGCGGGCTCATTATCGGTCGCACCACGCTGCCGATCGTCAACATGGGTGACGCACTGTTCCACATCGCCTGGTCGCAGGAGCTGGCCGCCCCGAAAAATGCGCCGCGCGACAAGGAGCCCGATGCGGCGTCCGAACCGATCCTCGACGAGGACGAAATCATCTGAAAGATCTTATTCGCGCAACGGTTCGCCCGGCGCATAAGTCGACAGCGCTAGCGCATGCACGCCGCGCTGCAATTCCGGGCCGAGTACCTCGTTCACCATGCGATGGCGGTCGACGCGGGACTTGCCGGCGAATTTCGGCGACACCACGAGCACGCGGAAATGGCTCTCGCCGGTGCCGGGAGAACTGCGGTGGCCAGCGTGCAACTCGCTTTCGTTGACGATGTCGAGGCGAGTAGGTACGAGGGCGACCAACAGTGCTTCGCGCATACGTGTTTCTGCCGTCATTAACATTCACCTCACCGGTTGCGTGGCCGATTGCGTTGTCAAGATGCGGTAGACAAAACGACACGCCGCCGCGTTCTCGGCAGCATATTGTATTCGTACCGCTTGTATCCAACATCATAGATCATCATACTCACTCGCCCATGAAGCTGAACTCAAAATACTTCGACAGCATCCGCATCACGAAGCGGGGCGAGGCGAAACCGGAACGCAAGGCATCGGTGCCGGCATGCGAATGGAAGGGCTGCGACAAGCCCGGTCCGCACAAGGCGCCCAAGGGGCGCGGCAAGGACGGGGAGTTCTTCCGCTTCTGCGCCGATCATGCGCGCCAGTACAATGCCTCGTACAATTACTTCGACGGCATGAGCGACAAGGACGTCGCCGACTTCCAGCGCGCCGCCGCCTATGGCCACCGGCCAACCTGGAAAAGCGGCATCAATGCCTCGGCAGGCAGCGGCGACCGTACCCGTGCAGAAGCCGATGCGCAGCGGTTCGCCGATGCCCGGGCATCGCGCACGCAGGGCTTCCATGCCTGGCGTGCAAAGCAGGGCACCGGCGAAACGCGCACAGCCACGCGCCGGCTGAAGCCGCTTGAGAAAAAGGCCCTGGATGCGCTGCATTTGACCGAATCTGCGACCAAGAGCCAAGTCAAGGCGCGCTATAAGGATCTCGTCAAGCAGCACCACCCGGACGTCAATGGCGGCGACCGCGCCTCCGAGGACAAGTTGCGCGAGATCATCCAAGCCTATAACCTTTTAAAGCAGGCGGGGCTTGGCTGATCGGGAGATCGGCCGTATCAGCGCTGCCTTGTGTTATCCAATCGCGCCGGTGCGCAGTTCGTGCCGGAGGTCTCCAACTCACGAACGCGGACACGACACGACTATGCGCGCCACTGCTCAAGCCGGCACCCAGGCCGGCGTTCCCGGCCTGCCGGACATCAAGCTGAATGTGCGTCAAGTTTTCGGCATCGACAGCGACATGGAAGTTCCGGGCTACTCCAAGTCCGACGACCACGTGCCTGATTTCGATCCGGACTATCTGTTCAACCGCGACGTGACGCTCGCCATCCTGGCCGGCTTCAAGCACAACCGCCGCGTGATGATCCAGGGCTACCATGGCACCGGCAAATCGACGCACATCGAGCAGGTCGCCGCCCGCCTCAACTGGCCGTGCGTGCGCGTCAACCTCGACAGTCACGTGTCCCGCATCGATCTGATCGGCAAGGACGCGATCGTGCTGAAGGACGGCAAGCAGGTCACCGAATTCAGGGAGGGCATCCTGCCCTACTGCCTGCAGACGAATACCGCGATCTGCTTCGATGAGTATGACGCCGGCCGGCCGGACGTGATGTTTGTCATCCAGCGCGTGCTCGAGGTGTCGGGCAAGCTGACCCTGCTGGATCAATCCAAGGTTATTCGCCCGCACCCGGCGTTCCGCATGTTCGCGACGACCAACACCATCGGCCTCGGCGACACCTCGGGCCTCTATCACGGCACCCAGCAGATCAACCAGGGCCAGATGGACCGCTGGTCGATCGTGTCGACGCTCAACTACCTGCCGCACGACGACGAGACCAAGATCGTGCTGTCGAAGGTCAAGTCGTTCGCCAAGACCGACGTCAAGCGCAAGCAGGTGTCAAACATGGTGCGCGTGGCGGATCTGACCCGCAACGCCTTCATCAATGGCGACCTGTCGACGGTGATGAGCCCGCGCACGGTGATGACCTGGGCCGAGAACGCCGAGATCTTCGGCAACATCGGCTTCGCTTTCCGCCTGACCTTCCTCAACAAGTGCGACGAGCTCGAACGCACGCTGGTCGCCGAGTTCTACCAGCGCTGCTTCGGCGAGGAGCTGCCGGAGAGCGCCGCGAACGTGGCGCTGAGCTGAGGAAGAGGATTGCGATGGCGACCGCGCCGAAACGCCCTGATGACGAACTGCCACGCGGCATGGATGTCGAGGCGTTTCTGGCGTGGGCCGAGCAGCGTCGCGGACGATACGAGCTTCACGACGGGTACGTGATCGCCTTGGCGCCGGAACGGCTCGGGCACGTCGAGGTCAAGTCGGACGTGTTCGTGGCGCTTCGCAACGCCATCAAATTGGCAGGTCTCGACTGCCGTGCAGTGGCCGATGGCATTGCCGTTCACGTCAGCGAGACAAAGTGGTATCAGCCCGATGCGCTGGTCTATTGCGGCGGTCGCGCGGAGCGCGGCACGAGGCAAATCGGCAATCCGATGATCGTTGTCGAGGTCACCTCACCTTCGACCGCCGACCTCGACGGTCAAATAAAGCTTGTCGGCTATATGACGTTGCCGTCAGTGCATCACTACCTCATCGTCCATTCCGATGGACCGCCGCTGGTACACTATCAGCGGCAATCAGCCGACGAATTCCTGGCGCGCATTGTCGGTGGGGGCGTGCTGCGCCTCGACCCGCCGGGGACCGAAATCGACGTCACCGAACTCTTCGACTGAAACGACGCGAATGGCCCCTGTTTCATCCAAGAAAGAATCCCCGGCCGAGCCGTTCAAGCGGGCGCTGGGCCTGTGCGTGCGTGCGGTCGCCGGCGACGACCAGGTGCAGGTCTCATACGCCGCCGGCAAGCCCGAGCTCGATGGCCATCTGGTGCAGCTGCCGGAGCCGTCGAGGGTGCCTTCGAAGAAGGAGATCGCGGTCATCCGCGGCTGGGCCGACAGCTTCGCGCTCACTGCCGCCATGCACGACGCCAAGATCCACCGCAAGCTCGCGCCTGGTTCCGGTCCCGCCCGCGCTGTGTTCGAGAGCGTCGAACGGGCGCGGGTCGAGTTGATCGGCGCCAAGCGCATGCCCGGCATGGCGTCGAACCTCACTGCCAAGGTCGAGGACACATTCGCCCACGGCCGTTTCGCGCACGTGACCGAAAAGGCCGAGGCGCCGCTCGAGGAGGCGCTCGCCCTCATCGTGCGCGAGCGCCTCACCGGCCAGAGGCCGCCGAAGACGGCGCAGGCGCTGGTCGATGTCTGGCGCGACTGGGTCGAGGACAAGGCCGGCCAATCACTGGCCAAGCTCGACAGCCTCGTCGAGGACCAGGTCGCGTTCGGAAAAATCGCCCGCGACGTGCTGCGCCAGCTCGAACTCACCGACGAGCCGGCCGACGGCGACAAGGAGGAGGGCGAGAGCGACGACGAGGACGAACCCGACGGCGGCGAAGAGCAGTCCGACGACAGCCAGGACGGCGCCGACGGTCAGGATCAGCCCGAGGATCAGGAAACCACTGAAGGCGAGGATGGCGAGACCCAGGACGCCACCGATAGCGCCGACTCCGACGAGTTCGATGCCGACGCCGACGGCGAGGACCCGTCCGAGACGCGGGAGCCGTGGCGGCCGAACCAGTCGGTCCTCGATAACCCCGACGCCTTCGGCTACAAGGTATTTTCCAAGGCCAACGACGAGGAAATCTCGGCCGAGGATCTGTCGACGCCCGACGAACTCGAACGCCTGCGCACCTTCCTCGACAAGGAGCTGCGGGTGCTTTCGACCGCCGTGTCGCGGCTCGCCAACAAACTGCAGCGCAAGCTCTTGGCGCAACAGAACCGCGCCTGGGATTTCGACATCGAGGAGGGCGTGCTCGATGCCTCCCGCCTGACCCGCATCATCATCGATCCGATGTTCCCGCTCACCTACAAGCGCGAGCGCGACACCGACTTCCGCGACACCGTTGTGACGCTCCTGCTCGACAACTCGGGCTCGATGCGCGGCCGACCGATCATGGTCGCGGCTTGCTGCGCCGACATCCTGGCGCGCACGCTCGAGCGCTGTGGCGTCAAGGTCGAGATCCTGGGCTTCACCACCAAGGCGTGGAAGGGCGGACAGGCGCGCGAATCGTGGCTCGCCGCGGGCAAGCCCGCCAATCCGGGCCGTCTCAACGATCTGCGCCACATCGTCTACAAGACCGCCGATGCGCCGTGGCGCCGCTCGAAGCGCAACCTCGCGTTGATGATGCGCGAGGGGCTGCTCAAGGAGAACATCGATGGCGAGGCGCTCGCCTGGGCGCACAAGCGCATTCTGGGGCGGCCCGAGCATCGCCGCATCCTGATGATGATCTCGGACGGCGCACCGGTCGACGATTCGACGCTGTCGGTGAACTCGGGCTCCTACCTCGAGCAGCACCTGCGGCAGGTGATCGACGAGATCGAGCTGCGCTCGCCGGTGGAACTGCTGGCGATTGGTATCGGCCACGACGTCACCCGCTACTACCGCCGCGCCGTCACCATCACCGATCCGTCCGAACTCGCCGGCGCCATGACCGACAAGCTGGTGGAGCTGTTCGACGAAAAGGCGCCGAAAGAGATCGCGCCGGCCCAGCCGCGGCCGCGGCGTAAGGTGCATTGAAGAGGACTTCCCCTCGCCCGCTTCCGGCCGGGCGGGGAGAGGGATCCGAGCCTCACAATCCGATCGTCACCCTTACGGCGTCATAAATCGCCGCATGGATGTTGCGGGAGGCTACCGCGTCGCCGATGCGGAACAGCTGGAACTTGTTGGCCGGCGCCCGCACCAGGGTTTGCGGCCGGTGGGCGATGAAGGCCGCCTGATCGACCTCGCCGAAGTTCTTCGACAGCGGTTTCAATTCGAAATAGAGCTCGTCCAGGGGCAGCGTGCCGGCCTCGACCACGACTTGGTCGACGCGGCGCTCGTGACGTTTCTTGCTATACTCGTTGTAAAGCGTGGCGACGAGCGTGTTGCCCTCGCGCGCGACCTTCTCCAGGCGCACATTGAGCGTGGTCACGATGCCGTGCAGGTCGAAAGCCTTCAGGAACGCCGGATAGTTGAGCCCGCCGACGTCGGGGCCGACGCTGCGCTCGGGCGTGGCGAACTCCACTGTGCTGCCGGCTTCGCCGAGGAATTCCGCCGTCACCAAGCCCGCCTGGGCGCCGTTGTCATCGAATAGCAGCACGGTCTGCGCCGGCCGCACGGCGCCGGACAGAATATCCCACGATGTGGTGATGAGATCGGCGCCTGCCTCGAGGAAGGAAGTGTTCGGTACGCCGCCGGTCGCCAGGACCACCACGTCCGGATTTTCGGCCAGCACGTCGGCTGCTTCGGCCATGACATTGTAGCGGAATTCGACACCGTGGCGGGCGCACTCCGACAAGCGCCAGTCGACGATGCCTTGTGTCTCACGGCGACGCCTGAGCGCCGTCTGCAGGCGGATCTGGCCGCCGGCCCGGTCAGCCGCCTCGAGCACCACGACCGCATGGCCGCGCTCGCCGGCCACCCGCGCCGCTTCGAGGCCGCCGGGACCGGCGCCGACCACCACGACCTTCTTCTTGCGCCCGGACGATCTTGTGAACACATGCGGGATCGTCGCCTCGCGGCCGGTTGCGGCGTTGTGGATGCAGAAGGCATCGCCGCCGAAGTAAATGCGATCGATGCAGTAGGCCTGGCCGACGCAGGGGCGGATCTGATCCTCGCGGCCCTCGATGATCTTGCGCGCGATGTGCGGGTCGGCGATGTGGGCGCGCGTCATGCCGACCATGTCGAGCTTGCCCGCGGCAACCGCATGGCGCGCCGTCGCCACGTCTTGGATGCGGGCGGCGTGGAACACCGGGAACTTCGTGTGGCTGCGCACTTCGCCGGCGAAATCGAGAGTGGGCGCCGAGCGCATGCCCATTATGGGGATCACCCCGGTCAGCGCCTCGTCGCTGTCGATGTGGCCGCGGATCACGTTGATGAAATCGATGTGTCCGGACTGGGCCAGCCGGCGTGCGATTTCCAAGCCCTCCGCCTTCGATATGCCGCGCTCCCAGTCCTCGTCGCATACCATGCGGGCACCGACGATCGGTTTCGCACCGATACGCTTGCGGATCGCGGCATAGACCTCGAGCGACAACCGCATGCGGTTGTCGAGGCTGCCGCCATAGTCGTCGTCGCGCTTGTTGGTGGCCGGCGACCAGAATTGATCGAGCAGGTGGCCGTAGAGTTCGAGTTCGAAGCCATCGAGGCCGGCGACCACGACCTTCTCGGCGGCATCGGCGTAATCCTTCTTGATGCGCTCCAGATCCCAGTCCTCGGCGGCCTTGGGGAACGAGCGATGCGCCGGCTCGCGTACCACCGAGGGCGCCACTACCGGCAGCCAGTCGGCCTTGCTCCAGCCCGTGCGGCGGCCGAGGTGGGTGATCTGGATCATCACCGCTGCGCCGTGGCCGTGCACGTCGTCGGCCAGTTCCTTCAGCCAGCGCACGCTCTCGTCCTTGTAGAGCAGGATGTTGCCGAATGCCTGCGGGCTGTCGGGCGAGACGCAAGCCGAGCCGCCGATCATGGTCAGTGCGATGCCGCCCTTGGCCTTCTCGCTGTGGTAGAGGCGATAGCGCTCTTTCGGCAGGCCATCCTCGGTGTAGGACGGCTCGTGCGCTGTCGACATCAGCCGGTTGCGCAACGTCAGGTGTTTCAACTGGAATGGCTGCAGCAATGGGTCGTTCGACTGCTTCATTGTGCTGTCCGTGCTGGCATCTGGCCTCGATACCCACCACTGTGCGATGCAACCGAGCCATTTGCCATTATCATTTCATCGGCTCAACAATGACGATGTCAGCTTGCGCAAAGAAATGCGTCGCATCAGTACAACCAGGTTGCTCAGGTCCAAGGAACGGTCGGATTATGCATAATCGCAAGGCACTTGAAGCCGCAGCTGGTCAATAATTGGCCTTGTATCCATGGAATAGGGTTGGATAAGTAGGCATTGGAGACGCGGCAAGCTGGCCGAAAGATGCTGGCGCCGGATGGGAGGGGTGCCTTAGCGCTGGACTTGTCCGCCGGTTGGCGGGTTCGTCGAGGGCGGGCACGCGATTTGGTGAGGCGAATGGCGTCAGGTCCGTCTGCAGAAGTGCCGAGCAACGCCCACGTCCGTTTCAAGGACGTGCAGAAGAGCTACGACGGCAAGACGCTCGTCGTAAAAAATCTCAATCTCGACATCCGGAAGGGCGAGTTCGTTACCATGCTCGGGCCCTCGGGCTCCGGCAAGACCACCACGCTGATGATGCTCGCCGGCTTCGAGACCGCAACGCACGGCGAAATTTTTCTCAAGGGCACGCCGATCAACAACACGCCGCCGAATAAGCGCGGCATCGGCATGGTGTTCCAGAACTATGCGCTCTTTCCCCATATGACCGTCAACGAGAACCTGGCGTTTCCGCTGCAGGTTCGTGGGCTGGACAAGGCTGCGATCGAGGCCAAGGTCGCCCGTGCGCTCGGCATGGTCTCGCTGCCGCAATATGGCGCGCGCAAGCCGGCGCAGCTTTCGGGCGGCCAGCAGCAGCGCGTCGCGGTTGCTCGCGCGCTGGTGTTTGAGCCCGACATCGTGCTGATGGATGAGCCGTTGGGCGCGCTCGACAAGCAATTGCGCGAGCAGATGCAATACGAGATCAAGACGCTGACCCACAAGCTTGGCGTCACGGTCGTCTACGTTACGCACGACCAGTCGGAAGCGCTGACCATGTCGGATCGCATCGCGGTGTTCAACGACGGCGTGATCCAGCAGCTGTCGACGCCAGCGGAACTCTATGAGGCGCCGATCAACTCGTTTGTCGCCCACTTCATCGGCGAGAACAATCGCTTGCCCGGCAAGGTTCTGGATGCGGCCAACGGCGTCTGCCACGTCGCACTCGATGACGGCACCAGAATCGAGGCGTTGCCGATCGCCGTGCAAGGTGCCGGCGAGCCGACCTCGCTGTCGATCCGGCCCGAGCGCGTCGAGGTCGACCCGACCGGTGCGGAATACACCAACCGCATCACCGGCACCGTCAACGACATCATCTATCTCGGCGATCATCTGCGCGCCGTGCTGCATGCCGGGGGCTGCGACGACTTCATCGTCAAGGCGCCGAACCGGGATGGCCAGCGTCGCCTTGAAAAAGGCCAGTCCGTCACGCTCGGATGGCGCACCAAGGATTGCCGAGCCCTCGATCCGCTTTGAGTTGGAGCCCCGGGGTACTGCAAGTTGTGCCGGCGAGCCGGCATTTCACCAATGAGCTGCAAAAAAAGGGAGTGTGGAATGAAATCTGTGAAGTTGCTTGGCGCAACGGCGATCGCGGCAGTCCTTGCCGGCGGTTATGCCTTCGCGCAATCGAAGACCCTGACCGTGGTGTCGTGGGGCGGCGCCTACACCAAGAGCCAGGTCGAGGCCTACCACAAGCCGTTCATCGCCAAGACCGGCGTGCAAATCAAGTCGGAAGACTATGACGGCACGGTCGCGCCGATCAAGGCGCAGGTGCAGTCGGGCAAGGTGACCTGGGACATCATCGACGTCGAACTCGCCGACGCCGTCCGCATGTGCGACGAAGGCCTGCTCGAGAAGATCGATGCCAAGTCGCTGCCGCCAGGCGCCGATGGCAAACCGGCGACCGAAGACTTCATCAAGGGCACGCTGCACGATTGCGCCGTCGCCACCATCCTGTGGTCGACGGTTTATGCCTACGACGACAAGAAGTTCACCGGCGCCAAGCCGACCACGATCGCCGACTTCTTCGATGCGACGAAGTTCCCCGGCAAGCGCGGCATGCGCAAGTCGCCGAAGATCAACATCGAGTTCGCGCTGATGGCCGATGGCGTGCCGGCGGCCGAAGTCTACAAGGTGATGAAGACCAAGGAGGGCATCGAGCGCGCCTTCAAGAAGCTCGACACCATCAAAAAGGATATCGTGTGGTGGGAAGCCGGCGCCCAGCCGCCGCAACTGCTCGGTGACGGCCAGGTGGTCATGACCACGGCCTACAACGGCCGCATCTTCGACGCCGCGATGAAGGACGGCAAGCCGTTCGTCATCGTCTGGGATGGCCAGGTCTGGGATCTTGATCTGTGGGTCATTCCAAAGGGCACGCCGAACAAGGAAGCAGCGATGGACTTCCTGAAATTCTCGACCACGACGGAAGCGCTCGCCGAGCAGGCAAAGTGGATTTCCTACGCGCCTTCGCGCATGTCGTCGGTGGCCAAGGTCGGCAAGTTCAATGACGGCAAGACCGACATGGGCCCGCACATGCCGACCGCGCCGGCGAACTTCAAGAACGCGGTGCAGAACGACTTCCTGTTCTGGGCCGACAAGCAGGACGAGCTGACCAAGCAGTTCAACACCTGGCTGGCGAAGTAGGTTGGCATTCCAACAAAGCGGAAGGCGTTTGTACGCCTTCCGCAGCCCGTGGTCGTAGGTTGGATTAGCGCCGCACTTGGGCAGCGTAACCCTACACTCCACGGGCAGCGGAAAGCGTTGGGTTACGGCCGCAAAGGGCGGCCTAACCCAACCTACGCGACACTGGCAATTGAAAGAGCGACAAGGTATGTCGGCATGACCACGATGGCGGGTCTGGCACCCGATACGAAGGCCAGACCCGATTCATCACAGATCGGAGTTGCAGTCCCGGCGGGCCCGATCCTGGCCGCCGATGGGACGCCGCTCGACAAGAAGCTCGCCCAGGTTACCCGCCGTGCCCGCATCAGAGCGTTCCTGCTGGTCGCGCCGCTGCTGGTCTTTGTTTTGATCTTCTTCGTCACGCCGATCATGCAGATGCTGCGGCTGTCGACCGGCGACGACATGATCGCGACCGAGCTGCCGCGGACCACGGTGGCGTTGCGCAACTGGGATCAGCGGGCGCTGCCCGGCGAGGATGCCTTTGCCGCGCTGATCGCCGACCTCAAGGACGCGCGCGAACGGCAGGCCACCGGCAAGGTCGGCGCCAAGCTCAACTACGTCTATTCCGGTGCCCGTTCGCTGTTCGTGTCGGCCGGACGCAGTGCCGGCAGCATGGAGGCCCCCTTCAGGCAGCAGTTGATCGAGAAGGATGCCCAGTGGGGCGATCCGACATTATGGGTGATGCTCAAGAACAGTACGCAGCCATACACCGCGATCAACTACCTCAACGCGCTCGACCGCACCTTGGGTCCGACCGGCTCGATCGAGCCAGTGCCGGAAGACCAGCGCATCCATATGACGATATTCGTGCGCACGCTGTGGCTGAGCTTCGTCGTCACAGCATTGTGCATGGCGCTGGGCTATCCGGTCGCTTACCTGCTGGCGCACCTGCCGCTGCGCACCTCGAACCTGCTGATGATTTGCGTGCTGCTGCCGTTCTGGACGGCGCTGCTGGTGCGGATCACCGCCTGGATCGCGCTCTTGCAGAACGATGGCGTGGTGCTGTCGGCGGCGGTGGCGCTCGGCCTCGTCGATCCCGCCAACCGGCCGCAACTTGTCTACAACCTGATCGGCACGCTCGTCGCCATGGTGCATGTGCTGTTGCCGTCGATGATCCTGCCGCTCTATTCGGTGATGAAGACGATCCCGCCGAGCTACGTGCGCGCGGCCCGCTCGCTCGGCGCCAGCTCGTTCACGGCGTTCTGGCGGGTCTACTTCCCGCAGACGCTGCCCGGCATTGCGGCGGGGGGTCTGCTCGTGTTCATCCTGTCGGTCGGCTACTACATCACGCCGGCACTGCTTGGCGGTCAATCCGGCGTGCTGATCTCGAACTTCATCGAACTGCACGTGAGCAAGACGCTGAACTGGGGCCTCGCAGCGGCACTCGCCGGCTTGTTGCTGATGGCGATCCTCGTGCTCTATTGGCTGTTCAACAAGATCGTCGGCATCGACCGGCTGAAGATGGGTTGAGACCATGAGCGGCATCAGTCTCCCGACCTACGCCACCACCGCCGAGCGCGTCTGGCACTATGTGTTCCTGACGCTGTGCGGCGCAGTGCTGCTGTTCCTGATCTTGCCGGTTCTGGTCGTGATCCCGCTGTCATTCAATGCCGAGCCCTACTTCTCGTTCACCAGCGGCATGCTGAAGCTCGACCCGGCCGCATACTCCCTCAAGTGGTATGCCGACATGCTCGACAACGGCACCTCGGGCCGCTTCGCCGCCGGTACCTGGGAGTGGGTCAAGGACCTTTGGAATAACGCCCAGTGGGTGATCGCCGCCAAGAACAGTTTCTTCATCGGCATCATTTCGACAATCATCGCGACCACGCTCGGCACCGTCGCGGCGGTCGGGCTGTCGTCGCCCAACATGCCTTATCGGACTGCGATTACCTCGCTGCTGATCTCGCCGATGATCGTGCCGGTGGTGATCACCGCGACCGGCGCCTATTTCTTTCTCGCCAGCATCGGCCTCGTCAAGACCTATACCGGTGTCATCCTGATGCACGCTATGCTCGGCATCCCGTTCGTCATCATCACCGTGACGGCGACGCTGCAAGGTTTCGATCGCAATCTGATCCGCGCCGCCGAGAGCCTCGGCGCCAAGTGGTACACGACGTTCTTCAAGGTCGTGCTGCCGTTGATCATCCCCGGAATGGTGTCGGGGGCGCTGTTCGCCTTCACCACATCGTTCGATGAGGTGGTGGCGGTGCTGTTCATCGCCGACATCGAGCAGCGCACGATTCCGCGGCAGATGTGGTCCGGCATCCGCGAACAGATCTCGCCGACCATCCTGGCGGTGGCGACGATCCTGATCGCCATTTCGATCGCCCTCTTGTCCACGATCGAGCTGCTGCGGCGCCGGTCGGAGCGTTTGCGCGGCGTAACACCGTCGTGACCCAACAGATCATCTCGAACCCGGCTCGGTCGAGGGGCGGCGGCTATCTGCGCGGCTGTGCCCTGGTCCTGTTCGGCGGCCTGGTGTTGAGCGTCGGTGTGTTCTGCGTGCGCAACGCGACGCTGAGCAATGCCTGGCAGTATATCTTCTGGCGCGCGCTCGGATTCACCACCGCGCTGGTCGCGATCGCCTGGTTGCGCGACCACCGCAGTCCGTTTCGCCAGCTCGCCGGCCTCGGTCGCTGGGCATGGATCGCAGCACTCTGCATGGCGCTGAGCCAGGTGACCTTCATCTCCTCGATCAAGGCGGCAACATTTGCCGAAGTGTTCCTGATCTGCTCGCTGGCGCCGGTGATCACTGCGGCGCTCGCCTGGCCGCTGCTCAACGAGCGTATCGGCTGGGTCACCGTGGTCGCGGTCGCGCTCGGCATTGCCGGCGTTGCGGTGATGACCGGCGGCGAATTGCACGCGACCAACGTCATCGGCCAGTTGATCGCACTCATTTCGGCGGTGGCATTTGCCGGCTATACGCTGTGCACGCGCGGGTCGCGGCCGCAGGATCTCGATGCAGCGCTGATCGGTGTCGGCGTTCTGACCGCACTGGCGGGGGCCGCCGCCACATCGACAATGGGTCTGCCGCTGATGGCGTCGCCGTTCGATTCGGTGATTGCCTTCGGCCACGGTGCCTTGCTGCTATCGGCCGGCCTGTTCCTGTTCGGCCAGGGCTCGCGTTATGTCCCGGCAGTGACCTTCACCTTGCTGGCGCAGGCGGAAGCGGTGCTGTCGCCGCTCTGGGGCTTCCTGTTCTTTGCCGAGACGCCAACCGAGGCAACGGTGCTCGGCGGCGCGCTCATCCTGACCGCGGTGCTGATCCAGGCCCTGGCCGGAAGCGCGCCGGCAAAATCCGTGTCGCAGGCCTGACGGATTTAGGACATCCGTCGCGCCGCCGGTGTCGCGCATGCGATGGTCAGGGGCCCAAATCGGGTCTACCTCTCGCTTCAGCCGAGACCGAAAAGGATACCCGCCATGGCCGCCAGCGCTACCGACGACATGATCCACGTCGCCAAGTGGCACTACGGAACCAAGGAGTGGTCGCCGTTCTCCGACGCCGAGATGAATCGCCGGCAGAACTCGCTGCGCAAGCACCTCGCGAACAACAAGATCGACGCAGCGCTGTTCACCTCGTATCACAACATCAACTACTACTCGGGGTTCCTCTACTGCTACTTCGGCCGCAAGTTCGGCCTCGTGATCGACGCCAAGGCTGCGACCACGATCACGCCGGCAATTGACGGAGCGGCCCCCTGGCGGCGTACGTTCGGTGACAACATCACCTACACCGATTGGCGCAAGGACAGCTATTTCAAGGCGGTGCAAGGCCTGACCAAGGGCGTCAAGCGCCTCGGTATCGAGTTCGATCACGTATCGCTCGACATGAAGAAGCAACTCGAGGACGCGTTCCCCGGTGTCGAGCTGGTCGACATCGCGGCGGCAACGATGTGGATGCGCACGGTCAAGTCGGCGGAAGAACACAAGCTCATTAGGGACGGCACTCGCATCTGCAACGTCGGTGCGCGTGCCTGCATGGCGGCGCTTAAGGCCGGCGCCGGCGAACACGAGGTTGCGCTGGCGTCTACCGAGGCGATGGTGCGCGATATTGCTGCGAGCTACCCGTTCGTCGAACTGATGGATACCTGGACCTGGTTCCAGTCCGGCATCATGACCGACGGTGCGCACAATCCGGTCACCAACAAGAAGATCGCCAAGGGCGACATCTGCTCGCTCAACTGCTTCCCGATGATCTTCGGCTACTACACCGCGATCGAGCGCACGCTGTTCTGCGAGCGCGCGAGCCCAAAGCACCTGGACCTGTGGGCGAAGAACTGCGAGGTGATGCGGGTCGGTTCCGCATTGATCAAGCCGGGCAAGAAGTGCTCGCAGATCGCGATCGAACTCAATGAGATGTACCGATCCTGGGACCTGTTGAAGTACCGTTCGTTCGGCTACGGCCATTCGTTCGGCGTGCTCTCGCACTACTATGGCCGCGAGGCCGGCGTCGAGTTGCGCGAGGACGTCCACACCGAGTTGAAACCCGGCATGGTCGTCTCGATGGAGCCGATGATCATGATCCCGGACGGCGAGCCCGGCGCCGGCGGCTACCGCGAGCACGACATCTTCATCGTCACCGAGACCGGCGCCGAGAACATCACCAACTTCCCGTATGGCCCCGAGAAAATGATTATCAAAGGTTAGTTGGGAAAATGAGTAGCCGTCGTAGGTTGGGTTAGACCAGCCCACTTGCTGGTCGTAACCCAACATTTCACGGGCGGCCTTAAGTTGTTGGGTTACGGTCGCAAGTGGGCGACCTAACCCAACCTACGAGTCAGCCCCTCAGCCCGACCCTCTCCCCATGCAAGTGAAGGGCATGGGGAGAGGGAGAAGTGGATCCCCATGCATTTCTCGCTAGCTTCCCTCATCCGCAACGCCTTTTCTGGGCACCAGAACTGGGGCCGGCAATGGCGCGCGCCGGAGCCGAAGCCGGCCTATGATGCGATCATCGTCGGCGCCGGCGGCCACGGGCTCGCGACCGCCTACTACCTCGCCAGCGAACATGGCATGCGCAACGTCGCCGTGCTCGAAAAGGGCTGGCTCGGCGGCGGCAACACCGGCCGCAATACCACGATCATCCGGTCGAACTATCTCTACGACGAGAGTGCCGCGATCTACGACCATGCGCTGAAGCTGTGGGAGAGCTTGTCGCAGGCGCTAAACTACAACGTGATGTACTCGCCCCGCGGCGTGCTGATGCTGGCGCACAACCATCACGACGTGATCAGCTTCAAGCGCCACATCTACGCCAACCGGCTCAACGGCGTCGACAACGAATGGCTCGATCTCGAGCAGATCAAGGCGTTCTGTCCGCCGCTCAATCTGTCGCAGAGTATTCGATATCCCATTGTCGGCGGCGCGCTGCAGCGGCGCGGTGGCACGGCGCGGCACGATGCCGTGGCCTGGGGCTATGCGCGCGCGGCCGATGCGCTCGGCGTCGACATCATCCAGAACTGCGAGGTGACCGGCTTCAAGCGCGACGCAAACGGCGCCATCGCCGGGGTCGAGACCACGCGCGGCGCGATCGCGACGAAGAAGGTCGGCGTGGTCGCCGCCGGCCACACCAGCGTCATCATGGCGATGGCCGGCCTCAGCATGCCGCTGGAAAGCTTCCCGCTGCAGGCGCTGGTGTCGGAGCCGGTGAAGCCGGTGTTCCCGTGCGTGGTGATGAGCAATACCATCCACGCCTACATCTCGCAGTCGGACAAGGGTGAACTCGTCATCGGCGCCGGCACCGATCAATACGTGTCCTACAGCCAGCAAGGCGGCTTGCACGTCACCACCCACACGCTCGACGCGATCTGCGAGCTGGTGCCGGAGTTCCGCCGCATGCGCATGTTGCGCAACTGGGGCGGCATCGTCGACGTGACGCCGGACCGTTCGCCGATCCTGTCGAAGACGCCGGTCGTCGGCTTATATGTCAACTGCGGCTGGGGTACCGGCGGCTTCAAGGCGACGCCGGGTTCGGGCCATGCCTTCGCCCACACCATCGCTCGCGACGAGCCGCACCGGGTCAATGCGCCGTTCACGCTCGACCGGTTCCGCACCGGCCGGCTGATCGACGAAGCCGCCGCCGCCGCCGTCGCGCACTAGAGGGGTGAGAATATGCTGCTGATCGATTGTCCCTACTGCGGACCGCGTGCCGAAATCGAATTCCGCTGCGGCGGCGAAGCGCACATCGCCCGCCCGCTCGATCCGTCGGCGTTGTCAGACGAGGCCTGGGCGGCGTTCCTTTTCTATCGCTCGAGCCCGAAAGGGCTCCACGCCGAGCGGTGGATGCACGCGCACGGCTGCCAGCGCTGGTTCAACGCCGTGCGCGATACGTCAAGCGACCGCGTTCTCGCAACCTATCCGGCCGGCCAACCGCGGCCCGAAATCAAGACAGCCGAGGCGGGCCGGCGATGAGTGCTTCCTATCGTCTTGCCGATGGCGGCCGCATCGATCGGTCGCGGCCGATCGTGATCCGATTCAACGGTCGCGAGGTGCCGGCATTCGAGGGCGATACCGCGGCATCCGCGCTGCTTGCGAGCGGCATCCACTTCGTCGGCCGCTCGTTCAAGTACCACCGCCCGCGCGGGATCCTGAGCCACGGTTCGGAGGAGCCGAACGCATTGCTCGACGTCGATCGCGGCGCCAACCGGCGCGATCCGAACAATCGCGCCACCGTGGTCGAGGCCTTCGACGGCCTCGTGCTGAGAAGCCAGAACCATTGGCCGACGCTTGCCCTCGATGTTGGCGAAATCAACGACGCGCTGGGCGCGGTTTTCGTGTCGGGCTTCTATTACAAGACCTTCATGTGGCCAAAGCCGTTCTGGAAGGACGTCTACGAGCCGGTGATCCGCGCTGCCGCCGGCCTCGGCAAGGCGCCCGTCGTGCCCGATCCGGAGCGCTACACGCAGCGCCACGCGCATGCCGAGATCCTGGTGGTCGGTTCGGGCCCGGCCGGCCTCGTCGGCGGCGCTGGCGGCGTCGCAAGATGCCACCAGGCGCGTCATCCTGTGCGACGAGCAGGCAGAGTTCGGCGGCAGCCTGCTGCACGACACCACGAGCCAAATCGACGGCATGCCGGCGCAAGCCTGGCGCGATCAGGCACTTGCAATCCTGCGCGCCCGAGCGAACGTGACGCTGCTCGCCCGCACCACGGCGTTCGGCTATTTCAATCATAACCACGTCGCGTTGACCGAGCGCGTCACCGATCACCTTCGCCAGCCGGCCAAGGCGCTGCCGCGCGAACGGCTGTGGCAGGTGCGGGCGGGCCAGGTCATCCTGGCAACCGGCGCGCACGAGCGGCCGCTGGCATTCGCCGACAACGACCGTCCCGGCATCATGCTCGCCGACAGCATGCGCGCGTTTCTCAATCGCTATGCCGTTCGGCCCGGCCGGCAGGCGGTGATCGCGACCAACGGCGCATCGGCCTACCAGGCGGCGCTCGATCTGAAGGGCGCCGGTGTCGAGGTCACGATCGTCGATCTGCGCCAGGAACATGATTGCGGACCGGAAGTGACGGCCGCCGTCCACGCCGGCATCGAGGTGCTGAACGGGCACACCGTGATCGGCGCCAAGGGGCGTGCCCGCGTCGATGGGCTCATTGTCGCAAAGCTCGACGCCCAAGGTGTGGCCGGCGCGCCGCGCACGCTCGCCTGCGATTGCGTCGGCATGTCGGGCGGCTGGACGCCGGCGGTGCACTTGTTCTCGCAGTCGCGCGGCAGACTGCGGTTCGATGCCGCACTCGATGCATTCGTGCCGGCTAACTCGGTGCAGGCCGAGCGATCGGCCGGCAGCTGCCGCGGCAGCTATGATCTCGCCGCTTGCCTTGCCGACGGGACCACGGCCGGCGGCGGCAGCCAGTTGACAATGGCCTCGCCGACGTACACCGGCTTCCAACCCGTGCGCGTCATGCCGGCGCCGCTCGACCAGAAACCGGTGAAGGCCTTCATTGATTTCCAGAACGACGTGACCGCAAAGGACATCAAGCTCGCGGTGCGCGAAGGCTTCGAGTTCGATCGAGCACGTCAAGCGCTACACCACCACCGGCATGGCGACCGACCAAGGCAAGACCAGCAACATGAATGCGCTCGGGCTGGTCGCCGGCCAGCTCGGTCGCGACTTGCCCGCCGTCGGCACCACCACATTCCGCCTGCCCTATACGCCGGTATCGTTCGGCGCGTTGGCCGGTCCCAATCGCGGCGACCTGTTCGATCCGGTCCGCGTCACGCCGATCCACGACTGGGCGGCGGCCAACGGCGCGAAGTTCGAGGACGTCGGCCTGTGGAAGCGGGCCTGGTACTTCCCGGCCCGCGGCGAGGACATGGACATGGCGGTGGCACGCGAGACCAGGGCGGTGCGGTCTAGTGCCGGTATCTTCGATGCTTCCACACTCGGCAAGATCGAGGTTGCCGGACCCGACGCGGCCGAATTCATGAACCGCATCTACACCAATGCCTGGTTGCAACTCGCCCCCGGCCGCTGCCGCTACGGGTTGATGCTGAAGGAAGACGGCTACGTCTTCGACGACGGTGTCGCCGCCCGCCTCTCGCCAGAGCTGTTCCATGTCACGACCACGACCGGCGGCGCCCCCCGCGTGCTCGCTCACATGGAGGACTACCTGCAGACCGAGTGGCCGGATCTCAAAGTGTTCTTGACCTCGATCACCGAGCAGTGGGCGGTGATCGCCGTGCAGGGCCAGCGCGGCCGCGACATCATTGCGCCGCTGGTCGAGGGCATCGCGCTCGACGATGCCTCCTTCCCGCACATGGCGGTTCGCACCGGGCACATCGCCGGCGTGCCATGTCGATTGTTCCGGGTATCGTTCACCGGTGAACTCGGTTTCGAGATCAATGTCCCGTCGGACTATGGCCAAATGGTCTGGCAGGCGGTCCATGAAGCCGGTCGGCGCTTCGACATTACGCCGTACGGTACCGAGGCGATGCACGTGCTGCGCGCCGAGAAGGGCTTCATCATCGTTGGCCAGGAGACCGATGGCACGGTGACGCCCGACGATCTCGGACTCTCGAGCCTCGTCGGCAAGGCCAAGCGCGACTTTGTCGGCAAGCGCTCGCTCAGCCGGCCCGACGTGGTGGCGCCCGGGCGCAAGCAGCTGGTCGGCCTGCGAACCGGTGATCCGTCGACCGTTCTCGACGAGGGCGCGCAGATCGTCGCCGACCCCAACCAGCCGATCCCGATGAAGATGATCGGGCATGTGACGTCGAGCTACATGAGCGCCAACGTCGGCCGTTCGATCGCCCTCGCGCTCGTCGCCGATGGCCGCCGCCGCATCAACGAGCGGTTGCACGTGACGACGCCGGATGGCTTCGCCCAGGCAACGGTCGTCGAGCCGGTCTTCTTCGACCCCGAAGGAGTGCGTCTGCATGCTTGAGAAAAGCAGCCTGGAACGCCGCCACGGCGTGCTCGACGGGCTCGAGCCGATCACCGCAGCGCCGGCAATCGAGGTCCGCGCTGCCGCGCCGCAAGCCCGCTTCACACTGCGGCTCTCCGCTGCCGATGCCGCCAGCGTCGGCCGCATCGACGACGTCGTCCTCGACCAGCCGGTCAATCGTGCGAACCTGGCCCATTCCCGGCTGGCGGCACGGCTTGGTCCCGACGAATGGCTGCTGATCGGCGCCGTGGCCGATGCGGCCGCCTTCCAGGCGCAGATCGAAGCGACACTTGCAGGCAAGCGCCACGCATTGGTCGACGTCAGCCATCGCAGCGTCGGAATTGACGTCGGCGGCACAGCCGCCGCGCAGGTTCTCGCCGCCGGTTGTCCGCTCGATCTTCAACGCTTCACGCCGGGCAATGCCACCCGAACGCTGCTCGGCAAGGCCGAAATTGTGTTGCTGCGGATGCCAGCGACGGGCCATGACGCGCCGCTGTTTCGCGTCGAATGCTGGCGCTCGTTTGGACGCTATGTGTACTCGTTTCTGACCGAAGCAGCGCGAGAATATGCTGCAATGCCAAAATCATAGCAATTGCCTAAAACCCAATTCATGTTCGTCAAACTTCATTGATTGTTGACGGCGTAGCCTGCCCGGCTGTGCGTTCGCGTTCGGCTTGAGTGGGTGGGTGCCCGGATAATGACAACTGATTTTGCGCTCGATTGGATCGAGCAGCGGGTGGGGCGCCAATTAAACACTCAGTTAACTGAGGATAATATGGACTGCGCCGCGCTAAGCGGATTGGCCGAGCTGCGGCCACTCGTGATGGCGGCCTCGGTACCGAACGAATTCATCGAGATGCCTGTGCTCGCGCGCATGCTCGAAATGGACCAGCGACAGCTGTCCGCTCCGCTGGCCACCGCCGTTGCACGTGGCGTTCTGCGAGTTTCCCGCAGCCATGGTGTCGTCAGTTATCGCTTCATCGACCCGGCAATGCGGCAGGCTGCGTATGCCTCGATCGATCGCTCGATCAGGCTCGGGTTGCATCGTCGCGTAGCTGAAGCATTGCAGACGAGCTCGGGCGCACCGCCCCTGGCATGCGCCGCTTGGATCGCCGGGCATTACGAGGCGGCTGCGGCTTGGGCGACGGCAGTATGGTGGTGGCGGACCGCAGGCGAACGGGCCGCAATTGATGCATCGCCGAAGACGGCTGTCGAATATACGCGCCGAGCGCTCTCGCTTTGCGCTCCTGGTGGGCCGGCTGCCTCGCCAAAGGAGGAATTGGCAACGCTGTCACAATTGGGCCCGCTCGAGGCACAGCTCCAGGGCAGCGGTTCGAAGTCTGTCGCCGATGTATACGCCCGCTGCCTGGAAGTCGCGGATCGTTTCGATCCGTCGGAAACGTCGTCCGGCTTTGACGTGCTCTGGGGCTTGGTCGCCTGCATTCTGGTGCATGGCCGGGTTGCGACCGCACGCGAAATCGGGGCCAAGCTGCTGCGCACGGCCGAGGCGTCCGCGAACGACGTGCATATCCTGCTGGCAACCCGCCTCGAAGGGTTGGCCGCTCTGCTGGGCGGTGAAATCGATCGGTCCATAGAGGCATTCGAACGGGTCGGCAACCTCTACGACTTTCGCCGACATGCCGGCTTGCGATTTCGCTTCGCATCCGATCAGGCCGCGGTCGCTCTGGCCCACAAGTCCTGGGCCGAGGCGATTGCCGGCCGGATAGCGGCTTCCGAGCGCAGTGCCACGGGGGCACTAGAGCAGCTGGAGCGGCTGCGGCATCCTCACACCAGTGCGCACGTCTCGTGCGTATTGGCCGCCAGGGCGCAAACCCTGGGCTGCCGCGATACGGCGGCGCCGCTCGCTACCGCCGGCCTGGCACTGGCGCGCTGGCATCGGTTCATCTATTGGGAGGCCTGGGCCCAGATAATCCTGGCTTGGCATGAGGCGGGCCGCCACGCGCGCGCCGGAGCTATCCACGTTGATGGTGCGATCGAGGCCTACCGGAGCACCGGCGCGGGGCAGGCCCTGCCCTACGCACAAATGCTGCGTGCAAGCATTGCGCTCGCTGCCGGCGACCGTGCTACGGCGATGGCTGCGGCCGATGCCGGGCTCGAACTCATCCTCGGCACACGGCGTCGTGTTGTTCGATTCGGAGCTGCTGCGAATCAAAGCATTGGCGCTTGGCGGCGATCCGCGCCAACGCGCGCTGCACGAGCAGGCATTGGCGACCGCAAGACGACAGGGCGCTCGCTTGTTTGCCGAGCGTGCCGAGGCAGTCCTGTCGCAGCATCGTGTTGACTAGGTGGTGGGCGCCGGTCGCGATCGCCGCGAGTTGAAAGATGATTCGGCCGGAATCGGCCGTAATTGTGGCTGGCGGTCATTGCTTGTGCGGTGCCGCTCGCGACATGCACAGGGATTTAGATGGTGTTGAATTCGAGGCGGAAACCGTGTCCGCAAGCTGCAGCGGTGCCGGCCAAGACCCGGAAAAGCAAGCCACGCAAAAGACTTGGCCAAGTAAACGAAGATGTGAAAAGGAGCCGAGCAATCGACGCAGTTCCGCCGGAAGTTCGAGCAATACTGCACGGCTGCGCAGTTTTGTTGTCATAAGGGTCCGGCGCGCCACCGTGGGGCAGGCAAAAGCAGTTATGGTACACTACATTAGGGAGTGACGAGCCGAGGCGGCGGGCCATTGGTCTCGCGCAAGTTGCGCTGCCCAGGGTTGGGCCGTCGAAGTGGGGAGGTGGCCGGTTGCTCCGGCCGGGGTGTGGACCAACGATCAAGCGACGAGGCCGAACATGACGTCACAAGACGAGATCTTCGAGGTCTTCACGCGAAGCTACGATCGGCAGAAACAGAGCGAATTCTCGCTGAAGCAGTACCTCGAGAACTGCCGTAACGACCCGATGCTCTATGCCAGCGCCGCCGAGCGCATGATGGCGGCGATCGGCGAGCCCGAGTTCATCGACAGTTCAAAGGATCCGCGCATCAGCCGGATCTTCCTCAACCGCACCGTGAAGGTCTATCCCGCCTTCAAGGATTTCTATGGGCTGGAGGAGACGATCGAGCGCATCGTCGGCTTCTTCCGGCATGCGGCGCAGGGGCTCGAGGAGCGCAAACAGATCCTTTATCTGCTGGGACCGGTCGGTGGCGGCAAGTCGTCGCTCGCCGAGCGGCTGAAAGAGCTGATGGAGATGAAGCCGGTCTACGTGCTCAAGGCCGGCGACGAGGTGAGCCCGGTGTTCGAGAGCCCACTTGGCCTGTTCGAACCGACCCAGATGGGCGCGGCGCTCGAGGAAAAGTATGGCATCCCGCGGCGCAAGCTGACCGGTCGCATGAGCCCATGGGCGATCAAGCGGCTGGACGAGTTCGGCGGTGACATCTCCAAGTTCTCGGTGGTTCGCCTGCATCCGTCGCGGCTGCGGCAGCTGTGCGTCGCCAAGACCGAGCCCGGCGACGACAACAACCAGGATATCTCGGCGCTGGTCGGCAAGGTCGACATCCGCAAGCTCGAGTTCCACGGTCAAAGTGATGCCGATGCCTACTCGTATTCCGGCGGCCTCAATCGGACGACCCAGGGCATGCTCGAGTTCGTCGAGATGTTCAAGGCGCCGATCAAGATGTTGCACCCGTTGCTGACGGCGACCCAGGACGGCCATTACGTCGGCACCGAGAACGTCGGCGCGTTGCCTTACCAGGGCATCATTGTCGCCCACTCCAACGAGAGCGAGTGGCAGAGTTTCCGGTCGAACAAGAACAACGAGGCGTTCCTGGACCGCATCTGCGTGATCCAGGTGCCTTACTGCCTGCGCGTCTCGGAGGAGCAGAAGATCTACGAGAAGCTGCTCGCGACCTCCGAAGTGTCGAAGGCGCCGTGTGCGCCCGGCACGCTGCAGA
This sequence comes from uncultured Alphaproteobacteria bacterium, assembly GCA_963741505.1. Classification (GTDB taxonomy): domain Bacteria; phylum Pseudomonadota; class Alphaproteobacteria; order Rhizobiales; family Hyphomicrobiaceae; genus JAKFWF01. Next base: position 249,177 of record CAVUIJ010000013.1, on the reverse strand, counting down.
TGCTTGCCCAGTTCTCTGTTCTGACCCGCCTCAAGGAGCACGAGAACTCGAGCTTGTTCTCGAAGATGCGGGTGTACGACGGCGAAACGTTGAAGGACACCGATCCGCACGCCAAAACGATCCAGGAATATCGCGACGCCGCCGGTATCAACGAGGGCATGGACGGTACCTCGACGCGGTTCGCCTACAAGGTGCTGTCGGAGACCTTCAACTTCGACACCCACGAGGTGGCGGCCGATCCGGTGCACCTGATGTTCGTGCTGGAGCAGTCGGTGCGGCGCGAGCAGCTGCCTGAAGACCGCGAGGATCGCTATCTGGAGTTCATCAAGGAGGAGTTGGCGCCCAGGTACGCCGAGTTCATCGGCAACGAGGTACAGAAGGCCTACCTCGAGAGCTACTCGGAATTTGGCCAGAACCTGTTTGATCGCTATGTCGCCTATGCCGATGCCTGGATCGAGGACCAGGACTTCAAGGACCCCGATACCGGCAACCTGATGAACCGGCAGGTTCTGGACCAGGAGCTGTCGAAGATCGAGAAACCGGCCGGCATCGCCAATCCGAAGGACTTCCGCTACGAGGTCGTCAAGTTCTCGCTGCGTGCCCGGGCGCGCAACAGCGGCAAGAACCCGAGCTGGACCTCCTACGAGAAGATCCGCGAGGTTATCGAGAAGCGGATGTTCAGTCAGGTCGAGGATTTGTTGCCCGTCATCTCGTTCGGCGCCAAGAAGGACGGCGAGACGGAAAAGAAGCACGAGGAATTTGTCACCCGCATGGTCTCCCGTGGCTACACCCCGCGACAGGTGCGCCGTCTCGTCGAATGGTACATGCGGGTGAAGAAAGCGGGATGAAGCTCGTGGGTCGTGAGTGGTGAGTGGATAAGGGCTCGGGCCGGCGCTGTTCATCTGCCGCCATGTGAATACCCTACGATCTTGCCACTGATCACTCACGGCTCACCACTCACGAGGCCCTAATGGACATTGTCGACCGCCGCCTCAACCCCAAGGCCAAGAGCCTCGGCAATCGGCAGCGTTTCCTGCGCCGCGCCAAGGGCGAGATCCGCGACGCGGTGCGCGACGCGATCAAGAAGCGCAGGATTTCCGAGGTCGAGGGCGGCGAGAATGTGCGCATCCGCTCGAAGAGTCTGCGCGAACCTTCGTTCTCGCTCGGGCAAGGTGCCGGCCAACGCGATTTCGTGCTGCCGGGCAACCGCGAATATTCGGTAGGCGATGTCATCCGCAAACCGGAAGGCGGCGGCGGCGGTTCTGGCTCCAAGGGGAGCCCGGATGGCTCGGGCGAGGATGACTTCGTCTTCAATCTTTCCCGCGACGAGTTCCTCGACATCTTCTTCGAGGACTTGAAGCTGCCTAACCTGGTGAAGGCCAAGCTCAAGGACATGCGCTCGCCGCAACCGGTGCGCGCCGGCCATACCAGCGACGGACCTCCCGCCCGTCTCAACCACTTGCGGACCATGCGCAACAGCATGGCACGGCGCATCGCGCTGCACCGCCCCCGGATCAAGGAACTCGAGGAATTGGCGGCCGAAATTGTCCGCCAGGAAGCGCTGGAGCCGCGCGACGAGGGCAAGATCACGGCGCTCAAGGCGCGATTGTCGAGACTGACCTATTTGCGCAAAGTGGTCGCCTACATCGACCCGCTGGACCTGCGGTACAATCGCTTCGAGCGCCGGCCGAAGCCGAAGACGCAGGCGGTGATGTTCTGTCTGATGGACGTGTCGGCGTCGATGACCGAGCCGCTGAAGGACTTGGCCAAGCGCTTTTTCATGCTGCTGCACCTGTTCCTTACCCGGCACTATGCGGAAGTTGATGTCGTGTTCATCCGCCACACCACCGAGGCGCAGGAGGTCGATGAAGAGACGTTCTTCAAGGCGACCGAGACCGGCGGCACGGTGATTTCGACGGCCCTCAGCGAAATGATGAAGATCGTCGCCGACCGCTATTCGCCGGCGGATTGGAACATCTATGCGGCGCAGGCTTCCGACGGTCATAATTTTGACGACGACATGGATCGCTGCCTCGAGATCCTCGAGGGTGAAATCCTGCCCTGCTGCCAGTACTATGCCTATATCGAGGTCGGACAGGACGAGGGCATGCAAGGACTGTCGAGCGTGGCGTGGTCGGGCTACGAGGAGATCGCCGAACGGCAGGAGCATTTCGCCATGCGCAAGGTGTCCTCGCCCGGCGACATCTACCCGGTGTTTCGCGAACTGTTTGCGACATCATCCGAAATGCGCGGTTAGGAAAACAGATAATGAATGCGCCGTTCCGCCAGATCGAGCCCGGTGTCGAGCCGCTGTTCAAGGGCGCCGAGTGGGACTTCGAGCTGGTCAAGAAGACCTATGACGCGATCGAGAAGATCGGCGTCGGCGAAATGGGACTCGACATCTATCCGAACCAGATCGAAGTGATCACCGCCGAGCAGATGCTCGACGCATACGCCTCCATCGGCATGCCGCGCATGTACCGGCACTGGTCGTTCGGCAAGCACTTCGCCCGCGAGGAGATGATGTATCGCAAGGGCGCGCGAGCGCTCGCCTACGAGTTGGTGATCAATTCCAATCCCTGCATCAACTACATCATGGAAGAGAACACCATGACGATGCAGACGCTGGTGATGGCCCACGCTGCGATGGGGCATAATCATTTCTTCAAGAACAACTACCTGTTCAAGCAGTGGACCGACGCCACCTCGATCCTCGACTATCTGGCATTTGCCAAGGAGTACGTCGCCGAGTGCGAGGAGAAGCACGGCGTCGAGGCCGTCGAGGCCGTGCTCGATTCGGCGCATGCGCTGATGAACCAGGGGATCAGCCGGCATCCGGCCAAGCGGCCGACCGCCTCGTCACTGCGGGACAAGGCGACGAAGCGGCGCGAGCACGAGGAGGCGACGTACAACGAACTGTGGCGCACGGTGCCGCGATCCGCCCTGCCGAAAGTGCCGGCAGATGCCGAGAACAAAGCCGCCGCGCAGGAGGGTGTCGCGCTCGGCCTGCCGCAGGAAAATCTACTCTACTTTCTCGAGAAGCATGCGCCGAAGCTCGATGACTGGCAGCGCGAGCTGCTGCGTATAGTGCGCATGCTCGCCCAGTACTTCTATCCGCAGCGCCAGACCAAGGTGATGAACGAGGGCTGTGCAACCTGGGTTCACTACGAGATCATGAACCGGCTCTATGATCGCGGGCTCATCACCGAGGGCTCGATGCTGGAATTCATGCACTCGCACTCCTCGGTGGTGTTCCAACCCAAGTTCGAAGACAAGTTCTACAGCGGCATGAACCCCTATGCGCTGGGTTTTGCGATGATGCAGGACATCAAGCGCATCTGCGAGGACCCGACTGGGGAAGACCGCGAGTGGTTCCCGGAATTCGCTGGCAATTGCGACGCGCTCGGCACGTTGAAGGAGGCATGGGCCAACTTCCGCGACGACAGCTTCATTCTGCAGTACATGTCGCCGAAACTGATGCGCGATTTCCGCTTCTTCGCGCTGCATGACAATGCGGCATTTCCGGTGGTCGAAGTGAAATCAATTCACGACGAGAAGGGCTACCGCAGCATCCGCCGCGCGCTCGCGGCCCAGTACGATACCTCGGCGCGCGATCCCGATATCCAGGTGGTCAATGCCGATTTGTCCGGCGGCCGGCGGCTGACCTTGCAGCATCGTGTTCGCAACAATATTCCGCTCGACGCCGATGCCTGCGAGCGCACGTTGCAGCACGTCGCGCATTTGTGGGGCTATCGCGTGAAGCTCGTCGAAGTCTACGCCGAGACCGGCAAGACGGTGAAAGAGCACGAAACATTGCCTCTGCCCTGACGGGCGTTGGCAAGGTGCGGCAAGGGGTTGCGCATCTGCTGCCAGGATGGCTCGGCGCCGGCGCGGCCCATGACGAAGCCGTAGTCGAGCGGCAACGCATCCGGTATCCCGCGTCTGATCGATATGCTCTTTACGTCTCGGCGCCCACGTCATGGGCGCCAGGCTGTTGCTTGACACCATTGATCCAGGTCGACGGGCACCGCAATGGCGCCAATCAATAGCGTACTAATTATCAATTGGTCTGTCATACGTTTGCATATTGTCATCAAAACTGAGCCTGAGCCTCCCCGAGGTCTGACTGCACGCCAAGGAGACACGACTTTGAAGCGGGTACGACAATCTGCAATACCAGGTGAGGCGACAGTGCCACCGATTGCGATCTACAGCATGCCCGGCCACCTCATCCGTCGCATGCATCAGGCCTCGCAAGCCATCTTCGATTCCGCGATCGCCGAAGCGGGTTATGACCTAACACCGGTGCAATTCGCGGCACTGACGGTGATCGCTGCCCGGCCCGGGCTCGATCAGGCGACCCTCGCGAGCGCCATCGCATTCGACCGCCCGACAACAGGGGGCGTGATCGACCGCCTGGAGGCCAAGGGGCTTGTTCGCCGCGAAATCGCCAAGGGCGATCGCCGCTCGCGGCGGCTGCACTTGCAATCTGCTGGTAGACAAGTTCTCGAAGGCGCGATGCCGGTCGTCGAGCGTGTGCAGGAGACGATGCTGGGAGGACTGAGTGCTGCCGACCAGGCGACATTTCTGCGGCTGCTGTCGAAGGCGCTGAAGGCGGTGGGCGAGGTCAGCCGGCCAACAGCCAAGTCGCCCATTCGTAGCACCAGTCGATAGGCCGCCATGCAAGCCTCACAGCCTTCCTTGCGATCGGTGCTCCGGCTTGGCGCACACCGCCTCGCAGCGCCATCCGCCGACTTCACGCTCACCCTCGGATGTAGTCTGCCGCTTCCTTGGCCGGTTGCGGCACGTCGCTGACGAAGCCCCGGAAGTCTTCCAGGCCGCGCGGCACCGGGCCGCCGTGCGCCCAGTCGAGCAACTCGACAGTGTGCACGATCGGAATGCCGGTTCCCAACGCGATCTGGGTGATGCAGCCAATGTTGCCGGCGGCGATGATGTCGGGCTTGACGCTCTCGATGTTGGCAGCCTTGCGCGCCCTGAGCTGGCCGGCGATTTCCGGCTGCAATATATTGTAGACGCCGGCCGAGCCGCAGCAGATATGGCTCTCCGGCACGTCGAGCACGGTGAAGCCCGCCTTTTTCAGGAGCAGCTTCGGCTCGTCGGTGATTTGCTGGCCATGTTGCATCGAGCATGCGGAATGATAGGCGACGCGGATCGACGACCAGCGCTTGGGCGGTCCGATGTCGTGCTCGGTCAGGAACTCCGATATGTCCTTGGTCATCGCCGAGATCTTGGCCGCCCGCTCGGCGTAGCCTTCGACCCGGGCCATCATGTGCCCATAGTCCTTCACCGTTGTGCCGCAACCCGAGGCATTGATCACGATGGCATCGATGGCCTCCCGCTCGATAATCTTCGACCAGGCGTCGATGTTGGCCTTGACGAAAGCATGCGCCTCGACCTCCTTGCCCATGTGATGGACGAGGGCGCCGCAGCAGCCTGCCCGCGGCGCCACCTCGACATCGATGCCGCGGCGGGCGAGCAGGCGGATGGTGGCGTCATTGATGTCGGGCCGCAGCACCTGCTGCGCGCAACCGGCGAGCATGATCACTTTTGCCCGCCGCGTCTCGCTCGTTGCCGCGATGCCGGGGCCGTCATAGGCAGCCGAGCGAGCGCCGACTTTCGGCGCCAGCTCGATCATGGCGGCCAGTTCCTCAAAGCCGATGCGCTTCATAACGTTTGTGAACGGGCGCCCCAAGGGTGCCAACGCCACGGCCTTGCGAAAGCGGTCGGGATAGGGCACCACGGCCGCGAGCATCCGGCGGATGGCCCGGTCCTTCAAGCTGCGCTTGCCGGTCGCCTCGATGTGCACGCGGGCGAGATCGACGAGGTGCATGTAGTCGACGCCGCCCGGGCAGGTCGACATGCACGACAGGCAGGTGAGGCAACGATCGACGTGGTGCTGCACCTGTGGGCTCGCGTCGCGCTCGTTCTCGAACATGTCCTTCATCAGGTAAATGCGGCCGCGCGGGCTGTCGCGCTCGTCCCCAAGCAGCACATACGTGGAGCAGGTCGCAGTGCACAGGCCGCAGTGCACGCAACGCTTGAGGATGCGGTCGGCTTCGGCCAGCCGCGGATCCTGGAGCTGCTCGGGAGTGAAGTTGGTCTGCATGATCGAACCTTCGGGACGCGCTGTTGCAGGCTAGGCGTACATGCGGCCCGGATTTAGGATGTGGGCCGGATCAAACACTGCCTTCAGTTTTGCGGTGATCCGCTCGACGCCGGGCTCCAGGGGATGGAACACATCAACCTGTGCCCGTACCGCCGGATCGGCGCGCAGCAGCGTGGCGTGGCCGCCATGCACCGCCAGCACCCGCCGGATGTCGGTGGCGCCGGCATCGGAAGACGGCGGCACCTCGAGCCAGATCAGGCCGCCCGACCAATCGTACATGGCATCGACGTTCATGTAGCGCTTGATGTCGCGTACGACCTTGGGGCCGAGTGTGGCCGTTGTCGATATCCGCCACAGCGGCACGGCTGAATTCTGCAGCACTGAAAGCTGGCGCAGCTCGTCCCAGAACGCCGTCGAGCTGTCGTGCTCCAGCACATGAATATCGCCGAACGCCTTGAGCTGGTCCTTGAGCCGGCCAGCGCGATAACCGATGAAGCTCTCGAAATTCTCGAGCCTGAGTGCCGTGATCGACTGCCCGGCCGAGCGCAGGCTCGCGTGCCACAGCCGCCGTGCGAGACCTGCCTGCAGGTGGACGGCGCCGGTCACCTCGAATGGCGATCCCAACGCCTGACACATCGCCTCTGTCGCAATCTCGTCGGGCAGTCCGGCGAACGCAAGTGTGGTCGATGATTGCGGTCGCGGCAGCACCTTGAAGGTCGTCTCGGTCATCACCGCCAGCGTGCCCCAGCTGCCCATCAGGCCGCGCGCCACATCGATGCCGGTGACGTTCTTCATCACCCGGCCGCCGGACTTGACCATTTCGCCGCTGCCGGTCACCGCGCCGACGCCCAGGATATGATCGCGCGCAGCGCCCGCCATGATCCGTCGCGCGCCGGACAAGTTGGTCGCAAACACGGCGCCGATGGTACCCTGCTGCGCCGGGCTGCCCAACGCCGGCCCGAGGTCGATCGGCTCGAACGCCAGCATCTGGTTATGTTGGCCGAGTTCGTTTTCGATCAGCGCGAGCGGGGTACCGGCCTTGGCCGACATGACGAGTTCCGACGGCTCGTACAGCGTGATCCCCGACAGGCTCAGTGTCGTAATCCCGACATTGCTGCGGGCCGCCCGGCCAACGACCTGCTTGGTGCCGGCACCAAGGATCTCGACCGGCTGTTTCGCCGCCGTCGCCTCGCGCAGCAGCGTGCTCAATTCCCAGTCAACCGCCGGTCGATGTATCTGCTGCACTGTCGTGTTCCCGAAGTCGGTAGTGTTGGGCAACTCAGGCCGCCAGCGGACTTTGTGCGGCCCGGCCGGCGCTGGCATCGAGCGGGAACACCTTGGCCGGATTGAGCAGCCAATCCGGATCGAACACCGTCTTGATCTGCATCTGCAGGGCGAGATCGGCGTCCGAGAACTGCACCCGCATCAGGTCGCGCTTCTCGATGCCGACGCCGTGTTCGCCGGTGAGGCAGCCGCCGACCTCGACGCACAGCTTGAGGATTTCGGCCCCGGCGATTTCCGCCCGCAGGCCTTCTTGCGGATCGTTGGCATTGTAGAGGATCAATGGATGCAGGTTGCCGTCGCCGGCGTGAAAGATGTTGGCGACGCGCAGGCCCTGGGCGGTGCAGATCTCGGTGATGCGCCGCAACACCAACGGCAACTGGCCGAGCGGGATGGTGCCGTCCATGCAATAGTATTCCGAGATCCGGCCGATGGCGCCGAACGCCGACTTGCGGCCCTTCCAGATCTTGGCACTCTCCTCCGGGCTCTCGCTGACGCGAAGGGTCAGCGGATTGTGCGCCTTGGCGATCTCGACGATGCGGCCGAGCAGGGCACTGATCTCGTCCTCGGAGCCCTCGACCTCGATGATCAGCAGGGCCTCGACGTCCATCGGGTAGCCGGCCTTGGCGAACGCCTCGCACACTTCGATGGCGGGCTTGTCCATAAATTCGATGGCGACCGGAATTATGCCGCTGGCGATGATTGCCGAGACGCAGGCGCCGGCCGCCTCGCTCGAAGCGAAGCCGAGCAGCATCGGCCGCGCACCTTCCGCTGCTCGCAGAATGCGCACTGTCGCCTCGGTGACGATGCCGAACTGGCCCTCCGAGCCGACGCACAGGCCGAGCAGGTCATAGCCCGGTGCATCGAGGTAGCCGCCGCCGATGTCGATGATTTCACCGTCCATCGTCACCATGCGCAGGCCAAGGATGTTGTTGGTGGTCACCCCGTATTTGAGGCAATGGGCGCCGCCCGAGTTCATGGCGATGTTGCCGGCGATGGTGCAGGCGAGTTGGCTCGAGGGATCGGGCGCATAGAAGAAGCCCTGGGCGGCCACCGCATCTGAAATGGCGAGATTGGTTATACCGGACTGCACGCGCGCGATGCGGCTCGGATAGTCGATATCCAGGACCTTGTTCATGCGGCTCACACCGATCACGATCGCGTCCTCGGCCGGCAGCGCGCCGCCGCACAGCGATGTGCCGGCACCCCTCGCCACCACCTTGATGCCGCCGTCACGGCAGAAACGCAGCACCCGCGCTACGTCCTCGGTCGACTGCGGCAGCACCACGGCAAGCGGCATGCGGCGGTAGGCGGTCAAGCCGTCGGTCTCGAACGCGCGGCGGCCATCCTCGTCGCCGATCACCGCGTCGGGACCGATGAGTGCAATGAGTTGCCGCACGATCTGCTCGCGGCGCGAAACGATCTGCGGATCGGGGGCCGGCAAGGCAATTGCGGACATGGCGTATTCCTTCCTCTGGCGCAGGCGCTCCCGCGGCCGTGGTTTGCGTTATGCGCGATCGCTCAACTCCCGCGCAACAACGATAATCCTGTTCACAGATCAGCAATTACTGAACATCGGCCAGAATATCCATCTTCAACGCGACTAGGAAACAGTCGTTCGTCTGTGCAAGATGGGCGACACACTTTAGTCGAGACGCAGCGTAATCAATGAACGGGAGAAAGTCTTGCACCAACGCTCTCGCGCGTCGAATAAGGATACGTCAGTGACAGCCATCAGCGATCTCGACATCTTTGCGCGTGTCGCCCGAACCGGCAACATGTCGGCGGCTGGGCGTGAAATGGGCCTGTCTCCGGCCGTCGTGTCAAAACGTGTGAGCCTGCTCGAGGAGCGGCTCGGTGCCCGTCTGTTCCAGCGCACCACCCGCCAGCTCACCCTCACCGAGACGGGCGAGGGCTATTTCAAGCGCGTGGTCGACATCTTGAGCCTGGTCGAGGAGGCGGAGGATTTCGTCAGCCGGCGCAATACCAAGCCGCGCGGGCAGCTCAAGATCACGGCGCCGACCTCGTTCAGCCGCCTCCACATCGCGCCGCACATCAACGCATTCCTGGCGCGCTTTCCCGATATCGAGCTTGACTTCCACCTGACCGACAGTTTCGTCGACATCATCCGCGAGGGCTTCGACGTGGCGGTCCGGATCGGCGAGCTGCAGGACAGCTCACTTGTCGCTCGCAAGCTCGCCCCCGACCATCGCGTGATCTGTGGCGCGCCGTCCTATCTCGACCGCATCGGCCGGCCAAAATCGCTCGCCAACCTGGAGTTCCACAATTGTATCTCGGCCGGTGCCCAGGAGATCTGGCACCTCGACGGACCGGGCGGTCCGCAACATCTGCGCCTAAAGGGCAATATGCGATCGAACTCGGCCGAGTTCGTGCGGGAGCTGCTGGTCGGCGGCCACGGTCTCGGGTTGCGTCCGATCTGGGATGTTGGACCGGACATCCGCACCGGCGCCCTCGAAGTGGTGCTGCCGGAGTGGCGGGCGACCTCCAATCTCGCCATCTATGCCGTCTATCCGTCACGCGATTTCATGCCAGCCAAGGTCAACGCCTTCATCGATTTCCTGGCGGAGACCTACGGCAGCGAACCCTATTGGGAGCGCGGCGGCATCAAGTCCATCGCGGAACCGGCTGCCCCGGCTAAGACCCCGGTGCGAGAAAAGTCTGCCAAAGTGGCAGCGGCGCCGAAATCTGCGAAAATCGGTGTCCAGAGCCGTTGATCGACGAAAGTCGCATGGCAATGTGTCACGCTGCGCTGCAGCGAGCGAAGGGCTATCTGGCCCAGCGGAATAATCAATGGCCCAACATCGGAGTTGCAGTCAAATGAAGCGCTACATCATGGCCGCCGTCGCAGCATTCGGCATGTCCGCAACCGCCAATTGCGCCAATGCGCAAAACGCCGAGAACGGCGAGGCGGTTTTCAAGGTATGCAAGGTCTGCCACCAGGTCGGCGATAGCGCCAAGAACGTCGTCGGCCCGGTTCTCAATGGCATTGTCGGCCGCAAGGCCGGCACGATAGAGGGCTACAATTATTCGGACGCCAACAAGGAAGCCGGCGCCGGCGGCCTCGTCTGGACCGAGGAAAAGCTTGTTGCCTACCTCGAGAAGCCCACCACCTTCATGCCGAAGACCAAGATGGCATTCGCCGGCATCAAGGACGAGGCAGATCGCAAGGATCTGGTCGCCTACCTCAAGACCCTGAAATAGTCTGCAATCGTCGGGCCGGGTAATACCGCTCGATCGAACTTCAAGCCCGGCCGCAGCCACTGCGGCCGGGTTTTCCGTTGCCCGAGCCGCTGGACGAGTGGATTGCGCGTGGTAGAAGGCACATTCGACTTTCCAATATTCGCATGCGTTCCCCTGCCTGCCGGATCCGCCCCATGAGCCATCCTCTCGATGCCAGACCGCGCGTCGGCCTGTTCGTGACCTGTCTCGTCGACCTGATGCGGCCATCCGTCGGCTTCGCTGCGGTGAAGCTGATCGAGCAGTCGGGCTGTACGGTCGAGGTGCCGGCGGCGCAAACCTGTTGTGGTCAGCCGGCCTACAACTCCGGCGACAAGGCCGATGCGAAAGCGCTCGCCCGGCAGACCATTGCTGCCTTCGAAGGCTTCGACTACGTCGTCGCGCCGTCGGGTTCCTGCGCCGGCATGCTCAAGGCGCACTACCCAAAGTTGCTTGCCGACGACGCCGCCTGGGGGCCGCGTGCGCGCGCCTTCGCCGAGCGGGTGCACGAGCTGGTCTCGTTCCTGGTGCACGTGCGCGGCCTAAAGAAGGTCGACGCCGCGTTTGCAGGCCGCGTCACCTACCACGACAGCTGCTCCGGCCTGCGCGAGCTCGGCATCAAGCAACAGCCACGCGATCTCTTGAACTCGGTTGCGGGCCTGGAACTCGTCGAAATGGCCGACGCAGAAGTATGCTGCGGCTTCGGCGGCACCTTCGCGATGAAATTCGGCGACATTTCCAACGCCATGGTCGAGAAGAAGACGCGCAATGTCGCCGCAGCCGCACCGGCGCTGCTGCTTGCCGGCGATCTCGGTTGCTTGATGAACATGGCCGGCAAGATGAAGCGGGAGGGCCGCAACATCGCCGTCCGCCACGTCGCCGAGGTGCTGGCCGGCGAACTATCCGATCCGCCGATCGGCGAAGCGGGATGAGCGCTCATCCCCACTCCCCGTCCCGTTAGGGGGAGAGGGCCAGGGTGAGGGGCGGCAACGGGCTCGGAGCCAGCGGCCGCCCCTCACCCTCGGCCGGCCAAGACGGGCCGGCCTCTGTCCTCTCCCCGTCAAAACGGGGAGAGGGGAAGTCAGTTCACCGCTCAGGAGCCTGGCATGGTCGAGATCAAGACGCGCGAATTCAAGGCCAACGCCCGCGAAGCGCTTGATGACGCGCAGCTGCAGAAGGCACTCTCCGGCCTGCCCGGCGGGCTCGTAGCACAACGCACCGCGGCGCGCGACAAGCTGCCCGAGTTCGAAGACTTGCGCGACGTCGGCCGCGACATCCGCGATCACACGCTGGCCCACCTCGACCTCTATCTCGCCGAATACGAGCGCAAGGCGATCGCCGCCGGGGCGCAAGTGCATTGGGCGCCGACCGCCGCCGACGCCCGGGAAATCATCGAGAAGATCTGCCGCGACGCCGATGCGAAGATCGTCACCAAGGGCAAGTCTATGATCTCGGAAGAGATCGGCCTCAACGCCCATCTCGAGGGCAAGGGCATGGAGGTGGTCGAGACCGACCTCGGCGAGTACCTGGTGCAGATCCGCAAGGAAACGCCGAGCCATATCATCGCGCCGGCCATCCACCTCACCCAGGAGCAGGTCGAGAAGGACTTCCGGCGGCTGCACACGCATTTGCCGAAGGACCGCGTGCTGGTCGAGCCGGCGCAGCTCGTCAACGAGGCGCGCCAGATCCTACGCGAGAAATTCGTCGCAGCGGATGTCGGCATCACCGGCGCCAACTTCCTGATCGCCGAGACCGGCTCGTCGATCATCGTGACGAATGAGGGCAACGGCGACCTGACGCAGAGCTTGGCCAAGACCCACGTCGTCATCGCCTCGATCGACAAGGTGATCCCGACGCTGGAGGACGTGAGTTCGCTGCTGCGGCTGCTGGCGCGCTCCGCAACGGGCCAGGAATTCTCGACCTATTGCACGTTCTCGACCGGCGTGCGCCGGCCCGGCGACCCGGACGGGCCGCAGAACTATCACGTCGTCCTGCTCGACAACGGCCGCTCGGAACTGCTTGCGACCGAGATGCGCGAGGTGCTGCGCTGCATCCGCTGCGGCGCCTGCATGAACCACTGCCCGGTCTACAACGCCATCGGCGGCCATGCCTACGGCTGGGTCTATCCCGGCCCGATCGGCGCTGTGCTGACACCTTCGCTGATCGGGGTCAAAGCCGCCGGCAATTTGCCCAACGCCTCGACCTTTTGCGGCAAGTGCGAGAGCGTGTGCCCAATGAAGATCCCGCTGCCGAAGCTGATGCGGCTGCACCGGGAGACCGAATTCGACCTCGGCAATGTACCGAAGGGCTATCGCATTGGCTTGATGACCTGGGCCTGGTTCGCGAAAAGGCCGCGGCTCTATCACATGGCGGCGAGACTCGGCATCGCCATGATGAGCGCTATGGGCCGAATGCGTGGCTCGTTCAAGCATCTCCCCTTTGCCGGTGGCTGGACCAAGCATCGCGATTTGCCGGCGCCGCAGGGGCGCACTTTCCAGCAATTGTGGGCCGAGCAACAGGCCGGGCTCGATCGCCATCAGGGGCGCCTGCAATGACCAATCGCAATACCATTTTCGGCAAGATCGCCAAGGGCCTCAATGCCAGGAGCGACGACGCGGCGCGCCGTAAAGTCGTCGACGGCCACATCGCCGACCGGTTGCGCCATCCGACGCCCGCCCGCGTCGCCGGCAAGTCGCCAGCCGAGCATCTGGTGCTGCTGAAGCAGCACTTGACCGGCCAGTCGGCGACCGTGCTCGAAGCCGCCACCACCGCCGACGTGCCGTCGCTGATCGCCGACTACCTGCGGCAGAACAATTTGCCGGCCCGGCTCGCAGTCGGCGACGATGCCTATCTCGCGAGCCTGCCGTGGGCGAAGGAACCGACGCTCGAGCGCAGCAAAGGGCGGGCGCAGCCGACCGACGAGGTCGGCCTCTCCCACGCCACCGCCGCGATCGCCGAAACCGGAACCTTGATGCTGGCCTCCGGCGCCGACAACCCGGTGACCATCAACTTCCTGCCCGAGACCCACATCGTCGTGGTCGAGGAGAAGGACATCGTCGGCCCCTACGAGGACGCCTGGAACAAGATTCGCGCCCGCTTCGGCGACCGCACCATGCCGCGCACCGTCAACATGATCTCCGGCCCATCGCGGACCGCTGATATCGGCGGCCAACTCGTCACCGGCGCGCACGGCCCCCGCCGCATGTGCGTGGTGCTGGTCAAGGGGTGAGACAAGCTCTCAACTAATACGATCTTAGTTTCAATGTGATGCCAGAACCATGCCTTTGGATTTGCATCTGATTTGGGCGCTGCTTGCTCTCGCAGCATATTTGATGCTGGTTCGACGAGCCGCTCTTGCATTGTCGAAGCGTCCTGGCGCGCCGGATCTCGGCGAGTGTTTTTGGTTGCTTTTCCAGAACTGGCGTCGCCCTCCGAAAATTTGCCCGCCTGAATTCAGGGGAAGTCTATTTGATGCGAGGGTATATTTGACCTTTCAGATCTTCGTATTGTTATCGGTTATGTTCGCATTGTCGTTTTTCATTCGAGTGGCGAAATAATTCGGCCTGCGCACGCCCCCGCCCCTCACAAGAATCCGATCGAGATCCAGGGCACGGCGGCAACGATGATGGTGCCGATGATCAGCGCGATGAGGTAAGGCCAGATCGGCCGGATGCCTTCCGAGGGATCGACGCGGCCGATGGCGCACGCCGCGTAGTAGCCGACGCCGAATGGCGGCGCGAACAGGCCGACGCCCATCGCCAGGATCACGACCATCGCGTAGTGCACGTCGTGGATGCCGAGCTGGCGCGCGATCGGGAACAGCAGCGGCCCGAACAGCACGATCGCCGGAATGCCCTCGAGCACGCTGCCGAGGATGACGAATGCTATGAGTGACACCGCCATGAAGCCCGCAGCGCCGCCCGGCAGCCTGGACATCGCCGCGGCGAGCTCGCGGCTGAAGCCCGACTGCGTCAACGCCCAGGCCATCGCGGTCGCCGCACCGATGATCAGCAGGATCGCGCCGGACAACGCGGCGGTATCGACCAGCACCTGCCACATGCGGTCCCAGCGGACCGGATCGAGACGCCTCTCCGCCGCCGGCGACGACCGCCGCAGCAGCCAGTAAGCCGCTCCGATGAAGATCGTATAGGCGATGCCGATGGTCGACACCTCGGTCGCGGTGGCGACGCCCTCGACCACCGCCGCGCGAATGAGGAACGGCAGCGCAATTCCGGGCGCCGCGATCAGCGCCGTGAGACCGATCACCTTCAGCGGTGCTCTGGTGACGCCGGTCAGGTCCTCAGTCCGCGAACGCCACCACACCACGACGCATAGCGCCAGCGCCAATACCAGCGCCGGCAGCAGACCGCCGGTGAAGAGGGCGGCGATCGACACGTTGCACACCGAGCCGATGGTTATCAGCACCAGCGACGGCGGAATGGTCTCGCTCATTGCGCCCGACGCCGACAGCAAGGCGACGAGATCGCCGCCCTTGGCGCCGCGCTTCTTCATCTCCGGGAACAGCACCGGTGCGACAGCTGCCATGTCGGCGGCCTTCGAGCCGGAAATGCCGGAGACGAGATACATCGCGCCGAGCAGCACGTAGCGCAGGCCGCCGCGCAAGTGGCCGATCAAACTCGCCAGGAAATCGACCATGCCGCGCGCCATGCCGGTGATCTCGATCAGCAGGCCGAAGAACACGAACAGCGGCACCGACAGCAGGATGATGTGGCTCATGCCCTCGTCCATGCGGGAGACCACGATCGTCAGCGGCGAACGGGTGGTGAGCGCCAGATGGGCGAATGTGCCAAGGCCGAAGGCGAAGGCGATCGGCACGCCGCCGAGCACCGCCGCACCGACCAGGATGACGAAGAACACGATCAAGCGGTAGTTGCCCATCGCCATCAGCGCCGGCTTCGAAAAATAGAGCGCGATAGCGAGCACGATCACGATCGCCGCCGCGATCAGGCAGTCTTTCAGCGGCGCGGTCCGCCCGATCCTGAGCAGCCCGAGAACGATCATCAGCGCGAAGCCCACCGGCAACGCCGCCGCCCGCCAGATGTTCGGGATCTCGAGCGCCGGCGTCACGATCATAAGCTCGTCGTATGCGTATTCGAGCGCCGGCCCCATCACCAGCGTCAGAAAGGCTAAACCGGCGACCAGCGCCAGCGCATTCATGATCGCCTTGGTGCGCGGGCTGGCGCCATCGACCAGCGCCGACATCCGCATGTGCTCGGAGCGGCGATAGGCGACCACGGCGCCGAGCATCGCCAGCCACAGGAACAAGATCGAGGCCAGCTCGTCCGACCAGGTGAACGGCCGATGGATCACGTAGCGCGACACCACGCCGGCGAACAGGATCGCGGTCTCGACCAGCACCAGGATGCCGGCAGCATACTCGGCGAACCTGCCGATCGAATTCTCGATGCGCCCCGTGAGGGAGCTCGCCGCCACCGTTGTCGTGCTGACAGTCTCAACGTGCATAAGGTGCCCTCGGGGCGTTCAGCAATCATCACCCGGTAGAGGTGGCTCCACGCCACCTCCCAACCACCGTCACCCCCGCGAAGGCGGGGGTCCACTCTGGCCGATAGCTGCGCACAGTATTAGAGCCGGGTTGGATGCGGTGCTTCGATCAACGAATGGAGGGGTCAGTTGCTTGGGTGGATCCCCGCCTTCGCGGGGATGACGGTGCTTGATGAATAGGCGGAGCCGAGGCTCCGCCTATTCATGGCGCTCAGAGACCAAAGCGCGATCAGCTGATCTTGCCGGCGTACTTCTCGAGCAGTGCCCAGGCTTCGTCGCCGTACTTGCCTTTCCACTCCTTGTAGAACCCGGCTGACGACAGCTTGTCGCGGAACGGCGCCTGATCGACGGTGTTGAAGGCGAGGCCTTTGCCGGCCAGCTCCTTTTCCAGCGTCGAGTTCAGGGCGAAGATGTCCTCGCGCTGCTTCTTGCCGGCTTCGTTGAGGTTCTTCGCGATGACGGCGCGCAGGTTCTCCGGGATCGCGTTCCAGGCCTTGGCGTTGGCCAGGAACCAGAAGCCGTCCCACATGTGGTTGGTCTTCGACAGGTACTTCTGCACTTCGTAGAGCTTCGCCGCATGAATGATGGCGAGCGGATTCTCCTGGCCTTCCACGACCTTGGTCTGCAACGCCGAATAGGTCTCGGAGAAGTTGATGCTGGCCGGCGACGCGTCGAACGCCTTGAACATCGAGGTCCACAGCGGCGACGGTGGGACGCGGATCTTGAAGCCCTTGAGGTCGTCCGGGCCATTGATCGGCTTGGTGCTCGACGTCATCTGCCGGTAGCCGTTGTCCCACTGGTTCTCCATGGCGACGAGGCCGGCCTTGGCGATCTGGGCGCGGATGAAGGCGCCGAGTTCGCCGTCCATTGCCGGCCATACCTTGTCGTAGCCCGACCAGGCGAAGCCGACGCCGTTGATCGAGGCGACCGGCACCAGCGTCGACAGGATCAAGCCGGACAGTGTGAAGAACTCGATAGCGCCCGAGCGCAGCTGGCTCAGCATGTCGGTGTCGGAGCCCAACTGGTTGTTCGGGAACATCTGGATCTCGACCTTGCCGTCGGTCTCTTGTCTGATCTTCTCCAGCGCCTCGCCGGCGCGGATCACCAGCGGATGCGTCACCGGCGAGTTGTTGGCGTATTTCAGGGTGAACTCGGCGGCATTCGCGCGCGTCACCCGCAGCACGAATGGCGACGTGACCGCGACGGCGGCCGTGGTGGTCAGCAGTTTGCGGCGATCAATGGTCACGGGGTATCCCTCGCTCGTCTGTTTCCTCTTGCGGCCGGACGCTGTTCCAGCGGCCCGGCCCAACCGGCCGGCACTATGGGGGGCGGGAGCCGTGAGGGCAAGCGGCGGCGACCGATGCGGCGCGGCAAATTCGCCGCAACAACGGGCATGGATCTAACCAAAGATGTCAGCATGGCTGCCAAGTCGCACGAGGCGTAGCGTGGTCGCGTCCGGCAGTTGGTAGACCAGCAGCAGATCGGGAAGCAAATGGCATTCCCGGAAGCCCTTCATCGCACCGGTCAGGCGATGATCGCGGAATTTCACCGGCAAGGGCAGGTCGGCGACCAGCAACCTCATGGCCTCCGCGAAGACACCATCAATGCGCCGCCACTGAGGATTTCTCGACGCCTGCCTCCAGTCCTTCTTGAATCGTGACGAGCGTTCAATCGTCCGCATCGAGGTTCGCCATCAGCGCCTCGATGCTGTCGAACTTCGGCGCTTTGCCGGCCTGGAGTTCGCGGATCGCCGCCAACGTAACCGGGTTGGGCCGGTGCAATTCGAACGGCAGGGCTTTCTCGATGGCGATTCGAGTCATCATCAGCCGGAATGCGGTCGAGGTGTCGAGGCCGATTGCCTGCAACACGACTTCCGCCTCGGCCTTCAGCCGATTGTCGATGCGGGCGCGCACGATCGCCCCCATCGGCCGCGCAGGGTGACTTGACGGCTTCGCCCGCTTGGCCGCCGGCTTCGGCGCGCGTTTGGCAACTGTCGAGGCTTTGGGCATGTCGCTCTCCTAGGCTACGATGTAGCACAAAACTGCTCACATGCAAACGTGGGAATGACTGCGGCCCCCATTTGAACCCGCGCGTGAGTCGGGCCATATTGGTTGCATGGCAAAATCACCGAAATCGGCAGGATCGCGCAAGCCGCGCCTCGCGCGGGGCTAAGGCCGGCAAGCCGCAGGCGCCGCCAACCGAAACGGCGGCTTCGACGCCGGGCCTCGGCGAGTCGTTCCAGGCGTCGTACACGCCGGGGCCGTCGTCGCTGCCGGCATTGCGCAACATCGGCTTTCGCCCCGAGGACCAGAGCATCACGGCGGGCTTGACCGCGATCCTCACCCGGCCGGAAGAGCGCGACCAGAAGGCGCGCGACATCCTCGCCCGCCAGCCGCTGATCGCCAATCATCCGATCGTCGCCGGCACTGCGGCCGAATTCGTGCCGCACCGGCCGCCACGCCCCGACAAATCCGAGGGCGGCATTCCGTTCACGATCATCTCCGAGTTCGAGCCGAAAGGCGATCAGCCGCAGGCGATCAAGGAGTTGGTCGAGGGCGTGCGGGCGAATGAGCGTAACCAGGTGCTGCTCGGCGTCACCGGCTCGGGCAAGACCTTCACCGTCGCCCACATCATCGAGCAGACGCAGCGTCCGGCGCTCATTCTCGCACCGAACAAGACGCTGGCGGCCCAGCTCTACGGCGAGTTCAAGAGCTTCTTCCCGGACAATGCGGTCGAGTACTTCGTATCCTACTACGACTACTACCAGCCGGAAGCCTACGTGCCGCGCACCGACACCTACATCGAGAAGGAAAGCTCGATCAACGAACAGATCGACCGCATGCGCCACGCCGCGACGCGAGCGCTGCTCGAACGCGACGACGTCATCATCGTCGCCTCGGTGTCGTGCATCTACGGTATCGGCTCAGTCGAGACCTACACCGCGATGACCTTCACGGTGACGGTCGGCGAACGTCTCTCTCGCGACCAGCTGCTGGCCGACCTCGTCGCCTTGCACTTCCGCCGCAACGACCAGAACTTCGTGCGCGGCACCTTCCGCGCCCGAGGCGACACGGTGGAAGTGTTCCCGGCCCATTACGAGGACCGCGCCTGGCGCATTTCCCTGTTCGGCGACGAGATCGAGAGCATCATCGAGTTCGACCCGCTGACCGGCGCCAAGACCGACGACCTCAAGCTCGTCAAGATCTACGCCAACTCGCACTACGTGACGCCGAAGCCGACGCTGCAGCAGGCGATCAAGGCGATCAAGAGCGAGCTCAAGGCGCGGCTCGAGGAGCTTTACGCTGCCGGCAAGCTGCTCGAGGCGCAGCGGCTCGAGCAGCGCACCGTGTTCGACATGGAGATGATGGAGGCGACCGGCTCCTGCGCCGGCATCGAGAACTATTCGCGCTATCTGACCGGCCGCAACCCCGGCGATCCGCCGCCGACGCTGTTCGAATACCTGCCCGACAACGCGCTGGTGTTCGCCGACGAGAGCCACGTCACCATTCCCCAGATCGGCGGCATGTTCCGCGGCGATTACCGGCGCAAGGCGACGCTCGCCGAATACGGCTTCCGGCTGCCCTCCTGCATGGACAACCGGCCGCTGAGGTTCGAGGAATGGGACGCCATGCGCCCGGCCTCGGTCTACGTTTCGGCAACGCCGGGCGGTTGGGAGCTGGAGCAGACCGGCGGCACCTTCGTCGAGCAAGTGATCCGGCCGACCGGGCTGATCGATCCGCCGGTGGAAATCCGCTCAGCCAAGACTCAGGTCGACGACCTCATCGACGAGGTCCGCCAGGTCGCCCGCGCCGGCTATCGCACCCTCGTCACGGTGCTGACCAAGCGCATGGCCGAGGACTTGACCGAGTACATGCACGAGCAGGGCATCCGCGTGCGCTACATGCACTCGGACATCGAGACGCTGGAGCGGATCGAGATCATCCGCGACCTCAGGCTCGGCGCCTACGACGTGCTGATCGGCATCAACCTGTTGCGCGAGGGTCTCGACATCCCAGAGTGCGCGCTGGTCGCCATCCTCGACGCCGACAAGGAAGGCTTCCTGCGCTCCGAGACCTCGCTGATCCAGACCATTGGCCGCGCCGCGCGCAACGTCGACGGCAAGGTGATCCTCTATGCCGACCAGGTGACAGGCTCGATGCAACGCGCCATCGCCGAGACCGATCGCCGCCGCGAGAAGCAGACGGCTTGGAACAAGGCCAACAACATCACGCCGGAGAGCATCAAGAAGAACATCGGCGACATCATGGGTTCGATCTACGAGGCCGATCACGTCACCGTCGATGCCGGGTTGGTCGATGGCCGCAACGAACCGCTGGTCGGCCACAACCTGGCGGCGGTCATCGCCGACATGGAAAAGCGGATGAAGCGATGCGGCCGCCGACCTCGAGTTCGAGACCGCGGCTCGCCTGCGCGACGAGATCAAGCGGCTGCGCGAGACCGAGCTCGCCATCGCCGACGATCCGCTGGCGCGGCAATCGGACGTCGACGAGCGCACCGGCGGCTACAAGGGCGCGCGCAAGTACGGCGACGCGGCAAACATGCCGGCCGCGCGCGCGCCCAAGGTGTCGGACGCAACCAAGGGCGGCTCATTCGGCGAGAAGGTAAAAGGCCCGCACAAGCCGACATTGGACGAGATGGGCCCGCACGCGAGTTTGAGCATCCCGCTGGCCAAGGACACGGCGCCGCGCCGCATCAAGACCGTCGATGTGCCAACCGACGCCGAGAAAAAGAGCCGGCGGGGGAGGCAGAAGAAGACGGGTAGGCCAGGGATGTAGTTTGGGATGCAATTTGTGTTAGATTGCGAGTGCGTGAAATTTTGGATTGTCCCGATAGCCATGACCAAGATCGAAGAAATCGAGAAGGCGGTAGAGCAGCTAACTCCGGCCGAGATGGCTCGCTTCCGCGCGTGGTTCGCCGATTTCCAGGGCCGGCAATTGGATGAGCGCATCGAAGCCGACGTCAAGGCCGGGCGGCTTGAATGGCTGGCCGACGAAGCACTTGCCGAACATGCGCGCGGGGAAACGAGAAAAATGGAAGACCGTGACTAGACTGCACCAGAACCGCAACGGCAACTCTCGTATGGCAACGCTGCAAGACGGGCATGCGGCGTTGCCATACGAGATGTTTTTTGTCAACTTTGTAACCCTTTGAAATCATTGAGTTGCGTTGGTTTTCCACAACCAAGCGTATTGGGACCCACCCCATCTACGCGGTTTGCAACGCTTCTGCTATTTCTGTTGCATGAGTGACAAACAACCACATTCGACCCTGGAGGCGCTGCTTGATCGTCGAGATTTGATCGAAAATGACATTCGGCGCTTGGACAAACAAATTGCCACCCTGACGGACCGTGTCCGATCGCTTCGGGCACAGCATGCGTTTCTCCTTAACGATATTCACGCGATTCAAATTAGCGCGAGCAATTTGCCGCTGCCTACGAATGGTAGACCGAATGCTCGGAGCGCAGCGACTTTGCGCGTATGGGCGGCACTGCATCGAGTTCTCTGCCAACGAAGTCCAATTTTGGGCGGGCTCACTCATGTCGAAGCAACAAGAATTGTTCAGCAGGCGATCCCCGGATGCAAGGAAGCTACTGTCGGCAGCTACCTACATCAGACTCAAGAAACGTGGCCTAATCGACAGCCGTACCGGAACCTGGCAGCTCGTGCGGCCGGAAAGGGGCGACCAATGAGCAACCGCACGACCGCCCGCTTCCGGAAATTGTACCAAGCTCTGCCGCCAGAAATACAACAGCTGGCGGACAAGAACTACCAGCTTTTCCGCCAGAATCCGCAACACCCCTCACTGCACTTCAAGCGGATCGGCCGCTTCTGGTCGGCCCGTGTCGGCGCCGCCCATCGTGCACTGGCGGTGGACACCGACGACGGGTTTGCTTTGGGTTTGGATCGGCGCTCACGACGAATACGATCGATTAATCAGGAAATGACGTGTCGTAGCGCAGTTGCACAGCTTCTACCGAAGCGACCCCTCTCCGCGCTGTCGCGCTGCGGCCGGGGAGGTTGATGTGGCGGTGGCAGGATGCGTTTGCGGCGATGGCGTTAGAGTTGTGATCGGTAATTCTATCGTGCGCTCGCGCTCAGCCCTCACCACCCCACAGCCGTCATCCCGGCGCAGGCCGGGACACACGACAAGTTTCAGCGAACGCGGTGCTCGCGGTGACGCGCAACTGCGGCACGAGTGATTGTCACCTGCAAACTCCGTTCGCGGCCGTTTGTCGTGGACCCCGACCTGCGTCGGGGTGACGGCACGGGGGATGACGCCGCAGTGGTCATAAATCGGCAGGCCGCCGCACGATCATTTTCGCCGGTATCCCCCATTTCTCACCCCCTACCCCACGCCGCCGCGATACGCTATCGGATCACCCACTCGCCCACGACGGGCCAGAGACGGGGCGGAGCGCTTCATGGGTCTGCTGAGCTGGTTCAAGTCGCTCCTGTTCGGGGCGCCAAAGGCGCAGCCCGGCGTCTCGCCCTTCCCGCCCGACGCGGGGCCGGCCCGCCTCTTGGTCCTGCGCCACGCCGAGAAGACCGGCGACAAGCGCGATCGCGGGCTGTCGCCCGCCGGCCACGAGCGTGCGGCGCGGCTGGTGCCTTACGTTCTGGAGACCTTCGGACGGCCGGATTTCCTCATCGCAGCAACATCCTCCGAGCGCTCGCGCCGCCCGGTCGAAACGATCGAGCCACTGGCCGCCGCGCTCGACCTCGAAATCAAGTCCAAGTTCGATGACGAGGAAGTCGACGCGCTCGTCGAGGCCTTGGGCAACAAGCGCGCCTTTCGCGGCAAGTTAGGCGTCGTTTCATGGCGCCATTCAGACATCCCGCGCCTCGTCGCCGCACTCGGCGCCCCCGTCGGCACCTTGCCTGACGGATGGCATGAGGCGGACTACACGACGGTCGTCGAGATCAACTATGTCGCAGGCGCCAAGGTGACGGCGGAGCGGCTGAAGATGCCGTTCTGACAGCAGGCATACCTGAGCGGGGACAGCTACCGATTTGAGCGATCGGTGCGGCCATGTGACAGCCTTCGGGATCGGTAACTGTCCCCGATCGTCCGCCCCTCACTCCGCCGCCACGGCCTCCACTTCGCATAGGAATTTCGGGCTGGCGAGTTCGCTGATTACCAAATATGTCGCCGCCGGCGCATGACCGCTGCTGCCGATCCAGGCGTCGCGGCGCTGGCGGTAGAGGCTCACCGCGTCGCCGCCCGGCACCGTCACGAAGATCGTCATCTTGACCAGGTTGGCCTTGGTCATGCCGGCGCCGCCAAGTGCCGCATCGATGTTGGCGAAGCACTGGTCGAGCTGGTCGCCGAGGCCGTCGCGGATCGCCCCGTCGGGCGCGACGCCGACCTGCCCCGAGATGTGCAGCCAGCGGGCCGGCGACTTGACCTCGACGCAGTGGCTGTAGCGCGATGCCGGGGCGGCGATGCCGGCCGGGTTGAAGGCTCGGATCATGTTGGTTCCCTTCTGCAGGCCCTGGACCGGGCTCGGCGACAGCGTACCGATTGCCGCCGCAACTCGACCACATCGAGTTCGAAACTGCGAAGGCAATCGGTCTACCGTCGATAGTCAGTGAAATTGCCTGTCAGCGCGGCGATCAGGCGTCATCCTTGACCCAGGCCAGGATATGCTGGGCGACGCCGACGAGATCGCCTTTCTGGTTGATCACCTTGATATCCGCGCGCGACCGCCGCTTGACAGGATCGATCTCGGCGATGGTGTAGGTCAGCGTGACGGTGTCGCCGAAGTACACAGGCCCCAGGAACCGGACCTTGTCGTAGCCGAGCGATACCGGGGTTTCGTCCTTGGCCGTGCCCTCGCACTTTTCGATCATCATCGTCGAACAGGTCGACATGAAACCGACCATCAAGGCTCCGTGGGCGATGCGGCGGCCATATTTGGAGCGAGCCATGTACTGGTCGTTGATGTGATTGACCGAGAAGTCACCGGTGATGCCGGCGAAACCATAGACGTCGGATTCGCCGACCGTCTTGGCGAAGGTCACGCCGTCGCCAGCCTTGACATAGAATTGTGCGTTGCTCATTTTTTGTGTCCATCTGAACTGTTGATCGCGTCAGGCTCAACCCGCAGCGACTTTCACCGTACCGTCCTCGGTGAGAGCTGCGACTTCCGTCTTCGACATCCCGAGATCGATCAGTATCTCCTCGGTCTGGGCGCCGAGCGGCTGCGGCGGCTAAGCGGATTTCCGCCGGCTGGCCGTCGTAGAGCACCGGATGGTTCACCAGCTTCAGCGGCGCTTTGGAGGGTCCCGCCCCCGGCACCGTCACCAGCGACTGCATGTGCTTGACCTGCGGATCTTCCATGATCTCGCTGTAGCCCTGAACCGGCGCATGCCAGATCTTGAGCGGCTCCATCCGCGCCATCCATTCGGCGGTGGTGCGCAGCTTCAGCCGGTCTGCGATCAGCGCGCTGATCTCGTCCTGCTTCGTCCAGGTGTCGCGGTCGGAGATATGTCGCGAGCTTCGGCTCGTCGGTGACCTCGGCGATGATCTTGAGCGGCGACAGCGACAGTGCGAGATGGCCGTCCTTGGTCGCGTAAACGCCGTAGGGCGCGGCGAAGTACCAGCCGGCGACGTGGTTGAAGGCACTGATCGAGGCCGGCCGGCTCGGCGCGTTCATCCAGGCAACACAGGGATTCGGCCTGCAGATCGAGCGCTGCCTGCATCAGGCTGGCGTCGACGCGGCAGCCCTGGCCGGTGCGCGTGCGGCGCACGAGGGCGGCCAGGATGCCCATCGCGAACAGCGCGGCGCCGTGGTGATCGATCGCAGACGCGCCGACCGGGCGCGGACCGGTCTGCGGCTGGCCGGTGATCGCCATGATGCCGAACAGCGCCTGGGCAAGCAGATCCTGTCCCGGCTTCTCGACGTAGGGGCCGGAAGGGCCGTAGCCGGAGGCCGAGGCATAGATCAGGCTCGGCTTGCGCTGCTTCAGGGTTTCATAGCCGAAGCCGAGCTTGTCCATGACGCCGGGCCGGAAATTCTCGGCGACCACATCGGCGGTGTCGACGAGCCGCAAGGCAATCTCCTTGCCCTTGTCGGACTTGAGATCGATGGCGATGCTGCGCTTGTTGCGGTTGGCGCACAGAAACAGCATGCTCTGCTCGTCGTTCCAGCGGTCGCCTGGGCTCCAGTGGCGCTGCCAGGCGCCTTCCGTCGACTCGATCGAAATGACGTCGGCGCCGAGATCGCCAAGCGCCTGGATCCCCATCGGACCCAGCAGGAAGTGATTGAAGCTGACGACGCGGGTGCCTTTGAGCAGGTCGAGCATGCCGGTTCCTTGTCTGGACTTCGCCGAACGTTTCCTGGGGGTCGCCGCGGGCTTGCGTTGGTCGGGCCCTTCGATCGAACGCCGGGGCACGTCGTGGCGCGACCCGGCAGCGCGAATTTTTAGAGAGATCGCCGGCAAAGGCAACGCTAACATCGCGCCGCCGGCATGCACAGGGCGCGTGCCTGTGTGTGTGTGTTCGTGTTCTGCGCCCGCTACACGATACTCGACTGACTGACCACCGGTGCCACCTTCTTCACCTTCATCCAGCTTGCATCCATCGGCATCTTTTTGCGATCTATTGAGTACATGACCTAGCGAAGGACCTCCATGCCCGCCGCTGCAACCGATCTCGTCCGCGTTGTCGTCAACCGCAATGCCGTGGCCCGCGACGCCGGCTACACCGCCGATAGCGAACTGGCACTGCCGGCTGCCGGCTTCGAAGCCGCACAGGCTGAGATCGCGAGCTGGCCCGGCTATGCGCCAACACCGCTGATCAATTTGCGGGGCCTCGCGCGTGAGCTTGATCTGGAGCAACTCCTCTACAAGGAGGAGCGGCACCGCTTCGGCCTCAACAGCTTCAAGGCACTCGGCGGCGCTTATGCGGTGATGCGGGTGCTGGCGAAGGAACTGGCGCACCGCGGCGTCAAGCAGCCTGTGACGTCAAAGGACCTGGCCGCCGGACGCTGGCGTGAACTCACTTCGCAGATCACGGTCGCTTCCGCCACCGATGGCAATCACGGCCGCTCGGTGGCCTGGGGCGCGCGTATGTTCGGCTGCCACTGTGTGATCTTCATCCATGCCGGCGTGAGCGAAGCCAGGGGACAGGCGATCGCCGCCTACGGCGCCGAGGTGATCCGCGTCGGCGGCGGCTACGATGACAGCGTCCGGCACACCTTCGCGGAGGCCGAGAAAAACGGCTGGTTCGTGGTGCAGGACACCGGCACGGCTACGTACGAGGAAGTCCCGCGCGACATCACCAGCGGCTATGGTGTGATCGGCCGTGAGGTGCTGGTGCAGGCGTCGGCCGCGCCGACCCATGTCTTCGCCCAAGCCGGCGTCGGCGGGCTGGCGAGCGGCGTCTTGGCGACGCTTTGGCTCGGGCTGAAACAGCGGCCGTTCTTCATCGTGCTGGAGCCGACGCGCGCCGACTGCGTCTATCAAAGCATTGCCCGCGGCGAGCGCACCGACGTAAAAATCGCCGATGAGACGGTGATGGCCGGCTTGAGTTGCGGCGAGGTGTCGACGCTGGCCTGGCCGGTCTTGCGCGACGGTGCGGCAGCTGCGATCGCGATCGACGACAGCTTCGCGCTCGATGGCATGCGGCGGTTCGCGAAGCCGCTGCCGGGCGATCCGGCGATCGTCGCCGGCGAATGCAGCGGCGGCGCGCTTGGCGCGCTGCTGGCGCTTAAGGGCAGGCCCGATCTGCGCGCGGCGTTGCAACTGGACAATCGATCGCGCGTGCTGCTGATCGGCACAGAAGGCGATACCGACGCCGCCATCTATCGCGACGCAGTCGGCATGACCGCGCAAGACGTGCTGGCACAAAACGGAGGACTGTCATGAGCCGCATCATCACCGTCGGCGCCGCCCAGATGGGGCCGATCCAGCGCTCGGAAAGCCGCGCCTCGGCGGTCGAACGCATGATTGTCATGATGCGGCAGGCCAAAGGCCATGGCTGCGATTTGATCGTCTACCCGGAAGCCGCGTTGACGGCGTTCTTCCCGCATTGGTGGATGGAGGACGAGGCCGAGATCGACAGCTATTTTGAAGCTGCGATGCCCGGTAATGAGACCGCGCCGCTGTTTGCTGAAGCCGAGAAACTCGGCATCGGCTTCCATCTGGGCTACTGCGAGCTTGCCCACGAGGACGGCCGCATGCACCGCTACAACACCGCGATCCTGGTCGACAAGTCCGGCGCGATCGTCGGCAAGTATCGCAAGATCCATCTCCCCGGCCACCCCGATCACAAACCGCAGAACGCCTTCCAGAACCTGGAGAAGCGCTACTTCGAGACCGGCAACCTCGGTTGGAAGGTGTGGCGGACGATGGGTGGCAACATCGGCATGATGATCTGCAACGACCGGCGCTGGCCCGAGAGCTACCGCGTCATGGGGCTGCAGGACGTCGAGATGATCGTGCTCGGCTACAATACGCCAAAGCACAATCCGCCGGCGCCGGAACACGACCGGCTCGGCAACTTCCACAACCAGCTCGTCATGCAGGCGGGCGCCTACCAGAACGCGACCTGGGTGGTCGGCGTCGCCAAGGCCGGCCTTGAGGCCGGCGTCGACCAGATCGGCGGCTCGTGTATCATCGCGCCGACCGGCGAGGTGGTGGCGCGGGCAGTGACGGAAGGAGACGAACTTGTGGTCGCGCGCTGCGACCTCGACCTCGGCCGGAGCTACAAAGCCTCGACCTTCGCTTTCGAGCGCCATCGCGAGCCGCAAGCCTATGGCATGATCGTCGAGCGCAAGGGCGCCAAGCCGCCGGGGTGATCTGGGGTTTCGGACCGGCCCGACGTGGTCGCGGCTGCAATCGAAGTCTCGCCGCTGTCCGCCTCGGGCCTGGCTCGTTAATCCTGCTCCTCGACCACCTTGCGGTATGGACCGTACTCGGCCAGCATCTCGCGGTGTTCGGCAACGGCGCGGCGTTCCTCCTCGAGGTAGCGGGCGACGGCGCGGCGCAAGCCCGGATCAGCGATCCAATGAGCGCTGTAGGTGGCGGCCGGCATGTAGCCGCGCGCCAGCTTGTGCTCGCCCTGGGCGCCGGCTTCCACCCGCGCCAAACGATGACCGATGGCATAGTCGATCGCCTGATAATAGCAGATCTCGAAATGCAGGCAGGGGTGCTGCTCGGTGGCGCCCCAGTAGCGGCCATAGAGGCAGTCGCCGCCGATCAGGTTGAGCGCGCCGGCAACCGGCCGTCGATCTCGCATGGCGAAGATCAGCAGGCAGCGATCGGACATCGTCTGGCCGAGAGCCGAAAAGAACTTCCGGTTGAGGTAGGGACGTCCCCACTTGCGGCTGCCGGTGTCCATGTAGAAGGCGAAGAAGGCGTCCCAATGCGCTTCGGTGATCTCAGGCCCTTGCAGGTGCACGATGGTGAGGCCGGCACTGGTCGCCTGGGTGCGCTCCTTGCGGATCGCCTTGCGCTTGCGTGATGACAGGCCGCCCAGGAAGTCGTCGAACGTCGCGTAGCCCTGGTTGAGCCAGTGGAACTGCTGGTCGGTGCGCTTGAGGTAGCCAAGTCCGGCCAGCAGGTCCCACTCGGCCTCTTGGGCGAAGGTCACGTGCACCGAGGACAGCTCGAGGCGCTTTGCGAGCTCGATGGCGCCGGCGCCGAGCAATCTCGCGTTTCGTTCCGACTGGGGACCCGGCTTCACCAACAGACGCGGCCCCGGCACCGGTGAGAACGGCACCGCCACTTGCAGCTTCGGATAATACTGCCCGCCGGCGCGGCCATAGGCCTCGGCCCAGCCATGATCGAATACGTATTCGCCCTGGCTGTGGGTCTTGACGTAGGCTGGCATGCAGCCGGCGAGGCCACCGGCCGGATCGGCGACGGTCAGATGCTGCGGCACCCAGCCGGAGCGCCTGCCGACGCAACCGGCGTCCTCCAGGCACTTGAGAAAGGCGTGGGCGACGAACGGGTTATAGGTCTCCGAGCCGAGGGTTGGCGCAGGCATCCCAGGCGGACGCATCGATTGTGGCCAAGCCCGGTTCGACCCTCAGCACGCCAGTCTGCTCATCTGCCATTGCTCGTCCTCGCCGGAAGCCATCATACAATAGCTTTCGCCGGTTGCGGCGCAGGATCAGTCGCGGTGCCCTTTGCGCGCCGTCGCCCAATCGCTATATCTGCCCGGTATCGAGCAAAGGTCGGGAGAGAACTTTCCATGCGCGTGCGAAGTGTCTGGCCGATGGCCTTTGTTGCAGTGGCGATTGCGGTGGCGGCGCCGGCCGCGTCGCAGCAGCCGGACACCGAGGGTGTCAAGATCAAGAACATCGGCATCGTTGGCCGCGCCGTGCGCTCGCTCGCGTCGGCCGAGAAGATGGAGCAGGTCGGTGAGCAGCAGTACGCGCAGCTCACGCGTCAGGCATTCCAGAAGCATGCCTTGCTGCCGCCTGAGCATCCGCAGTCGATACGGTTGCGCAAGATCTTCCAGGACCTGCTGCCGCATTCCTACAAGTTCAACGAGCGGGCGCGGAACTGGAAGTGGGAGGTCAACGTCGTCAACTCGCCGACCATCAACGCCTTCTGCATGCCGGGCGGCAAGATCGCCTTCTTCACCGGCATCCTGCAGAAGCTGCAGCTGACCGACGACGAGGTCGCCATGGTGATGGGCCACGAGATCGCGCATGCGCTGCGCGAGCATTCCCGGGCGCGGGCGGCGAAGTCGACGCTGACCAGCATCGGCACCATGGCGGTCGCGGTGCTGGTCGGCGGCAACGCCGGCGAGATCGCGCGCATGGGCGGCGGCCTGCTCGGACTCAAATTCTCGCGCAACGACGAGACCGAGGCCGATCTGATCGGCATGGAGCTCGCCGCCCGTGCCGGCTACAACCCGACCTCGGGCGTCCACCTGTGGGAGAAGATGAGCGCCGCCGCCAAGGGCGCGCCGATGGAGTTCATGTCGACGCATCCATCCGGCACCACGCGCATTTCGACCATCAAGGCCAATCTCAAGGACGTGATGCCGCTGTACGAGCGGGCGAAGGCGAAAAAGGCCGGATAAAATCTTGGGAATGGGGTTTGGGAGGGGGCGTATCGCCACGCCCGTCCCTAGCCCGACCTTCTACAGGGGTGGGATCGTCATCGCACGAGCGTAAGTCGATCCGCAAGGAGCGTGCCGAAAAGCGTAGCCGCCGCATACGGTTGAGGCGCGCGACGCAGCGGGGGCCGCGATCGTGCGACCCGAAGGGCGGGGCAAATTCGATGACAGGGTGCGTCGCGACGCTTGACCATAGATCGGCTATGCTCTGCACGCCGCTCCTGCCCTGTCATCGAATTTGCCGCCGTGCCGACCCCGCCCCTGTGAGAAGGTCGGGCTAGCCCCTACACCCCAAACCCCAATTCACTTCATCATGTCGGGCACCAGCAGCCGCGGCAGAAACAGGCACACGTCCGGCCAGATGATCAAGGCCACCAGCACCAGCAGCATCGGGATCAGCATGATGAGGGTGTCTTTGAGTGCAAATCGCAATCGCACGCCAGCGACGGCGCAGGCAACCATCAGGCACATGCCGTAGGGCGGTGTGACGAGCCCGAACGCCAGCGACACGATCGAGATGATGGCGAACTGCACCGGGTGCAGATGCACCGACGACGCCAGCGGCTCCAGCACCGTGCCGACGATGATGATCGCCGGGATCGCATCGAGGAAGCAGCCGACCACCAGGAAGCAGCCGGCGATGAAGAAGCCGGCGGCGATCGGCCCCATGCCCCAGGTCGAGACGTTGGCCAGCAACTCCTGCGGGATGCGATAGAATGCCAGCAGCCAGCCGAACGCACTGGCGGTGCCGATGCAGAACAGCGCCACGCCCGACAACTTGCCGGTCTCGAGCAGGGTATTGTAGAGCTGCCTTGGTCCCATCTCCTTGTAGACGATCGACGACAGCGCGATCGAATACAGCACCGCGACGCACGCCGATTCGGTCGGGGTGAACCAGCCGAGCAGGATGCCGCCGACGATGATGAACGGCGTCATCAGTGCCGGCAGCGAGAGCCAGACGGCGCAGCGCATATCGAGCCACGTTGCCTTCGGATAGGTCGGGTAGCCGCGCCGGGTCGCGTAGAGATGCACCGTCAGCATCTGGGCGCCGGCGATCAGCAGGCCCGGGATGACGCCGGCCAGATACATGGCGCCGATCGAGGTCGAGATCAGACCACCCCAGACGATCATCAGGATCGATGGCGGAATGATCACCGCCAGCACCGCCGACACCGCGGTGATGGCGATCGAGAACGAAAGGTCGTAGCCCTCCTTGGTCTGGGCATCGATGAAGATCTTCGACTGGCTCGCAGCGTCGGCGGTTGCCGAGCCCGAGATGCCGGCGAAGAACACCGACAGCACGACGTTGATCTGGGCCAGCGATCCCGGCCAGTGTCCGACCAGCGACTTCGACAGGTTGACCAGCCGGTCGGTGATGCCGCCGATGCTCATCAGGTTGGCGGTGAGTAGGAAGAACGGCACCGACAGCAGGATGAAGGAGTTGTAGGCGTTGAAGGTCTCTTGGGCGAGCGTCATCATCGACAGCCGCGGCTCGATCAGCAGGATCGGCAGACAGGCGAGGCCAAGGGCGAAGGCGACCGGAACACGTAGAACGAGGAGTCCGGCGAATACGCCGAACAGGATCATCGCGGCTTGGCCGGCCGACAGAACATTGCCACTCATACCGCTTTGCCCCCGAGCAGAATTCTCATCTCATCGACCACCTGCTCGCCGGCGAAGGCGATCCAGGTGAAGCCGGCGATCGGCCAGGCGATGTGGATCATCCAAAGCGGCAGGTCGGCCAGCTCCGATGTCCGGTTCCATGCAAACCGGGTGAATTCGATGCCGGCCCACACGAACACCAGGGCCATGGCGAGGATCCCGAGCCGGGCGATGATCCGCACCGCGGCCTCCGCCCGGCGTGACAGGTCGGGCCACACGTCGACCTCGAAATGGGCCGCGTTGCGAACGCCGACCATGGCGCCGATCATGATCGTCCAAACGAACAGGAAGCGCGCCATTTCCTCGGTCCAGATGTAGGAAGGGATCAGCGCGGTATAGCGCGAGACGATCTGCAGCGTGACCGGAATGATGATGATGCCGACGCACGCCGCCAGCAGGACCTCAAGCAGCTTCGCGTAGCCGGACGTGAACCGCCGCCACAGGCCAGGCCGCGGTCCGGGCGTGTGCGTGTCAGGTGCATTCGACATCAAGGAACGTTCCCCCGCATTGCGGCGTGCAAGTTCCGTGGCGGATCAGACCTCCGCCACGGCAGCCACTGTGGCTATACCGCCCTTAAAGCGCGTTGATCTTCTTGTAGATCTCGTCCGCGCCGATCTCCTTGGCGTAGGCCTCCATGACGGGATCGACGAGCTTCTTCATGGCGTCGCGGTCCTTGAACGGCACCCGCTTGAGCTTGCCGGCCTGCTCGAGTGCGACGAGCTTCTGCTCGTCCTCGCTCGAATTCGACCTGGCGGCCATAGGCGCCGGCCTCCTTGCCGGCCTTAAGCACTGCATCCTGCAGGTCCGCCGGCAGGCCCTTGAACGTCTTTGCCGAGAAGCAGAGCGGCCGGATCGTGATGGCGTGCTGCGTCATGGCGAGATGCGGCGCGACCTCGAAGAACTTCATCTGCTCGACGCCGGCCGCCTCGTTCTCACCGGCCGCGATCACACCATTCTGGATGGCGTTGTAGACTTCGTTGTAGGCGATCACCGTCGGCGCCATTCCGGCCGCCGCGAAGGTCTTGGACCAGATCGGTGCGCCTTGCACGCGCACCTTGAGGCCCTTGATATCGGCAAGCGAGCCCATTGGCTTGTTGATGAAGATATTGCGCGTGCCGCCGCCCGCGTAGCCGATCAGCATCACCTCCGCCTTCAGCGCGATCTCGTCGGCGACGGGTTTCAGGATGTCGGCGTCGAGCACCTTGTTCCAATGCGCCAGATCGCGGAACAGGAACGGTGCGTCGATGAACGGCGCTGCCTTGGAGAAGGTCGACATGTGCGCCGGCGACACGATGCCGTAGTCGACGGCTTTGCCCTGCGACATGTACTCGAAATACTGCTTCTCGAGGCCGAGAGAGGAGTTCTTGTGCAGCGTGAAATTGATCGGCTTGCCGTAGTACTTCTTTACCAGTTCCTCGAACCTGACGAGGGCCTTGGTGAAGGCGTGGTCGTCGTTGAACTGCACGGCGCCATTGAGCGTCAAGGGCGCCTGGGCGCGGACGATGGCGGGGCTGGCAATGGCGCCGACGACGGTCGCACCGAGGCCTTGCAGCAACGTTCTGCGTTTCATTTCGATCTCCTCCAAGGGAACAGTGTGAAGCAACCCATCTGCTGCGGGTTCGGGCGCGACAATGACAGACGCGAGGCTCGGTTGCCATAGGTTTGCGCGCATCACAGCCGGTATCATGAACAGGCAAGTGCGGAGGATTGCCACAGCGGGCAGGCCTTGCGATGGTCCGGTGAGCCGGCAACTGCCGATCAAGAGGCCATAGGCATGTCCATTCCCCCCTCGCAACATTTCGCCTATGTCGCCGCCGCCGATGCCGACGCCTTCGCCCGGCGCCTGCTGGCTGCTCTTAGGGTGCCGGACGACGATGCCGCCACCATCGCCAGATGCCTGGTGCTGGCCGATCTGCGCGGTGTCGATACGCACGGCCTGATGCGGTTGCCGGTCTACCTCGACCGGGTGCGGCGCGGCCTTGTCGATCCGAATCCGCGCCTCGCCATCGAGCGCAAGACACCGGTGGTCGGCGCCCTCGATGGCCACAACGGCTTCGGCTTCGTCACAGCGACGCACGCCATGGCGGATGCCATCGCCACCGCCCGTACCTACGGCATCGGCATCGTCTCGGTCCGCCAGTCGAATCATTTCGGCATGGCAGCTTCCTACGTGCTGCAGGCGATCGAGGCCGGCATGATGAGTTTGGTGTTCTCGAACGCCTCGCGCGCCATGCCGCCGTGGGGCGGGCGCGACGCGCTGCTCGGCACCAGCCCGTTCGCGGCCGGGGCGCCGGGGGGCAAGTTGCCGCCGTTCGTCCTCGACATGGCGCCGTCGGTCGCCGCCCGCGGCAAGATCCGCAAGGCCGAGCGGCGCGGCGAGAAGATCCCGCTCGGCTACGCGCTCGACGCCGCTGGCCGGCCGACCACCGATCCCACTGCCGCGATGGCAGGCGTGGTGCTGCCGATCGGTGGCCACAAAGGCTCCGGCCTCGCCATCATGATGGACATCTTCGCCGGCGTGATCTCGGGCGCGGCCTTCGGCGGCGACGTCGGCGACCAGCAGAAGGTGCTCGACCGGCCGCAGAACGTCGGCCACTTCTTCCTGGCGATGAAGCCCGACCTGTTCGTCTCGGAAGGCGACTACAAGGCGCGCATGGATACGCTGTTCGAGCGCATCCGCGCGGTGCCGCTGGCCGAAGGCTT
Organism: uncultured Alphaproteobacteria bacterium; assembly: GCA_963741505.1. Lineage (GTDB taxonomy): Bacteria > Pseudomonadota > Alphaproteobacteria > Rhizobiales > Hyphomicrobiaceae > JAKFWF01. The sequence continues at coordinate 214,547 of CAVUIJ010000013.1, read as the reverse complement.
CGACGAGATCCTGCTGCCGGGCGAGCCGGAGCAGCGCGAAGCGGAGAGGCGGGCCAGGACCGGCATTCCCTACGCACCGAGCGAGGTCGCGACGCTCAATGCCGAGGCGGCGAAGGCCGGCGTGGCACCGCTGCTGGTCGGCCAGGCGGCGCTGGGAGCATCATGATGCGGGTCGCTATGATAACGGGTGCGTCACGCGGGATTGGTGTTGCGCTCGATCACCGCAGCACTACCACCGCAGTACGCGCAGCCAGCGGGTGACGTCGAGCAGGGTCATGGCGGCGGCAGCGACGTAGGTCAACGCGGCGGCGCGCAAGATCTGGCGGGCCGAGGTCATGTCGCGAGCGGCGATATAATTGCCGGCCTTCAGGACCGGCAGCGCGCGGCGGAAACTGGCGTCGAACTCGACCGGCAGCGTCACCACGTGCATCAGGACGCTGAACGACAGGATCAACAGGCCGACGAAGAGCTGCACGATCATGATCGTCGGCGCCTTGGAGATCAGCAGCATGACCGGCGACAACAGCATCATCAGCGAACCCAGCAGTTCGACCTTCTGCGCCTGCTTGGCGAGTTTGGTGCGCGCCTGCAACGGCGCGTAGCCGGTCGCGTCCTGCATCGCGTGGCCGACCTCGTGGGCGGCCACCACGACCGCCGAAAGCGACCGCTTGTGCATGTGATCGGCGGTCAGCCGCACGACCTTGTCGATCGGGTCATAATGGTCGCCGAGGTCGGTCTGCTCGACCTTGACCTGGTCAAGCTTCATGCTGTCGAGCAGGTGGCGGGCAAGCTCGCCGCCGGTGCCGGGAAAATCCGCTCGCTCGTCCGAGTGCCGCTTGATTACGCCCTTCACCCACAGGCCGGGCAACACCGCCAGGGCGACGATCAGGAGTGCCGCAATCAATCCCAGAGCCATGAGCGCGATCCATCTTAAAAGCGAGACAAGCGTCCCGCGCACCGTCATATAGTATGGCCGCACGGCATAATCAGGACAGAACCGACCATGGCAGCAATAGCAATTCTCGACGACTACCAGGGCGTGGCGCTGAAAATGGCCGACTGGAGCGGCCTGCAGCGAACGCACACGACCAAGGTATTCCGGCAGCCGTTCGCCAACGAGGACGCGGTCGCCGCCGCGCTCGCCAACTTCGAGATCGTCGCGGCAATGCGCGAGCGCACACCGTTCCCGGCCGCGCTTTTCGCCCGCCTGCCGAAACTGAAGCTGCTGGTCACCACCGGCCTGCGCAATGCCTCGATCGACGTAGCCGCCGCTTCCCGGCACGGCGTCGTCGTCTGCGGCACGCCGGGCGGCAGCCACGCCACCGCCGAGCTGGCGTTCGGACTGATGTTGTCGATCGCCCGCAACATTCCCTACGAATTGCAGGGGATGAGGGCGGGAGCCTGGCAAACCACCGTCGGTCGTGATCTCAAGGGCAAGACGCTTGGCATCCTCGGATTGGGCAAGCTTGGCAGCCAGCTCGCCATCTACGCGAAGGCGTTCGGTATGACAGTGATCGCCTGGAGCCAGAATCTGACGGCCGAGAAGGCCGCCGCCGGCGGTGCCGAGTTCGTCAGCAAGCAGGACCTGTTTCGTCGCGCCGATTTCGTCTCGATCCACACCGTGCTGTCGCAGCGTTCGCGCGGGCTCGTCGGTGCGGCCGAGCTGGCGCTGATGAAGCCGACGGCCGCCATAATCAATACCTCGCGCGGTCCGATCATCGACGGCGACGCGCTGCTGGCGGCATTGCGCGAGGGGCGCATTGCGGCTGCCGGCCTCGATGTCTACGATGCCGAGCCGCTGTCGGCCGATCACCCGTTACGGGCCGAGCCACGGGCGCTGCTGACGCCGCATCTGGGCTACGTTACCGAGGAGACCTATCGGCTGTTCTACGCCGGCACGGTCGCGGCCATCGAGGCTTGGCTCGCCGGCAAGCCGGTCAATCAGATCACCGCCTGAAAGCTGCACGAGACATGGCCATAATCGTTACCGGGGCCGCCGGCTTCATCGGCTTTCACACCGCCAAAGCCCTGCTGGCGCGCGGCGAGGAGGTGGTCGGCGTCGACAATCTCAATGCCTACTACGACGTGCGGCTGAAGGAGGCGCGGCTGGCCGAATTGGGCAAGGCGCCGCGCTTTCGCTTCGTGCGCGCCGATTTCGCCGACAGACCGGCGATGAAGGCGCTGTTCGCCGAAGTCCACCCTGACCGCGTGGTCCACCTCGGCGCCCAGGCCGGCGTGCGCTACTCGATCGACAATCCGCAAGCCTATATCGACAGCAATCTGGTCGGCTTCCTGTCGATCCTCGAAGGCTGCCGCCACCACGACGTGCGCCATCTCGTCTACGCCTCGTCGAGCTCGGTCTATGGCGCTAACGCGGCGGTGCCGTTCTGCGAAGGCACCTCCAGCACCGACCATCCGGTCAGCCTCTACGCCGCCACCAAGCGGTCGAACGAGCTGATGGCGCATACCTATGCCCACCTCTACGGCCTGCCCGTCACCGGACTGCGCTTCTTCACTGTCTATGGGCCGTGGGGCCGGCCGGACATGGCCTATTTCAAGTTCACCAAAGCGATCCTGGCCGGGGAGACCATCGATGTCTTCAACAACGGCCAGCATGCGCGGGACTTCACCTACATCGACGATATCGTCGAGGGCGTGGTGCGCGCGCTCGACCGACCGCCGCAGGCTGATCCGTCCGCGCCGATGACGCAGGCGACGTCGACGGCGCCGTTTCGCATTTACAACATCGGCAACAATCGGCCGGTCGAGTTGCTGGATATGATCGCGATTTTGGAGCGCACGCTTGGCCTCAAGGCCCGCACCCGGATGCTGCCGATGCAACCCGGCGATGTCCACACCACGTTCGCCAACGTCGATGCGCTGATGCACGATGTCGGCTTCAGTCCGGCGACATCGATCGAAGAGGGATTGGCGCGGTTCGTATCCTGGTATCGCGGCTACGAACAGTGCTAGTTACCGGGCGAAACTCTTGCGATTCGCTGTTCTCGCGGAGCGAGGGTGGTTGACAGTCCGATCGAGGGGAGCCTTTGGCCATGGTAGCTTGGATGATTGCAATCGGGATCAGCGTAGCGGCCCTCATAATTTCTGCCGCATCCCGCCCCGGCAACCTGTCCATGGCCTATACGCATCTGGCGATCGCGGCATGCGTCAGCATCTTTTTCGCGTTCGACGGCATCCGCAAGGTACATGCCTTGAGCAGCAGCAACGGCTCCCCATCCGCAATCGCAGCCGAGGGTGTGCGGGCCGGCGGACTGGTATGGATCTGGGCCGGGCTGGTGATCGCCGTGACCTACGGCACCGGCGTCCTGGCATGGAAGGAATGGCCGGCGCATTTCGTCGGCATGTTCATCGGCGCCGGCGTCTGCTTGGCGGTGGCGTCGTCGCTGTCGAAGACGGCGCTCGCCAAGACCGAAGACCCGACGATGATGTCGATCGCTCGCATTCTGCTGATCGTGCAGCTCGTTGCCATGCTGCTGCTGATCGTCGGCTTCCTGCTCGATGGCCAGATGAAACGGTTCCTGGTCGAGCGCTTTACCGATTGGCCGGCCAAGAATGTGATGTTCTTCGGCGCGCTGGCGATCGCAGCGCTCAGCGGCGCTACCTTGAAGCTGCTGCCGCGAACTTCGAAATAGACGTCGAGAACGCAAGCCAGGCGTTATCTATCGTAGATGTCAGTGCAGCCCTACATTCCCTGGCTCCTCGCGGCATTCGTGCCGGCTGTCTTCGGTCAGGTGGTTGGCGCTCGCGTAGGATCGCCATGGATCTCGGGTGCTGCGGCGCTGTTCCTGCCGGTAATGTCGATCGTGGTCGCGCTCAAGGTCAACGCGCCCTATTGGGAGCGCACCGCGGCGTCTACGGGGGCCGATGCACTAGCCGACGCATCACGCCGCAATGCCCGCCTGATGGCCTGGACCTGGGGAGCGGGGGCTGCCTCGATGCTGGCGGTCTACCTGCTTTCAGGTCTGCGTTGGCAACACGGCTGGCAATATGGCAGCGGCATGGTCCTGATTGCGGCACTCGGGTTTTTCTATTCGCTGAGCCTCGGCGTGCCGACGAGTGTGCTCAGGCGGCCTGGTCCGCTCAACGTCGCCGCGGTGCTGGCCGCGAGCCAGGGCATCGCCGCGATTGGCGGGATCATGATCCTGGTGATGTCGGGCAAGGTCGCGAGCCACCGGGCGGACTGGGCGGCGAATATAATTTTCATCGCCGGCGGACTGGCGATCACCGTGCTGTCGGCGATTGCGGTCAGAACCCACGCCTGCCTCAGTCACGGTGATAGGGATGGCCGGCCAGGATCGTAGCCGCCCGGTAGAGTTGTTCGGCGAGCACGATGCGGGCAAGGCCGTGCGGCAGCGTCATCGGCCCCAGCGACAGTCTAAGGGCGGACTTGGCCAGCGCCGCAGCGCCGTGCCCGTCGGCGCCGCCGATCAGGAAAGCGATGCCCTGCACGCCGGCGTCGCGGTGGCGGGCAATCACGCCGGCAAAGTCGCGGCTCGCCATGGCGCGGCCGGCTTCGTCGAGCGCCACGATCACCTCGCATGAGGCGGAGAGCTTGAGCAGCCGTGCGGCCTCATCGGCTTGCCGCAGCGCTGCCGTTTCGGCCCGGCCTTCCGGCGTCTCCAATACGTCGACTGGCGCCAGTCCGAGGCCACGCCCGGTCTGGCCAAGCCGCTTCACGTAACGGTCGAGCAACTCCCGCTCGGGACCATCCTTGAGGCGTCCGACCGCGGCAATGACAAGCTTCATGCCGGGCTAGTGGGCCGCCTGCTCGGACGGCCGGTCACCCGACCACATCTTTTCGAGGTTGTAGAACTCGCGGACCTCGGGCCGGAACACGTGGATGATAATGTCGCCGGTGTCGATCAGCACCCAGTCGCACGTCTGCATGCCTTCGACGCGCAATTTCTTGCAGCCGGCTTGCCTGAGGTGATGCTGGAGCTGGTCGGCGATGGCCCCGACATGACGGTCGGTACGGCCGGAGGCAATGATCATGCTGTCGGCAATGGTCGACTTGCCAGCGAGGTCGATCGAGACGATATCCTCGGCTTTTGCCTCGTCGAGCCAGAGGGTGATCTGATCGATCAGTACGGACGAGCTGTTCTCCTTGGAGATTCGCTCGTTTGGAGCAGTGCCGCGGCGGGCACTGTCATGCGCGGTTCTCATATGTTGGCGAACTTCCTTCTGCAGCAACATCGGCTGAACGGAGACCATCTCCACCCGCAGCCCGGGTGTCATCGAATGCCGGCAGCGCCGCATGACACCAACTTATGTGCGCAGGCCGCACCTCGATCACAAGTGGTAGCATACGCTGCTTTGGGGTCGACTTTCAATTGCGCTTGGCCGCGCGTGGTGCAGAGGCAGGGTTAAAGCCAGCAATTGCCGTCTCTAATCGGCAACAGGCGGGGCTTGCTGGGCCCGCAGCGCGGTCGAAGAAAGCGGCGACAATGGTCCGCTGAGCAGGGTCCATGCAGGAGCTTTGAGCAGCGGAAAGACGGCGGCCTGCGCTTCCGGTACACGGGCCCGAGCCATGGCACGGGCGGCGGGCGAAGAGAGGGCCGCAAATCGCCAACCCGGCCGGTCAACCACGGCGATCGGTACGTGTGCCGCGATATTGCGCCAGCGCTGCCAGCGGTGGAACGTCGCCAGGTTGTCGGCGCCCATGATCCACACGAATCGGGTCTTAGGGTAGCGCCGGGTAAGAAATTCCAGCGTTGCGGCGGTATAGGGTGTGCCGAGTTCGGCTTCGAAGCCGGTGATAACCACTTTCGGTGTCGACAGGAGTTCTCGGCAGGCGGCGATGCGTGCTTCGAGCGAGGGCAGATGGCCGTTCGATTTCAACGGGTTGCCTGGCGTCACTACCCACCACAGGCGATCGAGTTGCAACCTCGCCAGCGCAATGTCGCTGATCTGCACGTGGCCTGCGTGGGGTGGATTGAACGTACCGCCCAATATGCCGATCCGCTGGCCCGGTATGGCCAGCGGCGTTTTCGCATGCACCCATCCAAGGCGGCCGGGACGGGAAGCTGACTGCATTAGGTGTTCACTGTCTGACTGACGGTTCGGCCGGTCACAATGGATGAGCCCGACCGGTTAGTCGAGCTTGCCGTGACAATGCTTGTACTTCTTGCCCGAGCCGCAGGGGCACGGCTGGTTGCGCGATACTCGGCCCCAGGTGGCCGGATCCTTCGGGTCGATGCTGGCGACGCTCTTGCGGGTCTGCGTCGGCGCCCGCTTTTCCGGCGGTGGCCGGCGCGGCTCCCGTTCGGCGGTCAACACCGCATCGACCAGGGCGAGCTCGTCGAGACCGGTGGTGGCATCGATGTGGTGCGCCTGCATCGGCGGCAGCTCGACCGGCTGCATGATCGGCTGCTCCTCCATCGGCGCCAGCTCGATATGCATGAGCTGGCCGGTGACCGCCTCGCGCAGCTTGGCCAGCATTGCCTCGAACAATACGAAGGCTTCGGTTTTGTACTCGTTGAGCGGATCGCGCTGGCCGTAGGCGCGGAAGCCGATCACCTGACGCAGATGCTCGAGGGTGACGAGATGCTCGCGCCAGAGGTGGTCGAGGGTCTGCAGCAGCACCATCTTCTCGATCTGGCGCGCGGTCTCGGTCCCGAACTCGGCCTCCTTGGCGGCAGCCTTGTCGTCGACCGCCTTCAGCACTCGCTCCTTGATCTCGGCGTCGGCGATGCCTTCCTCAGCAGCCCATGTCTCGACCGGCAGGTCGAGCCCGAAAATGCCGCCGATGGCTTCGCGCAGGCCTTTGGCGTCCCACTGCTCGGCATAGGCTGCTTCCGGGATGTGTTTCCCGACCAGCTCGTCGACGAGGTGATGGCGCATGTCGACTACGGTCTCGCTGACGTCGTCCTCGTTCATGATGTCGAGACGCTGCTCGAAGATGACCTTGCGCTGGTCATTCATCACGTCGTCGTACTTCAGAATCTGCTTGCGGATGTCGAAGTTGCGGGCCTCGACTTTGCGCTGCGCCATCTCCAAAGACTTGTTCATCCAAGGATGGGTGATCGCCTCGCCTTCTTTGAGGCCCAAGGTCTTCAGTACCGAATCCATGCGCTCTGATCCGAAGATGCGCATCAGGTCGTCTTCCAGCGACAGGTAGAACTTGGAGCGGCCCGGATCGCCCTGTCGTCCCGAACGTCCGCGCAGCTGGTTGTCGATGCGGCGGCTCTCGTGGCGCTCGGTGGCGAGCACATAGAGCCCGCCCGGCTTCGAAATCGTCTTGGCCGGCTTTGCGCCCTTGGCCGGCTCGATCTCGACCGTCTCGACGATGCCACGAACAAAGTCGCGGTTCTTCTCGATCTCAGCCCTGATCGCGGCAATCTTCCGGTCCTTCTCTGGGCCGTCCTCCATCTCGGAGGTTTCCTCGAGAGTCCGTATCTGGGCGTTGCCGCCGAGCTGGATGTCGGTGCCGCGGCCGGCCATGTTGGTGGCGATGGTCACCGCGCCGGGCTTGCCGGCCTGGGCGATGATCGTGGCTTCCTGCTCGTGGAAGCGGGCGTTCAGTACCTGGTGCTCGATACCGCGCTTCTTCAGCATTTCCGACAGCAGCTCGCTCTTCTCGATCGAGACGGTGCCGACCAGTATCGGCTGTTTGCGGGATTTCGCCCGCTCGATCTCGGCTATGATCGCCTCCCACTTCTCCCGTGCGGTACGATAGATTTCGTCGTCCTCGTCGAGGCGGGCGACCGGCATGTTGGTTGGGATCTCGAGGACGTCGAGGCCGTAGATATCCATGAATTCGTTGGCCTCCGTCGAGGCTGTGCCGGTCATGCCGGCAAGCTTCTTGTAGAGGCGGAAATAGTTCTGGAAGGTGATCGAAGCCAGCGTCTGGTTCTCGGGCTGGATCTCGACGCCCTCCTTGGCCTCGATCGCCTGGTGCAGGCCCTCCGAATAGCGTCGGCCTTGCATCATGCGGCCAGTGAACTCGTCGATGATGACGACCTGGCCACCCTTCACGATGTAGTCGCGGTCGCGCAGGAACAGCTTATGGGCTTTGAGCGCCTGGGTGACGTGATGCACCGTCGTCACGTTGTCGATGTCGTAGAGTGAGCCGCCCGGCGTCAACAGGCCGGCCTGCTCCAGCAGCTGCTCCATGCGCTCGTTGCCGGCTTCGGTCAGCGACACCGACCGCTGCTTCTCGTCGAGATCGAAATCGCCCTTGACCAGCGACGGGACCAGCCTGTCGATCGCCACGTAGAGGTCAGCGCGGTCCTCGACCGGTCCGGAAATGATGAGCGGCGTGCGGGCCTCGTCGATCAGGATCGAATCGACCTCGTCGACGATCGCGAAGGTATGGCCGCGCTGGACCATCTCCGCCTTGCTCATCTTCATGTTGTCGCGCAGGTAATCGAAGCCCAACTCGTTGTTGGTGCCGTAGGTGACGTCGCAGGCGTACGCCGCCTTGCGCTGCTCGTCGTCGAGCTCGTGCACGATGCAGCCGACGCTCAGGCCGAGGAACGTGTAGACCTGGCCCATCCAGTCCGCGTCGCGCTTGGCAAGGTAGTCGTTGACGGTGACGACATGGACGCCGTTGCCAGCCAGCGCGTTGAGATAGACCGCCAGCGTCGCCACCAGCGTCTTGCCTTCGCCGGTCTTCATTTCGGCGATCTTGCCCTGGTGCAGCGCCATGCCGCCGATCAGCTGGACGTCGAAATGGCGTTGGCCGAGCGTGCGTTTCGCCGCTTCCCTGACCGTCGCGAATGCCGGCACCAGCAGGTCGTCGAGCGTCTTGCCGCCCTCGGCGATCTGGCGCCGGAACTCTTCGGTGCGGGCGCGCAGGTCGGCGTCGGACAGTCGCGCCACCTCCGGCTCGAGCGCATTGATCGCCTCGACCTTGGGGCGAAAGCTCTTGACCTTGCGGTCGTTGGCGGAGCCGAAAACCTTGGCGGCGAGCGCACCAATGGAAACCATGCTGGTAGTCCTCGATCTTCACAAGTTCTGCGGCCGACGCGGCTGTTGCAGCGCGAGACCGATGGCTATCGGGAGGTGCTCAAGAAACGCCAGACAACGGCTCGAACCGAACCACCCCGAGCACGGTTTGTCCGATGTGACGAAGGACATACCGCCGCCTCGGGCATGCTCGATGACGGGCCGCCGTACTCCATTCGGCGTGAAATAAGTACCACCCCCCTGAATTGTCAATGAATCACGGAATATTGACGGCCGATCGCTGTGCCAAGCCGTCGCAATGCTGCCATCTGTCTGTTTGTTAACTTGGCAAGCAGGCTAGGCACGGTCTATGTGCGCGCCGAACCATCCGCCATCTCGCAGCCGCAATTCGAGGAATCGCCCGTGACGACGAACCACTGCCGCAAGCCCAATCTCGCTGCCGTTGCCGGCTCCCTGTTGGTGGCCGTTCTGGCGGCCACCTCGGCCTTGGCGCAGGACAAGGTCGTCGCCAAGGTCAACGGCAAGAACCTGACCGAGAACGATCTCAAGTACGCCGAGGCCGAGATCGGCGCCGACATCGGCAATTTGCCGGAGGCCACTCGCCGCCGCGTGCTGATCGAGTACCTGATCGAGAATCAGCTGTTCGCCGATGCCGCCGAGAGCCAGAAGCTCGCCACCGGCGCTGCTTTCGACGAGCGGCTGCAGTATTGGCGCCGGCGGGCGCTGCGGGAGACTTACTTCGACACCAGCGTCAAGTCCTCGATCTCGGAAGCCGACGCACGCAAGCTCTACGACGAGCAAGTGACGCAACTGGCCAAGACCAAGCCGGAAGAAGAGATCAAGGCCAGCCATATCCTGGTCAAGGAAGAGGCCAACGCCAAGTTGATTGCGGCCAAGATCTCAGCCGGCGACGACAAGGCTTTCGCTGAAGCCGCTAAGGCCAATTCGCTGGATCCTGGCAGCAAGGATGACGGCGGCAGCCTCGGCTACTTTGGTCGCGGCCAGATGGTGCCGCAATTCGAGGAGGCCGCGTTCAAGCTGAAGAAGGGCGAGATCTCGGCGCCGATCGAGACCCAGTTCGGCTGGCACATCATCAAGGTCGAGGATCGGCGTGAGAAGCCGGCGCCGAAGATCCCTGAGTTCGCCGCCGTCAAGGATCGGATCATTGCCTCGCTGATGCACAAGAAGGCGCAGGAGACGCTCGACGGCCTGCGCGCCAAGGCGCAGCTCGAATACGTCGATCCAGAGGTGAAGAAGCAGGTCGAGGCCGAAAAGGCCGCACCCGGTGCGCAGCCGCCCAAGCAGTAGGCGGAGCCGCGCAGGGGCGCGACATTTGCATTCGATTCGAGGCGCGCAGCACTGCTGTGCGCCTCGTGCAATTCTGGCCGCGCCGACACCTCGAGCCCAACAGTCTTTGCTCATCGCGTTGGAACCGGCGCAACCTGCCGATCACAATTGCAATTGCACGACAGTTATCCCCAAGTTCCTGCTTGCAATGGCCTTCGGTGCCGCTAAGGATCGCGCTTGCTAGAGGCCATAGGGGCTTCGTTTTTTGGACTGCTTCAGCCGCGCTCCTGACAGCCATCGGGAGCAGGCCGCCGCCAACACATCGAATGCGGCGAGCCCACTTCCAGCGGCCGTCAAGGGGAGGACTTTCGTCCATCATGGCACCAGCTTCCAAGGCGAAGCGACCAAAGCGCCAACCCGTGCGGTCCTGCCTCGGTCCCGTCGGCGATCTCGAGGCCCATCTGCCCGCCGAATGGTGGCGCAAGCTGTTCAATGCACTGTACGTCAAGACCGACGGCGACGTTGTCGAGAACATCGAGAATACCCGCCGCGAGGTCGACTTCATCATGTCGGCAGCGGCGATCCAGCCGCACAGCGCGATCCTCGATCTGTGCTGCGGGCAGGGCCGACACTGCCTGGAACTTGCGCGCCGCGGCTTCAGACAGGTCCAGGGCGTCGACCGCTCGCGCTACCTGATCCGTCTGGCCAAGAAGCGGGCGCAGACCGAGGGCCTGGCCGTCACCTTCAAGGAAGGCGACGCGCGCAATCCGCGGCTGCCCGAAAGCACATTCGACTGCGTCGCCATCATGGGCAACTCGTTCGGCTATTTCTCGAACAAGCAGGACGACGAGAAGGTGCTGTCGATGGTCGGCAAGATCCTGCGTCCTTCGGGACAGATCGTGCTCGACATCACCGACGGCGCGTACATGGCCGAGCATTTCGACCGCCGCTCGTGGGAATGGATCGACGAGCATCATTTCGTCTGTCGCGAGCGCTCGATCAGCCAAGACGGCGACCGTCTGATCAGCCGCGAGGTCATCGTCCACGACGAGAGCGGCGTCATCGCCGACCAGTTCTACGCCGAGCGGCTTTACACCCGGGACACCATCACCCGGCTGCTGGAGAAATGCGGCTTCCGCAACGTGCGACACCACGGCCACGCCGAGGCCCAGTCGGACCGCGACCAGGACCTCGGCATGATGGCCCGCCGTATCCTGCTCACCGCCGATGCGCCGCAGCTGCCTGCCCGCAAGGCCAAGACGCGGATGCAGCAGATCGACGTCACCGTTCTGATGGGCGATCCGCGCCTGCCCGACCAGGTAAAGCGCGGCGGCACATTCAATCCGGAGGATCTCGATACCGTACGCAAGTTGAAGGATGCGCTGTCCGAGCTGCCCGGTTACAAGTTCCGCTTCCTCGACAACCACGCCACGCTGGAACGTGACCTCGGTGCACTGCGCACTGACCTCGTCATGAACCTTTGCGACGAAGGTTGGAACAACGACCCGTTCAAGGAACTGCACGTACCGGCCCTGCTCGACGTGCTGGGGCTGCCTTATACCGGTGCCGCCGCGCCGGCACTGGCGGCCTGCTACGACAAGGGTCTGGTGCGCGCCGTCGCAGCTTCTCTCGACGTGCCGGTGCCGCTCGAGACCTACGTGCGCCCCGGCGACCAGGGCGCGACGTTGCCATCCGTATTTCCGGCGATCCTGAAGCCAAATTACGGCGACAGCTCGCAGGGTATCACCAAGGATGCGGTGGTGCGCAACCAGAGCGCGCTGCTCGACTATCTCGAACGGCTGCGCACCGAGTTTCCGCGCCGCCCGGTGCTGGTGCAGGAATACCTGCCCGGTGCCGAGTATTCGGTGAGCCTCGTCGGCAACCCGGACCAGGGGCTGAGGGCGCTGCCGATCCTGGAGGTCGATTTTTCGCGTCTCGATCCGAAGCTGCCGAAGATCCTCGGCTACGAGTTCGAAGTGGGAGCCGGACAGCCCGTACTGGACGCAGATCAAGTATCACGAGGCGCAGCTGCCCGACCACATCCAGTCGCAGATGGTCGAGCACTCGGCGCGGCTGTTCGAGCGGCTCGGCTGCCGCGACTACGCCCGCTTCGATTTCCGCGCCGATGCCAAGGGCGAAGTCAGGCTGTTGGAGGTCAACCCCAATCCCGGCTGGTGCTGGGACGGCAAGCTCAACATCATGGCGGGATTTGCCGGCATCCGCTACGCGGAGCTGCTGGGCCAGATCCTGGCGGCCGCCGAGGAGCGTTGCGGCATCGTCGCCAAACCGCAAGTCGCCGCCACGGCAAATGGTGCCGCAGTGCACGCTGCGACACCGGTGCCGGCCGTCGCCGCTTCTGCAGCGGCCGAGTGAACGCCGCGATCGCATGTCATTGGATCGTCTCAGGGCGCGACCAGCAATGGTCGCGCCCTGAATGTCATCGCGCCCGCCACGATCGGGCTGGGCAAACTCGACGACGCACCCTATGTTTCATCTAGATGTGCGACCGCAACAACGCGCTCGCAAGACCAAGGGGGAGGCTGACGCAACCTTTCACGAGGTGATGCGAATGTCCGTTTCCCGTGCCGGTTGGGGTTGCCCGTGCTTCCGCGTTCTTTCACTTGCCATCGCCGCGAGCTTCACTCTCGGCCCGGCACACGAAGCCGGCGCACACTCATGGTATCCCACCTATTGCTGCAGCGACCGCGATTGCATGAAAGTTGACCGCATCGAGTACGTATCGGGCGGCATGTACATGATCGCCGGTGAATTGCGCGTGTTCGTGCCGCAGACGATGGAAAAGCAACCTTCGCAGGACACCGACGCGCATGTCTGCGTCATGCGCACCCAGAGTGGCGGCTGGCGGGTGCGCTGCGTGTTCATGCCAGGTACGGCATGAGGGCTGCCCTCGACGCGGCGGTTCGGCGGCGAAATGACGACCGACCTGCAGCAGTGCGGCCAGCTTCGCTCGCAGTCATTGATTCCACCGCAAAAACCGTTATGTAGCAGCGGGCTTGCGCCGGCAAATCGGGATCGCCGGCCATCAGGAGACGATTGCTATGGGCTACAAGGTCGCTGTCGTCGGTGCCACGGGCAATGTGGGCCGGGAAATGCTGTCGATCCTCGACGAGCGGAAGTTCCCCGCTTCGGAGGTTCACGCCATCGCTTCGCGCCGCTCGGTCGGCACCAGCGTTTCGTTCGGCGACAAGTCGCTCAAATGCCAGGATTTGGAAACCTTCGACTTCTCCAAGGTCGACTTCGTGGTGATGTCGGCCGGCGGCGCCGTGTCGAAGGAGTGGAGCCCGAAGATCGGTGCGAGCGGTGCCCTCGTCATCGATAACTCGTCGGCCTGGCGCTACGACATCGACGTGCCGCTCGTCGTGCCGGAAGTGAACGCGCACGTGCTCGAACCGTATATGAAGAAGACCAACCGCAAGAACATCATCGCCAATCCGAATTGCTCGACGGCGCAGATGGTGGTCGCCCTGAAGCCGCTGCACGACGAGGCGACGATCAAGCGCGTGGTGGTGTCGACTTATCAGTCCGTTTCCGGCGCCGGCAAGGACGCCATGGACGAGCTGTGGACGCAGACCAAGGGCAAGTATGTTCCCGGTCAGGAGATGGCGCCGAAGAAGTTCCCGAAGGAAATCGCCTTCAACTGCATTCCCCACATCGACGTCTTCATGGAAGACGGTTTCACCAAGGAAGAGTGGAAGATGATGGCGGAGACCAAGAAGATCCTCGATCCCAAGATCAAGGTGGTCGCTACCTGCGTGCGCGTGCCGGTGTTCGTCGGCCATTCGGAATCGATCAACATCGAGTTCGAGAAGCCGATCTCGGCCGAGTTTGCCCGCTCGATCCTGCGCGAGGCGCCAGGATGCCTGGTGATCGACAAGCACGAGCCGGGCGGCTACATCACGCCGCAGGAATGCGCCGGCGAGGACGCGACCTACATCAGCCGTATCCGTGCCGATGCGACGGTCGAGAACGGCCTCGTGATGTGGGTCGTCGCCGACAACCTGCGCAAGGGCGCGGCGCTCAATACGATCCAGATCGCCGAGACCATCATCAACCGCAACCTGATGAAGAGGGCGGCGTAGCGATCTCCGGTGCCTGGCTTTAGCCTGGCACCGTTCCAGCCATGGTGCCAGGCTAAAGCCAGGCACCTTCGAACGAGAACAGGCGAAGGAAACCACAATGGCCAGCTATGTAATCGACCCGCCGCCGCAGGCGGCGCTTCCGGTGGCGGGTTCGACCTCGCTGTTCCCGGTGCGCCGGCTCTACTGCGTCGGCCGCAACTATGCCGAGCACACGCGCGAGATGGGTCACGATCCGGACAAGGAGCCGCCGTTCTTCTTCATGAAGACACCGGATGCGCTGCGTACCGACGGCAAGTTTCCCTACCCGGCCGGTTCCAAGGACGTTCACTGGGAAATCGAGCTCGTCGTCGCCCTGAAGTCGGGGGCTAAGAACATCAAGGCCGTCGACGCGCTAAGCCACGTCTACGGCTACGCCATCGCGCTCGACATGACGCGCCGCGACCTGCAGGGCGAAGCCAAGAAGCTCGGCCGGCCGTGGGAGATCGGCAAGGCGTTCGATGACGCAGCACCCTGCACCGCAATCCAGCCGGCGGCCAAAATAGGCCATCCGTCGAAGGGCGCGATCTGGCTCGACCTCAACGGCGTGCGCAAGCAGACCGGCGACCTCGCCCAGATGATCTGGAATATCCCCTCGCAGATCGAGTACCTGTCCGGCCTTTGGGAATTGAAAGCCGGCGACCTGATCTTGACCGGCACGCCGGCCGGCGTCGGCGCGGTGAAAAAGGGCGACCACCTCAAGGGCCATGTCGACGGCGTCGGCGACCTCGACGTGACGGTGATCTAATCCAGCGTCACGCGATAGCGCGACAACGCCACGGTCGATACGACAACGAGCAGGAGCACGAGCGCGGCCAGTTCGCTCGCGACCTCGGCGGTGGTCGCGCCTTTCAGCATCAGGCCACGGACGACGCGCAGGAAATGGGTGTTCGGCAGCGTCTCGCCGATCACCTGCGCCCAGCCCGGCATGCCGCGGAACGGGAACGCGAAGCCCGACAGCAGAATCGACGGCATCAGGAAGAAGAACGACATCTGCATCGCCTGCAGCTGGTTCTGCGCTACCGTCGAGAAGGTGAAGCCGATCGCCAGGTTGACGGTTATGAACAGCATCGTCGCCAGTGCCAGCATGGGCAGGCTGCCGACAATCGGCACATTGAACAGCAACCGGGCAACGGTCAGGATCACCACGACCTGGACGCAGCCGATCACGATGTAGGGTGCGATCTTGCCGATCATCACCTCGATCGGCCGGATCGGCATGGCGAGCAGGTTCTCCATGGTGCCGCGCTCGTACTCGCGGGTGACCGCAAGCGCCGTCATCATCACCATGGTCATGGTCAAGATGACGCCGAGCAAACCGGGCACGACGTTGTAGCGCGTCACCCCTTCCGGATTGTAGCGCCGGTGCAGTACCACTTCGACCGGACCGTCGCGGCCGCCAAGATTTGCGAGCGGCCCCGTCAGGTCATGGGTGAGCGCCTGCGCCACCGCCTGGTTGACGGCAGCGAGCGCATTGCCGGTGGTGGCCGGATCGGTGGCGTCGGCTTCGATCGCGATCTGCGCCCGCTCGCGCCGGATCAACCGCCGGGTCAAGTCGGAGGGCAGGGTCACGACGAACTGCACGTCGCCGCGCTGCAGCAGCGCGTTCGCCTCCGCCTCGCTCGATGCCGTGCGCACGAAGTTGAAATAGCCGGTGTTGCCGAGGGCGGCGACGATCGATCGGGTGATGGCGCTCTGATCGGCGGAAAGGATCGCCGCGGGGAGACCTTTCGGGTCGTTGTTGATGGCATAGCCGAACAGCATGAGCTGCATGATCGGCATGCCGAACATCATGGCGAAGGTCAGCCGGTCGCGCCGCAGCTGCAGCGTCTCCTTGACGATCATGGCAGCAAGGCGTGCTCGAAATCCCATGGCCGCCTCCTATGCCGCCTCGGCGTTGTCGCGCACCTGGCCCATCAGGTGGATGAATACATCCTCCAGCGTGGGCTCGGCCCGTTGCCAGGTAATGGCTCGATCGGTGCGCAGCGGCGCGATCGCCGCTTCGAGCAACTTCTCGTCGGGGCCGCAAACGTGCAGCGTCGCGCCGAAGGCGGCGGCGGCGGTGACGCCCGGTACGTCGCGCAGGCGCGGCGCCAGCCGATCGGCGCCGGGACCGGTCGCGATCCAGGCCTTGAGGCCTGAAGCCGCGATCACCTCGTCGGAGGTGCCGCGGGCCATCAGCTTGGCGTAGGCGATGTAGGCGATCTCGTGGCAGCGCTCGGCCTCGTCCATGTAGTGGGTCGAGACCAGGACGGTGATGCCGGTGGCGGCCAGCGCATGGATCTCGTCCCAGAACGCGCGGCGCGCCTTCGGATCGACGCCGGCGGTGGGCTCGTCGAGCAGCAGCAGCCTCGGCTCGTGCAGCACGCAGGCGGCGAGCGCGAGGCGCTGCTTCCAGCCGCCCGACAGCGCGCCGGTAAGCTGGTGCTGGCGGGTGGCGAGACCAAGGCGTTCGAGGGCGGCGTCGACGCGTTGCCGTGCTCGATCGAGTTCGTACATGCGGGCGACGAAGTCGAGGTTCTCGACGATGGTCAGGTCCTCGTAGAACCCGAACTTCTGCGTCATGTAGCCGGTTTGCCGCTTGATGAGCGCTGCCTGCGTGAGCAGGTCATAGCCGAGGCATGTGCCGCTGCCGGCGTCGGGCGTCAGCAGGCCGCAGATGAGCCGCAGCGTCGTGGTCTTGCCGGAGCCGTTGGGCCCGAGGAAGCCGCAAATGCGGCCAGGCATCAGCGTCAGGCCGACCTGATCGACGACGGTGCGGTTGCCGTAGCGCTTGACGAGGCCGTGCACGTCGATGGCAGGGGTTGGCGTGTTGTTCATGGCGTCGCAGCCGTAAGTGGTTCGACCTCGACCGGCAGGCCGGTGCGCAGGCCGTGGCCAGGCTCCGACGGCTTGGCCTCGACCAGGAAGACGAGCTTTCGCCGGGCGCTTTCGGAATAGATCACCGGCGGCGTGAATTCGGCCCGCGGCGACACATAGGAGATGCGCGCCTGCTGCTTGCCCGGACAGCCGTCGCAGTCGAACGTGACGGTGGTGCCCGGTACCGCCCGGGCGATCTGATCCTCGGGCACGAAGAAGCGCAGCTTCAGCTTGTCGGGTGCCAGCAGCGACACCACCGGTTGGCCGGCCGAAACCCACTCGCCGGCATCGAAGAAGGTGTTCTCGACCAGGGCGTCGGCCGGTGCCACTGGTGCCAGATCGGCCTGACGGCTCACCGCCTGCGCGAGCGCCGCGGTGGCCTCTACCACTTTGGCTTCGGCCGCCTCGAGCTCGCGCGAGCGGCCGCCAAGGTCGCCGGCCGCCTCCTGCGCCTTCATCTGCTCGACCTTGGCGCGCAACTGCTCGACCTGTGACGTCGCCTGGTCGAATCGGGCGCGGGTGACGGTACCGTTGGCGACGAGCTGCGACGTGCGCTGCAGGTCGAGTTGGGCAAGGCGCAATGCGGCCTCGGCCTCGCGGCGCTGGGCGCGGACGACCTCCTGCTCGGCGTCACGCTTGCCGGTGCGCAGGTTTTCGAGCTGCGCCTTGGCCTCGGTGACGGTGGCGGTGATGCGGGCAACTTCGGCATCGGCAACCGCGGTATCGAGCCGGAAGACGGTGGCGCCGCGCCGAACCTGCTCGCCGCGGTTGACCTGGCGAGCAATGAGACGACCGGCGACCGGCGAGGAGATCAGCGTCGTCTCGCCTTCGACGTAGCCGAGGTAGCGCGGTTGCGGTGCGAGCGACCCCAGCCAGCGGTCCTTCAACAGGAACGCCGTGGCGACGAGGGCGACGACGATGAGAGGGACTATGCGGCGCATCGGCTGTGTTCCTGTCCTATCCGTTGGCTGACAGGCCCCTGATGATCAGATCGGCGTGCTGCGCGGCCAGCGCCTCGGCATCGAGCGGCTCGGCGCCGATCGGTTCGAACACGCTGCGCCACAGCGCCGCGAGCAGCATCGGCGCGATCAGGCTTTTCACGGCGAGACGCGCGTCGATGCTGCGGAACTCGCCGCTGGCGATGCCGCGCTCGATCAGCGCCTGCGCCATCGGCAGCACCTGGCCGATGACGTTGTCGAGATAGTGCCGGCCGATGTCGGGGTGGGCGCGGGACTCCGAGATGACCAGCTTGATGATGTCGGGCAATCGTGTATTGCGCACGCCTGCGGCGACCATCATGAGCAATTGGCGCAGCAGCTGGCGAAACCGGCCCGGCGGGACTGGCGGCGCTGCGAACCTGGGCGATCTTGGCGCCGATCGTCTCCTGCACCACTGCTTTCAGCAGCGCGGTCTTGTCCTCGAAATAGAGGTAGATCGCAGCCTTGCTCAGGCCGGCGCGCGCCGCCACATCCTCGAGCCTTGTCGCCGAAAAGCCGCGCTGCGAGAACAGCTCGAGCGCTGCCTCGATGATCTCGCCGGGTCTTGCATCCGGCCGCCGCTTTCGAGCCCTGTTAACCATATTATTTCTGACCAGTTAGTTATTTGAGAAATAAATAACCCGCAGAGTCAGTTGCTGTCAAGGGCCTGAGTTGAGCCCGTTTGCGCATTGCCGCGATGCAGATCGGACCCCCTTTCAGCCGATGTCAATGATATGTCAGGGTGCGATAGCCGCTTTGGAGCATCGTGATGTCCGTGAGTGTCCTGCTGGCGTTCTTCGCCGCTAGCTTCCTGCTGGCGGTGACGCCGGGGCCGACCATGTCGCTCGTCATTGCCAATGCGACGGCGCATGGCCGCCGTGCCGGATTGCTGACCGTGTTCGGCAATATGACCGGCCTTGCAATCTTGCTGACGGCGGTGATCTTCGGGCTATCATCGATCATGGTGTTCATGTCGGAGTGGTTCGACATCCTGCGCTGGGTCGGCGCCAGCTACCTGATCTATCTCGGCGGTCGCACGCTGTGGAAACTGCGGACGGCGCCGGCCATCCTGCCCGATGCCGCGACCACCTCCAGGCGCTGGTACTGGCAGGGGCTGTTCGTCGCCCTGTCGAACCCGAAGGTGCTGCTGTTCCTCGGCGCCTTCCTGCCGCAGTTCCTCGATCCGGCGCAGCCGGCGTTCGCCCAGCTGGTGGTGCTGGCCGGTATTTTCCTGGTGACGCTGGCCGGCGTCGATAGCCTCTATGCACTCGCGGTCGCACACGTGCGGCAGGTGCTGTCGGGGCGCTGGCGGCGGATCATGGAAGGCACCACCGGCGTCCTGCTGATCGCCGGCGGCTTGTGGATCGCGAGCGCGAGGCGGGCCTGATCGAATTCAGCCGGCGTGCGGCCTCGCGGTCTCCGCCAGATAGCTCATTGCCGCCGCGACGCCGCCGGTCTTGTGCGGCACCTTCGCCAGCCCCAACCCCATCTCGACCCCGGCAAGGGTGCCGATAATGGTCAGGTCGTTGGTGTCGCCGAGATGGCCGATGCGGAACACCCTGCCGGCGACCTTCGACAACCCGGTGCCGAGCGACATGTCGAAATTATCGAGGATGACCTTGCGCAGGTTGTCGGCGTTGTGGCCGTCGGGGACCAGCACGGCGGTCAGCACCGGCGAGAAGTGCTCACGCTTGGTCACGAGGTTTTCCAGACCCCAGGCGGCAACGGCGCGCCGGGTCGCCTCGCCATGGCGGGCGTGCCGGGCGAATACGCGGTCGAGGCCCTCCTCGTGCAACATGTCGATCGCTTCGGCCAGGCCGTACAGCAGGTTGGTCGCCGGCGTGTAGGGAAAGAAGCCTTGTTTGTTGTGCGGGATCATCTCTTCCCACGACCAGAACAGCTTCGGCAGCTTGGCGGCTTTCGCGGCGGCGAGCGCCTTGTCCGACACGGCGTTGAACGAGATGCCAGGCGGCAGCATCAGCCCCTTTTGCGATCCCGACACGGTGACGTCGACACCCCATTCGTCGTGGCGGTAGTCGGCCGACGCCAGGCCGGAAATGGTGTCGACCATCAGCAGTGCCGGGTGGCCGGCGGCGTCGATCGCCTGGCGCACTTCATCGATCCGCGATGTGGCGCCGGTCGAGGTCTCGTTGTGGACGACGCAGACGGCCTTGATTGCATGCGCCTTGTCGGCCTTGAGGCGCTCGGCGATCTTGGCCGGATCGACGCCGGCGCGCCAGTCCGACGCAATGAACTCGGCATTGATGCCGAGCTTGGCCGCCATGTTCTTCCACAGCATGGCGAAGTGCCCCGTCTCGTACATGAGTACGTGATCGCCAGGAGAGAGTACGTTGGCGAGGGCAGCCTCCCAGGCGCCGGTGCCGGACGCTGGATAGATGATCACCGGGTTGTTCGTCTTGAAGATGGTCTTGATGCCCGACAGCACGCGCTGGCCGAGTTTCTGGAATTCCGGCCCACGGTGGTCGAGCACCGGCATCGCCATCGCTCTCAGGATACGATCGGGCACCGGCGAGGGGCCGGGGATCTGCAGGAAGTGGCGGCCGGCGCGACGGGGCGGCTGGTTTGATGCGGGCATTGAGGTTTCTCCTCGGCGGCGGCCAACAACGGACTTCGCCCGCTTCGCATTGCATGCGAAGTTCGGGCAGGCAAGAGTGTCGTAGTCTTGATCGGCGCAACAAGGGCCCAGATCGCAATGAACGTGCATGTTACGCCAGCCGACGCCGGCATCGACCATGGGCTGGCCAAGCGCCTCGACGCCGAGATCGAGGGCGAAGTGCTGTTCGACCGCTTCTCGCGCGGACGATACGCAACTGATGCTTCGATCTACCAGATCGAACCGATCGGCGTGGTGATTCCGAAGACCGATGCCGATGTGCAGGCGGCAGCCCAGATCGCGCGCGAGGCCGGCGTGCCGCTGCTGCCGCGCGGCGGCGGCACCTCGCAGTCGGGCCAGACCGTCGGCCGGGCGCTGGTGATCGACTACACCAGGCACCTCAATCGCATCATCGAGACCGACTTCGAGGCCCGCACCGCCTGGGTCGAGCCCGGCATCGTGCTCGATGAGCTCAATCGCCAGATGAAGGGCTCCGGCCTGTGGTTTCCCGTCGATGTGTCGACGTCGAGCCGCGCCACGATCGGCGGCATGACCGGCAATAATTCCTGCGGCACCCGCTCGATCCGCTACGGCATCATGCGCGATAACGTGATCGCGATCGACGCGACGCTGGCGGATGGGGCGGCTGCGAGCTTCGGACCCCTTGCGCCGGCGTTGGTGCCTGGCTTCAGCCTGGCACCACTCGGGGACGGTGCCAGGCTGAAGCCAGGCACCGAACTGAAGGCGGAGGCTCTATTTCGCGACCTGCTCGCACTCGGCGCCCGCGAGGCGGAGCATATACGGACGGCGTTTCCAGAGGTGTCGCGGCGGGTTGGCGGCTATCTGATCGACGCACTGCTGCCCTCCGCCCAGCCGATCAACCTCGCGACGCTGCTGTGTGGCTCCGAGGGCACGCTCGCCTTGTCGCGGCGGATCAAGATCAAGCTCAGCCCGCAGCCGAAGAACCGGGCACTCGGCGTCTGCCATTTCGCGACCTTCCGCAAGGCGATGGAGGCAGCGCAGCACATCGTCAAGCTCGGGCCGGTCGCGGTCGAAGTGGTCGATCGCACGCTGATCGAGCTCGCCCGCGACATCGCCATGTTCCGCCCGGTGATGGACACCTTCGTCAAGGGCCGGCCCGACGCGCTGCTGCTGGTCGAGTTCGCCGAGGACGATCAGGCCGAAAACTTGGCGCGCCTCGATCTCCTGGAAGAACTGATGGGCGACTTGGGTCAGCCGAATTCGGTGGTGAAGGTCGCCGATGCGGCCGGCCAGAAGGCGATCTGGGAGGTGCGCACCTCGGGCCTCAACATCATGATGTCGATGAAGAGCGAGGGTAAGCCGGTGTCCTTCATCGAGGACTGCGCGGTGCCGCTCGAACACCTCGCCGACTACACCGAACGGTTGACGGCAGTTTTCGAAAAGCACGGCACCCGCGGCACCTGGTACGCGCACGCCTCGGTCGGCTGCCTGCACGTGCGCCCCGTTCTCAATCTCAAGCTCGAGAAGGACGCGGCCACCATGCGCGCGATCGCAGAAGAAGCGTTCGCGATGGTCAAGGAATACAAGGGCGCGCACTCGGGAGAGCACGGCGACGGCCTCGTGCGCTCCGAGTTCCACGAGATGATGTACGGCGCCAAGACGGTCGAAATCTTCGAGGCGGTGAAAGACCGGTTCGACCCGAAAGGGCTGATGAACCCGGGCAAGATCGTGCGCGCGCCCCGCATGAACGATCGCCGCCTGTTCCGCTACAAGCCGGACTATGGGGTCTCGGGCTTCAAGCCGGCGCTCGACTGGTCGGCCTATCCCGGTGGCGCCGGCGGCCTGCAGGGCGCGGTCGAGATGTGCAACAACAACGGCGAATGCCGCAAGCATGTCGCGAACGTCATGTGCCCGAGCTTCCGCGTCACCGGCAACGAGGCCGACGTCACGCGGGGGCGGGCGAATTCGCTCAGGCTCGCACTTTCCGGCCAGCTGGGTCCCGACGCCTTTTCCTCCGATGAGATGCTCGAGACGATGAAACTGTGCGTCTCGTGCAAGGCCTGCCGCCGCGAATGCCCGACCGGCGTCGACATGGCGAAGATGAAGATCGAGGTGCTGGCCGCTGCGAACAAGCGCCGGCCGCGGCCGTGGAAGGACAAGCTGATCGCCTACCTGCCCCGCTATGCACCTTACGCGCGCCGCCTCGCCTGGCTGATGAACTTGCGCGACCGCATCCCGGGCCTGGCGGCGCTGAGCGAGCGGCTGCTGGGGTTCTCGGCCAAGCGGCGCCTGCCGCAGTGGCGGAGTGAGGGATTCCGCCTTTCCCCTCTCCCCGTCCCCTTACGGGGAGAGGGGCAGGGCGAGGGGCGGCCACACGAAGACCGGAGCCACAGCGGACTGGGCGGAACCTTGCCCGGCGTGATGAACGGAGTAAGCGGCCGTCCCTCACCCTCGGTCGACGCTACCGCGTCGACCTCTGCCCTCTCCCCGTCAAAACGGGGAGCGGGGAAGATTGGCCGCGAAGTCGCGATCTTCGCCGATACCTTCAATTCGAATTTCGAGCCGGACAACCTGCATGCCGCCGTCGATGTGCTCACTGCGCTCGGCTATCGGGTGTCACAGGTCCACTCGACGGGCGGGCGGCGCGTCTGCTGCGGGCGCACGTTCCTGGCGGCCGGACTGGTCGATGAAGCGAAGGCGGAAGCGCAGCGCTTCCTCGATGCCGTTCGCCCCTTTGTCGCGCGCGGCGTACCGATCATCGGGCTGGAGCCCTCGTGCCTGCTGACGCTGAAGGACGAATTCCTGGCGATGCTGCCGGGCGATGAGCACCGCAAAGATCGCGCCGCTGGCCTACCTGTTCGAGGATTTCATCGCCGCCGAGATCGACGCCGGCCGCGATCAAGGGCAAGATCGCCAAGCAGACAGGCAAAGTCCTGCTGCACGGCCATTGCCACCAGAAATCGTTCAACGTCATGGCGGCGGTGACGAAGACGCTGGGGCTCGTCGAGGGCCTCGAAGTCGAGGTTGTCGAGTTCGAGCTGCTGCGGCATGGCCGGCGCCTTCGGTTATGCAGCCGACACCTTCGACACCTCGATGGCGATGGCCGAGCTATCGTTGCTGCCGGCAGTGCGCAAGGCAGCTCCCGATACCATCGTCGCCGCCGACGGCTTCTCCTGCCGCCACCAGATTAGGGACGGCTCCGGCCGCGAAGCCCGCCACGTCGCCCGCATCCTGCGCGACGCGATGGCGGGGAGGTGAGGCTTGAATTGGCCAACGATCGTAGGGTGCAATAGCGAAGCGTATTGCACCGGATCAGCCCACCGCCGCCTCGGTCGATCGCGCCACTGCGGCGCAATACGACGGCTTGCGCCTATTGCGCCCTACGGCACCGCGCACTCATCGTCGCCGCGCCTCAGCCCTTGGTACACCCTCGTAGGTCTCGCTGCCCGGCGAATAGCGGAAAGCTCCCTGGCCGGTGGCGAGCAATGTGCCATTTTCGTCGAGCACATCCGCCGTCACCGTGCCGATGCGATTGTGGATGTCGTGCAGGCGACCAACGGCGCGGATAACGTTTCCCTTAGCCGGCGCTATGAAACTGGTCGTCAGCGACACCGTCACGCAGATGCGCACGTTGCCTTCGACCGCGCACCAGGTCGCTGCGTGCCCCATCGCCGCATCCATAATCGTCATGTAGACGCCGCCGTGGGTGATGCCGATGCTGTTGCCGTGTCTGGGCTCGAGCTGCAACTCGATCTCGCCGTAGTCGCGTGCCCACGCAACCGTGCGATAGCCGACCAGCGAGCGGAAGCCCGACGCCTTGCCGGACATGGTGACGGCGCCTTCGGCTGCGCTTCGGGCATTGTCGGTCATCGTTTTCGCTCACTTGCGGCGGCGGAGAAGCATGCTTAGGGTCCGCGCCCAACGACGCAATAACGAGACCGAGGACCCTTCGCAATGGCAGCATCCGCGCCCAATCCCGTGTCGGCGGAAGTGATCGAACGGTTGAAAGCCATTGTCGGGCCGCAAGGCTTCCTCGATGCCAAGGCCGACGTCGCGCCCTACTGCCGGAGCTGGCGCGACGACTGGATGGGCGACGTGGCAATCGTGCTGCGGCCGAAATCTACGGCCGAGGTGGCGGCCCTGGTCAAGATCTGCGCCGAGACCGGCACGCCGCATCGTGCCGCAAGGCGGCAATACCGGATTGACCGGCGCCAGCCAGCCCAATGCCGACCGCAGCGAGGTGATTATCTCGACGGCGCGCATGAAACAGGTGCGCGCCATTGATCTCGCCAACGAGACGTTAACCGTCGAGGCCGGCGTCATCCTGGCGGAAATCCAGCGCCTGGCGGCGGAACACAACCGGCTGTTCCCGCTGAGCCTCGGCGCCGAGGGCTCGTGCCAGATCGGCGGCAACATCGCGACCAATGCGGGTGGCACCCAGGTGATCCGCTACGGCAACACCCGCAACCTCGTGCTCGGCCTCGAGGTGGTGCTACCCGATGGCCGCATCTGGGATGGCCTGCGCGGTCTGCGCAAGGACAACACCGGCTATGACCTGAAGCAGCTGTTCATCGGCAGCGAAGGCACCCTTGGCATCATCACGGCAGCTGTGCTGCGGCTGTTTGCGATGCCGACGGCGACGGCGACTGCCTGGCTCGCGGTGCCGAGCCCTTCCGCCGCGGTCGAGCTGCTGTCGTTCATGAAGTCCAAGCTCGGCGAGCAGATCTCGGCGTTCGAGCTGATGCAACGCTCGATCATCGAGTTATTGATCGCCGGTGTGCCGGGCCACAGCGAGCCGATGCGCGAGCCGCACGACTGGTATGTGTTGATCGAAGTTTCGGGCCAGGGCGCGCCGGGCTGCCTCGACGATCCGTTCGCCGAGGCACTGTCGGAGGCGATGGGGCGCCAGTTGGTCGAAGACGCGGTGATCGCCACGTCCGGCGCCCAGGCCAAGCGCTACTGGAGGATGCGCGAGGACATGGCCGAGGCGCAGAAGGTCTCGGGCGTCGGCATCAAGCATGATGTCTCGGTGCCGGTCTCGAAAATTGCCGAGTTCATCATGCGTTGCGATGCGGCGCTGGCAATGGCCTATCCTGGCATCCGCCACTGCGCCTTCGGCCACGTCGGCGACGGCAACATGCATTACAATCCTCTGGCGCCGCTGAGTTGGGACGGCACTAAGTTCGCGGGCGAGCGCGAGCGGGTCAATCGTATCGTGCATGACCTGGTGGTGGAGCTCGGCGGCTCGATCAGCGCCGAGCACGGCATCGGTCGCCTGCGCCTCGACGAGAACGAGCGCTACAAGGGCCCGGTCGAACTCGACCTGATGCGCACGTTGAAGCGCGCGCTCGATCCGTCGAACATCATGAACCCGGGCAAGACGATCAGGGTGTGAGGCTATGCCGCAAGCGCACTCAGTCGTCATGAGTGGACGCCGGTCTGGAGGTTGCGATCGCGCAGGTTGGGTTAGGCCGCCCTTGCGGCCGTAACCCAACATTGGGCGGGTGGTCGAAGCTGTCGGGTTACGCGCGGAGGAATCACAAACAATCCTCCAACACACCGAGGCCGCGCTAACCCAACCTACGCAAGTTCGGGTGTGGTTGGCGCCGCTTGCACTACGGCAAATATCCCTCGAACGTCGGGGCGTCGGCCCATTCGGCGGCGATTTTCCGTTCGGCCGGCGTCCGCACCGTCCAGCAGAACAGCGGCATTTCGAGGCCCTCGCGCAGGAAGCGTGTCTCCGCCGTCGGCAGAGATTTCACGTGATAGCTGATGAAGCTCGGGCAAACCGGCCCGCATTCGAGCAGGTGGGTGAGGCGATAGGCGCGCTCGGCGCTCAAGGTATCGAGCCACCAGCCCTCGCCCTTATAGACGCCCGAGACGACGCCGCGCGGCACGTCCGGCGCCAGCTCCCGCATTCGCGCCATCACCACCGGATCAAACGACATCAGGCCGAGCGGCCCCTTGTAGTCCTTCGCCAGGGTGGCGATGGCTTTGAGGAAGCGTGGCTTCGCCGGTTGCCAGTCACTCTTGATCTCGACCAGCAGCGGCACGCGGCCACCGACCAGATCGAGGAAATCGGCAAACGAAATGATGCGTGTATCTTGGCCACGATAGCGCAGCTTCTTGACGTCGGCGCGGCTGAGCGCGTTGATCGGTCCCTTGGCCTCGATCAGCCGGTCGAGGGTGAAGTCGTGGAACACCATCGGCGTGCCGTCGGCAAGCGGCTGCAGGTCGCACTCGATGCCGTAGCCGTGCGAAATTGCCGCCGCGAAGGCCGGCGCGGTGTTCTCGATTATGCCCTTGGGCGAATCGTGCAGGCCACGGTGGGCGATGGGCCGAATGAAGGTGGTACGGTCGAGCATGATCCGGACTATCTAGCAAACGGCACGAGATTCGCCATGTTTGTCGTACAAGGGCTTGCGGGATTTCATGGCGCTGGGGCCGCGCGCCTTTTGCCAAGCGGGCCGCGGCACTCTAACCTGCCCGGCAACGAGGCATGCACGACATTCAAGCGAAGGATACCGACGGATGGCGCCAACTTCGAGACACGCAGTGTGCGCGGGCATCGCAGCGCTTCTTTGCCTGTTCGCACCAGTGGCGACGGCGGCCCAGCCCGTGGGGCTCGCGGCGCATCGGGCGGTGTACGAGATCACTCTCGACAAGGCCAAGACCGGCGGCGGCGTGACCGATCTCACCGGCCGCATGGTCTACGAACTCACCGGCAGCGCCTGCGAGGGCTATACCCAGACCATGCGCTTCGTCACCCGCATGACGAGCCAGGAGGGCGAGACGTCGATCAACGATTTGCGCTCGTCGACCTTCGAGGATGCCGATACCCGCAACTTCAAGTTCTCGTCGAGCCAGTATCGGGACGACCAGCTGGCCGAGCAGACCACCGGCGACGCCCGGCGTGCGGCCGGCGATGGCCCCACCAAGGTCGAGGTGACGAAGCCGAAGAAGCTCAGCCTCGATGTGCCGGCGAGCGCCCTGTTTCCGGTGCAGCATTCGATCGCCCTGCTGGTGGCGGCGCGGGCCGGCAAGTCGATCTTCGCCGCCGACCTCTACGACGGTTCGGAAAAGGGCGAGAAGGTCTACGCCACCACGGCGGTGATCGGCGCCCGCCAGCCGCCCGGCAAGAATCCTAAACTGCCGCAAGTGCCCAACGCGGAGAAGCTCGAGGCGCTGGCCTCCTGGCCGGTGTCGCTCAGCTACTTCGACAAGAAGGGCGACAAGTCCGACGCCGCCCCGACCTATGAGCTCGCCTTCCTGTTCTTCGAAAACGGCGTCAGCCAGCGGCTGTTCATCGACTACGGCGATTTCTCGATCCGTGGCGTCTTGAAGGATCTGGTGTTCCTCGATACGCCGCCTTGCGACAAGAAGCCGTGATCCCAGAGGCGCGCAAAAGATGAACTTCCAACTCGACGAAAGCCAACTGGCGATCCAGGACACCGCGCTTGCCTTCGCCAAGGAACGCATTGCGCCGTTCGCCGGCGAATGGGACGAGAAAGGACATTTCCCGGTCGACGTGATCCGCGAGACCGCTGGCCTGGGCATGGCGACGATCTATGTACCGGAGGCCAAGGGCGGCTCCGGCCTCACGCGCAAGGACGGCGCGCTGATCATGGAAGCCTTGTCCTACGGCTGCCCGGCGATCGCAGCCTACATCTCGATCCACAACATGGTGGCCTGGATGCTCGGCCAGTACGGCTCGGCCGGCCAGATCGCCGAGTGGATGCCGAAGCTCGCGTCGATGGAGTGGCTGTCGAGCTATTGCCTGACCGAGCCGGGCGCGGGCTCCGACGCCGCCGCCATGAAGACGCGGGCCGAGCGGGTCGGCGATCATTACGTTCTCAACGGCACCAAGCAGTTCATCTCCGGCGCCGGCGTCGCCGACTTCTATTTCGTGTTCGCCCGCTCCGGCGGCGAAGGCGCCAACGGCGTCTCGGCGTTCGTGGTGCACAAGGGCACGCCCGGGCTGTCGTTCGGCGTCGTCGAGCGCAAGATGGGCTGGAACGCGCAGCCGACCCGGGCTGTGATCTTCGACAACTGCCGGGTGCCGGCGTCGCAACTGGTCGGCGAGGAGGGCCGCGGCTTCCGCTTCGCCATGTCGGGGCTCGATGGCGGCCGGGTCAACATCGGCGCCTGTTCGCTGGGCGCCGCGTGGTCGGCGCTCGACAAGGCCCGCGCCTACATGTTCGAGCGCCAGGCGTTCGGCCAGGACTTGAGCCAGTTCCAGGCGCTGCAGTTCAAGATCGCCGACATGGCGACCAACCTCGAGGCCGCGCGGCTGATGATCTACCGCGCCGCCGACGCCCTCGACCGCGCCGATCCGCAGGCCACGCATGTATTCGGCGATGGCCAAGCGCTACGCCACCGACCTCGGCTTCGAGATCGTCAACGAGGCGCTGCAGATCCACGGCGGCTACGGCTATCTGAAGGACTACGGGCTGGAAAAGCTCGTCCGCGACCTGCGCGTGCACCAGATCCTGGAAGGCACCAACGAGATCATGCGGGTGGTGATTTCACGGAAGGTGCTCGGCGGGAACCGGGGGTGAGGGGAAGGTGACTACCGCTTACGGTGCTGTTTCCCTCTCCCCGTCCGCTTACGGGGAGAGGGCAGAGGCCGGCCGCTTTGGCCGGCCGAGGGTGAGGGGCGGCCGCTTGCTCAGTTGTTGGTGCCTGGCTTCAGCCTGGCACCATGGCTCGGGCGGTGCCAGGCTGAAGCCAGGCACCGTTCCCCGGCGGTGCCGCCCCTCACCCTTACCCTCTCCCCCTTCGCGCAAGGGCGCTAGGGGGAGAGGGATGTCCGCGACCTGCGCGTGCACCAGATTCTGGAAGGCACCAACGAGATTATGCGCGTGGTGATTTCAAGGAAGGTGCTGGGCGGGAATAGGGGGTGAGGGCTAACCGCACCGCTCGCCAATTCCCAGCCCCCGACCCCCGCCCCTACCACCTACTCCCTTCGCGTCTCCGGTGCCCACGCGGCGAACGCGGCGCCGGTGGCGACCAGCATCACCGACGCGATCACCAGCGCCGATACCGGGCCGCTGACATCGACGATCAGGCCGAGCAGGATCGGGCCGATGACGTAGCCGGCATCGGCCATCATCCGGAAGCTGCTCATCGCCGTCGCGTTCATGCCGGCCGGCGCTGTGTCCGCCGCATAAGCGGCCGGTGCCGAGCCGCCGACCGAAATCGCCACGCTCCACACGATGCAGGCGGCGAGAAACCAGGAAAACGACGTTGCGAAGCAGAACAGCAGCATCGAGGCGCCGGTGATCAGCGTCGCCGGCACGATCACGGTCTTGCGGCCGTAGCGGTCGGCGAGCGAGCCGGCGGGGTAGGACGCGGCGAGCCCGGCGATGCTGCCGAGCATCATCGCGAAGCCCATCCGGCCGACCGACAGCCCGAGCCGTTCGCTGGCATAAACCGGGATGATCGCGAACAGGCCGCCGGTGCGCACCAGCGCGTTCATGAACGAGATCAGGCTGACCAGCATGAAGCCGATCTGGCTGGTCAACATGCGCAATTGCGCCGACAGCGGCGGCAATTTCGTGCTGCCCGCCGGCCGCGCATTGTGGAAATGGTCACGCGTCTCAGCTACCGCGAACCAGGCGATTACGGTTACGAACAGGCTGGCAATGCCATAGGCGGCGAAGGGTGCAGCAAGGCCGAAGTGCTCCGCCAGCAGTCCGCCCGGGAACGGCCCGACGCCGACCGCGAACAGGAACGTGCCCTGGTAGATGGCGATGGTGCGGCCGCGCCGCTCGGGCGGGCTGATGTCGGCGAGCACCACTTGTCCGGTGGTCAGGATCACGCCGGCGCCGAAGCCGGCGACGAAACGTGCGACGATGAACTCGGGATAGCCGGTCGCCGCCGCGCACCACAGATTGCCGAGTGCCGAGATCAAGCCGCCGATTGCGAGCGACGGCCGGCGTCCGACGCGGTCGGCGAGCTGGCCGGACGGAATTGCCGAGACGAACCGGGCAAGCCCGTAGGAGGCGACCGCAAGTCCGATCGCCGACGCCGGCACGCCGAACGACTGCGCATAAAGTGGCAGCGTCGGGATCATGGCGCCGAAGCCGAGCTGGTTGACCGCGACCAGCACACACATCCAAAGCAGAATGCGGGCGTCGGATGTCATCGCGATCCTCGTAAGAGACAGACGAGCGGGTGTGGACGTAGGTTGGGTTAGACCAGCCCCCTTGCTGGTCGTAACCCAATATTCCACGAGCGGTGCTTGAAGTTGTTGGGTTACGGACGCAAGTGGGCGTCCTAACCCAACCTACGAGCGACGACTCGTTTCATCCCCAGCGGGTCGGCCGCAAGGCCGGTGGAGAACTAATGCCCTCGAACGGCTCGGCGCGGCTATCGCTTGGAACGTGGCGTGACCGTCACTTCTTCCGACCCCGGGCCTTGATCGCCTTTTCCAGGTCCTCGCGCTCCTCGCAGCCGCTCGGGCATAGCGTGGCGAGCTGCGCGAGGTTAGCCCGCGCTTTCTTCATATCGCCGCTCTCGACGAACATCTCGCCCTGGTATTCGAGCGCGCCGCGATGTTTTGGGTCGAGTTCCAGGGCCTTGGCGTAATAGGTGGCGGCGGTCTTGCGGTCGCCGGTCTTGCGCGAGGTGAAGGCATAGAGGTTATAGACGTCGGCGTGGTCGTGCTTCTCGACCAGCGGCTTCACCTCGGCGAGCGCCCCGGCAAAGTCCTTGGCCTTGATCTTGGCCCGCACCGAGGTCAAGTCGGGGGCGTCTTGCGACACGACGGTATCGGCGGCGCGAGCCGCGTGCGCGGCGACCATCGCAAGGGCGAGCAACAGTGCAATCGTGATACGGCTCATGATGCTCTCCTCATTGGCACAACATGCCCGCTGCATTATGACGGGTCGAGCGTCGGAGGGAAGGCCTATGAAAATCACGCGCATCAAAGCCTATCAAGTGGACCTGCCGCTGCGCGAGGGCCGCTATTCCTGGTCGAACGGCAACTTCGTCGAGGTGTTCGACTCGACGGTCGTGGCGGTCGAGACCGATGCCGGCATCACCGGCTGGGCCGAATGCTGCCCGCTGGGCTCGGCCTATCTGCCGGCCTATGCCAAGGGCGTGCGCGCAGGGCTCGACGAGATCGGCCCGAAGGTCATCGGCCTCGATCCGCGCGACCTTAGCAACTTGAACCGGCACATGGATGCGGTGTTGCGTGGGCATCGCTTACGTCAAGGCGCCGATCGACATCGCCTGCTGGGACATCCTCGGCAAGGCGACCGGACTACCGGTCTACAAGCTGCTCGGCGGCGCGGCGCAGGACGACATTGTGCTCTATCGCGCGATTACGCAGCTGCCGCCGGAGGAAATGGCACGCAACATCGCTCAGTATCGCGCCGAGGGCTACACCAAGTTCCAGCTCAAGGTCGGCGGCAATGCCGACGACGACATCGCCCGCATCAAGCTGTGCCGCTCGATGCTAGCC
Organism: uncultured Alphaproteobacteria bacterium; assembly: GCA_963741505.1. Classification (GTDB taxonomy): domain Bacteria; phylum Pseudomonadota; class Alphaproteobacteria; order Rhizobiales; family Hyphomicrobiaceae; genus JAKFWF01. Next base: position 182,297 of record CAVUIJ010000013.1, on the reverse strand, counting down.
GCGACCGACATCCTGGTCGCCGATGCCAACACCGGCTGGACCATGGCCGAAGCGGTGCGCATCGCCGCCGCCGTCGCCGACGTCGATGTCTATATCGAGCAGCCGTGCCCGACCTACGAGCAGTGCCTGTCGGTGCGCCAGCGCACGACGCGGCCGTTCATTCTCGACGAGGTGATCGACGACACCACGACGCTGGTGCGCGGCATCGCCGACCAGGCGATGGACGTGATCAACCTCAAGATCTCGAAGGTCGGCGGGCTGACCAAGGCCCGGCTGATGCGCGATTTGTGCGTCGCGCAGGGCATCCCGATGACGATCGAAGACACCTGGGGCGGCGACATCGTCACCGCCGCGATCGCCCATCTCGCCCGCTCGACGCCGTCCGAGTTCTGCTTCTCGGCGACCGACTTCAACAGCTACGGCACGGTGACCGATCGCCGAGGGCGCGCCGGTTCGCGTCGATGGCCGCATGACCGCCCCCGACCGTCCCGGCCTGGGCATCGAACCCCTCGTGAAAGTCCTGGGCAAGCCCGTATTGAGCGTGGGTAAGGGATGAGGCGCCGTCCATGACCGACATCGCCCCTTTCGCAGCTCCGGGCCGGTTCTGGCGCGGCAATCTGCACACCCATTCGACGCTGTCGGACGGCGCGCTGTCGCCGGAAGCCGTGGTCGATGCCTACAGGAACGCCGGCTACGATTTCATGATGCTGTCGGACCACTTCATCCATCACTTCGGCTGGCCGATCGCCGATACCCGCAAGTTCCGCTCGAACAACTTCACCACCATCATCGGCTCCGAGGTGCACGCGCCGGCGACGGCTGCGGGCGAGTTGTGGCACATCGTGGCCGCCGGCCTGCCGCTCGACTTCGAACCGGCAGCACCCGATGAGACCGGCCCGGCGCTGGCGCGACGCGCGGCTGCGGCCGGCGCCTTCATCGGCATCGCCCACCCTGCCTGGTCGCAGCTCACCATTGAGGACGGCCGCGCCATCGACGTCGCGCACGCGGTCGAGATCTACAACCACGGCTGTGCCGTCGAGTGCGATCGCGGCGATGGCTGGTATCTGCTCGACCAGCTGCTGAGCGAAGGCCGCCGGCTCACCGCCTTCGCCACCGACGACGCCCACTTCAAGACGCCGGATCACTTCGGCGGCTGGGTGCAGGTGAAGTCCGAGAGCCTGGAGCCGGAGGCGCTGCTCGAAGCCTTGAAGAACGGCCACTACTATTCGAGCCAGGGCCCGCTAATCCACGAAGTTTCGCGGTCGGGCGACGAACTCAACGTCACCTGCTCGCCGGTCGATACCATCGTCGTCGTGTGCGGGCATTCGCGCAGCGTGCAACGGATCGGCCGCGCCATTACTTCGGCGACCCTGGATCTGAAGCGGCTCGAAAAGGGCTGGCTGCTCACTCGTCCCAGCGACTGGTTCCGCCTCGTCGTCATCGACCATGCCGGCCGGCGGGCCTGGACCAACCCGATCTGGAAAGACGATCTGGTGTGATGCGGGTGCGCGGCTCGCGGCCGTTGTGCCCTTGACGGGCCGGCGAAGCCTTGCGCAAGCTCGCATCGTCGCCTGTTCGTATCAGCGGAGTTTCAGCCATGCCCGCGTATGATGCCGCCGCCGCCGCACGATTTCTCGCCGATGCCCATCGCACCATGCAGGCCTATGTCAATCTGCCGGAGCACCTCGCGCCGCCGACACTGGCCGACGCCTATGCCGCGCAGGAGGCGCTGCGGGCGCTCTGGACGCCGATCTATGGCCCCGTCGCCGGCCTGAAGATCGCGACCACGACCAAGGTCATGCAGGCACTGATGGGCATCGATCATCCTTGCGGCGGCATGATATATCAAAATCGCATTCATCCGACCGGCACCACGCTGCGCCTTGCCGATCACATGCATCTGGTGGTCGAGGCGGAGCTCGCGGTCAGGGTTTCGCGAACGCTCGAAAAGGCGGCTGCGCCCTATACCGCTCAAACCGTGCGCGATGCGGTATCCGAGGTGATGCCGGCGTTCGAGCTGATCGAGGATCGCAACGCCCACTACAAGTCGACCAAGGCCTATACCCTGATCGCCGACAATGCCTGGAACGCGGGCATCGTCCTGGGCAAGGCGGTGGCAGTGCCGCCGTCGAAGGACCTCAACGGCTTGAAGGGCCGCCTCACTTTGAACGGTGCGCCGAAGGGCGAGGGCCTCACTGATGACCCGATGGGCGCTCTCGCCTGGTGTGTGAACCTCGCCGCCGATCGCGGCCGGCCGCTGGAGAAGGGGCAGGTGGTGATCACCGGCAGCGTGATCGCGACCTTCCCGGTGGCAGCGGGCGACGCCATTCGCTTCGAGATCGAGGGCTTGGGCGCGGTCGAAGCCAAGGTGGAATGAACGGCGAGGTTGAAGGGCTTTACCGGGAATCCGACCTGAGGTAGGCCTCTTGCCAAGTCTCGAAGTTGTGAAATGTACTGGACACGATGCCATGGCATCGGCGTTGTGCTCCTTGGGGGGAAACTGGATGTCGATCGAATCGTACGCCTGCGGCTCGCGGGCCCGATGCGCTGCGCAAGTCGTGCTCGCCGTGCTCGCGTCCTGCTGCATCGCCGGCCCGGTCGCCGCCGCAGGCGCTGCTGGCGAGCCGCTCTACGCCTTCGGTATTCCGGTCGACTTCATCCTGTTCGCGCTGACCTTGCTCGGTGTCGCGCTGTTCCATAACCAGACGTTCTATGTGGCGCTTGCCGGGTTGGCGGCGATTACCGCCTACAAACTCGGCTTCACCGGCTTCAAGACCGGCTTCGGCATCGAAGGCCTGGTCGGCCATATCAGCCACGAGTGGGTGACGCTCGCCAACTTGTTTCTGCTGCTGATGGGCTTCGCGCTGCTGGCGCGGCACTTCGAGAAAAGCGAGATCCCGGCGGTGATGCCGAAGTTCCTGCCCGACGACTGGAAGGGCGCGTTCGTTCTGCTGGCGCTGGTGTTCGTGATCTCGAGCTTTCTCGATAACATTGCTGCGGCGCTGATCGGCGGCGTCGTCGCCAAGCAGGTGTTCCGCAACAAGGTGCACATCGGCTATATCGCGGCGATCGTGGCCGCATCGAACGCCGGCGGCTCGGGCTCTGTGGTCGGCGACACCACCACGACGATGATGTGGATCGATGGCGTCAGTCCATTGAGCGTGCTCGACGGCTTCGTCGCAGCCACACTGGCGCTGGTCGTTTGCGGCATCCCGGCGGCCTTCCAGCAGCAGAAATATTCCCCGATCATGACGGATGCAGCGCCTGGCGCTCGTGTTGACTGGGCCCGCGTGTTCATCGTGTTCACCATTCTGATCGTGGCGATCGGTGCCAACGTCTGGGCCAACCAGAAGGCCAAGTATCTCCTCGATCTGCTGCCGATCATCGGCCTTGCGGTGTGGGCGGCGATCCTGGTGACCACGGCGCTGCGCAAACCCGATTGGCAATTGCTGGGCGAGAACTTCAAGGGCACGATCTTCCTGCTGGCGCTGGTCACATGCGCGTCGATGATGCCGGTCGAAAAGCTCCCCCCCGCATCGTGGCAGACGGCGCTGGGCCTCGGCTTCGTGTCGGCGGTATTTGACAACATCCCACTGACCGCGCTGGCCCTGAAGCAGGGTGGCTACGACTGGGGCTTCCTCGCCTATGCGGTGGGCTTCGGCGGCTCGATGATCTGGTTCGGCTCGTCGGCCGGCGTCGGCATCTCGAACATGTTCCCCGAAGCGAAGTCGGTCGGCAAATGGGTGACCGGCGGCTGGCACGTCACGGTTGCCTACGTCGTCGGCTTCTTCTTCATGTTGGCCGTCCTTGGCTGGCACCCCGACCCGCCGCACAAGACCCGCGCCGAGCTGCCGGCACCGACGGTGGTGGCGGTGTCGGCGGGGCAATGAGTGATCGGCCTATAGCCACTCGTCCAGAAAATGCCGGCCCTGGCGATCCTCGACCTCGATCACCCATAGATCGGAATCAAACTCGGCCTGGCGGACGAGATAGGCCTCGGCATCGGCGTCACTGGTCTTGGCGGCGTCGAGATGGAGCGACCACTGCCGGTCGGTCTGTCCTTCGTCGAAGCCGGCAGGTGCCGGGCCGTAGAGCGCGGCCTTGCCGTCGAGATGGGCGATCTTGATGAAGATTGCGCCAGCATCGTCGTCGCCGTGACGAACCACCATCGCCGGTACCCCGGCGGCGTTGCAGCGGCGAACGTAGGCTTTGACCCAGATGTCGGACTTCAGTCGCATGAATGCGAACTAGGGCGAGATTGCCGCACGATGCAAGTGGCATGGCAATTATCTTGCCGCCGGCGCCCGCCCGGCGCTCGTCAACCGCGTCAGCCGGGCCACCAGCGGCCCCGAAATCCTACCCGTAAGCTTCAGATTCTGGTCGGTCTCGAACTCGCGGATCGCGCGATCGGTGTCCTCGTTCATGCGACCGGTGACCTTGCCGAGATTGTAGCCGAGCGCCGACAGCGACTGCTGCACCATGCGCATCATCTGCTCGGTCCGGGCGCGCTTCTCCTTCGGCAGTGCCTGCCACTGGGCGGTGATCTGGGCGGCCGTGGGGGCTGATACGCCGAGCACGATCGCCTTCATCACCGCTTCCGTCGGTTCGCCGGTGAGGGCCAATCCGTGGTCGGCCTCCCAGGCCATGATCGCCGCCCGCGTCACCGCCCCGGCAACGCCATCGGGGGTGCCGGGCTCGTAGCCGCGCGCCTGCAGCTCGCGCTGGATCGCCGCGATCACTTCCGGCGCTTCGCCAGCGGCCGCAACAGTAGGGTCGACGGATGGGGCCGCCTTTCGATCGGTCTTGGCCGGCGGTTGCGCGGCAAGCGGCTGCGCGTTGAGGACCATCGGCTGGCTGCCGGCGCCGGTCGCGGCGTCGCCGGCCGGCTCCACTACCTGTTTCATCGGCCGCTCGACTGCGCCGGGACGCTTGCCGTTGCGGTCGGCCAAGCCGCGGCCACCGCTCAGCTCCTGGAAGAACATGATGTTGGCGGCAACGCCCGCGCTCAACAGCACGAAGGCACAGACGGCATACCTGGCGTGAGTTGGCGTCATCGAAGCGCTGATCCGAGCGGGGAACCGACGTTTGCGCACTATGAATCGAAGCCCGTTAACGGGCTGTTAACCGGGAAGTTTGAACATCGCTTAAATCGGCTACAATTTGAGGCAAATTCGATGAAAATTGCGGGGTCTTCCTATAATCAACTGTAAGTTGCGTTTGGTAAGGTTACGACAGAACGGGCCCGTCGCTGGGCTGAACTGGCGTAACAAGACCAAGGAACACTGGAACGAGCCATGTTCATTTTGCGTGCTGCATTCGTCGTCGTCGTCGGCATCATGCTGTTGCCGACCGACGAGGCGCAACAAGCCAGGGTCGCCGGTAACGCCGGGGCCGCAGTCGAGCGCGCCGCAAGCTACTGCGAGCGCAATCCGGCCACCTGTGCCGCAGGCGCCGAGCTGTGGGCAACGTTCCTAAAGAAGGCCGAGTTCGGCGCCCGGCTCGCCGGCCATATGCTGCAGGACTACATGAAAGGCAGCGCGCGGCAGGCAGGTATGGATCCAAACCAGCCGCAGCCGCTTGACCCGAGCCATCGCCCGCAGCCGGCGCCGGCCCGCGCAGTCGATCCTGGCCGCGGCACGCTGTCGAACGGCGACCTTGCGCCGGCTTGGCGCGGCGGCATGACGCGCACCGGCACCTGATCGGCTGCTACAACAGCGTGCCTACTTGGCGGATTTCTGCTCGTAACGCCGTTGCCATTCCTTGATGATGCGGTCGCGGTTCTCGGCCGCCCACTCGAGATCGTTCTTGATCATCGAGGCTGCGACCCCTTCGGGATAATTCGGGATCGGCTGGCCGACGCCCTCCATTGCCACCTGCGACACGAACTTCGCGTAAATCTCGTTGGCCTTGCGGCTGGCGGCGAAATCCATCAGGCGCTTGGCGGCTTCGAGTTTCTTGGAACCCTTGAGGATCGCAGCGGTATCCATGTCCCAGCCGCCGCCCTCCTTCATCAGCAGCACCTCGATCGGCGCGCCCTTGGTCTTCAGCGAGGCACCGGCCAGTTCGTAGGAGATGCCGACAGCGAATTCCCCGGTTGCGGCGTCACGGCAGGGCTTGGGGCCGGAGTGCTGGTACTGGGCGATATTCTCGTGCAAGCGGTCCATGAATTCCCACGCCTTGGCCTCGCCGAACAGCTGGATCCAGCCCGACACGTGGAAAAAGCCGGTACCGGAAGATGCCGGATTGGGCAGTAGTAGGCGACCTTTGAAGGCGGGGTCGAGCAAGTCGTACCAGGACACCGGGCGCTTCAGACCGAGCTTAGCGGCCTCGACGGTGTTGAAGCAGACCGCCGCCACCCACGCCTCCATGCCAGTCCAGTACGGCGGGTCGGCCTTGTCGCGGAACGCAGGGCGAAGGTTGGCGAGGTTGGCCGGTGCATAAGGCACGAGCAGGCCCATCGACTTGATCTTGGTGATCGAAGTCACGGCGAGGCCCCAGATTGCGTCGGCCTGCTGCGCCTCGCCCTCGGCGACGATGCGGGCGGTGATAACGCCGGTCGAGTCCCGGCTCCACACGATCTCGATATCGGGGTTGTCGGCCTCGAAGGCGCGCTTGAACTCGGCGATGTTGTCGGGCTCCAACGTCGAGTGCACGACGAGCTGGGTGCGGGATTGCTGGGCGGCTGCCGGTCCCGTCGTCGCGGCACAGACCAGGCCGCAGAACAGCGCTACGGCTGCACTTCTCCATGCGCTTGCAAACATTATCGGAAGTCCTTCGATCGATGGCCCGGGTGCCGGGATCGATGCGTATTAGCGCAGGCGGAAGGTGGCGGATAGTTCGTTATCAACGACGGGCATGGGGCTTCGGGTGCGCACCCATGCGGCCAATCATGCCCCCCAGCTGCAGCGCATCCGACGACAGTTGCTGCTGGTATTGCCGATGGTGCAGCGCGCTGCCACCAGTTGGCAAGCGCGACAGCTATAGGCTGAAATGCAACCGCGGAACGAGCCGGTGCGGCCGAAGTTGCAGCGTCGGATGGTCTGGCAGTCGCGGCCTGGATCGATCATACCGCCGGGTCCGGCCTGCGCGAAAACAGGCGCCGGTAGCAGTCCGCCGAGGAGCATCGCGGCGGCGACGAGCGAACGCAGCATCGGTTGAACTCGGCTCATCGCGCCCTCCACCTTGCCAGTTACGACAATGGCTATTCTCTGCGACCATAGCCGGACGATCAATCGCCGGTTGTGGTTTTGGGCCGGCAATTGGACCGGGTGTGCCCGCAATACCACGCGGCGGACACCACCCGTTGACCGGATACCGGCAGCTGCGGTTTGCAAGCGAGCACCGGCCGCTGCTTGCCGTCGGCCAGGCCGGTTCAGTCGTTGCTCGAAGGCATGCTACTACCATTCAAATGTTCCATGATAGAGCCTTTGACGTTTGCAGATACCTGCGGAGCGAGCCCGAGCCGTGAGCATCAATGTCGCCATCGCCAATCATAAAGGGGGCGTCGGTAGATCGACCAGCGCGATGATGATTGCGGAGGGGCTGGCACTATTCCACGGCCGCCGCGTTTTGGTGCTCGATCTCGATCCCCAGGGCATGGCGAGCCGCATGATGTTGAGCCGGATCGTGCTCGATGCGGCGGCGCGGGAACGGCGCACCGTCATGGACCTGCTGCTCGGCTACGGCGGTGGACACGTTGGCGCGCTCTCCTACTACATTTCACCGGGCGCCAGCGACATCGCCGAGCTGCGCAAGGCCCAAGACCACCGCCGTGTCGATCTCATCCCCTCGCACCCGCAGTCGCTGCGCGAACACCGCGGTGTCGAAGCAATGCTGCTCAATAGCTTCACCGGCAAGCGCCTCGACCAGGAACTGGCGCGCTTGCTCGAGGCCGATCTTGAGCGGGTCAAGGCATATTACGACGTGATTCTGTTCGACTGTCCCGCCGGCCTCTTGCCGACGTCGCTCGCGGCACTGCGGCTGGCCGATCTGGTGCTGTCGCCGACCACACTGGAGCGCAATGCGATCGATGCACTCGTCGATTTCCTCGGTCTCGTTCTGCAATCTGATCTTGCGCAGGGGCAGGCACCAAGGCAGCCGCCGGTCTACGTACTGATGACCATGTTCATGCGCTCCAATCCCTCGCAGCAGCTGCTGCTCGACACCATGCAGCGCGGTGATCGCGGCCTCAAAGCCATATTGCCGCCGATCTCGCATTCGGCGGCGATCCAGCGCGCGGTGCTGCATCCGGGCGAGGGCGCGGTACGCATGGCCTACGAGAAATACGGCGCGGCGTTCGAGGAGTTCCGGCAGCTGGCCAGTTCGATCAACGACCTGATCTCGGGCAGGCGCCAGGACGTCTCGCCGCAGCCGGCGGCGGCAGTGCCGCTGCCACCCGCTCGCGGCTGAGCCGCCGGCACCCGGGCACAGTATCAGCCGAGCGCCCGGCGCACTACGGCTCGAAGCTGGTCCAGCGTGAACGGCTTCGTCAGGAAGTGCGTCGTGCTGCTTTTCAGCCGGTCGGCGCGACTGATCTCGCTCTGCATGCCCGACATCAGCACCACGCGCAGTCCGGGACGCGCCGCAAGCAACTGTTCGGCGAGGGAAATTCCGTCCAGCACCGGCATCTGTACGTCGGTCACCAGAATGTCGAACGGCGGCCTTGCGGCGTTCGCCTGCTCGAGTGCCTCCTGACCGTCATGTGCGACCACGACGGTGTGGCCATCCGAACCGAGGGCGCGGCTCGCGACCTCGCGCATCGCGGCATCATCGTCCGCCAACAGCACGCGCGCCATGCGAAGCTCCTTTGCGGGCTCGACTGCAACGTTGCCAATCAGCCGTGGATTACCTGCCCCACGAATGGCAATTCACGATAGCGGTGGCCGATGTCCATACCGTAGCCGACCACGAATACTTCCGGACAATCAAAGGCCTTGAAATCGGCCGTGATATTAACGGCGCGGCGGGCATGCTTGTCGAGCAGTACGCAGGTCATGACCTTGGCCGCGCCCCGCGCAGCCACCAGGTCCTTGGCGAAGGCGAGAGTGCGACCAGATTCGAGAATATCGTCGACGATCAATACGTTGCGGCCGGCGACCTCAGTCTCGATGTCACGCAAAATCTCGACCACTCCGGACGACCGGGTGCTCTTGCGGTAGCTCGACAAGGTAATGAAGTCGACCTCGGGTTGAAGCCCGGCGCGGTGCAGCGCCCGGATCAGATCGGCGGCGAATACGAAACTGCCCTTGAGCACCGCCACAACCAGCAGCGGGGCTAGGCCGGCAGCGGCGATGTCGCGGGCAAGCAATTCAATTCGCTCGGCAATCTCTTCCGGGGGGAAGATCACTTCGACGCGATCGTCGGCCATGTCGGGTCAGTTCTCTCGTTTCCAAGCAGAATTGAGTATCGTCGCATTGCGGCAGCACTGCAACATTGGCCGCAATGGGCGCGGCAGCGGTGTACGACGAGACCAACTCCTGTTGAAAAGTACGCTGCGACAATGACCGGCGGGCGCAACGGGGCCGTCATTCGGTCATATTGCATCGCGACAGACACTGTTACAGACAGTGCGCGAGCCCAGTACCCGGAATCACACATGGATAGTACACCTGATCGCGGAACCGCGAGGCGATCCGCAAGGAGCGCGACGCAGCGCGTAGCCGCAGACTACGCGCAAGGCGCGCGACGCCGCGGGCGCCCGTGGGCCGCGACCCTACGGGCGATCGAGGATGATCGCCGGCGTCATGCTGGAAGCATGCGGTCCGCATGCGCGCCGCTTGCCCGATGGGGCAACATCGACCGGCGCGGCGCTCCTGGCCGGCGAACATCCTCGATCGTCATGTGTGCTATCCATGTGTGATTCCGGGTACTAGCTTTGCGGGGACTGACGAGCCGCTATAGCAATCGTGGGACAGCCGGGGCGGCCGCGTGAGCGCGGCGGCCTCACTTCGGCTGCTGTTTTCGTGTGTGGGTGATTTGGCGCAAACGACGTTCGAATCAGGTGACAGGCACGGGTGGGGTTGATGGCAGACGGATTGAAGAACGTGGGCGCGGCCGGCAGCATGGCCTTTCTGGACTTGTTCCTGTCCGCTCACATCGTCGTGAAGATCGTGATGATCGGGCTGCTGCTGGCCTCCGTATGGTCCTGGGCGATCATCGTCGAGAAACTGGTCTCGTTCCGCCGGGCGCGAGCCGAGGCCGACAAGTTCGAGCAGCTGTTCTGGTCCGGCCAGTCGCTGGAGGAGCTCTACACCGGCCTCGCGCGCGGCCGCACCATCGCGATGGCGGCGCTGTTCGTCGCCGCCATGCGCGAGTGGAAGCGCTCGGTCGAGGGCAACATCCGGGCGCTGGGCGGCATCCAGATGCGGGTCGAGAAGGTGATGGACGTCACCATCAGCCGCGAGATGGAGCGGCTCGAGCGGCGGCTGCTGTTTCTCGCCACTGTCGGCTCGACGGCGCCATTCGTTGGCCTGTTCGGCACGGTCTGGGGCATCATGACGAGCTTCCAGTCGATCGCGGCCTCGAAGAATACGAGCCTCGCGGTGGTAGCACCCGGCATCGCCGAAGCGCTGTTTGCGACCGCGATCGGCCTCGTCGCGGCGATCCCGGCGGTGGTGTTCTACAACAAGTTCTCGGCCGACTCGGCGCGCCTCGGCCAACGGCTGGAAGCCTTCGCCGACGAGTTCTCGGCGATCGTGTCGCGCCAGATCGACGTGAGGAGCTGATCTACCATGGGCGCTAGCATCAAGGCGGCAGGGGCCGGCGGGCGCAAGCGGCGCAAGAGCCGGCACGCGCCGATGAGCGAGATCAACGTCACGCCGTTCGTCGACGTCATGCTGGTGCTGCTGATCATCTTCATGGTGGCGGCACCGTTGATGACCGGCGGCGTGCCGCTCGACCTGCCGCAGGCGAAATCGAGTCAGCTCGACAACCCGAACAAGGAGCCGGTCGTCGTATCGATCGCCAAGGACGGCAAGATCTATCTCGGCCAGCAGGAAAAGGACACGATCAGGATCGAAGAACTGGGCGCCAAGTTGCAGGCGGTGATGAAGGCGCGCGGTGGCAGCAGCAGCGATGACGCGATCTTCGTGCGTGGCGACCGCACCGTCGACTACGGCACGGTGGCACGCGTGATGGCGCGCATCAAAGAGGCCGGCTTCCGCAAGCTGTCGCTCGTCACCGAAACGGAAGGAGGCTAGGCGTCGCGATGGGGTTCGGGCTCGCTGTCTCGGTCCTCCTGCATGCAGGCCTGCTGGCGTGGGCACTGCTCAATATGCATGCGACTCCGCCGCTGAAGATGCCGGACGAGATCCCGGTCGAGGTCTCAATCATCTCTCAGATCGATCTCGAGACCAGGCAGAAGAAGGGCGACAGCCTGTCGAAGATCGAGGAAGCGGCGATGAGCACCGGCAAGGCGCCTTCGCCGAAGGACGCGCCGAAGCCGAAACCGGTACGCGCAGTCGAGCCACCGCCTCCCGCCGCCGCCGAGCCGCCGCCACCGCCGCCCGAACCGGTTAAGGTGGAACCGCCACCGCCGCCGGAACCAGCGAAGGCAGAGCCGCCACCGCCGCCGCCCGACCAGATCGCGGCAATCATCGAGAAGGCACCGCCGCCGCCGGAGCCGGAAGGGCCCTCGCTCGACGAAAAGAAGAAGCTCGAAGAGCAGCTTGCCGAGCAGCAACGGCAGGAGCAGGAGGAAGCCGCGCGTAAGGCAGCGGCAGAAGAAGCCAAGCGCAAGGCCGAGGCCGAGGCCAAGAAAAAGGCCGAAGCCGACGCGAAGAAGAAAGCCGAAGAGCTCGCCAAGAAGAAGCTCGCCGAGGACAAGAAGCGCAAGGAGGAGGCCGACCGCAGGAAAGCCGCCGAGCTCGCCCGCAAGTCGCAATCATTCGATAAGCAGATGGCTGAGCTATTGAACAAAGTGCCGGACCAGCCGTCGGCGGCCCAGGGTGCCGAGGCGCCGCCGTCGATGCCGACCACCGCGAAGGGGCCGACCGCGGGCACCAAGACGGGGACGGATAATGTCAACAAGGCGCGTGCCGAGCAGATGATCGTCGCCATGCTCAATTCCGCCTTCGAGCAATGCTGGAACAAGCCGCTGGCAGGTGGCGGTGTCGCCGCCCCGGTGGTCACATTGAGGTGGACGTTGAATCAGGACGGCACGCTACACGGCGAACCGAAAGTGGTGCAAACCGACAAGAGCAATCCGCTCGCCGATCAGGCCGAGCGGGCGGCGTTGCGCGCGGTCCAGACCTGCGTGCCGTTCCAGTTGCCGCCAGAGCAGTACAACATGTGGCGCGAGATCACGTGGAAATTCAATCCGAACCAGTCCCTTTGAAGGCTGGCCGAACGATCCGAGGTTCAGCAAGATGATACGTAAGCCGTTGACCGATCTTAGCACCGATCGCCGTCGTTTCATGGCCGGCGCCGCGGGCGCGATTGCGACTGCTGCAATCGGGCATGGCGGGGCATTGGCGCAAGTGAGCGGCGAGCAGCAGCGGGGGCAGATCCGCCCGATCCCGATCGCAGTTGCCGATTTTCTGAGCCAAGATCCAAAGCTTGGCGCCGACATCGCCAGTGTCATGACGGCCGACCTCGTAAATTCGGGCCTGTTCGTTGCCATCGACCGCGGCGCCTTTATCGACCGTGTCCAGAACATAAATGTGGCGCCGAACTTCGCCAACTGGCGCACGGTCGGCGCCGAGGCACTGGTCGTCGGCCAGACGGGACTGCTGCCGGATGGCCGGGTGCAGCTCGAGATGCGGGTCTGGGACGTCGTCACCGGCAAATCGCTCGCCGGCAATCGACTTGCCGCCGCCACTCAGGCATGGCGCCGCATTGCCCATCAGGCCGCCGACATTGCCTATGAGAAGCTGACCGGTGGCGCGCGGTACTTCGACACCCGGGTTGTCTACGTCGACGAGACCGGGCCGAAGGACCGCCGCGTCAAGCGGCTGGCGATCATGGACCAGGACGGCGCCAACGTCCGGCTGCTGACCCAGGGTCGCGAACTCGTGCTCACGCCGCGCTTCAACCCGGTCGCACAAGAAATCACGTATATGCAATACGTGGGTGAAACGCCCCGCGTAATGGTGATGAACCTCGATACCGGCCAGCGTGAGATGGTCGGCAACTTCCAGGGCATGACGTTTGCGCCGCGCTTCTCGCCCGACGGCCAGCGCCTGGTGATGAGCCTGCAGACGGGCGGCGATTTCGGGGTTGCTCGAAATCGACCTGCGGTCGAAGCAGGTGCGCAACCTGACGAGCGGCGGCGGCATCAACACCGGGCCGTCGTTCTCGCCGGATGGCCGCGAAATCGCATTCGAATCGGATCGCGACGGTAATCAGCAGCTTTACATCATGGGCGCCAGCGGCGTCCGCCGCCTCTCCGGCGGCGATGGCCGCTATTCGACGCCGGTCTGGTCGCCGCGCGGCGACTACATCGCATTCACCAAGCAGCAGGCGGGCGGGTTCCTGATCGGCGTGATGAAGCCTGACGGCTCGGGTGAGCGCATCCTGACCGAAGGCTTCCATAACGAGGGGCCGACCTGGGCGCCGAACGGCCGCGTTTTGATGTTCTTCCGCGAAAGCCAGGGCGCCAACGGCGGCCCCAAGCTCTTTTCGGTCGACATCACCGGCTACAATGAGCGCCAGGTGCCGACGTCGGGGTTCGGCTCCGATCCGGCCTGGTCGCCGCTGCTGACCTGACCGCGCAACTGTGCAGCAGTGCGCCTTTGATTGTGTCCCGAGAATGGCTGAACACCGTTTCTTAACAGCCTATTCACATCATATTAACCAATTCGATTGAACAATCGCGCACGGCCCAGGAACGCTTGTTTCCTTGGGATGTTGTTGCGTAATCGCAGGCTGCGCGGCGTTGCGGACGGTCACGTCCGGCGAGCTTGGGAGCCAAAAACCACGGCGTGGTATTTTCGCATCAAGAAGGGCGGAAAACAGTGACTTTCGACCCTCTGTCCTTGATCGGAACCTGCCGCACCGGTAACCCCATACATGGCAATAGCCGAACAGCCTGAAGAGATTCGTTAGGGGTCGCGACCAGCAGGTCGCTCGTCGATCGAAGTTCGGTAAGGCCAGGGACAGCATAGGAGAGACTACAATGAAGGGCGCTATCATTCTTGCCACTGTGATCGCTGCGGTCGCTCTGGGCGCGTGCCGTAAGGAAGTTCATCATGCTCCGATGAAGCTCGGCGCTGATGCGGCTGTCGTTTCGGTCGCGCAGTAAGCTTGCATATCCCGAGGCGGCTGGCCGCTTTGGGAATTCTATCGAAGGCCGATCTGCCTGCGCTCAACGCACCGGCAGCTCGGCCTTCCTCTTTTTGGGTTTTGCACAAGCATTTTGCCGCCAATGCTTTGGCAAGCGGGCGAATCGGCCCGGACAGCGGTATTTCCTGCTCTGGCACCGGACGAGACGGATTTGGTGGTGCGGCTCGTAATCGGCCACATTTCCGTACGATCGTTGCGCTAGGTCGCCGTCGGCAGGCTTGGTGATCTCATGTGTCACACCAGCGCTACGGCAGGCTCCGGGTGGGACTTAGGAAGGGACTTCGGTAATGGAAACCTCGAACCGGATGGCGCGCTTTGTTCGCATGGCCGCGGCTCTGATGGTGATGGCCTCGCTCGCGGCGTGTGCCAACAAGGAGATGCAGCCCGATAGCGCGCTGACGGGTGAAGGGTCCGGCGACGCCGGGCTCGCAACGCGACTTCGCCCAGAACGTCGGTGATATCGTCTACTTCTCGACCGATCAGACCGACCTGACGCCGGAAGCGCAGCAGACGCTGACCGCGCAGGCGCGCTGGCTGCAGCAGTATGCGCAGTACTCGATCACCATCGAGGGCCACGCCGACGAGCGCGGCACCCGCGAATACAATATCGCGCTTGGCGCCAAGCGGGCGCAGTCGGTGCGCGACTTCCTCGCCCGCAACGGCATCAACGGACAGCGCATACGCACGATCTCGTTCGGCAAGGAGCGCCCGGTCGCGGTCTGCAACGACATCTCGTGCTGGTCGCAGAACCGCCGCGCCCAGACGGTGCTGAACAATCGCACGGCACAGGCCAGCCAGTAGCGGCTCTGATCGATTGCCACCGAGCTGCTGCAACACTCCATTTTGCCGTCATCCATCAAAGTTCCGCCCTAGTTGCGACCGATCATGGTTGAACTAGGGCTTTTCGTTCTTTGCGGGGAACGCGCGTGTCGGCACAGCGCTTCACGGCCACCACGGTGCTCAAGGCGATATTGATCGCAGGCGCAAGCGTAGTGATTATCCCGCCAGCTGGAGCCCAGACGCCGCCACGCGAGGTGCTCCTTGGTATCTCGCGCACAGGCTCCGCCAGCGTCACCGCCGATGCACCAACGCAGCTATACGATTCGGCAACGGCATTGGTGCGCGGCGGCAATGTCGCCGCCGGCCAGCGACAGCTCGAGCAACTGGTGGCGCGGTTCCCTGACAGCGAGAGTGCCGCGCGCGCACGGCGGGATCTCGCGGCGTTCTATGCGGCCGTGAAGCCTGTCGCGGCGGTGCCGGCGGCGGACCAGATGTCGCATTTGGGTGTGCCACCGTCCGCCATTGCGGCGTCGCCTGCGAATGCCTGGCGCACCACGGTGCGGCCGGCAATTGGATCCGAGAAGGCAGCGCAGGAGGGGTTGCGCGATGCTGCCGGCGATCTCGTGTTCTTCAGCGAGGGCAGCGCCGAACTCGGCGCCCGTGCGCGCAAGGTGCTGGCGGCGCAGGCGCAATGGCTGGTACGCAACGGCGGACATCCGGTGGTGGTCGAGGGCCACGCCGACGAAATCGGCAGCGCGGCCGAGCTTGCAGCGCTGGCGTCGGCGAGGGCTGCGGCGGTACGCGACCGTCTGGTCGAGGAAGGTGTGGCGGCGGAGCGCATCCGCATCGTCGCCTTTGGCAACGCCCGGCCGGTGGCGATATGCGCCGATCAAAGCTGCGCCAGCCAGAATCGCCGGGCGGCGACCATTGTCGGCGGTACCGTCGCGGCGCAATTGCGCTAGTTCCCGGAATGACAAATTCCTGGCACGTATGACGGCCGGGGACCCTTTATTCCCGGTACTCGTTCGGTCGCGCCAGTGGGGTGGCGACCGGTTGACAGGGTGGCCCGAAGCACCCAAGCCTGGATCAGTTGCGCCACAGAAATGCTCCACAGCGCTCTTATCAGAGCGTTTTGGGCTGGCGTATGAGATGGTAGCGGCGTGGGGCCGGCCGTCTCGGAGGTGGTTGGAATGCGACATGCAATGTCCCGTCCGGTGGTCGCCGCAGTGGCGTTGATTTTGGCATCCGCGGTGCTGCCGGTGACAGCCCAGCAGCTGCCGCCGGCGGTGAAGGGGCCGCCAAACGCAACCAAGTCCGCGACGCCCAGCAAGCCGGCGGCCAGTTCGTCGTCGAGCGACAATCCGCTGCGTTCGCGCATCGAGCAACTCGAAGAGCAGCTGGTCGATCTGCAGGTGACGATCGGCACCCTCGAATCGCTGGCCCGCACGACCGGCTCATCGGCGGGCGCGGCGGCGCCGGTGCGCTCGCCAATGTCGTCCGGGGGTGGCGATACTTCGGGTGTCGCATCACGGGTCGACGGCCTCGAGATCCAGATGCGCGCCCTCGTTGGCCAGGTCGAGCAGCTGACGGATCAGGTCCGCGCTCTCAACAGCCGCCGCTCGGCTGCCCCGGACGCGGGCGATCCGCGGTTTGCCGCCGCACCACCGCCGCCGCGCACCGGGCCGGCGATCGCCGCTGCGCCCGAGCCGCGCAACCTGCCGAGTTCGGGCTTCGGCTCGACCACCGTGACGCCCGGCAGCGGCAGCGGCGATCCGATTGGCGGACTGATCGGCGAAGATCGCACGCGGCCGACACCGGCCGCTGTTCCCGGCGGCGATGCCGCCAACCCGAAGCAGCTCTATGAGACCGCCTACGGTTATCTGCTGCAGCAGAACTACGGTGCAGCGGAGACCGCTTTCGAGGATTTCCTGGTCCGCCATCCAAACGATGGGCTCGCCGGCAACGCGCAATACTGGCTCGGTGAATCGCACTTCGTGCGCGGTCAGTACAAGCAGGCGGCCGGCGCGTTCCTGAAAGGCTACCAGACCTATGCCCGCAGCGCCAAGGCGCCCGACAGCCTGCTGAAGCTCGCAATGTCGCTCGACCGGCTCGGCCAGAAGGACGCCGCCTGCACGTCCTATGGCGAGCTCAATACCCGCTTTCCCAATGCGCCGCAGAACGTCAAGGCGCGCGCCGACAGCGAGCGCCGTCGCATAGGCTGCCCGTAACAGGCACTCCGGCATGACGACCACCGCCCGGCCGATCGGCACGCAAGAGGCGGCGCAGCTGCTGGACGGGCTCGATCATCCGCTGGCGATCGCCGTTTCCGGTGGTGTCGACAGCATGGCGCTGATGCATCTGGTCGCGATGTGGCGCGGTCAAGGTGGCGGCGCCGGACATCCTCCACCTCTGGTTCTGACCGTCGATCACGGCCTGCGGCCGGCAGCGGCCGAAGAAGCGCGGTTCGTTGCCGATGCGGCGCGTCGTCTCGGGTTCGCCCACGAGACACTGGTTTGGACTGGCGCGAAGCCGAGCTCGGGCATTCAGGATGCCGCGCGGCGCGCCCGCTACGATCTGCTGCTCGAACGCGTGGCCGCTGATCAGCGGCCGCGCGACCTGATCCTGGCGCATCATCTGGAGGATCAGGCCGAGACCTTCATCATGCGGCTCGCACGTGGCAGCGGCATCGACGGCCTGAGCGCCATGCGGCCGCTCGAGCGGCGCGTCGTGGTCTTGCTCGGTGCGCCGGTGCGCGAGGCGATCGTCCGATTGCGGCGGCCGCTGCTCGAGGTGCCGAAGGCGCGACTGGTGGCAACTCTCGAGGCCGCGCACGCCGGCTGGCGCGAGGACCCGAGCAATGCCGACGTGCGTTTCGAGCGGGTGCGATTGCGGCGTTCGCAAGCGTGGCTCGCCGATCTCGGGCTGACGCCCGAGGGCCTGGCGCGTTCGGCCCGCCGCCTCGCTGCCGAGCGCGCTGCACTGGTCGCTCGCACCCGGGCGATCGCGGCGGTAAGCGTAAAGGACCACGATGGCACCTATGGCGAATTCCGTCTGCCGGGTGACTTCGCACTGCTGCCAGCGGATGCGGTCCGCGTCCTGACCCGGCTGATCGCCGTTTTCGGCGGCGCCGCGCCGCCGGCACAATTGTCCCAGATCGAGACATTGGCCGAGCGCCTGATGTCTCCGTCGGCGTCGGCCTGCGGTCGACTGACCCTGGGCGGCTGCATCATCGACATCTGCGGTGAGCGAGGGAGTGGCCGGACGCTGACCGCATTTCGTGAGATGAGCCGTGCCACTCTGCCCGCCAGACTGCTGCGGCCGGGTGAGGGTGTGTTCTGGGATCGGCGGTTTTACATCAGTGTGGCTGGCGAGGCGCAAGCGGCGGTCGAGATCATGCCGTTTCCAGCGCGGACTACTGTGGCGCTGCCTGTTGCTGCGCCACGCGACAGCATTGCCGCACTGCCGGCGATCGGACCCGATGCCTCGCCCACCCTGCTACTTGGCTACAGCGGCGCCGATGCCACCTGCGTCTGGCCGATGCAACATGCCGCGGCCTTGCGCTGGCAGGACGATGATGACGCGATGAGCGAAACGATTTAGCCACTGCTTGCATGCCAGGGTGCTGGCCGATGGCCTGGAACGCGCCGAGGGCGGGGCAATTCGTCGGTCCTGAACTTGGCAAACATCCTGCAGATGCCTATGTTTGACCCGTACACCGGATGCCGTCGCGATCGCGACAGCATGCATTCCGGTCGATCGGCGGGGCCGCCCGCATCAGCCTCGCTCCCAGAAGGGAACATGATGAACTCGAATTTCCGCAATTTCGCGATCTGGGTGTTCATCGCCCTGCTGCTGGTCGCCCTATTCAACTTGTTCCAGAACCCGGTGCAGAGCCGGCGGGGCAACGAGATCCCCTATTCGGAATTCCTGAAGGCGGTCGAGCAACGCTCGGTGGCCGAGGTCGAGATCCGTGGCAATCGCATCTCTGGCAAGCTCGTCGAAAATGCGCAGGCCTTCAGCACCTACGCGCCTGAGGATCCGGGCCTCGTCGAGCGCCTGCGGCAGAGCAATGTCAAAATCCAGGCGCGGCCAGTGGACGAGGATGCATCGCCGCTGCTGTCGGTACTGATCTCGTGGTTCCCGATGCTGCTGCTGATTGCGGTGTGGATATTTTTCATGCGCCAGATGCAATCGGGCTCGGGCCGGGCCATGGGTTTCGGCAAGTCGAAGGCGAAGCTCCTGACCGAGCGTCACGGTCGGGTCACCTTCGATGACGTTGCCGGCGTCGAGGAAGCCAAGAGCGATCTGGTCGAGATCGTCGAGTTCCTGCGCGACCCGCAGAAGTTTCAGCGCCTTGGCGGCCGCATTCCGCGCGGCGCGCTTCTCGTTGGCCCGCCCGGTACCGGCAAGACGCTGATCGCGCGTGCGGTTGCCGGCGAAGCCAACGTGCCGTTCTTCACCATCTCCGGCTCTGACTTCGTCGAGATGTTCGTCGGCGTCGGTGCCAGCCGCGTGCGCGACATGTTCGAGCAGGCGAAGAAGAATGCGCCATGCATCATCTTCATCGACGAGATCGATGCCGTCGGTCGTCACCGTGGTGCCGGTCTCGGCGGCGGCAACGACGAGCGCGAGCAGACCCTCAACCAGCTGCTGGTCGAGATGGACGGCTTCGAGGCCAACGAAGGCATCATCATCATCGCCGCGACCAACCGGCCCGACGTGCTCGATCCGGCGCTGCTGCGGCCCGGCCGCTTCGATCGCCAGGTCGTGGTGCCGAATCCGGATGTCGGCGGCCGCGAGAAGATCCTGAAGGTTCACATGAAGAAGGTGCCGCTGGCACCGGACGTCGACGCGCGCATCATCGCTCGCGGTACGCCCGGCTTCTCCGGCGCCGACCTCGCCAACCTCGTCAACGAGGCGGCGTTGCTGGCCGCGCGCCGCAACAAGCGTATCGTGACCATGGCCGAGCTCGAAGACGCCAAGGACAAGGTCATGATGGGCGCCGAGCGCAAATCGATGGTCATGTCCGAGGAGGAGAAAACGCTGACCGCCTATCATGAGGGCGGCCATGCCGTGGTCGGCATGAGCGTGCCGAAGGGCATCCCGGTGCACAAGGCGACGATCATTCCGCGCGGCCGTGCGCTCGGCATGGTCAAGTTCCTGCCCGAGGGTGATCGCTACTCGATGAAGTTCATCGAATACACCTCGCAGCTCACCGTCGCGATGGGCGGGCGCGTCGCCGAGGAGCTGGTGTTCGGCAAGGAGAACATCACCTCGGGTGCATCCGGCGACATCCAGCAGGCGACGCAGATCGCGCGTGCGATGGTGACCCGGCTTGGCTACTCGGACGATCTCGGCACTGTGATGTATGGTGACAACCAAGAGGAAGTGTTCCTTGGAATGTCGATGGGTCGCCAGCAGAACGTGTCGGAAGCCACTGCCCAGAAGATCGACGCCGAGGTCCGCCGACTGGTCAGCCAAGGATACGAGGATGCGCGCAAGATCTTGACCGAGAAGCGGGCTCAGCTCGAAGCAGTGGCGCAGGCTCTCCTCGAGTTCGAAACGCTGACCGGCGACGAAATCAAGGACTTGATGGAAGGCCGTCCGGTGGTCCGCATCGACCCCGATGACACCAAGGGGTCGACGGGCTCGGCGGTGCCGACCGCCGGTGCGCCACGGCCGCGCGAAGAGCCGGGTGCCGGCAGCCTCGAGCCGCAGCCGACCTGAAGGCTCGACGATTGAGAATTACAGCCCCGCATGGCATGTCCTGCGGGGCATTTTGCTGTTCCAGGCGGCACGCATGACAATTACCTTCAGGATCGCCGGCGTGTCGGATGCGACGGCGGTCGCGCAGCTGATCGATGCCATGGACGCGCACTATCGCGGCGACGGCAATACGCGCGGCACTGCCGCCGCGATCCCGATGGTCGAGCGGGCGATCCGCGAACAGGAGGGCACCCGCTTCCTGCTGGCGTTCGCCGACGACGAAGCGGTCGGCCTTGCCTGCTTCTGCGTGCTGCGGCCCGGCTTTCGCCATCAAGGGCTCGTGTTCCTGAAGGATCTGTTCGTGCCCGAACCGTTGCGCGGGCGTGGCTATGGCCGCGCCATGATGCGCGAAATCGCCGCCTTCGCGCTTCGCCACGGCATCGGCCGCATCGATCTCACCACCGACGGCACCAACGAAATAGCCGGTGCGCTCTACGAAAGCCTCGGAGGCGCGCGTCAAGACAAGGTCATGTTCCGCTTCGACGGCGCCGCCCTCAGAGTACTCGCGGATCGCAGCATGGAATAATTCCGGCGTTTGCGCTGCAATGCTGCAGTGCTAGAAGGCATCGGAGTTCCCTGGTCAATGAGAAACCATCGGAGGAAATGATGCCGTCTCTCTCAGTGTTCTGTCGCGCGGTCGTGCCCGTGCTGTTCGCCTCGCTCGCCTGCATGGGCGCCGCCCGCGCCGAGATGGCGATTTCCGCCAACGACGGCAAGGTGAAACTCGTCGATGGTGTGGTCCAGGTGCTCAAGGACGGCAAGGACACCGTCAGCTTCATCGACCTTGACGCCAATCCGCCGAAGGTGATCGCCGAACTCGAAGTGCCGACCAGCGTTGTCGGGCCGCCGATGAGTGTCGCCATCGGTCCGAAGGAGGACTTCGCACTTGTCACCGGCGCCATGAAGATCAATCCGGCCGACCCGACGAAGCAGGTCCCAGACAACAAGCTCACGGTGATCGATCTGGGAGAGGCACCGGGCATCGTCGGTTCGCTCAAGAAGGCGACTGGCATCGGCGGTGCGGCCTCGTCGCGCACACCGAAGATCGCAGCTACGCTGGAGGCCGGCGCCGGAGCAGCCGGCGTATCGATCAACAAAGCCGGGACTCTGGCGTTGGTCGCCAATCGCAACGAGGGCACCGTTTCGGTGTTCACGATCGCCGGCAAGACCTTGACCGCCGCCGGCAAGGTCGACCTCGGCAACAAGGATGCCGGCGCCAGCCATGTTGTGTTCGCGGCCGACGGCAAATCAGCGCTGGTCACCCGCGACGGCGACAACAAGATCTCTGTGCTCTCGATCGACGGCACGAAGGTCGAGTACACCAAGCGCGATATGAACGCCGGTCTGCGGCCTTACGGCATCGATATGCCGTCCAAGGGCGACGTGGCAGTGGTCGCCAACATCGGTATCGGCCAGGGCGACAACGACACCGTGAGCGTGATCGACATGACGGCGAAACCGCCGCGGGTCGTCAACACGGTGACGGTCGGCCAGACACCGGAAGGCATCAAGGTCTCGCCGGATGGCAAGTTTGTCGCAGTCACGGTGATGAACGGCTCCAACAAGCCCGCCAACTCGCCATTCTACAAGGCCAACGGCCTCCTCCAGGTCTATTCCCGCACCGGCAATCAACTGACCAAGTTCGCCGAGATGCCGATCGGCAAGTGGTGCCAGGGCATCGCCTGGAACCGCAAATCGAGCCTCATCCTCGCCCAGTGCATGGCCGAAGAGGAGATCCACGTGTTCAAGCTGACCGGCTTCACTTCGAAGGGCCTCACCAAGGCCGGCACGATCAAGACCAAGGGCGGCCCGGCCGGCATCCGCACCGCCGAGAAGTAGCCAACGATGGCCCCCCGGTCAGGTAGGGCACAGCCAGAAAGAGCCCCATGAAGCACGACGCTTATGGCGACGACTACATCGCCGATATTTTGCGCCGGGCAAAAGCGGTCGCAATGATCGGCGCCAGCGGCAACAGCAGCCGGCCGAGCTATTTTGTCATGAAGTATCTGCTGGCCAAGGGATATCGCGTTGTGCCGGTAAACCCGGGCCTCGCCGGCCAGCGGATCCTCGGTCAAGAGGTGGCGGCGACGCTTGCCGCGGTGCCGGGACCGGTCGACATCGTCGATATCTTCCGCAATTCGGACGCCGCGCTCGAGATCACCCGCGAGGCAATCCGGCTGAAGGAAAAGCTGGCCATCGAGGTGATCTGGATGCAGCTCGGCGTGCGCAACGACGAGGCCGCGGCCGAGGCCGAAGCGGCTGGTCTCAAAGTGGTGATGAACCGGTGCCCGAAGATCGAATATGGCCGGCTCTCTGGCGAGATCGGCTGGGCCGGCGTCAATTCCGGCATTATCTCGAGCGTGCGCCCGAAGCTGTCGCCATCCGGCGTACAGGATCATCGGTTGGGAGACGAATAGGCCGGTAGGGTGTCAGACCGTCAGGGCCTGACACCCTTTAACTGATTACTTGGCCATCATCTGGCGGATTAGGCCGATGATGGTCATCAGCACGCCACCGCCGACACCGCCGCCAAGCACGTTGCCGATTATCGAACCGATGTCGAGGCTGCCGCCAGACTTGGCTGCGGCCAAGATGCCCAGCATTCCCAAGAGTTTGGCACCAAGGCCACCACCGACGATGCCGGCAATCGTATTGCCGAGTGTGCCGAGGCTGATGTTCTTCATCAGGCTGCCGGCGATGTTGCCGCCGGCCGCTCCGCTCAGAAGCTGGATGATCAATGGTAGCAGGTCCATGAGGTCGTCTCCCGTTGTCGTATTGTTGGTCTGGTGCCGACTCGATCATTCGCATGCTAACAGAAGAAGGGGCGCGGACCGATCATGATTGATGGTTACCGGGCGGTGTTCTTAACGCGCGTTGCCTTGGGTGCGCCGGTGCCGAACAGGGTTCAGTTCAGTCGCCGTTGATTGCGCTGGGGCGGCGGCTATAGTTGGTTGCATCGCGATTTCGGCGGCAGGGGGCTTTGAAATGCTTATTGAACGCCACGAGCTCGAGCGGCTGCTGGCCAACGTAGTCGGCGCCGGCGACCGCGTCTTCACTGCCGGCGCCATTGCCGACGACACCAGTCTCGATGTCGCCGGACAAACCCGGCAGGCACTGGCCGACGTCGACAAGTATCTGGGGCTGTGCAAGTCGGACAAGCGGCAGATCCTGACCGCAGTGATCTGGCTCGCCGATATCCGGCTTCGAGACGACATGAACAAGGCCTGGCTGGAATGGGTCGATCCCGACCATCTGCCGGCGCGCGCCTGTATCGAGGCCAAGATGGCCGACCCGCGCTGCCTGGTCGAAATCGCAATCGTGGCTGCCAGATGAGCGAGGCTGGCATCGAGGCTGCGATTGCCCGCCTGCGCGCCGCCATGGCCGACGTCGCCAACGGCGACACGGCCGCGATCAAGGCGCTCTACGAGCACAGTGGCGACGCGACGAGCTTCTACGGCTGGGGCGGCTACGAGAAGGGCTGGGCAGAAGTCGACAAGCGCTGGGACTGGGCCGGGCAGCAGTTCAAGGGCGGCACGGTCGCATACGAGCCGCTGACCCGCGTCGCCGGTGGCGACCTGTTCTACGAGACCGTGATCGAGACCTTCGCCTGCCGCATGGCCGGCAAGGACGAGCCGGTGACGTGGTCAAATCGGGTCACCCACATTTTCCGGCGGTCGAGCGGCGAGTGGCGCCTGATCCACCGGCATGCCAATCGGCTGGAAGGACAGTATCAGCCGGCGGCGAGGTTGGGGTAGGGGGAGTGTGGCGGCTGCTGCCCCTGTCCCGAGCTTCGTCGGGATGAGGCACGGGGTGGCTTGGCCCAACGCCCGACACGGCCCAACCGATTCCATCTGACGGAAGGCCGCGCTATCTGGACGGCACTTCTTGCGCCCCACCGAGCAGTTTGATGTTCAGTTTGCCGCCGGTGAATAGCATATCGTCGAGGGCCTCGCTCAAATCGGCATTTGTGACTGATTCGCCGCTCCGCATGACGCTCGCCTGTGCTGCTCTTCGCATCAGCTCCTTGATGAACGCGGCACTGACACCTTTCGTTCGCGAGACGGCATCAGCTACAATGGACGAGCTGAGGTTTAAGCCCTTGCCATAGAGTTTCACAAGTTTCGTGCGCCCGATCTCATCAGGTAATGGAACCTCGATTGCCTGATCAATGCGGCCGGGACGGCCCGCCAGCGCACTTTCAAGCTGCTCGGGGCGGTTGGTGGTGAGTACGAACAGAATGTCAGCGTCGGACTTGAGCCCGTCCATCTCGTTGAGCAATCTGTTCAGCAAGGATTCTTCACAGGGACCACCCATGGTTTCTCTCGAGCGTGCGATGAGGTCTACGTCTTCAATGACGACGAGAGTTGGCTGAAGCAGGCGGGCCAAGCCCATATATTGCCCCAGCAATCCTACCTGGCCGGCGGTGATGATGAGCGTCGTGTGCCCGGGCAGGTTGCTCGAAAGGTAGCGGATGGTATGGGTCTTGCCGGTTCCGGGCGGTCCATAGAGTAAGATGCCCTTGCGCGTGGATTGGCCCAGTGCACGCAAAGAGGGGCGGCTGCCGACGAAACCTATCACGTTTCGGTCCAGCAGCTTCAGCGTCGTATCCGGCAGGATGACTTCGTCGCGATCAACTGGTGGTAGCCGGTGAACCATGATCCCTTTCGAGCGGCCGCTATAGTCGCTGTCATCGTCGAGAGAAAGAACCTTGCCGCGATAGGACCGCGAGGCATTCACCGCTAACTCCAAGTTCTTGAAGCAGCGCTGCGTGAAGTCGCTGCCTGCTTCACCAGCTGGCACGGCGATTTCGACGCATGTCCCCGTCTCCTGTCCATGTTCGCGATGGAAAGACAACACCACCGCGTAGCGCAGATCACCGTCCCGACAGAGCCACAATCCGTTATTGAGGCACTGCACAGGATGATCGTCGCCAATGTCCACGTCCTGGTATTGCGCCGCTGCGATTGTCGGGGCGTATTGGCCGTCCTTGGTGAGGGCGGCAAACGTTAGGGTCTCATAGCGATGTTGCTCGTAGATGCCGAAGAAGCGGATCGGAGACACTGAGAACTGTTTGTCAATAGCGGTCTGTACGTCGGCGCGCATGTGACCAGGAAACTGGCGCGAGGTAGTGACCAAGTGATCCTTTGGAAGTCCAGCAAAGTGCCAGGTCAATGCTTCGTGCGCGTATTTGAACTTTGCCGCCTTTGTTGCGTCGCCGAGGTGGTTTGCGGCAGCGACGATGCAGTCATTGCAGATCAGCGTCGAATTCGCCTTGTACTGGGTTTGGGACGCTTGCGCCGGTTCGTTGCAGAACGCGCAGCACCGTGCGTCGTCTGAAGTGTTTCCCGCGACAGGAACTGGGCTCACCTGCAAAGGATACCCGCTGGCTTTGATCAAGTCCCTTGCTGCCTTAACCAGCACGCATGCGACTTCGGGCGGATAGCTACCACACGCTGCCTTACCCTGGTCGTTTACGTGCTTGGCGATGATCGCTGCATACTGCTCTGAGATGCTGAAAACGGAGCGCAGAAGGTCGATGACGAATTGCCAGGGCGTCTCGTCGTCATTGTAGAACATGACATAGACATTGTTGGTCTCGCTTGGAACATTGAGCATTGCAACTTCCCTTGGCTGTGCCCCTGCTGCTCGCAGTCGGTGCACTCTGCAATTTGCGAGTCGGCTATTTAATCCGCTTAAAGAGCCGCCGATTAACATGGATTAAGGTTATCTTCAGCCCGGATCGCGCTGGCATTGTCCGGTGCTGCCTCGAGCCGGCTCAGTTGCCTCGGCTCTCGAGCCAACAACGACCGAAAGCAACGAATCCTTGTCGTCAACCGCTTGCAGCTATAGTTGGACGCCGCCGTCCAACCATCCCGCCCCTTGACGACCGCACCCCTTCCGGTGTGTGTCTCGCTCCATGAAATTCCTCGACCAGGCAAAGATTTACATCCGCTCCGGCGACGGCGGCAACGGCTCGGTGTCGTTCCGGCGCGAGAAGTTCATCGAGTTCGGCGGACCCGACGGCGGTGACGGCGGCAAGGGCGGCGACGTCTATGTCGAATGCGTCGACAACCTCAACACGCTGATCGACTACCGCTACCAGCAGCACTTCAAGGCGAAGAACGGCGGCGGCGGCGCGGGCCGGCTGCGCGCCGGCGCCAACGGCCGCGACTGCGTGATCAAGGTGCCGCCGGGCACCGAGGTCTATGCCGAGGACCAGGAGACGCTGCTCGCCGATCTGACCGAGCCCGGCCAGCGCCGCCTGATCGCGCGCGGCGGCAACGGCGGCTTCGGCAATGCCCACTTCAAGGGTCCGTCGAACCAGGCGCCGCGACATGCCAATCCCGGCCAGCCGGGCCAGGAGATGACGATCTGGCTCAGGCTGAAGCTGATCGCCGACGCCGGCCTCGTCGGCCTGCCCAATGCCGGCAAGTCGACCTTCCTCGCCACCGTCTCGGCGGCCAAGCCGAAGATCGCCGACTACCCCTTCACCACGCTGCACCCGAACCTCGGCGTGGTGCGCGCCGGCAGTGTCGATTTCGTGCTGGCCGATATTCCGGGCCTGATCGAGGGCGCATCGGAAGGGGCGGGCCTCGGCACCCGCTTCCTCGGCCATGTCGAGCGCTGCCGCGTGCTGCTGCATTTGGTCGACGCCACCGAGACCGACATGGACGTTGCCACCGCCTACAGGACCGTGCGGCGCGAGCTCAAGGCCTATAGCGCCGAGCTCGCCGGCCGCAAGGAGATCGTGGCGCTGTCGAAATGCGACGCGGTCGATGCCGAGACGCTGGCGGCACGAGCCGAAGCGCTGCGCAAGGCCGCCCGCAAGAAGCCGCTGATCCTGTCCTCGGTGGCGCAGATCGGCATCAAAGAGGCGCTCTACGCGCTCACCCGCGAAATTACCCGCGGCGCGGAGGACGTCGACACAGACAAGGCCTGGACGCCATGAAGGTTCGCCCCGAATGGGCTCAAGCCCGGCGCATCGTCGTCAAGATCGGCTCGGCGCTGCTGGTCGACCGGGCGACCGGGCGGCTGCGCGCGACGTGGCTCAACTCGCTGGCCGACGACGTGACCACGCTCACCGAGGCCGGCAAGGAAGTGATCCTGGTGTCGTCCGGCGCGATCGCGCTCGGCCGGCATGCACTGGGCCTGCCGAAGGGGCCGCTCGAGCTCGAGCAAAGCCAGGCCGCCGCCGCCGTCGGCCAGGTGTCGCTGGCGCACGCCTACCAGAACGTGTTCCAGGCCCGCGGCCGCGCCACCGCGCAGATCCTGCTGACGCTGGGCGACACCGAGGAGCGCCGCCGCTATCTCAATGCCAGACGGACCATGGAGATGCTGCTCGCGCACAAGGCGATCCCCGTCGTCAACGAGAACGACACGGTGGCGACGAGCGAAATCCGCTACGGCGACAATGACCGGTTGTCGGCTCGCGTCGCCTCGATGGTCTCCGCCGACTGCCTGGTGCTGCTGTCCGACATCGACGGCCTCTATACGCGCCCCGCCCGGCGTCGATCCGGCGGCGATCCACATTCCACTTGTTGAAGCCATTACGCCCGAGATCGAGGCGATGGCGGGCGATGCCGGCACCGAGCTCTCGAAGGGCGGCATGAAGACCAAGGTCGAGGCGGCGCGCATCGCCATGGCGGCCGGCACCGACATGGTGATCACCACCGGCAAGCCGTTGCACCCGCTGCAGCGCATCGGCGACGGCGCGCTGTGCACCTGGTTCGTGGCGCCATCCGATCCGGTCACCGCCAAGAAGCGCTGGATCGCCGGCCAATTGGAGCCGAAGGGCTCGGTCACGGTCGATGCCGGCGCCGAAAAGGCGCTCAACCAGGGCAAGAGCTTGTTGCCGGCCGGCGTTACGGCGGTGGCGGGCAGTTTCGATCGCGGCGATGCCGTGATCATCCGCAATGTCAAGGGGCACGAGCTGGGACGTGGCCTCGTTGCCTATGCTGATGCCGACGCACAGCGGATCATCGGCAAGAAATCGGGCGAGATTGCCGGCATTCTCGGCTTCGAAGGCCGCGCCGAACTGATCCACCGGGATGATATGGCGCTGAGCCGGATCAAGGACGAGTGATGCAATCGTCGGGTAGAGCCCTCTCGCGAGACCCGACAGGTTGGCAAGCCGCTCTTGGTTGTCGGGTCGTGCAATTGGGCTTGACCCGACCTGCGTTCACGCTTCTTGGTGGCCCAACTTCGTTAGTCCCCTCTCCCCCTAGCGCCCGATTGCGCGTAGGGGGAGAGGGTTAGGGTGAGGGGCGGACACTTGCTCGAACACTGGCGTTGAAGGTGTCTGGCTTCAGCCTGACACCAGTGCCCAGTCGGTGCCAGGCTGAAGCCAGGCACCTTGGACAGAGCGAGCGGCCGCCCCTCACCCTCGGACCGCCCTTGCGGGCGATCCTCTGCCCTCTCCCCCGAAGGGGCGGGGGAGAGGGAAAGTAGTGATGATGGTTTCGATGGATACGAATACACAAAGCTTGATGTATGGCATGGGCGTCGCCGCGCGCGCCGCCTCGCGCGAGTTGCTGACGGCTTCGACCGAGGCCAAGCGCGCCGCACTCACCGCTGCCGCCGCCACGATGCGCAAAGCCGTACCGACGATCCTCGCCGCGAATGCTCGTGATCTCGATGCGGCCCGCGCGGCCGGCCGGCCGGCATCATTCATCGACCGGCTGATGCTCAACGAGGCGCGCATCGAGGGCATTGCCCAAAGCCTTGAGGACATCGCCGCTCTGCCCGATCCGGTCGGCACAAAGATCGCCGAATGGACTCAGCCCAACGGCTTGAAATTCGCCCGCATCCGCGTGCCACTCGGCGTCATCGGCATCATTTTCGAGAGCCGGCCGAACGTCACCGCCGATGCCGGTGCGCTGGCGCTTGATGGCCGGCAACGCGTCGATCCTGCGCGCCGGCTCCGAAAGCCGGCATTCGGCCACCGCGATCCACGCTTGTCTGGTCGAAGGTCTGCAGGCCGCCGAGCTGCCCGAGGCCGCGATCCAACTGGTGCCGACCACCGATCGCGACGCCGTCGGCCACATGCTGGCCGGCCTCGACGGCAATCTCGACGTCATCGTACCGCGCGGCGGCAAGAGCCTCGTTGCTCGCGTCCAGGCCGATGCGCGCGTGCCGGTATTCGCGCATCTCGAAGGCATCTGTCACACCTATGTCGATCGCGGCGCCGACCTCGACGTCGCGATCCCGCTGGTGCTGAACGCGAAACTGCGCCGCGCCGGTGTGTGCGGGGCGACCGAGTGCCTGCTGGTCGACCAAGGCGCGCACGAGGACTATCTGACGCCGCTGGTCAAAGCCTTGCTCGACGCCGGCTGCGAAGTGCGCGGTGACGACGCCACGCAAAAAGTCGATGCGCGCGTGAAGCCGGCGGCGCCCGACGACTGGGGCCGCGAATTCCTCGACAGCATCATTGCGGTAAAGACTGTCGATGGTGTCGACGAAGCCATCGCGCATATCGCCAAGTATGGCTCGCAGCACACCGACTGCATCGTCACCGAATGCAACGGCACCGCCGAACGGTTCCTGTCGCGCGTGGATTCGGCGATCGTCCTGCACAACGCCTCGACCCAGTTCGCCGACGGCGGCGAGTTCGGTTTCGGCGCCGAGATCGGCATCGCGACGGGCCGCATGCACGCCCGCGGCCCGGTCGGCGTCGAGCAGCTCACCACTTTCAAGTACGTGGTGCGCGGCACGGGTCAGATAAGGCCGTGACCACTGTGCAGCTACGCCGACAGCCCGCCGGCCTGCTCGATGAAGGCAGCGACCTGATCAACGCCGGCGTCAGCGCGGATGTTGGTGAAGACGAACGGGCGGGCGCCGCGCTGGCGCTTCGCATCCGCCGCCATCACGTCGAGGTTGGCGCCGACATGAGGCGCGAGGTCGGTCTTGTTGATGATGAGCAGGTCCGACCGGGTGATGCCGGGGCCGCCCTTGCGCGGGATCTTCTCGCCCTGCGCCACGTCGATGACGTAGAGCGTGATGTCGGCGAGCTCCGGCGAGAAGGTCGCGGCCAAGTTGTCGCCGCCGGACTCGAGCAGCACGATCTCGACATTTGGGAACTTGGCCCGCATCTGGGCGATTGCAGCGAGGTTGATCGAGCAATCCTCGCGGATGGCGGTGTGCGGACAGCCGCCGGTCTCGACTCCGAGGATGCGCTCCACCGGCAAGCTGCCCGAGCGCGTCAGGATCTCGGCGTCCTCCTTGGTGTAGATGTCGTTGGTGATGGCGACGATGTCGTAGGGACCGTGCAGGCGCTTGCAGAGTGCGGCGACCAGCGAGGTCTTGCCGGAGCCGACCGGTCCGCCGATGCCGACGCGAAGCGGGCCGTTGGATGAGCGGGTCATGTGCGGAACAGCCTTGTTGCTTGCGTTTCGTGGCGCATCGATGCGATGTCGGAGCGGAATGCGCAACCGCCGACATCATCGAGCGTCGCGTGAGTGGCGAAGGCCGCAAGCTCGCTGATCGCCGGCAGCGCCTGCACAATGATGCGCATGGCATCGGTCTGGCCGACGATGCCGAGGCGGATCGCAGCCGATGTCAGATTTGTGATCGCGGAAGCGAGAAACGCATCGAGCGTCGCGCCGGGATCCTGGCCGTGCGCGCCTGCCGCGAGGGCGACAGCGACAGGATAGGCGATCGCGCCGCCGATGGCCGCATCGAACTTATCGAACGCATCGTTGCGCCATGATGCGCGGATCGCGATGCGGAAGGCGTCGCCCTGGCCGCTGGTTTCGAGCATGGCGCTCGCGGCTGCCGGCGAGGGCGAGCGCGAGTTCGTTGGCATCGATCAGTGCGATGGCATCGCCGTCGCGCGCGGCCTGCAACGCAGCGCTCAGCAGGATGGCATCGTTGCGGATGGCGCCGTGCGCGACAAGATCGTCGAGCCACGCCTGCAAGGAGTTCGCGTCTGGCAGATCGCCGGCCGCGGCGGCCCATTCGAGCGCGTGGCTGTAGGCAAAGCCGCCGACCGGAAACGCCGGCGACAGCCAGATCATCAGCGGCAGGCTCTGCAGCGGCGCGTAGGGGGAATTGGACAGCGTCACGGCGTGCCTTCCTTCGGGCTCCACACCGGCGGCGGCCGCCTGCGCGGCGCTGGCTCGTGCTCGTCATCGCCGTGATGGTGGTGATGCCCACCGCCATAGGCGCCGCCCTCCGGATCGAACGGCGCATCGATGTGCGCAACCGCAGCGCCGAGACCCCGCACCATATCCTCGATCACGTGGTCGCGGCGGATCACCAGGCGATCGCCGTCGAGCATGGTGGCCAAGTGCCGGTTGCCGAGGTGCCAGGCGACACGCACGAGGTGGCGCAGGTCATCGCAGCGGATCTCGGCGAGCGGTTCGGGCGCGGCCCGCACCTCGATATGGCGGCCATCCTCGAGCACCAGCGCATCGCCTGCCCGCAGCCGATGCGCCTTTTCCAGATCGAGCAGGAAGTCGAGGCCATCAGTGCTGCGCATCACAATTCGCCGCCGATGCCGCTGATCGAAATCGAGCACGACGGTGCCGGTCGGTGCGGCATTCCAGGTGCATGCAGGTTCGACGGCAATGGCGCGGATCATGTGACGCCTCCCGTAGCGGCAGTCGGCGCCGCTGTCACCTCCCCACAGCCGTCATCCCGGCGAAGGCCGGGACACGCGACTAATGTCCACAGGTGATGTGCGGCCGATAGTGGCCGATGGCGCATAGATCGCGTCTTGCCGCTAGCGCGCGTCTCGCGGAGGCTTGTCGTGTGTCCCGGCCTTCGCCGGGATGACGGAGAAAAATGGATGCGGCCGAGGGGATGCGGGGAAAGGGACATGACGATCCTCAAAACATGTAATACCGCTGTGCCATCGGCAATTCCTTGGCCGGTTCGCAGACGAGCAGCTCGCCGTCGGCAGTGACGCGGTAGGTCTCGGGATCGATCTCGATGTCGGGGGTAGCGTCGTTGTGGATCATGCTCTTTTTCGAGATGCCGCCACGTGTGTTCTCGACCGCCACCAGTCGCTTTTCCGTGCCGAGCGTCTTCACCAGCTTGCCATCGATCGCCGCCTGCGAGGTGAATACCACCGAGGTGCGGTCAAGCGCCTTGCCGAAGGCGCCGAACATCGGCCGATAGTGCACCGGCTGCGGCGTCGGGATCGAGGCGTTGGGATCGCCCATGGGAGCGGCGATGATCACGCCGCCCTTGATGATCATCGCCGGCTTGGTGCCGAAGAACGCCGGGCTCCAAAGCACGAGGTCGGCCATCTTGCCGGCTTCGATCGAGCCGATGTGCTTCGACACGCCGTGTGCGATCGCGGGGTTGATGGTGTACTTGGCGACATAGCGCTTGACGCGGAAGTTATCGTTGCCCGTCCCCTTGTCCTGGCCGAGCGCACCGCGCTGCACCTTCATCTTGTGGGCGGTCTGCCAGGTGCGGGTGATGACCTCGCCGATGCGGCCCATGGCCTGGCTGTCCGATGACATCATCGAGAGTGCGCCGATGTCGTGCAGGATGTCCTCGGCCGCGATCGTTTCCTTGCGGATGCGGCTCTCGGCGAACGCCAGGTCCTCCGGGATCGCGGGATCGAGATGGTGGCATACCATCAGCATGTCCAGGTGCTCGTCGATCGTATTGACCGTGAACGGCCGCGTCGGGTTGGTCGACGACGGCAGCACGTTGGCGAGGCCGGCGATCTTCATGATATCCGGTGCGTGGCCGCCGCCGGCACCTTCGGTGTGGAAGGCGTGGATGGTGCGGCCCTTGAACGCCTTGATGGTGTCTTCGACGAAGCCGCTCTCGTTCAGCGTGTCGGAGTGCAGCATCGCCTGCACGTCGTAGTCGTCGGCGACGGCGAGGCAGTTGTCGATGGCCGCCGGCGTCGTGCCCCAGTCCTCGTGCAATTTAAGTGCGCAGGCGCCGGCCTTCACCATTTCGATCAGCGCTTCCGGACGAGACGCGTTGCCTTTGCCTGAGATGCCTAGATTGACCGGGAAGGCATCGAACGACTGGATCATCCGCGCGATGTGCCATGGCCCCGGCGTGCAGGTGGTGGCGCTAGTACCGGCCGAAGGCCCGGTGCCGCCGCCCAGCAGCGACGTGACGCCCGACATCAACGCATCCTCGATCTGCTGCGGGCAAATGAAGTGGATGTGGCTGTCGAAACCGCCGGCGGTGAGGATGCGGCCCTCACCGGCGATGACGTCGGTGCCCGGGCCGATGATGATGTCGACGCCGGGCTGGATATCCGGATTGCCGGCCTTGCCTATCCGGAAGATCAGGCCTTGCCTGATGCCGACGTCGGCCTTGACGATGCCCCAATGGTCGATGATCAGCGCATTGGTGATGACCGTGTCGACCGCGCCCTTGGCATTGGTGACTTGGCTTTGGCCCATGCCGTCGCGGATCACCTTGCCGCCGCCGAACTTCACCTCCTCGCCGTAGATCGTAAAATCGCGCTCGACCTCGATGACGAGTTCGGTGTCGGCCAGGCGGACCTTGTCGCCGGTGGTCGGCCCGAACATGTCGGCATAGGCTGAGCGTGAGATGGTGCGGGTCATGGCGCGTGGCTTTCAAACGACGGCTGAAAAGGCATCGTAGTCGAGGGCGTCTCGATCGAATGTCAACGTGGTGCGGCAGCCAAGCTCGATGTTGACCGCGGCCAAGAGGTAGTCTGGGAAATCGGCAACGCCGTCCCTGTAAGCTGTGAGCGCACGCCTTGCCGCATCGACATGCTGGATCTCGATATCGTCGGCTTCGAAGAGACGTTCGAGATAACCGGCAACAGCTACGCGGCTGAGACGCTTGTTGCGTGCAAGCGTCCAGGCGAATTCAGACAACACGATGAGGTTGACCATGACCGGCGCTTCTTTCCGGCCATCGATCACGCACCGCTCGGCCTGGAGCGTTTGTTCAGCGTCGTCGCGCAGGAACAGTCGAAGCAACACATTCGTGTCGATGGCAATCATGCCGAGCGCCCGCCTTTCGAGCGCTTTCGGCGGCGGATCATCGCGTCGGTGATGGCCTTGTCGGTGCTGTAATCTCCGGGCGGCAGCGGATTTTCGCGAGCAATATCGACGATGCTGCGCCGCTTGCGGGCTTCGATCTCGATCGCGCCGCTTCTCGCGCGCACGAACCGGAGCCGGTCGCCTGCTTCGACGCCCAATTCCAACCGGATGTCGCGCGGGATCGTAATCTGGCCCTTGCTGGTCAGGGTTGCTTCGCTCGGTGGCTTCGTTGGGGCTTTCATGACAATTGCCTTACAGTTAATGGCTGCCTTACATTGCTATAATGTAAGGAATCGTGCTTGTAAATCCTGACAGGATAGAAGCAGAGGTGCTCATCGCTTCGCGCCTTTCCTGCTTGCTGACTTGCCATCAAGCTTGCCCATCACCTCGCCCCTGAACCCGTACACCTCGCGCTTTCCCGCCAGCGGCACCAGGGTCACGTCGCGGGTCTGGCCGGGTTCGAAGCGGACCGCGGTGCCGGCGGCGATGTCGAGGCGCTGGCCGCGCGCCTTGGCGCGGTCGAACCTCAGCGCCGGATTGGTTTCGAAGAAGTGGTAGTGGCTGCCGACCTGGATCGGCCGATCGCCGCTGTTGGCGACCGTGATGGTGGTACGCTTGGCGCCCTTGTTGAGTGTGATGTCGCCGTCGGCGGTGATGATCTCGCCGGGCACCACCTTTGGCGCTGCGCCACCCCGAATAGGGTTGTGCACCGTGACGAGCTTGGTGCCGTCGGGGAACGTTGCTTCCACCTGCACGTCGGGGATCATCTCGGCGATCCCCTCCATCAGCTGATCGGGGCTGAGAACATGCGCGCCGGCCTCCATCAGGTCGGCAACCGAGCGGCCGTCGCGGGCGCCTTCCACCACGGTATCGGTGATGAGCGCCACGGCTTCCGGAAAATTCAGCTTCACGCCGCGTTCCAGCCGCCGACGGGCAACCATTGCCGCCATTGCGATCAGCAGCTTGTCTTTCTCTCTGGGGGACAGGTTCATGAGACGTTTCCGGGTTTTGGTTCAACAGGACCAGATGCGGGGGCTTGTCGCCGGGAGCAGGCAGCCAAGCACGCGGGCGCAGATGGCGCGCACGAGGTGCGGCGCGGTGCCGGCGAGGCGGATGACCAGCATGCCGTTCCAGGCGCTGGCACCGGCGTCACATGGAACGCCGGCGAGTTCGTCGCGTACGCGCTCGACTTGCGCTGCGGCGTCACCACAAATGTGCACGATGGTTGCGATGGCGCGGGCGTTCCGGCCGGTGGCCGCACGTGCGAGCGTCGCCGAGATATCGCCGTCGAGGTGGATGTCCTCGGCGAGGATCAGCCGGCCGTCGCGCCGGATGCGCCAGCGGTCGCGAAAAAAGCCATGGGTCATGGCTTCCGCCATCGCTGAACGGCCGAACACGACGCTCTCCTTGATGGTGAGCTGCGCGCAAGCGGCCATCTCGACATCGAGCCGGCGCGATAGCCGTGCGCCATCGAACAGTATCGCGTCCTGCGGCAGCCAGGCGAGGCCGGCACTGCGGCCCACGGTGAGCCGTGTCGCAATTTGTGCCAGTTCGCCGTCGCTGCGGTAGACCTTCTCGGCGGACTGGGTGGTCAGCGCCGCGTGCGCGTTGTCCGCGAGCGCGATATCGATCGTCTGCCGGTCGCCGCCGGCAATGCCACCCGAGGTGTTGAGAATAATCCCTTCGCAGGCACCGCCGACGCGGGGAAATCGCAGCCGCAGAGCGCCGGCTTCATGAATCCGCAGGGCAGCCGTGCGCGTCCCGCTGCTGCCGATCGTTGCCTGCAGCAGGCTATTTGTGCGCATGAACGCCGGGATCGGCGGTCGCACGGCCGGCGGCAACCCGACTTCGGCGTCTGCTACATACATGCGATGATCCATGTTGAACCGTTCGCACGATAGCCGCCTGGCCGGTTAGAACAAGTCTTCCGACTGCCCAAAAGACAGGCAGCTTGTCACCTGTCCGGGCGGCAGACGGCCCTGCAATCGAAGCGACGACAGACCAGCCAGGACCGCGTAATCATGATGACTGTCGAACAAGCAATCGTCGGCCGCCAGAGCATTCGGGGCTATCTTCCAAAGCCGGTGCCGCCGCGAGATCCTGGAACGGGTGCTGCTGACCGCCGGGCGGGCGCCATCGGGATCGAACATCCAGCCATGGCACGTCTATGTCGTCGAAGGCGCCGCCAAGGACGCCTTGAGCGCCGAAATCCTGGCGCTCAATCGGGCCGGCATCGAGGGTAAACGCGAGTACAACTACTACCCGGTCAAATGGCGCGATCCATATCTCGCGCGCCGCCGCCGTACCGGTTGGGGGCTCTATGGCCTGCTCGGCATCGGCCGCGAGGACAAGGCCGCAATGGCGACGCAGCATCGGCAGAACTACACGTTCTTCGGCGCGCCAGTCGGCTTGTTCTTCACGATTGATCGCGATCTCGAGCTCGGCTCCTGGATCGATATCGGCATGTTCATCCAATCGGTGATGATTGCGGCGCGGGCCGAGGGCCTCGAGACCTGTCCGCAGGCAGCGTTTTGTCCATATCATGATGTCATTCAGCAACGGCTCGGAATTCCTGCGAGCCAACAACTCGTCTGCGGCATGGCGCTAGGCTATGGCGATCCCGACGCCAAGATCAACGGCTTCCGGACCGAGCGTATTCCTCTGTCTGAATTCGTGACGTGGGTGGATGCCGACAAAGCGCGTCAGTAAGCCGGATTCATTTGTATGATGGAAGTCCTGGGTAGCCACCCGGGACGACAGCCTTGAGGTAGGCCGACCTATGATCCTAACCGGGAGGATCAAGGGTCGTCATGAAGCTGGCAGTCGAACAGGTAGGGCGCGACGAATGCCCGCCCGGCGGTTTCAACGAGGCGGTATTGGCAGCACTCGGAGTGGCGCGCGATGATGGCTGCGCCACTGCACGCGTCGCCATCGGCTTCGTCGACTACGGCTTTGATCTGCTGCATCCAACCCTTTGCAATGCCGCCGGCAATCGATCCCGATTCCGCTTCCTGTGGGATCAGAACCGGACGCCGGCGCTCGCGGGTGCCTTCGATTTCGACGCGGCTGCCCTCGACGACTGGCACGGCGCGGCCCTGGATCGAGAGGTCGCAGCGGCACGGCGCAGCGGTTCGCGGCGCTCACTGGACGCGCAATATGATCCGCACGCCAACAACTACGGCCGGCACGGCACGGTGGGCGGCGCGCACGGCACCCTAATGGCATCGATCGCGGCCGGCACGCCGTTCGCAGGCTTTCGCGGCGCCGCCCCTGATGCCCCTCTGATTGCGGTGCAGTTGGGGCTGCTCGACCATCACTGGAAGGAAGAGGATCGTCACGGCCGGCCGAGCTGGGCGGGCTGGCGTCCGCGAATCCAGAATGCTTGGGACGGTTGGCGCAGCTACGACGAGAGCCGCCAGATTATCAATGCCGTCCGCTATCATACACCACCGTGGCTGCTGGCTTGGCGTCGATGCTTTGGTGATCAACCTGAGCATAGGTGCGTGGGCTGGCAGCCACGATGGCCACTCGGCCGTCGAGATAGCCATCGCCGGATTGATCCGCGAGGCCGCCGCCGCCTTCGACGCCGGCCGCGGTCCGCGCATGATCGTGGTCGCCGGGGCCGGCAATGCGGGTGCGGAAGAAGGCCACTGGCAAGGTGATTTATCGCGTGACCGGCCCCAGACCTTCGAATGGGTCATGCAGCGGCATGATCCAACACAGAACAAGCTCGAGATCTGGTATGAAGGTCGCGACGAGATCGACGTGGCAGTTGTTTTTCCAGACGGGCAACAGCTGAGGATCGCCGCAGGCGGCACGCGCGAGATAGCGGTCGGTGGCAGCCGGATCGGGATCGCCGAACATTGGCCGCAGGTCCGTGGCTCACGTTCGTGCGTGCGCCTGTTGTTGCATCCGCCGCTGTTCCCGTCGGCGCTGTTCGACGGCGCAACCGACACCTGCGCCTTCGAAATCCGGTTGGCGACGAGGACTTCGTCCAGTGTTGAGGCGCACGCCTGGATCGAGCGCGACGACGGCGCCGGCGAGCGGTCGTGGCTGTCGCCGTGTCACCCCGAGGCGACGCTGTGCTGTCTTGCGACCATCCCCGGCGCGATCGTCGTCGGCGGCTACGATCATCATGCCGGCATGGCCGATCGGCCGGCGCCGCTCGGCCTTTCGAGCCTCGGTCCGGCGCCGTGGCTGAATGGGCCCGCGGCACGGCTGCCCCATTTCGTCGCGCCGGCGAGCCGCATCTGGGGCGCGCGCTCGAAATCGCGCGGATTCGTCGAGACCACGGGAACCAGTGCCGCAGTGGCACTCGCGTCCGGCGCCATTGCCAGCCGACTGGCGGCGCACGGCGCGGCAGCGGCATTGCCCAAGCCTTCAGGACCATGGAGCCCGCGGCTTGGCCATGGCCCGTTCCGTATCGACCAGAGTGAATGCACAGGAGCGACCGCGTGAACGAAACCGTTCGAATTGCCATGCCCGAGCACGGCCCCCGGCCGGCGCCGAAACTCGAAAAGCCGTTCAAGGTTACGATCTGCGTCAACCAGACCTGCAGCATGGACTGCAAGCTGTGCTACGCCGACTGCGGCTCGTCGAAGCGAACGGAACTCACCACCGCGCAGTGGAAGACCTTTATCGACGAGCTGATCGCCGAGGGCTTTTTGCACGTCTTCTTCGAGGGCGGCGAGCCGTTCCACCGCGACGACTTCGAGGAGATCCTCGACTATTGCCGGCGCAAGCTGTTCATCGCGGTGCGCACGCATGCGACGCTGATCGATGAAGCCCGCGCCAAGCGCCTAAAGGCGCTCGGCATCGGTCGGCTCTACGTCGATCTGTTCGCCGCGATCCCTGAAATCCAGGACGAACTGACCGGCCAGATCGGCAGCTACGATGCGGCGATCGCCGGCATCCGACATGCCCGCGCCGCCGGTCTCAAGGTGACGATCCTCGGCATCCTGTCGGCCAAGAACGCTCCCCACCTGCAGCGCTATGTCGACCTCGCCAAGCAGCTCGACTGCGACCAGGTCGGCGTGTTGCGGCTCTATCCGCTGGGCCGCGCGCGCAAGAACTGGGCTGAGCTGTCACTGACGTTGCCGGAGATGATGGCGGCACTGGATAGCCTCAAGGTGCCGCCTAGCGTGCAGCTGATGCAGTCGTGGCATCCGAAAGATGGCAACTGCTGCTGGCAGACGGCGGCGGTGACGCCGCAGGGCGACAGCGTCGGCTGCCCCTATATGCGCGAGTACGTCAACTACGGCAACATCACCGAGCGCTCGCTGCTCGAGACCTGGGACCATCCGCTCTATCGCCAATTGCGGGCGAACGATGTCGAGGACAGTTGCCCCGACTGCTCCACCACACAAGGAACCCATGGCGGTTGCCGCTCGACCGCTTACGCCTTCACCGGCCGCTTCACCGCGCCCGATCCCTATTGCAGTCATCACAACAAAGGAGAGGATCTGCGTGTACTCCCGCAACGGCTCCTACGCGAAAGCCCCTGAGGTCGTGGTGCGTGGCTTCGAGGAGTGGGGGCATGCCTATGCCTTCACGCCCGACGATCCCGACCTGCACGACTTGAACACCAGTGCCTGGTTCATCCTGGAACTGTGCAACGGCCGGCCGTTTGCGCAGATCGAGGCGGACTACGTCAAGGCGGTAGCGCCGACGATGGGTGCGGCGGTCGCCAGAACCCAGTTCCACCAGGGCTTCGACATGCTGCTCGATCGCAACATCATCGCCAGCACGGACCAATAGGCGCAAAGGGCGCGGGCTCCCCGTCGGGGAGCAGCACCCGGTCCACGAAGAAATCGGAAAAGCATCCGCTTTCCCGACAGAGAGGGCGTGTGCGCTGTCGCAGGCGCCTTGAGAGATCCGCGCCTGCACTTCCGCAGGCCGGCGTATCAGAAGGAGTGAGGCAAGATGGACGACATCATCGGACGGCACATGGGCCGGCTGGCGCGCGCTCAATTCATCGAGGCGCCGAACGTGGAGACCGTCAATCAGCAAGTCCGCACTAGCATGAGCGTACCGTTTCAACGGCACATGCTGGGCGACAGGATCGCAACCGGGACCGACGTCGAGTTGCCGGTGGTGGAGAGTGTCAACCAGCAGGTGCGAACCAGCATGAGCGTGCCCTATGCGCCGCACATGAAGGGGCATGGTGCGGCACCTAGCGTCGACACCGTCAACCAGCAGGTG
The DNA here is from genome assembly GCA_963741505.1 of uncultured Alphaproteobacteria bacterium. Taxonomy (GTDB): domain Bacteria; phylum Pseudomonadota; class Alphaproteobacteria; order Rhizobiales; family Hyphomicrobiaceae; genus JAKFWF01. The sequence continues at coordinate 141,282 of CAVUIJ010000013.1, read as the reverse complement.
CGCACCTCGATGAGCGTGCCATTCAATCCCTACATGCTGGGGGCGCATGCGGAAGAGCTGCTGAAGCGGCGCATCATGATTTCGCCGGTGCTGTCGGTGTGGCAGTTCAAGGTCAAGAGCAATGAGGCGTTCGCCGCCTGGCTCGCCACCCGCGAGATCTTGATGAGCGAGGGCCGGCTCGGTGGCGACGCCGAGATCCGCGGCGTTCGCTACGGCGGCACCTATCGCGTCGGCGCCGATCGCACCGGTGCCGGCGGCAGCTACAAGACGGTGTGGGGCTACACCAGCGAGAGTGCCATGCTGACGATGCAGAAGCTGTGTTCCGACAACTCGCTGTCGGCGTCGATCGTGCAGCTCGACCTGATCGACTTCGTCAAGGGCTTGAAGAAGTTCATCGCCGAGGCGGGCGACAAGAATTTCGCCGAGGAGATCCTGATTTCGGCTGCGGCCGGGTGAAGGCACTTCCCCTCTCCCCGTTTTGACGGGGAGAGGGCAGAGGCCGACCCCTATTCGGCCGGCCGAGGGTGAGGGGCGGCGGCTTGTTCGGAGGCATTCTCGCGATACCATTGAAAACGGATGTTGTGGATACGGAGCGTTGCCGGCCCCCACCCTAACCCTCTCCCCGTCAAAACGGGGAGAGGGAAATCCAAGCCGCATCTGCTCGGCCCCACCGCAATGGCTGCAGCGTGAACTCACGAGGAGACTGAAGTGAACACGGCCGAATTGACGCCCGCGACCCGCTTCGCGCTCGGCATGCTGGCGGGGCTTGCGGCAGCCCTGCTGTGGGGCGGCGGCTCGGTCGTCTCGCGTCATCTGGTGTCGCAGCGACTTGATCCGCTCGATCTCGCGCTGCTGCGCTATATCGGCTGCTTCCCGATCGCGGCGGTCGCCCTGCTGCTTTACCGTGAGCGGGTGCGGCTTGAAGTTTCCTGGTTCCGGCTCGCGGTGCTGCTGCTGCTCGCCGGTCCGCCCTACCATGTGTTCGTGATCGGCGGCTACGCGTATGCGACCGCCGGTGCCGGTGCCCTCATCATTACCGGCCTGATGCAGGTCTTCAGTCTCGCCGTGCCGCTGATCCTGGTGGCCAAGCGGCCCGGTTTGGCGCCGGTGGTCGGCGCCACCCTGGCAATCCTCGGGCTCGCCGTATTTTCGACCGACATGGCGGCCGGCTTCTCGTTCACGCCGTGGGGGCTCGCCGTCTTCTCGATCGCAGCACTCGGTTGGGCGCTGCTGACCTACTACGTGCGGCTGTGGAAGATCGATCCGTTGCAGCTCACCAACGCGCTGGCACTGTGGTCGCCGCTGTTCCTGCCGCTGTATTTGTGGTGCCGGCCGGGCGGTCCCGACTTCAGCGGGCCGCTGTCCGAAACAATGCTGCAGCTCGTCTATCACGGCATCCTCGTGGCATACGGCGCGACCCTGCTGTTCTTCATCGCGGTGCGGCATCTGGGCATTTCGACGGCGGCCGTGATCCAGGCTTTGGCGCCGGGGCTCGCGGCCGTGATGGGGGCGGCGCTGCTCGCAGAACTGCTGTCGGCGACGCGGTTTCTCGGCATTGTGATCGTCATCGCCGGCATCATCGTGACGTCGCTCGGCGACCAGATTTGGGCGCTGCTCGGGCGCCGCGAGGCGGCGCAGCCGCGCGCCGAAACGCTCGGCTGAACCGGCGCACAGCGCAACCTTGCATTAATCACGTTAGGCGTAAGCTTGTCGGCAACGATCGAGCGTGACCGGCGGTTTCCGATGCGACAGACCCTGCAATTCCTCGGCTTGATGGCGTGCGGCATCCTGCTTGCCGGCGTCTTGATGCTGGTGGTCCAGGCGTTCTTCGGTGGCTCTGGTCCGCGCGGCGCTGGCACGGGCTTCGGCGGCCGGTCGGCGATCGGCATCGACTACGTGTCGTTCGGAGTTGGCCTGGTCATCGGCCTGATGCTGGCCGAGATCGCCCGGTTGTCGTGGGCGGACATGCCGCGGCGGCTGATCGCCTGGATCATCGCCAACCGCCGCAACGCCAAGTACTGCGGCTACGCCTGCATCTCGCTTATAGTGCTGATCTACGTTTGATACCGCCGGCCCAGCGATCCGGCAAAAAAGGCCGCCACCCGAAGGTAGCGGCCGCAGCGATGACGCGTCCTGCCGTCGTCAGTGCGCCGACTTCCAGATCCGCTTCTTGGCGCCGTACAGCAGCAGGCTGGTGATCAGCATGAACAAGATCACCTGCCAGCCCAGGCGCTTGCGCTCGGACAGCGTCGGATCGGCGGTCCAGGACAAGAAGGCCGCCAGATCGCGGGCGTTCTGCTCGGCCGTCGATACCACGCCGGCCTTGGCCTCGTAGTTCACCGGGCTCGAGATCGGCTGCGGCATGGCGATCTGGCCACCGGGGAAATTCTTGTTGTAGTGCATGCCTTCCTGCAACTTGTTGCAGACGTCCGGCGATCCTGCCTCGCCGGTGGCGACTGAAGCGCAGCGCTCGACCGACTTCTCGTCCTTGACGTCCTTGTCGGCGACGGCGACCAGATGACCCGACTTGTCGCGCATGTAGGCCGGCGGCCGTTCGGCATAGCCGGTCAGCAGTGCGTAGATGTAGTCGGCGCCGCCCTCTTGGTAGCCGACCGCGACGTCACGCAGCATCGACAACGGGTGGTTGAACACCGTGCCGGTGTATTCGAGGTTGCGTGCCCGCGCCATCAGCGACAGGTCCGGTGGCAGCGCACCGTTTTGCGCCGCGCGAGCCTGGTTGTCGTTGTCGTAAGGGCCGAGGATCGGATCAGCGAGCTTCGCCGGCCGCTTGATGAGGTTGCCCTTGCGGTCCGCGATCTCACCGTTATCGTTCGGGCCATCGAAGATCCGGTTGTCCCACGCCGCGGCCAGCGCCTTGACGCTCTCCTCCGGGAACTGGGGGCCGCCTGGCTGCACGAGGTTACGGAAGTTGACGCGCTTGATACCGTGGCAGGCGACGCAGTTCTCCTTGTAGACCTGGAAGCCACGCCGCAGCTGGGCCTCGTCGAACTGGCCGAAGAAGCCGCCAAAGCTCCATTTGTTGCGCTCGATATGCGGCCCTTCACCGGCGGCGAGGGCGGCCGGTGCCGCAAGGCCGATCAGCACCGCTGCGATGCCGGCGCGCACGGCTTTGTCGAATGACGTTGTCATGGTTGTGATCCTGGCGTTCATGTGCGTCATGCGTCCCGTCAGCGCTTCTCAGGTGCGGCGGTCGCGCCGGCCATTGTTGCAGCGCCGCCGCCGGCGGGCCCGAGCACCGACTCGGCGATCGAGCGCGGCAGCTTCTTCGGCGTCTCGAACAGGCCGACGACCGGCATCACAACGAGGAAGTGCAGGAAGTAATAGGCGGTGAACAGGCGCGCCCAGTAGACGTAGACGCCCTCGGCCGGCTTCGAGCCCAGGTAGCCGAGTGCCAGGCAGGTGAACACGAACAGCCAGAAGAACCAGCGGTAGACCGGGCGGTACTTGGTCGAGCGCACCCGGCTGGTATCGAGCCAGGAGACGAACGCCAGGATCAGCACGGCCGCGAACATCAGCAGCACGCCGCCGAGCTTCGAGGGTACCGCGCGCAGGATCGCGTAGAACGGCAGGAAATACCATTCCGGCACGATGTGCGTCGGTGTCACCAGCGGGTTGGCCTGGTTGTAGTTGTCGGCGTGGCCCAGATAATCCGGCGCAAAGAATACGAACCAGGAGAACAGGATCACAAACACGGCGAGCGCGAACGCGTCCTTGGCAACTGCAAAGGGCGTCATCGGCAGGGTGTCGGCCCGGCTCTTGACGTCGAGGCCGGTGGGATTGTTCTGCCCTGTCACGTGCAGCGCCCAGATGTGCAGGCCGACCAGGCCGGCGATCACGAACGGCAGCAGGTAATGCAGCGAGTAGAAGCGGTTGAGCGTCGCGCCGGAAACGGCGTAGCCGCCCCACAGCCACTGCGTGATGGCCGTACCGACGACCGGGATCGCCGTGAAGAAGTTGGTGATTACGGTGGCGCCCCAGAAGCTCATCTGGCCCCAGGGCAAAGTGTAGCCGAGGAAGGCGGTTGCCATCATCGCCAGATAGATGAACACGCCAAGGATCCACAGCACCTCGCGCGGCGCCTTATAGGACCCGTAGTAGAGGCCGCGGAAGATGTGCACGTAGCAGGCGAGGAAGAACATCGAACCGCCGACCGCATGGATATTGCGGATCAGCCAGCCATAATTGACGTCGCGGCGGATCCTCTCGACCGAATCGAAGGCTGCCTCGGCGCTCGGTACGTAGTGCATGGCGAGCACGACGCCGCTGACGATCTGGACCACGAGGCAGAAGGTCAGGATGCCGCCGAACGTCCACATGTAGTTGAGATTGCGCGGTGTCGGAAAATCGACGAACTGGCCTTGCATCATGCGCATGACCGGCAGCCGCTCGTCCATCCATTTGGCGAAGCGCGACGTCGGCGTATAGGTTGAATCGTGACCTGACATGGGGGCTTGTCCTCAACCGATCTTGATCTTGCTGTCGCCGACGAATTCATACGGCGGCACCTCGAGATTGCGCGGCGCCGGGCCTTTGCGGATGCGACCCGAAATGTCGTAGTGCGAGCCATGGCAGGGGCAGAACCAACCGCCGTAGTCACCCTTGGCGTCCGACAGGCTCTGGCCCTTCGGCACGCAGCCGAGATGGGTGCAGACGCCGACGGTGACGAGCCAGTTCTCCTTGCCCTTCTTGGTGCGGTTGGCGTCGGTCGCCGGCGCCTTCTCAGGCAGCAGGTCGTTACGGGCGCTGTCGTCCTTGAGGTCCGCGAGCGGGGTCTTGGCCGCCTGTTCGACCTCGGCCTTGGTGCGATTGCGGATGAACACCGGCTTGCCCCGCCACAGCACCGTGATCGCCTGGCCTTCCTTGATCGGGGCAATATCGACCTCGATCGAGGCCAGCGCCTGGGTGCTCGCGTCGGGGTTCATCTGGTGGATGAACGGCCACATCGACAGAGCGCCGCCGACCGCCGCGAAAGCGCCACCGGCAAGCGTCAGAAAGTCCCGGCGATTGGTATCATCAGCGTGGGATGCCACGGAGTTCTCCTAGTGCCATGCGCTCGGGCAGCCAGGATACGGCAGCCGAGTTAGTTTGTGAGGAATTGCCTTCTACGCGCGCACCGACCCGCGCGGTAGCGCGTATCGACGCCGGGCTCTTCTGCCATCCTTTCATGCGAGCCTCAAGGCACTTGGCCGATTGCCTGCAAGAGGCAATTTGGCGCAGCCTCTTGTATCTTGGCAAATCCCATTTTTTGTGAGTTGCCGCCTCAGCGCTTGATCGCGCCCGACCGCAAGCGGTCGATCCAGCCGTTTATCGCTTCGAACGACCCGTAGAGGTCGTGGTCGTTATGGCCGGCGCCCGGCAGCGTCACGATTTCTTTCGGCTCGTTGGCGAGAGCGAAAAGCTTGCGGCCCATGGCAACGGGGATGACCTCGTCGGCCTCGCCGTGCACGATCAGCAAGGGTGCATGCAACTTGGCAATGTGGCGACTCGTCTCGTAGCGGTCCGACAAGATAAGGCCGACCGGCAGGAATGGATAAAGTTCGGCGGCGCGGTCGACCACTGACGTATAGGGGCTGTCGAGGATAACGCCACCGACATTGCGTTCGCCCGCGAGTTGCACCGCGATGCCTGTGCCGAGCGATTCGCCATAAAGTATGATGTCTTGGGGCCGGACTCCGTCGGCGAGCAGGCTGTCGAAGGCGAGCCGCGCGTCGGCAACATTTGCTCTTTCCGATGGCGAACCGCTCGAGCCGCCATAGCCGCGATAGGACATCATCATCACGCCGCGGCCGCGCATCATGTACTTGGCGATCAATGTGGCGCGGCCTGCCACCGAGCCGCCATTGCCGTGAAAGTACAGCAGCGTCGGCTGGCCAGATCTGGCCTTGCCTTGCCAAGCGATGAGCGTTTCGCCGTCGGACGTCGCGATAATGCGCTCGGCGACATCCTTGAGACCGGTCTGGGACGGGGCGACTCGGGTCGGATCGGGGAAATAGAGCAGGCGCCGCTGGCCGAGATATCCGGCGAGCACGAGCAGCAGATACAAGCCGCCAACGATGACTACAACTTTGAGCACGTATACGGTCCGCATCGAAGTTTCTGCCGATTGCACCAGGTCACGATCCGGCTACATAGCACGACCATGCGTCTTGCCCTCTACCAGCCCGATATTCCGCAGAACGCCGGCACGCTGTTGCGGCTCGCCGCCTGTATGCAAGTGTCGGTCGATCTGATCGGGCCGGCCGGCTTCGATGCCTCCGACCGGGCGTTCCGGCGGGCGGCCCTCGACTATCTGGCGCATGTCGACCTGACCCGCCACGACAGCTGGGATCGTTTCCAGGCGGCGCGGACCGGCACAGCGTCGCGGCTGGTGCTGCTGACCTCGAAAGCCGAGACCGAGTACCTCGATTTCGCGTTCGAGCCCCATGACATCCTGCTGCTCGGCCGTGAAAGTGCTGGCGTGCCCGAAAGCGTGCATGCGGCGGCCGACGCCCGCATCCGGGTCGCGATCCATCGCGAACTGCGCTCCCTCAATGTCGCGATGGCGGGCGCCATGGTGCTGGGCGAAGCCTTGCGGCAACTGCGCCGGTGATGCGAAAAGGGCCTGCCCTACGCCTCCGGCCAATTGTTTCAGCGAGCCACGACTGCCCATGACCGCACCGCCGCGCACCATCAAACACTACTACGAGGATCTCGTCGAAGGCCGCACGGTGCCGCTCGGCTCGACCACCGTCACCAGGGAAGATATCATCGCCTACGCCCGGGCGTTCGATCCGCAGCCGTTGCACCTCGACGAGGCGGCAGCGAAGAAATCCATGATCGGCCGGTTGTGCGCGTCCGGCTGGCATAGCTGTGCGATCCTGATGCGGCTGCTCTGTGACGGCTATCTGCTCGAAGCCGCCTCGCTCGGCTCACCGGGACTGGAGGAGGTGCGGTTCCTCAAGCCCGTGTTCCCCGGCGATCGCTTGTCGCTGCGTTATACCTGCAATTCGAAACGGATGCTGGCCTCGCGCCCGAATGTCGGCCTTGCCCGCATCCTCTTCGAAATGCTCAATCAGGATGGCGACACGGTGCTGACCTGGGACACCAACCAGCTGATGGGTCTGCGCCATCCGGTCGCCGCGGGTCGCCAGCCATGAGCTACTATTTCGAGGATCTGGTCGAAGGCCCGGTCACTGAACTCGGCAGTCACCGGTTCAGCCGCGCCGAGATCGTCGATTTCGCATCGAAGTTCGATCCGCAGCAGTTCCACATGTCGGAGGAAGGCGCCAAGGGCTCGCTGTTGGGCGGCCTGTGCGCCAGCGGCTGGCACACCGGCTCGATCTGGCTCAGGTTGATGGTCGACCATCGCTTGCGCCAGGGGCAGCTCATGCAGTTTCGCGGCGAGCGGCCAGCGATCTACGGGCCGTCGCCAGGCTTCGAGAAGATTTGCTGGCTGAAGCCGGTGTTCGTCGACGACGTGATCCGCTTCACGACGCGCGTACACGAGAAGCGCGACGTCAGATCACGACCGAACTTCGGCCTGCTGATGTCCATGAACGAAGGCCACAACCAGAACGGCGAACTCGTGTTCTCGGTGATCTCGAAGATGTTCGTCGAGCGGCGGGCGCCGCTCAAGGCATCGTGAAGGTCGCGCCGGCGGAGCGGATCGCCGTGCCGTCGCGGATGAGCCGTGCCTCGCCCTGATAGGTGCCGGCGGGCCATCGTGCCGTCGTGCGCTTTCGACCGGCGTGGGCGAGGAAGATCGCCTTATCGCGATCGACGGCAGTGCCGGGCGCGACGACGGCAAAGCTGGCAGGGCCGGTCACCGAGAGCTCGATGCGATCGCCAGCGCGCAGGTGTGAGAGGCGCGCGAAGAATACCAGGGCCTCGCTATCGGGCGTGACCTGCTGGCCGACGGTATGGTCCTGCTCGAGTTCAGTCCAGGTGAGCGGCCGCTCAGCAAATCCGGTCTGCAGGAATATGCCGTCGGCGTAGGGGAAGGCGAGCACGACGCTATCGTCGAACAGCGGGGTCGTCTGTGAGCCCTCGCGAATACAGGTGCCATCCGGCCGGCGGCCAGTGAACGGATCGACCACCGTGCCGTGGTGACGTACGGTCAGATGCAGATGGGCACTGTCGGCGAGACCGGAATAGCCGACTTCGCCGAGCGCGGCGCCGCGCTCGACCTTTTGGCCGGATGCAACCTTCACCGAGCCCAGGCGCATATGACAATATTGCGTCTCCCAGCCGTTGCCGTGATCGATGACGACGCCATTGCCGCATTCGCGGTCCTTGATCGCCGGCCGGCCGGTCTCGCGCGCAAAGCTGTCGGCCATGCCGTCGCGGCGGCCCTTGATGGTGCCGGCTGCAGCCGCGATTACGGCTACGCCCTGGCGCGCGGCGGTGGCCGAAAGCACGCGGAAATCGACGCCGTTGTGTCCCTTGTAGGTCGAATGCCCGCAGCGGAAGTCCTGTGTGCCGGCCTCCGGCGCCACGTCGACATAGTGCTGGATGAAGCAGGTTTTTTGCGGCTCGCAGGCGAGCGGCATGCCAAGCTCAGGCGCTTGCGCCGCCACCGGCATGGCCATGGCGAGCGGCAGGGCCGCTGCGGCGAGCAGTTGCACGATGCTGCGCCACGGTCTAGCAGTGGCGCCGATCCATTTCCTGTCCAACGGCAACGACATCGGTGGCCCCATGAAAACGCATCAGCTCCTGCTTCTCCCCGGCGACGGCATCGGCGTCGAGGTCATGGCCGAGGTCGAGCGCATTCTGTCTCTCGTCAACAAGAAGAGCAACGCCGGCCGGTTCGAGACCACCAGCGATCTCGTCGGCGGCAGCGCCATCGACAAGCACGGCGTGCCGCTGACCGACGCGGCGATGGCCAAGGCGCAGGCTGCAAGTGCGGTGCTGTTCGGCTCGGTCGGCGGGCCGAAGTGGGACAAGGTCGCCTATCACCTGCGGCCCGAGGCGGGCCTGCTGCGGTTGCGCAAGGAGATGGACTTGTTCGCCAACCTCAGGCCGGCCATCTGCTATCCGGCCCTTGCCGAAGCCTCGTCGCTCAAGCGTGAGATCGTCGAGGGCCTCGATATCCTGATCCTGCGCGAGCTGACCGGCGGCACCTACTTCGGCGAGCCGAAGGAGATCGTCACCCTCGAGGACGGCCAGAAGCGCGCCGTCGACACCACCGTCTACACCACCCGGGAGATCGAGCGCATTGTCCGGGTCGGCATCGACCTCGCCCGCAAGCGCACGGGAAAGTTGCATTCCGCCGAAAAGCGCAACGTGATGGCGACCGGCGTGCTGTGGAACCAGGTCGCGACCGCAACCCACGCTGCGCACGGCGCCGGCGTCGAGCTGCATCACATTCTGGCCGACAACTGCGCCATGCAACTCGTACGCAACCCGAAGCAGTTCGACGTGATCGTCACCGACAACCTGTTCGGCGACATCCTGTCCGACGAGGCGGCGATGATGACCGGCTCGCTCGGCATGCTGCCGTCGGCCTCGCTCGGCGCGCCCGACGCCAAGACCGGCGCCCGCAAGGCGCTCTATGAGCCGGTGCACGGTTCGGCCCCCGATATCGCCGGCCAAGGCAAGGCCAATCCGATCGCCACCATCGCCTCGTTCGGCATGGCGCTGCGCTATTCCTTCGACATGGCCAAGGAAGCCGATCTGATCGACAAGGCGATCGCTGGCGTCCTGGCCCAGGGCTACCGCACCGGCGATATAATGCAGCCGAACATGCGTGCCGTCGGCACCACAGAGATGGGCTCGGCGATCCTGAAAGAGGTCGAGCGGCTGATGAGCTGACGAAAACCCTGGGCCCTTGCCTTGCTTCCGCCTTCGAATCGCACGCTGGTTCAGGCAGTCGAATCTACCCGGGGGGCACGGGCCAAATGCCGAAGGATTTTGCATCACGTTTCGTCGCGTTCGCCGAGCGCACGATGCGGATCAAGACGCATTGCACGGGCGAAGACGCCACGCGCATCTATCTCGTGATGCCGTTCCTCGAGTTGTTGGACTACGATGCCGGCGATCCGTCGGTGATCGTTCCTGAGCATCAGGACGCGATCAACTTCGCCATTCTCGTCGATGGCCAGCCGGCGATCGCCATCGAAGCGATCGGCACCGCGCAAGCGACCAACCGGACCTATGCCCGCCTTCGCGCCTACTGCGAAGCGCATCGCTCGGTCCGGCTGGCGGTCGCCACCAACGGCGTCGTCTTCGAGGCATTCACCGACAGCCAGCTGCCCAATGTGCTCGACGACGAGCCGTTCATGCGGATCGATCTCGCCAAAGTTGCCAACGACGAGATCGAGGGCGAGGCGATCGAATTCCTGATGATGATGCGGGCGTCGAGCTACAATCCCGACACGATTGCCGAACAGGCCTTTGCCCTCGGGCTCAGGGACCGCCTGAAGGCATGCCTGCTCGCCGAATTCCGTAATCCGTCGGAGAGCTTCTGCCGGCTGCTGCTCGAGCAGATCGGTATCCAAAATGCCCGTGCCAATGCCATAGATCAGCATTACCGGCCGATCTTGAAGACCGCCTTGGAGCAGGCACTCGTGGTGCCGGTGGTACTGGCGCTGAGGCAGATGCGGGTCGTCGCCGAAGGCAAACTCATCGCCGCCGAGGCGTCGATCGCGCCACCCCAGGAGCACGACGCCTCGATCGGCGAGCGGCTGGGACATGAACTCGTCGCGTTCGGCCGGCTGCAGCGCCGAAGTGCGTGACCGCAGCCGAAATCTTGCTATTGTGTCCCGGCCAATACGGTATCGGCAATCGGGGATCACAGCGAACACATGACAGCAGCGAAGAAGGCCGAGCACGACTGGTCGTCGGACGTGTTCGAGGCCATGAACGCACGATCGATCAAGACCGTGTGCACCATTCCGGACGGCGGGCTTACCCGCCTGCTCCATCTGGTGAAGTCAGCGCCGGACATGCGCCTCATCACCTTGACCACCGAGGAAGAGGGCATCGGCTTGACGACCGGCCTGTGGCTTGGCGGCAAGCGCGCCATGGTGGCGATGCAATCGTCGGGGGTGGGCAACTGCATCAATGCGGTCGGCTATCCGCTGACGCTGCGCGCACCGCTGCTGTTGCTGGTGACGATGCGCGGGCAGTGGGGCGAGTTCAATCCATGGCAGGTGCCAATGGGAAAGGGCACGCGCACCGTGCTCGAGACCATGGGTGTCAAATGCTTCCCCGTCGACCAGGCGGCCGAGGTCGGCGAAGTGTTCTGTGCCGCCGCCGATATGGCGTTCAACGGCAATCAATCGGCCGCCGTGCTGGTGAGCCAACGGATCATCGGTGCAAAGGGATTTGGCCAGAAATGAGCAAGTCAGCGTCCGCAGCCACCGTCGGCTCCAACAAGATCCAGCGCCGCGCCTTCGTCGCCGAGCTGCTGCGCCAGCGCGCCGGTGCGCTGGTGATCCCAGGCCTCGGCAGCGCCACCTGGGACTGCTTCGCCGCCGGCGACAGCCCCGAATATCTCTATTCCTGGGGCGGTATGGGGCAGGCTGTGCCGACCGCGCTTGGTCTGGCGCTCGCCCGACCCGACAAGCGCGTCCTGTGTCTCACCGGTGACGGCGAGATCATGATGGGCATCGGCTCGCTCGCCGTCGTCGCCGACCAGGCGCCGAAGAACCTCGCCATCCTGGTGCTCGACAATGAACACTTCGGTGAGACCGGACGGCAAACCGGCCTCACCGCGCACAAGACCGATCTGACGGCGGTGGCCAAGGGCTTCGGCATCGCCAATACCTTCGTGGCGACGTCGCACGACGATCTGCCGGCGCTGGTGAAGCTGCTGTTTCATACTGCCGGGCCGACGCTGGCGATCGCCAAGATCGCGCTGAGCGAGGATCCCTGGGCGCTGCCGGAGAAGGATGGCGCTGCGATTGCACGGCGTTTTCAGATCGCGCTCGGCGTCGCCAAGGCGTGAGGAGCGGGCTCTCGGGTGAGCCTGCCGGAGGACGATCATTGGTCAGCAATTTGTCGACGATCGGTTTCGAATTCGCCGACGACGCGAACTTCCAGGCGACGATGCAGCGGCTGGCGGCCGATGCCTTCGAGCGGCTGGCCTGCGATCCCGGCGACTACGCGATCTGGCGCTCACGCACCGGCGCTGAGATCTGGTTCCATATCACTGGCGATCGAGACGCGGCGGGCACCTTGAAGGACCGTGCGGTGATCGGCTTTACCCCCTTTTTCGAGGGCCTGAGCGACGTCGCGGTAGAAGTCGTCGAAACCATCATCCGGCCGGTCGACAATGATTTCGAGGGCGCGTTCCTGGCCTGGGTCGGCCCGGACGAGACGAGCGGCCTCGGCGCCCACCAGATCGTGTTCGACGCGGTCGATTTCGCCGCCCACTGCGATCGTCCGATGCCGTTCCTGGCACGCGCCAAGCTCACTGGATTTGCGCGCGAGATCAAGGTCTTGAGTTCGGGGGATGGGGTGGCGCTGGCGAGAGCTGCGTCGAGCGCGCGGGCGTTCATGCCGCTCGGCCTGTTCGGCAATCGAGACCCGCAAGGCGATGGCCCGGCGCCGCCGCCATCGTCCAATGCTGTCTTGACCGGCCGTGTCGTCGAGCATTCCAAACTCGTCAATGAGGAAACCGGCGTGGTCTACAATTGGCTATTGGTGCAGTGCGCCGACGCCACCTTTGACATCGTCGCCGATCCGGCGGTGGTCACGAGCGAACTCGCGGTGGGCACGATCGTGCAAGTCGGCTGCCTGTTCTTCGGCCGGCTGCTTGGTTAGTTGCGGTTCTATTCCGTGCATATTCGCCGATGCAGGGTCGCAGGAATGCGACAGCGCTCATCCGTTGAGTGATTGAAATAGGTTTCGCTTCGGTCCTACTGTGCCGGCGTGCGCAGACCGCCACGAGCCGTGGCGCATCAACGAGGAGGCGTGGAGGAACACATGTCGGAAATCAACGTGTCGCGTCGAAACGCATTGCTTGGCGGGGTTGCTGCCTTAGGTGCGGGAAGTCTGGGCGGGTTTGCCGGTCTGGGGTCGGCCGAGGCCAAGGCGCCGATGGTCAAAACCCAAGCCCAGCAGTTCTACCGCTTCCCAATCGGCGAGTTCCAGGCGACGATCGTTTCGGACGGTCCGCTGCCGCTCGGCGAGCCGTCGTCGTCGATGAGGAACATCACCAAGGACGAGATCGTCAAGGCGCTCGGCGACAACTTCCTGCCGGTGGACAGCGTCGTGCTCGAGCAGAACCTCATCGTGCTCAACACCGGCTCGCGTCTCGCGCTGTTCGACAGCGGCATGGGCACCAGCAAGATGTTCGGCAATACCACGGGCAAGCTGTTGACCGGCCTGAAGCAAGCCGGCATCAACCCGGCGCAAATCGACGACGTCATCTGCAGCCACGCGCATATCGACCATACCGGTGGCCTCGCCGACGCCAAGGGCAAGCGGTTCTTCCCGAACGCGACGATCCACATCAACAAGCTCGACTATGACTTCTGGACCGACGAGAAGAATATCAGCCCGCTGGCCAGCAAGGAATTCATCGCCCACGCCAAGCAGAATCTGCTGCCGTACAAGGGCCGCATCAAGTTCGTCGAGGACGGCAAGGATGTCATTCCCGGCGTCCAGGCCATGGCCGTACCTGGCCACACCGTCGGGCACACGATCTTCATCATCAAGTCCGGGGCGAAGTCGCTGGTCTATACCGCCGACATCACGCACCATCAGATCCTGCTCACCGAGAAGCCGCGGACCGAATTCGCCTACGACACCGACGCCAAGCAGGCGGTGCAGTCGCGCCTCAAGGTGTTCGACATGATTGCCTCGCAAAAGCTACCGATGCTGGCCTATCACTTCCCGTGGCCGGGCTACGGTCATCTGGCCAAGCAGGGCGACGGGTTCCGCTATTATCCAGAGCCGATGGAGTTCGTGAAGATCCCGCCGAAGAAGGCATAGCGCCGTCCGTGAGAGTTGGGCGACCGCCGCAATGACTGCGGCGGTCGCCCGCTCCACCTTCTCAATCCAGGCAACGCAAGCGATGCCGCAACCCGTCACACTCGTAACCGGCGCCAGCCGCGGCATCGGGGCTGCGATCGCCGCCGACCTCACCGACCAGGGTCACCTCGTCATCGGCCTGTCGCGTTCGAAACCGGCGGCCTTCAAGGGCGAGTTCATCGCCGTCGATCTTGGCGATGCGGCGGCGACGAGCAAGGTGCTGGCGGACATAACGCGACGCCACAAGGTGACACGCCTCGTCAACAATGCCGGCGTCGCGCTGGTGTCCGATTTGTCCAAGACCACCGGCTCCGATTACGACACGATGATGAACCTCAACGTGCGCGCGCCGGTGCTGGCGATCCAGGCGGTGCTGCCGGCGATGCGCGATGCCAGGTTCGGCCGCATCGTCAACATCGGCTCGCGGGCGGCGCTGGGCAAGCAGACGCGGGCGGTCTACGGTGCGACCAAGGCCGCCATTCTGGCGCTGACCCGCACGGTGGCACTGGAGAATGCCGGCTACGGCATCACCGCCAACTGCATCGCGCCGGGACCGATCGCGACCGAGATGCTGCAGGTCAACTACCCCGACGGTTCGCCGCAGCGGGCGGCGTTCCTGAAACAGATTCCGACCGGCCGCATTGGCACGCCAACCGAGATCGCGCACGCGTGCGCCTATTTCCTCGATGATCGCGCCTGGTACACGACCGGCCAGGTGCTTTACGTCTGCGGCGGCATGTCGATCGGACAGGTGCCGATTTGAGTTCCATGCCGCGGTTCAAGACCCGCATCACCGAGCTGTTCGGCATCGACCATCCGATCCTGTGCGGCGGGCTGATGTGGCTTTCTGATGCAACCTATGTTGCGGCGAGCGTCAACGCCGGCGGCATGGGATTCATCACTGCACGGACATTTCCCGATCCTGGCGCCTTTCGCGCCGAGCTGCAGAAATGCCGGAGCCTGACCGGCGGCAAGCCGTTCGGCGTGAATCTCTATTTGACGCCGCGTGAGGCCGAGAACACCTTTCTCGCGGGACACGTCGAGATCCTGCTCGACGAGGGCGTGCGGCTCGTCGAGACCTCCGGCATGCCGCCCAAGGAGCTGTTGCCGCCGCTGAAGGCGGCCGGCGCCAAGGTGATGCATAAGACGTCGACGGTGCGACATGCCTTGAGCGCATCCAAACTCGCCATCGATGCCGTGGTCGTCGTCGGTGCCGAATGCGGCGGCCATCCCGGACTGCAGCTGATCGGCACCTTCGTGCAGACGCCGCTCGGTGCTGAGCGCATCAAGCTGCCTTTCGTGGTCGGCGGCGGCGTCGGGCACGGCAGTCAGATCGCGGCGGCGCTCGCGATGGGTGCCGATGCGGTATTGGTCGGCACCCGCATGCTGGCCGCCACCGAAATCGGTGCCCACGCCGCCTACAAGGCGCGCATGATCGAAGCCGACGAAGGCTCGTCCAGGCTCATCATGCAGAGCTTCCGCAACACCTATCGCGTGCTCGACAATGCCGATGCGCGCAGCGTGGCGGAACTCGAGGCGGCCGGCATTACCGACTACGAGCGCTATCGGCCCTTCGTCGCTGGCCTGCACCAGAAGCACGCCTACGAGAGCGGCGACTGGGAGCGCGGCGTGCTGTCGATGGGGCAGGCGATCGCCTTTACCCGCAAGCCGCAGTCGGTTGCCGAAATCTACGCCCAGCTCTTGCAGGAAGCGGATGCAGCCCGCCAGCGGCTCGCCGGCCTCGCCCGATAGCGGCGGCAATCTGCACAGGCGCGCGGGAAAAGCCTTGCGGTCCACACCTTTCGCGAGGGCCGGCCTCCCGCTCGATGCCCGAATCTGATCCTCAGGGGGCTTGGATTTGGTGCCGCGTCGCAGGCGAGGGGTATGCCATGGCCAACTTCACGACGCACATCGCGATCGGTACCGTCGTCAGCGGCGCGCTCGCCACGCTGACGCTTGCCGCCGACGTCATCGCACCGGAGAACCTGATTGCAGTGACGATGGCCGGCGTGCTCGGCAGCGTACTGCCCGACATCGATCTCAAGGACAGCCGGCCGAGCCAGGCGATGTTCGGCGGGCTCGCAGTGTTTTTCTCGTTCGTGGCGCTGTTCACCATCGCCTACAAGTTCTCGATCGCGGAGATGTGGCTGATCTGGCTTGGCACGCTTGTTGGTGTGCGCTATGGCGGCCAGGCGCTGTTTCACCTGTTCTCCTACCACCGTGGCATCTGGCACTCGATCCTGGCCGGCGTGTTCTTCTGGTTCTTGACCGCGATCACCTTCAAATACGTTCTCAACCGACACGAAGGCGTCGCCTGGCTCGCCGGCGGCTTCCTGTTCCTCGGCTACATTACGCATCTGATCCTCGACGAGATCTACAGCGTCGATGTCCTCGATACCCGGGTCAAGGCATCGTTCGGCACGGCGCTGAAGCTATTCGATCGCAAGCGCATGGCCGATAGCGCGCTGGTCGGCGCCGCGACCGTTGCCGCGTTCGTATTCACGCCGCCGGCGAAGCCGTTCGTCGACGGCATCGTTTCGCGCGACCTTTGGTCCAACCTGCATCACAAGCTGCTGCCGCGCGACCAGAACTGGTTCCGCATCATCAATCTCGCCGAGAAGCCGGTGCCGGCGCCGCCCGGCACTCCGACCCGAGCCGGCGGCACCGCCGCTGTCCCGCTTGCCCCGTCCGCGATCACCACCGGCGCGATTGCGCCGCCGCCGAAGTAGCGAACCCGACGGGCGCCTGCTAGCGTCTGCGGCAAAGGTTGCGCAACCTTGCCGTGGGAGGGCTGGACGTGGGGGATTGGCTCGCTCTGCCGGTTTGGGCCGTGGCGCTGCTTTGGGTGTTCGCCGCAATCGGCATCACCGATCGGGTCGTGTCGCCGCTTGTCCGCAGCTTCATGGCGATGCGCCGCGAGCGGGCGATCGAAACGCTCAACGAACGTTTGGCGCTGCCGATCGCGCCATTCAAGCTTGCAGGACGCCGGTCCCTCGTTGCCCAGTTGATGCTCGATCCCACGGTGCAGACCGCGATTGCGGCCGAGGCGCGGGCGACCGGCGAGCCGGTGCGCGTGGTCGAGAAACGGGCGCAGCGCTATGCCCGCGAGATCGTGCCGGCGTTCAATGCGGCAATCTATTTCAAGTTCGGCACCAGGGCGGCGCGCAGACTGTCGACGGCGCTGTACCGGGTTCGGGTCGGGGCCAGTGATATCGCGGCACTGCAGGGTATTGAGCCGGGCGCGGCAGTGGTGTTCGTAATCAATCACCGCTCGAACATGGACTATGTCCTCGTGACCTATCTCGCTTCGCGCAGCTCGGCGTTGAGTTACGCGGTTGGTGAGTGGGCGCAGGTGCCCGGTCTCGCCCAACTGATCCGGCTGATGGGCGGCTACTTCATTCGCCGCGGTAGCGGTAACCAGCTCTACCGCCGCGTGCTGGCGCGCTACGTCCATTTCGCGACCGCATCGGGAGTGACCCAGGCGGTGTTTCCCGAAGGCGGTCTGTCGCGCGACGGCCGGTTGCAGCCGGCCAAACTCGGGCTGCTTGCCTATATGGTGGCCGATTTCGACCCGGCTGGCGCGCGCGACATTGCGTTCGTACCGGTCGGCCTCAATTACGATCGTGTCCTGGAAGACCGGGTTTTGTTGGCATCGGCAGCGCAAGTCCGTAACGGCGAGCGGCCGCGCTTCGCCTTCAAGCTCGGGACCTTCACGAGCTTCGCGTGTCGCACCGTCGTCGGACGGCTGTTCGGCCGCTGGTACCGCAACGGCTACGCCTGCGTCAGCTTCGGCAAGCCGGTCTCCCTGCGCCAGTATATTAACGAGAACGGTTTCGATTTCCGTACGCTGTCGGAGCCGACGCGCAACGAGCGGATCGCAGAGCTGGCGGCGGTGCTGATGGCGCAGGTCGGTCGTGCGGTGCCGGCGTTGCCGGTCAGTCTCGTCGCATCGGCTGTGCTCGCGGCCGGCGGGCAACCGTTGTCGACGCTCGATCTCAAGCTCGCGGTCGCCGACCTCATGATTCATCTTCGCGAGGCCGGGGCCCAGATCTATGTGCCGCGCGCGGACGAGGAATACGCTGTCGATGTCGGGCTGCGCATGTTGATCCTGCGCCGGGCGGTGGCCGAGACCGGGGGAATGATCAGCATCGTCGCCGGTCAGGAGCCGTTGCTCGCCTACTATGCCAACGCCATTGCGCAGCTGGCGCCGCTCCCCGCCGCGCGGCATGAGCGGCATGGCTCAACAGGCGGCGGCGAGGCGCCTGTGCTCGAGGCCTGCGAGATAGTGCGTGATCAGATCGTCGACCAGGGCCTGGGCCCCCTCCGAAGTCACGGTCGACAACTTTTCGGCGGTGGCGAGCGAAGTGATGCCATGCACGCCCGCCCATCAGAACTCGGGCCGCTCTTTCGACATCGGCCTGCTCGCCGCCGGGGGCAAGGGGCCGCAGTGCGTTTTCGACGCGCCGCATCAGGGTGTCGAGCTTGTCCTGGTACCAGGCCGGAACCTGCTCCGATGCAGGAAGATGGTGTTCGAACAGCACGTTCCACAGGCGCGGCCGTTCGGCAGTGAAGGTCAGATAGGCGCGACCAAGTTGCAGTACGCGGGAGTGCGGCGAGCCTTCGCAGGGCAGGTTTGCGAGCGTTGCGTCGAGTTGGTCCAAGAGCCGGCCTTCGACCTGCAGGATCAGATCGTCGAGACTATCGAAGATGTTATAGATCGTGCCCGGGGAATAGCCGACGCTGCGGGCGATTTCGCGGGCCGAGAGCCCCGCCAGACCTTGCGCCGCGATAATCTGTTCGCTGGCTTCGAGGATCAATGTTCGCAGATCTTCCGCGGTGTGTTCCGAGCGCCGTCCCATCCTCACCATCATCACTGAACATCTGTTCGATTGGATGGTTATAGATAGGTCGTACCCGGAAGCAATCGCCTAACTATCTCATTTTCAGGCACAATAGTTTCTCCGGAACGCAAGAAACGCCGAACACTGCTGTTCGGCGCCGCGCCTCCCGATCGGCTGCTATTGGACAGTCAGGTCACGGTGCATATCGGTTCCGCGTTGTACTGGATCATGCTCGAGACGCGCGGCTTCAAGAAGAACTTGTCGGTCAGCTTCGTGGATGTGGTGATGAAATAATTGAAGATCAGCGGCGTATAGTCGTATTCGACTTCGGCCACCATGACGCTGCCGCCGGCATCGATGATGTCTTTGGTCGGCAGGGAGTAGACGTCACCCTTGGCGTAGGTGTGGGTTCCACCTTGGAAGTTGTACGCCCAGCAGACCTTGGTGATCGAGTTGTTGCCGGCCTTGGCGCCGACGCTGACGAGCGTGATTTTCATCTTCGTCGTGTCGTATGGCCGCATCAGCACCTTGGCGATGGTCATGATGTTGTCGAGCTGGGCGGTGGTGATCGTCTTTTCGCGCGCGACGAGATCGGCGGTCGAACTCGCGATCTGGGTGACGCGGCGGTCGACGGTAATCGCCTGGCTGAATTCGACCGACCCGACGAACAGGAAGAACATGATCGGCACGATCATGGCGAACTCGATGGCGGCGATACCGCGTTCGTCCCGCTGCAAATAGCCGAGAAGCGCTCGCATCGTGGATTTCATTCGGCCGAAGCTGAGGTTCTGCATGGTCATTCGTCCGTCTTTCCGTGTTCGCAGCGTACCGAGTGCTTTCGCGTGCGCAATCAATTGTAGGGTTCGATCTTGAAAGTGGTCGACGCCTGGATCAGAGCCGAGCCGTTGCCCATGGACGACAGCGTCAGGAACGGAATCTTCCCGGCCAGCTCCCACTCAAGGCAGGCGGTGACGAGCATGATCTGGTTGGCGGCACCAGGTGCGAAGGCGGTTGCCGCGGGCTGAACAAGCGCGCCACCGGCGTCGACGCAGGCCGGCGCCACGATGATGTCACCCAAATTGTACTTCTGAACGTTGATCCGCAGCTTGCCGGCGCAATCGACGTAGGCGGGCACGTTGTGGCAGACGCTGGTCTTGAACTGGTCCTTGGTCATGCCGGCGGTCTGGGCTTCACCGGTGCGCAGCGGGCGTGAAGCCTGCTCGATGGCGTTTTCCAGCGAGAACGTCGTGAAGAAGAACAGGCCGACGGCGATGATGCCGAACAACAGCGCCAGGAACGGCATGGAGACCATGGCGAACTCGATCGCCGTCGCGCCGTTGTCGTCGCGCCGCAGGTTGCCGAAATGCCGGAAAGCACTTGCCCGCGCCTGGCGGCACAAGAGAGAGAGCCCATTTTTCATCGTACGCTTACCTCGAGCCAACGAAACCCACGATCGGCTCTGCCAATGAATACGAAAAATCTAAACGGCTTGTTTATTGTCGGCTTTATGATTTGGCATGGTTGCTGGCGGATTAACGATTTCGGGCCGGCGATCGCTCGCAATACGAGTGAGGCCGATGAGTGACAGCGGCGCCAGCCTGATGTCGGGGCGAGCGCCGCTTTTGAAGCTGCAATGTAAAGTGTCGCACCAGCTCTAGTTCGATCCGGCGCCGCCGCCTTCCGAGCCGCCCTCGGACGACTTGAGCTTGCGCTCCGTATTGGCCGAGACGCTGGCGAAGAAGGCCGGATCATCACCGATGGTGATCGACGGGTTGCATTGCGGCGAGCAATTGTAGCTCTCGCGTTTGCTGCCCTTTTGCAGGTTGACCACCCTGACTTCGTCGCGCTGTACCAGCACGCGCTGGTCCTG
Organism: uncultured Alphaproteobacteria bacterium; assembly: GCA_963741505.1. Lineage (GTDB taxonomy): Bacteria > Pseudomonadota > Alphaproteobacteria > Rhizobiales > Hyphomicrobiaceae > JAKFWF01. The sequence continues at coordinate 120,594 of CAVUIJ010000013.1, read as the reverse complement.
AATGATGTTGCGATCGGCATCGAGGGCTATGATATTGGTGATGCCGAACGACTTGCCGGTGACCACCAGCAGGTTGCCGCCCTGCACCGAAACGTCGGCGATCGTCGGGTTGCCGATGATGATTTCCGCTGCCGGCCGCGGCAGGCGCAGCAATTGCGATTGATCATACTTGACGATCAGGTCATTGGCACGGGCGGCCGGGATCTCGACGGCCACCGTTGCCAAGGCAGCGGACGCGGTCAGGAAAGCCGAGATCGGGCTCGAGAGGCTGCGGCGCGGGAAAAGTGAAAAGGCTGACATGGCGGTCGAGATCCTCCGGCTTACGGGGTGCTACCGCCATAACGCCTGAAATTGGTGAAGGAACTGCAAACGAGTGAGCAGTTCTGGGGCGGATCTGCACGGCTGGTCAGGTGACCGCGAAATTGCACGCCCCGGTGACGTTTCCGCCGCGAACTTCGTGCAAGAAGTAATGGCTGATGTTGCGGACCTTCGACTTGGCCTGACGTGGGTTCGGAAGCGTTGGCAGCGCCGGCACCGGCCAAAGCAGCGAACTGCATGAATATCTGGTGGGCAGGCGTTCGTGAAAACTATAGAATTACAAGCAATACTTCTTAGGTGCGACCGAAAGAGCAGGTAAAAATTCGAATTTAAGCGAAAAATTTACGCATTGATACGATTATAAAACTCGACAATGCTTGTTCGCAACGCTTATTATTTGAGCGGATTTGTTTTGTTGCTTGCTGTTAATGCCTGAGGCCAGCGCGGTAACTTGATATTAATTTCCTGACGCTAACGTCGCAATTGTTCGGACGGCACCGCTGAAGTGCTGCTGAACGGGAGCGCGACAGCGCAGTCAGTCAACCATTTGGAGTACCCAGTCATGAAGAACCTCTTCGCCCGTTTTGCCAAGTGCGAGTCCGGCGCCACCGCGATCGAGTACGGCCTCATTGCCGCGCTGATCGGCGTTTTCATCATCACCATCGTCGGCGAAGTCGGCACCGCCATCAAGGACACCTTCACCTCGGTGAAGAAGGGTCTGACGAGCGTGCAGCAGTAAGCACGCCGACGGCCTCATCGGCCAGTCGATTAGCAACCGCCCAGTCGGAAACGACTGGGCGGATTTTTTTATTTCATTGTACCAAAAAGATTATGCTCGTCGTTATATTCCGATTAAGCAATATCGGCAAACGCGCGTTACGTCGGCGAAACTGCGCCGGTTGCGAAACGGTATTTTAAACGACCACATATATGTTCGGGACCAGTTCAAGTTTGGACTTCGGGCGAAGTTCAGCTGGGCTGGGGATAACAGCTAGAGTTGATCAAAACGGAGTATGCGAGTCATGAAGAACCTGTTTGCGCGTTTTGCCAAGTGCGAGTCCGGCGCCACCGCGATCGAGTACGGCCTGATCGCCGCGCTGATCGGCGTGTTCATCATCACCATCGTCGGTGAAGTCGGCACCGCCATCAAGGACACCTTCACCTCGGTGAAGAAGGGTCTGACGAGCGTGCAGCAGTAAGTTGCGCTCATCCGTCCGCGCTGCGGGGCACGGCCGGAAGTCAACAAGAGAGCCGTTCGATCAATTGGATCGAGCGGCTTTTTTGTTTTCGGAAACTGATTTGAAAACAGGCATCGCTAAATCTATTTTTAAGGCAAAAGGCGAATAGTATTTTTTGCGGAATACCTCAATTCAACCGGATGTTAATTGGTGGGGCGTACTCTTAACGGCAGTTCAAGGTCGAGTCTCGAACACAGCTCGAATGAACAGGGGAGCAAGCCCCGGAATTGAAACCCATTGGGAGTACCTGAAGTCATGAAGAACCTCTTCGCCCGTTTTGCCAAGTGCGAGTCCGGCGCCACCGCGATCGAGTACGGCCTGATCGCCGCGCTGATCGGCGTTTTCATCATCACCATCGTCGGTGAAGTCGGCACCGCCATCAAGGACACCTTCACCTCGGTGAAGAAGGGTCTGACGAGCGTGCAGCAGTAAGCTGCTGGCCTGATCATCGGGCTATGTGCACGAACAGGGGGCGGGCGCCGATGGCGTTCCGCCCTTCTGCGCTAATGGCGCCCATCTGAACTGGCGGTTGTTCGATATTGGTTCGATGACGCCAAGCATTGTTGGTCAAAAGCTAGGGCAATCGAAAAAGTTTCAATATTGGCTGGCGGGTTGGCAGGCCCGTTAACACTCGAAGGCTTAGGATGTGCGCCATGGCCTGGGCGCTGCCGACGAGGCGGCAGAAGATTGAAAATTCCGAGGAGAAAGTCATGTGGGCATTGCTTCGCCGTTTCGGGCGGGATGAAAGCGGGGCGACGGCGATCGAATACGCCCTGATCGCCGGCTCGATTGGCCTCGCCATCGTCACGGTCGCGCTGGAGGTGGGGCAGGGCATTGTCGACGTCTTTACCGCCGTGAAAAAGGGCTTCCCGTGATGCCGGGCCAACGCCTGCTGCGCACGTAACGGAGACCCGGGCGCAAACTCGCGGATTTCACTCTTCAGATCGCGATCGAGAGTACCAATGTTCGAATATCCCCTGCTGATGATGTTCCCAGTCGCAATGGCGTTCGCCGGGGCGATGGACCTGTTCACGATGACAATCCCCAATCGCGTGTCGCTGGGTCTGATCGCGGCATTCGCGATTTCGGCCTTGATGGTCGGCATGCCGCTATTGACGATCGCCAATCACGTGTCCGCCGGCTTGCTGTTTCTGGGCATCGGCGTCTTCATGTTCTGGATGCGTTGGCTTGGCGGCGGCGACGCCAAGCTGCTGGCCGCCGCGGCCTTGTGGTTGGGCTTCGGCAGCATGATGCCCTACCTGGTCATGGTCACACTGTTTGGCGGCGTCCTCGCCATCGTGTTGCTGACCTACCGCAGCATCATTCCACCGGTCTGGATCATGGGCCAGGAATGGGCAATGCGCCTGCACGACCGCAACGGCGGCATACCGTATGGTATCGCGCTTGCCGGCGCAGCATTGTGGATCTACCCCTCGACCCCCTGGTTCGCGGCGTTTGCAGGCTGATCGAAGCCAGCAGCGGCGGCCAGACATCCGCGGCTTTTCCTTCTACGGCCCGCGTTCCGCTTCAATTGCGGCACGGGCCGTGTGTTCTTGCGGTGGCCGGTCGCTCGCCGCCCCGGCTGTCCATGCCTGCATCGAAAACATACGCCAATTAACCGGGCGTTGAGACTTGGGCGGCATAGTGAGCAGTGACCGAGGTCGTGCGCGACCGCTGAAAGGACCTGCTGCGCTATGAAGAAAGCACAATTGATCGGAATTTCCGTCGCAGGCGTCGCTGGCATTCTCGCGTTCGTGATGATGGGCAGCATGTTGAAGCAGCCGCCGAAACCAGCGCCGGTCGTCGACCGGGTCGTCGATGCCGTCAAGGTGCTCGTTGCCCGCTCCGATCTCCCGCTCGGCACGGTTGCGACCGAGCAGAGCTTCCGCTGGCAGGACTGGCCCAAGGACGCGCTCAGCCCGAGCTTCATCACCAGCACCGCGAAGCCCCAGGCGCTGAACGAATATTCCGGTCACATTGCCCGTGCACCGATCCTTTCCGGCGAGCCGATCACAGACAACAAGGTGATCAAGCCCGGCGCCGGCGGCATTCTGGCGGCGATCCTGCCGCCCGGCATGCGCGCGATCTCGACCAAGATCGAGGAAAAGACCGCCGTCGCCAAGCTGATCCTGCCCAACGACCATGTCGACGTCATCTTGACGCAGCGCAAGCGCACCAAGAACGGCACCGAGGACGTCGTTACCGACACGCTCTTCCGCAACGTTCGGGTGCTTGCCATCGGCCAGCAGATCGAGGCCAAGGAAGGCAAAAAGAACGCCGAGGGCACCGTCGCCACGCTGGAGCTGACGCCGAAGCAGTCCGAGCTGCTGGCGATGGCCAATACGATGGGTGAAATCTCGCTTGCCCTGCGCTCGATCGCCGACCTCAACGGCGACGGTCCGACCGCCAACGACGATATGAACAAGAAGGATCGCGGCAACTCGGTCCGTATCCTGCGCTACGGCGTGAAGTCTCGCGCCTACGGCGTCAACTGATCCTACCTCGCTGCCGGCTCCAGCCGGCAACGAGCGTCAATTCAAGACCGATTACCCGTCTGCGTATGTGTCCGCGTCTGAGTGCACCCCTCGTTTCGGTAGCTCGTCAGAAGGCTCCATATCCATGCGGAATATTGCGACCATCGCCAAGGGCCTTGCCCTGGCCGGCATTTGCGGCCTCGCCGGGAGCCTGGCTCCCGCCTTGAGCGGCGGCGATGCGCTTGCCCAGAGTGCTGCCAATCCCAAGCGCGCTGCGATGAAGCTCGACGGCAACGTCCAGGAGCTGCAGCATCCAGGCGGTTTGCAGTCGATCATGCGCATCAGCGAGGCCGGGTTGCCGGCGCACAAGAAGCTGCGGATGGGCCTCAACAAGTCCACCGTGCTCGAAGTGCCGCGCCATCTGCAGGATGTGCTGATCTCCGATCCGAGTGTCGTCGATGCGGTGGTGCAGACCTCGAACCGCATCTTCCTGCTGGCGAAGAAGAGCGGCGTCGCCAATGCCTTCTTCTTCGACAACCAGGGCCAGCAGTTCCTGACCCTCGAGCTCTATGTCGAGCGTGATTCCTCCGGCCTCGAGAGCATGCTGAACCGGCTGCTGCCGGGATCGAGCATCAAGGTCGAGATGATCAACGAGGCGGTCGTGCTCAACGGCTCGGTGCGCACCCCGGCCGATGCCGCGCGCGCGGTGCAGATCGCGATCCAGTTCGTCTCGGTCGAAATCCAGTCGCAAAGCGCCGTGTCCACCACCGGCAACTCGGACGTGAAGGCCAGCGGTGCCGACGCCAAGTCGAAGGTGATCAACCTGCTCGCGATCGACGGCGAGGACCAGGTGATGCTGCGGGTGGTGATGGCCGAAGTGCAGCGCTCGCTGCTGAAGCAGTTCGGCATCAATCTTGGTGCACAGCTCGCCAACGGCAATTTCGTCGACGGCTCTGCTGACCGCCAATGCACTGCCGCTGACCGCCGCGGCGGGCCTCGGCAAGCCTGCCGATGTCCGGCTTCTCCACTGCCGGTGACCCGAGCGATCCCTCGATGCCTGCGGCGTCGGCGCAGCTCTGCAACTACAACGCCGGGCCAGCAACGGGAGCCTTCGGCAACTCCGGCTTCCAGCGGCGGCTGGGGCGCAGGTGGCAACCGCATCAGTCACGCGATTCGCGCGCTCGAGCGCGACGGCCTGGTCAAGACGCTGGCGGAGCCGAACCTGACGGCGGTCTCGGGCGAAACCGCCAAGTTCCTGGCCGGCGGCGAGTATCCGATCCCGGTTGTCGATACCTCGGGCGCGCTGTCGGTGACCTACAAGGAGTTCGGCGTCGGCCTGTCGTTCACGCCGATGGTGCTGTCGGAGGGCCGAATCAGCCTGAAGATCGAGACCGAGGTCAGCGAACTCACCAACAGCGGCGCCGTTACATTGAGCAGCATCTCGATCCCGGCGCTCAAAAAGCGGCAGGCAAAATCGACGGTGGAACTGCCGTCCGGCGGCTCGCTGGCTCTCGCCGGCCTGATCTCGGACAACCTGAAGCAGAACATCGATGGCTTCCCGGGCCTCAAGGATCTGCCGGTGCTCGGCACGCTGTTCCGCAGCCGCGACTTCATCAAGGAAGAGACCGAACTCGTCGTCATCGTCACGCCGTACCTGGTTCGCCCCTCGGCTCGCCGCGAATTGTCCCGTCCTGACGACGGCCTGGCGCCGGCCACCGACATGAAGGCGAATTTCCTCGGTCACCTGAACAAGATCTACGGCAAGGGCACTGCCATGCCCGACGGCGGTCTCAAGGGCGACTACGGGTTCATCGTTGAATAAGGCCTCGCGCTGGAGAACATGTCATGACCCACGATAACGCAAGAATTGCTCCGGTCGCCGCCCGTTCAGCGCGCAACAGCCATAGGCTCGCCGTGAAGCTGGCACTGGTATCGGCGGCAGCGCTGATGATCGCCGGCTGCAAGCCGGGCGATGAGGGCCCGCAGGTCGCCGGCTGGAGCGTCGTCGATCCGACGCAGCGCCACCCGATCCTGGTGTCGCAGCAGCCATCGAACCTCTCGCTCAAGGTGCCGCGCGGCTCGACCGGCATGTCGCCGCACCAGAAGGCCCAGGTCGTGGACTTCCTCAATCGCTATCGCGGCGGCGACAGCGGCAACAGCAAGCTCGTCATTTCGGCGCCGAGCGGATCGGCGAACGAAGTGGCGTCGATGCAGGCGGTGGCGGAGATCCGGCATCTGATGCGCGAGGGCGGCTTCGCCGACAGTGCGATCACGATCGAGGCCTATCACGAGGAGCGCGATCCGCAGCCGGCGATCCGCGTCTCCTATCTGCGGTTCGTCGCGGAAGGGCCAACTTGCGGCCGTTGGACCACCAATCTGGCCGAAGAAACCAAGAATTTGCCCTACCCCGATTTCGGCTGCGCGACGCAGCGCAACTTTCGCCGCCCAGGTGGCCAACCCGGCAGATCTGATCGGTCCGCGGTCGATGACGCCGGCAGCGGCGGAACGGCGCGACGTCGTTTGGGGAAAATACATAAAGGGCGAGTCTACTATCTCGCAGAAGCAGGCCGACGAACGCTCCGTCGTCAAGGGCGCCAACTGATTATGGATGTGAAGGAAGTGATGTCATGACCAGACAGGCCCATGCTGCCGCCGAGCAGACTATCGAAGAAGGTGGACAACTCTCCGTCTACGAGGACGTTGCCGCCGATACCAGGGAGGCCTTGGCGAAGGCGCGTCCCATTCCACGGATCTCGATCCAGGCGTTCTGCGAGGATGCCGGCACCGCCGAGGCCCTGCAGGTCGCAGCCGAGGATCGTCGCCTGTCGAAGGCTCATGTCAGCCTGCACATGGGTGGCGCCCCCGCCGCCGTCGCCCACTACCAGGAGAGTCCGACGCCGAACCTCATCGTCATCGAAAGCTCGTTGCCCCGCCCGCAGATGCTTGGCGAGCTCGACAAGCTGGCGGAGAGCTGCGACAGCGGCACCAAGGTCGTCGTCATCGGCCATGTCAACGACGTGATCCTCTATCGCGAGCTGCTGAAGCGCGGGGTGAGCGAATATCTGGTGGCGCCGGTGTCGCCGATCCAGGTCATGGAGAGCATTTCGAACCTCTACAACAATCCGGATTCCGACCCGGTCGGCAACGTCTTGGCGTTCGTCGGTGCCAAGGGCGGAGTGGGCTCGTCGACGATATGCCACAACGCTGCCTGGACGTTGTCCGAGGTGCTCAAGAGCAACGTGGTGATCGCCGATCTCGATCTCGCATTCGGCACCACCGGCCTCGATTTCAACCAGGACCCGGTCCAGGGCATCGCCGAAGCACTCGGCAGCCCGGAGCGGCTCGATGAAGTCCTGCTCGATCGCCTGCTGACGAAGTGCTCCGAGCATCTCAGCATTTTCGCAGCACCAGTCGTGCTCGATCGCGACTACGATTTGTCCGCCGAGGCGTGCACCACGGTGCTCGACGTCGTGCGCCAGAACGTGCCGTTCGTCGCGGTCGACCTGCCGCACACCTGGACATCGTGGACCAAGCGCATCCTGCTCAGCGCCGATGAAGTCGTCATCACCGCCGTGCCCGACCTCGCCAACCTGCGCAATGCCAAGAACATCGTCGACCTGTTGAAGCAGTCGCGCACCAACGACGGCCCGCCGCACCTGGTGCTCAACATGGCGAACATGCCGAAGCGGCCCGAGATCAGCGCCAAGGAGTTCGCCCAGAGCCTCGATCTGAAGCCGGTGGCGATCATCGAGTTCGACAGCGAAACCTTCGGCCAGGCCGCCAACAACGGCCAGATGATCGAGGAGCTGAACAAGAAGGCGAAGGCCGTCGCTCCGATCCGCGAACTTGCGATGGCATTGGCACATCGCAAGGAGCAGCGGCCGGAGCAGAAGAAATCGGCAATGCCCAGTGCGCTTGCCCCCCTGCTCGAGAAACTGAAGTTCAAGCGCTAAGGAGAGCAGGCCATGTTCGGTCGCCGTACCAACGATCCCAATGCGCCCAAGAAGGTGCTGCCCGCGGCGCCCGCCGCGGCCGGGGCAGCCCCGAAAGTACAAGAGGCAAAGCCTGCCGGCGTGGCCGCGGCTCCGCCACCGAAGGCGCCCGAGCCGGTGGTCGAGCAGAGCCGGAAGCATTCTGAGGAATACTACGACGTCAAGACCACCGTCTTCAATGCGCTGATCGACACCATCGATCTCACGCAGCTTGCCAAACTCGAACTCGGCGGCGGCGCGGGAGGAGATCCGCGACATCGTCAGCGAGATCATCCAGATCAAGAACGTGGTGATGTCGATCGCCGAGCAGGAAGAGCTGCTCGAGGACATCTGCAATGACGTCCTGGGCTACGGTCCGCTCGAGCCGCTGCTGGCGCGTGACGACATCGCCGACATCATGGTCAACGGTGCCGCCACGACCTTCATCGAAGTCGGCGGCAAGGTGCAGAAGGCCGGCATCCGTTTTGCCGACAATGCGCAGCTGATGAACATCTGCCAGCGTATCGTCAGCCAGGTCGGCCGTCGCGTCGACGAATCGAGCCCGATATGCGACGCCCGTCTGCCCGACGGCAGCCGTGTCAACGTGATCGCGCCGCCGCTCGCCATCGATGGGCCGGCACTCACCATACGTAAGTTCAAGAAGGATCGCCTGAAGCTCGAGCAGCTGATGAAGTTCGGCTCGATCAGTCCGCAGGGAAAGACCATTCTCGAGGTCATCGGGCGGGTCCGCTGCAACATCCTGATTTCCGGCGGTACCGGTTCGGGCAAGACGACGCTGCTGAACTGCATGACCGGCTCGATCGACAGCGACGAGCGCATCATCACCTGCGAGGACTCAGCCGAGCTTCAGCTGCAGCAGCCGCATGTGGTGCGGCTCGAAACGCGTCCACCGAACCTCGAAGGCGAAGGCGAGATCACCATGCGCGATCTCGTCAAGAACTGCCTGCGTATGCGGCCTGAGCGGATCATCGTCGGCGAAGTCCGCGGACCTGAAGCGTTCGACTTGCTTCAGGCCATGAACACCGGCCACGACGGCTCGATGGGCACACTGCACGCCAACAGCCCGCGCGAAGCGATCAGCCGTCTCGAATCGATGATCATGATGGGCGGCTATTCGCTGCCGCCGAAGACCATCCGTGAGATGATCACCGGCTCGATCGACATCATCATCCAGGCCTCCCGCCTGCGCGACGGCTCACGCAAGATCACGCACATCACCGAGGTGGTGGGCATGGAAGGCGAGGTGGTGACGCTGCAGAACCTGATCGTCTACGAGATCACCGGACAGGACGCGAACGACAAGCTGATCGGCCGCCACCGCTCGACCGGCATTGCGCGTCCCCGGTTCTGGGATCGTGCCGAGTACTACGGCGAGCAGAACCGTCTGGCCGAGGCGCTCGCGTCTTCGGAAGTCGCCGACCAGGACGGCAATCCGATGGGAGAGGCCAATGCTTGATGCCGATCCGATCCAGCTGCTCGGCCTGCTGCTCGGTGCGACCGCGGTCGTGGCGATCGTGCTCGTCGTCATGTGGCCGTACCTGTCCGGCGAGAAGAACACCGAGAAGCGCATCGCCAACGTCACCGAGAACAGGCAGAAGCGGGCCACGCGCGTCGTCCAGCAGGAGCAGGCGTCCAACCGCAAACAGCAGGTCGCAGACACGCTGAAGGAGCTTGAGAACCGGCAGAAACAGAAGGAAAAGCTCTCACTCAGAGTGCGGCTGCAGCGGGCGGGTCTCGACATCAGCCCCAATGCCTTCTGGATCGCCAGCGGCCTGAGTGGCGTCGCCAGCGCCGTCGGCGTGCTGGTCTTCGTTTCTGGTGTCTCGCCGATTGCCGCCGCGGCCGCTGGTTTCGTCGGGGCATTCGGTCTGCCGCGCTGGGTGCTCAAGTTCCTGACCAAGCGCCGGCAGCGCAAGTTCGTCGACAACTTCGCCAACGCCATCGATATCGTCGTGCGCGGCGTGAAATCGGGCCTGCCGCTCAATGAATGCCTCGGCATCATCGCGCGGGAAAGCCCGGCGCCGCTCAACGAGGAGTTCCGCGAGGTCGTCGATCAGAGCCGCATCGGCATTCCGCTCAACGAGTGCTTCGACCGCATGATGGCGAGAATGCCGCTGCCGGAAGTGAAGTTCTTCTCGATCGTGATCAGCATCCAGCAGCAGGCGGGCGGCAATCTGTCGGAGGCGCTGGGCAATCTGTCCGGCGTGCTGCGTGACCGCAAGACCCTGTCGGGCAAGGTGAAGGCGCTGTCGGCGGAAGCCAAGGCGTCGGCCGCAGTGCTCGGTGCGCTGCCTTTCATCGTGATGTGCATGGTCTACATCTCGGCGCCGAAGTACATCGGCATCCTGTTTTCCACCATGATCGGCAATTTCATGCTGGCCTGTGCTGCGGCCTGGATGACGTGCGGCATCCTGGTGATGCGCAAGATGATCAACTTCAAGTTCTAGATAATCCACCGAGGTCCCGGCATGGACCTCGCATCGACGACACAGACGGCGACGACCAGGTGCTGCCATGATGGATTTCATCGAGTTGGTGTTGCGACCGCAAATGCTGGTCATGACGTTGGCCGCGGTCGCCGCGTTCGCGACCGTGCTGACGATCGCAATGCCGGTCATCTCGCGCGATCGCATCAGTCAGCGCATGAAGGTGATGGCGACCGAACGCGACAAGATGCGGACGCTGCGTCTGGCCGAGCTCAAGAAGGAAGGGCCGGGTGCGGCGAAGCTGCGCCAGGCGCCGAAGGGCTTCATGCAGCAGCTGGTCGACACGTTCGGCGTGCGCAGCTACTTCGACACCGAGGAGCTGCGCGACACCTTGAAGATGGCCGGTCTGCGCGGCCAGGCGCCGCTGGTCGCCTATACATTCTTCCGGCTGGCGATGCCGCCAATCGTGACCCTCGTCGCGCTATTCTATTTGTTCGTCATCATGAAGTCCCTGCCGTACCCGCCGATGGTCAAGGTGCTGATGGCGTTTGGCGGCGGGTTCCTCGGCTTCTACCTGCCGAACCTCTTCCTTTCGAATATGATAGGCCGTCGTCAGCAGGCTCTCAAGAATGCGTTCCCGGACAGTCTCGACATGCTGCTGATCTGCGTGCAGGCCGGCATGTCGATCGAATCCGCGTTCGGCAAGGTGGCAAAGGAACTCGGCAGCCAGTCGATCGAACTCGCAGAGGAGTTCAGTTTGACGACGGCCGAGCTGTCCTACCTTTCCGATCGCCGCATCGCCTTCGAGAACCTCGGCAAGCGTACCGGTCTGCAGGGCATCAAGAGCGTGGCGACAGCGCTGATCCAGGCCGAACGTTATGGTACGCCAGTCGGTCAGGCCTTGCGGGTGATGGCCAAGGAGAACCGTGAGCATCGCATGCTGGAAGCCGAAAAGAAGGCGGCCGCGCTGCCGCCGAAACTGACGGTGCCGATGATCATCTTCTTCCTGCCGGTGCTGTTCGTGGTGATCCTCGGGCCGGCGATCATCCAGGTCATGAAGCTCGGCTGATTCTACTCACCTTCGAAAACCGCATTGATCTTGTTGCCGTCGGGATCGCGGACGTAGGCGGTGTAGAAGGTCGCATGATACTGCGGGCGCAGACCCGGCGCGCCCTCATCGAAGCCGCCGTGGGCCAGTGCTGCTGCATGGAAGGCGTCGATGGCCGCGCGCGAAGGCGCCAGCAATGCAACATCGATGCCGTTGCCCCAGGTCGCCGGCAGACCGTTGAACGGCTTCAACACCCACAAGCTGGACGGCTTCGCGCCCGCAGCCGGCGCCGCCACGCCGTAGCCGATCTCGCGGTCGCTGGTTTTTAGTCGCCCGAATCCGAGCGGCGCCAGGGCGGCATCATAGAATCGGCCGGCCCGCTCCAGATCGTTGGTTCCGATGGTGATGTAAGCAAGCATCGTCAAGGCCTTTGTCGCGCGCCCGTGTGTTGCGGGGATAACCTGCCACGAACGTTCACGCCAGCCTTGTTGAGGTCGCAACAGCACGCTTATTGGGGGTGATACACCCCAGGTCGCCAGTGCGCGTAGGGCCCGGGCTGACGTTCAAGGACCAAAGCCATGACTACCTTGCAGGCCGCCGCGCAAAATCAGTTGCGCCAGTTCGTCGAGCAGATCGAGAACCTGGAAGAGCAGAAGAAGGCGCTTTCCGACGACATCCGCGACAAGTTCCTGGAAGCCAAGGCGGTCGGTTTCGACGTCAAGGCGCTGCGCCAGATCGTTCGGCTGCGCAAGAAGACGCGCGATCAGCGCCAGGAAGAGGAAGGCATTCTGCAGGTCTACATGCATGCACTGGGCATGCTGCTAGAGGATCTGCCGAAGGCACCATCGCACCCGGCCGACGACGAGATGATGGACGCGGCGGAATAGGCGGCGCACTCCGGCATTTGACACGATGCCAGCCATGATGCGTTGATCCCTGCCGAAACTTTCGATGGCATGGGAGGACGATCATGGATATGGGCATCAATGGCTTGCGCGTGCTGGTGACGGCCGGTGCTGGCGGCATCGGACTGGAAATCGCGCGCGCCTTCGTGCGCGAAGGTGCCAACGTGTTCGTGTGCGACGTCGACAAGGATGCGCTTGCCGCCCTTGCCAAGTCCGATCCGGCCCTCAAGGCCACCGTCTGCGACGTTTCCGATCGCGGCGCCGTCGGTCGCTTGGTCGAAGATGGCGTCAAGTATCTGGGCGGCCTCGACTGCCTCGTCAACAATGCCGGCATCGCCGGCCCGACCGGCAAGGTCGAGGAGATCAATCCGGAAGACTGGGACCGCTGCATTGCGGTCGACCTGACGAGCCAGTTCAATTGCGTGCGGCTCGCCGTGCCGCATCTGCGCAAGTCGAAGAACGCCAGCATCATGAATCTGTCGAGCCAGGCCGGCAAGCACGGCTTTCCGCTGCGCTCGCCGTATGCCGCGGCGAAGTGGGGCGTGATCGGCTTCACCAAGTCGATCGCGATCGAGCTCGGCAGCGACGGCATCCGGGTCAATGCGCTGCTGCCGGGCCTGGTAGCTGGCGACCGCATCCGTCGCGTGATCGAGGCCAAGGCGCAGCAGAACGGCCGCACCTTCAAGCAGCAGGAGCAATTCATGCTGCAGTTCACCTCGCTCAAGGACTACGTGACGCCACAACAGCTCGCCGACATGGTGGTGTTCACCGCGAGCCCGCGCGGCCGCACGATCTCGGGGCAGGCAATTTCGGTGTGCGGTGATACGAATATGCTCGGCTGATTTCTCGAGCGTCGCGGCGCTGATTGCACGATATCAATCGGCGATGGTGGATGGCCGCGCCCGGCGTCGCGGTCGGCCGTCCGGCTGCGTCGTGGCGGTGCGTTGCGGCAGCTTGACGACCGCCGACAGGTTCGGGAACGCCTCGACCGAATTCGGAAAGCCCATGGCGTTGACGAAGTGCTCCTGGAACCTGGGTTCGATGGCGGTTTCGATCTTTTCGATGCGTGTCACAAGCGTCTCGACTTCGGCGCGATGGCGGCGCGACAGCAGCGCCATGCGCGCGCCGGTGCCGGCGGCGTTGCCGACGGATGCGACGCGATCGAGGTCGCAATCCGGGATCAGTCCGATCACCATTGCGTAACTGGGCTCGATGTAGGAGCCGAAGGCGCCGGCGAGCTTGATGCGCTCGATGGTATCGACGCCCATGCGATCCATCAGCAGCCTGCAACCGGCATAGAGCGCCGCCTTGGCCAGCTGAATCGCGCGCACATCGCCTTGCGTCACCGACAGTTCCTGGGCGCCGCGCCACAGCACGTATGAGGCGGTGCGGCCGTTGGCGATGAGCCGGTCGCAACGCGAGCCAAGCGTGCCATCGATGATGCCGTCCTGTCGGATGACGCCGGCGAGGTACATCTCGGCCACCGCCTCGATGATGCCCGAGCCGCAGATGCCGGTGACGCCGAAGGCGTCGGTGCCCTCGGCGAAGCCTGGTTCGTCCGACCAGGCATCGCAGCCGATCACCTTGATGCGCGGCTCGAGCGTCGCCGGATCGATGCGGACACGTTCGATCGCGCCGGGAGCCGCCCGCTGGCCGCTCGAGATCTCGGCACCCTCGAAGGCGGGGCCGGTCGGCGACGAGGCGGCCAGCACTCGTGAGCGATTGCCGAGCAGGATCTCGGCGTTGGTGCCGATGTCGACCACCAATGTCGTCTCGTCGTGACCCTGCGGCCCTTCCGACAACGCGACGCCTGCCGCATCGGCGCCGACGTGGCCGGCGATGCAGGGCAGGATGTAGACCCGTGCCGCCGGATGGAGATGCAAGCCGAGGTCGCGCGCCGCCAGCCGCTGCGCGCCCGACACCGCGAGCGCGAACGGCGCCTGGCCGAGCTCGGTCGGATCGAGCCCGAGAAACAGATGATGCATGATCGGGTTGCCGACGAACACCGCTTCGAGAATGTCGGTGCGGGCAATGCCGCCCTGGCCGGCGACGCGGTCAATCAGCGCCTCCACGGCGCCGCGGACGGCGGTGGTGAGCGCCTCGCGGCCATCCGGGTTCATCATCACGTACGACACCCGGCTCATCAGATCCTCGCCGAACCGGATCTGCGGATTGGACGTGCCGGCCGAGGCAACGGTGCGGCCACTCGCTAGATCGACCAAATGGCAGGCGATCGTGGTCGAGCCGATGTCGCAGGCGACGCCGAACAGCCGCTCGTCACCACGTGGCCGCACGTCGAGCAGCAGCGGCGCGCTATCGCCATCCTGATGCACGACGGCGAGCACGTCGAAATTCGCCCTGCGCAGGATCGACTGGATGCGCGGCAGCAGCGTGATGTCGCACGACACTCGCGGCAGGCCATGCTCGCTCATCAATCGCGCGATTAGCCGGTCGGTGTCGCCGAGCGGCTTGTCCATATCCGGCGGATCGAGCTTCACCGGATAAAGCGTCACCGCCACATCGCGCTCGATGGCGCGGGCCTCCGAGCGCTTGCGCACGACCTGGGCATTGATCGCGACGTCGGCCGGCACGTCGATGACGAGGTCGCCCTCGACGCGGGCCTGGCACGACAGTCGTCGGCCGGCCGGCAGCGACCGTATCGCGGCTATAGCGGCGCTCGACGTCATTGAAGGGGGTGAGGTTTTCCAGTCGGCTTTCGATGCCGTGCTTGGCGAAGTGGCCCTGCTCGGGGTGCACCTGACAGCGACCGCAGATGCCGCGCCCGCCGCACACGCTCTCGACAAAGACACCGAGCGAGCGCGCCGCTTCCAGGATCGGCGTGCCGACGGCAAAACGCCCGCGCCGGCCGCTCGGCATGAACAGCACGAGGGCATCCTTGGGCGGCTGCGCCGGAGCGTCGAGGGGCATGAGGTTGTCCGGCTTCCTGTTCAGACCCTGGCGCCCATCTTGCCACCTTGCGCGATCAATTGCTTCAGGCGGTCGGTGTCATAGGCGTCGACAATCGCGGCGACCGCGGCATCGGCCTCGGCGGCGAGTTCGGCGCCGCAGGCTTCCGGCTCACCACGACGCCACTCGGCGAGATACGCATCGCTGTCCCTGGCGCCGATCGCCATCGCGCACGCATCTATCGCCTGGATGAATTGCTCCGGCAACTCGCGCTTTTCGGCCCGCCGTCCCTGGCGGACGATCACCTGGGCGGGGATGTCGCGCCAGTAGACGATGATACGTTGCGCTGCCGGTCCAGTCATTGCCGCTCCATTGCGATTGCTGCAGCATACCATGGCCTGCTTGCTAGCCGATGGATGGCGACAACGCGACCGAAGTTGAACGGTTTTCGACGGGTCTTCGACAGTGCGGCCGGCTGAGGTTAGGTTATAGCCCGCAACTTGATGAATATTCCGCAGCCACATCGCCGAGGTTCCATGCCCACGCTCCAGGCCATGCTCAAGCAACGCCCCTTCCTGCTCGCCGACGGCGCCACCGGTACCAACCTGTTCCTCATGGGGCTGACCTCCGGTGACGCACCGGAAATGTGGAACGAGGAGCACCCCGATCGCATCAAGGCCTTGTACCAGAAGTTCGTCGATGCCGGCGCCGACATCATCTTAACCAACACGTTCGGCGGCAACCGGCGCCGCCTTGCCCTGCACAAGGCCGACGGGCGCACCCACGAAATCAATCGCCGGGCGGCAACGCTCGCTCGGGAAGTGGCCGATGCTAGCGGTCGGCCGGTCGTCGTCGCGGGCTCGGTCGGCCCGACCGGCGAGCTGTTTGCCCCGCTCGGGCCCCTGACCGACGAAGAGGCGACGGCGGTATTCGTCGAGCAGATCGAGGGCCTGAAGGCCGGCGGCGCCGACGTGATCTGGATCGAGACCATGTCGGCGCTGGAGGAGATGAAGGCCGCCGCCATGGCCGCTGCCGAATGCGGCATGCCCTACACCGTGACGGCGAGCTTCGATACCGCCGGCCGCACCATGATGGGGATCACGCCGGAAGTGTTCGCGCAGACCATTTCCGAACTCGATCCGAAGCCGCTGGCGGTCGGTGCCAACTGCGGCGCCGGCGCGTCCGATACGCTGGGCTCGATCCTGGCCATGACCGCAGCGCGGCCCGACATTGTCGTGATCTCCAAGGCCAATGCCGGCATCCCGAGGTATCACGAGGGCCATATCCACTATTCCGGCACGCCCGAGCTGATGGCGAGCTATGCCGCGATGGCGATCGATGCCGGCGCTCGCATCATCGGTGGTTGCTGCGGCACCTCGCCCGAGCACTTGGCCGGCATGCGGCGCGCCCTCGACGCGCATCACAAGGGACCGCGGCCCGACCTGGAAGCGATCAGGAACAAGATCGGGCCGTTCGTGCACAAGCCGGCGCCGACCAGCGGCGGCGCCATGGAAGGCCGCAGGCGCCGCAGCTGATTGCAGCCGGCATCGATGATCTGGCGTGGCGGTCCTTGCAGCCGCGGCCGGAATAGTATCATTTGCGCCACTGAACCGACACCAGGCTCGAAGACGGGGAAACATTCATGGCCGGCGGCGACGAAATCATTCTCAACGACCTCGACGACGCGAGCCTGGTCGAGCAGATGCACCAGGACCTCTACGACGGCCTCAAGGACGAGGTGGTGGAGGGCGTCAATATTCTGCTGGGGCGCGGCTGGACGCCCTACAAGACGCTGACCGAGAGCCTCGTCGAGGGCATGCGTATCGTCGGCATCGACTTCCGCGACGGCATACTCTTTGTTCCCGAGGTCCTTTTGGCCGCCAACGCCATGAAGGCGGGCATGGCGGTGCTGCGACCGCTGCTGGTCGAGAGCGGTGCGCCGCGCCAAGGCAAGATCGTGATCGGCACGGTCAAGGGCGACATCCACGACATCGGCAAGAACCTGGTCGGCATGATGCTGGAAGGCGCCGGCTTCGAGGTGGTCGATCTCGGCATCAACACCGACGTCGACAAGTTCCTGGCCGCGATTGCCGAGCACAAGCCCGACATCATCGGCATGTCGGCGCTGCTGACCACCACGATGCCCTACATGAAGGTCGTCATCGACACGCTGAAGGACAAGGGGCTGCGCGACGAGCTCATCGTCATGGTCGGCGGCGCGCCACTCAATGAGGATTTCGCCAAGGCGGTCGGCGCCGACGCCTACGGCCGTGATGCCGCGGTTACCGTCGAACTCGCCAAGGATCTCCTGATGCGCAAGCACAACCAGCGGGTGGGGGCGTGAGCGGGGTAAATTGGCCGTAGGGCGGATTAGCGAAGCGTAACCTTTGCCCACTACCCGCACCACGGCGGATTACGCTTCGCTAATCCGCCCTACGAATGTGCCAACCGCGGTCGCTTGTGGATGTTGAGTCGCGCAAGTGGGCTTGACCCGACATCCCGTCATTTCTGAGCGGCTGAGATCTCGACGAATGATCGAGTCCCTAACAGGCCGACGCGCTCCTGTACCAAGACACGATCGCCCCGCCGCGGTGCGACGCTCCGGTTACTGGACACACCGATGTCGCGTCCATCGTCAGTCCTCACAAATAGAAGCATCTTGTAGTACCGGATGACCACGTTCGGCGTTTCCTGTTTTCCCCAATCGACTACTGAACCTTCGAGTTCATTGACGCTCCAAGGAGGATCAATGGACCAAACCGCTCCATATACCATAATTACCGCAATGAGGATCAGCCCGATCGTCGAAAGCCTTTGGCCTATAGCTCTGACAATTTGGCTGCGCGTCCTCATTGTGTCCTTCCGGTGCTCTGAGCTGCGGCAATCTTCGATCTTGATTGGCTTCCACTGTAAACGGAATGTTGCGTCGGGTCCGTGCTGACTTCTGCATCGGGCCAAAAAATCAAAATCATATGAAGTCCGCAATCGTCACCGCCGGCCGCAGACAACCCACCGAAATCGTGCGAAGTTGTCAGTATCGAACAGCGGATGTTGCCCGATGCTGAGGACCAAGCCACCAACCATGACCGCCGACGAGTTCCTGGTCTGGAACCTGTCGCAGGAGGAGAAGTACGAACTGGTCGATGGCGTCCCCGTGCTGTTGCACGAGCCAATGGTGGGACAGGCCGGGGCTACGGAGAAGTACGACGCCATCGTCGTCAATCTCATCGCGGCATTGCGACACAAGTTGCGCGGTGGCCCTTGCCGCCCGACGACCAGCGATCAGGCCGTCAGGACGACCTCGCGCAGGGTTCGCCGGCCAGATGTGACGATCGAATGTGCGCCTCGACTGCCGACGGCACTGGAAGTCCGCGAGCCTGTCGTGGTGTTCGAGGTCATGTCACCCAGCAACCGTCCGAGCGAGATCATTCGGAAACTCGAGGAGTACCGACATCATCCTGCCATCCGCCATATCGTGCTGATCGAGCAGGCGTCGGTCAGCGTCATGCGACTGTCGCGCGATGCCCAAGGCGCCTGGGGCGAAACAACATTGACCGATATGACCGACACGCTGCACCTTGACCCGCCTGGCATTGGACTGCCGCTCGCTGAAATCTACGAGGACGTGGTGCTGTCGGATGATCCGCCGCTGCAGAGCTGAGGATCGGATCGATGACGGCATCTTCGGTCGAGGCGTCACCACCACACTGCCGCTCCCTCGTCATCACCTGCGGCGCGCTCGTCCGTGAGCTGCAATTTCTCATCACGCAGACCGGCCGCGGTGACATCGACATCAAGGCGATCCCGGCGACCTATCACAATCGACCCGAAAAGATCACGCCGGCGGTGGCGCGCCGCATCGTCTGGGCACGGCCGCGCTATGACCGCATCTTCGTCGCCTACGGCGATTGCGGCACCGGCGGCGAACTCGACAACCTGCTCGCCCGCGAGCAGGTCGAACGTCTGCCCGGCGCCCATTGCTACGCCTTCTATTCCGGCGTCGAAGCTTTTGCGGCGCGGGGCGAAACCGATATGACGAGCTTCTTCCTGACCGACTTTCTGGTGCGGCACTTCCACTCGCTGGTGATCCGCGGCCTGGGACTCGACAGGCATCCTGAATTGCTGCCGATGTACTTCGGCAACTATGAGAAGGTCGTCTATCTCTCGCAGCTGCCGACGCCGGAACTCATGACGCAAGCAGAGTCGGCGGCCCGTGCTCTCGGCCTCGGCTTCGAGCACCGGCCGGTGGGGTTCGGTGACCTGTCGCGGGCGGTCGCCATTTGACGCGGCTTTGACTTGCCACCGTGATGATCGGCCGCCCATACTCGTCGCCTGCAACGCCAATCGAAAGGATCTCCGATGTCCAGCGACAGGAACTTCCAGGCTGACGCCGCGAGCCTCGCGCCAAAGACCGACTTTTCCCGACGCAGCATGATGGTAACGACGCTCGCGACCGGCTTTGCTGCTGCGGTCCAACCGGTCATGGCGCAGACGACGATCACCACCGATGCCGCTGGCCTCGAGGCCGGCGAGGTCAAGATCAAGACTGCCGATGGCGAGATCCCGGGGTATCGGGCGATGCCGGCAACCGGCAGCAACCTGCCGACGATCATCGTCGTGCAGGAGATCTTCGGCGTGCACGAGCACATCAAGGACGTGTGCCGCAGGCTCGCCAAACTTGGCTATTTCGCGATCGCGCCGGAAATGTACGCCCGGCAGGGCGATGTGTCGAAGTTGAAGTCAATCGACGAGATCCGGCCGGTGGTCGCCAAGGTGCCAGATGCCCAGGTGATGGCCGATCTCGACGCGACGGTCGATTTCGCCAGGGCTTCGGGACGGGCCGACGCGGCCAAGCTTGCGATCACCGGCTTCTGCTGGGGCGGCCGTGTGGTCTGGCTCTACGCCGCACACAACCTGAACCTCAAGGCCGGCATCGCCTGGTACGGCCGCATCGTCGGCGAAGCCACCGAAATGACGCCGAAGCACCCGATCGATCGCGCCGCCGATCTCAAGGCGCCGGTGCTCGGCCTCTACGGCGGCGCCGATGCCGGCATTCCGAACGACACCGTCGAAAAAATGAAGGCGGCCTGCGCCGCCGCCAAGAAATCCTGCGATATCACCATCTATCCCGATACGCCGCACGCCTTCCACGCCGACTATCGGCCGAGCTACCGGGAAGGGCCGGCCAAGGATGGCTGGGCCAAAATGATCGCCTTCCTGAAGGCGCAGGGCGTCGCCTGAGCGCCGAAGTAGGGCGAGGTCGTTGGTCGCAAGGCGTCCGGCATGTTCGCCGGACCAATATTCTATTGCTTCTTCGACTTCTGCTTTTTGGGTGCGCTGACCATGGTGCCGGCGCCGTGCTCGGTGAACAGCTCGAGCAGCACGCAATGCGGAACCCGGCCGTTGATGATGACGACCGCCTCGACGCCGGCCTCCACCACCTCGATGCAGCCCTCGATCTTCGGGATCATGCCGCCGGTGATGGTGCCATTGCGGATCAGCGCTCGGGCCTCGTCGACGGTCAATTTCGAGATGAGCTTCTTGTCCTTGTCGAGCACGCCCTCGACGTCGGTCAACAGCAGCAGGCGGGCTGCCTTCATGCGGGCGGCGAGGGCGCTCGCGAACGTGTCGGCGTTGATGTTGAGCGTCTGGCCGTCGCGGCCGACGCCGATCGGCGCAATCACCGGGATCAGATCCGATTTCGAGATCACATCGACGATATGCGGGTTGACCTCGATCGGATCGCCGACATAGCCGATGTCCACCGCCTTCATGAGATTGCTCTCGGGGTCAGGCATTTCGGTGATCCGCTTGGCGATCATCAGGTTGGCATCCTTGCCGCAGATGCCGACCGCCTTGCCGCCCTGGCGATTGATCGCCGACACGATTTCCTTGTTGATGGCGCCGGCCAGCACCATTTCCACCACCTCCACGGTCGGCTTGTCGGTGACGCGCAGGCCGTTGATGAAGTCCGACTTGATCTCGAGCTTTTTCAGCATGGCGGCTATCTGTGGGCCGCCGCCGTGGACGACAATCGGGTTCACCCCCGATTGCTTCAGATAGACGATGTCCTGGGCAAAAGCGTCGGCGAGCGCTTGGTCGCCCATGGCATGGCCGCCGAATTTGATGACGACCGTCTGCTCGTCGTAACGGATGAGGTGGGGCAGCGCTTCTGCCAGGATGCGGGCCTGCACTTGCGGCGGCAGGTCGGTATCGACAGGATTCTTGGCAGCATCGTGCTTTGACGTCATTTTCTCAATCTCGGGTTGAGGTCGCCGGGGGCCGGGCAGCAGTGTTATAGCGGCTAGCCGGCGGGCCTCAACGGAATTTCCTCACAATTGGCGGCTAGGCCGTCTGCCGGCGCAGGGGTTGACGCAGGTCCGTGCGAGGACGGCCGGGATGGAGTAGGGTTACAAACGAGTCGTCGCCTGTCACAACAAATGAGCATATCTGTCGCGCCGCGACGAAAAGGAAAGGCATGTCGCAGTCGTTTGCCGAAGCATTGAGTTGGGTGCCCGTGTCGGCGGCCTTTTCCGGGACCTTGGGAAGGGCCCATGAATATGCGCGCGCGCAGGGCCACCGCACGGTTACGCTCGAGCATCTGGTGATGGCGCTGGCCGAGGATCCCGACGCCAGCACCGTGCTGCAGGCGTCCAACATCGACATCGCCCGGCTGATGAGCGATGCCTCGACCCATCTCGGACATAGCGAGGACCGGTTCGCGCCGGGGCAGCCGGTCGACCCCGGCGCCGATGAGGCCTTGATCCGGATTCTCGACTATGCCGCAGCCGCTGCCCGCCAGAGCCGTCGGCGCGAAATCAATGGCGCCATCGTCTTGGCGGCAATCGTCGGGGAGGCGCGCAGCGTCGCCGCCAGCATGTTGCAGGCCCAGGGCTTGACATTCGAGGGGGCGATCCGGGCGCTGCAGCGTGTGCCGGCGCAGACCCAGCCGCAGCCGCCAGCTCAACTGCCGCGACCGCAACCAGTCGCAGCTGCGAGTGCCGTTACCGCGCCGGCGCCGAGCCACACGCCGGCAGGGCCGGGAAGTTCCGCCGCGGCGCCGCAACCGGTCGATCCGCCTGGGACGGTCAACGGCGTCGCGACCCAGACCAATGAACAGATCTTGGCGAGCGTGCGCCGTCGCATCGATGCCAACCGTAACACGGCGCGAGTCAATCCGACGCAGGTGGCGCGTGAAACCAAAGCGTCGCCAGCGGTGACGTCGCCGCCGAAAAGATCCTGGGACGAGGCTAGACCGGCCGCGCCGCCGCCGCAGGCCGCTGAACCGGCCGGTCTGCCAGAGCCGTCACGTCCGCAAGAGCCCGCGCCGCGGGTGGTCCTGCCCCCGTCGGCTGACATGCCACGGCCGATGGAGGATGCCTACAGCGCTCCTTATCCCGATGCACCGGACGTGAGCTCTCCGGCGTCGCCACCGCGTCCGTTCGCCGAGGATGATGGGCTGCGATCGGAACCCTACGAGAGCTACCCGGTGCGAAACGCCCGGCATGCGGCCGAAGATTCAGTTCCAATCCGGCAACCGCCGCCGCTGCCGGCGGGCGTCCTGGCAGAGTCGCCCGCCAGTCCATTGCGGCCACGCCAGCTCGGGGCGCCGGTCGCACCACCTTCGACTGTGCCATGGCCCGAGCCGGTGAGGCCGCAACCCACCGCGTTGCCACCGGCGGCTCCGCGGGCGCCCTTGCGCGAGCCCGATCCGTTCGACGGTGGCATCGCCGGCGCTCCTTATCCGGAACCGGACGAGGTGCCGCCGCGGCCTATGGTCAGCACACCAGCTGCAAAGCCGGCGCCAGTCGCGCGGACGCAGCCGGGCAAGGAACTGGCCGTCACATCGCTCGATCCGGGCCAGCTCGCCGAGACGATTCCACGCAATATGCAGGTCGGTCGCACCGAGCTCGTCGAGGTGCGCATCGGCCGATCCGGCGTGCGCGGCATAGCCAACGGAATGCTGGGGGCAGCGCCGAGCTATCTGCATGCGGTGATCGTCACCAAGGCAATGTCGGTTCGGCTACGCGCCGTCGATGGCGGCTTCACGATCGAGGCAGCCTCGCCGGAAACGCAATGGATCGACAATCACCTCGCCGTGATGCCGGACGATTTCGCCAGCTGGCGCTGGAACATCACGCCGACGCGACGCGGCCCCGGCCGACTGCAGCTCGTGGTCTCGGCGCGGACCATCGCCTCCGACGGGTTGTCTGCGGAAACGGCGTTGCCGGATCAGGTGTTCGACGTAGTGGTGCAGGCAGACTATGTCCGTCTGGCGAAGCGCGCAGCCGGCTGGGCCGGCCTGATGATCCTTGGCGGTGTGCTGTCCCGCCTCGGCCAGGGCGGCTTTGAGACCGTCGCCGCGATGTGGCGCGGATTTCAATAGAGCCTAAGTCGGACTGCAGACCTGGACAATGGTAGCGCGCAAGCGGTCGATGCCCTGCCGACGCTCGGCAGATGTGACGATTACCGATGGATAGGCGGCAGGTTCGCTCGTCAACGCTGCGGCCGTCTCCTCGCTGACCTTGACGAGCGCTGCGGCGCTGATCTTGTCGGCCTTGGTCAACACGACCTGGAACGACACGGCCGCTTCGTTCAGAAGCTTGATGATCTCGCGATCGACCGCCTTGATGCCGTGACGGGCGTCGATCAGCAGGAACACGCGCTTCAAGGTCACGCGGCCGCGCAGGTACTCTTTGACCAGCCCGGTCCAGGCCTCGACCTTCGCCTTTGGCGCCTTCGCGAAGCCATACCCCGGCATGTCGACGAGATAGAGCAGGCGGCCCGAACCCTGATCGGGCGGGCGGAAGTAGTTCAGCTCCTGCGTCCGGCCGGGGGTGTTTGACGTGCGTGCCAGCGTGCGTTGATCGACGAGGGCGTTGATCAGGCTCGATTTGCCGACGTTGGAGCGGCCGGCGAAGGCGATCTCGGGCCGGTCGGCGGGCGGCAAATGCTCGAGTGCGGGAACACCGAGGACAAATTGCCAATTGCCGGCGAACAGCCGCTCGCCCTCGGCGATCTGCTCTGGGGTGAACTCTGGCTCGGCCTCGGTTTTCACCTCAAGCCTTCGGCTTCTCGGTCGGCTTGGCCGGCGGCGTCGGCGACTTCGCATCGGGCTTGGCGTCCGGCTTGGCCATCGTAGTGCTGTCGGATTTTGCATCCGGCTTTTTCTTGCCGTCGCCGAACAGTTTTGCGAGGCCGATGTTCTCCAGCAGCGGGATCTCGGCGCCTTGCCGCTTCATGATCAGCGACTGCTGGCCGATCGACAGCAGGTTGTTCCAGGCCCAGTAGATGACGAGGCCGACTGGAAACGAGCCCAGCATGAAGGTGAACATCACCGGCATCCAGTTGAAGATCATCTGCTGGGTCGGATCGGGCTGCTTCGGGTTTAGCTGCATCTGGACCCACATCGTGACGCCCATGATCAGCGGCCAGACACCAATCTGCAGGAACTCGGGAACCGCGTACGGCAGCAGCCCGAACAGATTGAACAGCGAGGTCGGATCGGGCGCCGACAGGTCCTTGATCCAGCCGTAGAACGGCGCGTGGCGCATGTCGATCGTCACGAACAGCACCTTGTACAGCGAGAAGAACACCGGCACCTGCAGCAGCACCGGCAGGCAACCGGCCATCGGGTTGATCTTCTCCTTCTGGTAGAGCCCCATCAGCTCCTTCTGCATCGCCGCCTTATCGTCCTTGTGGCGTTCGCGCAGGGCTTCCATCTGCGGCTGCAGCTTCTTCATCTTCGCCATCGACTCGTAGGACTTGTTGGCGAGCGGGAAAAAGGCGGCCTTGACGAGCACGGTCACTGCCAGGATGGCGAGGCCAAAATTGCCGAGGAACGTGGACAACCAGCTGATGACCCAGAACATCGGCTTGGTGATGAAGTGGAACCAGCCCCAATCGACCATCAGGTCGAAGCGCTTGATATTGAGGTGATCGGTATAGTTTTGGATGAGCTGCACCTTTTTGGCGCCCGCGAACAGGCGGCCTTCAACCGTCTTTTTCTGGCCGGCGCCGATCGACTGGGGCTGCAGCGTGTAGTCGGTCTGATAGCTTTCCTTGGCGTCGGCCGCGGTCTTGGTGCCCCGGAAGTTGGCGGTATAGGTGTCGCCTTGGGCCGGTACGAGCGCCGCTGCCCAATATTTGTCGGTGAAGCCAAACCAGCCGCTATTCGCCTTCTCGATCGTCTTGCCGCCACCGCTCTTCAGCATGTCGGCGTAGGCCAGTTCCTGCAGTCCGGCTTCGCCAACGTACCCGATCAGGCCTTCATGCAGGATGTAGTATCCTTGCACCGTTGGCGTGCCGACGCGATGGATGCGGGCATAGGGATAGAGCGTCACTTCGCCGGCCGTGCCGTTCTCGACGGTATCGGTGATCGTGAACATGTAGTCGGCATCGACCGCGACGGTGCGGACGAACTTCAGGCCCTGACCATTGTCCCAGGTCAGTGTCACCGGTTGGCTCTGGCTCAAGGCGCCCGGCTTTGCCTGCATCCATAACGTGTCGCGGTCGGGCAGCTTCTGGGTCACGCCTGGGGCCGCGACCCAGCCGTATTCGGCAAAATAGGGCTGCGGTGCATCGGCCGGTGAGAACAACGTGACGTTCGGGCTCTTCGGATCGACCGTCTCGTGATATTTCTTGAAGGTGACGTCGTCGAAACGGGCTCCCTTGAGCGCGATCGAGCCCTTGATCGACGGCGTTTCGATCGCCACTCGCGGCGAGCCGGTCAACGCCTGTTCGCGCGATTTCGTCGCCGCCGCCGCCGCCACGCCTGGCACCGCCGGTTGGCCGGTCGCAGCACTGGGCGCCGCGCTCGGCGTGCCGGGTGACGCGGTCTGTGTCTGCTGCGTCTCGGCCTGCTGGCGCTTCAAGCGCTCCTGTTCTTCCTTGAGCTTCGGTCCGGCATAGAAATACTGCCAGCCGAACACGACAGCCATCGACAGCACGATGGCGAGGATCAGGTTCTTTTGCTGCTCAGGCTGTTGGCTTTGCATCGAGGCCTCGGCTGGAGGGTTCGCCCGCTTGCGCGCGGCGATCCCGAAAAATGTGGTCATGCCCACGCGCACGCTGTGATCGGTCGCCGCCTATGTGCCGAGTTTTGTGTCTGCACGCCAGTGGTCACGGATCACGATTGCGAAGATTTCCCGCCGGTGCGCCCGCGCCTGCCGCTGCCCGGTTGCCTCGGGCCGCTATGCACGCCGGTCAAGGCGGCCTCCAATTCGCAGACGAGGCGCGCGAACAGGATGGTTCCGGCCTCGGCGCGCGCGATCACCACGTAATCGAAGCCCGGCCTCGCGCACCTCGGTGCGATTTGTTGTAGCGCCGATCGCAGTCGCCGCCTGATCCGATTGCGCGTGACCGCATTGCCCAACTGCTTGGTGACGGTCAATCCGAACCGGGTGATGCCCGGCGCGACCGGCGCCGGCGAAACCCAGCCTTCGCGTGATTTCGCTTCGACGACGAACGCCGCGGCTCGACCAGCGCAGGCCGTTGCGGATCCGCAGGAATTCGCGGCGTCGCTGCAGCATGACCAGACCGCGCGAGGGACTGGCCACGGCCGCCGCCGAAATCAGGCTGAAAGTCGCTTGCGGCCTTTGGCACGCCGGCGGGCAAGGACGCGCAAGCCGCCGACGGTCTCGCTGCGCTTGCGGAAGCCGTGGCGGCGTTTGCGAACGAGCTTGCTCGGTTGATAGGTACGTTTCACGGCACACCGTCTCCAGAATGAATGTCGCCAGGCGCGCGCGCCGCGCAGGCAACCATGATAGAAACACGACAACGCTCCCGAATCCGACCATTCGGCTCCGGGGCGCGCGTTCGTCTGAGGTGGCCGCTTATAGGGACCGCGCCAGGTGAAGTCAATTCGCGAGAGGCGGTGTCGGGATCGATCGGCGGTGCCGGAGGAGGTCAAGGTTTCGGCGGATCAGGGGCTAGGTGAACACGGCTCAGCGTCCGGCCGGAAACGAGGTCGATGACGGCGATACCGGTGCCGGCCGCCGTATCGTAATGAATCGCCAGCCTGTCACCCTGCAAGGTGACGTTTCTGACATGGGCGCCGGACGGCAGTGTCGCTGTCACCTCCGGCACCAATGCGCCCGTACTCGCGGAGACTTGCGCCGCTGGCTTGGTTATCAGGTATATGATGCGGCCAACGACTGCCACCAGCCCCATCACGATCAGGATGCTCATGACGATTATGGCAATGCGCAACGCCCGCACCTGCGGACTGGAGAGGTTGACATCGCCGAACAATGATGCTGCCGGCGGCCTGTGGTCTTCGACGGGGCGGGGATTTTGCGTGGTCATGCCGCCACGTAGCATTGCTGCGCCGTTGTCGGCAAGGCACCGAGATGGCGGCGCGCGCGATGCAAGATGACGTGATTCAGCCGCTGCAGGTCACGGTTGCGACCGAGGATGCAGGCCAGCGCCTCGACCGCATCATGGCCGTCAGGCTGCCGCAGTTCAGCCGAGCCCGGCTGCAAGCTCTGATCAAGGCTGGAGCAGTGTGTGTGGATGAGGTTGTCGTGGATGACGGCGCCCGCAAGGTGCGGCCGGGGGAGGCGCTATCGGTGCGCGTACCGGCGGTTGTTGCAGCCGATCCCGTGCCCCAGGATATTCCGCTTGCAGTCGTCTACGAGGACCAGCACTTGTTGGTGATCGACAAGCCGGCCGGTCTCGTCGTGCATCCCGGCTCGGGCAATGCCGACGGCACGCTGGTCAATGCCCTGATCGCGCATTGCGGCGACAGCCTGTCCGGCATCGGCGGGGTCCGGCGACCAGGCATCGTGCATCGGCTGGACAAGGATACCTCGGGGCTGCTGGTTGTCGCCAAGACCGACGCCGCCCACGCCGGGCTTTCCGAGCAGTTCGCGGCGCACGGGCTCGATGGCCGCCTGCAGCGCGAATATATCGCCCTCGTCTGGGGGCAGCTCGACAGCCCAAAGGGCAGCATCGATGCGCCCCTTGGTCGTAGTACGACGCAGCGCACGCGGATGGCGGTGTCGCGGGGCAATCACGGCCGCCGGGCGGTCACGCATTATCTGGTCGAGGAGGTGTTCGCACGGCTGGTCACTCTGGTGCGACTGCATCTGGAAACCGGCCGGACCCATCAAATTCGCGTGCACATGGCCCACGTTGGCCATCCGCTGCTCGGCGATCCGGTCTATGGTGCCGGCTTCGCGACCCGCCGGTCAAAGCTTGGCGCGGCCGCGGCCGCAGCTCTCAAGGACCTCGGCCGTCAGGCCCTGCACGCCGCGGTGCTCGGCTTCGAACACCCGATTACGGGCAACAAACTGCGGTTCAAGAGTGAACCATCTGCCGATCTCGCGCGTCTGATAGAGGCGCTGCGTGGATCTTGAAAAGCCTTTGGACCGACATTAGTTCATAAAAGCGGAACATTGGATCTAAGCTAGGTCCGACCGCCGGAAGGAGCTTGATCGAACGTTGATAGATTGAGAGCTGTGCGTCGGCGATCTGTCAGGCAGCGCGAATGAATGGCTGATGACAACCACAGGTGGCATGTTAGCCGAAACGTCAACATTGCGCCACGCTGCTGCCATGCTTGACTATCACAAGCTGTAACAATTCGTAACAGAGGCGCGCTTCGCGGTCCTCTGTTGGGGTCGAAAGGGACTGGAAATCAGATGGCAACCAAGGCGCTTCCCACACTGGCGGGCGGTTCAGTTGGTCTCGCCCGGTATCTCGACGAAATCCGCCGCTTTCCGATGCTGGAGCCGAACGAAGAATATATGCTGGCCAAGCGCTGGAAGGAACACTCCGATTCGGATGCCGCCGAACGGCTGGTGACGTCGCATTTGCGGCTCGTCGCCCGGATCGCCATGGGCTACCGCGGCTACGGCCTGCCGATCGGCGAAGTGATATCGGAGGGCAACGTCGGCCTTATGCAGGCGGTGAAGCGTTTCGAGCCCGACAAGGGCTTCCGCCTTGCCACCTATGCCATGTGGTGGATCCGCGCCTCGATCCAGGAATACATCCTGCGTTCGTGGAGCCTGGTGAAGATGGGCACCACCGCGGCACAGAAAAAGCTGTTCTTCAATCTGCGACGCACCAAGGGCCAGTTGCAGGCGCTCGAAGAGGGCGACTTGAAGCCCGAGCACGTCAAGGCGATCGCGACCAGGCTCGGAGTGCCCGAGGAGGACGTGATCTCCATGAACCGGCGCCTGGGCGGCGACTCATCGCTCAATGCGCCGGTGCGCAACGACATGGAAGGCGGCGGCGAGTGGCAGGATTGGCTGGTCGATGAGACCCCCGATCAGGGCGAGCGCTTCGCCGAGAATGAGGAACTCGACCAGCGTCGCGGCTACCTGTCGAAGGCAATGGCTTCGCTCAACGACCGAGAGCGGCGCATTTTCGAGGCGCGCCGTCTGGCCGAGGATCCGGCGACACTCGAGGAGCTGTCGGCTGAGTTTGGCGTCAGTCGCGAGCGCATCAGGCAGATCGAGGTGCGGGCGTTCGAGAAGGTGCAGAAGGCGGTGCAGTCGGCGGCCAAGGCGTCGCTGCCCGCGCCGCACTGATCGATCGCACCGGACCATGGACAATGACAATCCCCGCCGATCATACCGATCGGCGGGGATTTTGTTTGCCAGCGCGCCGCATCCGTGGCTTTAGGCTGTGGCAATGCGCCGACGTTTTCTTATCGTCTTCAATCCCACGGCGGGCGTCCCCCGCTATCGCTTCTTCGCCAAGGTCGTCGACGGGCTCGCCAGCCGCGGCGCGGTCGCGACCGTCGTCGAGCATGTCGATCCAGAGGCGGCGGCAGCAGCGGTGCGTGCGGCAGCTGCGAGCCACGACGTCGTCGTGGCGGCCGGCGGCGACGGTACGGTCCGCCAGGTTGCCGGCATCATTGGTGACTTCGAGATCCCGATGGGCGTGATCCCGCTCGGCACCGGCAATGTGTTGGCGCGGGAGATCGGTCTGCAGCTGACCCCCCCGGCCGTGGTCGATACCTTGCTGGACGGCCCGGTCGCGATCATTCACGGCGCCCGCGCCAATGGCGCAGCCTTCTTCTTGATGGCCGGAATTGGCTTCGACGGTCGCACCGTGGCGGCACTCGACCAGCGGCTGAAGCGCCGATTGGGCCGGGCGGCGTATGCACACGCGGTCGTTCAGGCCTGGCGGCCACCGGTCGATGAGCTCGAAATCGAGATCGACGGCAGCCCCTATGCCGCCAACTGGTTGATCGTGACCAACGCCCGCCATTACGGCGGCAGCTTCCAACTGACTCCGCGCGGCTCGATCTTCACGCCAGGCCTGGAGGCGATCGTGATCCGCGCGCCCACCCGGCGGGCACTGTTCGCGCAGATGTTACGACTGGCCCAGGGCCGGCTGACTGCAGCCGACAATCGGCGGGTCACGGCTATTCCCGCCCGATCGGTCCGGGTGACGGCGCCGAAGGCAGTGCCGGTGCAACTCGATGGCGACCGGTTCGGCGCCACCCCGCTCACGATCGATGCCGACGGGCCACAGCTTCGCTTGATCGTGCCGCGCTAAGCAAATGTCTGGAATAGGCGGCGGGCGAATCGCTTAGATTGCAACCGCTGGGAGAGATTTCAGCCACGGGTCAAGCCCTACTTGGGGGTTTTCACCTGTGCGGAGTGCGCGTCAGAGCTAATGGCCCTCAACGCCTTGCAGCATCTGAACGAAACTAGCCTACTTGATTGTGAGCACCGGCACTTCGATCCGGCGGCACGCGAGGCGGACTTGGACCGGACCGCCACTCGAAGCGTCCGTCGGCATAAAACGCGCGGGAGATCCGCGTTCCTGTCCCGAGCAGCAACTCCCATCGCAAAGCGGACTACAGCCAAACCGGCGCACGAGCATTCGCTCACGCGCTGGTCGACGCGTGGTCTTTGCCATGGCGCTGGGTCGTTGCAAAAGCAGCGAAGATGGAGAGGCCAATGCTGAAGCGCCTTCATCAGCAGTCCGTCACAAGTCACCGACCAACGCATTCGCACCGTGAGATGGTTGCCAAGCCAGAGCGACGGCGCGCGGATCTTCTGCACTGGCATCACAAACACAAACACCCGCCAAGTATGGCTTAACTGAACCCTAGCCGGCACTCAGGCGCAGAACCTGAAACGCCGGCCACAAATGAAAAAGCCGGCCAAATGGCCGGCTTTTGATTTTCCAGGACTATCTCATCACATCGGCAAGCGGGCGATCTGGTTTGAGAAATAGTTCTCGACCGCGGTCGTGATCGAGCCCGAGACCTTGTCGCGCCAGACATCAGACTTGAGGTTGGCGGCGTCCTGGCGATTGGTGACATAGGCGAGCTCGATCAGCACCGCCGGCACCTTGGCGGTCTTCAATACCCTGAAGACAGCGGAGCGGTCGGGATTGTTCTGCAGGTTGGTCGAGCCGCCCATGTAGTCGATGACCGAACGGGCGAAGACGTTGGTGCGGTCCTTGTTGACCTCGACCTCGCGCTCGGCGAAATCGGCCAGAATGCTCTTCACCGCGCTGGCATCGCCGTCATGCTTTTTAACCGCCGCGAGTTCGGCGGCCGAGAGCACGTTCGCCGAGACCTCGCCCTTGGCAGAGCGCTTCAGGTCTTTGGCGACGCCTTCACGCAAGGAATATATGGTGGCGCCGCGGGCCTGCGCGCCGGCGTAGTCGGCGTGCACGGCGATGAACAGCGCCGCGTTGTGCTTTTCGCCGAAATCGCGGCGGGCGTCGAGTTCGACGAATACGTCGGAATCGCGCGTCATCAGCACCTTGTAACGACCGGTGGCATTGAGCTTGTCGCGCAGCACCTTGGAGAAGGCCAGGACCACGTCCTTCTCGATGGCGCCGAACTTGTTTGCACCGGAATCGTGGCCGCCGTGGCCCGGGTCGATGACGATCACCGGCTTGAATGCTTTCTGCGCCAGCACTTCGGGGCGGACTGCCGGTTTCGGCAGCGGCGGCTGGACCAGCGCCACCGGCTGAATGGCGGCCGGCGGCTGCACGCCGGCAGCCCCCAGTGTCGCCATCGCCACCGTGCTTTTCAGCGGCTTGCGCGGCTGCGCCCGGATTGCTGGATCGACTGGCACGATGTCGAGAACAAGGCGATGGCCCTTGCCGTCGCGGCTCTTTTCGACGGCGGCCTTTTCCACGACCACCGGCGAGGTAACGGCGATCACGACGCGGGTCTTGCCGGGCGCCGACAGGCCGCCATAGAACGATTTCACCAGACCGACCGCGCCTTCCGGGTGGGGTGCCGGCAGCTGCATGCGCACGTCGGGCAGGTCGACGATGACGCGGTTGGGGTTCGACAGCGAGAACACCTGGAATTCCGCCGCCTTGTCGAGGCCGATGACGAAGCGGGTACGGCTGGTGTCGCCCTCGACGCTGTCCTGGACCGTGATCGGCGCCTCTGCGACAGCCGGTGCCGGCTTTGCTGCGGCAGCGGAGGTTGCGGCCGGCCGACCGCGATCGATTGGGTGGTCGTCTTCAGCACGGGCACGCCGGGTGCCGGCGGTGCAACCGTCTGCGCCGACGTGGCGAGCGGTGCTGCGGACGACAGCAGCGCAATAACGCAGCAACTGCCCGCAAACCGGCGGCGGCCGGTGCGCGGATACTTGGGTGAACGCATACTCACAGACCCCCGTTACGCATACGTCTTCAATTCCCTTGCCTCTGGGATGCCCGAGGACTGTGGCAAAACACCGGTCCTGCCAAGGCAATGTTATGGAGCGGTTAGGGTTAAAGCGGCGTGAAAAAGTGGCCGCAGCGTGCCATGGGACAATGCGATTGCACCGCAAAATTGCCTGACCGGCAGCTCTGGCGGCTGAATTGGGGTCGGAACGCGAGGGGCTGGTGTCTCGGTGCTCTTGCAAGCCGGTGCTCGGCCTCGCATAAGTCTGTCATGCCAATCCTAGTTCGCGATGCCGCCGATTTGCGCGCTCTTGCCGCCGGACGTCTGTTGCGGCAGGCGTCGGAGGCGATCTTCGACCCTCGCAGCGGTCAGGTATGGGGGCCGAGCGACTTCGACCTCAATCCCGAGATGCTGGCGGATTTTGCGGTCATGGAGGCACCACGACCGGCCGCGGTGCTGATCCCGATTGTTGCCCGCGATGAGCTGACGGTATTGTTGACGCAGCGCACCGCATCGCTGTCGACCCATGCCGGTCAGATCGCGTTTCCAGGCGGCCGGATCGACGACGGTGACGCGAGCGCGACCGACGCAGCACTGCGCGAGGCCGAGGAGGAGATCGGGCTCGATCGCGGCCACGTTGAGCCGCTGGGCTTCATCGACAGCTATCGCACCGGCACCGGCTATCGCATCGCGCCGGTGGTGGCGCTCGTCAAGCCAGGCTTTGAGTTACAGCTTAATCCGGGCGAGGTGGCCGACGCTTTCGAGGTGCCGTTGGCGTTCCTGATGGACCCTGCCAACCATCAGCGGCACAACCGCGAGTGGCGCGGGCGGGAACGATCGTTCTATGCAATTCCTTATGGCGAGCGCTATATTTGGGGAGCGACGGCCGGGATCATCAAGACCTTGCATCTGCGGCTGTTCGCATGATTGCAGGTGATCTGCGATCGTCAACACGTCGTCAGAACGAGGGCACTTCCCGCACCCCATGATCCGCATTGTCATCGAGAATCTGCTGCTGTTTCTTGCCCCCACTCTGCTCTACGTGACTTACGTGTTCGTGCGACGGCGAAGCGAAGGTGACGAAAGCCCCGTCCTGCGCGACGCACCACTCGTCTGGCTGTTCGTCGGCGGCATCGTGCTGATGGTCGGCACGCTGGCGTTCTTCGGTACCAGTTCGGGCGGCGAGCCGGGCGATGCCTACCAGCCGCCGGTCTACAAGGACGGCAAGATCGAGCCTGGCCACATGGTCAAGTGATCGACGGGCACGCAGGATGGCGATCGCAACAGAGGTGAAACACGCGCTTCCTTCGCTGAAGTCTGCTGCGTGGCTCGCAGCCGAGCCGACGCAGCGCCTGCTGGCGAGCCTCAATGGTCGGGGCCATACCGCGCGCGTGGTCGGCGGCGCGGTGCGCAATGCGCTACTTGGCCGTGCGGTGGCCGATATCGATATCGCGACCACGGCAACGCCCGAGCAGGTGATCGCTGCCACCGAAGCGGATGGCCTCAAGACCGTTCCGACCGGGCTGAAGCACGGCACCGTCACGGTGATTGCACACGGCCATCCCTTCGAAGTGACGACGCTGCGGCATGATGTCGACACCGACGGCCGCCACGCCACGGTGGCGTTTACCGACGACTGGGCGGCGGACGCCTCGCGCCGCGACCTGACGCTCAACGCGCTTTATTGCGATGCCGACGGCACTATCTTCGATCCGCTCGGAGGTCTCGACGATGTGCTGGCGCGGCGGGTGCGCTTCATCGGTGACGCGCACCAGCGGATCCGCGAAGACTACTTGCGGATACTGCGGTTTTTCCGCTTTACCGCCCAGTATGCCGATGGCGCCCCGGATGCGACGGGCCTCGACGCGACGGTCGCCGAACGCGATGGCCTCGCCCGCCTGTCGGCTGAGCGTGTCAGAGCTGAACTGGTGCGGCTGCTGGCGGCACCCCGCGCGGTGCCGGTGATCCACGCGATGGCGGCATTCGGGATGCTGACGGCGATCCTGCCGGTCGCGCCCAGGCTTGGCGTGTTCGAACGGCTGGCTGCCATCGAAAACGCGCTAGGGCTGGTGTCGGACGCGCGCCTGCGGCTTGCCGCACTTGCGATCGCGGTTGACGAGGATGCGGTACGGCTAGCCCAGCATCTTCGTCTGTCGAGTGACGAACGCAACGTCCTGGTGTTGGCCGGTGGCCTTGGCACCATATCTCCGGCATTGGACACGCGAGCCCTGCACGGGGCACTTTATCGCTTGGGGGAGGACAGGTACCGCCAGCGCGTGTTGCTCGATTGGGCGCGTTGCGGTGCGCCCGCCGCGGCCGACGCTTGGCGGCAGATCCTTGCGCTGCCGGCGCGCTGGCCGGTGCCGAAGTTGCCGTTTTCGGGCCGCGATCTCATTGCGCGCGGAGCAGCCCCCGGGCCGCGCCTCGGCGAGATGCTAACCGCATTCGAAGCCTGGTGGATCGCGCGGGATTTCCCAGACGACCGCGCCCTCCTCGAAGCTGAACTCGATCGGTTGATTGGGCGCGCCCGGTAACTGCAATGTTGCCGCGATGTGGCGCCTGCGCTCTGGCGCGCTCTGGCAATCGTCGGTTAGAAAACATCAACCGGGGTGGGGCATTCATCGGGATGTGGCGGCGGGGAATTGGATCACTGCTGGCGGCGGTAGGGCTGGGGATTGCGTCAGCATCTGCTTGTCTTGCCGGCACACCGGCGGCGGCATGGGACCGCCCGATGCAACTCGGCGTCGATATTTCGAGTTCGCGCGTGCCGTTCCGCGGCGTTGCCGCGGCCAGCCTGTCCGACAAGTGCGGCAAGTGGCGCCGAATTGCGGATCGTTTGGGAGAGACCTTTGCCGGGCTTCGGCTGCGCCAATCGGTGGTCGCGCGCACTTGCGCCTTCGCCGAACAGGCGCCGCCCGAGGAGACGGTGTGGTCGTGGCCATGGGCGCGGGGCGAGATCGACGGCGAGCTGCCGCCGCGCCTGCATGGGCATTTCGGAGCCTGGACAATCAGGTGCGGCGCGTCCGGCCGCCGCGAGCGATGCGCCCTAGTGCACGAGACCGAGGCCAACATTCAACCCGGCAATGGGGCTGCCGGCCATGTTCGGATGTTGACCCACTTTGTTATCGACGAGATCGGCGGCCACGAGCGGGTGCTGTGGCGGCTCTATGTCGATCGAGCCGAGCCGCATTGGTTCGCAGACGCGTCCTCATCGCCGCAGCCGTCCGTATCTTCCGATATGGTCCGCGCCCACTCCGGGGCTGTGATGGTACGCAAGACATTCGATGATTGCGGCCGGCTCGGATGTCTCATGGAGGCGGAGGTCGGCGCTGCCGCCAGGGTGGCGACACGACTGTCGGATGGTGGCAACCTCCAGCTCGATGTGCGCCCGGCGCCGGGATTGGTGCTGACCCAGACTGTCCCGGCGGCGGGATTTCGGCCAGGATTGAGCGAATTGCAGAGGCTGAAGCGTCAAGAGCAGCGGGCAATCGCAGTCAAGTAGTGCGCGGCCGCGGGCCGGTCAAAGTCGTAGAGTGTCGAGCGTCATGGGTAGAGAAGTGGCAAGCGCAACAACGCCGTCCTCATCGGTCGCAACCGAGCGCCGGCGTAGCAGACGCACGATGCAAGTGCTGTTCGCGGCCCTGTCGCTGTTGATGCTTATTGCCGGACTGACGATCGATTGGTTGGCGGCTGCGGCCGGTCTGCCCCGCGAGATCATTGACATTGCAGCCCATGCCATGCTGTTGGCCGCGGTGGCGCATGCGAGCGCGATTTGGCTCTGGCAGGCTTGAGCCGCCGGCTTCGAATGGCGCCGCAGGGCACATCCGGTTTCGGCGCCAACGCAATGAAACTATTGGACGGGCGGTGGCTTCTTGGCATGCTGGCCGCCAGCGACCACGCGGCCGATCTTAACCTAGAGCGCGGGCCGGTCCTGGCAATTTGGCCCTCGACGGACGATTGTCGCCCGTAATCGCGCAAGGTCGGTCTAGCACCCACGGAACGCACCATGACATACAATCCGCTCTATCTGCTGGCGATGGCAACCTTCGGATGGGGCTTCAGTCTGGCGATCTATCGCCCCATTGCCCTGCACTTCGGCTGGCCGATGGGGGCGATGCAGGCGCGTCATCCGCTGGTCGTCACCGGGCTCGGCATCGCTGCCCTGGTGTTGACCTTCCTGTTTATCATGATGGACCCGCCGCAGCGCTGGCCAGTGCTGCCACTGGGACTGCTTTTCACGCTGTTCTGGGTCGGGTTCCTGCGGGTCGGATCGCAGATATCATTGTTCCTGGCGCCGATCGCGGCCCTGCTGCTCGGCGTCGTGTGGGCCAGCACTGACGACGGCTTGCGTGAGATCCGTGCCATTGACGACAAGTTGATCGAGCGGGCGGAGAAGATGGAAAAGCGCATGGAAGACAGTATGCGCAAAGTAATGCAGAAGGCTCAGGAGCTGCGCCGGCCGACGCTGGAGGAACTCGAGAAGGCATCGCCGGTGCCACCGGTCGCGCAACCGGGAACCGTGCCGCCCAAGAAGACCCAGCCATAGCAGCAAGCCGATCGGGCCCGGATTAACTTCGATCATTGGCCGAAGTTGTGCCCGCCGAGGCTGGCATGGGCGATGCAAGGCAGGCGGTTGACCGCTCAACCGCGAACCCGTTGCACCGCCATGGCACTTCCATCGCTGCCCTTCTTGACGTCGGCGCCACGCCTTGGCGACATTCTCGAGCCCAGACAGAACAGCTTCGGCGTGATCCGGCTCACCATGGCGATCGCGGTGCTGGTGTCCCATTCCTATTGGTTCACCACCGGCTCCAAGATCGCCGATCCGCTGGTGCGGTTTACCGGTCACTCGATCGGCGAGCATGCGGTGCAGGTGTTCTTCTTCCTGTCGGGCATCCTGGTGGCACAGAGCCTCATCCGCAGCCGCAGTGTCCTCGAACTATGCCGTCGCTCGCACTCTTCGCATATTGCCGGCGCTGTTCGTGTGCGTCCTGCTGACCGCGCTGGTGCTGGGACCGATGTTCACCCGAGGCGGGCTCGCCGCCTATTTCGGCGACCGGCAGCTGCCGCTCTACATCGTCAAGACACTGATGTTGGTCACCGGCTCGGCGCCGCTGCCGCACCTTTTCTCCGACCAGCCGCTGCCCGACATGGTCAACGTGTCGTTGTGGACACTGAAGTACGAGGTGCTGTGCTACATCGGCCTTGGCGTCATCGGCTCGATCGGGCTGATCAACGAGCGCTTGCGCCCATATACGACATTGCTGCTGTCGCTGCTGGTCGCGACCGCGTTCATCGGCCAGCCGAAGCCGCTCGATACCTACACCTTCCTCGACAATCTGCGATACTTCGCGCTGTACTTCTATGCCGGCGCCGTCGCCTTCCTGCTGCGCGAATACGTGCGCATCGACGGACTGCTGCTGATCCCTCTGGCGTTGGCGTTCGTTGCGCTGATCGGTACCCGGTTCGGCGAGCTCGCCTGTTGCCTGTTCCTCGGTTACGCGACGCTATGGGTCGCGACCTTTACCTTCGGCCCGCTGCGGGCGCTCACCACCGACAACGACTACTCCTATGGCGTCTATATCTTCGCCGGGCCGATCCAGCAGCTCGTCATAGCGCTATTGCCGCAATACGGGCCAACCGCGGTTTCCCTGCACGCACTTTCGATCGCGCTGCCAATGGCGGTGTTCTCGTGGGAGCTTGTCGAGCGGCCGGCGATCGCAATGCGCAAGCCCATTCTGGCTTGGTTGGATCGCGCCGTGCGGCTGCATGCTGCGGGGGTCACAAGCCGGCCACCGGCTTCGGCGCCCTTACTCGCTACAGTCGCGCCCGCCCGCATGAGCCTGGCGACGCGCCCGGCGCGAATGTTGCGCCGCGGCGGCCGCCATGCGCCAGGCGTGATCGCATGGCCGCGGCGGCCCGTGAAGATCGTGCACCGAGCAATGATCAGTTGAACAGGTGCACCATCCACAGGCACAGGCTCGGAATTGCGACCACGAGCGCCAGCCGAATGATATCGGCGACGATGAACGGCAGTACGCCGCGATAGGTGTCGGCGATCGGCACCGTTCGCGCGATCGATGAAATCACGAATACGTTGAGCCCGATCGGCGGTGCGGTGAGCCCGATGCCGACCACGATCAGCACCAGGATGCCGAACCAGATGGCGACGTCGTCCGTCGGCATGCCGAAGTCAAGTGCCTGGATGATCGGGAAGAACACCGGCAGCGTCAGCAGGATCATGGCCAGCTCGTCCATCACCGCGCCAAGCAGGATGTAGAGCGCCAGCATCGCGATCAGCACGGTATAGGGTGAGAAGCCCGACGCGCCGATCGTTTCGGCGGCAATGGTCGGCAGCCGCGACAGCGCCAAGAAAGCGCCGAACACCTCGGCACCGAGCAGGATGATGAAGATCATGCCGGACGTTTCGGCAGTCTGGCGCAGCGCCTCGATGATGTCGGGCCAGCCGAGGGAGCGCCGGGCAAGGCCGACAACCAGCATGGCGATGGCGCCGACCGCTGCGCCTTCCGTCGGTGTAAAGATGCCGCCATAGATGCCGCCGACGACGACGATGGCGATCATGATCGCCGGCATGACTGCGATATCGACGAGCGCGAACAGCAGGGCGAGCCCGGCAAACACGGCGGCATTGTCCCAAGCGAGCCGGCCGCGCACCATCTGGGTGGCGATCGCGGCCAGTGCAAGGCCACCGATGATCTTCGTCCACCAGGGTTGCGCCACACGCTCGACGACGACCTTCGCGCTGGCCGGCGCCAGCCCTGGATTACGGCGCACCATGATGGCAATCGTTATGCAGTAGAACAGGGCCGCAATCAGCCCTGGGATCAGCGCCGCCTGGAACAGCTTGGCGATGTTCTGCTCAGTCGTGATCGCGTAGACGACCAGGATCACCGATGGCGGGATCAGGATGCCGAGGGTGCCGCCGACGGCGATGGCGCCGGTCGCAAAACCGCCATTGTATTTGTAGCGCAGCAGCTCCGGCAGCGCCGCCCGGCCGAATGTTGCCGTGGTCGCGACCGACGATCCGCAGATCGCGCCGAACGCGGTACAGGCGCCGATCACCGACATCGCCAACCCGCCCCGGAAGCGGCCGAACGCTGCCTCCGCCGACTTGAACAGGGCAGCGGCAATGCCGGCGCGCTCCGCCAGCGCCCCCATCAGGATGAACAGCGGAATGACCGACAGGGTGTAGTTCGCGAACTGGTGGTAGGCGTTGGTCTTCATATAGCCGAAGAACGCGTGTGCGCTCGACAGGTGCACATAGCCAGCGGCGCCGACGATCAGCATCGACAGCCCGATCGGCGCGCGCAGCGCGATCAGTCCCAGCATCGCGGCGAAACCGAGCAGGGCGATCGTGACGCCGGTCATTGCACGGACCTTTGCGGGCTCGGTGCGATGAGACGCCAGGCTGTTGTCAGCGCCGTGGCGGCGAGCAGTGCGCACAACAGGGCCGACAGCCCTATACTTGGCCAGATCAGTAGCTGCCGTTGCATCGTCGTTTCGCCGGTGCGGATGGCGTCGAGCGTGCCGATCACCAGACTGTAGGCGATGTAGCCCATGAACGCGGCGTAGACGACGTCCCAGAACGCGTCGAGGGCGTCGCGGGCGCGCTGGCTCATCCAGCCGGTGAAGGTATCGACCACGATATTGGCGCGGCGGGCCTGGGTGTAGGGCAGGTAGGCGAATACGGCGACCGCTGTCGCTATCTTGACGAACTCGAAGTCACCGTCGATCGGGGCATTGAAGAGCCAGCGCATGAGCACACTGGTCGTCGCCAGTAGGGCGACGGCGAGCGCCAGGAGGCCGCCGAGAATCGCGACGACACTGGTCACGCGCTCGACCGCGGACGCTGGCGGAGCGCAGGGCCCGCCGGCCGCCACCGGAAGTTCTGGCGCAGACATTGCAGTCCTCCAAGAGAACGCCGAAGCTCGCCTGATGGCCCGTCCGGTTCGACGCGGGCGGGCCGGGGTTGGCGAATTACCGGGAATGCGGGGCGGCTTCGGCTTCAGGCCTTGTCATACTTGGCGACCAGAGCTTTGGCCTCGGCGATCAATTTGGCGCCGTCCAGGCCCTTGCCCTTGGCCTGCTCGATCCAGGCTGCGGTGACGGGCTCGCAGGCCTTGATCCACTTGGCTTTTTCTTCTTCGCTGATTGAACTGATCGTATTGCCGCGCTTCTTGACCATGTCGAGCACGGTCGCGCCGGCCTCGTCCCACATGCCGCCGGCGAGCTTCGCGAACGCCTGACCGGAATTCTTGTCCATGACCGCCTTCAGGTCTGGCGGCAGGCCATCGTACTTGGCCTTGTTCATGGCGAGGAAGAAGCTCGCGGTATAGAGCGTCGGCGAGCCGGGGATCTCGGTGTGGAACTTGACCAGTTCGTGCACCTTGATCGCAGGCACGACCTCCCACGGCACTACGGCGCCGTCGATCACCTTCTGCGCCAGGCTTTCGGGTACTTGCGGCACCGGCATGCCGATCGACGTGGCGCCAAGCGCCTTCAGTGCCTCACCGGCGAGGCGGGTCGGATTGCGCAGCTTCAGGCCCTTGAGATCCTCGAGCGATTTCACCTGCTTGTTGGCATGAATGAGCCCGGCGTCGTGTGCCCAATAGGACAGGATCTTGACGTCCTTGACCTCGTCCTTGAGGTGGGCGTCGGCGAATTCCTGCGCCGCCTGAGCATTGACGATGCCGCGCCGCGCGGCAATGAACGGCAGCTCGAAAACTTCCGTTGTCGGGAAGCGGCCGGGCGTCGATCCAGGCAGCGTCCACACGATATCGACGACGCCGTCACGCGCTTGATCGTAGAGTTGGGGCGGCGTACCGCCGAGCTGCATCGACGGGAAGATGTCGATCCTGATCTTACCTTGGCTGTCGGCTTCGACCTGTTTGACCCAGGGCACCAGCATCTTGGCATGACCGTTGGCGACGGGTGGAAGAAAGTGGTGCAGCTTGAGCGTGACCACGGCCTGGCCATGGGCAAAGCGGGAGATGAATGGCATGCTGATAGCTGCGCTGGCGGCTGCAACCATTTGACGGCGGCTGATTTTCACGAAAACTCCTCCCATGGCGGCGGCTGGTCCGTTAGCATCGGCGCCTCTGCCTGGTGCGAGGCCGCGTCTGCTCCGTCGGTACTTCTTGCGCAAGCTTAAGCAGGTTGAGAGGCTATGATCAACGGGCACGGATGGCATCGATGCAGTGTCGCCGTGCTGCAGGAGGGCGGTGCCACCAATGCAAGAACCGGTGAACTGGCATGCAAGAACGCGCTCAACCGTATTAATATTACTATTCAACATACGAAAACACAGCTAAACCGCTGATCTGTCGAGAGAAGGCTTGAATTCACGGCAATTTAAGCGCTATTCGGCATACTGCTGGGAGGAAGAAAAAAGCATGAATGGACGGGACTGCGGTTTGAAACATTCGTAACCCAGATGCTTCGCGCACAGTGATCGCAACGATCGCGGGTCTGCGCTGGCCAAGAACTGGCACGAAGTTTGAAGCGGCAGTCGGCAGGTGTTCGAATAAAGTAGAGGGTATCGGACATGAAATCACGAGACGCAGCCTTGCGCTTGAAACGCTTCGAAGCGAGCGAGAAGGCGCGCAAAGTAGCCGATCTGGAGCACATGATCCGCGAGTTCGAGCAGATGGCGGTTGATCTCGACCGCCAGATCAGTGCCGAAGAGGACCGGACCGGCGTCAAGGATGCCAGCCACTTCGCCTATTCCACGTTCGCCAAGGCCGCGGGCCAGCGCCGCAGCAATCTCAAGTCCTCGATCGATGGCCTGGTGGCCAAACTCGATGCCGCGGTGCGCGAGCGCGATGCCGCTCAGGCTGATCTCAACGCAGTGTCGACGGCGGATCCGCGTGAGCCGGAACGCGGCCGGCGCCGGACCGATCGCGCATCTGGCCTATCGATGCGCTGAGCCAACAAGTCGATTCGGCACATCCACTAAAACTCAGGCGCCCCGTTTCGGGGCGCTTGCTTTTTGGGCATTGCCTGTGGGAACTCTGCGGCATCGACAACGCCGCGATGGAGCGCCCGAAGCGACACGATGCTGGGACTGCGCCGACATGTACTGAACTTATCGACGCTCACGGCGGGTCTGACCCTGGCCGCCTGTGCGACGCAAACGATCACCGCTTCATTGCCGAAAATTGCGCCCGTTGCCGGCGAACCCAGCCGCTTCGAAGGCCAAACCGCCGACATCTACGGACTGATTGCGCGCGGCGCTATGAGTTGCTGGTTTGCGACCAATGGCCAGCTGAAGAAGACGCATATCTTTCACGCCGATGCCGAATCGCCGGCGAACGGCGGCGCCGTCGAGATCGCGGTGCTCGAGCGGGAGCTAAACGGGCCGAAGCCATGGGGCGCCAAGGCGTTCAAGGTCGAGCTGGCGCAATCGGGCGAGCAGACCACGATCAATGTCGAGAACCTCAAGATGCCGGAGCCGATCGCGGTGCAGATGCGCGCCGACGTGTTCCAGTGGGCCCAGGGGCGCCGGGAATGCACGTTAAAGCCGATCGAGGTCGCCGCGCCGCCCGCGCCCGAGGCACCGAAAAAGACAAAGGCCAAGGTTAATCCCCCGGCCCGCTAGATCATCGACACAATCGACAAAAACCCGAGGGGCGCCCCACTTTCGCGGTCGCCCGTCAACGAATTGCGCAGGTCGCTGCAACCTCAAGGTCCGCGGTATTCCTGCACGCGGGTTGCGCGCAGGCCCGGCAGGCCATGGCGGTCGATCGACCGCTGCCAACTGAGGAACTCGTCGACGGTGAGCTTATACCGCTCGCACGCCTCCTCAAGGCTCAATAGCCCACCGCGAACGGCTGCCACTACCTCGGCTTTGCGACGTATGACCCACCGCTTGGTCTCCCGTGGCGGTAGATCGGCG
Source organism: uncultured Alphaproteobacteria bacterium (assembly GCA_963741505.1). Lineage (GTDB taxonomy): Bacteria > Pseudomonadota > Alphaproteobacteria > Rhizobiales > Hyphomicrobiaceae > JAKFWF01. The sequence continues at coordinate 76,775 of CAVUIJ010000013.1, read as the reverse complement.
ACTGTGAGCGGGCTCCCATCGGGGCCGATCACGTAACGCACTCGCGCTCTGAATTGCTGTTCGGTCATCGTACTCACAACACGGTTCAAGACCCAGCATCACGATAGTCGAATGCAATAAATTTTGATCTAAACTTTTAGGTAAAGATACTCCAATCAACCGTCTCATTTTGCATAGTAATTTGTAGCAACGATTTGCTCATGTCAAGCATTCAGATCGAAGTTCTGGGCCCGGCCGGCGAGGTGACCCGGCGGCTTATGGCGCAACGGTTGATGCGCGTCGCCGCGGGTTGCGTCTTGCAACCGCCATTCTTTCGGTGCACATGGCTACCGGTATGCGTCATCGGGATACGGCGCGGGGAGCAGGACTAGTGCGTCCATTTGCTTCGCCAACCGCGATGCGTACCGGCTCAACTGGAATTCTTTCGCAATATGGCCGTAGCGCCGAAAACCTCCCCGACTTTGATCCGACCTTCCACGCCGCTAGTACCAGGCCGCAAGCGTATCGTTGTGGCCATGTCGGGCGGCGTCGACAGTTCGGTTGCCGCCGCCTTGTTGCAGGCCGAGGGGCACGAAGTCATTGGTGTGACGCTACAACTTTACGATCACGGCGAGGCGAGCCGCCGTCGCGGCAGCTGCTGTGCCGGCCAGGACATTCACGATGCCAGGCGGGTGGCCGATCACATCGGTATCCCGCACTATGTGCTCGACTACGAGCAGCGCTTCGAGGCGGCCGTAATCCAGTCGTTCGCCGACAGCTACCTCGCCGGCGAGACGCCGATCCCGTGTGTGACATGCAACGCACAGGTGAAGTTCAAGGACCTGCTTGATACGGCGGGGGAACTCGGCGCCGACCTGATGGCGACCGGCCACTATATCGCCCGCCGTGACACGCCGGCCGGTCCGCACTTGGTTCGTGCTGCCGATGGCGAGCGCGATCAGAGCTATTTCTTGTTCTCGACGACGGCTGAGCAGATCGACCGGCTTTGCTTTCCACTTGGCGACATGAGCAAGAGCGATGTCCGCACACGCGCCGCGGCCCTTGGGCTGCCGCTCGCCGACAAGCCGGACAGCCAGGATATCTGTTTCGTGCCGACCGGTCGCTACACTGACGTCATCGCGCGCCTGCGGCCCGATGCCGACACCGCAGGTGAGATCGTCCATGTCGATGGCCGCGTTCTCGGCCGCCACGCCGGCATTGTGAATTTTACGATCGGCCAGCGCCGCGGCCTGAACATCCAGGCCGCCGAACCGTTGTTTGTCGTTCGGCTGGAGCCGAGGACGCGCCGGGTCGTAGTCGGCCCGCGCGAGCAGCTGCGTACGGTCGCCGTCGCGCTGCGGCAGGTGAACTGGCTGGGCGAGGCCCGGATCGCGGCTTCGGGGCGATCTGTAGATATCCACGCCAAGTTGCGGTCGCAGCAGCGGCCGCAGCCTGCGACGCTGCATTTCCGCGACGGCGGCTTGGCCATTGTCGAGCTGGCGGCTGCCGAATATGGCATTTCGGCAGGCCAGGCCTGCGTTTTCTACGAGGACGCCGCGGCGCGCTCGCGGCTGCTCGGTGGCGGTTGGATCGCGCGGGCTGAGAACGCAGGGCGGGACGGCGCCGGCACGGTCTTGGCCAGCAATGCCAGGGCGGCGCCAAGCGCGCCGCCTTAGGTGATGCACTCAAGAACTCCCTAAGCTATCGGAGTGCTTGTCACGATCACTGCCCTATGACAATTGAAGCGTGTAACTTAGTCGAACCGGCGCTCTGCGGCGCGTTAACTTTGGAATGAGGAGTTGATCCGGTGTCAGGTGAACCTGTTCGCTCGATGGAACCGCGGCGCAAGGCGTCCGCGATCGCGGCCAGGGCGCATGCATTCGTGCATGGCCGCAATCCACAGATGGAAGAGCATTCGATCCGGACCGCCTATCGGCGGTGGGCCCCGGTGTATGACCACACCTTCGGCAAGGTTGCCTCCGAGGGTCGCAAGCATGCGGTCGAAATCATCAATCGCAGCTCGGGACGAGTGCTCGAGGTGGGCGTCGGCACCGGGTTGTCGCTGCCGGCCTATAAGCGCGATCTCGAGATCGTCGGCATCGATCTGTCGCCGGAAATGCTCGAGAAGGCGCGCGAGCGGGTGGCCGAACTGAAGCTGAGCAATGTCACCGGCCTGCACGAGATGGACGCCGGCCAGCTGACCTTTCCTGATGGCGTGTTCGATACCGTCGTCGCCATGTACGTGATGACGGTGGTGCCGGAGCCGGAAAAGGTGATGAAAGAACTGGCTCGCGTGTGCAAGCCGGGCGGGCAGGTCCTGCTCGTCAACCATTTCAGCACCGAGGATGGCATGCGCGGCTGGGTCGAGCGGCGCATGGCGCCGTTCGCCGACAAGCTCGGTTGGCGGCCGGTGTTCGACGTCGATCGGGTGATGGTGGCACCCGAGCTGAAACTCGTTGAAAGCCGTGCGCTGCGGCCCATGGGCATCTTCACCATGATGCGCTTCACGAAGACGCATAGCGCTTGAGCATCCGGCAGGCTCTGGCGAACTTCGCTTGACGCGCCGGGGCAGCGTTTCTATACCGAGCGCAGCCGCTGAAAATTGGCGGTGTCGCCTTGCGTCGAGGCGTGGCGGGATAGCTCAGCTGGTTAGAGCGGCGGAATCATAATCCGTAGGTCCCCGGTTCAAGTCCGGGTCCCGCTACCATATCTCCCAATAGATATGGGAGTTCTGGGAGGGCCTATCCGTGGGCCCAGTAACATATGCTGCTCTCTTGCTGTGTTCTAAGAAGGCACCGCGTCAAACGTCACGCGGTTGAAACCCCGTGCTGCCGCCCGTCTCTTGATCCATCTAACGCCCGCATCGCGACTGTCGCACATCTCGTGTTCGGGAAGCTCCATGTCGATTGAGCTGCCGCCGTCGATCAGCGCGTAACAGTGCGCACGATAGAGGCCGGGCTCGATGTAGGTCACTGCACCGCAGAACTGCGCGCCGTCTTCAATCTTGAGCAATGCTCTTTTCATAGCCGTCTCCAGGGTTGGGAGCCCAGAGACGCTAGAACAGACAGGGCCATTAGCGTGAACATGTAGCTGGCTCATGGAACGTCGTCAAGCTCACGGCTTATACACCCACCGTCGCAGTCGCGCCACGATGAGCGGTCCGGCGTCGCGGGCGGAAATGCCGAAATCGGCGACGAGACCAAAGACAATCCTCTTCTCCGCGCCAGCGACGAACATCTTTGGCGGGGTCGGCGGCCGACCTACGGCACCCGGGACCATCGCTTTCATACGCAGGCCCAGGGCTGACAATCCAATAATTGCTTTTGACCCGTTTTGCTGCGTTCCCAGATTGATCAACGTCAACGCTCATCACGCACATTTGGTGTCGATAATTCATCGGTAGCGAGCTTCTTGCTGCTGCTGACGCACCGACATTGCTGCCGATCGAGCGGTCGGGCGAGCAATTATGCGGTCGGCAACATCGCCGACGCCGGCTGGTGCAGGTGCGCGCATCGGCCAATGGTGGATGCCTTGCCAACGCACACTTGCTCGATGTTCGCTCGATGCCTTGAGGAGTAGACATGGCCCACAAACAGGTTCTCTTTCGTTCCGCGGCGCGGGAGAAAATTCTGCGTGGTTCAGCGCAATTGGCCGACGCCATCCGCGTCACCCTTGGTCCCAAGTCCAAGTCAGTATTGATCCAAAGGAAATGGGGCGCGCCGCTGGTGTGCAATGACGGCGTGACGATTGCCAAGGAATTCGACCTCAAGGACCCGGAGGAGAATCTCGGCGCTCAGATGCTGCGTCAGGCGGCCGAAAAAACGGGAGAAATCGTCGGCGATGGCACCAGCACTTCGACGATACTCGCTCATGCGATACTCGCCGACGGAATACGCAATGTCGTGGCAGGCGCCAGCGCCATTGACATCAAGCGTGGGCTCGACCGAGCTACGGCTGCGGCGGTCGAAGCCTTGAAGGCGATGTCGCGGCCGGTTCGCGAACGCAAGGAACAGGCGCAGGTCGCGACGATATCCGCGCACAACGATCAGAGCATCGGCGAGATGGTGGCCGATGCAATGGAGAAGGTCGGCGGCGAGGGCGTGATCACGGTCGAAGAGGCAAAGACAACCGAAACCACGTTGGATGTCGTCGAAGGCATGCAGTTCGATCGCGGGTTCGTCTCGCCGTATTTCGTTACCAACCCGGAGAAGATGACGGTCGAGTTGGCAGACCCCTTGATTCTGATCCACGAGAAGCGCCTGACCGGTCTGCAGGCACTGCTGCCGGTTCTCGAAAGCGTGGTCCAGTCAGCAAAGCCGCTTCTGGTTATTGCCGAGGACATCGAAGGCGAAGCGCTGGCAACGCTCGTCGTGAACAAGCTGCGCGGTGGACTCAAGGCGGCCGCGGTCAAGGCGCCGGGGTTTGGCGACCGCCGCAAGGCCATGCTCGAGGATATCGCCGTTCTGACCGGCGGCACAGTGATCAGCGAGGACGTCGGCATAAAGCTCGAGAATGTCACGCGCGAGATGCTTGGCAGCGCCAGGCGCGTCACCATTGACAAAGACAATACCACCATCGTCGACGGCGCCGGCAAGAAGGCCGACATCGAGGCTCGCACCCGGCAGATCAGGGCGCAGATGGAGGAGACGACCTCGACCTATGACCGTGAGAAGCTGCAGGAGCGGCTCGCCAAACTTGCCGGCGGAGTTGCGGTAATTCGGGTTGGCGCTCCCGCCGAGGCGGAGATGAAGACCAGGAAGGACGCTCTCGAAGATGCGATCAGTGCGACGAAAGCGGCGATCGCCGAAGGCGTCGTGCCGGGCGGTGGTCTGGCGCTGCTTCGTTGTGTCGACGCGCTGACGAAGCTGGAGGCTTCGTCCCAGGGCGATGAGAAGACCGGAGTGCAGATCCTGAGACGAGCGCTGGTCGTTCCTGCCAGACAGATTGCGGAGAACTCCGCGGTCGACGGCGGCGTCGTTGTGGCCCGAATGCTCGAGGGCAAAGGCAACATCGGTTTCGATGCGGCGCGCAACGAATACGTCGACCTGGTCGAGGCCGGCATCATCGATCCGACGAAGGTCGTGCGCATCGCGCTCGAGAACGCGGTGTCGGTCGCAAGCGTTCTGCTATTGACGGAAGCGACCATGACGGAGCTGCCCGAGACCAAGGCGGAAGCAGCAGCTGCGCCGGAGATGGCAATGTAGGAGCCAGGTCGCGTTCGGCGGCCTTCGCAGGCCGGTCGCGCCGATAATGCACACCTAGCGAGGCCGCAATGGCAAACATGGAGCAGCTTCGCGAGCGCCTGGTAAGTCAGCAAGTCGAGGGGCGCGGCGTGCGGGAGCCGCTCGTGCTGGCCGCCATGCGGGCGGTGCCGCGCGAGTTGTTCGTACCTAGGAATCTTCGAAACGAAGCCTATGATGACCGGCCGCTGCCGATCGGCTCCGGCCAGACCATTTCCCAGCCCTACATCGTGGCTTTCATGATCGAGGCGCTTGCGTTGCGCGGCGGCGAGAAGGTGCTCGAGATCGGCGCTGGTTCCGGCTATGCCGCAGCTGTACTCGCCGAGATCGCGAGCAAGGTCTTTACGATTGAGCGAATTGGGCCGCTGGCAGAGCGGGCAGCGGCCAATCTTGCCGATGCGGGATGCGAAAACGTCCTCGTCAAACACGCCGATGGCACGCAGGGGTGGGCCGGTGAGGCGCCGTTCGATGCCATACTGGTATCCGCAGGCGGGCCGAATATTCCCAAATCGCTGATGCATCAACTCAAGATCGGCGGACGGATGGTGATCCCGATCGGCAGCGATCCGCGATCCCAGGAGCTGGTGCGTGTGACGCGTGTCGCCGAGGATGAATTCGAGCAGGAGGATCTGGCTGACGTCCGCTTCGTCCCGCTGATTGGCAAGGAAGGCTGGGAGAGCGAGGAATCCGAATGGGCGTCGCAACCTGCTCGCGTGGTCCAGACGCGGCCATCGGTCAGCGTTTCCGTGCCCGGCCTCATAGCCAAATATGCGGAGGCCTTCGTTGTCCTGGAGGATGCGGCTTTGGAGCCGCTTCTGCGTCGCATTGGCAATGCGCGCGTTGTCCTGATCGGTGAGGCGAGCCATGGAACGTCGGAGTTCTACCGGATGCGGGCGCAGATTACGCAGCGTCTGATCGAAGAGAAAGGCTTCGATATCGTTGCAGCAGAAGCAGACTGGCCGGACGCGGCGCGCATCGACCATTACGTGCGCCACCGAACGGTTCCACCATCGGAGTGGACCGCGTTTGCCCGTTTTCCAACCTGGATGTGGCGCAACGAGGAGACCCGCAGCTTTGTCGACTGGCTGCATCAACGCAATTCGTCACTGGATCATGATCAGCGCACCGGGTTCTATGGCCTCGATCTTTACAGTCTCTATGCATCCGTACAGGCTGTAATTTCATACTTGAGTTCGGTCGATCCCAAGCTTGCTGCAATAGCACGGCAACGATATGGCTGCCTCACCCCGTGGGAGGCGGACCCGGCGGCCTATGGACGCGCCGCCCTGAAAGGCTCCTATCGAAAGTGCGAGCAGGACGTGGGGCATATGCTCGTCGAATTGCTCCGCAAGCAGCAGGCCTTTGCGCTCCAGGATGGCGAGCGGTTCTTCGATGCCTCGCAGAATGCTCGTCTCGTCGCCAATGCGGAGCGCTATTATCGCACGATGTATTATGGCTCGCGCGCGGCTTGGAACCTGCGTGACAGCCACATGTTCGAGACGCTGAAATGCGTGCTCGATCACAAAGGGGCTCAGTCGAAAGCCGTCGTTTGGGCGCACAATTCACACATCGGCGATGCCTCTGCCACCGAAATGAAGCAGCGGGGTGAGCACAACATCGGCCAGCTGTGTCGTGAGCATTTTGGCGCGGCCTGCTACGCCATCGGCTTCGGCACCGACAGTGGAACCGTCGCCGCAGCGTCCGGCTGGGACGAGCCGATGCAGATCATGATTGTCCGGCCAGCGCACCCTCAAAGCTATGAGCGCTTATTCCATATGACCGACCTCCCGGCGCTGCTGCTGCCGTTTGTCGGTGCGGAAAGAGCTGAGCTTCGCGAGAAACTGCTAAAGCGGCGACTCGAGCGCGCCATCGGCGTTATCTACCGACCGGAAAGCGAGCTCTCGAGTTATTATTTCGAGGCGGCACTGCCTCACCAGTTCGATGAATACATCTGGCTCGATCGGACCAGTGCGATCAAGCCGATTGAAACCAGGCAACTGCAGGGGGTGCCGGATACGTATCCGTTCGGCGTCTAGTACCCGGAATCACAGACCCCTGGCACGTACGATGGCCGGGGATGCTCACCGGCCTGAAGCTCGGGGCATCCGACTGGATGGGGCAACGATGATTGAGCCATGACAATAGCCCGTCACGCCAAGTCCAGTACACTGCCACCAGTCACAAGGTGGCTCGAGGAGGAAGAAATGAGATTGGCAATTCGCTCAGGCTGGATGGCGCCGGTTGCTGTTGCTGGCTTGGCGCTGTTGGCGCCAGTGGCAGTCGATGTCGCTCATGCCGTCGATCCGGGTCCGGTCGGTGTGCTGGCCGGTAGCTGGGGCGGCAGCGGTCGCATTACCTATACCGATGGCTCGTCCGAGGGCATCCGCTGTACGGCCTACTATTCGGGCGGTGGCAATGAGTTGCGGATGGCGATCCAGTGCAAGAGCGACAAGAACCCGATTCACATCCGCAGCCGGCTGAGGATCGATGGCAGTCGAGCGTCGGGTGAGTGGGAGGAGCGGACATTCAATGCGTCGGGAGCGGCAACCGGCAGCGTTGGCGGCAGCAGCATGTCACTGGCCGTTTCCGGTGGCGGATTTACAGGCTCGATGTCGGTGTCGTTCAGCAAATCATCACATAGCGTGACGATTGCCACCAAAGGTATTGCCATGAGCCGGGCGACGATGAGTTTCAGCCGTCGCTGACGAACAGGCAGCAGCGAGAATTCCGCGAACGGCAAGGTGCATGCGGTCTTGCGTCAGACACGAGCGTGCGCAGTCGATTGCTGGCGCAAATTCATCAGCCGTTTCTCGACCGGTCTCGCGGCAACGCTCGCCCCTGAGGGCGCGTGGCCAAGGTGCTCGAGCAGGCCGATGGTCACGGATTGAGTGCGCGCCGTGCCGGGCGGCATCACGGCCTCGGCCGCGCGCCGCGCTGTGCGCTCGAACTCGATTGCGCTGGGAGATGTGGTGATATCCGACGGAGGGCCACCACGCTCCGGCTCCATGCGGAAAACGAAGCGGTCATCTTCAACGCTCGCGCAAGGCTTCGTGCCGAGCGACCTGGATCGGTTGCAGCATATAGTCGAGCACCGACTTGCGGCCGGTCTTGATGTCGGCGGTTACAACCATTCCCGGTATGATCGGCAGCGCATCCTTGTCGCTGCCCAGATGGTTGCGGCTGGTCCGCAGGATGACGCGAAAGTACGGATTGCCCTTCTCGTCGGGGATGGTGTCGGCGCCGATGCGCTCGACGACACCCGGCAGGTCTCCGTAGACCGTGTAGTTATACGCGGTGATCTTGACGCTGGCGGCCTGGCCTGGATGAATGAAGGCGACGTCTTGCGGGCGGACGCGCGCTTCCACCAGCAGGTTGTCCTCGATGGGCACGATCTCCACGATCGTCTCGCCCGGGCGCACCACCGCCCCGATGGTGTTGACAACGAGCTTGTTGACGATGCCGGTGGCCGGCGATCGCAGAACGGTTCGTCGCACGCGATCTTCGGCGGCCTTCAGGCTTTCTTCGGTCACCGCGATGCTGGCATTGACCTCGCCGAGGCCCTCGCTGGCGCGCGACCTGAACGTCAGGATCGTCGCCTGGATCTTGGCGGTCGCCTCGGCGATGGCGGCGTCGCTGCGCGGCAACGATGCGGCGAGCACGGCGATGTCGCGCTGTTCGCTCCGCGATTGCCGTTCCAGCCGCAGCAGTTCCATTTCCGGATAGGCGCCGCTTCGCTTTAAACTACGACCAAGCTCGAGTTCACGCTGGGCGATGGCGGAAGTCGCCGTGGCCTCGTCGAGCCGGGTGGTGATCTCAATGCGTTCGAGGCGGCGTTGGGCCAGCTGCTGCTCGACCACGGCCAGTTCCTCCGCCAGCGAGGCCTGACGCGCCTTGTAGAGCAGCATCTCGGCCTCGACGATGGCAGCATCGATGTTGAGACCGGCAAGCGGTGGCGCGTTGCCGGAGGCCTCCGCTTCCAATCGCGCCCGGCGCGCGGCCAGCGCCATTCGCTTCTGCTTCAATTCGCCAAGGCTCGACGCGAACGAGACATCGTCGATGCGCACCAGCGGTTCCCCGATCGTGACACGCTGGCCCTCCTTGATCGAGATCGCTGCAACGATGCCACCCTCGAGTGGCTGCACGAGTTGCACCTGGCTCGACGGAATAACCCGGCCTTCGCCGTGCGTGACCTCGTCGAGGATGGCGTAATGGGCCCAGACCAGGCCGGCTGCCATACCGGCCGTTACGATCATCAGCACCGGCCAGATGCCCCGCGTGCCCTGACGGTCGAGCGCCGCGTCGACGTCCTTGGCGAAATTGCGCGCGAGCCGCTTCATGCTGTGACCGCCCCCGCGGTTGCGGTCCTGACTGGCGTCGGCCCGGCCTTGGCGGCAGTGCGAAGTTGCTCGATCACGTCGGCCTTTGGCCCGTCGAGCACGACGCGGCCGCCATCGAATACGATGAGCCGATCGACAAGTTCGAGCAGGCCATCACGATGGGTCGAGATCAGCAGCGTCACGTCGCTGTCGAGTTCACGCTTGAGGTTGGCGACGAGCGTGCGCTCGGTGGCGGTATCCATCGCCGACGACGGCTCGTCGAGAAAGAGGATCTGCGGATCGCGCACCAGAACGCGGGCGAGACCGATCGCCTGGCGCTGACCGCCGGACAGCGATCGACCGCGTTCTGCGACCGGCGTCGCCAGGCCGAGCGGCTGGGCGGCGGCGAAGGCGTCGACGCCCGAGATCCGCGCTGCCCGTTCGACCGCGGCCGGGCTCGCATCCGGCGACCCCATGGTGATATTGTCGCGCAAGGTGCCGGAGAAAAGCTCTGTCTCCTGCTGGCAAAAACCAACCAGGGTGCGGATGTCGGCGCCGAACTGGCGTATGTCCATACCGTCGATCAGGATCTGTCCGGCGGTGGGCTGGTAAAGGCCGGCGATCAGGCGTCCAACCGAGGTCTTGCCGGAGCCGATACGGCCAATCAAGCCAACCCGCTCGCCCCTGCCGATCACCAGGTCGACATCATCGAGGGCGGCCACACCGGCCCCGGGATAGGTCAGTGACACCCGGCGCAGAACGATGTCGCCAGGGCGTGGCCGACGACCGTCGCGCGCGGCGACCGGTTCGGCCGGCGCCGACATCAGCGTATCGAGGGTGCGGAACGCACTCCATGCCTGCAGCGCGCGGGCCAGCGTCTGCACGATGCTGCCGAGGGGAGCGAGCACGCGTCCCGACAAGATACTGGCGGCGATCAGCGAGCCGACCGAGATGGTGCCGTCAAGCACCAGGAAGACACCCCACACCACGGTGGCGATGGCGACGGCCTGGTTCACGAAAGCAACCATGTTGGCGGACAGGTTGGCCCAGAATCGCGCCGATGTCGCCGACCGGCTGGTGGTTGCCACCGCCTCGTTCCAACTGCGCTTCAGCTGGCTCTCCGCGCCGATGCTCTTGATCGTCTCGATCGAGCCAACGGCTTCGAACAGAATGCCGTGCCGGCGCGCACTGTCGGCCTGACTGGCCTTGACCGCGCGGGCGAGCGGGAGCTGGATCAAGATAGCGCAGAGCAGGACGATGGCCACGGCGATCAGCGGCACCAGGGCGAGCGGGCCGACGATCAGCCACATCACGCCAAGGAAGATGCCGATGAAGGCGAGGTCGGTGAGGGCAATCAACGTCGACGAGGTCATCACGTCGCGCACGGAATCAAAATCGCGCAGCTGGCTCGCGAGCGCCCCGGCCGATGCCGAACGACTTTCGAGTCTGAGGCTCAATACGTGCTCGAACAGGCGGTTGGCGACCACGAGATCGACCCGCCGACCTGTCGCATCTACCACGCTCGAACGCAGCGTCCGCAGCACGACATCGAGAAAGAGCGCAATCAATACGCCGGCGGTCAACGCCCACAGCGTCGGGATGGCAAGGTTCGGAATGACCCGGTCATAGACGTTCTTCACGAACAGCGGCGCCACTACACCGAGCGTGTTGATCAGCAGTGCGGCTGTCACCACCTGGAAATAGTCGCGCCAGAACGCCCGGAAGGTCGACCAGAACCAATGGCCACGAACGGGCATCGAGTGGCCGATCGTTGTAGCCGTGGCGGGCTGCGCAACAGGCTTCAGGAACGCAACGATGCCGGCGTGCTCCTTGGCGAGCTTGTCGAATGCGACAAGGCGCTCACCGGGACCGGCCGCGGCAACGACGATGTGGGCTTTGTTGCGACGAGTGGAAATCCTCGTCAGCACCATGGCGTGGCCATCGCTGTCGAAAATGATGACCGGCAATGTGGTCGGCGGGATCGCATCCAGCCTGATCTTGGCCAGATGCACGTCGAAGCCGAGGGCTGGCGCCAGATCCCGCAGTGCGGTCAATGTCATGCCGCGCTCGTCGAAGGGAATGCGGCGCAGGATGTCGGCGGCGTCGATCGGGCGGCGCAACCGCGACGCGACATCGGCGAACGCTTCGACGAGGCCGTTGAGACTGGCTCGGCCGGCACCCTCCAGCAACTCGGATCGCACTGTGGTGTTCATTGCAGACAGCTACCACGCTGCAGCGGCATTCAATTTTAGTATTCGGATACAGTAAACGCACCAAGAACTTGCATTACAAGAACCGTGCCAGCAAGCGGCATGCCGCACTGGGTCCGGTTTTTTCCGTCAAGGTGGCACTTCTTGAAGAGGAAGAGCGGCAGTGCGCGAGGGCCCGATTGGGTTATCCAACCGACCGGCCGCGCGCTTTCATTGCCGACCATGCTGGAGGCGAACTACGGCCGCAATACCGGGTGAAGGCTTGGCCGGTCGCTGCGATCCCGGTTCCATGGCCGCAGGTCCTCCTCCGCCTCGACGTCGACGCCGAGCCCGAAATAATCGAGCAGGCCGCCCATGGCGGCGACCAGTTGATAGCGCGAATAGGTCGCCAGCGAGCCGGCGGTGATACCCTGGACGCGGGCGTTGAAGTGGACGTTCTGGGCCTCGAGAAGATCGAGCATGCTGCGGCGGCCACCCTCGAATTCCTGCCGATAGGCGACGTTCAGCTTGCGGCCGGCCTCGATCTGACGGTCGAGTACGCTGCGGCGCTCGTCGTTGGTCCTGATGTCGGACCAGGCCCGCATCACGGCCTCGTCGACGTCGCGACGCAGCTTGTCGAGGCGAGACTGGACTTCGGCCAGCCGCTCCGCCTTTTCGCGGCGGCGGGCTTGGTCGATATGACCATTGAATACATTCCACGACATCACGACTTTGGCCGAGGCATCGTGGTTGGGGCCCGGCACGCCATTGAGATCATGGCCGGCGTTGCCGCGCCCCTCGAGGGCGACATTGGGTCTGAATGCGGCTTCGCTCTGGGTCACATCGGCCCTGGCCGCCGCGATATCCTTGTCCAGAACCTGCAACGTCGGGTTCCTGGCACGGGCGGCCTGGATGGCTGCGTTCTGGCTCGATGGCAGCGATCGCGGTGGCGAGACCGGATCGATACCGGCAGGCCGGGTTCCGACCAGGTTGACGTAGCGCGCCTCCGCTGCGCCCAGTGTGCGCTTGACGTCGGCCCGTATGGCCTCGGCGGCGAGCACCCGCTCCTGCGCCAGCAAGCCCTCGCCCTGTGTCGAGGTGCCGCCACGAACGCGGACGTCGACGAGGCCGAGCAGCTCGCGATGGACGCGGATGTTCTCGTCGGATGCCCGCAGTATGCTGTGGAAGCGGGCGACATCGAGATAGGCCTGCAGCGTCTCCAGAGCGATCAATTCCGACCGCTCACGGACGCGCAACGCCGCGCCGCCGACCCGCGCCGACTGCTTGTCGACCTCGGCGCTACGAAAGCCGCCATCAAACAGCGTATAGCGGGTCACGAGCCCAGCGGTATCGCCCCAGCGGCTGTCCTGATTTATGGTCGGCGCCGGGGCGATGATTGTAGCCAAATCCTGCCGATGCCTCGAGATCGAGGCGCGGCAGATAGAGACCGCGCGCCTGGTTCAGTTCCTCGTCCACGGCGCGGCGGTTGGCGCCGGCTTCCTGGATCTGCGGATGATTTCGCACGGCCTTGGCGATGGCCGACTTGAGTGGTTCGGCAGCAACAGTGCCGAGCGCAGCCCACAAGCCGAGCGCGCAACCCGCCGCAATGCTCAATCGAATCGCCATGATAAATGCCTGTCGAGAACCAGCCCGCCCGGAATGTGATTAGTCATACACGCCGGAATCCTACGTCGCCGAAAAAAACAAAGGTTACAATTCAATTAATTGAACGTATGATGCAATGGTTGGAAAGATGTGCCTCTTCGGCATCGGATGGCTGTGGAAAATGGTTAAGAAGGCTGTCGAAAATCCAACGAACCGTTTGAATGAATCGACGAGGGCACATTAACCGCTGGGGGGACTTAGCCGGTTCGGAGGCTCGGCTTCGCCAGATGCCCTTCGGACGGCATGATTTGTGCTGATGGTTCGATTGAGACCGTGATCTGAATGATTTTGTTCGTTGTTGCGTAGGGGGAGACGCGTATGTCGCGGGTCCAGTTCCAAGATCCGATCGGTACTGCAGCGGTCGATTATGTACTCGAAGCTCACGGCAGCAATGCCATTGTCGTTCCTGATGCGCAGCTGCTGTTTACCGGGACTTTCAAGCGGGTCGGCCCCGATCTTCATATCGAGAGTGAGGGTCGGCACGCGTTGTTGCCCGATTATTTCGCGCGTGAACATGGCGCAACATTGCTGTCGCCGGACGGAGCGCGGCTGGGGCCCGAGCTGGTGCGCTCCCTCGCTGGCCAGGATTCGCCCTGGCAGGTGGCGCAGGCAGGCGGCAGCGGCCCGATAGAGATCGGAACGGTGCGGAGCCTTTCCGGCACCGCGACTGTGCAGCGTGGCGGTGCCTCGCAGTCGCTTGGCAGCGGCGAGCCGGTGTTCCAGGGCGATCTCATCGAGACCGGTGCCGGCAGCAGCCTCGGCATCATACTGCGCGACAACACGGTGTTTTCGCTGTCGGCCGGCGCCCGCATGGTCATGAATGAACTTGTTTATGATCCCGCCCGCACCGACAACTCGATGGCCGTCAATCTGGTGCAGGGGACATTCGTCTTCATCACCGGCCAGGTCGCCAAGACGGGCACGATTGCCGTCACGACGCCGGTCGCGACCATGGGCATCCGCGGCACGACGCCGATCGTCCAGAACCTGTCGCTGGTCAATGGCTACGGCGAATTCTCGATCGCAGCCGATCCCGCGCAAGCCGGCCAAGCCGGCCAGGTCGGCAGCTATACGCTCACCCTCCCGTCGGGGCTGCAGACCACGGTCGCCAGCCCTGACGTGGTGGTCCGCATCTCCAATGCGGTAAGCTTCGATGTCGTCACCAAGTCGGCCACCGATCTGCAATCCGACCAGCAGATCATCGCGCCCGCCTACCAGATCCACTCGCTGATCGGCCAGCGTGGCGACATACCGTCGCCCAACGAGCACGCCAACGCCACCGGCAAGGGCCAGTCGTCGGGCGGATTCCAATACGCCTTCGCGGTGACCAATCTCAAGGAGCTGGCCGCGACGCAGCTGCTCGACAACACTGTGATCGAGCGACACGATCCCTTCGGCGATGGCACAACGCCGTACCAGGATGTGCTGCTGCAACAGGTGATTGTCGGTGGGCCGCTCGGCCTCGATCTCGATATCGCGACACCAGGCGTCAACCGCCAGGCGACGTTTGTCGAAAACGCCGACGGTTTGCCGGTAGCCACCGCGCCGCAGATCATCATACCCACGAATGCCACGCAGCTGTCCGGTGCCACCATCGTGCTGCAGAACCAGCTGGAGGGCGATAGTCTGGAGTTCGGGACGCTGCCGCCGGGCATCACGCTCACGGTCACCCTCCAAGGTAACATCATCCTCAGTGGCGTGGCGAGCGCCGCCGACTACATCGCCGCGATCCAGGCGATCCGCGTTCGTCAACGACAGCGACAACCCCTCGACCGACGTACGCGACGATCGATGGTGACGGTGATGTCGATCGACGGCCAGACCGCGACCGCGACCACGTTCGTCACCATCGAGCGCGGTGAACGATGCGGCGGTGTTGTCATCGGATATCAGGAACCTGACCGAGGCGAACACAGCGGCTGCGATCAGCACCAACGGCGTCTTGACGATCAGTGACGTGGACAGCGATCCACACTTTGTCGCGCAGGCCGGCACGCATGGGCTGCACGGCACGTTCTCGATCGACGCAAACGGTGTGTGGACCTACACGGCGGACTCGGCCTTCAACGAACTCAACACTACTGACACACTGACCGACAACTTCTCGGTGTCGGCAATCGACGGCACACGGACGACGGTGACGGTGAACATCAAGGGCAGCAACGATGGGCCTGTTGCGGCTGCGGCGGTCAACTCGGTAGCCGAGGACGCGACGATCTCCGGCAGCGTGACCGGCACGGACGCCGATGCGGGCGAGACGGCGACGCTGACCTTTGCACTGGTGGGTTCACCGCCAACGGGCCTGACTTTTCATTCGGACGGTAGCTACACCTTCGATGCGTCGAGCTACAACTCGCTGAAAGATGGCGAGCCCCTGGTTCTGACCATCCCGTTCACGGCAACGGACGAGAACGCTGCGACCTCGACGCCGGCGAACTTGGTGATCACGATCACCGGGACGAATGACACTCCTGTCGCGAGCGCGGCGGTGGCGGCGGTGGACGAGGATGCCTCGATCTATGGCAGCGTGAGCGGCACGGACGCCGATGCGGGCGAGACGGCGACGCTGACCTTTGCACTGGTGGGTTCGCCGCCAACGGGCCTGACGCTCCATTCGGACGGCAGCTACACCTTCGATGCGTCGAGCTACAACTCGCTGAACGATGACGAGCCGCTGGTTCTGACGATTCCGTTCACGGCGACGGACGAGAACGGCGCCGTCTCGGCACCGGCCAACCTGGTGATCACGATCAACGGGACCAACGACACGCCGGTTGCGACTGCGGCGGTCAACTCGGTAGCCGAGGACGCGACGATCTATGGCAGCGTGACCGGCACGGACGCCGATGCGGGCGAGACGGCGACGCTGACCTTTGCACTGGTGGGTTCACCGCCAACGGGCCTGACTTTTCATTCGGACGGTAGCTACACCTTCGACGCGTCGAGCTACGACTCGCTGAAAGATGGCGAGCCCCTGGTTCTGACCATCCCGTTCACGGCAACGGACGAGAAAGCTGCGACCTCGACGCCGGCGAACTTGGTGATCACGATCAAAGGGACCAACGACGCACCGGTTGCGGATGCGGACGGCCCGTATACAGCGACTGAGGACACGGCTCTAATCGTGACGAACGCAAACGGCGTGCTGTTCGGCGACACCGATGTCGATGGCAACGCACTGACGGCACAGTTGGTTTCGACAACGGCCCACGGCACTCTGGCGCTGAATCCCGACGGTTCGTTCACCTATACGCCCGCTGCCAACTTCAACGGCACCGACAGCTTCGTCTACCGGGCGAGCGACGGCACGCTAACCTCTTCGAATGTGACGGTGGCGATCAACGTCGCCGGAACCAACGACGCGCCCATCAACACGGTGCCAACTGCCAATCAACATGTTGCTGACGATCATTCGTCGCTGATATTTTCAACGTCGAACGGCAATGCGATCAGCGTTTTCGACAGTGATGCCGGCGACGCCGACATACGGGTAACATTGACGGTCAAACACGGCATTCTCAACGTCGACCCTAACACTGTTGGTGTGGCAATTGACGGCAACGCCACTGCCACGGTCACGCTAACCGGCTCACAATCCGACATCAACGCGGCTCTCGAAGGGCTGAACTACACGAGCAATTCTCAAGGTCATGATGAAGGCGATAACGAGGGCCACAACGATCAACTCATCATCACTACTAGCGACCTAGGAAACAGTGGCGCCGGTGGCCCACTCACAGACACAGATAAGATCACAATCGAAATTGGTGAGGACCATCATTCGTCGAGCACCATTGTGAGCGCAAGCCTCTCCAGCCTCAGCCCCAGCACCACCTTCACCGGCCTAGGTTCTACCGTCGAAGTGATCGATCTTTCGAGCCCGACCTATGCCAACATCACCACCGTTGCTTTCGGCGCCGACGTGGCGCTCGGTTCGAAATACGCAGTCGACATCCTGAGCTACTTCGACGGCGCCGCGAACCGCATCGACGTGTCGGATATTCTGGCTTCGGTCGGGGCGCACGTATCCAATGGGAATGTCGGAAATTACGTCACGGCGGTGCAGCAGTCCGACGGTAGCGTCGCCGTTTCCGTCGATGCGGATGGCAAAGGTTCGAATGCGCCAGTCCAGATCGCGACCATCACCGGCACCGCCGGCGCCGACCATCATGCGCTCGGCACCAGCGCCGGCGACGTCATCGCGGTGGTGTTCGACCACGCGCAGCTCGGCAGCTCACGTTGGCGGTCACCTGATCCGTGCAAGGGGGGATCGCAACCGTGTTGCGCACGCTCGGTCGCGGCTTCGGTGTGGCGCGGCTGGTCGGTCTCGGCGTGCTCGTAGCCGCACTTACGATCAAGGTCTTCGATCCGGGTGTCCTCGAATGGCTGCAGCTGCGCACCTTCGACGTCTACCAGCAGCTCAAGCCGCGGCAGCAGACCACGCTCCCGGTCGCAATCGTCGATCTCGACGAGAAGAGCCTTGCCAAGCTCGGGCAATGGCCCTGGCCACGCACGCTAGTCGCCGACCTGATCGACCGGCTGAGGGCCGAAGGTGCCGTCGCCATCGCCTTCGACATGGTGTTTGCGGAGCCTGACCGGCTGTCGCCCGGCCACTATGCCGATATCGCCCTCGATCTGTCGCTCAGCGTCCGTGATGAACTGAAATCGAAAGCCAGCAATGACGAACTGATGGCCAAGGCGCTGAAACGCGCCCGCGTCGTGCTAGGTCAGGTCGGCCTGGCGACCAAGGCCGCCGGCGAAGCCCGCCGTCAGGCACCGCAAACACCAGTGGCCACCATCGGTGGCGATCCGTCGCGGTACCTCGACGGGTTCACAAGCTTGCTGCGCAACATCGCCGTTCTGGAGGATGCCGCGACGGGCCGCGGCTTGTTCTCGGTACGCAACGAATTCGACGGCATCGTGCGCCGGGTTCCGCTTGCCTCTGTTATTGAGGGGCAGCTGCATCCTGGCCTGGCGGTCGAACTGCTGCGGGTCGCCACCGGCCAGGACGCATTCGCGATCAAATCGAATGCGGCCGGCATCGCCAGCGTCGTTGTTGGTGGCGTCGAAGTGCCGACCGACCGTAATGGCCGCGTCTGGATAAACTACACCGCGCACGACCCGGCGCGGTTCGTGTCGGCATCCGACGTTCTGTCCGGCAACCTTGCGAAGGGGCGGCTGGCGGGGCATCTCGATCCTGATCGGAACCTCGGCGATCGGGTTGGGCGACCTGCGTGCGACGCCGTTGACGCCCAACATGCCCGGTGTCGAGATCCACGCTCAGCTGCTGGAGACGATCCTGTCGAAGAACTGGCTGCAGCGACCGCAATATGCCCTCGGTGCCGAGATGGTGGCGGCAGCGGTGCTGTCGCTGCTGATGATCGCACTGATGCCGATTCTCGGCGCCGTGCGCGCCCTCGGTTTCGGTGCGCTGTTGGCGGCTGCCACCGTGGCGGGCGGCTGGTACTTGTTCGTGCAGCATCACATGATGTTCGATACGCTCTATCCACTGGGCACCAGCTTCGCGGTGTTCGGCGCGGTCACCTTCATGAACTACCGGCAGGAGGAGCGCAGCAAGCAGGCGATCCGCGATGCCTTCTCGCGCTACCTCGACCCGGCCATGGTCGAGCAGCTCGCCGAGCATCCCGACCGGCTTTCGCTCGGCGGCGAGAGCCGCGAGCTGACCATTCTGTTCAGCGACGTGCGCGGCTTCACCGCCATATCAGAGACCTACCGCGACGATCCGCAGGGCCTGACCCGGCTGATGAACCGGTTCCTGACCCCGATCTCGCGGGCAATCATTGAAACCCGCGGCACCATCGACAAGTACATGGGCGACGCCGTGATGGCGTTCTGGAATGCGCCGCTCGACGACAAGGATCATGCCGCCCACGCGTGCAGCGCCGCCTTGGAAATCCTGCACCGGCTCGCCGTGCTCAATGGCGAGCTCGCGGCCGCAGCGCAAGCGGAGGGGCGCACCCACATTCCGCTCAAGATCGGCATCGGCATGAACACCGGCCTGTGCGTGGTCGGCAACATGGGATCGGATGTCCGCTTCGACTATTCGGTGCTGGGCGACAACGTCAACGTTGCGTCGCGGCTGGAAGGCCAAACCAAGGAGTATCGTGTCACGACGCTGATCGGCGCCGAGACCGCTGCCCAGGTTGCCGACCGCTTTGCGTTGATCGAGGTGGATCAGATCAGGGTCAAGGGCAAGTCGCTGCCGGCCAGCTGTTTCGCATTGCTGGGCGACGATGCGTTGAGGACGGACGCCGATTTCGTTGATGCCTCGCGCGAGATCGCTTCCCTCATCGCAGCTTATCGCGCACAGCGCTGGGACAAGGCGCGCGCGGTTCTGGCGAGCGCGACGGCTGCGCGAAAAATCGGACTGGATGGCCTATTGTCGGTCTATGAGGCACGCATCGCCGAATTCGGCGACAATCCGCCGCCAGCCGATTGGGATGGCGTCTACGATGCGGTCCGAAAGTAGCATCGGCGTCGCCGTTTCAAGCCGCAGCGCAGCGACAAAATCGATTTTGCCTACGCCTCGGTGTTTGCGCCTGCCTTGAACCTTGCGGCAGGCGCTACGGCTATCTAACGTGCATAATAGCAGGTGCAGGCAGTGAGCGCCGACGGCGGGGGCCTGTGCGAGCCGCCTTCGGACTGCACCGGTTATGGCCAAAGGAAGCTCTGGCGTGCCCGTTTCGAGATCGACGTCCGACGCTGACGTTCCGCTCGTTCTGGTCGACGATGGCGGCCGGCCGATAGGCGTCGCGCCGAAGATCGAGGCGCACGTCCGCGGCCTCAAGCACCTGGCGATTTCCGTTGTCGTCGCCAACCGCGAGGGCGAACTGCTGATGCAACAGCGCGCGCCCGGCAAGTATCATTCCGGTGGGCTCTGGACGAACACCTGCTGCAGTCATCCATATCCAGGCGAGGCCGTCGATGCGGCGGCGTATCGTCGGTTGGGCGAGGAGATGGGGATCGCCTGCGCGCTGCAGCCGATGTTCGCAACCGCCTATCGAGCGCAGCTCGCCAACGGCCTGATCGAGAATGAATTCGTGCACGTGTTCGGCGGCATCTGCGATCGCGACCCGGCACCCGATCCGCGCGAGGTCGTGGCATGGCGCTGGCAGTCATTGGGCGACATCCGGCAGGATCTGAAGTCACGGCCCGACGCCTATTCGGCCTGGTTCGAAATCTACATCAACAACTACGCCTGCTCCTTCATTGAATTGACGCGCGGGTCGGCGCGGCAATCCTGATCTCACCGGACCCGAGGCATAGCCATGAGCGAGACCGTGCTGATCGAGCGCGACGGCGGGGTGACGATCATCACCTTGAACCGGCCGGACCGTCTCAACAGCTTCAACGCCGAGATGCACGATGCGCTGGCCGCTGCATTCAGCGGGGTCGAGCGCGACAGGCGGTGTCGCGCAGTGCTGTTGACGGGCGCCGGTCGCGGCTTCTGCACGGGACAGGATCTCGCCGACCGGGTGGTGGCGCCGGGGCAACCGCGCCGCGATCTCGGTCTGAGCCTCGATCAGCGCTACAACCCGTTGGTGCGGCGGATGCGCAATCTACCGAAGCCGATCGTCGTTGCGGTCAATGGCGTTGCCGCCGGCGCCGGCGCCAATCTGGCGCTGCATGGCGATATCGTTATTGCGGCGCGCTCGGCGAAGTTCATCCAGTCGTTCGTCAGGGTCGGATTGATGCCTGATGCCGGCGGCACCTGGCTTCTGACCCAACTGCTCGGTGAGGCCCGGGCCAAGGCGCTGGCCATGCTGGCCGAGCCCTTGACGGCCGAGGTCGCCGTACAGTGGGGGCTGATCTGGAAGGTGGTCGAGGACGCCGATCTGATGAATGAGGCACGGACACTGGCGGCCCGCCTCGCAACCCAGCCGACGGGTGCGCTCGCCGCGATCAAGCAGGCAATACACGCCGCCGCGACCTCGACGCTCGATGCCCAACTTGATTTCGAACGCGATGGCCAGCGCGCTCTCGGCTTGGGCGACGACTATGCCGAGGGGGTCGCGGCGTTTCTCGGCAAGCGCCAGCCCAACTTCAAGGACGGCGATTGAACGCGCCGCTACTGCAGGAACTGGGCGAGGGCGGCATGGCCGGTGGTGGTGGCGATGTCGTTGGCGGTCTCGCGCCGCTTGTTGCGCAAGCCGCGGTCGGCGCCGGCGGCGAGCAGCAGCTTGGCGATCTCGACGCGGCCCTCGCGCGCCGCGATCATCAGCGCGGTGTTGCCCGTTGCGTTGCGGCTGTTGGGCTTGGCTCCTTTTTGCAGCAGGGCGCTGACTGTGGCGTCGAGGCCATGCTGGCTCGCGAGCATCAGGGGGGTGTTGCCGGCCGGCGTCGGCCGATCGATCTCGGCCCCCTTGGCAATCAGCGCCAACGCTGCGTCACCGTGACCGCGTTCGAGGGCGATGTGCAGCGGCGTGACGCCTTCCGCACTTGCCAAATTGGGTTCGGCGCCGGCAGCGAGCAGGGCTGCAACCGCCGGCGCGTTGTTGCGCTGTGCCGCGAACCACAGGGCAGTGCGGCGTTGGTTGTCGGCGGCATTGATCTGGGCTCCCTTGCCGATCAGCATCGAGACCACGGCCGCCGGGCAGGAGCCGGCAGCCGACATCAGCAGCGTGGTGCCGTCACCGGCGGCGAACCCGGCATCGGCGCCAGCGGCGAACAGGGACGCTAGTCCGCGCTCGTGACAGCCGCGCACCAACAACGCCGTCGCCGGCGTTCCGGCGGCATTCTTCTGTGCGATATTGGCACCGCCCTTGGCCAAAGCCTCGACGGTCGTGCCATGCCCTTTCACCGCCGCAAGCATGAGCGCGGTTTCGCCGACCTTGTTGACTCTATCGACGCCGGCACCGGCTGCAATCAGCAGCTCGACGACGCTCGCATGACCCGAGCCGGCGGCAAGTGCCAGCGCCGCATTGCCGTCCTCGTCGACGGCGTCTTGCTTGGCCCCCGCCGCGAGCAGCTTGCGCACCACCTCCACCTGCCCCCGCAGTGCCGCGTCGAGCAGCGCCGGACGCCCGTTGCGCAATGCTGCGATCGGCGGCGGCGCGGCAGTCGCTGGCGCCGCGCGGGAAACGTCGGTTGCGGGTTTCGTGATCACCTGGGGCAGGTCGGCGAGCAGTCTGATCGCTTCGGCGTGGCCACGGGCCGCGGCTTTCTGCAGCCATGGCTTGGCAGCTGCCACGTCCGCCGGGCCGGCGCGGCCGCTCAGATACATTTTGCCGAGGTTGAATTGCGCCTTGACGTGATCCTGCGCCGCCGCCGCTTTCATCCATTTCAGCGCCAATGCGTCGTCTTGATCGACACCGCGACCCGAACGGTAGAGGGACGCCAGCTGGTACTGCGCCTCGGCGTTGCCGGCAAGCGCGGCCTTTTCGAGCAACGCGGCGGCGGTCGCGAATGCACCCTGACGCACCGCGTTGTCGACCTCGCTCGACGTTCCGCGGGCAGGGGGTGTCTGGGCCATTGCGCCGTGCATCGAAGCGATCGCCAGGGCGCCGATGCAGCCGAGGGTGATCAGATTATGCCGTACCATATTTGGTCTCGATCTCGATGCCGACGCTCTTCAGAAAATCGGTCGGCAGGATGCCACCTGCGCAGACAATGATGCCGTCATTGGCGATGACATTGTGGCGTCGCTGATGTTCGATCTCGACGGTGCCGGCAGTAATGCGTTTTACATTCGACTGCAGCAACACCTTCAGACGACCGGACTTGACGGCGGCGTCGACGCGCTGCCGGTTCTTCTGGCGTGCGCGCGCGAACGCTTCGCCGCGGTAGGACAGCACGACTTGGGTGCCGGGTTCCTCGGCGATGCTGGCCGCGGCCTCGAGCGCGCTGTCGCCGCCGCCGACCACCAGCATCTTCTTGCCGCGGAACTGGCTCGGGTCGACCAGACGATACATCACCTTGGGCAGTTCCTCGCCTTCGACGCCGAGCTTGCGCGGTGTGCCGCGGCGTCCGATCGCCAGCAGCACGGCGCGGGTGGCGTGGCTGCCCCTGGTAGTCTTGACGAGGAAGCCGGTGGCCGTCCGGGTGATCGCCTCGACGCGCTCGCCGTAGCTGATCTTGAGACCGGTCTTCTTGGCGGCGCGGTTCCAGAACTCGAGCAGTTTCTCCTTGCTGATCTCGCGAAACTTGACCTTGCCGACTAGCGGCAGCGTCGCGGGCTGCGTCATGACCAGCTTGCCGCGCGGAAAGTGGGCGACAGTGCCGCCGAAGCTGTCCTGCTCGACGGTGCGGAACCGCAATTTCTTCTCCATCGCGGCGAGGCTTGCCGAAAAGCCGGCGGGGCCGCCGCCGACGATCACCAGGTCAAGCTGGCCGCCGGTGCGAAGGCCGTTGAGTTGAGCGATCGAGTTCGACGGCCTGACGGCCCTGCTCGATGGCGTTGCGAATCAGTCCCATGCCGCCGAGTTCGCCGGCGATGAAAATGCCCGGCACATTGGTCTGGAAATCGGGGCCGACCTGCGGCAGGTCGACGCCACGGCTCTCGGTGCCGAACACCAGCGTGATCGCCTGCCGCGGGCAGGCAGCGCGACAGGCGCCGTGGCCGATGCATTCGCTCGGCTCGATCAGCGCCGCCTTGCCATTGATGATGCCGAGCACGTCGCCTTCCGGGCAGGCGCGGACGCAGGCGGCACAGCCGACGCATTTCGCCGGGTCGATCTTGGGATGCAGCGACGTCGGCTGATTTAGGCCGGCTTCGACGGCAGCAGCAAGCACCGCCCGGTTGCGATGCTCGGCACGGGTTTTCATGCCGTAATAGATTGCCCAGATGGCAACCAACGGCACGACGTAAGCCGCGATCAAGGGCTCCATTCGGTCTTTCCGTTTGTTTCGTTCATCCCAGCAAAGGCATAGCCCAACGCCGAGCGACGACCCCGCCGTGTGGGCGGCGAGGTCGTCATTTGAGTCCGGGGCGGGGGCCCGGTCCCAAATTCGGCGAGCAGCGAGCGATTTAACGCGCGACACACTCGGCTGTCCTTGACGCTTCTGATCGCGTCGTCCGGTGAAATCCTGTCCGTCGGATGCCTACCTTGAGATGAACAACGTCTAGTGGCCGACATTATTCCGAGCTTTCGAAATTAATTCGGAAAGTTTGTCTGATCTGCGATTCCGACAGATAAGTGCTTAACGAGCCCCAATTTTGCCTCGATCCGGCATGAGGACAGTTGCCGTCCGTTGGAATGCCTACCCCAAGTCTTCTGTTCGCGTATCAAGAGGTGTGCTGGCGCCGGTCGCAAGGCGCATTTGGTTGCTTGGGGGGATGACATGGCCGATCATGCAGTAATTGAAACAGGCGCGCGGCTCGGTGCCGGTCGCGGCTCGGCCGTTGCAGGCCGAAGGCAACGACCAAGACAGTTAGCTCCGTCCAGCCCGGCTGATAACGGCACTCTGATTGCGCGTTACATCAAGCGACCGCTGGCGCGCATCCTGCCGGTCGTGGTTGCGCTTGCTGTGGCAGCAGCACTGGCAATCGGTTGGCTCTACCGCGACGAAGGTCATCTGACAGCTGAGAGTGGCACGGGCTATTGGCTCGGCATCGCCGGCTCCACGGCAATGCTGCTTCTGCTCGTCTACCCGATGCGCAAGCGCATGCCGCGATTGCGTTTCCTGGGCTCGGTGCCGTTCTGGTTCAGAATCCATATGATGCTCGGGATCGTCGGGCCGTTGTTGATCGTGTTCCACAGCAATTTCAAGCTCAGCGCACTCAACAGCAATGTTGCATTCTTTTCGATGCTGGTCGTGGCCGGCAGCGGCGTCATCGGCCGCTATATCTACGGCAAGGTTCACCTGAGCTTTAGCAGGCCGCAAGGCTGCGGTGCAGCTGATACTCGACGACGTCTCACAGATGGAGCGGGTGCTCGATCGTGGCCTGCCCGGTGGCAAGAAGATCATCGAGGAACTGACCGCGTTCGCCAAGGCGGCGATGGCGACGCCACCCGGTGCGATAGCGGGCTTGCTGCGGCTCTTGAGTTTGACCGCGCGCGCGCGCGCAGCACGCTCCAGACTGTTCCGGCAAGCGCGGGCGGCAATTGCCGACGAGGCCCGGCGGCGCCAATGGTCGCGGCGCCAGCGGCGCGCCCGCGAAGCCGAAGTCGGCGACCTGCTCACCGTATATTTCGCGGCCGTCAACAAGGCCGCGAAGTTCGGCCTGTTCGAGCGGCTGTTTGCGCTCTGGCACGTGCTGCACCTGCCGTTGTTCTTCCTGCTGATCGCAGCGGCGCTGGTCCACGTTCTGGCTGTGCATCTCTATTGAATGAACAACGATCGATGCTTCGACGCTGGACTCGCCTGTTCGCCATGGCACTTGTTGCCGCTGTCTCCATGCTCGGCAGCGCGCAGGCGCAGAATCTGTTCGAGAAGCTGGTGATGCCCGGACCGCTGATCGAGGGGCATGCCAAGCTCGAGAAGGAGTGCATGAGCTGCCATGAACCCTTCGTTCGCCAGTCGCAGTCGCGGCTTTGCCTCGACTGCCACAAGGACATCAACAAGGATCGCCAGCAAAACCGCGGCTATCATGGCCGTCATGCCAATGCCTCCGTGCAGGATTGCCGGCACTGCCACACCGATCACAAGGGCCGCACCTTCGATATCGTCCAGCTCGATCGTGAGACGTTCAATCATGCGGCAACGAGTTTCGAGCTCAGAGGCGCGCATGCAACGGTCGCGTGCGGCGGCTGTCACAAGCAGAAAGTCAAGTTCCGGCAGGCGCCACAACGCTGCTTCGAGTGTCACAAGGCGGCTGACCGGCACAAGGGCCGTCTTGGCGAGGCGTGCGATGGCTGCCACTCGGAAAAGGACTGGCGCACGGTCAAGCCGTTCGATCATGCCAAGACGAAATTCGCACTCGTCGGCGCCCACAAGAATGTTGGCTGTGCTGCCTGCCACGCCGGCGAGCACTACAAGGATCTGCCGACGACCTGCATTTCATGCCACCAGATCCAAGACCGTCACGGCGGACGCTACGGCGAGAAATGCGAGACATGCCACAAGCCGGAAAAGTGGGTCAAGGTCCACTTCAATCATGATCGGTCGACCAAGTTCCCGCTACGCGCGGCGCACGCCAAGGCCAAGTGCGACGCTTGTCATCCTGGCAATCTCTACCGGGACAAGCTCGCAATGACATGCGTCTCCTGCCATAAGAAGGACGATCCGCACAACGGCACGCTCGGCGCCAACTGCCAGAATTGCCACAACGACAGCGGTTGGCGCAAAAAGGTCGCCTTCGATCACGATGCGACGCGCTTTCCCCTGGTTGGCAAGCATGCCGTGGTGCCGTGCGAGGAATGCCACCGGTCCACCAATTTCAAGGAAGCACCGAGGGCCTGCGAGAATTGCCACAAAGATACCCATCATGACGGACGACTGACGGCAAAATGTGCCCAGTGCCACAATCCGAACGGCTGGGCGAGATGGCGGTTCGATCACAATACCCAGACCCGCTTTCGGCTGACCGGCGCCCACCAAGGGTTGCAATGCCATGCCTGCCACACGGTCAAGAATACGACAAAGGTCACCGCAGCCACTGATTGCTACGGCTGCCATGCCCGCGACGACATTCACCAGGGCTCGTTCGGGCGCGCGTGCGAGCAATGCCACACGACGGCGTCTTTCAAACAAAGGGTGGGGCGCAGATGAGGACATTGAGCGCTATTGGTGGGACAATTGCGTCGCAGCGGGGGGGCAGCGGCGAGGACGATGGAATAACCGGGGAGATGGGCCGTTGTTATCCGGACCATCAGCGGGATCGAATGAACGATGACATACGCGAGGAACTCGTCCGGCTACTGCCGCGTTTGAGACGCTTCGCCTACTCTTTGAGCCGGGATAACGACAAATCCAACGACTTGGTGCAGGAGACATGTGCGCGCGCGCTGGCAAAGCTCGATCTGTGGCAGCCGGGTACCCGCTTCGACAGCTGGTTGTTCCGAATGGCGCAGAACATATGGCTGGACCGGATGCGGGCGGAAAAGTCACACGGTGAAACAATCGATATCGATACTGCATTTGATATCGTCGATACTGATGGACGTGAGGTGACCGAGAACCGGCTGACCTTGGAAGAGGTCAACAGGGGAATTGCCAAGCTGGCAGCCGACCAACAGGTATTGATCGCGTTGGTTTGTGTAGATGGCATGTCCTACAAAGAGGCGGCAGAGGTGTTGGGGCTGCCGATTGGTACAGTAATGAGCAGGCTCAGCAGAGCCAGACTTGCACTTCATGAGGCAGTATTCGGTGATACAGAAAGTAACAATTCAAAGGGATCGGGGTGGCAACGTGGCCGAGTTATCCGATGAAACGCTGATGGCGTTTGCAGACGGCGCTCTCGACGCAGTCGAGCGGCGGCGCGTGGCCGATATCCTCGTCGATCGTCCCGATCTGCGCGAGAAGGTCAGGGCTTTCGAACGGACCAGCCTGCCGATCCAACGGGCTTACGATGGTATTTTTGAGGCGCCGGTGCCCGCCAATCTCATCGAGATGGTGCGTCGAATGCCGATCGGCGCCGCGCCGGTGCCGGTCGCCGATCTGGCGGCAGCGCGGCAAGCGCGCAAGGTTCAGTCGGCTCATCGTAGCGGCCATGCGGCGGCTGGTGCCGGGCGCAGGCTGTCCTGGCAGGCGACTGCGATGGCAGCCTCACTCTGTCTCGTGCTCGGCGCTGGTGCTGGATGGTATTCGCGCTCACTGGGCGACAGTAGCAGCGGACAAGACCTGTCCGCGAAGCTGATGCAGGTGGCGCTGGAGTCCATTGCTGGCGGGAGTGAAGCGGTGATGCCGCTCGAACTCGAGCGGCAGCGTGCGGGTCCAGCCTGCAGTCACATTCCAGGATCGGGATCAACGCTATTGCCGCCAATACCGGATCAGCGGCGGTGCCGTGCCGGCGGCTGAGGGCTTGGCCTGCCGGAGCGCGGATGGCGTCTGGCGCGTGCAGATGCAAGTCACCCGAAGCGAAGCAGGCTCGACGTTGAAGCCGGCCAATGGCGGTGAAGCGAATCGCATCGGCGCTCTGGTCGACCAAATGATGGATAGTGACTTCCTGTCCAAGGCCGACGAGCAACGTCTGATCGAGCGCAAGTGGGCGCAGCCGCCGCGGTAGACGCGATGACAAAGGCCTCATACCAAGCTTCAGTGATGTCGACCCATGAGGCACGCACAACGCCGGCGCGAGGCATGCGGTCTGCAGGGCGGATTAGGCGCGACTTCCGCGCCGTAATCCGCCGCCGCGAGTGCGATCGTTCGGCAATAGACCGGCATCATCGGTGCGCGTTGCGGCGGATTACGCTGCGCTAATCCGCCCTACGGATCAAGTGCTTGGCCAGCCGCAAGTGTAGAAACCATGAGTCATGATCAACGCAGGTTGGTATTACTCCGAGACCATTACGATGTTTCCGGCGCCGGGACCCCTCGGCGCCGGAATTGCTTTGCGCGTGTACTTGGTGGTTCGTGAGAGGCGGCGCGGCAAAGGAAAGGGCGCGGGGGCGGGGATGATCGCCTCGGGTCCAATACCTCAGCCCCCGCAAAAGGCAAGGTCGGCTGCTGTTGGTGGAGCCTGGATCAGCCGAGCGTCGCATGAAGCAGTGCCCCGACTTTCGCTTGCATCCCGTTCGTCAGGGCTTGCCGGAGGCGTAGCCGAAGGTGATGCTCGAGGCGCCAACGCCAGCCGGCGGCGGCAAGCTGACGGCGGTCGGGCTATTCGGTGCGTGGGCAACGGCACTCGGAGCCGAGCTGCAGTCGGCAGGCGCCAGCATCAAGCCACGGCCGTAAACAGGATCAGGACCGGGAAGCCCCAGATCCGTGTATTCGAGTGCCGACAGCATCGCCTGTTTGGTCTTGACCTTCACCTGGCCATAGACCGAAGCCAGCACCGCGGTTGCAAATGGCACCGCAAACGATGTGCCCGACTGATAGCTTTCCTTGGCGCCGGGGACCGCGGCCCAGACGTCTACGCCAGGCGCCGCTGCATCGATGTATTCGCCACGATTGGCGCGCCTGTAACCGCGCAGATCGCGAGCGACGGCGGTGATGGCGATGACATTGGAATATGCGGCGGGGTAGACCGGCGGGGCGGCGGGGCCCTCGTTGCCAGCGGCCGCAACAAAAATCATGCCCTTCTTGCTAAGCCTGTCGATCGCTTTTTCCATCAGCTCGTCTGGTGGTCCGGCGACGCTCATATTGACGATCTTCACGCCTTCCTGGTCCATCCAATCGAGGGCCCTGAGCAACGACATCGAATCGGCGAGCGGCTGACCGCTGGCGTCGGCGTGGAAGATGTCCGCCACCACGAAGCGGGCGCCAGGTGCAAGTCCCGGCGTGCCGCTGTGGGGGGCGCCCGCCAGCAACGACAGAATGCTCGTGCCATGGCTCGAGGCGGCTTCACGCTGGCCATCGCCAACAAACGCCCGGGCACGGATCTTGTCAGACTTGAACCCGTCCTTGAGCGCTGGATGGTGCTGGTCGACAGTGGTGTCGACGATGCCGATGCGCACGCCCTGGGTGCATGATCGCGTCTCTTCCTTCCAGCGAATCGCATTGCCGCCGTAGCAACGATCCGGCGCGCAACCACCTGTAGTGGCTGGTCGCGGCGCGATGCGTTCGGGGGCAGCGGTATTGCCCTCGGCCGCTGCCGCACGGTATGGCCGATAGACCTGATTGACGGCGAAGGTGCCGCTGGCTTGGTCGTCGAGCACCGAACGTGCGATCGTCGCGTCCATGCCGACCGGCGGCGTCAGCCGCGTCACGGCCATGTTCAACTGCGGCAGGGTGGTCGACTGCTCCACCTTGAAGCCGAGCTTCTTGGCATGTGCGAGGGCGGCCGCGCTCGGGTTTAAGGCTAACACTTCGGTTGCGGCCGATTGCAATGGCAGCGGTGTTAGCGGCCCATGCTGCGGTGTCTTCGCCGTTGGCTTCCGCTGGTCGGCTTGATTAGGTTGGACTGGCGCGGATGCCGGAGTGAGGGCCGGCTTGCCTTGGCCCGCTTCAGTCCCGCGCGCCGACTTGCCCGGAACAACAACCGATGGCGCTGCCGGCTTGGCCGACGGTTGCGGCTTAGCCTGAGGATTAAAGCGATTGAGCCACTCCGCGATCGTGCTGGGCGGCGCGTCGTTGAAATCCTTGTCATTGCTGTCGTTGCGCCGCTCCGGCTTGCGGCTAGCACTCTCGCCCTTCCCGGGCTTTTCGGCGTTGTCCGACGAATCATTGCGACCCGACTGGGACGCGGCGGCCTTGTCGCCCGACGAGCCGTTATCGAAGCGCTGTTTGATGGAATCAGCAAGCCGCTTGGCTTGTTCAGCTTGCTGCTCGGCCTGCCGCTTGGCCTGTTCGGCTTGCTGTTCAGCCTGCTGCCTTGCCTGCTCGGCCGCCCGCTCCTGCATCTCGCGCAGGCGCTCGTTGTCCCTGCTGCCGGACCTTGCCTGTGCGCTGGTGGCAAGACTGGCCGGGTGCTGCAAGACTTGCGAGATGATGAGGTCAGGCCAGCCGCAAGTGAACGCTGCGGCACCGACAATCGCCACCATCCGGTAGCGGGCCATCGTCCGACCACCTGCGTATGCGCGGAAGCGTTTCGTCGCTATGCCGCCCCGGCCCATCGTGTTCCCCTGCACGTCTCAATTTGGCACATTAATCATACGAGCTTCTACGTCACTATACTAGTTCTGAATCGTTGCCTGTCCAAGGAATAAGACCAAGGTCCAGACGTTGTCTTGAAACGACATGGAAGTTCACAGATCATATGCTCGCGGCAGTCAAAAGTCGTATTGGTTTTCTGTCGGATGAAAGGGATTTGGTTGTGCTGAGTCAAAGGATAGCGATGATGGCGGTTCGCCGCATCTAGCAATTGATCCGAGCGCGTCGCGATGCGCTCGATTGGCGGCCAATTGGTGGCCGGTCTGGCCTGGTTTCGAGCGCACGATGCGCTGCAACCGGCCATCATTCCTGCGGGGGAACGGGGAATTCCGAGGGGGCGCGCCGGGGGGCGTTTCCAGCTGCGTGAGGACGCGTTGGCGCAGCTGGAAATGCGGCGATGCCAGCAATCAGGGGGCTTGTGCCAGAGGTGATCAGACACCGGCTAGCAATGCTGCTGTATTTCTGCGTCGTGGCAATCGCCGCGACGCTTGCGGTCACGCAGGCAAATGCGCAGCAAGGGGCAAAGAGTCCGTTCGATCACTTGATGACCGGCTTTCCGTTGGTTGGAGCACATCTCAGCGTCGATTGCGAATCCTGCCACGTGCGCGGTCGCTTCAAGGGCACACCGCGCAATTGCGTCGCCTGCCACAACGGTACGACGGCGACTGGTAAGCCGGTCAAGCACGCGCCGACCACCAATGCGTGCGAGTCCTGCCATACGGCGACCGGCTGGCGCCAGGTTCGCTATGATCATACGCAAGCGGTTGGCGACTGCGTCGGCTGCCACAACGGCTCGCATGCGCGTGGCAAAACCGTCACACATATCGCGACAACCGCTGCCTGCGAGACCTGCCACAAGAGCACGCTGCGATTTACGGCGATCAAGTGGAACCACGACGGCGTGACCGGCAATTGCGCCTCGTGCCACGACGGCACCAAGGCGCGCGGACCATCGCCGACCCACATCGTCAGCAAGGCCTCGTGCGAGACCTGTCATACCAATACGACCACGTTCGCCGGCGCCAAAATGAGCCACGCCGGGATCACCGGTGGCTGCGCCGGCTGCCACAATGGCGTCACGGCCAAGGGCAAATCGACGACGCACTTCCCGACCGCGGCACCATGCGAGACGTGTCATGCGCCAGCGGCGACTACGTCATTCGCCGGCGCGGTGATGAACCACACTGGTATCACCACCGGCTGTGCGAGCTGTCACGGTGGTCAGTACGCAGCTGTCATGACGATGGCGAAGGGCCACGTCGCAACAGGCGGCGCCGACTGCTCGACCTGCCACACCAGCACGACCACGTTCAAGGGCGGCAAGTTCAGCCATGACAGGGTCGCCGTCGGCACCTGCGCAACCTGCCATGGCGTGAGTTCTAAAGGCCAACCGACGGGGCACATCCCGACGACAACGTCGTGCGACAGCTGCCACAAGTCCACGACGACGTTCACCGGCGCGGTGATGAATCACACCGGCCTCACGGCGACCTGCATTACCTGCCATGGCGGCAAGTTCACTAACGTCAAGACGATGTCGACTGGTCACGTCGCAACAGGCGGCGCCGACTGCTCGACCTGCCACACCAGCACGACCACGTTCAAGGGCGGCAAGTTCAGCCACGCCAACGTCACTGCCGGCACTTGCGCGACCTGCCATGGCGTGACCTCGAAAGGCCAGCCGGCGGGGCACATTCCGACGACGGCGTCGTGCGACAAGTGCCATGTCGGCACGACCTCGTTCGCCGGCGCGAAGATGAATCACAGCGTCACCACGGCGACGTGCATCACCTGCCACGGCGGCACGTATCGCCAACGTCAAGACGATGCCGACCACCGGTCACGTGCAGACCAACGGCGCCGACTGCGCACCTGCCACACCAGCACGACGACGTTCAAGGGCGGCAAGTTCAGCCACGTCAACGTCACTGCCGGCACTTGCGCGACATGCCATGGCAAGACCGCGAAGGGTCAGCCGACGGGGCACATCCCGACGACGGCATCATGCGACAAGTGCCATGCCGGCACGACCTCGTTCACCGGCGCGAAGATGAACCACACCGTCACCACGGCGGCCTGCAAGACTTGCCACGGCGGCACGTATCCCAACGTCACGACGCTGTCGACCGGTCACATGCAGACCAACGGCGCCGACTGCTCGGTCTGCCACAAGAATACGACTTCGTTCGCCGGTGCCACGTTCACTCACCCTGTCGCCGCCGCAGGCAGCTGCTCGAGCTGCCACGGCAAGACCGCCAAGGGTCTGCCGACGGGGCACATCCCGACGACGGCGTCATGCGACAAGTGCCATGCCGGCACGACCACGTTCGTCGGCGCCAAGATGGACCACTCCACCACTACGGCGACCTGCACGACCTGCCATGGCGGCACGTTCACCAATGTGGTGAAGAAGCCGGCGACGCACATCCAAACCACGTCCGATTGCTCTGTCTGCCACAAGAATACGACCTCGTTCGCTGGCGCGATCTACACCCACCCGGCCAACGTGACGAACTGCGGCTCCTGCCACAACGGCACCACGGCGAAGGGCAAGCCAACCGGTCACGTGGCGACGAACGCAGCCTGCGAAACCTGCCACAAGAGCACGACATCATTCGCCGGCGCCACGTTCAATCATACCGGCATCACCACCGGCTGTGCGAAGTGCCACAACGGCACGACGGCAACTGGCAAGCCGCCGACCCACGTGGCCACGACTGCAGCGTGCGAGACCTGCCACAAGAGCACGACGTCATTCGCAGGTGCCGCGTTCAACCACACCGGCATTACCACCGGCTGCGCTTCATGCCACAACGGCACGACGGCAATGGGCAAGCCACCGACACACGTCGCAACCAGCCAGCCGTGCGAGACCTGTCACAAGAGCACGTCGTCGTTCGCCGGCGCCAGGTTCAGTCACACCGGCATCACCACCGGCTGCGCCGCCTGCCACAATGGCACTACGGCAATTGGCAAGCCGACAGGTCACGTGACGACGAACGCGGCGTGCGAATCCTGCCACAAGAGCACGACATCGTTCGCCGGTGCCGCATTCAGTCACATTGGTGTCACAACCGGCTGCGCAACCTGCCACAACGGTACGACGGCCAAGGGCAAGCCGACCAACCATATCCCGACGAACACGCCGTGCGAGACCTGCCACCGCAGCACCTCGACATTCGCCGGCACACGGATGAACCACACTGGCATCGTGGTCGGCTGCGCGACCTGCCACAATGGTGTGTTCGCATCGGGCAAGCCAGGCGATCATCCGAGAACCACTGCCGCCTGCGAGACGTGCCACAAGAGAGCCGGGAGCTGGTCGCGTTGATATGAAGAAATCAATCTCCTCTGTCGCGCCGCCAGCGCCACACGCCCTCCTCGCTCCGGCACTGCAGCATTGGCTGCTCGTGGCCTCGAGGGCGGTTGTCGCTGCCGTCGCCATGCCGGTCACAATGCTGTTGCTGGCGGGGACGCTCGCGGCCGAGCCGGTGGTCGACCGCGCCTTGTCCGGTGCCCAGCTGCTCAACCGCAAGGGCTGCTCGGTGCTGAAGGTGACGTTCAACCTGCGCATCCAGTATGCCAGCCACTTCCCGATAGCGTTCGGCGACGAGTTGCGCATCTCGGTGCGGGCGATCGATCGGTCGCAAGCCGCCGCCCTGGCGTTGCTCCAGCGCGAGGCGATCCGCGCGCCGGAGAGCAAGTTCGCCGCGATCAAGGCGATCGACTTCGAGCTCAATCCGGCCGGCGCGCCGTTCCTGCGCATCCAGTTCGAGCGGCCGGTCGCCTACCAGGTGGCGCAGGGTGCCGACTTCGAAAGCATCATTGTCGCCATTAGCGGGCCGACCGCTTCCGCCTCCTGCATGCCGGTATACCCACGCGGCAGCGACGCCTGGGGAGCGACCGTGGTGGCGCCCGACCACCGCAATGTCGTGGCACCGCCCTCGCCGTCGCGGGCGAAGGACCGCGGCGCCGGCACGATCTCCGAGGCCGACCGGCGCGCGGCGGCGGCCACCATGGACGAGGCCCGCGCGGCTTCGCGCAAGGGCAATCATGCTGCCGCCATTCCCTTGCTCGCGAAAGTCCTGAAGTATCCGGAAAACGAGTACAGCGCCGAGGCCCAGGAGTTGCTCGCGGTTGCCCGCCAGAAGAGCGGCCAGGTCGACGAAGCGAGAGCCGAGTATGAGGATTACCTGCGGCGCTATCCCTCGGGCGAAGGGTATGACCGCGTCAAGCAGCGGCTGGCCGGCATCGTGACCTCGACCGGGGAAGCTACCCCGAAGCTGCGCGAGAGCCGCACGCAGAGCCAGCAGGGCGGCATCGCCGGTCTTGGCGGCACGGCTTGGAGCATGTCCGGCAGCGCGTCGCAATTCTACATCCGCAACGACAGTTTCCGGGTGATCCGTGATCCCTCGCTGCCGCCCGAAGTCAACCCTGATCCCGACGCGCATCGCGTGCACCAGAATTCCGTGCTTTCGAGCTTCGACTTCATCGCCGCCTGGAGCAATTCGCAGATGAAGTCGAAGATCCGCTTCTCGGGCACCGAGGAACACAGCTTCAATAGTGACAACGACAAGGACCTGATCGGCGTCTCCGCGCTCTATGCCGAGACCATGATCCGGCCCTGGGATCTGACCACCCGCATCGGCCGCCAGACCCGCAGCGCCGGCGGCGTGCAGGGCCGCTTCGACGGCGGCCTCGTCAGCTGGCAGGGGACGCCTTGGGTGCGGATGAATGTCGTCGCCGGTTCGCCGGTGCTGCGCCGCAAGGACGAGCCGTTCAAGGACGACAAGTACTTCTACGGCGCGAGCCTAGACTTCGGTCCGTTCTTCGGCGGCTTCGAGACCAGTATCTTCGCGATCGAGCAGCGCGACCGCTCGCTGCTCGACCGCCAGGCTGTGGGCGCCGAGATGCGCTATCTCGACCCGACCAAGTCGGCGTTCGCGACGATCGATTACGACGTGCACTTTAATCAGCTCAACGCCGCGATCTTCAGCGGCTCGTGGACGATGCCAGACAAGTCGACGTTCAATGCTGCGATCGACTATCGCAAATCGCCATATCTGTCGGCATGGACGGCGCTGCAGGGCCAGCCGTTCCTGACCCTCTACGACATGCTGAAGGTGAAGACCAAGGAGGAGATCGATCAGCTGGCGATCGACCGCACCGCGGCCTACAAGTCGGCGATGGTCGGTTTCTCGCGGCCGATCAACGATCACTTGCAGTTCAGTGCCGACGTGACCGCCACCAACGTCGAGGGCACGATCGCCTCGGGCGGCATCGAGGCCATGCCCGGCACCGGCAACGAGTACTACTATTCCGCGCAGCTGATGGCGACGGACGTTTTCCGGGCGGGCGATATGTATGTCGCCGGCGTCAGATTCGCCGACCGGGTCGATTCCAACATGTATGTGCTGGACCTCAACTCGCGCTTTCCGCTCACCCAGGACCTTCGCGTGAGCCCGCGCCTGCGGCTTGGCTACACCATGGGTGATACCACCGACCTGCGCGAGATCTCGGTGCTGCCGTCGATCCTGGTCAACTACTACTGGACCCGGGACTTCAGCTTCGAGGTCGAGCTCGGTACCAAGTGGACGCAGCGCGAACAGGCCGGCGCCACCGAGCGCGAGACCGAGTTGTTCGTCACCGCCGGCTTCCGCTACGACTTCTATGCCGACGACAAGACCAAGTGCGCACCGCTGTCGATCAACTGCCGCTAGTGTGATGGCGGCTAGGTCGCGTTGCGGACTAATGCTTTGCCAGTGTCCTTGTCGGTCGCGAAGTTCGTTGCGAACTTTTCGCGAGAGATGACGAACTTCGCGAGCGAGACGCCAGCTGACCCTTACACTACACCAGCTTCACGTTCTTCAGCGGCAGCGAACGCACCGGCTTGCCGGTCGCCGAATGGATCGCGTTCATGACCGACGGCGCGACGACGCAAATCGTCGGCTCGCCGACGCCGCCCCAGAAGCCGCCGCTCGGCACCAGAACCGTCTCGACCTTGGGGAACTCGGCGAGGCGCAAAATCCCGTAGGTGTCGAAGTTGGTCTCGACCATGCGGCCGTCCTTCACCGTCATCTCGCCGTACATGGCAGCGCCGAGACCGTAGGCGACCGAGCCCTCGACCTGTGCCGCCACCTGGTCCGGATTGACGACATGGCCGCAATCCAGTGCCAATATCAACCGATGCACCCTGAGCTTGCCCGCGGCTGACACCGTCACTTCGGCGACGGCCGCCGAATAGCTGCCGTAGCCCATGAATTGCGCAATGCCGCGATGCACGCCCGGCGCCATCGGCTTGCCCCAGCCGGCTTTCTCGGCGGCAGCATTGAGCACCGCCAGGTGCTTTGGGTGCTTCGACATCAGTGCGCGGCGGAACTCCAGCGGGTCCTTGCCGGCGGCGCGGGCGACCTCGTCCATGAAGCATTCCATGTAGACGCCGTTCTGGTTGGTGTTGACCCCGCGCCAGGGCCCGACCGGCACGTGTGTATTGCGCATCGCGTACTCGATCGAAGCGTTCGGGAAGGTGTAGCCGAGCGCGCTGTCGGGGACAGTATAGATCAGGCCCTGCAGCTGGCGGTCATCCCTGCCGTCCTTGATGGCGCCGGGGTTCGACCAGGCATTGATAGACTGGCCGGAGACGCGCAGTTTGAATGCCGTGAGATTGCCACTCGCGTCGAGGCCGGCTTCCATGCCGGCGACCGAGATCGGCCGGTAGAAGTCGTGCATCTGGTCTTCTTCGCGCGACCACAGCAGTTTGACCGGAGTTCCCGGCATCTGCTTGGCGATGGCGACGGCCTGGCGCACGTAGTCTTGCGTGCCGCCGCGCCGGCCGAAGCCGCCGCCGAGGTCCATCTTGTACACTTCGCACTTGTCGAGCGGCAGGCCGGAGGCCTCCGACAGCGCGGCATGCGATGCTTCGCCGTTCTGCGTCGGCACCCAGATTTCGGCGCGTTCTGATGTATAGCGCGCGGTGCAGTTCATCGGCTCCATGCAGGCGTGCGCCAGGAACGGCGTGCTGTAGACGGCGGAAACTTTCTTGGCGGCACCTTCCAGCGCCTTGGCCACGTCGCCGTTGCTGGCACCGGCATGCACGCCGCCGGCGCCGGGATTGAGCCCTTCCTTCAGGTGCTCGGCAATTGTGGCGGAGGAGACTTTGCTGTTCGGCGTGTCCTCGTAGACGATCGGCAGCGCATCGAGCGCCTTTTTCGCCTGCCACCAGGTGTCGGCGACGACGGCCACGGTGACGGGATCGACTTTCATCACCTTGCGCACGCCGGGCATGCCGGCAACCTTCGCCTCGTCGTAGCTGACGATCTTGGTGCCGTGGATAGGCGCTGCCTTGATCGCGGCGTTGAGCATGCCCGGCAGCTTGATGTCGACGGCATACTTCTTGGAACCGTTGAGCTTGTCGGCGGTGTCGAGGCGCTTCAGCGGCTTGCCGGCGACCTTCCAGTTCTTGGGATCTTTGAGCACAATGGCTTTTTCGTCGGGCGGGGCGATCTTCGATGCGGCGTCGGCGACCTTGCCGTAGCTGATCTTGCGCTTCGAAGCCGCGTGCGTGATGACGCCGTCGGCAACGGTAAGCTCCGAAACCGGCACCTTCCACTGCTCAGCCGCGGCCTGCAGCAGCATCTGGCGGGCGGCGGCGCCACCGCGGCGGACGTAGTCCTGCGACGTGCGGATGCCGCGGCTGCCGCCGGTGCCCATCTCTCCCCACACGCGCTTGCGGGCGTGGCTTTGGCCTGGCGTCGGGTACTCGTAGCGCACTTTCTTCCAGTCGCACTCCAATTCCTCGGCGACGAGTTGGGCGAGGCCGGTGATCGTGCCCTGTCCCATTTCCGAACGGGCGACGCGGATCACACAGGTATCGTCAGGCCTGATCACCACCCAGGCGTTAACCTCGGTGCCGGTGGCGGCGGCGGGCTTTTGGGCGGCGGCATCCGGGAGTCCTGCGGGAAAACTGAAACCGAGGGCGAGACCGCCGGCGGTTCCGGCCGACCCGACCACGAAGTCACGCCGCGAAACGCGGCCGTTGTCACCGCTGACTTTGGCCATCGCTGCCTCCCAGATGTTGTTTCAAGGTAAGCTTAGACAGGCCGGGCACCGGCGACAATGCCACTTCGCCACTCGCGCAGTTCGCTGCGGTGCTGTAGGCAGGGCCAGGAGCGCCCGAACGGCACTCATCACCAAGATTTGAAGGCACCGTGCAGCACCCTTCTCACCGCTTCTGCGTCGCGCCCATGATGGATTGGACGGACCGGCATTGCCGGGCCTTTCACCGGCTGCTGACGCGGCGCGCGCTGGTCTATTCCGAGATGGTGACCGCCGACGCGATCGTGCACGGCAAGCGCGACCGGCTGCTGGGGTTCGATGCGAGCGAGCGCCCGCTGGCACTGCAGCTCGGCGGTTCGGATCCAGCCAAGCTCGCTGCCGCGGCAGCGATCGGTGAGCAGTGGGGCTACGACGAAATCAACCTCAACGTCGGCTGCCCGTCCGACCGGGTCCAGGGCGGCAACTTCGGCGCCTGCCTGATGGCCGAGCCATCGGTGGTCGCGGCGTGCATTGCAGCCATGCGAGAGGCGGTGCGCATCCCGGTCACCGTCAAGTGCCGCATCGGCATCGACGACCAGGACGCCGAGGCCGATTTCGAGCGCTTCATCCTGGCGGTCGCCGACGCCGGTTGTTCCGTCTTCATCGTGCACGCTCGCAAGGCCTGGCTGCAGGGTCTGTCGCCAAAAGAGAACCGCGAGATCCCACCACTCGACTACCCCCGCGTCTACCGTTTGAAGCAGGCGCATCCGGGTCTGACCGTGGTGATCAACGGCGGCATCGAGACGCTCGAAGACGCGCAGGGTCACCTCGCCCACGTCGATGGCGTCATGATCGGCCGCGCCGCCTACCAGACGCCGTGGCTGCTCGCCGATGTCGATCATCGGGTGTTCGGCGATCCGCCATTCAAGCTCACCCGCGGCGACGTGCTGCGCCAGCTGTTGCCCTATGTCGAGCGGCACATCGCCGGCGGCGGGCGGTTGCACAATGTCGTCCGGCATGTCCTGGGGATCTACCATGGTGAGCCGGGCGGGCGCGCCTTCCGCCGGCACCTGAGTGTGCAGGGCGTGCAGCCGGACGCCGGCATCAAGGTGCTGGAGGAGGCAATCGCGCTCGCCGAGGCAGCACGGCACAAGGCCGAAGCGAGGTCCCGCGAGCGCAACCTCGCGGCGATGGCGGAGGCGGACCGTTGACGCCCGGCCTACTCGTCAGTGCAGCTGCACTCGCGCCGTTGCTGGCCTTTCTTGCCGCCGGCGGCCTTGCCACCGGCTTTCTCGCCGGCCTGTTCGGCATCGGCGGCGGCGGCGTCCTGGTGCCGGTGCTGTACGAGGCCTTCGGCGCGGTCGGCGTCGACCCCGCGATCCGCATGCATATGGCGGTCGGCACATCATTGGCGGTTATGGTCCCCACGTCCACGCGCTCCTTCATGTCGCATCGCGCCCACGGCGGCGTCGACATGAGCATCATACGGCGGCTGGCGCTGCCGGTGATAACTGGCGTGCTGATCGGCATCTGGGTGGCGAAGTCCAGTCCATCGGCGGTGCTCAAGTGGATCTGGATCGTGTTTGCGCTGGTGCTGTCGTCGAAGCTGTTTTTCGGCAAGGCGAGCTGGCGCCTCGGCACGGCAATCCCGTCAAGTCGCCTGGTCGAACTCTACGGCGTGGTTGTCGGCTTCATCTCGACGATGATGAGCATCGGCGGCGGCGCCTTCATCGCCACGCTGATGACGCTCTACGACCGCCCGCTCAGGCAAGGTATCGGCACTTCGTCCGGCTTCGGGCCGATCATCGCCATCCCCGGCATGCTGGGGTTCATGTGGGCCGGCTGGCCGCACATGGCGAGCGACGTTGCCGCCGGCGGGCTGCCGGTTGGCTCGATCGGCTTCGTCAACCTGATCGCGGTCGGTCTCGTCGCGCCGCTCAGCGTCATGATGGCGCCGCTAGGCGCGCGCGTCGCGCATGGTATATCGAGGCGGGCGCTCGAGATCGCGTTCGGCTGCTTCTTGCTGGCGGTGGCCTCGCGGTTCGTGATCGCGCTCTTATGGTGAGGATGACACCCATGCGGCTTGCCCTTGCGCTGATGATTTCGCTGCTGTCGTGTGGCGCTGCAGCGGCGCAGTACACGCCGGCGTTGCCGCCGGTTTCCGGCCCGATCGAACCCAGGATCGTGCCGCAGCGCTCCGACGACGGCATGTTCCATCAGGCCTGGGCGGTGACCTCGTTCCTCGACCTGCGCGAGGACTTCGCCGAGGCAAAGACCGGGGCCAAGCGCTTTGCGGTGGTCTTCGAGCAGCGCGGCTGCATCTACTGTACGAAGATGCACACCGAGGTGCTGGCGCAGCGCTACATCAACGACTACGTGCGCGACAACTTCGCGGTGGTGCAGCTCGACCTGTTCGGCGCCCGCGAGGTCACCGACTTCGATGGCCGGAAGATGAGCGAAGCCAAGCTCGCCGAGCGCTGGGGCGTGATGTTCACGCCGACCATCGTCTTCTTCAAGGACGAGCTGCCGGCCGACAAGGCGCTTTGGGGCCAACCGCTTGAAGTCACCCGCATGAGCCTCGGCTTCGGAGCGGCGACCTTCTATGACCTGTTCGTATGGGTGCGCGCCAGGGTCTACGAGGGCGACCGCAACTTCCAGCGCTTCCACCTCGCCCGTATGGCCGAACGCGGCAAGAGCGGCGTTGCGGGGGAGTGAGCGACTTTGCCGTTTACCGCTCCCTCGGGCAGGCTTCTTTGACGAGGCCCTTGTATTCCTCCTGATTGTTGCTACTGCCGACCATGAACAGCCCGCGTTGATCGGCGCAAACGCGGGCGCCTTCGAAGTCGGCGCCGCGCACGAAGGTCGAGATCAGTGCCGCATTGCGCAGGTCGGCGCCGCGCAGCTTCGCCTTGATCAGACGCGTCTTGATGAGAACGGTCTGCTGCAGACTGGCGCCGGTTAGATCGGCGCCGGTGAGGTCGGCACGGCGGAAGTCGCTGCGGTCGAGGGTCGCATACTTGAGGTCGCGGCCGCGCAGGTTGAGGCTCGGCTCGTCGGGCTCGGGATTGATCGGTGCCGCCATCGACGTATTGATGACGACGATATTGCGGCTGAACACGCTGTCGGGCCGGCCCTGGATCTCGTCGGTCGCGCCCTCGAACAGGACGGCTGTGGGCAGGAAGGCGCGCCGCGTTGCGCTGTCCGGCGGCGTGCTGATCGGCACTGCCGCCGGCCAAAGCGCGGTCGCCATGCGATCGAGACGCTCGTCCGGCAAGGTCGCGACCAGGAGTGAAAAGAACAGCGCCGCCGCTGCGACCAGGATCATGGCAACCGTGCTCAGCGGCTGGCGCCTGAACGTCGCGGCGAGGCC
This sequence comes from uncultured Alphaproteobacteria bacterium, assembly GCA_963741505.1. GTDB lineage: Bacteria > Pseudomonadota > Alphaproteobacteria > Rhizobiales > Hyphomicrobiaceae > JAKFWF01. Next base: position 34,330 of record CAVUIJ010000013.1, on the reverse strand, counting down.
GTGGAAGAAGCCGCGATCGGGCGCCCGCATCAGTACGCCGAGGATCAGAAGCAGGACGACATCGGCTGCCAGATAGAGCCGGTGCAGCCAAGTCACGGATTTCGTCGTGCCAGGGCAGGAAGGTCACCTGGAAATTCAACAGCACGACCAGCGGCAGCAGTCCAAGCGTCGCCCAGTTCATCGCATGCAGGAAGAAGCCCATGACGCGGCTGCGCCACGGACCGGCCACCGCCTGCGCGACGGTGTAGGAATGGACCAGCGTGCGCAACCGATGCTGGCGAAACAGGCCGTTGCCCTCGTGTTTGGTCAGGCGTTCGTGCACTTCCGCGACCTTGCGGGCGAGCGTCACGTGCTGCAGCAGCAGGGTGAGGTGCACCAGCACCAGGACCAGCGGTCCGAACAGCGCGAACGAACGCTGCGGGATCTTGACCTGCAGCAGCGGCAGCTCGACCGGCGTCTCGATCAGCAGGTCCTTGTGCGAGATGCCGGCGAGCGCGATCACGAAGAATGCAATCAGCGCCATGAAGCCGAGCCAGGCATTGCGCGCGGCGGCGGCGGCGATATTCATGTCGCCGATCAGCTCGGCGATGCTGCGCTCGATGCGGTCGATGACCTCCTGCCCTGACATCATCATGATCCGCATCCCCCCGGAAAGCCGCGTCGATCAGCAAGCGGTAAGTGAGGTGGCAATGGCGTCATCATTGTGGCTTGTGGAGTGAAAGGTGCCTGGCTTCAGCCTGGCACCTGGGCTCACGCGGTGCCCGGCTAAAGCCAGGCACCGATCACTCGCGCGTATTTCCGGCCCCTCAAATCTTCTGATTGTAGGCGCCGACCTCGGGGTGCTTCGACAACTCGCTGTCGATGTCGGTGAAGATCGCCCGCATGTTGGCTTCCGACACCGGGCTTTCGACCACGACTACCAGCTCCGGCTTGTTCGACGAGGCACGCACCAGCCCCCAGGTGCCGTCCTCGAGCGTCACGCGCACGCCGTTGACGGTGACGAGATCGCGAATGTTCTGGCCGGCGATGGTGCCGCCCTTCGCCGCCAGCGCCTTGTAGTGGGCGATGACGCGGTCGACGACGCCGTACTTCACCTCGTCGGCGCAATGGGGCGACATCGTCGGCGACTGCCAGGTCTTGGGCAGCGCGCGATGCAGGTCGGCCATGGTCGCCGAGCCGGCGCGATCGAGCATGTCGCACACCGCCATGCCGGCGAGGAGGCCGTCGTCATAGCCGCGCCCGAGCGGCGGCTGGAAAAAGAAGTGGCCCGACTTCTCGAAGCCGACCAGTGCCTTCATCTCGTGGGTGTGGCGCTTCATGTAGCTGTGGCCGGTCTTCCAGTAGGTCGTCGTCGCGCCGTTGGCCTTCAGCACCGGATCGGTGACGAACAGGCCGGTCGATTTCACGTCGGCGACGAACTTGGCGTTCTTGTGGATCGCGGACAGGTCGCGGGCGAGCATGACGCCGACCTTGTCGGCGAAGATCTCGTGGCCCTCGTTGTCGACGACGCCGCAACGGTCGCCGTCGCCATCAAAGCCCAAGCCGACGTCGGCCTTGTTCTTGACCACCGCCTCGGCGATGGCGTGCAGCATCTTCATGTCTTCCGGGTTCGGATTGTAGCGCGGGAAGGAGTGGTCGAGCTCGACGTCGAGCGGGATCACTTCGGCGCCGATCGCCGCCAGCGCCTGCGGCGCGAAAGCTCCAGCCGTGCCATTGCCGCAGGCGGCGACGACCCTGAGCTTGCGCTTGAGCTTTGGCCGGTCGATGAGGGAGGCGATGTACTTCTGCGCGAAATTCTCGACGAAGATGTAGCGGCCGCCGACGCGGCTCTGGGAACGGCCCTCGAGCACGATCTTCTTCAGCGCGGTCATCTCGTCCGGCCCGAACGTCATCGGCCGGTTCATGCCCATCTTGATGCCGGTCCAGCCGTTGTCGTTGTGACTGGCGGTGACCATGGCGACGCCCTCGACGTCGAGGGCGAACTGGGCGTAGTAGGCCATCGGCGACAGCGCGAGACCAATGTCGTGCACCTCGGCGCCGCCGGCCAGCAGGCCGGTCATCAGGGCCTGCTTGACCGAGCCCGAATACCAGCGGAAGTCATGGCCGACGACGAACCGTTTCGGCATGCCACGCTCGGCAAACAGGGTCGCGAGACCAAGGCCGATGGCGTTTAGACCCATCAGGTTGATCTCTTCGGGAAACAGCCAGCGCGCGTCGTACTCGCGAAAGCCCGTCGGCTTCACGAGTGGCAGGCGCTCGAAATCCGCCGTGTTCGGTTTCAAGTCGGCGCGCGGGGTCGGGAACATGCTGGGCTGGCCTTGTGTTAACCATGGAGTTGATTGGCGCCACCTGTAGCGGATCAGGGGTGCCGCGCCAAGCGCATCGCTCGATCGGGTGGTGCCGGCGCGGCGACGGCGATTGATTGTAAGGGATATACAAGGCAAGTGCTCCCAAGATCCTGCCGTCACGCTCGGACTTTTTCTTTTCCCCTCGTGTCTCGAGGGGGGCGGGGCGGCCGTGGTCCACGGCGGTCTTCCGCGTTTCTTTTAGTCAAGTGGCCCAGAGCCACCCCACTTGGACGCTTTTTCGCTGGGCACCTCCGCGTAGATGAGCCTTTCGAGGCTAGTACCCGGAATCACAAATCCCTGGCGCGTATGACGGCCGGGGATGCTCGCCGGCCAGAAGCGGTGCGCCGGCCGATGCTTGCGCATCGGACAAGCGCCGCGACGCAGCCGGCGATCATCCCCGGCCGCCCGCTTAGGTCGCGGCCCCTGGGCGCCCGCCGCGTCGCGCGCCTCGACCGTAGACCGGGCTACGCACTTCGGCGCGCTCCTTGCGGATCGCCTCAGGGCTCCGCGATCAAACGTGCCAGGGATTTGTGATTCCGGGTACTGGCGTTGGAACCTCAGGCCTCCCCAATGCTCACACATGGGGCACGCGGTACCCTCCGGTTCGTCCCCGTGCGTACGGGATTGTTTGACCGGAAACGTCCATCCCGACCCCACGACCTGAACGCCTTCGAAGCGCGCCCCTCATGGACCGGAACATGAGCAGTATCGCATGGCGCTGCGGACCGTGGATAACTTTCGGGTGCGGAATTTCCGGAGGCGTCGTTAATGCGGAAATTTCCTCTCGCCCGAAGGGAAGGGCGAAGGCGGATTGCATCACTCCGCTCGCCTACCTACTTCGCCACTTCCACCAGCAGGCCGTTCTCCAGCCTCAGCGTGCGATGCATGCGTCGGGCGAGGTCCATGTTGTGGGTGGCGATCAGGGCCGCGACGCCGGTCGTTTCGATCAGCGTGATCAGGTCCTGGAACACCTGCTCCGACGTCTTGGGGTCGAGGTTGCCGGTCGGCTCATCAGCCAGCAGCAGCTTCGGCGCATTGGCGAGCGCGCGGCAGATGGCGGTGCGCTGCTGTTCGCCGCCCGACAGCTCCGCTGGGCGATGATCGAGGCGCTGCGCGAGGCCGACGCCGGTCAGCAATTCCTTCGCGCGTGCCTCGGCCGCTTTGCGCGTTTGGCCACGGATCAGCTGCGGGATGACGACGTTTTCCAGCGCCGAGAACTCCGGCAGCAACTGGTGGAACTGGTAGACGAAGCCCATCTCGGACCGGCGTACGCGCGTGCGCTCGTCGTCGTTCATGCGGGCACAGTCGCGGCCCTGGATGATGACCTCGCCGCCGTCGGGGGTCTCAAGCAGGCCGGCGACATGCAGCAGCGTCGACTTGCCGGCGCCGGACGGGCCAACGAGGGCCACCGCCTGGCCGGCAAAGAGCGACGCGGAAGCGCCGGCCAGCACGCGGATCTCGCGCTCGCCGGAGCCGAACGTGCGGCGCAGGTCCTGCAGTTTCAGGATCGGTTCGATGGCGATGTCCTTCATGGCAGGCCACCTTCACTCATAGCGCAGCGCTTCAACCGGATCGAGCCGGGAGGCGCGCCAGGAAGGATAGAGCGTCGCGAGCAACGTCAGCACCAGCGCGAATACGACGATGCCCGCCGTTTCGTTCGGGTTGATGTCGGCGGGCAGGCGGGTGAGGTAGTAGACCGTCGGGTCCATCAGCGTCTTGCCGGTTGCCCACTGCACGAACTGGCGGATGCTCTCGATGTTCCAGCAGAACACGATGCCGAGGATCAGTCCGGCAATGGTGCCGACGACGCCGATCGAGGCGCCGGTGATCAGGAAGATGCGCATGATCGCGCCTTTGGTCGCGCCCATCGTGCGCAGGATGGCGATGTCGCGGCCCTTGTCCTTTACCAGCATCATCATGCCGGACACGATGTTCAGCGCCGCCACCAGGATGATCAGCGACAGGATGATGAACATCACCGTGCGCTCGACCTCGAGCACCGTGAAGAACGTCGAGTTGCGCTGCCGCCAGTTGGTGATGACGAGATCCGGGACCGCCGATCTTCTCGATCTCGGTGGCGTAGTCGTCGACCGCCTCGCGATCGGCGACCACGATCTCGAGTACGTCGACCTGGTCGCCCTTGTTGAAGTATTTCTTGGCTTCGGCAAGCGGCATGAACATCATGGTTCGATCGTACTCGGACATGCCCATCTCGAACAGCGCCGTGATGCGGTAGGGCTTGGAGCGCGGCGAGGTGCCGAACGGCGTTTGCGATCCGCGCGGCGAAATCAGCGTGATGCTGTCGCCGAGCTTGACGCCAAGCGAGGTCGCAAGCCGATTGCCGACGGCAATACCGTCTTGGGCGTCGAAGCCGTCGATCGTGCCCTGCAGGATGTTGTTGGCGACGAGCGGCATCGAGCGCAGGCCTTGCTCGTCCATGCCGCGCACCAGGCCGCCGAGACCGGCGATGTTGGATGATACCAGCACCTGGCCCTCGATCAGCGGCACCGCGCTCTTGATGCCGGGTATGGTTTTCAGCTTCCTGGCGAGTTCGTCGTATTCGTCGAACGGGCCGGCGCTGGCGATCTTGTAGACGACGAGGTGGCCGTTGAGGCCCAAGATCTTCTCGAACAGCTGGTTACGGAAGCCGTTCATCACCGCCATCACGATGATCAGCGTCGCAACGCCCAGCAGGATGCCGATGAACGAGAACCCGGCGATCACCGAGATGAAGCCCTCCTTGCGCCGCGCCCGCAGGTAGCGCAGCGCCAGCAGCCACTCGAAGGCTGAGAACGGGCGGGTGTCGATGGTGTCGGCGGTCGTGGCTGCCGTTGTCATGCAGGCTCCAGTTTCCAAAACCGTAGGTTGGGTTAGCGCGGCGTTTTTGCCGCGCGTAACCCAACAACTTCGGGCACCACCCATGAAATGTTGGGTTACGGCGCAATTGCGCCTAACCCAACCTACGACGATTACGCCGAGTATCCGTTGCGCCTTGACCTCGGCGATCAGTTTCGTCACCGCCGCATCCATCGACATCGTCTCGCGGGCGCCGGTCTTGCGGGTCTTGATCTCGGCTTCGCCGGCCTTGACGCCCTTGGGGCCGACGATGATCTGATAGGGCAGGCCGATCAGGTCCATGGTGGCGAACTTGGCCCCGGCCCGCTCGTCGGTGTCGTCGAGCAGCACGTCGATGCCAGCCGCCTCCAGCTTCTTATAGATCCCGTTGGCAGCGGCGTCGGTGTCCTTGTCGCCGGCCTTCAAGTTGATCAGTCCGACCTCGAAGGGTGTCACCGGCACCGGCCAGACGATGCCGGCATCATCATGGCAGGCTTCAATGATGGCACCGGCGAGGCGCGACACGCCGACGCCGTAGGAGCCCATTTGCACGGTGATCATCTGCCCGTCCGGTCCCTGGATCTTGCAGCCCATCGGCTCGGAGTATTTGGTGCCGAAGAAGAAAATATGGCCGACCTCGATGCCGCGCGCCGAGACCTGTTTGTCCTTCGGCACTTGCGTGTCGAATTTGGCGGCGTCGTGCTTGTCGTCGGTCGCCGCGTACATCGACGTCCAGCGCCTGATGATCGGCGTGAGGTCGCCGTCGAAATCGATGTCGGCCGGCGGCACCGCGCCCTCGATCAGGTCCTTGTGGCAGAACACCTGGCTCTCGCCGGTATCGGCCAGGATGATGAATTCATGGCTCAAATCGCCGCCGATTGGGCCGGTGTCGGCGGCCATCGGGATCGCCTTGAGGCCCATGCGCGCGAAGGTGCGCAGGTAGGCGGTGAACATCCGGTTGTAGGACAGGCGGCCGGCTTCCGGCGTCAAGTCGAACGAGTAGGCGTCCTTCATCAGGAATTCGCGGCCGCGCATCACGCCGAAGCGGGGGCGCACCTCGTCGCGGAACTTCCACTGGATGTGGTAGAGGTTGCGCGGCATGTCCTTGTAGCTCTTGATGCCGTCGCGGAAGATCGCGGTGATCAGTTCCTCGTTGGTCGGCCCATATAGCATCTCGCGCTCGTGGCGGTCCTGGATCCGCAGCATCTCGCGGCCGTAGGCCTCGTAGCGGCCGGACTGGCGCCACAGGTCGGCCGACTGGATGGTCGGCATGAGGATTTCGATGGCGCCGGCGCGGTTCTGCTCCTCGCGCACGATGCGGTCGATCTTCATCAGCACCTTGAAGCCGAGCGGCAGCCAGGAATAGATGCCGGCAGCGGCCTGCCGCACCATGCCGGTTCGCAGCATCAGCTGATGCGACACGATTTCCGCTTCCTTCGGCGTTTCGCGAAGGACCGGCATGAAGTAGCGGGAAAGACGCATGGGGCGGAGTTCCGGTGGTTGGCCGCGCGCAGACAACTGCATCACGAGGCCGCGGGGTTGCCCTCGCGTGCCTTTACAACCAGGGCTGATATCCGGTTCGCGGGGGCGAGGCAATCCCGGGAGGGTGCGCAAGCGCCTCGCGCATGCCATTGTCGGTGGAGAATCATTGCAGTAAGTCGCAACGCTCACTTGCAAGAGGGACAAGCTCATGGCGGCACCGGAGCGCAGCGGCGGCATCCAGTACATCGTCGAGGGCGGGCATCGCCTGTCGGGCAGCCTGGAGCCGGCCGGCAACAAGAACGCCGCGCTGCCGATCATCGCCGCGGCGCTGTTGACCGACAAGCCGGTCCGCCTCACCAACGTGCCGCGCATCCGCGACACCGAGACGCTGGTCGAACTCGTCCGCTCGGTCGGCGCCGAGGCCGCCTGGACCGAGCGCAACACCCTCGACATTCATGCCGGCCAAGTGCGCGCCGTCGATCTCGACCCGGTCCTGTGCGCCAACATCCGCGCCTCGATCCTGCTCGCCGGGCCGCTGCTCGCGCGCTGCGGCAAGGTCGTGCTGCCGCCGCCCGGCGGCGACGTGATCGGCCGCCGGCGCGTCGACACGCACTTCCTAGCCCTGCAGCAGCTGGGCGCCCGCGTCGCCGCGGACAACAACTACCGCTTCGAGGCGGAAAAGCTGATCGGCGCCGACGTGTTCCTCGACGAGCCGAGCGTCACGGCCACCGAGAACGCGCTGATGGCGGCGGTCGTGGCGCACGGCACCACGGTGCTGCGCAACGCCGCGTCGGAGCCGCACGTGCAGGATCTGGCGCAATTCCTGGTGGCGCTGGGCAGCCGGATCGACGGCATCGGCACCAATACCATGACCGTGCATGGCGGCATGAGCCTCGGCGGCGCCACCCACCGCATCGGACCCGATCACATCGAGGTCGGCTCGTTCATCGGCCTCGCGGCTGTGACGCGCTCGCCGCTGCGCATCGTGCGCGCCGGCACTCAGCACCTGCGCTCGACGCTGATGGGCTTCGACCGTCTGGGCATTACCTGCCAGATCGATGGCGACGACCTGATCGTGCCGGCGGATCAGACCCGGCGCATCCGCACCGATCTCGGCGGCCACATCCCGAAGCTCGAGGATCAGCCGTGGCCGGCGTTTCCCGCCGACCTGATGTCGATTGCGATCGTCACCGCAACGCAGTGCGACGGCGTCATCCTGATGTTCGAGAAGATGTTCGAAAGCCGGATGTTCTTCACCGACAAGCTGATCGCGATGGGCGCGCGCATCGTGCTGTGCGATCCGCACCGGGCGCTGGTGTCGGGGCCGGCGCGGCTGCGCGCAGGCCGCATGGAGAGCCCCGACATCCGCGCCGGCATGGCGATGCTGCTCGCAGCGCTTTGCGCCAAGGGCACCAGCACCATCAACAACGCCCAGCAGATCGAACGCGGCTACGAGCGCATCGACGAGCGGTTGAACGCGCTCGGCGCGCAGATCGAACGCATCCCGGCGCGATAGAATGTCAGCAAGCCGAACACCGCCTCGGCCGCCGGCCGGCCAGGGGGCCGGTCTTGACGCGTCGCGCTACCAGTCCGACATGCGGCTGATCTTGGTGCCTTCGAGGGTCAGATTGTACATCAGGCCCTTGCCGTCGAAGATAAATCCAACCACCGGGCTGACGATGCGGTCGGTATCGATCGAGCCGCCGGCGCCGATGGTGATCAGCGCGACCGAACCGTCGACCCCGATCTTCCAGCCGTCGGTGCGGCTGAACTTGAAGAGGGCCTCCTCGGTCATGAACAAGATGACGACCGAGCGCGCCTGCGCGCCGAGTTGGAAGCCGATCGAACCCGACAGGCAATTGTAGTAGCCGTCGGTGCGGCCGCGGACGAGCAGCGCGCCTTCGCCGTACTCGGCGCCGACGCCGATGCCGGCTTTGATGATGGTCGGAAACACCAGGACGCCGAAGGCTTTGTGGATCAGGCCGCGCGAGCCGTGTACCTGGTGTTGTAGCCGATGCAGGGTGTGATCGACGTTGCGGTCGAGTCCACCTCGCCGTGCCAATGCCGACGCCTTGTCGGCGCCGCCGGCCGCGAGTGCGGACGCGAGCGTGAGCGTCAGTGCCGAACGGCGGTTGATGGAATCCATTGAAAGCCCCCCAGTCGTCGGAATGGATCTACCGGCCCGCGCCCCCGCTTTGCGAGCCTCAACCGCGGGTATCTGCGTCGTGTGGCGAGAATCGGGCGACAATTGCAGGGACATCCGCATCCGGCTTCGTGGATGGCAATATTGTCGAATAGTGACCGCAAAGATTTGTGTTCTTGGCCCGCCCGCGCTGTGCACGGCCACCAACGTGCAACAGCGGTGACGAGCAAAATGTGAAACAGCCAGCCGGATCACTCCAGCTGGCTGCTGCGATATTGTCGATTAGGAGCGGCGCGGTCGAGGCGGGAACTGCTCAGTTGAGCAGCAGCGGGCCGTTCTTGATCTTCGGCATCAGGTCGGGAAGTCCTGCTGCGGCGGCGTCCGACTTGATGTGCATCTTGCCATTGCCTTCCATGTAGAAGGTATCGGCGATCATGGTGAAATACTTGGCTTCCTCGTTGATTTCGCCGTTGCCGGAGATGTTCACCTTCCATTGCGGCGCATAGAGGATGCCTTCGATCTTCACGCGGCCTCCGCCCTGGATGACGGTCTCGCGGATGGTCGAGTTGTACCAATCGAGCTTGCGGTCGACGATTACGAAGCCGGCGAGTGTGCCTGCGGCCGGGGCCTTGAGATCGACGTTGCCGCCACCGCGGATTTCCATTCGCGTGTTGGTGTGGGTGAAGAACAATGTCACGCCGTTGCCCTTCAACGAAGCCTGCGCTTGCACCTCCAGATAGCCGTCGCGGAACACATAGAGGCCCGGGTTCATCGTCACGTTGGCCTGCGGCTTTAGCACCGTATTGCCGCAGTAGACGCCGGGATTGAGCGTATATGTGCCGCTCGAGAGCTGCAGGTTGTTGTGGGTGCAGGTCGACGGTGGGTCGTAGGCGTTGATCTTGGCCTCGAACGGATCTTCCATCGCGTCGCAGCCGGTATAGGGCGCCGGTGTGAAGTGCTCCGCGCCAAGTACGCCGCCGGCCGAGCAGAAGCCCTGCGCCGTTCCGGTCGAGGCACCGACCGCGTTGATCGCGGTTGAACTGGTGGAGTTGATCCAGGCCCAGCAGTTCTCCGACGAAACCTTGTTGATGCCCTGCAGGTGCAAGCCATTGGCCGACGTCGGGTTCAACGCCAGCAGACAGGCAACGCCACCGTTCTGGATCTGCGAGCGCGCGCTCGTCTCAGCCGACAACTGGGTGCTCTCGAACCCGAATATCTGCATGATCACGTTCGGCTGGGTGAACGATGCCGACACCGTCACACCGCTGTTGCTCGCCTTGATCGTGGGTTGCACTGCGGCGAGGGGCGAGCCGGTCAGATTGCTCGCAAATACCGCCTTGGCTGCATTGGCGCGGTTCTGGTTGGCGGTTGCCGGCAGGCTGGCACCGGCAAGCGCTGCCGAATCGACCGCAAGCTGCAGCCGGTCTCTGGTGGACAGCGCGCGGCCATAGTCGACCGCCATGCCGGTGACGCCGAAGAGAACCAGTGCAGTCAGCGAAAATACGATGGCGACGCTGCCCGACTTGTCATGTGTAAATTTTTCCGACTTTGGCTTCAGGTAATTCATGATTGTTTCTCCCGAGCGAGTTCGATGGAGGACAATTTGTGCTCGTGGTACTTACGAATCCTTGCCAGGGAACATAAGACTTTACGCAACCAAAGCTAACGCAGGTCCTCCCTGGGTTAACCATTGTCACGAGGTTGATCGGTGGAACCCAAATTTATGCAAGATTTGTCCAAAGTCTGCGGACTTGAAGCGATTGCGCGCTCGGCACCGCGTAGCTTCACTGCCCGCGTGCGAATTGATCGAGCAGCCCCGTCGGCAGCAACCGCTTGAGCAGGGACGCGGCATAAGTAGGTACGGTCACGAAGTATCTCGGCTTCGGCCGCGGGCTTTCAACGGCGTGGATCAGCCGCTTCACCACCGCTTCCGGTTCGAGCTTGAATGTGGTCTTGCCGCCGACATTCATGGCTGCCAGGCGGCGTTGGTAGACCTCGGCGTGCGGTGATCCGGCGATATCGATGCGTGCTTTGAACATGCGCAGTGCCGTGGGCAAGAACTCGGTGCGGATCGGCCCGGGCTCGAGCAGCGACACGCGAATTCCGGTGCCGTGCAGTTCCATGCGCAGCGTGTCGGTCAAGGCTTCGAGCGCGAACTTCGAGGCGCAATAGGCACCGCGATAGGGTGCTGCCATCAGGCCCAGCACCGACGAGCACTGCACGATGCGGCCGGCGCCCTGCCGGCGCATCGCCGGTATCAGCCGCCGCGTCAGGTCGTGCAGGCCGAAGAAATTGACCTCGAACTGGTCGCGCAGCACTTGCGGCTCGAGATCTTCGACCGCGCCAATCTGGCCGTAGGCTGCGTTCGAGAACAGCGCGCCGATGCCGCCGTCGGTCAGCTCCAGCGCCCGCGTCGCGCAAGCTGCGATCGAAGCCGGATCGGCCAGTTCGAGCGGCAGCGCATCGACACCCAGGCCAGAGAGGCGAGCGAGGTCATCGGGTTTGCGGGCGGTGGCGATGACCCGCCAGCCGCGCTGCTTGAGGTCGCGGGCGGCGGCGAAACCGATGCCGGTCGAGCAGCCGGTGATGAGGATCGAGCGAGGATGCGTTGCCATGGCAATCGCTTAACTGCGTCGCGGTTCGCGCGGAAGGGGGATCATGCAGCGGCGGCCAGTGCCCGCCAGGCCGCGTCGCGTTTCGACGGACGGCGGTGCAACCGGCGGTCGATCAGTGCGCGGGCCTTGGCCCGCTCACCGGCGCGCAGGCAGGCGACGATCAGCGTGTCCTCGACCAATTCGCGCTGGGCGTGACTGCCGCCGATCCGCACCGTTTGCGGCAGGGCGGCTTCGAGTGCGGCAACGGCGCTCGCATAGTTGCCTTCGCCGAACGCCAGTAGCCCGCGCGCGAGGTCGACGATCACCGGACCGGCGGGCAGCTTTTCGGCCGCTGCCAGTGCTTCGAGTTCGGCCAAGCGGGGTAGCGCCTTGCCGCCTTGACCGCTTGCAGCCGCGATCAGCGCGTGGTGCAAGTCGGCGAAGGCGAGGCCGGCTTTCGGGAATTGTTTCGTCGCGTAGCCGGCGACCTCGCTCCAGGCGATTGCTTGGCGAGGCGCGCCGGCCAACTCCGCGCGCCACAGCAGCGAGGCGATGTCGGTGAAGGCGTTGAGGGGCGCTGCCTGCGATACGGCGAGCCGGATCCGCTCGTCGTAGATCCGCAATGCGCCCGCCGTGTCGCCGCGGTCGAGGGCGCCGAGCGCCAGGTGCCAGCACAGGTGGCCGTTGAGAATGCCGGCGCGATCGTAACCTGGCAGCCAGTCGTCCATGAACGTCTGACACACGTCGAATTCGCCCTGCTCGAACAGCGCATGCGACAGGGCATGCGCGGCATTGGCGTTGTCGCGACGCAGCTCGAGGGCGCGTTCGCAAAGCAGGCGCCCGGCCCCGGGACTGCCGGCTTCGGTGTGCGACCAGCCGAGGTAGGTCATGAACCACCAGTCGCGGCCATAGTGGCGGGCGTGGCGCTCGCAAATGGCGACGCGGGCGGCATCATGGTCGGCCCGGCCGGAGAAGGCATAGAGCCCGAAAGCGCCGAGTAGCGTCGACAGCACGATCGCATCGCGCGGAAATTCCTCGAGGTGCGCTTCGGCGGCGGCGATCGCCCGCATCGACTGGCCTTCGACTGCGCTGGCGATCACTTCGATATGACCCCGCTCGCGTGGCGTGCAGGACGGCGCGAGCGAGCGCGCCAATGCCGCCTTCGCGCGCGCTGCCGCGACCTCGGCATACATCTGGTGCACACGGCCGCGCGCCACTTGCGCCATTGCGAAAGACGGATCGGCGGCAATCGCGGCGTCGAAGCTCTCTGCCACGCCCGGCCAGGCCGAGAGCATCAAGTCGCTGCCGTCGCGATAGTGGCTTGCTGCGGCCGATGACGTCGTCGTCAGCGGCAGGCCGTAACGGTCCGCCTCCATGTCATCCTCACCGTTCGCGTTCTTGCCGGTTACGAGTTAAGGTCGGGCGCCACGAGGCCGTCAAGCGATCCGACCCAGTGCATTGCAGGCCGCAGTCTTGTCCGATACATGAGACGAATTGAAACTATAATCACGCACGAGGACGTTGCATCATGAAATCGGTGAGCCCCGAGACCTTCGCCGCGCAAGGCGGCGGACTGATCGAGCCGCAGTGGGGCGACATCGTTCCGCCGATCCACCTGAGCACGACGTTCGAGCGTGCGCCGGACAACGCCTATCCGAAAGGGATCGTCTACGCCCGCCCCGATACACCGACGGTGCGAATGGCGGAAGCCGTGCTCAACACGCTCGAGGGCGGCGCAGCGACGCTGCTGCTCGGCTCCGGCATGGCGGCGGCGACCGCGCTATTTCTGGCGCTCGAACGCCCAGCCCACATCGTCGCGCCGAAGGTGATGTACTGGGGCTTGCGGCGCTGGCTGATCGAAACCGCGCCGCAGTACGGGCTCGAGACCACGCTGGTCGATACCGGCGACCTCGACGGCGGTGAAGGCGGCGGTCATCCCCGGCAGAACCAGGCTCATATGGCTCGAGACACCTTCGAACCCGACCTGGGCGCTGAGCGACATTGCCGCCGTCGCCAAGCTCGCCCATGCCGCCGGCGCCGCGGTCGGCGTCGACTCGACGGTGGCGACGCCGGTCCTCACCCGGCCGATCGAGCACGACGCCGATGTCGTCATGCACGCGGCGACCAAGTATCTCAACGGCCATTCCGATGTCGTCGCCGGCTCGCTGACCTTCAAGGCGAAGGATGCGTTGTTCGACCGCGCGAGCGCCGTGCGCCGCGACATCGGCGCGATCCTCGGCCCCTTCGAGGCGTTCCTGCTGATGCGCGGCATGCGCACGCTGCATGTGCGGGTGCGGCACCAGGCGGCAGCTGCCCAGGCGGTCGCCGAGCGGTTTGCGAAGAACGATCGTGTCGCCGCGGTGCTCTATCCAGGGCTGCCGAGCCATCCCGGCCACGACATCGCCAGGCGGCAGATGACGGGCGGCTTCGGCGGCATGCTGTCGATCCGCGTAAAGGGCGGCGAGACGGCGGCGATCCGCACCGCCGCCAACGTCAAGGTGTGGAAGCGCGCCACTTCCCTTGGCGGCGTCGAGAGCCTGATCGAGCATCGCGCCTCGATCGAGGGGCCGACGAGCCCGTGCCCGCCCGACCTGCTGCGCCTATCGGTGGGCGTCGAGAGCGTCGCCGACCTGATCGCCGACCTGGAGCGGGCGCTGGTGGCGAATTGAATGAGGGCCGGGCAGCCATGCGGTGTCGTGGCTGTCGGCGAGCGTCCGATTTGCTCTAGGGTCGTCGCAGCCCTGCACCACGAGCTCCCGACCGATCCGACGCAGCACCGATGCCAAAGTCGTCCCCTCTATTGCTGCGCATTGCGCCGGCGATCTTCGTTTTCCTATGGTCGACGGGGTGGATCGTGGCGCGAGCAGTCGCGCCCTATGCCGATCCGTTGACGTTCCTTTGCGCCCGCTATGCGCTGGCAGCGACGTTGCTGGTCGGCATTGCCTTTGCGTCGGGCGTGCGCTGGCCCGCGAGCCTCGGCGAATTTGCCCACATGGTGCTGTCGGGCATCCTTGGTATCGGCTTCTACTTTGCCGGCGTCTGGTATGCGATCGCGCACGGCGTGCCCGCCGGCGTCTCCGGGTTGATTGCCTCGGTGCAGCCGTTGCTGACCGCGCTGCTGGCGCCGGTCTTTCTCAACGAACGGATTTCGGCACTGCAGTGGGTCGGCATCATCCTCAGTACCATCGGTATCGCCCTGGTGCTGCAGCCGAAGCTCGCCGCCGTGGCGCCGACCGATCTGGCGGAAGTAGCCGGCGCGCTGGCGTTCAATGTCCTGGGCATGGTCACGTTCACGTTCGCGTCGATTCATCAGAAGAAGTTTCTGGCGACGAGCGATCTGCAGGCGCTGACGCCGATCCAGGTCCTCAGCGGCCTCGCCGCGACCTTGCCGTTCGCGATCCTGACCGAGGATATGCGGCTGGAATGGAACCTTGTCACCATTGCGGCGATGGCCTGGTCCGTCCTGGTGCTGTCGATCGGCGCCGGTGCGCTTTACGTGATGATGATCCACGCCGGCGCGGTGTCGAAGGTGGCAGCGCTGATCTACCTGGTGCCGCTGACGGTCGCGACCGAAGCCTTCCTGCTGTTCGGCGAGACCCTGAGCCAGGTTCAGATCGCCGGCATGGCGGTGACGTCGATCGGCGTGGCGCTGGCGATGCGGCGGGGTTGAGGGCGATGGACGTCTGCCGGCGATTGCGCGACACTTTCGCGATCGCCCGCGCCGCTTCACACCTGGACCTTCCTGATGACCGTTGAAATTCGCTCCGCGAAAGACTTCTATGAGCGTCACCCGATCTCGGCCGAGATCATTCTGTCGAAGCTCGCGGCGGCGCGGGGGCATCTCGACGGCCTGATGCCGGAGGACCTGTTCGCGCACGATCAGGACCACTATGGCGGGCTTGCCGTCAACGACGCGCTGGCCGCCGCTGCACACATGAAGCCCGGCATGCGGGTCGCCGATTTCTGCGCCGGACTGGGCGGGCCGGCCCGCTATTTCGCGCATCGGTATGGTGTGACCGTCACCGGCATCGAACTGACGCCGGCGCGCGTCGCCGGCGCTGCCGAACTGACCCGCCGGGTCGGGCTGCAGGACCGCGTTTGCGTCGTCGAGGGCGACGTGATGGCGGTGCCGTTGCCGGACCAGAGCCAGGATTTGGTGGTGAGCCAGGAAGCCTTCCTGCATATTCCCGACGTGCCGCGCGCACTGGCCGAAGCGCATCGCATCCTCAAATCCGGCGGTCGCATCGCCTATACCACCTGGACCGCGCCGTCACCGCTCTCGCCCACCGATGCCAAGCTGATGTGGGACGGCATGGCGGTGGCCAGGATCTACAGCCGCGATGCCCAGTGCGATCTGATGCGCGAGGCCGGCTTCGTCGATGTGACGGCGGAAGTCCTGACGCCGCAGTGGGCCGAGATCCTCACCGAGCGCCTGGCCATGTACCAGAAGCTGCGCGGCGAAGCGGTCGCCGCCGCCGCCCCGTCCGGCCACGACGCATTCTATGAAAGCTACGTGCGATTCGTGGAGTTGATGCAGAACGGCGGGCTGGGTGGGGCGCGGTTCGTGGGGCGCAAGTTGGGTTAGCCGAGACACGCGATTATGGCGACGGAGGCGGGCAAGTGCCTGCTTCCGGACGATGTTGTCGACTGGATGGGCGGCGACGGTCGGTTTTGACCTGCACAACACCTGCCGTCGACGGACACGGTGAACCGGACCATGTTTCTTCGGCTCCGCACGCTATAAGCGGAAGAAGGATTCGCCGTTCCTGATCATCCCGATGTCTGCGCGCGTCTCGACCAAACGGTGGCGATTTCACGATATGGCGCTGGCCTACTCTGAACGCGGGCACTTCAGTCGCTCGGCGCGAGCGATGGTGGCGACATTGGCGCGTTCGATTCTATTCAACGGTACGTCGGCGAGATTGCGGTAGCGGCAGTCTTCATTGCCGAAGACGGCGATGGCGCGTGGGGTACGGAAGCAGTAGCCGCGCTGTGCAAAGATCCCATTGCGCATCTGCCACAGGAACTCGCAGTTGGGGCCCATGCTCGGCGATGCCAGATAGGCGAAGTTGTTCGAGAACAGATCCCGGTCCGTGCACCCGAGGATGTCGTAGCAGTCGGCGGCGGCGGCGGGTCCAGCGTTATTCGTCGCGACAAGCATAGCCAGCACCAAAGCGCGGCAGCGCCATCTCATTACACGCGCGCATTTGTCCATCACACAGTCCCTCCTCATTCGCCCAGGTGCTCGCCGTAGCGCACGTAGGCCTCCGGAAAGCAGCTGTTGACGGCGCGCTTCGCGTCATTGGCCTTGTCTTGGCTGGCGAAGGCACCGATCACGAACACGTTGTAGCCGGGCGTGAAGCCGCGGAACTTGCCCGAGAAGTCATTGAACGTTTCGACACCGCAGCGAGCGGCCGCGGCATTGACCCGATCAAAGTCGCTTGTCATTCGCTGCCACGGCTCCGTCGGAAATGTCCCGACGATGACCCACCAGCCCTTGTCGAGTTTCTGGGCATTAGCGAGGACACCCGAGCCTGCGAAAAGACAGAGCGCGACAACGGCTTTCCGAAAAGCGCCCGAGGAACCTGCGCCACATGCTCTGGCGAGCAACCGGACCCACTGCCTCTCAGTGTTCATTGATCTCCTCCAACGCCATGACGATCGGCGCATGGTGGTGCACAGTGAGCGCGCCAAAGACGGTACCGCGCGCGCGCACCATTTTGCCCACGAAGCGGGCCATACGCCTGTTCACACCCTCGTCGGACGAATAAAGATGGATCGTGAGTGAGCTCTCGACGTTATCGGTTTCCTCCTTGCCCGTAAGGCAGGTGGGAACAGGCAATGTCAGAATGAATGCGCTCTCTGGCCGCCCTGCCGCATCACGGAAGACCCCGCTCGAGAGCAAGCCTCTGGCGAACTCGTCCGCACGGTCAGCCTCCAAACACCGGGCGGCGACTGCCGATGCGCCCCCGCCAGCGACCAGTGTAATCGCCAGAACGGCAAGTCCTTTCCACATCGCATTGCGCGCGCGCATTGCCGAACCTCGCCGCTGCCCGCAACGTTTCGCATCATTGCGAATTACCTTGTACTGCTAAGTCAGATTGTCACATTGCGGCACGTCAAGGCCCGCGCGCGACGGCAGGGCGACAATAATTCAAGGTCCGCCTGGCCCCCAACTCACCGAGTGAGAGGCTGCTAATAACGTCGTGCATTGAGGCAGCAGGCGTAGCTTCTTTGACCTGGTTACTTCTGCACCCTTGGGTTCGTACGGTCCGCTATTGGGCATCCGTCCACGCGTGCCATACGCTTGCTCTTGCCCCAGCCCGCCTTCGCCCTTCTGTCGGCTCATTGAGTGCAGCTGACCTCGCTCCCTCAATTCCCGCCTTCCAGCAGGCGCCGGGCGATCACCTGTGCCTGGATCTCGGCGGCGCCTTCGAAAATATTCAGGATGCGGGCGTCGCATAATACGCGGCTAACGGGGTACTCCAAAGCGAAGCCATTGCCGCCGTGGATCTGCACGGCGTTGTCGGCCGCCGCCCAGGCAACACGCGCCGCCAACAGCTTCGCCATGCCGGCTTCGAGGTCGCAGCGGCGGCCGGCGTCCTTCTCGCGGGCGGCGAAGTAGGTGATCTGGCGCGCGATCATGGTTTCGACCGCCATCATCACGATCTTGTTGGCCACCCGCGGGAAGGCGTAGATCGGCTGGCCGAACTGCACCCGGTCGCGGGCGTAGGCGAGAGCCTCATCCATCGCGCACTGGGCGACGCCGACGGCGCGCGCCGCGGTCTGGATGCGGGCGGCCTCGAACGTCGCCATCAGCTGCTTGAAGCCTTGGCCCTCGACGCCGCCGAGCAGCTGCGCCGCCGGCACCTCGAAGTTGTCGAATGAAATCTCGAACTCCTTCATGCCGCGATAGCCCAGAACCTCGATCTCGCCGCCGGTCATGCCCTTGGCCGGAAACGGCTCGGCGTCGGTGCCGCGCGGCTTTTCGGCGAGGAACATGGAGAGGCCCTTGTAGCCCTTTTCATCGGGGTTCGTTCGAGCAAGGAGCGTCATCAGATCGGCGCGGACCGGGTGCGTGATCCAGGTCTTCTGGCCGGTGATGAGGTACTTGTCGCCTTGGCGCACGGCGCGGGTCTTCAAGGCGGCGAGGTCGGAGCCGGTGTTGGGCTCGGTGAACACGGCGGTGGGGAGGATGGTGCCCGATGCGATCGCCGGCAGGTACTTGGCCTTCTGCTCGGGCGTGCCGTGGGCGATGATCAATTCGCCGGCGATTTCGGAGCGGGTGCCGAGCGAGCCGACACCGATGTAGCCGCGCGACAGCTCCTCGGAGACGACGCACATCGCTTCCTTGCCGAGGCCCAAGCCCCCCCACTCCTCCGGCATCGACACGCCGAACACGCCGAGCTCGGCGAGCTTGGCGATGACCTCGAGCGGGATGTAGGCGTTGTTGAGGTGCCACTGGTGGGCGTAGGGCGTCACCTCGGCTTGGCTGAAGCGACGCATTTCGGCGCGCATCGCGGCGTGCGTCTCGTCGAGACCGCTGTCGCCGAAGGTGACGGCATCCGGGTTGGCTGCGATGAGGGCGGCGAGCCGCGCCTTGGCGGCGTCCGAGCTGCCAGCGGCAATCACCGCCTCGGCCGCATCCTCGAAACGGCGGGCATCGCCTTTCGATACGCCGAGCGCCGACAGGCGAATGGTCTCGACCTGGCTCATCGGGATGCCGCCGGCGATCTGGGCCGCATACTCGGCAATGCCGATGTCGAGGATCAGTTGCTCGGTCTCGCCACGGTGGCCGGCCGCGGCGAGCCGGTCGCCCCAGGCAGCGAGCTGCCGCATCGCCTCGATCGTGGTGGCGAGCCAGGCAAAACCATGGGCGGTATGCTGCACGGCATCCAGGCTGCCGGATCGCTTGACCGATTGGGCAACGGCCGACTTGGCGATCAGCAACACTCGGTCGGCTGCGGCGATCACGCCGTGGTGGTCGCTGGGATCTTCTGTCTTGGCATTGGCGACGGCCATGTCAGCACCTCGAAGCAGCGTATGTTGCGGCGCAAGATAGCCGTTTCTCGCAGACGCACAATGGGCGACCCATGCGGCTAACGGCTATTTCACGGCCTGCCGGTGAACGGTCGCAGCAGGCGTCTGATGATACGATGCTCCGGCTCGGGTGGCGGCTCGGCTGGCGCCGTAGCTAGCGGGCGAGCGGCAACACCGGGCGTGACGATCTCGACACTGGCCTCCTCGACCTGATCGCGATAAGCCGCATACGTCGCCTGATCGATGTCGTCGAGCGGCGGCGAGCGCTTCAGGCGTGCGATCGGGTCGCGGGCGGCGGCACCTGGTACCCGGCGAACGGCAGCTGGCTTCGGGCCTTGTCGGACGATAACGACATCGGCCTCACCGACATCGATTTCGGGTGGCTCCTGGTCCTCGCTATCGTGATTGCTGGCCGGGGGCTGGTGCGATGCGGCCGGTGTTCGCGCCGGTCTGGGCGCGGCTGCGGTATCGTTGGCGATCTGGGCCGCCAACTCCTGTTCCAGCGCCGCAACCCGCTCGAGTGCGGCGGCGATCGTTGTCTCGGCATTGGCAGCGGAGCCCGGTTTGGACGGCACCTCGAGAGCCACTTCCAGCGCGGTCGCCTCGGCGAAATTCTCCACCGGGGGGATCACCGCCTGCGACAGTGCGAACGTCGGCCTTTCCTCGGCAAGCGGCGATCGCATCGGCGCCGGCACGATCGCCTGCGGCGGCGACGATTGATCCGCAATTGTCGCGATTACAGTGGCTGGCGGCGTCTGCCACGGCGTGAAGCGTGGTTCGGGCAGCGGTTCCGCTGCCGGCGCGGCGACCACGGCTGAGAAGTCGCCGGCGAGCAAACGCCGGGCATGGTGTGACAGGCGGCCGGTGGCGAGCAGCGCGGCCTGCTCGATCCAACCCTGCCGCGGGATCGCCGTGGTGGTCGCCAGTGCAGCCGAAACCCTGGCGATATCGACGCGGCGCCAGGCGGCGATCTCGGCCCAACGGGTCGTGCCAATGCTATGCAAGGCGTCGGCAATCGCAGCGTCGATGCCGCGGATCAGGTCGAGACGATCGGGCGTCGGCGGTGCTATCGCGGGGCCATCGCCGCCGCCGGGTGACGTTCGGGCTTGCCAGTTGAAACCGACGTGCCGGCGGTCGCCGGTCCAAGCAGCAATGCTGCCTGTTCGATCCAGTTCTGCTGGTTGATCTGGCGGCCAAGAGCGAGCGCCTCGCTGATCCGGCGCACATCCAGATGCGACCAGGCCGCGATATCAGCGAACGAAGTGATGCCCTGCGCGGCGAGCCTGACGGCAAGTGCCCGGTCGATGCCGCGGATGCGGGTCAGGTCGCAGCCGGCTGTCATCGGCTCGGTGACGTCGACCGGCGGCGCTGCGACCGGCTCGGGTACCTTGAGCTTGACCTTGGTTCGGAAGGTTTCGGCGCCGGCCCAGGGCTCGATCGACACGATCCGGGCGGCCACGGGCGGGCGTTCGGTGGGCAACGATGCCGCCGTCGCGAGACCGGCAGCCTCCTTGAGCGCGCCAATTGCCCGAGCGACGCCATCGTGCGCCGACTGCAGCGCCGCATCGGCAGCGCCGGCCGACTGGGAACGCAATCCGTTGAGCCGTTTCAACTCGGCTTCAAGCACCGACAGCGATCTTTCGACGTCCGATTCCATTTGCACGCACTGTCAAATCCGGCGGGTGCAGTCAACCTTAGGATAGCCGCCGGGCGCACCCCGTGTCCATGTCGGTAAATACCAGAAATGATTTGATTTTGTTGGGTGCGTCGGTGCTGCCACGGCAGTCGTGTTGCGGTCGACCGCGGGCTCGACGGGCCGCTCGGCACGCTCTACAAGGCAGCTCGGCTACGACCTCAGTGGATCCGGTGCATGCAACGGCTGGCGACATTCTGGAAGGCGCTCTACGAGCTGTTCGAGAACAGCGGCTTCGCCTTGGCCGGCTCGGTGGCGTTCTCGTTCGTCCTGTCGGTGTTTCCGTTCTGCATCTTCCTCGGCGCCCTCGCCGGCGTATTCGGCGGCGAGGCGCTGGCCAAGGCGGCAGTGGCGCAGATGTTTGACGTGTTTCCCAAGGATATTGCCGAGGCGCTGGCGCCCGAGGTGATGGCGGTGATGGGCCAGAGCCGGTTCGGGCTGATGACGGCGAGCGCCGGGCTGGCGCTGTTCTTCGCCACCAGCAGCGTAGAATCGCTGCGGGCGGCGCTCAACGTTGCCTACCGGGCGGTGGAAACGCGCAGCTATTTGTTCTGCCTCGCCCGCAGCGCCCTGTTTGTGTTGGTCGGTGCGGTGGCGATGCTGACCATGGCCTGGGCGGTCTTGCTCGGCCCGGCCCTGGCCGACCGCTTCGAATGGATCGGTTTGAGCTTCCTGCTCGGCCAGGGCTGGTTCATGTTCCTGACCCGCTACGCGATCGCGGTGATCGTGCTGATGCTGCAGCTGATCGCCTATCACTTGTGGCTCGCCGGCGGCTACAGAACCATTCGCGAGGTGATGCCCGGCGTCATCGTGTCGACGATCCTGTGGATCATGCTCGCCGGGCTGTTCTCGCGTTGGCTCGAGATCAACAACTACGCCCGCTTCTACGGCGCGCTGACGCAGCTGATGAGCTCGCTCGTCTACTTCCAGGTCACTGCCATGATCGTGATGCTCGGCGCCGAGATCAACCGCGGCATCATGGAGATCAAGAAGATGCGGGCGCGGGCGTGAGTGCAATCGCTGTTTCCTCCACCCCCGGCATCGCTCACGCCGCCGCCTGCTCGTAGGCATCCGTAGCCTTCAGCCAGTTCTCTTCGGCGCCGGCGAGCAGCTTGGCGATCATGCCGCGTTCGATCGACAGCTTCCGCGCCTTGCCCGGGTCGCGCCGGTATAGCCCGCTGTCGGCGAGCTGCGCGTCGATCGCGGCGAGATCCTTGGTGTATTGCGCGATCTGCTTTTCGGCCGCCTGCACCGCCTTCTTCAACGGTGCGAGTTCACTGCGCCGGCCGGCGGCGGTACGCCGTTGCTCGCTGCGGTCGCTCTTCGGCTCCGCCACCGCGCCGTTGGCGCGTCCCTTCAAGCGACCGCCGCGCTCCGCCAGCATCAGCTCGCGGTAGCTGTCCATGTCGCCGTCGTAGTCCGTCACCGTGCCGTTGCGCACGATCCACAGCCGCTCGGCCGAGGCTTCGACCAGATGTCGGTCGTGGCTGATCAGGATCACCGCGCCCTCGAAATCGTTGAGGGCGTGGATCAGCGCCTCGCGGCTGTCGACGTCGAGATGGTTGGTCGGCTCGTCGAGGATCAACAGGTGTGGCCCGCGGAAGGCGGTCAGCATGAACAACAGTCGTGCCTTCTCGCCGCCCGACAGGTCGTCGGCTTTGGTCATCAGCTTTTGCGCACCGAAGCCATACTGGCCGAGCTTGGCGCGCTTCTGTGCTTCCGTTGCCTCGGGCATCAGCTCGACAATGTAGTCGTATGGCGTCTTGTCCGACGAGACTTCGTCCAACTGGTGTTGGGCGAAGTAGCCAACCTCGATCTTCTTAGGTCCGAACACGTGACCGGCGAGCGGCTCGAGCCTGCCGGCGACGAGCTTGGCAAAGGTTGACTTGCCGTTGCCGTTCTGGCCGAGCAACGCAATGCGGTCATCATGGTCGATGCGCAAGTCGAGATTGCGCAGGATCGGCTTGCCCGGCTCGTAGCCGGCGACCGCGCCCTCGATGCGGATCAACGGGCTCGCGATCTCCTTGGCGGCCTTGGGGAAGTTGAACGGGATCACCCGGTCTTCGGCCTGTTCCGCAATCGGCTTCATGCGCGCCAGCGCCTTGACCCTGCTCTGCGCCTGGCGGGCCTTGCTGGCCTTGGCCTTGAAGCGGTCGATGAAGCTCTGGATGTGGGCGCGCTCCTCCTCCTGCTTCTTGCGCAGCTTGCCTTCGAGGCGCTGCTTCTCGCGCCGTGCCTCCTCGAAGTCGTCGTAGCCGCCGGTATAGAGCGCGAGCTTGCCGCGGTCGAGATGCAGGATCGCCTGGACGCAGCGGTTGAGCAGGTCGCGATCGTGGCTGACGATCAGCACGGTGTGCGGGTAGTTGGACAGGTAGCTCTCGAGCCACATCGTGCCCTCGAGGTCGAGGTAGTTGGTCGGCTCGTCGAGCAGCAGCAGCTCGGGCTCCATGAACAGCACCGCGCCGAGGGCAAGCCGCATGCGCCAGCCGCCGGAGAATTCGCGGCAGGTGCGCTTTTGCGCCGCATCGTCGAAGCCGAGGCCGGAAAGGATGCGGGCGGCGCGGGCCGGCGCGGAATGGGCGTCGATGTCGGTGAGACGGATCTGGATATCGGCGATGCGGCCCGGGTCGGTCGCGGTTTCGGCTTCGGCGAGCAGGCTCGCGCGCTCGGTGTCGGCCTCGAGGATCCAGTCGATCAGGCTGACGTCGCCGCCTGGCGCTTCCTGGGAGACGTAGCCGAGGCGGGTCGACTTGGGCCATGAGATCGAGCCGTCGTCAGGCGCGATCTCGCCGGTTATCAGGCGCAGCAGCGTAGTCTTGCCGGCGCCGTTGCGGCCGACGAGGCCGACCTTGTGGCCGGCGGGAATGCCCGCAGTGGCGCCGTCGAAGATCGGGCGACCCTCGATGCGATAGGTCAAGTGATTGATGTGCAGCATGGCGCGAGGCAATAGCTGCTGCTGGGCGGTTTGTCACCCGCTGTCGGGCGGATCGGTTAGCCTGCAACCACCGGCCGCAGGCTCTCGACCAGCAGGCGCAGCTGCGAATCGGGGTCCTTGATCGCAATTTGGGCGGCGAACCAGTCCTGCACCATGCGGCAGACCTGCTGCGGCGAGGCGCGGCCGAGCGCGCGCGGGTCTGAGAAGGTGCGCAGATCGCTGTCGGACCAGCCGCGGGCGTTGAGCTCGGTGGCGAGCGCGTCGTAGTCGGACTTGCGCGGCGGCAGATAGCTCTTCGGCGCTTTGCGGCCCTCCGAGATTGCCTCGAACACCGCCATCACCTGCTTCTGCAACGCCTCGCTGCCAGCCGGCTTCTGCATCATCTCGAGCACCTGCGGATAGGTCTCGCCCTGCGAGATGAAGCCGTAGCAGGTGTCGACGTTGTGCTTGGCGAGCGACTGCAGGTTGTCGAGGAAGGCGGTGGCGACGAACCGCAGCCGCTCCGGGCTGGCGGTTAGGGCTTGCTCGGCGTGCTTGCGCCTGAGCGAGACCACGGCCTCGGCAAGGTGCCTGGCGATGGCGCTGTCGCCGCGCTTTTCGGCGGCAAACCTGGCCGCCTCCTGCACGCGCTCGGCATACCACTCGGGAAATTCCTGTTTTATGTGGCGCCAGATCGGGGTGCGCTGGAAATTCTCATCGATGTCTTCGATGGTGCCGCCGGCGGTTGCGAACGGGGCGGCGCGGACCGCGACTGCGGTATCGGAAGAGATGCCGAGCTTTGACAGTGCGAGCGGCAGCAAGCTTGTGAGTTCGTCGCGTTTCATTACGAACGTGACGCCGCCACCGATCATGGCTGCGAGCAGCAATGTTGCGGCAATACGGCCAAAGCTTCGCCGCCTGGGCGGCCGATCCGCTTCGAGCGACGCGGCCTCGAATTCGCTATCAACGGCCGCAGCGCGCTGGTCGCGGGACTGCTTGTTCGGCGTGCGCGCTGGCTGCTGCGTCGGGCCGCGTTGCATTTGCGGACGCGGCGCTGGAGCGCTCGGCGAGGCGGGCGCGGGCTTGTCTTGCGCCGCCAGTTGAAATGAAGCGATTTGCCGGTCGGCAGGGGCGGCCGTTTCAGCGGCGGCAGCTGGGACCGCGCTGGCAGGAACGACAAGCTGATCCGGTGACAGTAGGGGCGACTGCGCAGCCGCAGTGTCGGTGACATTGGCCGGTGCACGCAGTGTCGCCGACGCCGTCGCGGGCGCGACGGCGTCGGCGGGCGTTGGCTGTGTTGACGCACGTGCGGGCTCGGACGGCGTCGGTGCCGCAGCAGATTGCGGCGCCGGGCCAACGTGTGGCGGCGGCGAGGGCTGTTTGGTGTGGATCGCGAATACTTCGGGCGCGGATCGCCATTCAGGAAAGCCGGCACGCCAGATGAGGTCGCTCACGCGCAGGTGGCCGAGGTCGACGAAGGCGCGCATTTCGTGCTCGCTCAACGGCCCGTGCTGCTTGCCATCACGCGCCAGATACCACTCGATCTGCGACGGCTGCTCCGCCATGTTCCCTACCCGAAAGCCTCGTCGCGCCGCCGGCGTCAAATCGAACTGGCTGGCGAAGGTTATGCTTGACCGACACGTTCCACAGGTCGACCCGATCCGTCAATGCACGTGCGCAACGAGCAAATTGCACAAACATTTGCGGCGCCGTCGAGGCGGCAGGTAATGTCGCTGCGGCAACTGATGCCCCAGCAATGATCCGGCCCGACCGCTCGACGTCAGTTTCTTGTTGCCGGCTGTCGGGATCACCGCATGCCATGCACAATCGTACCGGTGCCGGTTGCTTCTTGTTGCGCTCCGGCGGAACACTGGTGTAGAGGCTGGAGCGCGCGCTCGCGCGCTGGAGACGTGGCCGAGTGGCTGAAGGCAACGGTTTGCTAAATCGTCATACCTCTCAAGGGTATCGAGGGTTCGAATCCCTCCGTCTCCGCCATATAACTACTTGATATTACTCATAAAAACGTGCGTTGAGGCAGGATTCGAACTTCGCCCGTACTGTCCGCGGGTTACGCGGGCGTGGAACCGCGGACTGGTCAGCCGAGACGTCTTCGGTGCGGCTTTCCGGGGTTAATTCGGCGGCGTGTCTCTTTGGGGCCTAATAGTGGTACGACTAGGCGAGGCGATCGCGGGGCCAGTGCCGTGCACCATTGCCGGTCTGACGCAGATGCTATCGCGATGAAGCGCGAACTGGTCTGGGCAGAGAGGGTTCGAGCGTGCCCACGACGGATCAAGGTTTGCGGCATGTCTGCGTCGAGCGTGACGTGTGCCGACGCGGTGGGGCTCAGCCTATAATCCCAGCCGCGACCGCTGCTCGCTCCAGGCCAGCGGCAGCCGCGTGTCGGCCATCAGGCGGTTGGCGGTGAGCGTTGGTGGGTGGCGTCCATTGAGAATGTCGCGGACGAGGTCGGGTGCGAGAAAGGTCAGCCGCAGGAGGCGGGTCACATACGAGCCGGTCAACTTTTCGCGTGTCGCCAATTCGTCGAGGCTGATGCCGCTTCCCGCCAGCAGCCAGCAGCTTGTCACGCAGCGCAAAGGCCTTCACGAACAGCTTGATCAGGGTGCCGTCCGGTGCCCCGGCAGTCGCGCCTTCGATCACCATGCGCTTGCCGAGCCCCGTGCGTTTGAGCCGAGCCGGGACAGAAAGGACCATGATGGCATTCGGCGCCGCGGTCTCTGAGCTGGCAGCAGGGCGCCTGCCGAGATCGCCGCGCAGCAATGCGACCAGTCGTCCGCGATCAAGATGAATATCGATTCGATCGGCGCCGATATCGATGCGGGCCAGAAGCTTGGACATCATGGCCCGCTGCTCAACCGCAGGTCGCTTGTTCCAGCTACGACCAAGCTCGAAAGCGCGCTCGATCAGCTGCTCTTGCTCGGCCGCTTCGGGAATCCGGGCTTCGAGTGCTTCATGCACGTCGCCGTGGTTGCTCAGAAACTTGCAGAGCCGATCGACGACAAGCGATTCGATATCGCCGGCCGGGATCCGCCGGCCGCCCGGCACCTGCGACCGGCTCTGCGTCACCAGCACCCGCGAGATGTAGTACCGGTAGCGCTTGCCGTTCTTGACCGCATGCGTCGGTGTCATCGGTTGACCGGTCTCGTCGTGGAGCAGGCGGACAAGCAGGCTGGGTGCCTCGGCAACCACGCCGCTTTCGCGCTCGGTCCGGCTTGCCGCCAATCGCTCGGCGACCGTATTCCAGAGTTCGAGATCGATGATCGCCGCGTGCTCGCCGGGATAGCTGACGTCCTTGTGCACGATCTCTTCGAGATAGATCCGGTTCTGCAGCATCAGGTAGAGCGGGCCGCGGGCGAGCGGCTTGGCGCCGTACGGTTCTCCGGTGGCGCTGCGTCGCGACTTACTGACAATACCATCACGCTCGAGCTCATGACCGAGCAGGCGAACCGAGCCCAGCGCCGCATAGCGCCTGAAGATGCGCCGGACCCGCGCGGCCTCCGGCTCGTTGACAACGAGCTTCCTATCGTGGACGTCGTATCCGAGCGGCGGGTTGCCGCCCATCCACATGCCCTTCTTCTTGGACGCCGCAATCTTGTCGCGAATGCGCTCGCCAGTCACTTCCCGCTCGAACTGAGCGAACGAGAGCAGCATGTTGAGCGTCAACCGGCCGATCGACGTCGTCGTGTTGAACTGCTGCGTGATTGACACGAACGAAACGCCCTCGGCGTCGAATACATCGACGATCTTGGCGAAGTCGCTGAGAGATCGCGTCAGCCGGTCGACCTTGTAGACGACGACGGTGTCGATCTTCTTCGCCTCGATATCGGTCAGAAGCCGTCTGAGCGCCGGACGCTCCATCGTACCGCCCGAGATCCCACCGTCGTCATACATATTCGAAAGTGTCGTCCAGCCTTCGTGCCTCTGGCTCCTGATGTAGGATTCACATGCTTCCCGCTGCGCATCGAGCGAGTTGAACTCCTGCTCGAGCCCCTCCTCGGAGGACTTGCGCGTGTAGATGGCACAGCGTGTGACATCGCTGCGCCTCGCAACCTACGGCAAGCCGCGCATTATCTCGTGCGCCGAATTGCACGCGCGCCACGTCGGCTTGCCGCGCGGCTGCCTTGATGAAGCGATCGAACTGCTCAAATTGTCCGGCGCCAAAGTGAAGCTGAAGGACGAGCGGCACGCGGGAGAGCGTCTCGAAGTGAAGTTCCTCGGCACGCTGCACGACATCCAGGCCGCTGCCGTCGCCGCAATCGAGTCGCACGACTACGGCGTGCTCGCTGCCACCACGGCCTTCGGCAAGACGGTCGTCGGCGCTCGCATGATCGCAGCTCGCAGTGTCAACACACTCGTCCTCGTTCACCGCCGCCAACTCGTCGATCAGTGGCGCGAGCGTCTGAAGTCCTTTCTGTCGGTCGAAGATCGCGACATCGGCACGATCGGCGGCGGCAAGCGCAAACCTTCGGGCAAAATCGACATCGCTTTGATTCAGACCCTCGTCCGAAACGGCGAGGTGAGCGACATCGTCGACGACTACGGCCACCTGATTGTCGACGAGTGCCACCACCTTTCGGCCGTCAGCTTCGAGCTCGTCGCCCGCCGGTCGAAGGCACGCTACGTTCTGGGCCTTTCTGCGACGGTCGCCCGCAAGGATGGACATCACCCGATCATTTTCATGCAGTGCGGGCCCGTACGCTATCGCGTCGATGCCAAATCACAGGCAGCCACCCGCTCCTTCAGCCACAAGGTCACAATCCGAGAGACCGGCTTCCGTCTGACGCCCGATCTCGAAAGCCAATTGCCTTTGCAGATCACGTCGCTCTATGCCGCCTTGGCGCAGGACAAAAAGCGCAATGCCCGCATATTCGACGACGTGTTGCTGAGCCTCGAAGCCGGCCGCCGGCCGGTGATCCTGACCGAGCGTCGCGATCATCTCGATCACCTGCGAGACCGCTTCCAGAAATTCACCCGCAACCTCGTCGTCCTCTATGGCGGCATGAGTGCCGTCGAGCGCCGCGTGGCCGAGGAAGGCCTCAAGCGGCCTGATACAGAGGAGCGTCTCGCGCTGGCGACCGGCCGGTATCTTGGCGAGGGATTTGACGACGCCTCGCTCGACACCCTTTTCCTGACCATGCCGATTTCATGGCGGGGCACGCTCGCCCAGTATGTTGGCCGCCTGCACCGCGAACATCACGCCAAGCGCGAAGTAATCGTCTACGACTACGTCGACTCGGGCGTTGCGATGCTGGCCCGGATGGCGCTCAAGCGCCAGACCGGCTACCGCAGCCTCGGGTATGAGATCGCAACGGGCTGAGATCTGCAGTCGGTTCTCCACGCCAGCCATTCCAGCCCGCCATACCAGCTTGCGCCTTATCACTCACTGTGCTATAGGTATATGAGCGATAGGGGACCGCCGTGCGGGTCTACAAGACAAAGCCGTTCGCACGCTTCCAGCGGCGCGAGCGGATCAGCGACGAGACGCTCTGCACGGCCCTCTCCGATGCCGAGGCTGGCTTAATCGAGGCCGATCTCGGCGGCGGCCTGATCAAGCAGCGCGTGGCCCGGCCTGGTGCGGGCAAGCGCGGCGGATATCGTACGGTGATCGCCTATCGCAAGGGCGCGCGAGCGTTCTTCCTGTTGGGCTTTGCCAAGTCAGCACGGGCGAACATCGACGATGACGACCTGGCTGCATTGAAACGGAGAGCAGCAGGCCTGCTGGCCGCGGGGGACCAGGCGCTGGACCAGATGATCGCCGACGAAGACCTGACGGAGGTGGACTGTGGCGAGAGCACGCAATAATGAGTGTAAGCAGACTGGCAAGGCGCGCATGCGCGCAGAGATCGTCGAGATCACGCAGGGTATGCACCGCGCTGGCCTGGTGGACGCCGCCGAGTTGGAGAAGACGACGATCGCCATGCTCGGGCGCGACGCACTGCCGAAGGTCGCCGATCTGTCGCCGGCCGAGATCGTGCGGGTGCGCGAGAAGGTCGGCGTCAGCCAGGCGGTGATGGCAGGATTCCTCAACGTGGCGGTATCGACGGTCAGCCAATGGGAGCGAGGCGAGCGCCGGCCGACCGGCACCGCGCTGAAGCTCCTGCATGTGGTCAAGGCCAAGGGGCTCGAGGCGCTTCGCGTTTAGGGCGGCATAGTAGGATCTCAGCTCAGCCCCTGGTCAGCTCCGCCCTGCGTGCCTCGAGCACCGTCAGCCTCTTCCTGAGATCGGCGATCTCCTTGTTTATAGCCTTGAGCACTGTCCTGTGCTTCCGGCTCGCCAGGTACTCCCCGCCGAGCTCCGCCGCGATGTACGGCTCGAGTTGGCTTCGCAGGATCCTCAAGTGCGGATTGCCCCAGACCGATCCTTCGCGGAACTCGAGCTTGCCGCAGTTGATGCCCTCGACAATGAACTCCCGGCTCACGCCGTATTCCTTCTGCGCCGTCACGTCGCTGAGGACGGCGCCCTTGCGGGTCCACTCGGCAGACTCTGCCATGAGCTCCTCCGAGGTTGGTGATGTTGATTGCCTCGCAACTCGACAACGGCGCGGACGGCCCGCCGCAACAGGGCGAGTGCCGGCTCACTGCGACGCTGTTGCCCCACAGCACTTCTTGAATTTCTTGCCAGTTCCGCAGGGGCACGGCTCGTTGCGACCGACTTTGGTCGAGCGGATGGGCAGGCGCAGCCCTCGGTCCTGATCGTGCCGCGCAGCCGTCCGTTCTCGGCGCCGCTCCTCCTCGGGATCCTTCTCGCGAAAACCCGCCCAGTGCGACAGCTCGGTGATGGTGTCGCCGAATGGCGTCAAGTCGCCGTCGGCAATCCACTTGGCGCGTCCCGCCTCGGTTTTGGCCTCCGCGAGGTCACGATGGAAATGCTCGATGCGCGTCCACCAGGAATTGACATAGCCGCGCTTGAACGCCAGCTCGACCAGCGAGGTGAGTTCGCCGAGCCCGAGGCGGGCGATGGCCATCTGCCAGCCAACCCAGACATAGCACGGCCCCTGCGGGCTCAGATTGGCGAAGCAATCGCGCAGGAAGTTGCTCAGGGTGCGACGGTCGATCTGGCCGGTGAGCCCGAGATACGACAGCGCCTCACACATGCGAGAGCGGACGTACTCGTCGGCGCTCGCATCGAGAATGATGTCGAAGATCGGTTGCGGGTCGCCGTCGAACACCCCGGCGACGACGCGGTTCGAGGTTGTCGTGACGGCATCGCCGAGGAGGTCGCCGATCTCTTTGTCCGGCAGGTGCAGCAGACGGGCCAGCGAACGATAGGCAGGCTTCTCGCGCCAGTCGCCGAGCAGATGGAAGATGAAGAAAATCGGTGTCTTGTCGGGTCGCTCCGACCCCGGCAAATCGAGGTAGTCCTCGATCAACCGAATGAAGCGGGGCGCGAGTTGATCCCGTTGACTGGCGGCTGCGACCAGCGCCGCGCGCGGCAGGCCTTCCTCGCGGCTGAGGGCTGCGACGATGTCCTGCTCATCCATGGTGCGTCCTCACGCCGATTGAAGCGGCAGAGTATTGCACGATGCAGGCTACCAGCGCAGACGACGACCTGCGTTTTCCCCAGTCTGCCTGGGTGGTGCGCGCCACTCAGTTGGGGATACCGACGAAAGCCACACAGGCGTGGGGCAAACGAATCAACGAAGGTGGAAGCAAGCACACCGGTAATCGCCATCGATCGGCGTCAACCGACCGCCTGCCGCCACATGCACGGAGAGCTGCACATGACCGATCACAAGGCTCTCACCCGCATCGCCAAGGCCGTGGCGACCGACATGGCTGCCGATCGACTGAGCGCGGCCACCCAGCACTCCATGCGCGCCCTCGGAGATGACCTCGGGCACCTCATCAACCTCGTCGACGTCATGGCGAAGGAGGGTAAGAAGAAGCGCCCCAGCGACAAGCTCATCGGCGGCTACACATTCCTGCTCGCACACGGCCTGGAGATGCTGCGTTATGGCGTGGACCGCGAGGATTCCGCGGCGATCGCGCTGGCCATCCTCTGCGCCAGCATCTGTTCGAGGCAGGCGAGACCGGTCGCATGACACCGCCGATATTGTTGCTGGTACTGCACCAGTTCGCGACCGCCAAGCTCGAGATCGGCGGCGACCTTCGCAATCTGATGCAGACGCTTATGGAGAACGATCACGAAGCCCGCGAGGCTTGCGAGCGTGGCGAGGGCGCCGACCATTTCGAGCGCATGGCCGAGCAATTCGGCAGCGATCCGTTCGCCATCCACGCCTATCTCGACGAGACCGTCGAGGCGATGCCGGAGGATGGGCGTGCCGGCTTGGTCATGGCCATGTTTGCCGACAAGACGCCGGCCATGCGCGAGGCCGCGGTCGGCTTCCTGCTCAATGCGTCGACCGAGGTGCGGGAAAAGCTCAACGAGATGCTCGAGCTGGCGGCGCCTCACGGCCTCGTCACGCCCGACCATGCTGAGGCGCATGATCGCGATGCGCAATTGGCTGCCCGCAGCCGATCGAAATGCTCTCGACAAGGCGATCAAGGCCGCCCGCAAGAAGGGTATCGAGTGCGCGCCTTGGCCGCGCCCGGCCGTGAGGCAGGTTCTGTGCTCCGGCATCGACGGCTCGGGAGCATTCACTATCCTGGCGATGGCCGAGGACGCAGGCAAGCCGCTCGTCGCCGGCTTGCTCATCAAGCAGGGATTTGGCGTGCGGGACGGCTGGGTACGCCGCGATGCGACCAATGCAGATCTGCGCGAGTTGGTCGAGCAGGTCGCCAGCGAGATCGACCTTTCTGAAACCAGTCTGGGTTACGTGCGCACAGTCTGCTGTCAGGCGCTGGCGATCAACCTCGAGGCCGGACATCTGCCGCCATTCGCTCTTCTCGACTGCGCCGAGGCGATCGGGCTCGCTGATCTCAACCCTGAGGATGCTGCCTGTCGACAAGCTCGTTGCTGATCTCATCGCCGGGGTGGATGCGGAGCGCCTGTCCGCCTCCGCCGTGACGAAGATGTTGCGCCAGAGCGCCGACTGGCTGGAGGAACATCCGACTCTGCAGACGTGGTTCGAGGACAATACCAGTGTCGTCAAGGCTATCGGCACGCGGCGCGCGCCGCGCGCCAAGCAGATGGCCGCTCTCCTCGCCGGGCCGCTGCAGGCACGCCGCCGCCGCTGGGCGGAGCTTAGCGCCTGGACCGCCCTGTCCTTGAAGCACCGGCGCCACCCAGGCGACTGGCAAGGCTTCGCCATCCTGGCGCGGGAGTTGCTCGGCACGAGACCGCTGGACGAGATCGGCCTCATGCGAGCCATCGCCGACACGACGCTCGCAGTCCTCGACCTACAAGGCCTGCTCGGCACACGAGACGCTGCATGACCAAGGCAGGCAGCTTTGGTTTGGGAATCCGCCGGAAAAAGCTATACGATGCAGTGAGAGATCTGGGCAGGTTTGGGAGCGCTAAGTGTCTGAATCTTCAGGCTCAGTACCGTCCCCTCGGGGTTACCATCCCACCAGAGCTCGACTTACGCCGCTCGCCGCGATTTGCATAATCGGGCTTTGGGCACCGGTGAACGGATCAGCTTTTCCTTGATGCCGCCCGGGCCTCATCGAGTAACTGGCCGGCCGGTATTTTCGGCGCCCTCGCGATCTTGTCGAGGATGACCACCGTCGGGTTGCGCACACCCCGCTCGATGCCACTGATATAGGTGCGGTGCAGACCGCAGTGGTCGGCAAAGCTCTCCTGCGAGTAGCCCTGCTCCTCTCTTAACTTCTTCAGATTGAGGCCCAAACGGCGGCGAACATCCATGCCGTCGAGGGAACGGCTACCAAGACGATTGATCTACAGACGATGAGTTTCATTTTACTGGACTGCACAGGCGCGATCCGCGAAGTGACAGAGCTCGATCGTCCTAGAATGGCCGGCCCCGAAATTTGATCACAAAGCCACCGTCTTCGGGGCGCGCCACGCGTAGTTCTCTGCGTGACTGAGGAAAGCCCGGCGCGGATGCCGCGCCGGGCTTTGGCTTCAGTGCGCCCTATTGACGATTTCCGCCGCGCGTAAAATCTTCCCGCACGCTTCAAGGGTCTCACCTTTGTCGAGCGCCTTGATCGCGGCAGCGAGCCGATTGTCGTCGAGGCTCAGACGGCCCGCTCAGCCATGGTCCGAATGGCAGGCGCCATGATCGCCGAGCTGCATTGGTCGGACTTCGAGGTCCTGGTCGACCTGATCGTCGCGCGCGGCGGGTGGCAACGGACGTCGCGCCTTGGCGAAACGATGGCTGATATCGACCTTGTGATTGAGCA
>CAVUIJ010000012.1:0-34333 GCA_963741505.1 uncultured Alphaproteobacteria bacterium | reverse complement strand
AGGGTCTGGAGCTACGCGTCTCGCGCCACGGCACGAAGAGCTGGCTGCTGAGGTATCGGCGGAAATCGGATGGTCGCAAGCGGGTTCTGACGCTTGGGCGCTTTCCGGAGTTGAGCCTTCAAACAGCACGCCAGCGCGCGTTGGAGGAGAAAGCATTGATAGGTCGAGGTGCGGACCCGGCCGGGGCCCTATCTCTGATCAATGAGGCGATGACGTTCGCTGAACTCGCAGAAAAGCGGCTTGCCGAAGACATCGCCATTGGTGAGGGAACTCGTCGCAATTATCAGCAGAGTTTTGAGGCCGATGTCTATGCAGCGATTGGCAATGTTGCAGCATGTCAGGTGACACCAGACATGGTGGCCAGGATCCTGGACGGAATTGAGCGCCGCGGGTCACTTGTTCACGCCGACCGAACCAAAGCAGCGATCGGGTCAACATACAAATGGGCGATCAAGCGCCGTCTCGGTGGCATCAACATCGACCCAACGGCTGGCCTGGGCAAACGTGCCTCTGCGGCTGCCAGGACACGATTGATGAGCGACGCCGAGCTGGTTGCATTCTGGCGCGCGATCCACAGCGAAGATGCGCCTCTGACCCTACGCATGCGACTAATTTGCCAGCTTGCTGTATTGACCGGCCAAAGAAGAACCGAGGTTGCCGCAGCAGAAGTCTCGGAGGTTGACATCGACGGGCCCGCGCCGAAATGGATCATCCCCGGCGACAGCAAGCGCAACGGCGTGCTCATGCGGGGCCGCACAAAAAATAAGAAGCAGCAAACCGTTCCACTGTCGCATCAAGCGGTGGTGGGCTATGCCAGGCGATCGAACTCGCCGACGGCAACAAATTTGTCTTTCCCGCAGAGACGAAGCACCTAACAGCCGGGGCCAATCCGCGAACGCCTCATATTCATGGCGAAAGCGTTTCTAAGGCGCTTCGGCGACTTCGCTCACAATACGCCATTGATGACATTACCCTTCATGATCTCAGACGAAGCATATCCACGTGGCTGGGGGACAATGGGACGAGGCCTGACGTGATCGATCTCATTCTCAACCATCAGCCAAGAGACGTCACCAGGCGACATTACAACCTAGCCACTATGCAGGACCTTGTTCGCGCAGCCCTCCAGGAATGGGCCGATCATGTGACCGGAAGCACTCGTCCCGGAAGTTTCGGCTGACTGGCACTT
Source organism: uncultured Alphaproteobacteria bacterium (assembly GCA_963741505.1). Lineage (GTDB taxonomy): Bacteria > Pseudomonadota > Alphaproteobacteria > Rhizobiales > Hyphomicrobiaceae > JAKFWF01. The sequence goes on along the minus strand of CAVUIJ010000012.1, from coordinate 33,144 downwards.
CCTCTTGCTTCCCCGGATTGCCGACGGAATTGTTGCATCACGGAAGTCGACGGGCCATATACCGATAATAGATGCCGCCATTGCGCAGGATCCTAATCGTCGAGACGGGCCACAAGCTGCCGGAAATGTAAGTAGCCGCACCGTGTTCTGCTTTTCTCAGCTTCGGATATTGCCGTCGTGACTTGGCGTGAAGGCAATCGACGTCAGACGCACGGCGAGGGCTGGATTGACGGCTGGGTCAATGGCGGGATGCTTTCGAACACGTTGAGGGGGATTGACCGGAGCAGTCAGCGGCTCGCTGCCGCGTCGGTCAAGGGCCTGGCGCGGTAAGGCGGCGGGTGACGAACTCAGTTGCATCGGCATTGGGCGGATGGCACGGAAAGGCAAGTTTCATCGAGGGCTTCCGTTCTTCGACCCGGACGGCGATCTTCACGTACACATTGCGGATCTTCGCGAACGTGGCGCCGCACCAGCGCGAGTTTCTTTGGGTGCTATCAGGTGGGCTTACAGATGAAATGGCGCCATCGCCCGAAGCGGAGGCTCCGACCCGACGTCATCGCTCGCCGATAGCACTTTGGTTTCTGCGTCGTGTCCCGCCTTTTCCCCGCGATCGTGTCGCAAGGGCGGTTCGAACCGAATTGTGAGCGGAAATGCAGGATTAGAGCGCGGCATAGTCGATCGGCTTCGAGATATCGACCAGGTGATCGACCGTCGGCATCGCCGTGCGCAATCCCGTCGCGGTATTGAATACGACTGCCCGTTCGCCCGGCTTTGACGCGCCCGTTTGCCAGCGCCTCCCGGTAGCCGGCGACGCAGGCAGCCCCCTCGGGAGACAACAACGTGCCATCATCACGCGCTATCGCGGCACGCGTTGCCTCGACATCCTCGTCGGTAACCGCCACGCCGAAGCCGCCGCTCTCGTACATCGCTTGCAGGATGAGGAAGTCTCCGAGCGCCTTGGCGACGCGGACGCCATGCACGTTTGTGCGGATATCGGCCCATGGCGTCTCGATCTCGCGCTGACCCTTCTCGAAGGCCAGGACGATGGGGCAGCAGCCGGTCGTCTGAACGGCTACCATGCGCGGCCGCTTGGGCCCGATCCAGCCAAGCGCCTCCAGCTCCGCGAAAGCCTTCCACATGCCGATGAAGCCCGTGCCGCCACCAGTCGGATAAAAGATCACGTCCGGCAGCTCCCAGCCGAGCTGGTCGGCAAGTTCGAGTCCCATCGTCTTCTTGCCCTCGATGCGATAGGGCTCCTTCAGCGTAGACATGTCGAACCAACCCATCTTCGCGCAGCCCTCCGCGACGAGCCGGTTGCAGTCCTTGAGCGCACCATTGGCGAGATAGACCTTGGCGCCATAGAAGGCGATCTCGCTCACCGTGATGGCGGGTAAATCTTCCGGGCAGAAGACGATCGCCTCGATGCCAGCGCGCCGGCAGTAGGCGGCGAGCGAGGCGCCGCCGCTACCAACGGTCGGCATCGCGATCTGACGCGCGCCGAAGGACTTCGCCATCGAGACCGCGACGGCGAGCCCACGCGCCTTGAACGATCCGGTGGGCAGGCGACCTTCGTCCTTCACCAGCAGCTCTCCGCCGCCCATCCGCCGGCTCGTTCCCGAGAGTGGCACCAGCGGCGTGAACTGCTCGCCGAGGTTCACGACGTCCTCCGGCCCGCGCAGCGGCAGAAGCTCGCGGTATCGCCACAGGTCCGCCGGGCGCTTGGCAAGAGCTGCACGATCGACGGCGCGGCCAACCGACTTAAGATCATAGCGCACGATCAGAGGCTTGCCTGCACGCGAGAGATTGTGCGGCTTGCCCGCCTCGTAGCGTTCCCCCGTCGCGCTGCATTCGAGGTGGGATACGTGGGATCGGAACCCTTGCCAGTCGCTCATTCGCTTTCACTCCAATGCAAATATCGACGTAGTCGCGATCATCGCCGGTCCCTGACACGCGGGTCCAGCACGGCGTAAAGCAGGTCGACGATGAAGTTCACCGCGACGAAGACCATCGCCAGGATGAAGGTGGCGGCCTGCACCACCGGATAATCGCGAAACGAGATGGCCTGAAGCAGCAGCCGGCCGACGCCCGGCCAGGCGAAAATCTCCTCGACGACCACCGTTCCGCCGAGGAGCAGACCCATTTGCAGGCCGAGGAACGTCACCAGCGGAATGGCCGCGTTCCTGAGGCCGTGCTTGAAGACCACCACATGCAGGGCAAGCCCCTTCGCGCGGGCGGTCCGCATGTAGTCCTGGCCCAGTACCTCAAGCATGCTCGAGCGCGCGATGCGGGCCGTGCTGGCCCCAATGTAGGCGGCCAGGGTCACGCTCGGAAGGACGAGATGCTGCAGCGTGCCATAGCCCCCGGTCGGTAACATCCTCAACTCCACGCCGAACAACAAGATCAGCATCAGCCCGAGCCAGAAGAACGGCACGCCCTGCCCGATCACGGCGAACAGCATGACGCCGACATCGGCGAGCTTGCCACGGTTTACTGCTGCGAGGATCCCCATCGGGACGGCAACAATCGAGGCAAGGGCAAGTGCCGTGAAAGCGAGCAAGGCGGTAGCCGGCAAGCGCTCCAGCACGACGCCCGTCGCATCCACCCCGTGCAGGAACGACTGCCCGAAGCGGCCCTGGAAGGCATTGACGACGAAAGAGACGTACTGCTCCCAGAGCGGCCTGTTGAGCCCGAGCTTCTCGCGCATGAGATTGATCTCGGCCATCGTCGGGTCGCCGGGCAGCAGCATCACGGCTGGATCGCCGGTCATGCGCAAGGCGACGAACACGAGCGTTGTCACCCCCCATACGACGATGAGGAAATGGATGAGGCGATGGGCGAGCCAGACCATTCAACGCCCCCTCAATCGTGGATCGAGCAGGTCACGAAGCCGATCGCCGAGGAGATTGATCGACAGCACGATCACCAGCAGGGCAAGGCCGGGAAACGTCGTCGTCCACCATGCGAGCTGGATGTACTGCCGGGCATCACTGAGTTCCTTGCCCCAGCTCACCGTCGGCGGCTGGATGCCGAGGCCGAGGAAGCTCAACGTCGATTCCAAAATGATGAGGGCACCGACATCGAGCGTGCCGATCACCGCGGCGATGGGCAAGATGTTCGGCGTGATGTGTCGCCCGATGATGCGAGATGGCGTGGCGCCGAGCGCGCGCGCAGCAAGTACATACTCGTTGCCGCTGATCGTCAGCGTCTCGCCGCGTACGACGCGTGCGAAGGTGGTCCAGCTGCGGGCCGCAAGCACGAGGACAAGGACGGTCAGCTTCGGCCCCGTCACGGCCATGACGGCGATCGCGAACAAGATGAAGGGGAACGAGAGCTGGATGTCGATCAGCTTCGTCACGATGCTGTCGACCGCGCCCTTGTAGTAGCCAGACAGCAGACCCAGGCTGATGCCGATGATGCCTCCGATCGTGGTGGCCGCAAAGGCGATCGGCAGGGAAACACGAGCGCCGTAGAGCAGGCGCGAGAGGATGTCGCGCCCAAGGTGGTCGGTGCCGAGGGCGAACCGCGGATCGCCACCCGGCAGCCAGCGCGGCGGGCGCAGTCGCAGGCTCAGGTGTTGCGTGGTCGGATCGAACGGGGCGAGCACCGGCGCAAGCAACGCTACGGCGATGACCGTGACGACCACCGCCAGTGGAATGGCTAGCCTCAGTTTCCGCCGGCCGACCCGTACCATTCGCTCCCCGGACATTGCCCTCTAGCGAACGCCCGGAGCAAATCGGCGAGCACCCTGCAACCTTCCCGCTAGGGTGCGTAGCCACTTAGCCTCGATGCCGGCGAACGGCCTCACTTGCACTGACCGCCGCCCTTTCCGGCGTCCGCCGACACCGACCCCGGCAGGATCATCGTGTCGATCCGCGCCTGGAAGGCGACTTTGCAGCTGACGCCATAGAGGGAAAACTCCTGCCAGAGATAAAGCCACGGCGGATCGTCGTGCAGGATCTCGGCTGCCTTGTAGTAGAGTTCCTGCCGCTTGGGCTGGTCGATCGTATAGCGGGCGGTCTCCATCAGCTTGAAGAAGTCGGTATCCTTCTGTCCGGTCGGCCAGTAGGCACCGCCGATCGCCTCGGGATGCAGCAGACGCCAGACGATGCCGTCGGCATCGAATGTGGTGCTGCCGGGGTTGGCGAGCAGCAGGCCGGTGATGGCGCGCTTGCCGAGCATCTCGGCGCGGCGTGCTATCTCGAGGAACTTGGGCTTGGCCTCGACGCCGATCTTCTTCAGCATTTCGACGACCGCTTCGACCACCAGCGCATCGCCGATGATGTAGCCGGTGCTGCTCTGGACATCGATCGAGAAGCCCTTCTCGTAACCGGCCTCGGCGAGCAGCTTCTTCGCCCGCTCGGGATCGTATGGGTAGGGCGGGATGTTCGGGTTGTAGCCGAAATCGGTCGGGGCAGCGGCCTGCGAGATCGGCTTGGCAAAGCCGCGGAACAGAGTGTCCGACAGCTTCTGGCGGTCGATGGCTAGGTTCAGCGCCAGGCGCACCCGGGCATCCTTCAGCGGCGCGTCGCTGCCCATGAGGAAGACGTCGGTCGCGTTGGCGAGCGTTTGCGCGAGATAGGTCGAGCGACCCGACTTGATCTTATCGGAGAAGTCGACGGGGATGTTGACCGCGATGTCGACCTCGCCGGCCGTCAGCGCGGACATGCGGGCGAGTTCGTCCTTGATCGGCCGGAACACGACCTTGGCGAACTTGGGCGCCTCGCCCCAGTAGCCCGCATTCGCCTCGAACGACAGGCTGTCGTCCTTGCGCCACTCGCCGAAGCGATACGGGCCGGTGCCGACCGCCTTGCGGGCGAGGCCCTCGACGCCGACTTCCTTGAAGTAGCCGGGCGGCAGCATCTGGGCGCCCCATGCCGCAAGTCGCGCCGGCAGCAGCGGATCGGGCTTCTTGGTGACGATCAGGACCGTGTCGGCGTCGGGCGTCTTGACATCGTCGATCGTGGTGAAACCGCTCGAAACCTGCGTCGCGCCGGCCACGCGTACGCGGTCGAGGGTGAACTTGACGGCGGCAGAGTTGAAGTCCTCACCGTTGTGGAACTTCACGCCCTTGCGCAGCTTCACTTCCCAGGTGAGATCGTCCACCGGCTTCCAGGACTGGGCGAGCTCGGGGACGAGCTTCATGTCCTTGTCGCGATTGATCAGCTTGTTGTAGACGAAGTTGAACGGCTGCATGGCCGTCATCTGCGTCGTGTTATGCGGATCCATGGTCACCGCATCGGTGCCCTGGGCGACGGTCAGCTGGCCTGGAGGCGCAGTCTGGGACCACGCCGTCGCCGGCCATAACGCGCCGAGCGCCATGGTCAACAAGGCCGTCAACTGCTTGCCGAACATTTGGAATTCTCCACTCCGGAAGACCTGCATTGCTTTACATAAGGACCTGGCTCAATGAACCGGGACGAGCCAGCTCGCATACTCCTGCAGCCTGCCCTTGGCGACGCTGAAATATGTGTCCCGAATTTTTTTCGTAAGCGGCCCCATTCCGCCGGTGCCCACTTGGCGATGGTCAATCGAGCTGATTGGAGTAACCTCCTTGCCGCTGCCGCAGAAGAAGACCTCGTCGGCGACGTAAAGCTCGGTACGGTCGATTTCGCGCTGGACGACCGTCAATCCGTGGACCTCGGCAAAAAGCCGAAGCAGCGTATCGCGCGTAACGCCCTCGAGGATGCCATTGGTCACCGGCGGGGTTGTCACCTGCCCGTTGCGCACCATGAATATATTGTAGCCGGGTCCTTCGCTGACCTTGCCGCGCTGGTCGAGCAGGATCGCGTCCTGGAAGCCGGCGGCCTGTGCATCCATCAGCGCGAGCCGGCTATTCTGGTAGTTTGCGATCGACTTGACCCGCGGCGGCATGTTGTCATCGCTGATGCGACGCCACGCGCTCACCCCGACCTTCAATCCTTCGTCGGTGCGAGAGCGTCGTAACGGCCCATTGGCATCGCCGCCATCGAAAGTCCGATCGGCCCTGCCGAGTTCAAGCGGCCATCGTCCTCGGACACGAAAGCCGAGATGCGAATGTGCATGTCCTGCCGCAATTCGTTCTTCTTGATCAGTTCGATCAGGCTGTCTTGGATCTTCTCGGCCGAATAGGGCAACGGTATGCGCGCGATCTTGCCAATTCCTGCAGCCGGTCGAGATGCTCCTTCAAACGGAAAATATAGAGCCGGTCGGTCTGCTCGTTATGGTAGGCGCGGATGCCTTCGAATATGCCGGCGGCATATTTGAAGACGGTCGATAGAACGTGGACCTTGGCCTCGGCATAGGGAACGATCTTGCCGTCGAAAAATAGAAAGGCTGGCCGCTGACCGGACATCATTGGTTCTCCCGCATGACCAAAAAGCCTTTTAGCTGGTCGAGCATCGTCGACTGCATCCAGCTTGGCGACCGAAGTGTTCCAGCCGCTGCGGACTCCGTCAAGGTCATTCACGCGCTCTTGCACGCGCAATCCGAGAGGCTGTCCGTCGCTACGCGCGTTTGCCTGGACATGGGCATTACGTGCCCCGTAGCGTGGGTCATTCATCGATGACATATGATCGCTCGGGCACGCCAATTCCTCTCGGCGAAGACGAAGGCGGGCGTGGAGACGTGGAGAGAAGTCATGGCGACTGCCGGGCCGCTGCTCGAGGTCAATGATCTCAGGACCCATTTCGACAGCGAGGACGCCGAGATCAGAGCCGTCGATGGCGTAAGCTTCAACGATCGGCCGCGGCGAGACTTTGGCCGTTGTCGGTGAATCTGGTTCAGGCAAGTCGGTAACCAGTCTTTCCATCATGCGCCTCATTTCCGGCACCGGTCGGATCGCGGGCGGCTCGATCCTGCTCAACGGCGACAACCTGCTCGCAAAATCGGAAGCGGAGATGCGCCGCATTCGCGGCAACGACATCTCCATGATCTTCCAGGAGCCGATGACGAGCCTCAATCCGGTGTTCACGGTAGGCAACCAAATCGCCGAGACGATCGCGTTGCACAAGCGGGTCGGAGCAACCGTTGCGCGGCGCCAGGCGATCGAAATGCTCGATCTCGTGGGCATTCCCGAGCCGGCGAAGCGCTTCGAGGTCTTCCCGCATCAGATGTCGGGCGGCATGCGCCAGCGCGTGATGATCGCGATGGCGCTGTCATGCGGCCCCAAGTTGCTGATCGCTGACGAGCCTACCACCGCGCTCGACGTGACGATCCAAGCGCAGATTCTCGATCTGATGCGCCGGCTCCAGAAGGAACTCGGCATGAGCATCCTATTCATCACGCATGATCTTGGCGTGGTCGCCGAAGTCGCTGACCGTGTGGTGGTGATGTATGCGGGGCGCGCGGTCGAGGAAGCCCCCGTCGCAGAACTGTTCGCGCGTCCACTCATGCCCTACACGATGGGTTTGCTCGACAGTGTCCCGCGCGTGGATAGGGCTGCGCTGCGTCAACAGCGCATGCGCGCAATCCCTGGCAATGTACCCAATCCGGCAAACCTGCCAACCGGCTGCGCGTTTCATCCGCGGTGCCGCTTCGCCGTCGAGAGATGCGCTATCGAGGCGCCGCATCTGGAGGACACGGGCAACGGCCACATGGCTCGATGTTTCCGCCTCATGGAAATAGGATCGTCAGGCCCTGCGAAGGCTGAATTTCCGATCCGCGACGCTAAGCCTCCCGTCACGTTGCCGGATAACCCGGCGAAGAACCTCCTCCAGGTGAAGCGGCTCACTGTCAGCTTCCCCATCCGCGGCGGGCTTGCTTCGCGCGTCGTCTCGCGGGTGCAGGCGGTCAGCGACATCTCGTTCGATATCGCTGCCGGCGAAGTCGTCGGGCTCGTCGGCGAGTTGGGTTCGGGCAAAACAACCGCAGGCCAAGCGCTCCTGCGCCTCGTGGAGCCAACGGGCGGCACAGTTACATTCGACGGCATCGATGTGGGCGTGCTTTGATCGCACGGGCCTGCGCGATGTCCGGCGGCGGATGCAGATCATCTTCCAGGACCCGTTCGCCTCGCTCAATCCGCGCATGACGGTGGAGGAGATCGTCGGCGAGGCGTTCGCCATCCACAAGCTCGAGCGGGGAGCGAACCGGCGCGCGCGCATCGCCGAGATCCTGCAGAGTGTGGGCCTTTCGCCCGATCAGATGCGCCGCTATCCGCACGAGTTCTCCGGCGGACAGCGCCAGCGCATCGGCATTGCCCGCGCGCTAGCGGTCAGGCCACAGTTCATCGTCGCCGACGAGCCGGTCTCGGCCCTGGACGTGTCGATCCAGGCGCAGGTGGTCAATCTGCTGCAGGATCTGAAGCAGCAGCTCGGCCTGACGCTGCTGTTCATCGCGCACGACCTCGGCGTCGTCGAGTATCTTTGCGACCGCGTGATCGTCATGTACCTTGGCCGGATCATGGAGGTGGCGCCGGCGCGCAACCTCTATGCCAGCCCAGCACACCCGTACACCGAGGCGCTACTGTCGGGCGTCCCGATCCCGGACCCGATGGTCAAACGCCAGCGCATCATCCTCGACGGCGACATTCCAAGCCCTATCAACCCACCCTCGGGCTGCGTCTTCCGCACGCGCTGCCGGCTGGCCACCGCCGAGTGCGCCGAGGTCGTCCCTCCGTTGAAGGAAGTGGGGCCCGGTCATCACAGCGCGTGCCTCAGGCGGCAATAGGCAGGGCTGCGAGGACCGGTGAAGGGGTAGGGGGAATTCGATGTCCACGGCAAAGCACTTCACGGTTCTGGGCGCCGGCACGGTCGGCGTGTGTACGGCATTCTCGCTGCTCCGCGACGGCCATCGCGTGACCATGATCGATCGTCTGCGACCAGGCAATGGCTGCTCGTTCGGCAATGGCGGTCTCATTCAGACGGGCGCCTGCGTACCGATTGCCACGCCAGGCGTGCTGAGGCAGGTGCCGCGCATGCTGCTCGAGCCCGACGGTCCGCTCATCATCCGCTGGCAGCACCTGCTTTCTCTCACGCCGTATCTCATCAACTTCGTGCTGGCCGCCCGCCCGGCTCGAGTTCGAGGAAATCTCGATCGCGCTGCAGGCGATCCTGAACCACGCCAAGGACGCCTATCGCATGCTGCTCGCCGAAGCGCGCGCGAGCGATCTCGTCCGGCAATCGGGCGAGCTCTATGTCTACGAGCGGCATGGGTGCTTACGAAGGGGCCAAGCCCTGGCACGACCTGCGGCGCAAGCGCGGCGTCGAGGTCGTCGATCTGGAGCCGGAAGAGCTTAGACAGCTCGAGCCGGCGTTGGCCCCCATTTTCTGCAAGGGCGTGTACCTGCCCGACAGCCAGGTGACGCTCAGTCCCTATAGAGTGACCAACGCGCTCACTGAGGCCTTCGTGAGAAACGGCGGCGAGGTCGTGCAGGAGGAAGTGCACGAAATTTTACTGGGCGACAACGGACCGACAACTCTCGTCACCGAGAGAGGCAAGCGCAAGGTCGATCAGCTGGTGATAGCGACCGGAGCCTTCTCCAAGCGGTGGGCGCGGCAGCTCGCCTGCAACCTGCCGCTCGACACCGAGCGGGGCTATCATCTGATGCTGCCCAAGCCCGGCATCGATCTTCGCGTGCCACTGCTCTCGGGCGATTACCGCTTCGGACTCGTGCCGATGGTCGATGGCGTGCGGATCGCCGGCACGGCCGAACTTGCAACGCTTAACGCTCCGCCCCGCTATGCCCGTGCCGAGCGGCTGCTGAAGATCGCCGAGCGCATGCTGCCGGGGCTGGGTGGGGAAGATCGCACGCGATGGATGGGGCACCGCCCTTCGACGCCCGACAGCCTGCCCGTCATCTGCCGCTCGCCGCGTTTTGCCTCCGTCTATCTCGCGTTCGGCCACGGGCATCTGGGGCTGACGCTGGGTGCGATCACAGGCCGGATCATCGCAGACCTCGCGTCCGGCCGCACGCCGCCGGTGCCGCTCGCGCCCTATGATATCGGGCGCTTCAGGTTGATCGGTTGAGACTCAGTCGACCAGGATCTCGCCGATCCGCTGAGTTGCCTTGAGGCCGCTTCCAGTCAGCACTACGACCGTTGTTTCCTCCTGCTTGATCGTACCCGCGGCAAGCAGCCGGGAGTAGGCGGCAGCCGCCGCGGCGCTCGTCGGCTCGGCGTAGATACCGATCCGAGCAAGATCGCGCAGGGCTGCGATGATCTCCTCCTCCGTCACCGCGACAGTCGAACCGCCGGAACGGCGGATGGCCTCGAGCACGGACTTGAGGCGGATCGGCTTGGTGATCGCCGTGCCCTCCGCGATCGTCGGCTTTGCCTCGATCGCCACCGGCTGCGTCCCTCCCGCGACGAACGCGGCGTGGATCGGCGCGCAATTGGCGGGTTGGACCGCGAACAGACGTGGCGGCCGCGCGATCTCGCCTGAACGAACAAGCTCGTCGAAGCCGATGTCGCAGCCCAGCACGTTGCTGCCGGCCCCCGTCGGTGCGATCACGTTATCGGGCGCGCGAAACCCCAGGTCCTCCCACAGCTCGTAGGCCAGGGTCTTGGTGCCCTGCAAGAAGAACGGGTGCCAGTTGTGGCTCGCATAAAAGATGTGCTCAGCCTGCCGCTCGGCCTCGTCTGCGGTGTCCTGGCGCGTGCCAGGCACCAGCTCGACCTCGGCGCCGTAGGCACGCATCTGCACCGTTTTGGCCGGCTGGGTGGATGCCGGGGTGAGGATCTTTGCCTTGATGCCGCCGGCGCCGGCATAGGCGGCGATCGCAGCACCGCCGTTGCCGGAGCTGTCCTCGAGCACGTGACGGATCCCCTGCTCGCGCAACATCGACATCATGACGCTGGCACCGCGGTCCTTGAAGCTTCCTGTCGGCGAGAACCACTCCAACTTGAACAGCACCGCGCCGCCCCGCCATGGCCGGCGCACGAGCGGCGTACACCCCTCCCCCATGCTGATCGGCGCAGCGACGGGCAGCGGGAAGGCCGCGCGATATCGCCAAAGACTGCGCTCGGTGCGGTCGATGCTGGCCCGGTTCATGCCGGGCAGCGCGCTGATCATCAATGGGGCGCCCGTCGCCGAGCGCCATCTGGGCACATCGAGTGGGTAGGCCTTGTCGGTTTCCGGATCGATGTAGGCGGCTTTTTCGGCGCCCAATGTGTTGGCTATCGCCATGTAACCTCTGACTTGGCTGCAATGAAACTGCTGTCGACTGACGGGGCACGCTGTCGCGGCATCAGTAGGACACCTATTATTGCATTTGTCGGTCCCGGTCAGCGAGTTGGACTGCGGAATTCTTCAAGACAGCGATTGTGATGGCCGCATCGACGAGCGGTCTGCGTCTTATCCCGACAGCAGACGCGAGACCTTGTGAATTGGTGACGCTACCGAAGGAAGGGTCAATCAGGTCGATTGTGGCTGTGCCCAAGTCCGTCAGCCCATGCTTCGGCTGCGGACATTGCGCGGCGGTCTGCCGCACTTCGGCAGCTCCTCCTCCGATCGCGTCTGGGATCGATCCGTTCCCCTCCGGCAGCCCCGGGCCATGAGCGGTCGCCCCGAGACACGGATGATCTGACGCCGTGTGCTCTTTGTGTGCGCCAGCCGTCAGGGTCAGATGCCAAGTTTTGCCGCACTGCAACTGGATTGGCGCATGCCGTGGCAAGAACGGTGGGTCTTGGGTGATCACCGAGCGTCACCGAGGCTCTCGACTTCAGCCTGACGTCGGGCGAGGCGACACTACAATAGAAGTCGCGACCCTTGGGCTTGTTCGCCGCGTCCGCTTTCGATCGCCGCGTCATACCGGACAACGGGCATCAGAAGCACCTAGTCGGGAATTCTGACTGGCCTTCGTCGCCACTCAGAAAGCTGCCCCCCGAAGCGATTTCCGAATCCCTATCTGGCGCAGTCCGAGCCTGATCTGCTTTTCGATTTCGATCAGCGCGAAAAAGGCCGCGCCGACGGCCACGATCAGGATGCCGTCCACCAGCGGAACGGGCCTTGTGCCCAGCACCGCCTGCAAGGGCGGCAGGTAGGTGACGGCGAATTGCGCGGCAGTGATGGCGATGACCACAGTCCAGACCACCCTTGTTCCGCGCGCCGCGGCCCAGGTCAGCGAGGTGCTGTGGATGTTGCGGATGAAGAAGAGGTGGAAGATCTCCAGCACCACCAGCGTGTTCATCGCCATGGTCTGCGCCAGCGCCAGCGGATAGCCCTTGTCGATGGCATAGGTGAAGATGCCGAAGACCGCCGCCAGAAACAGCAGCGCCACCAGCACGACATGCCAGACCAGCTCGCCCGACAGGATCGGCGCGTCGCGGCCGCGGGGCGGGCGGGCCATGGTGCCCGGTCTCGGTCGGCTCGAAGGCCAGCGCGAGGCCCAGCGTGATGGCCGTGATCAGGTTGACCCACAGGATCTGCACCGCCGTTACCGGCAAGGCCAGGCCGGCGAGCAGCGCCAGCACCACCACCATCGACTCGCCCGCGTTCGTGGGCAGCGTCCAGCTGATCACCTTCTTGAGATTGTCATAGACCGTGCGCCCCTCGCGCACGGCTGCGGCGATGGAGGCGAAATTGTCGTCAGCCAGCACAAGATCGGCGGCCTCCTTTGCGGCCTCGGACCCTTTCAGGCCCATGGCGATGCCCGCATCGGCGCGTTTGAGCGCCGGGGCATCGTTCACCCCGTCGCCGGTCATCGCGACGGACAAGCCATTCGCCTGCAAGGCGGTCACAAGGCGCAGCTTGTGTTCGGGGCTGGTGCGGGCGAAGATGTCGACTCGAGGCGACCTCCAGCGCCAGTTGCGCATCGTCGAGCTTGTCGAGATCGGCCCCGGTCAGCACGCGGTGCGGGTTCGCCAACCCGATCTGTGCGGCGATGGCCAGCGGCGGTGCCCGCATGATCGCCGGTGATCATCTTCACCCGGATGCCCGCCGCGCGGCATTCGGCCACGGCGGCAATCGCCTCGGGCCGCGGCGGGTCGATCAGGCCGACGAGGCCGAGGAAGGTCAGCGCCGCCTTCCAGCGTGTCGAGCGTCGATCCGCGTGCCCGTCTCGGCCCGTTCGGCCAGTGCCAGCACCCGCAGACCCCGCCGCGCCAGCGCCTCGGCCCGGTCATGCCAATGGTGCAGTTCGATGCCGCCGCACATCCGCAGCACTCGTTCCGGCGCGCCCTTCACATGGATCACGCGGCCCGTGGCCCTTCGGTCAGCACCGCCATGAAGCGGTGGCGGCTGTCGAAGGGGATGGCGTCCAGCCGCCGCGCCGCGTGATCGCCACCGACCTTGCCCGCGAAGGCCAGAAGCGCTCCTTCCATCGGGTCGCCCTCGACCGTCCAGTGCCCGTCACGGCAGTGCAAGGGCTGCGTCGTTGCACAGCGCCGCCGCCCGGGCGAGGCTGCGACAGGTCACCCGCCGGCGTGATCGCGCCTTCGGGCGCATAGCCCGTCGCCCGCGATGGCAAAGACCCGTCCGGCGTCTCGGCCGCAGCCACCACCATTTCGTTGCGGGTCAGTGTGCCGGTCTTGTCGGTGCAGATCACCGAAACCGAGCCGATCGCCTCGATCGCGGGCAGGCGGCGGACGATGGCATGGCGCCGCGCCATGGCCTGCACGCCGATGGCCAGCGTGATCGTCATCACCGCGGGCAGGCCTTCGGGGATCGCCGCCACAGCCACGCCGACCACGGCCATGAACAGTTCGGAAAAGTCATGGTGGCCGACAAAATAGCCATAGGCAAGCAGGAGGGCCGCAACAAGCAGGATCAGGAACGACAGCCAGCGCGCGAAATGGTCCATCTGCGCGACAAGCGGCGTGGTCAGTTGCTCCACCCCGGCCAGCAGCCCGCCGATCCGCCCGATCTCGGTCGCCGGCCCGGTCGCCACCACCAGCCCGCGCGCGGTGCCTTGCGTGACCAGCGTGCCCGACCACAGCATCGACCGGCGGTCGCCAAGGGCGCATCGGCGGCGACCGGATCGTGGCCTTTTCCACCGGCACGGATTCGCCGGTCAGGATCGCTTCTTGCGCGGCCAGACCGCGCGCCTCGATCACCCGCAGGTCGGCGGGCACCTTGTCGCCCGCCTCCAGCAGCACGATGTCGCCGGGCACGAGATCGGCCCCGTCCACCGTCACGCGCCGCCCGTCGCGCAGCACGGCAGCGCGCGGGGCCAGCATCCGCCGGATCGCCGCCATCGCCGCTTCGGCCTTGCCCTCCTGGATGAAAGCCGATCATCGCATTGGCCAGCACCACCGCCAGGATCACCCCGGTATCGACCCAGTGCTGCAAGGCGCCCGTCACCACGGCCGCGCCAAGAAGCACGTAGATCAGCACATTGTGGAACTGCGCGAGGAACCGCAGCAACGGCCCGCGCGCCCGCGCCTCGGGCAGCCGGTTCGGCCCGTACTCCTCAAGCCGCCGAGCAGCCTCTACGGCGGTCAGTCCTTGGGAACCTGCCTTCAGCGCGGCAAGGCAGGTGTCGGCTGGTCGGGCGTGGGGATCGGTCACCGGCATCTGTGGATCATTACTCCTGTCCTCTTCCAGTGCCCGCCGAAGCTCTGGATCAATGAATGTCTTGACTGACCCAGGCCGCATCTTTGTGCTGCTGTGATGTGTGCAGCGCCATGATCACATCCAGCAGCGGGAACATGGCCTTCGCAATCTTCTCACCGGCAGTGTCCGGGAGCGTGGCAAGCTCGCGGAGCTGTATGGCTGCCGGCTGCTTGGCGACCAGCGGGCCAGCCCGACGAAGTCATGCCGGCGGTTGCAACTCGCCGCCGGCATCGATCGGGGGGGGCGCCGCAGCTGCCCGGCTTCAGCTTGCTTTGCGATGGCGCGCACTATTTGACGATTGCCGATCGGAAACTTCGCCACATTGCTCGTCGTTGGTCGCAGTCCTGATCGCTTTTTGTGTGGTCGACGCGACCTCCGCGACCGTCGCCTGTCCGAGGCGTGCCATTGTGGCAAACTCGGTTTGATAGTCAGCGAACGCCTTCTGGAAAAACTCGGTGTAGACGCCGAGGATGTCTTGGGGGCTCCTGCATCGCGCCAGATGATGAACCAGTGCGGCGTCCTCCTGGAATCGGCCGGAAAGGAACGTCGTCCATTGACGGTTAATCTCAATCCAACCGCTGAGGGCTTGACCGCTGAAGTCCGTCATCCCGGCGACCAGGGGCTGGAAGGTCTCCAGCGCAAGAGATGAATGGGGCCTCTGGGCCGCCGAACCTGATTGCTCAGCACGTCCAGAGTCCTTTTGCGAGTTGTCGAGCATTGTATCACTCCTCACGATAGGGCGACATTCTTCGCCTCGGTTTGGAATTGGTAGGTCGCCGATGGTTAGCAATGGGCTTGCTTGATTGATCGAGATATCCGACTGGCGGTATGCTGTTTTTCTTCACGGCGTGATCGCCACTTTGAGCACGCCGTCGCGCTGATGCGAGAACAGCTCGTAGGCTGCTTCGATATCGTCGAGCTTGAAGCGGTGCGTCACGAGGGGTTTCAGATTGGCGCGACCTGAGCTGATCACCGACATCAGCCGCCGCATGCGCTCCTTGCCGCCCGGGCAAAGGCTCGTGACGATCTTGTGGTCCCCGAGACCGGCACTGAAGGCGTCAAGTGGAATCTTGAGATCGGTGGAATAGACGCCGAGACTCGAGAGCGTGCCGGCGGGGCGCAGGACTCGGAGGCACGATTCGAAGGTCTGCTGGGTGCCGAGCGCCTCGATGGCGACGTCAACACCGCGTCCGTCGGTGATCCGCATGATTTCTGCCACCGGATCCTGCACGCGAAAGTCGACGACATGATCGGCTCCCAGCTGTCTGCGCGACCTCGATCCGCTCCGGTACGGTTTCAACAACGATGATGGTGGTGGCGCCCATCAGGCGGGCGCCGACGGTCGAGCACAGCCCGATGGGGCCCTGTGCGAAGACAGCAACGGTATCGCCAATTTTGATCTTGCCGCTTTCCGCGCCTGCAAAGCCTGTCGACATGATGTCCGGGCACATGAGGACTTCCTCGTCCGTCAGTCCGTCGGGGATCGGCGCGAGGTTGGCCATCGCATCCGGAACGAGGACATATTCCGCCTGACAACCGTCGATCGTATTGCCGAACTTCCAGCCGCCAATCGCCTTCCAGCCATGAGGCGAGCCAGCGCCATCCTGCGCATGGCAGCCGCACAAGGACGCGTTGCTGTAGCCGCTCGGCGTGATGGCGCCGCAGACCACACGCTGGCCTTCCCGATATCCAGTCACGGCAGATCCGAGCTTCTCGATGATGCCGACGGGCTCATGGCCAACCGTCAGGCCCTTGCGCACGGGATACTCGCCTTTGAGGATGTGCACGTCGGTGCCGCAGATCGTGGTTGTCGTGACGCGGACAAGCGCATCGAGCGGGCCGACATCTGGGATCGGCTTCTCATCGAGAACGATGCGGCCCGGCTCGACAAAGATTGCGGCTTTCATTTTGGGCATTGGTCAATCCTTTCACGACTTGGCGCGATGTCCGTTCAGCGATGCACGAGGACGGGGATCTTGCTGTGCGTCAGAACCTTCTCGCCTCGCTGCCGAGCAACGAGCGCCTTGAGACCGCGGCAGCCATGCGATGCCATGACAATGAGATCGCAGCCTTTGGCGTCCGCGGTCGCGATGATCGCCGCGTAGGGATGCTCGTTGAAGGTCTGTTCGGTCGTCACGGAACGCCGGCCTCGATAGCAGCTTTCACCGCGATCTCGAGATACTGGCTCGCCCCGGTCGTTCACTCCTCCTCATAGACCTCGCGAGGTCGCTCGAGCCCGACGGGACGGCCGCCGGTGCTCCATGGCTCCATCACGGTCAACGCTGTAATTTTGGCGCCGAGCGACTTTGCGAGCAGCACGCCGTTCCTGATGGCCTTTTCCGATAGCTCGGAACCGTCGGTCGGTATGAGAATGTGCTTGTACATGAGCGTCCTCCACAGGAACTTGGGGAAAAATTTCGCGCAACATGCAACGCCCGCCATCCGCCTCGAACGCAGTCAATGACCTGAACAGCGTCGGCTCGCCCCTTGCTCACTCCGCCGGACGTACCGCCAGTACGTCGCAGGGAAGGATGCCGATCAGGCGCTCGGCGACGCTGCCGATGACGGCTCGCCGAAGGCCTGTCCGCCCGTGCGTGCCGACAACGACGAGATCGGGGGCGCACTGCTCGACGTAGAGCTTCAACCCGACATCCGGCGTGGCGATTTCGACTGCAGTCGCCACGTCGGGACGCGATGTCCGGACCGCCTCGACAAACTCGCCGATCGATTTTTCTGCAGACGCCTTCATTTCAAGTTTGTGCCGCTCAGCCAAAGGCCCCGTCATCCGGTCGGACGCGAGTAGCCCGCGCAGCGCATCGTCGTAGGCATGCACGACCGTCGCCTTGGCGTCGGGGAACAAGGCGAGAGCGCAGTCCAGCGCTTCCCGGGATGGGCCTGAGAAATCGGTAGCAATGGCCATCGTGCGATAAGGCGCAAACGCGCGATTGCGGACGGACAAGACTGGCTGCAGGGCATGGCGCAGTACGTGATCAACCGTCGAGCCGAGCAGTCGCTGACCTAGAGTGGCGCGCTCGCCGGGACCCATTACCAGCAGGTCAATAAACATCCGATCGCATTTGCTGAGAATGCGTTCAGCCGGATTGCCGAGCACCACGAACGCATCGGCTTCGAGCCCTGACGCCGCAGGATGGCTCTTGATTTGCCGGTTGAGCGCCACCTCGGCCTTTCGAGCGCGCTCGGTGAAGTTCTCGGTTTGCAAACCCGTGTCGTCGACCACATGCACGACGAGCAACGTGGCTTTCCAGTGCGCTGCCAGCTCGACGGCGCGATCCAGGGCCCGGTCGCAAGCAGGCGTCAGGTCGGTGGCACAGAGGATTTTGCGCGGCGTCTTCCAGGCTCCGGGCCATGGCGTTGGCTCCTATTCAACCACTCTTTGATAAGTTTAATTTTCAACCAAAGACCGCAAACATGCATTGATCCACGTCAAAGACTGACTAAACAGACACTAAACTACATAGACCGACCATCAAGAGATTGACTGAGAAATATGCCATGCTGAGAAAACCGCTCTCACGACCGTGGAGGTCGCCGAGCTCCTGAAGGTCAAGGAAGCGACGGTTCGTGGCTGGATACAGGCGCGGGGAGTTGAAAGGCATCCATATCAGTCGCGAATGGCGCGTCGCGGTGAAGGATCTCGAGGAGTTTGTGGCCTCTGGAGCCCAACAGGTAACCCGAGCGAATGGCAACGCAGGTGAAGCTGACAACGAATCACTTCACCATTGAGCAAGAGCCTCGATAAGAACGCAGCCCGGCAGCTGATCACGGGCGAACATGCTGCGACGGAAACTTAGCCGCCGGGCAACGAGCATGACGGCGCCGGACTTGCTCGTTCACATTAAGGCGAGCAAACGGTGGACCGAGAGCGTCGATGTGGGCTTGCGCCTAGCGCGGCATCTCGGCGGGCGCGCGCATGGGTTGCTGACGCTGGGCGATGCCGCGCGCTTCAAGGCACTGTTCTCGGGAGACCAGGCATTGATCGCCGAGCGGCAAGCCGGTTGGGACAAGGCTGCGCAGGAGATCGAAGTACGCTTCAAGGCAGGCGCAGAAATTGAATGGAGTCGACGGCAGCTGGCTTGTCGGCGAAGGCCATGCCAGCGAGCTGCTGTCACTGGTCGGCCGAGTGCACGACCTCGTGGTGGTCGAGCAGAACGAGCCACGGGTTGACGAGATTGACTGGGATCCAGCTGAGGAAACCGTGCTTGGCAGTGGAGTGCCCACGCTGGTGGTTCCGAACAAGGGTGCCTTTCCAGCGGTAGGTCGCCGGATTGTAATTGCATGGAACCAGAGCCGAGAGGCGGCGCTTGCCGTACGCGGCGCGCTTCCGCTGTTGAAGTGTGCCGAGCAAGTTATCGTGCTCAATGGCCAACGAAAGGAATCGTTCGCCAGTATCACGCGGGCGCCGTCTTACGATCTCGCGGCGTACTTGAGGCGCAAAGGCGTCGCTACCGAGGAGGTGTCGTTTGCATCGAGCGATGAGAAGGCGGGAGCCGCGATCTTGAAAGCCTCCAATCAGCACCGTGCCGACATGCTTGTCATGGGGGCCTATGGCCGCTCGTGGTTTCGCGAATGGGTGCTCGGAGGTGCCACGCGACATGTGCTGCATCACATGGATCTACCGGTGCTGATGGCGCACTAGCGCCATCACCCTGTCGTCAATCATCGGATTGGCGCTCGAGGTGCCCCAATGCATGCATTTGACACGCAGCTCCGCCTACTCCTGGCGACGGACCTCTCCGAGCGATCGGATCGCGCCTTCGACCGCGCTTTGATGCTGGCGCGGGACAATCGCGCCAAACTAATCGTGCTCAACGTCGTCGATGAGGCATTGCCAAAGGATATGCGGCTACGCCAGTCCGAAGAGGCGCATGAGTTCATCAAGGAGCAGGTGGCGACGACCAAGACCCGAGGACAGACTGACTTAGAGATCCGAATTGTCAGGGGACATGATTACAAGACCATCATCGATCAAGCGCGTGATGGCGACGTCCATCTCATCATTCTGGGGACGCACCGCGCCGATGCGTTGGTCGACAGCTTCGTCGGCGCCACCATGGACCGCGTCTTGCGCTACGGCGATCGATCTGTCCTCGTTGTGAAGAGCAAGCCGAGGCGGCCGTATCGCAACATCCTGGTTGCGACGGATCTTTCGGATGCTTCTCAGTACGCCCTGCAATTCGCGATCCGCCTATGCCCGGACGCCAAGTTCAGCCTCCTGCATGCGTTTTCCCGGCCGGTGGCGAAATCAATCCGTCAAAACCGCGAGTTCGAAAAGTTGCTGCAACGGAGTCAGGAGAAGCTCACCCTAATGGCGGCGAGTACGTCCGACAGCATGACGAAGGAACTCGAAACAGGCGATGTTGTAGTCAACCCAATATTCGAAGAGGGCTACCCACTGCTGATGATCAATCGCCATATCGAGACCAATAAGCACGATCTAGTGGTCGTAGGCACGCACGGTCAGTCAGGATGGAAGGCAGCGGTGCTCGGGAGCATGACACAGAGCGTCCTAGCATCCGCTCCAGGCGATGTTCTGGCCGTCCGTGCAGTTCGAGAGAAATGAGCGAGGCATCTCGGATTCCACTGAGGAGACACGCCATGCACCACTTCGGGAACGACCTAAAACTACTTGCAGCGACGGACCTGTCGGCGCGGTCTGACAGAGCTGTCGAACGCGCGGTGCAGCTTGCCGGCACCTGGAAAGCGCATTTGACCTTGCTGCACGTCGTCAGCGACGAGTTACCGCGTTCCGCATTGCGCGCCGGCATCGATGAGGCCGAGCAAGTTCTCAAGGCGCAGGTGGCACCATGGCGGGAGAGCGGGCTCGATGTCGAGTACGTCGTCGCCAAGGGGCACGACTACGAAGCTATTATCTCTGAAGCGCAGAAGATGAGCGCCAAATTCATCGTCATGGGTACGCATCGAAAGACGCTGATGCGCGAGCACTGGTTTGGTACGACCCTGGATGAGGTCGTGCGCTTCGGGGATCGACCGGTGCTCGTTGTGCGGCAAAAGCCATTCACACCTTATGATCGAATTTTGGTTGCGGTGGACTTCTCGCCGCCATCGCGGCAGGCACTTGAGTTTGCGCTTCTCCTGTTCCCGGGTGCAGTATTTAGCGTGGTGCATGCTTGGCACATTCCGTTCAAGGGATTTATGGGTGATCCGCTCACGGCTAAGCAGTTTTCAGACATTGCTCAAAGGGACATGACGTTGTTCGTCCAAAGCGTGCTTGCCGATTTCAGGATGCGCTTCGGAGAGGTGGCATGCGAAATCACTCCGGTTCTTGAGGAGGGATACCCGACCAGCGTCGTGCACGCACAGGTGAAGGAATTCAAACCCGATCTCGTTGTCGTCGGCACGCATGGCAGGTCTGGTTTTCGTCAGGCCATACTCGGCAATATCGCTCAGGACTTGGTATCGATGCTGGAGACCGATGTTTTGGCTGTTAGGCCGATCCAACATTTGACCTGAGATCGATGTCTAAGCCACCCGTCACAAGTATCGAACACAAATCCAACTATCAAGGAGGTAAAGTCATGCCCATCAAGACCATTCTCGTGCACCTTAACAATGATCTCCGCGTTGGACGTCTCATCAGTGCTGCAGTTCAACTCGCCTTGCCGTCAGACGCTCACTTAACCGGACTGTTCGTCATACCTCAAGTGACGCCCGTTTTTTCCCCGATCTTTCCCAAGATCAGCCGTGCCATCATCAAGGGGGGGATGGATAGCTATCGACAAACAGGAGAGAACGCACGTCAAGCTTTCGATAAAGCAACGAAAACTCTACCGATCGTCGCTGAATGGCGTCTCTATGAGCCCAAGCATTCGGGCTACGTTGACGCAGTACTCGATCACGCAAGGGCAGCAGATCTGATCATCTGTGCGCAAAAGGAAAGCGGCTGGGACTTAGGCGATTTGTTCGACGTTCCGGATTGGCTGGCCATGGAGTTCTGGGCGTCCGGTCCTGATAGTCCCCAAGAGCGGGGAGTTACAGTCGATCGGCCAGCGCATTCTTGTGGCGTGGAACAATAGCCGCGAGTTTGCGCGTGCCGTTGCCGATGCTCTGCCATTGCTCGTGGCGGCGAAAGAGGTGCGCGTCTTGTGTGTCGAGGAGCCCAACAAGCCGCATTCAGCACGCGAGCATCCGGCATCCGAGATTTGTGCAACGCTCGCCCGTCACGGTGTTAATTGCATCATACCTATGCCCTTAGCTCCGGAACGCGCGGCACGGCAGAGTTTTGTCGATGAGTTGCCGCATGGTCATTGGGGCGCATACCACTAATTGCGCCAGCGTCCGGGCGGCGATGCGGCCGACGCCCTTCGTCTTGCGGCGGTTATGGCGGAACGCGAACTCGTCGAGATAGGCCTGCAGATGCTTACGGCCGACCGCGCCTGCATGCGTGCCGAGCAGCCAGCGCTTCAACAGTGACACTGTCCAGTGCACGCCTTGCAGAGTGTCGTTCACGCGTCGCTCGGCGTTGGTCTGCACCTTGGCTTCGTGCGCCCGTTTGCCGAGGCTGCCGGCATTGTAGCTGGCCAGCCCGTCGGTGGTGACGGCGGCATCGCTGGCAACACACCCGTCGGCGAAATGCTTGAGCGTCGCTTCATCGTTGTTGGCGGCGTGGGCGAGGCGCACGCGCCCGTCGGTTGTTTCGGTCGCGACGAGGACCATCTCTTTTCCCCCGCGTGTGCCACCCACGAAAGCTTCATCGATTTGAACGGCTTGGCTGAGCGGCTCACGCCCGGGCAAGACCAGCGCGGCGCGCAGCTTGTGCAGCCAGGTCCACGCCGTCTTGTACGAGCCGAAGCCCATGATGCGTTGCAGCTCCATGGCCGAGATGCCGTTGCGACGCGCGCTGATCTCGAACACGGCCCGGAACCATACCTTGAACGGCTTCCTGGTCTTTTCCAGCAGCGTGCCCGACGTCAGGCTGGTCTGATGGCCGCAGTCGGCGCATTCGAACAGGAAGCCGCCGCGCTCCGGCCAGACCCGCGTGCTGTTGCAGCGCGCGCATGCCGGTTCGCCGCCCCAGCGCGCCTCGATCCAGTAGGCCCGGCAGTCGGCCTCGGTGGCAAACCGCGCCTCGAACTCAGGCGCTGTCTTCGGGAAATTGCGCCACAGATCGTCCCGGCTCTTGTCCGTGTGTGCCATGCGATTACTCCTCGTCAGAGGTCAGATCGCATGCGATTGCGCCGGATGTAAGGGCATAGGTATGTAATTGCATCGCGGACCAGATCAAACCGACGTCGTACCGTGAGCCCGGTGAGGATCTGCTTGACCAAGCCGCAACTAACAACTGTGATTTGCTCGTTATGGGTTGCTACGGGCGCTCGCGCCTGCGAGAGTTCATTCTTGGCGGAGCCTCGCGCCATGTCTTGGCGCACGCGACGGTGCCAGTTTTGATGTCGCATTGAAGCTCTCATGTACAATCGGCGCCCTAACTCGACACCGCCAGCCCTCAAGCGCTCGATGGGCTTGTTCTTGACCGTTCTCTACGGCCTTGGCGTCACCATTGGCGCCGGTATCTATGTCTTGATCGGTGCGGCGGCGGGGCGAGCCGGAATTCATGCGCCGTTGGCCTTTGCTATCGCGGGTATCGTCATGGGGCTCACGGCGTGCTCATTTGCAGAACTTGTAGGCAGAATGCCGGTCGCCGCCGGAGAGGCAGCGTATATCCGTGCGGGCTTTGGCTCCAACCGCTTGGCTTTGGTCGTCGGGCTGCTAGTGATCACGGCGGGCATCGTTGCCGCTGCAGCGATCACGAATGGCAGCGTCGGCTATATGCTAACTATCATTCATGTGAGGCCGGCAGCTCTGGCGATCCTCGTTTTGCTGGTGATGGGCGCCATCGCTGCCGTTGGTATGCTGACCTCGGCCTGGATTGCTGGATTGATGACACTGATAGAGATTGCTGGCCTGATCGCTATCGTGGTCGCGGGGCTCGTCCATCGTCCCGCCGTGCTATTCGAATTTGGCACAGCCGTTCCCTCTCTCGGTAATGCCGCCGCGTGGTCCGGCGTGGCGGCCGCGACGCTGCTATCTTTCTTTGCGTTCATCGGCTTCGAGGGACTCGTCAATATCGCGGAGGAGGTGCGCAATCCGGAGAAGACGTTGCCTCGGGCCATTTTCCTGACCCTGGCCATCTCTACCGTCCTCTACATGCTCGTGATCGCTGTGGCATTGGCGGTGGTGTCGAGAGCCGAGCTTACCGCCTCAAGTGCTCCCCTCGCTCTCGTTTTCGAGCGTGTGACACGGGCGCCGCCTCACATCGTGACAGCGATTGCGATCATTGCGACGCTGAACGGGATCATCGCCCAGATCGTACTGTCATCGCGGGTCATGTATGGCTTGGCGGTTGCAGGCGAGCTCCCGAGCAGGCTTACCCGCATCAATGGCCGTACGAAGACGCCGCTCCTCGCGACCGGAATTTCGACTGGACTAGCGATCCTGCTCGCGACGATATTCCCGATCGATCACCTCGCTGACATGACGTCGCTGATCATCCTCGCGATCTTTTTCCTTGTGAACATTGCGCTAATCCGCATCAAGCGTCGTCAAGAGCCAGCACCACAACATGCATTCGTTGCTCCTTTTTGGACTTCCCCAGTCGCGGCAGCGAGCTGTGTTTTGCTGTTTCTCGCATCGCTCCTGCGATAATGGCTCCGTCGAGCCGCCCTGCATTCCATCCCACAGATCGGCGTCGACGATGGCGCGCGTCCGCAGCTTGATGCGATGGGTCGCATCCTGAGCTGGAAAACTCGGAAGTGGCTGCAGTCATAATGCAATCCGCCCGCTCCTGGAGTGAGAAACAGGACCCATAGGCCCTCATTGACAATCGGACTTACGTCATGCTGGTGGGACACAGAGCGGTTTTTGCAGTGCACAGCTCGTCTCGCCACCAAATAACGCTCCGTGCAACACCTGTGTTGCGCACCGTCACGATGTCCGAGTCGGTCGAACTTGAGCATGGCCGCACCGACCGGCGACGGACGGTCCGCTCCCAGCAGCTGCCAGTCACTTGACGACTGGCAGCTTACCCCTCAGCTTCGAGCATACGCAAGATGGATGGCACTCGTCGGTCAGGGCCAGAAGCGCCACAAGTCAGTCACGGATGATCAGACGGCGTGTGTTTTTTGTGCGCGCCAACCGTCGCGGTTAGAGGCCACGTTTTATTGCACCGCAAACAGATTGGTGCGAATTCAGGATGAGAACGGTCGGTCTTGGGTGATCATCGAGCGCCGCCGCGCCCATCGGCCTCTGGCCAATTCCGGTCGAGTTTGACCCACACCTTCCTGTCCGCTTTCGAGCCGTACGACCGCTCACCTACCGATCAGCCGACACAGGCCATCGTCCCGCGCCCCCCCTCGCCTACGACAACGAACGGCGCCCAGTACGCTGGGTGCGCGGCGTCGCTGCCGCCGTCGGCAAGAGCAACCATGGACCGGCGCAAGGCCTCCGCGCGCGTCATTCTTGGGTCGGCGTTCAACGCGTCAAATGTTCGGGTGATGAGCTTGACCGTCGCGTCCGAGTTGACAGCCCAATGGGAAACCAGCAACGCACGGGCGCCGGCGTAGAAGAATGCGCGTGCCAATCCCGAGAGCGCCTCAGCGCTTGGGCGGTCACTGCCGCCCGCAGCCGTATTGCACGCAGACAGCACCACCCAGTCGGCATCCAGTTTCAACTGCGTAATCTCTGATGCGGTCAGCAAGCCGTCATCGGTTTCAGCAGCCGTTTCGGGCGGCGATAAAATCAAGGCCGGCTCGGCGCGCGACGCGGCAATCATCTCCGTTTCCCCGGCCAGCAGACCATAAGTCGCAAAATGGATAATCTTGGCATTGGCGAGGCGCCCTTCCGCCGACAGCGACCGGACCAATTTCTCGCTCGCTCGGGCGCCGAGGAAGACCGCCTGCTCTGCGGCCCCGGTCAACCTTGCGACAGCGCAGAGCTCGTCGGCCGTCTCAGGCAGCGGTTGTTGCGCGCGAATCTCCTCAACGTTGGCAAGGCCGCTTCGCCCAAGTTTTGTGATTGCGCCGGGCTTGCCACGGCTGGCAACGCGCTGCGGCGTCGGCATCGCCGCGCAACTCTGCCGTTCCCAGGCCGAACGGTCGCTCCGGTCGGGCCCGAGCAGCAGCGGATTGCCAAAGCCGATGAACGGCTCCGCCGCCTTGCTCGCTTTGGCAAACTGGCGCAAAGCACGCAGGCTAGCGATCGAGGGCAGAATGGTAACGGCGTTACGTTTCGCCAACCAGGCGGCCTTGGCGTAGTCGGCGCTCGAAACGGCAAATGCCGCAGCTGGCTTTTCGGTGACAAGGGCTTGGAACGGCAACGCCGACAGCGGTCCAGACGGAAGGATCAGGAGTTGCTTGCCTTCGAGCAGATCCTCGACCTGACCGAACAGAGATCGATAGAGATCGTACGCCTTGAATAAATCGAACGGTAGCAAGCCGGCCGCTGGCGTAGCTTCCACCAGCCTCCGGCACCGTACCGCTTGCTTCTCATCGGCCCATTGGCTGGCGTCGAGACCGCAACGCAGGCCCGCAACCCGGTCTGCAAGTGCCTTGCCACCGGTCTCGGCCCTCAACCAACGGACAGCCGACTTGGTCACTACCCAGATGAAGGCTTCCTCCGGCAGACTTGCCGATTGATGCTCGGTGTCGAGCAGCAACACGAGCGCTTCCTGCGGGCGGAGCAACTGTTGCACATCAGCAATCGTCAAAGGTTCCGGACTAGCGAGCGCCGCATAGTCGGGAAACTCCTTCGCGAGCGTCTGGTCGATCTCACCCAGCCGGCGATCGATCGCGGTAAGGCGGCTGCGCAGCTCACCTTCCGCAGTCGCATTGCGCCGCTCACGCGGTACCATGGAGATTGCAAGCAACTGCTTGTCGCGCACCTGCCATTCGCCGGCGAGGTCCTGGCGCTCCCGTACGAGACCCGCCAACTTCGAGTCGGTCTTAGCGCTGCGTGCCGACATCTGGGCAAGCGAGGCCGCAGCTTCGGACGTTGCCGCCCACTGTGCGCGGACAAAGCTCGAATTGCCGAGTTCTGCCGACTTCGCCCGATCTTGCGCTGCCAGCCGATAAGCGACCTTGACGAGGCTATGAAAGCCGATGCTAGCGTGCTTGATGTCAGCTGCGGCCGAGCCTGACGATCGATCTGCTGTTCCGCCAAACACTTCGCTGTCTCGGCGCGAACGCGTGATCAGCATGTCGGTCTGGCGCAGCAGCAGCCCGTGCGCGGCGGCCCAGTCGTCTGTGGTCATCTTGAGAACGGCGAGGTTGCCGAGCGTCCTCGCGATATCTAGATGCCCCGGCGGCAGCGCCTTTTCCTGCAGCTCCAGCGCGCGCTGGATGACGCGGTTTGCATCGGCCATGCGGCCTTGCCGCCGATAGACGATGCCGAGATTGCCTAAGTTCGCTGCAATCTCCGGATGGCCGGGCGGTAGTCCCTTCTCGCGCATATCGAGCGCGCGCTTGTATGCCGCCTCGGCTTCCGGCAATCGCCCTTGCACGTCATAGACGATCGCCAGATTGTTGAGCGTGATCGCGATGTCGGGGTGACCAGCAGGCAACGACGCTTCGAGGATTGCCAGCGCCCTTTTGTGCAAGCCTTCAGCCTCCGGGAGCCGCCGCTGCTTCTCATAGATGTTCGCCAATAGCGCCAAGCTCTTTGCCACGTCCGGATGACCGCTCGAAAATGCCTTCTCGCGAATCTCGAGTGCACGTTTTTGCAGCAACTCCGCTTCATCGAGCCGGCCCTGCTCGACATAAGTGATGCCGAGATTAACGAGGCTCCACGCGAGCTGCGGATGACCAGGCGGCAGCGCCTTCTCCCAGATGGCGAGTGCACGCTTGTGCATCGGCTCTGCTTCGCGCGATCGCCCCTGCACTTGATAAAGATACGCCAGGTTGTTGATGCTGAGAGCGATCTGGGAATGGCCGGGCGGCAAAGCCTTCTCGCGAATCTCAAGCGCCCGCCGGTACAGCGGTTCGGCTTCCTTTAGCCGTCCCTGGATCTGCCGAAGCGCGCCAAGGCCGCTGAAGACTCTGGGCGATATCGGGATGACCCGCCGCCAAGGATTTTTCGCGCAGTTCAAGTGCGCGCAGAAAGAGCGTTTCAGCCTCAGAAAGCTGTCCGAGCGTCTGAGTATAGAACGCAAGATTATAGAGGCTCTCGGCGATGTCGGGATGACCGGCCGGCAGCGTCTTCTCGCGGATGTCCAGGGCCCGCTTTGTAACCTGGGCGGCCTCGGCCGTTTTGCCGGATTGATGCAGCTCGACTGCACGGTTGCCGAGTGCCTTCGCCTCGTCTGGTTGAGATGGTGGCGGCTGCGAGTGGACCACGGTCGCAGTCGATCCGATCAGAACGAGGACGAAAACCATCAGGCACTTGGGAAACGATGCCATGTCGTAACTCCACGGCTCTTGCGTCGCCAGTTTCGGGCGGAACGATGCTGCCGCCAACCCTGAAATGCAGGTCACCAACATATGCGCGCAGTGTGCTGGAAGAGTGTGTCGACGGCAAGCGTGAGCATGTCCGATGCTAGATAGAGCTGTCGTGGAGGCTGGCCAGAGAACCGGACGGTCTTGGCCCACTACTGCCGGTCTGCCAATCATCGCCTACGCTCGAAGCTGAGGGATAAGCTGCCAATCGTCAAGTTTCCGGCGGCCTTCTGGGATTGACCGTCCGGAACCAGACGAGCAACATTCCGGCAGAGTTGACCCGCCGTCATTCAAAGTGTTGGAATTGACAATGGTGGTGGGGGAGGATGCGGACGCTAGGCAATTGGAGAATAGGACGTGGCCTGGCGTCAGCGCGATTGCATCAGACCAGCGTCGATAAGCCGGCGGTGGAACCTCAGGATCTCTTGCGGCTTCGCACAATCATGGTACCGGCCGTTGCAGGCTTCGATCAGGCGCTGGCGCGCCCGAAAGGCGTCGGAGAGCGGCAGGCGCGCGGCGTCGAGCATCACCGTCCCCAGATAGGGCACATCGATTGTTGCCTGCGGCGGCAGCGGCGGCGGATGATAGTTGACACCATTGATGGCGTAGTACGTCACAAACCCAATCGAGTTCGGGTCGAGCAGCACATCTTCCGCCTCGGTGCCCTCGCTGTATTCGAGCAACGTGCGCGTCGCCATCGGGTGGTGATCGCCATATTGCACGATCAGGAATTGCTCGTGCGGAAAACGGCGCGCCAACTCAGCAGTCAAGTAATCATAGTCCATCCGCGCCATGGCAGAGTCGGCGCAGGTACTCGTGCATTTCGGGGTTCGTGCCGGCGACCCCGCCCGGCACATCAACTTCTGGCATGTAGGTGATGTGATAGGGCCAATGTGTCGCCATGGTCTCGACAAAGGTGAAGAGCGGCTGCGGCGAGGTCGCGAAATGGCGCTCCATCTCGGCTAATGCGTTGCCATAGTAGAAGCGATCCCGTTCATTCACCGCCTTGGCGCCTTGGTCTTTCAGATCGAACATCTCGTTGAGCCCGACGCCACTGAAAAACCGGCTCGCGAATACAAAGCTGCGTAACATCGGGTAGAACACCACATTGCGATAGCCACAACGTGTCAGAGCCTGGGGCAGGGTGTCACTGAGCTTGTTCGCCATCACCGACTGCACGAACTGACGCATCCCGCCGAAGGAACGAGTGGAGAGGCCGGTAAGGATCGAAAATTCCGTTAGCGACGAGGCACCACCGTAAGTCTCTACCCTCAATTTGTGCAGCAATCCGTCGTGTGAGTGGAAGAACGGATCGAGATCATTATCGTATTTCAGTGTCGGAAAATACGACGGCGGCACCACAAATTCTTGATGAATCAGTATGATATGTGGCGGCTTAGTTGCCGGTTCGCAGGCGGTTGGTATCGTGAATATTGGACCCTGAGCACTGGCCGCCGCTTCGATGAGTTGGCCTTTCAGCAGCGTCTCGATGGTCTCCGACCACGACAGAAAGAACGACGAGATGTATTGCCCTTCATACTCGAACTGCGAATGCCTTCGCTCGCCCATTGCCATCACTGCGAGCCAGGCGATCGCCGCGAAAAGTGCGCCGGCGTTGGCTGCATGCTGTCGCCTGATGCGTGTGCAATCGAAGCGGTAGGCCAAACATCCGCTCAGTCCTGTCACCAGCAGCGCGGCCAGCAAGGCGAGGGCATAACCGCGATAGTCCTGCCAGAGGAAGCTCAGCGTAGACGAGGAACTGAGATAGAAAACCAGGTCGTAGGCATGAAGGACCATGTTCACGGCCCGCAGTTTGAGCATGGAGGCAATCGTTACCGTCGTGATGAGGGCGCTGATCACGACGGTAGCGACTAGCAGGCGTCGCGTGGCCAGCACGATCAGGCAAGCCAGCGTCATGGCGGCTGCAGTGGCGAAAATGATTGCCGCCGGCCCGCCCTCCGTCAGCAGCAGGCGCCAACCGAGGAGAGCAACAATCACAGCCGTGGTTGCCCACGCCGCGCGCGGTGATATTCGATAGGATCGCAGCCCGTCCAGCCGTGACCGTCGAGCTGCGTCGTGACCTCCCGAAGTCCGCGGTCTGCTTGCAAACTCCGTCACTGAACTTCGCCGATGTTCGACGTCATCGAACTCTTATATCGGCAAAGCCTGCGGCGCGCGAGCGGTGAATTGTGGCATCAATCGGAAACGGTGTTGAGCGCGGCGAAGATCGCGTCGGCAATGTGGACTTAGTCAAATTCGTTGACGAGCCCTCAACCGCGATCGTTGATGAGCGGGTAGCCTTCAGGTCTAGTTCCAGCCTCTCCAGCGACTTCCGCAAGTGGCCCGCCTCGACGTTTCGCTGCGGTGCGGCGTGACGGAGAGTATCGGGCCCATCGCGTCAGCGTGCCACCATCGTCGTGCGAACCGTCGCGAGCGGAGGCATTCCGGACGCGACTTGAACATTGCTCAAGCCCGCCCATGACCCGGAGCTGCCCTCTGCGGAAATGCCAAACCGGACCAGAATTCGTCGGCTTCCCGAGAGAACAGCGGACGCCCGCGGCGACGTTGCCGCGCCGACCGACGGCGGGGCCCGCTTTGGCCCCGCCTCCGGCGCAACAATGCGGTGACGCCACGCTCAGCAACTCGACACGAACCACCGATTCTTCCGAACTGCTCGGGCTTCCGTTCCCCCCAAAGGCGGCTAAGGATCGCGAGTGCCGTCAGTTGCCGCTCGACCGTAAGCCATCCCTCGATCAGAGCCACGTGGGGATCAAGCACGGAGGGGCCGTGGGCGCCGATCGCATCGCTCAACGCATATGGCCGCAGCTCATCGCGCAGCACCGCTGTCTGGGACACAGACTATCATCTTGTAAGTCTCTTCTTGCTCATGCCAAGGCCGGCGGCGGCGCGACGCCCGGAGATCGGGCACCCGCTCAGCTCCGTGACTTGCTCGTACGCTCGCCCCGATGGTTGGCCGTAGCAGCCCGGTCAACACTTTACCTGTCTGCGGACAGGACGACGCCGTAGATCTTGGCGACCGCCTGCTCCGAGATCTTGCCATCGAGGAAGTCGTCGAGACGCGGTCGACGTCACGCCCGAGTGGCGAGCCGTAGCCCCCGCCTCCTCCAGTCTCGAGCAGCATCGTGTCACCGGCCTCGATTGTCAGGTTCGTTGCCTTGGACGGGAGGCGTTCCAGCGCACCGTCCGCCCTTCTCAGATCGTGGATGGCAGGGCGGCCAGCGAGGCCGCCGAGCGCTCCCGATGCGGGAACCTTGGTCGCGTCCGAGCGGTTTGTGAAATATCCTGTACCATGAAGGTACTTGATGTCCTTGGTAACCCCATCCCGCCTCTGAACAGGCCGGCACCGCCGCTGTCCACGATCAGCTCGTAGCGCTCGATCAGCAGGGGGTAGGCGAGCTCGACCGCCTCGACGGGGTTGTCGTAGCAGTTGGCCATCAGGCCAAAGGTCGCGTCGAGCCCGTCGCAGCGCGAGGTGCCGCCCCAGCCCCCGCCATGGTACTCGTAAGCACGAAGGGCGATCCGTCCGGGGTTCGCGCCCGTGGTCGAGAACGAGGTGAAATGTCAGTGGCCGCTGCCGACCGCTTCCGCGCCGCGCGCCTCGTTAAAGGCTGTGACGATCGTGTCGCGATGCGCTCGAGCGTCTGGAAGCGGCCCCTCAGCGGCGCCGGCGCTCGAGATTACGACCGTGCGTTCGGGCAGGACGAGCTTGATCGGCCGGTAACAGCCCTCGTTCTGGAGGATCGCGGGGTTCTCTATGTATCGCACGGCGCAGAACACGGAGCCTGGACCGAAGAGAGGGAGCAATTGAACGGGCCCTTGATCGCGGGCTCGATGCCGGTGGAATCGAGGTCGGCGTTGCCTCTGATCGAGCGTGACTGCGACGTGATGCGCACGGGCTCATCGACGATCCCGTCGTCGTCCAGGAAGCCCTCGGCGGGATAGGTGCCGTCCGGTATCGTGCGAGATCGGCGCATCGCTTCGGACTGGTCGAGCTGGCTCGATGATCACTTTTGAGCCTCTCCGCGCCGTACTTTCAGAGAGCTCGATATAGCGGCGCTCACCGACATTCATCGCAGCGATCTCGGCGCGGATGTCGCCCAGCGTCTTGTCGGGCACGCGGATGTTGGCCCGATCATCACAAGGATTTCGTGGACCAGCTTGCCGCGCTGGTAGAGCTTCATGGGCGGGATAATGAGCCCTTCCTCGAAGACGTCGCACGCTTAGTCGCCACGCTGCCGGGCGAGCGGCCGCCGACATCGATCTGGTGGCCGAGCGCGCCGGCAAGCGCCACCTGCGACCTTTGTAGAACACCGGCTTGAAGATCATGATGTCGGGATGGTGCGTGCCGCCCCTATAGGGGTGGTTCATGATCACGACATCCTCCGGCTCAAGCACGAAGTCCTTAGTGACCCGGCGGGCCGCGTGAGAGAGGTTCCCTGGTGGGAGGGCATTGGTCAGCTTGGGGATGAGCTGGCCCGTCGGGTCGAATAGCGCGGTCGAGGAGTCCATGCTCTCGCAGCACGACGGAATAGGCGGCGCGCCGGAGCGTCGCGCCCATCTCGCGGACGGAGGAGACGAGGTAGTTGCCGACCACCTCGAGGCTGACTGGATCGAAGCTGGTCGTCGGCGAGCGGTCTCCGCTCCCGGGTTCGCTGACCGGGAGGCGGGACCCGCGACTTCGATGTTTCCGAATGCATCCACCACCAGGTGGTGGCCGGCTCGCAGGATGAAGGATGATCCCCCGGTCCTCGATGATTCCGAGCCGGTCGAAGCCATCCTCGAGCTCGAACTCCGCCCGGTCGAACACAGAGCACAGGGTCCAGCCCATGGCGGGGCTCCAAAAGGATGCGCCGGTGATCCCGCGGCTTCGGTGAGCCCGGGCGCCAGTTTATCGACCGGCTCCAGCGCCGCCTTCTCGACCACACCGAGCGACTGCCGACGAGGACCCGCGATTTCGACCGGCTCCTTCTCGGAGCACTGGCCATAGAGCCGGTGGTGCTCGCCGTCGAACGCCTTCCGCAGCGCCTTGATATCGTCCGGGTGCGAGCCGATGGCGCTCCAAAGCGGCACAATGATCTCGTAGGCCTGGCCCACGTAGCGCATGTTGCACGACATCAGGCTGCCGAAACTGTTCGCGCGCGATCCCCTCCTTTTCGAGCGCCGCCGAACTCCCTGCTCGCGGAGGCAATTCATG
>CAVUIJ010000011.1:0-179134 GCA_963741505.1 uncultured Alphaproteobacteria bacterium | reverse complement strand
TTCATGATCGTCCCGGAGCGCCGCCACCGTCGCGCAGCCCCTTCTGGCGCACCGACAATCACAATTGGCGGTATTTATTCAGACCGGCGCTTCTGGCGGCTCGCGCCGATATCGGCGGCCTGTATCGGCACGTCATGGGCTGTTCAGGGGCTGTGGGCAGCGCCCTGGTTGACCGAAGTCGAGGGTTTCGACCGGCCCACTGTGGTCCGGCACCTCCTGGTCATGGCGCTGGCCCTCAGCTTCAGCGCGATCGCACTCGGATCCCTGGCCGACCGCTTGCGGCGGCGCGGCGTCACGACCGAGGCACTGTTTGGCGCGACGGTCGTTGTGTTCATGCTGGCGCAGCTGGCGGTGATCCTGCGCTGGCCAATCCCTTCGTTTCTGTCATGGGCGCTGATCGCGATGGCCGGCGCCGCCACCGTTCTGAGCTACGCGATCCTGCCGGGGTATTTTCCAAAGGAGGCATCCGGACGCGCTAACGGCGCGCTCAACCTCCTGCATCTCGGCGTCGCCTTTGGCGTTCAATGGCTCATCGGCGTGATCATCGACCTGTGGCCGAGCCAACAGGGCCACCATCCCGTTGACGCCTACAGGACCGCATTTGCGCTCAACCTTGTCGCGCAGGCGATCGCGTTCATGTGGTTCGTACTGCCGCGACTCGATGGGCTGGCAATTCGGTTCGGCGATCGGATCCCACCCGTGCTGCACGCGTACCAAGCGCGGCTTGTGGTCAATAGCTACCGCCAGGCGCATCTCACCTGGCTCGCTGAAGTCGAATTGGCCAGGAGCCAAGCCGCGAGCTGGCGCAGCGTTGCACTGGCCTCGATTGCGGTTTGTGTGGCCTTGACGACACTGGCGATACCAAATTTGCCCGCTCTGTCCGGCGTGGAACCCTCGCTCGCGCCAACGACGCGAGAGGTCGTCGTGCTGTCGCTGTCAACAGCGCACAGATCGAACGACGGCGTCATGGCTGAAGGGCACATGCTGGAGGAAAAAGAACGCGCTCGATTGAAATCGTTGCCCATTTCTGGGATCGCTCGTTCGTTTTGTTCCCCTAACACAGCGAGAGGGGAAGGATGACCGACCTTTGGCCGGACTACATGAAGCGAGAAACGCTGGCCAAGCGACTGGACCTTGCACCCGGCGCCATCGATCAGCTCGTAAAGCGCGGGCTGCTTCCTGGTCCGATCCAAATCGGCGAAGCACGACTATGGAGCTGGGACGATGTTCAGGCACGACTTGCAACTCGAGGAGTCCTGGTTGATGCTCAGTCCGATCCCTACGACGCCGGAGCCCGCCGTGTCTCTGAAATTGCCCCCACACGTCGTCATGGTCCGCAACAGCACCGGACGACCGTATCTGTACCTGCACAAACATCGCGGAACAGCAAGGGCTGAGAAGCGGGTACGGCTACCGGATGATTTTCGTGCTCCAGAGTTCTGGGCAGAGTACGCGCGGCTTATGCAGCTACCGGCACCTGTATTGCGGGTCGATACCGTTGCAGCACTTGATGCCGCTTGGGAGGCGAGTCCGGAATGGTCGTCCCTCAAGCCCAGCACGCAACGGGAGTGGGCACGGCACCGCAAGCGGATCGTATCCGCCTGGGGCAATCTCGATGTGAAAGGGATCGAGCCGAAGCACGTCTTGACGCTTCGCGATCAGTTTTCAGCGACGCCCGCAACTGCGAACAACCTGCTCAGGTGCCTTGGCTCCATACTGAGCTGGTCAGTTCCGCGAGGCTACCGCCCGGACAATCCGTGCCGGGAAGTAAAGCAACTGCAAGCAGGCGAGGGCTACGCACCATGGCCTTGGGACGTGATTGAACACGCAGAAAAAACGTTGCGGCCCGACCTTTGGAGAACGGTTGCCCTGGCCCTCTACACCGGCCAGCGACTCTCTGACGTACTGGCAATGCGCTGGAGTGCAATCAATGCTGGCGGCCTCCTTGCTGTGAAACAGGGCAAGACCGGCAAAGAGCTGATCATACCGCTGCATCGAGATCTGAAGGCAATTTTGGAAATCGCACCGAGAACCGCCGTCACGATCGCAACGACGGCTAAGGGTCGTCCATGGGGCAAGGGATTCCAGAACGTATGGGCAAAACACCGTCCGGCGAAGGTGGCGGATCGTGGCCTTGTGTTTCACGGGCTGCGCAAATCAGCGGTTGTGACATTGCTCGAAGCCGGATGCACGGACGCCGAGGTGGCGGCTATCACAGGACAGAGCCGAACAATGGTCGAGCACTACGCAAAAATGGTGAATCAAGAAAAATTAGCCCGCGCCGCGATCCTGCGTTGGGAACAAAGAACGAATTGAGATTGTACACACCATTGCAAACACAGGCACCTCAATTGAGCTAAGTGTTGGAGCGGGTGAAGGGAATCGAACCCTCGTATTCAGCTTGGAAGGCTGCTGCTCTACCATTGAGCTACACCCGCACATGGTGTCTGCGCGGGTTTGTCTAGCGGTTCGCATCCCGGTTGTGAAGAGGCAGGCTCGCTGATCGCGCCGGCGAACGGCCGCGATCAGCCAGCCGCCAATTCACCAGCTCGCCCGGCAGAGCCGATAGCGGTGCCACCAGTAGCGGCTACCGGTTGCGATGGCCTTGCGACGCAACCAGCTGCAATCACCATAGTCGTAGCCGTCGTAGAACCAGAAATCGATGCCAGGTCCCCAGTGGAACCGCTTGCCGCGGCGGCAGGGCCGGTCCGGTAACGGCGGCAGTCCTTCGCGCCATCGACGACGGCCACCACGCCGTACGCTGCCGGCGCGCGCAGACCCTGGTCTTGCCGCCCCTGGCGCATGACCGGCTCTCCGCGCTAGTCTCTAAGCAGCATCCCGCCATCGGAGGCCCGTCATGCCGCAAGACAGCAAACCGCATCTCTTGAAGCAGAAGTTCGACGTCGTCGGCACGCGGCCGCTGCGCCCGGACGGCATCGACAAGGTGACCGGCCGCGCCCGCTTCGGCGCCGACATGTTTGCGCCCGGCATGCTGCACGGCGCCATCCTGCGCAGTCCGCACGCGCACGCCCGCATCAAGAAGATCGACACCGCGAAGGCGCTGAAGCTCGACGGCGTCAAAGCGGTGGTCACCGCCGACGACTTGCCCGACCTGACCGGCGGCAACGAGGATCTGCACGTCGTGCTGTGCAATGTGATGGCGCGCGGCAAGGTGTTCTACGATGGCCACGCGGTGGCGGCCGTCGCCGCGGTCACGCCGCTGATCGCGCGCGAAGCGCTGAAGCTGATCAAGGTCACGTACGAGGTGCTGCCGCACGTCACCGACGTCGAGGAGGCGATGAAGCCGGACGCGCCGGTGCTGCACGACGACATGTTCACCAAGGGCGTGGAGCCGACGCCGAAGAAGCCGTCGAACATCGCCCACCGCTACCAGTTCGGCCATGGCGACGTGGCGAAGGGCTTCAAGGCCGCCGACGTGGTGATCGAGCGCACCTTTCGTACCGCCGCCACGCACCAGGGCTACATCGAGCCGCACGCCTGCCTCGCCAACCTGCGCGCCGACGGCAGCGGCGAGCTGTGGGTGTGTACCCAGGGCCATTTCATGGTGCGCACCACCTGCGCCGGCCTGCTCGGTCTCGATGCCTCGCGCCTGCGCGTGACGGCGTCCGAGATCGGCGGCGGCTTCGGCGGCAAGACGACCGTGTTCCTCGAGCCGGTGGCGCTCGCGCTGTCGCGCAAGTCGGGCAGGCCGGTGAAGCTCGTCATGAGCCGCGAGGATGTGTTCCGCGCCACCGGCCCGACCGCCAGCACCTGCATTCGCGTCAAGATCGGCGTCAAGAAGGACGGCCGCATCACCGCCGGCGAGGCCGAGCTGAAATTCCAGGGCGGCGCTTGGCCGGGCTCGCTGGTCGACATGGGCGCGATGGCGGCGTTCGCCTGCTACGATCTCGAGAACGTCGATGTCACCGCCTGGGACGTGGTCGCCAACCGGCCGAAGCTTGCACCCTATCGCGCGCCGAGCGCGCCGATGGCGACCTTCGCCGTCGAGAGCGTGGTGCAGGAACTGGCCGAAAAGATCGGCATGGACGCGATCGACCTGCGACTGAAGAACGCCGCCGGCGACGGCACCAAGTCCTCGTTCGGCCCGACCTATGGCACGATCGGCCTCAAGCAGACGCTGGAGGCGGCGAAGAAGCATCCGCACTACAAGGCGCCGCTGAGACAAGGCCAGGGCCGCGGCGTCGCCTGCGGTTTCTGGTTCAACTTCGGCGGCAATACCTCGGTCTCGCTGACCGTCAACGCCGACGGCACGGTCGGCGTGACGACCGGCATGCCCGACATCGGCGGCAGTCGCGCCTCGATGTGCCTGATGGCGGCGGAGGAGCTCGGCATCCCCTATGACCAGGTCAGTGCGATCGTCGGCGATACCTCGTCGATCGGCTTCTGCGACATCACCGACGGCAGCGCGCGTGACGTTCTCCGCCGGCATGGCGACGATCAATGCCGCCCGCGATGCGGTGCAGAAACTGTGCGGCCGCGCCGCCGCCATCTGGGGCATCCCGAAGGACGCGGTGGTCTGGGAGAAAGGCCACGCCAAGCCTGCCGGCGCCAACGCCGGCAAGTTCGCCGCCGCTGTCGCTGAAAGACATCGCGGCGCAGTTCGCCAGCACCGGCGGCCCGATCGCCGGCCACTTCGAGGTCAACGCCGACGGCGCCGGCGTCAGTTTCGGCACCCACATCGCCGACGTCGAGGTCGACCGCGAGACCGGCGCTGTTCGGGTCGTGCGCTACACCGTGTGCCAGGACGCTGGCAAGGCGGTGCATCCGAGCTACGTCGAGGGCCAATTCCAGGGCGGCGCGGTGCAGGGCATCGGCTGGGCGCTCAACGAGGAATACGTCTATGGCGCCGACGGCCGGCTGCAGAATGCCGGCTTCCTCGACTACCGCGTCGCCGTCGCCTCCGACGTGCCGATGATCGACACCGTAATCGTCGAGGTGCCGAACCCCGGTCACCCCTACGGCGTGCGCGGCGTCGGCGAAACCCCGATCGTGCCGCCGCTCGCCACCATCGCCAACGCCATCGCGTCCGCCACCGGCGTGCACATGACGCAGATCCCGATGTCGCCGCCGAGGTTGCTGAAGGCGTTGGCAGAGAAGAAGGGGTGATGGGTTTTGGGGGGTGAGCGTTCTTCCCCTCTCCCCCTAGCGCTTATCGCGCGTAGGGGGAGAGCATCAGGGTGAGGGGCAGCCGCTTGCTCCGACGTAGGGTGCCTGGCTTCAGCCTGGCACCCGGCCATCGAGCAGTGGTGCCAGGCTGAAGCCAGGCACCATCGGGCGGCGGAGCAATTGCGAAATTGCTTTCGATCAAGCCGCCGCCCCTCACCCTCGGCCGGCAAGAGGGCCGGCCTCTGCCCTCTCCCCCGAAGGGGCGGGGGGGAGGGCAGGAGCGCCTCTCGACTCCGCCTACGACCATCGCAATAGCGCATGAAATCTTGTGTGCCCCGCCCCCAAGAAGCTTGAACCTGCTCTCGAGGATTCCGACCATGCTCCGCGTCAAGCTCGGCGGACCTCTGATGAGCCAGGCCGGCGGCGTCAAGGAATTCGATGTCGAGGCGACCACCATCCGCGAGATGTTGATCCGCCTCGGCGAGCAATACCCGCAATTGAAGCCGATCCTCGACCGCGGCGTCACCGTCGCCGTTAACGGCACGATCTACCGCGGTGCGTTCCTGCAGCCGATCCCGGAGGGGGCGGAAGTCTACATCCTGCCGCCGCTGGTCGGCGGTTGACCGCCACACCGAAGCATGCGCAGCGACGCTTCAGCGTTGCAGCGGCGGCGGTATCAAATCCCCAAGGGCGATGTTACGAGGCTTGCGGAAACGTCTGCCGCCGCAACGATGGAGCCAACCTCGTGACCACGCCCGCCTTCGATTTCGCGTCCGTCGTGCGCCCGGACCTGCCCCCCGCCGCGGTCAAATTCACCGGCTTCCCAAAGTACAATTTCGTCGGCGGCCACAATGACCCCGACAGCCTGCCGGCCGCCGATCTCACCGCCGCCGTCACCGCCGTGATGCAGCGCGAGGCGCGCAACCTGGCGATGTACGGCATGACGAGTGGCCCGCAGGGCTACCTGCCGTTGCGCGAATTCCTCGTAAGGAAGCTGAAGACGCATGCCGGCATCACCTGCACCACCGACGACATCCTCATCACGTCGGGCTCGCTGCAGGGCATGGACCTGATCAATTCGATGCTGATCGCGCCCGGCGACACAGCGATCATCGAGCAGGACAACTACGGCGGCACGATCACCAAGCTGCAGCGCTGCAGCGCCCGGATGGTCGACATTCCCCTCGACCATGACGGCATGCGGATGGACGCGCTCGCCAACGCGCTGGCCGACTTGAAGGCCAGGGGCATCAAGCCGAAGTACATCTATACGATCCCGACCATCCAGAACCCGACCGCCACCATCATGCCGCAGCAGCGCCGGCTCGAGATGATCCGGCTGGCGCAAGCCTACGGCGTGCCGATCTTCGAGGACGAGTGCTATTCGGACCTGGTGTTCGACGGCCGCCGGCCGCCGGCGATCAAGGGCCTCACCGACTGGACCGGCATCCTGCACATCGGCTCGTTCTCGAAGTCGGTCGCGCCGGCCTTGCGCATCGGCTACATCGTGGCGGGGTGGGACGCGCTATCGCGTCTGATCGCACTCAAGACCGACGCCGGCACGCCGGCGATCGAGCAGATGGTGCTGGCGGAATTCTGCAACGCCCATTTCGACGCGCACGTGAAGAAGCTCAACGTCGCCTTGAAGGCCAAGGCCGAAACGATGGTCGAGGCGCTTGCCGAGCAGTTCGGCACGGCGGCCGAGTTCGAAGTCCCGCGCGGCGGCATCTTCCTGTGGGTGAAGCTGCCCGAGCAGGTCGACACCATGAAGCTGTTCCAGGTAGCGGCGAAGCACGGCATCGCCATCAACCCTGGCCCCGAATGGTCGCTGGCGCCCGGCCGCAACAAGCGCCAGCTGCGCCTGTGTTTCGCTTATCCGTCAAAGGACGTGATCCGCGCCGGCGTCGCGGCCTTGGCCGAGGTCTGCCACAAGGAAATGGGCGTGCCGGAGCGCATCGCGAATGTGAAGCGGTAGGGGATGGCTTGAGCAGGGCAGTCCAGACGGCTGCGAAGGAAGACGGCACGGACGTCATGCTGTCGATCGTCGCTGATCCAGCGGTGCTGCACGCGCGTGATTGATTAGGTTGGCTGCTTGGGGCCGGTTGCAGACTCAACTGGACCGGATGACGTGCTTCCGTGCGACAACGTAGTCCTGCGAAACCTGGTAGGATCGAACCCGTCGCCAGTTTTCGGCCTGCACCACATCAATGCGAAACCCGTTGCGTTCGACGAGCTCAAGAAACCATTGCTTCTGGCAGGCAATCCCTTCATCTGGATGTTCCGGCTCAAAGGTGAAGCAAGGCCCTATGGCATGCCGGAAATCGAATATCGTCGAGCCCTCGGCAACAGCCAATTCAGCCTCGCCGTCGAACAGGAACACTGACAAAAAGCAGCTCCCGTCCGGCTTCAGCACACGCGAAAGCTCGGCAACATAATTCGTGATTTCGTCAGGCAACATGTGTGTGAAGACGGAAGATACGGGGGCCAAGTCGAAGGTGTTGTCGGCGAAGGGAAAACGAGAGGCAGCAGGAGCAACGGCGCCTTCCGGATTGCGATCTGGCGTGCGGACATCTACAACCAAGAAATGAAAGTTCGCCAGCAGTGGCTCCAACTGTTGCTTACACCAATCGATCAGTATTGGTGCTACGTCGAAATCTTTCATAGCGGCCTTCAGAACCTAGGTGACCGGCAAGAGGGCGCGACAACCGCCCGCAACCACAGCCTACGTCCAACACCTGCGCATTTGGAGCCAGACCGCAGAGGGTGACGATCTCAGCGACCATCTCCTCACCGCTTCGGGTGAACAACTCGGCGTCGGAAAATGGCCCGACCCAAATGCGCAGGTTCTCTGGCGGGAGAGACAGCGGAACCGACATCGTGTCTCCGAGAGATAGTTCAAGTGGACGCTTGTGGACAGAATAGTCGCGTGAAGATCGATGTCGCAAAGGGTAAATAGCAGCTCCCACCGCTTCCCACTTACTCACTCCGACCCGGCGCCTTCATCTCATTGCAGATCGACTCAAATCGATCGAAATACTCTCGCTCAAGGTCACTCTTAGACAGCGAGAAGGCTTCGTGCGTTAATTGAAGTGACAACGCCTCTGCAATTCGCCGGCCGTTCAAATGAAATTCAGGATAAACGTCGGTTGCCGTCTCGAGATCACCTGCATTCCTCATTCCGTAGTCCGCAACCCAAAAGCAATAGACAAGCGTCTCCCAAGGCGAAAGGCACTCAATGCCGCCGCAAGCTATCTTGCGAATAACCGCGTCACCCGCTTCGATGAGCCAAGTCTCGCTATCAGTTGGTACAGCCATGTTTTTGCTGGCGCGCCAGCTCCCACAATGGGCGTGGAGACCGCCTTCCTCGTCCACAACGGAACAGCATATTGCCACCTTGGGGTCGAGCCCTCGCCCTCTTCTCACCCCCGTCCCGGCGCCAGGAACCGCCAGGGCTCGGCTTCCTGCGAAATGTCGGTGATGACCTCGATCAGCGCGGGAGCATTGGCCACCAGCGCCTCCTTCAGCGCTTGCCTCAATCCGGCCGGGTCGGTCGCGCGCCAGGACCGAACGCCGAACGACTTGGCGAACATCTGGAAGTCCGGATTGCGCAGCGCCGAGCCCGCGTCGCGGCCCTGATAGATCTTCTTCTGGTCGCGCATCACGTTGCCGTAGGCGGAATTGTTGAACAGCACGGTGACCAGATTGATGCCGTGCTGCACCGCGGTCGCAAGCTCGGCGCCGCCGAACAGGAAGCCGCCGTCGCCGGTCAGCGCCACCACCGGCCGATCGGGATGGGCGACCTTGACGCCGAGCGCCATCGGGAAGCCGGCGCCGAGCGTGCCCGAGAAGCCGGACGTGATCAGCGTGCGCGGCGCGTAGAACGGAAAGCCCAACCAGGAGACGTAGCCGACCTGGGTCATCTCATCGCACAGGATGCCGTCCTCGGGCAGCACCTCGCGGATCACTTCGAGGTACGACATCTGCGGCTGCAGCACCTTGATCGCCTCGGCCGCTTTCGCCTTGGCCGTCGCGATCGCCGTCGCATAGACCTTGTCTTTGCGCGGCTTCACAACTGCGGTGAGCTTCGCCGCCGCATCGGCTGCGTCCGCGACAATCCCGACATCGACCTTAAGACGGCGCATCTCGATCGGATCGATGTCGACGCGCGCCACCTTGAGGCCTGGTGGCTGCGTCGGCCAACGCCCCATCGGCGTATCGAGGCGGGTCCCGAAACCGATCAGCAGGTCGGTTTTCGGCCAAAGCTCGAAGTCCGCCCGCGACGTTCAGCGCCAACGGATGGCGATCATCGAGGATGCCACGACCGGTGCGATAGGACAGCACCGGCGCGCCGATCTTCTCGGCCAGCGCCTTGATCTCGGCCGAAGCGTGCTGCGCCCCGCTGCCGACCCACAGCATCGGCGCCTTGGCGTTGGCGATCAGCTCGGCCAACGCC
Organism: uncultured Alphaproteobacteria bacterium; assembly: GCA_963741505.1. Taxonomy (GTDB): domain Bacteria; phylum Pseudomonadota; class Alphaproteobacteria; order Rhizobiales; family Hyphomicrobiaceae; genus JAKFWF01. Next base: position 169,554 of record CAVUIJ010000011.1, on the reverse strand, counting down.
GCGATCTTCTCGGGGTCGGGCACCGGCACCGGTTGCAGCGGCAGCGGCTCCTGCGGCGTCACCTCGGCCTGCGCCGGAAACTGGTCCCACGGCATCTCGAGCGACACCGGCCCGCGACGTCCCGACAGCATTTCCTGGAACGCGCGGGCGACGAGATAGGGCGCCTGCGTTGGGTGCTCGATGCGATCGGCCCACTTCAGCATGCTGCGCAACGTCGCCAGCTGATCCGGCATCTCGTGCAATTGCCCGCGCGCCTTGCCGATCATGAAGCTCGGCACCTGGCCGGTGAGGCACAGCACCGGCGCGTTAAGCCCCCAGGCGGTGACGAGCGCGGCGGAAGTGTTCATCACGCCAGGTCCGGGCACCACGGTGTAGACCGACGGCTTGCCGGTGGCATAGGCGTAGCCCAGCGCCATGTATGCCGTCGTCTGCTCGTGCCGGGCATTGATCAGTCGGATGCGGTTCTTGTTGCGGGCGAGCGCATCGAAAAGACCGTACACCTGCACGCCAGGCAGGCCGAATATCGTGTCGATGCCGTGCCGCAGCAGGCCCTCGACGATCGCCTCGCCACCGGTCATTCGCGCCATGGTACAACTGCCCCCTTCTTGCGACGATCGAACGCTGCCACGGCGATCCGACCCAGGCAAGGGCGGACAACCTCGGCGACAGCGAAGCGCCAAATACTCGCTAATGCATCAAGGTGGCAAACTGATGCATCAGTGAATTGACAATCCTTTTGCCGCCGCCTACGAAGGGTGCAATAATTAAGATCACGGCAGCGACCGTGAACAACCAACAAGCGTCCGGCAAGGACTGATCGGGAAACGCAACCACGCGCCGGCGGCAGCGAGTCCGACCGGCGCCCAACCGGCCCTGGGGAGGGACGTGGATGAGCAGGAAATTCGGCCACGCGGCGTGGCTCATGGCGGCTTCGGCAGCCGGCATCCTGGCGGCAACTGCCAGCGCGCCATTGGCGCAGCAATCGAGTAACGCCATCGCCCAGTCGGGCCTCGTCGGCAAGCTCGAAGGCGCCGCCGTCGTTACCGATCCGGCCGCCATTCCCAAAGCCTTCCAAGAGGCACCGCAGCTCGCCGAACTGGTCAAGGCCGGCAAGCTTCCCGCGGTCAAGGATCGTCTTCCCTCCGAGCCGCTGGTGCTGAAACCGGTGCACTCTGTCGGCAAGTACGGCGGCACCTGGCGGCGCGGCTTCACCGGCCCCGGCGACGTCGAGAACGGCAACCGCATCAACGCCTCCGACAAGCTGATGTTCTGGGACCCGACCGGCACCAAGATCGTGCCGAGCGTGGCCAAGGGCGTCGATATGAGCGCCGACGGCAAGACCTACACCATCCACCTGCGCAAGGGCATGAAGTGGTCCGACGGCGCGCCGTTCACCGCCGACGATTTCGTGTTCTGGTTCGAGGACCTCTATTCGAACAAGGACATCGTGCCGACGCCGATCCCCGACATGTCGGTCAACGGCAAGCCGGGCAAGGTGGTGAAGGTCGACGAGACCACGGTGAAGTTCGAGTTCGAGGACCCCTATTTCCTGTTCTATGACCTGCTCGCCGGCGACACCTTGATCGGCGGCGGCCAGTCGGTACGCCAGAGCCAGGGCTTCACCTTCGGCGCCTACTCGCCGAAGCACTACCTGAAGCAGTTCCTGCCCAAGTACTCCTCCGCCGAGGCGGTCAACGAACTCGCCAAGAAGGAAGGCTACGAGAACTGGGTGAAGCTCATCCACTTCAAGAAGGACTGGTCGCTCAACCCCGATGTGCCGACGCTCGGTGCCTGGCGCACGACGCGGCCGATCAACACGCCGACCTGGGTGCTGGAACGCAACCCCTACTATTATGTCGTCGACACCGCCGGCAATCAGCTGCCCTATATCGACCGCATCGTGATGACGCTGTCGCAGGACACCGAAATCCTCAACCTGCGCGCAATCGCCGGCGAATACGACCTGCAGGAGCGCCACATCGATCTCGGCAAGCTGCCGGTGATCATCGAGAACCAGAAGAAGGGCAACTACACCCTGCACCTCGACACCGCGATCAACGGCTCGGACACGACGCTGCAGATCAACACCAGCTACCGCGCCGATCCCGAGATCGGCAAGTGGCTCGCCAACGCCGACTTCCGCCGCGCGCTGTCGATGGGCATCGACCGCAACCAGCTCAATGAAACGTTCTTCCTCGGCGTCGGCACGCCGGGCTCGGCGGTGCCGGGCGAGGACAGCCCATACTTCCCGGGCAAGGAGTGGCGGACAAAGTACTCGACGCTCGACATCGCCGCCGCCAACGCCCTGCTCGACAAGATCGGCCTCACCAAGAAGGACTCGGAAGGCTTCCGCGTCCGCACCGACAACGGCGAGCGGCTGCGCATCCAGATCCAGGCGGTCAAGGCGTTCATGCCGTGGCCGGCGCATGGCGAAATGATCGCGCAGCAATGGCGCAAGATCGGGATTTGGGCCGAGTCGAAGGAAATGGAGCGCAATCTCGCCTTTACCCGCACCCGCAACAACGAGCACCACATCCAGATCTGGACCAATGGCGGCACCGAGATCCTGTACCTTTTCCCCCGCCACGCCATCCCGGTCGACCCGACCGAAGGCTTCATGGGGCCGGAGTTCGCGCAGTGGTATGCGTCGGGTGGCAAGCAGGGCCGCAAGCCGGAGGATCCGAACTGGCTGAAGATCTTCGAGCTTTATGCCTCGGCCGGCAGCAAGCCCGAAGCCGAGCGCATCAAGATCGCGCAGGAGATCTGGAAGATCATCGTCGACCAGCAGTTCAACATCGGCACCGTCGGCCAGTCGCCGGCGCTGATGGGGGTCAGGATCGCCAACAACAAGCTCGGCAACATCCCGAGCCGCGTCTGCATCGCGCAGCACTGTCGCACGCCCGGCGGCTCGCATCCGGAGACGTGGTTTTTCAAAGAATAGGGAGTGGGGAATAGGGAGTAGGGAGTAGGAGATGGGAAGCTTTCCCTACTCCATACTCCCTTACTCCCAACTCCCTGTGCGAAGCGCCAATGGCCTCCTTCATCACCCGGCGACTGTTGCTCGCGTTCGTCACCATGTGGGCGATCACGGTGCTGTCGTTCATCATCATCCAGCTGCCGCCGGGCGATTTCGTCGACGCCTACATCGCCCGGCTGTCGGCGAGCGGCTCCTCCGTCTCGGCTGCCGAGGCGGAGGGCTTGCGCAAGCTATACGGCCTCGATCAGCCCTACGTCGTGCAATACGGCAAGTGGATGGGGCGCATGATCAAGGGCGACTTCGGCGAGTCGATGGAATGGCAGCGGCCGGTCTCTGAAGTGCTCGGCGACCGGCTGTGGATGACGGTCGTCTTGTCGTTCGCAGCTTTGCTGCTGACCTGGGGCCTGGCGCTGCCGATCGGCATCTATTCGGCGGTGCGGCAATATTCGATCGGCGACTACGTCATCACCACGCTCGGCTTCATCGGCCTCGCGGTGCCGAACTTCCTGCTGGCGCTGATCATCCTCTATCTTGCCTTCCGCTGGTTCGGCGCCAACGTTGGCGGCCTGTTCTCGGCCGAGATGGAACTGGCGCCGTGGGGCTGGGCCAAGTTCGCCGACCTGATGTGGCATCTGCCGCTGCCGGCGCTGATCCTGGCCATCGCCGGCACCGCCCAGCTGATCCGCATCATGCGCGCAAACCTGCTCGATGAACTGCGCAAGCCCTATGTCGTCACCGCCCGCGCCAAGGGCCTCAGCGAGATGCGTGTCATCCTGAAGTATCCGGTGCGCGCGGCCTTGAACCCGTTCGCCTCGACGCTCGCCTACCTGTTCCCCTACCTGGTGTCGGGCAGCATCATCATCAGCCTGGTCATGAGCCTGCCGACGGTCGGCCCGGTGCTGCTGTCGGCGCTGATCGCGCAGGACATGTATCTCGCCGGTACCATTGTCCTGCTGCTTGGCGCGCTGACGGTGGTCGGCACGTTCATATCCGATCTCGTCCTGATGTGGATCGACCCGCGCATCCGCCATCAGGTAGACCAGGGATGAGCATTGAGCAGAACGGTAAATTTGCATGTTGGGTGCGGGGCGCTATTTCCCTCTCCCCCGCCTCTTCGGGGGAGAGGGCGGAGGCCGGCCCGAACCGCAGCGGCTACGATTCTGGCGCTTGTTCCGGCCGAGGGTGAGGGGCGGCGGCTGGCTCGGACCCCATTTTGCCAATTCTCGATTGATCGATGTAACGTCGTCCGAGCAAGTTGCCGCCCCTCACCCTAACCCTCTCCCCGTACGCGCGAAAAGCGCTACGGGGAGAGGGGATGCAGGAGGCGCGCGCATGAGCACGTTCGCCGGCCTCGCCAATCGCATGCTCGGGCGGGCGCCGAAGGCGGCAGGCGCGGTGGCCGAAGACCGCATCGCGGTCGCAACCCAACGCCAGCTGATCTGGTGGCGCTTCAAGAAACACAAGCTCGCCGTGCTCAGCATGGTGGTGGTGGCGCTGTTCTATTCTGTAGCGATCTTCGCCGACTTCCTGGCCTACACCGACCCGGAGGCGAGCGACAGCCGACGCGGCTACATCCCACCCCAGACCATCACCTGGTTCGATGCCGACGGCTCGTTTCGCCCGCACGTCTATGGCCTGAAGGGCGTGCGCGACATGCGGACGTTCAAGCTCGTCTACAAGGTCGACGAGACGCGCAACGTCTACATCCGGTTCTTCGCCGAAGGCTACCCCTACAAGCTGCTCGGTCTCGTGCCCATGAACCGGCACCTGCTCGGCTTCGATACCTCGGTGCCGGAGAACGGGCTGTTCCTGCTCGGCACCGACGTGCAGGGCCGCGACCTGTGGTCGAGACTTATGGTGGCGACGCGGGTGTCGCTGGTCATCGGCCTCGCCGGCGTCACTATCAGCCTGTTCCTCGGCATCCTGTTCGGCGGCATTTCCGGGCTCTACGGCGGCGCCGTCGATACCGCGATCCAGCGCCTGATCGAGCTCGTCCGCTCGATCCCGACCATTCCATTGTGGATGGGGCTGGCGGCCGCTTTGCCCAATACCTGGTCGTCGGGCCAGGTCTATTTCGCCATCACCATCATCATCTCGCTGATCGGCTGGACCGATCTCGCGCGCGTCGTGCGCGGGCGCTTTCTCTCGTTGCGCGAGGAGGACTTCATCGTCGCTGCCGAACTGATGGGGGCGAGCCGCATGCGCATCATCTTCCGGCACATGCTGCCCTCGTTCACCAGCCACATCATTGCCGCCGTATCGCTCGCGCTGCCGGCGATGATCATTTCGGAAACGAGTTTGAGCTTCCTGGGGCTGGGGCTCAGACCGCCGGCGATCAGCTGGGGCATCCTCTTGCAGGATGCGCAGAACATCCAGACGCTGGCGATCGCACCCTGGCTGCTGATCTCGGCGGTGCCGGTGATCTTGGTTATCCTGGCCTTCAATTTCCTGGGTGACGGCCTTCGTGACGCGGCGGACCCCTATGGCTGAGATCTCCACATCCGCGAAACCGCTGCTTTCCGTCCGCAACCTCGAGGCCCAGTTCGTCCAGGACGAGGGCCTGGTGCGCGCGGTCGATGGCGCGAGCTTCGACCTCTACGCCGGCAAGACGCTCGGCATCGTCGGCGAGTTCGGGATGCGGCAAGAGCGTCACCACCCGCTCGATCCTGCAGATCCTGGAGCAGCCAGGCCGCATTGCCGGCGGCGAAATCTGGCTCAATCGGCAGGATGCGCCGGCCGTCGATCTCGCCAAGCTCGACCCTAAAGGCCGCGCGATGCGCGACATCCGCGGCAAGGAGATCGCGCTCATCTTCCAAGAGCCGATGACGTCGCTGTCGGCGCACTACACCGTCGGCAACCAGATCGGCGAGGCGATCCTCGAGCACGCCGTGAAGCCTGACAAGAAGTTGGCGCGCGAGCGTACGCTCGAGCTGCTTCGACTGGTCGGCATTCCCCGCCCCGAGCGGCGAATCGATGAGTATCCCTTCCAGCTGTCGGGCGGCCTGCGCCAGCGAGTGATGATCGCAATGGCGCTCGCCTGCGACCCGCGCATCCTGATCGCCGACGAGCCGACCACCGCGCTCGATGTCACCACCCAGGCGCAGGTTCTCGACCTCTTGCGGTCGCTGCAGCGCGAGCGCGGCCTGTCGGTGATCCTGATCACCCACGACATGGGCGTGATCGCCGAAATGGCCGACGACGTCGCCGTCATGTACCTCGGCCGTATCGTCGAGCGCGGGCCGGTCGAGCAGATCTTCCATGACCCGCGCCATCCCTACACCCGGGCGCTGCTGCGCTCGATCCCGTCGATCCTGGCGACGCCGCGCTCGAAGCTGGAGACCATCGAGGGCTCGATCCCGCATCCCTATAACCGGCCCAAGGGCTGCCCGTTCAACCCGCGCTGCGGCGACGCGATCAAGGGCCGCTGCGATGCCGAGCTGCCGCCGCTGACCAATGTCGACGCGAAAACGGCTGTCAGCTGCTTCCTCTATTCACCGGCCGAGGCGACCGCGCAGGTGCCGGCATGAGCAACAACACCAACGTGCTCGAGGTCGAGGACCTCAAGAAGCATTTCCCGATCCGCCGCGGTTTCCTGCGCAAGATCGTCGGCGCGGTCAAGGCAGTCGACGGCGTCAACCTGTCGATAGGCAAGGGCGAGACGCTGTCGCTGGTCGGCGAATCCGGCTGCGGCAAGACCACCGTGTCGCGCTGCATCGTGCGTGCCCTGAAGCCGACTTCCGGCGCGATCCGCTTCCGCACTGGCGACGGGCCGCTGGCCGATGTCGCAATCCTCGACCGGGCCGGCCTCGCGCCGGTGCGCCAGCATATGCAGATGATCTTCCAGGACCCGTTCTCCTCGCTCAATCCGCGCATGATGGTCGGCGACATCATCGCCGAGCCGATGCTGGTCAACGGCGTCGGCAACGCCAAAAGCCGCCGGGCCCGGGTCGAGGAACTGCTGGACCTCGTCAAGCTGCCAAAGGCCTATCTGAACCGCTTCCCGCATGCCTTCTCCGGCGGCCAGCGGCAGCGCATCGGCATAGCCCGTGCGCTGGCACTGAACCCGAGCCTCGTCGTCGCCGACGAGCCGGTGTCGGCGCTCGACGTGTCAGTGCAGGCACAAATCGTCAACCTGATGCTCGAGTTGCAGGAACGGCTCGGCCTTTCCTATCTGTTCGTGGCCCACGACCTGTCGGTCGTGAAGCATATGAGCGACCGCGTCGCCGTGATGTATGTCGGCCGCATCGTCGAGGAGGCACCGACCACCGCGTTGTTCAAGACGCCCAAGCACCCCTATACCGAGGCGCTGCTGTCGGCGGTGCCAAAGCCCGATCCCGGCAAGCGGTCCGAGCGCATCATATTGAAGGGCGAGGTCGCCGATCCGGCCAACACGCCTTCTGGCTGCGCCTTCCATCCGCGCTGCCGCTACGCCACCGACCAGTGCAAGGCCGAGACGCCGGCAATCCGCGCGATCGCCCCCAATCACAAGGTCGCCTGCCACCACGCCGCGACGCTCAAACTCACCGGCGTTGCCTGAGATCCGAGCGATAATCAATGATTGACATGAGGTCCCCATGAAGCTGTTCGATCTTTCCGGCCGCACTGCACTCGTCACCGGCTCGTCGCGTGGCCTCGGCCGGGCGATGGCGGAAGGTCTCGCACAAGCAGGCGCCCGCATCGTCGTCAATGGCACCAACCCGGCCAAGGTGGATGAGGCCGTCGCTGAGTTCCGCGCCGCTGGCCATCAGGCAGTACCGTGCGCATTCGACGTCACCGACGAGGCCGCGATCAAACGAGCATTCGCCGACCTCGACGCCGGCGGCATCGAGGTCGATATCCTGGTCAACAACGCCGGCATCCAGTTCCGCAAGCCGATGCTGGAGCTCGACACCGCCGACTGGCGGCGCGTGATCGACACCAACCTCACCAGCGCCTTCGTGATCGGCCGCGAGGCGGCGAAGCGGATGGTACCGCGGGGCCGCGGCAAGGTGATCAACATCGGCTCGCTGACGAGTGAGCTTGCCCGTGCCACGATCGCGCCCTACACGGTGTCGAAAGGCGGCATCAAGCTCTTGACCAAGGCGATGGCGGCCGAGTGGGGCGCGAGCGGCATCCAGGCCAATGCCATCGGCCCGGGCTACATGATCACCGACATGAACGAGGCACTGATCTCGAACCCGACATTCGATGCCTGGGTCAAGGGCCGCACGCCGCAGAAGCGGTGGGGCAAGCCCGAGGAGCTGGTCGGTGCCGCGGTGTTCCTGGCCTCGGCTGCCTCCGACTACGTCAACGGCCAGATCATCTATGTCGATGGCGGCATGATCTCGGTGTTGTAGCGTTGTACTCGATCTGACAGGTGCCTGGCTTCAGCCTGGCACCTTGCTCTTGACGGTGCCAGGCTAAAGCCAGGCACCGGAAAATTCGCTCTGAAGGGCAGCAAATGAAAATTGCATTCCACGGCGCCAATGCTGGTAACTTCCGCAATGGCTTCGAGGCCCTGCTCGACAGCGTCCATGAGATCGTCGATCTGTCGGACGCACTCGACAAGCCGGGCGAGCGCGAGCAATTCGCTGCAGCTGACGTCATCATCGGCATCAAGCTGACGGCATCCGATCCGATGCCAGCGGCGCTGAAGCTCTATCATGCGCCCGCCGCCGGCACCGACATGATCGACATCTCCCGCCTGCCGGCCGGCGCCAGACTGTGCAACGCCTTCGGCCACGAGACGGCTATCGCCGAGTACGTGATGACGGCGCTGCTGTCCCGCCACGTGCCGCTGGTCGATGCCGACACTCGGCTGCGCAAGGGCGAATGGAAATACTGGGCCGGCCGGTCGGACGCGATGCGCACGGAACTTGGTGCCGACACCATCGGCCTCCTCGGCTTCGGCCACATCGGCCAGGCGATCGCCGCCCGCGCCAAGGCCTTCGGCATGCGGGTGGTCGTGGCGAACCGCTCTGCCGTTACGGCTTCGGCGATCGTTGACCAGAGCTTCCGCCTCGATCAGCTCAACCGGTTCATGGCCGCGGCCGATGCGATCGTCGTGTCGCTGCCGCTGACCGACGACACCAAGGGGCTCATCGGCGCAAGAGAACTCGCCGCAATGCGACCCGCGGCAATCGTCCTCAACGTTGGCCGCGGGCCAGTAATCGACGAGCAGGCGCTGTTTGATGCGCTGAAAGCCCGCCGCATCGGCGGCGCGATCATCGACACCTGGTACTCCTATCCGACGCCCGCGAACCCTACCGGCTCACCCAGCAGACTGCCGTTCCACGAGCTGACCAACCTTGTCATGACGCCGCACATGAGCGGCTGGACGCACGGCACCATCCACCGTCGCCAACAAACGATCGCCGGCAACATCCGCCGCTTGGCCCGGGGCGAGCCGCTCATCAACGTCGTTGTTTGAATCGCGCAGGAGGACAGTCCATGAAAGTCACCGCCATCGAGACCGTCCGCGTTGCCGAGTTCCCCAACCTGCTGTGGGTCCAAGTGCACACCGACGACGGATTGGTCGGCCTTGGCGAGACGTTCTATGGACCGGAGGCCGCCGAGGCGCACATCCACGGCATCATCGCGCATGCACTGATGGGCAAGGACCCGCGCAACGTCGAGGGCATCCAAGGCGCGCTCACCGGCTATGTCGGCTTCTCCTCGGCCAGCGCCGAGATGCGCGGGCGTTCGGCGATCGACATTGCGCTGTGGGACATCCTCGGCCAGGCAGCGAATTTGCCCTTGTGCGATCTGCTCGGCGGCCGCGTGCGCGACAGCATCAAGGTCTACAACACTTGCGCCGGCTACTCCTACGTGCAGACCAAGCCGACGCAAGGCACGGGAAACTTCGGCCTTGACGCCAAGAAGGGCCAGTACGAGGACCTGAACGCGTTCCTCAACAACGCCGACGAACTTGCCCTTTCACTGCTCGAAATGGGCATCGACGCGATGAAGATCTGGCCACTCGATTACGCGGCGGAGGCTTCCCAGGGCCACTGGATCTCGAAGGCCGACCTGAAAAAGGGTTTGTTGCCGTTCGAGAAGATCCGCAAAGCCTGCGGCGACAAGATGGAAGTCGCCTACGAGCTGCATTCGATGTGGAGCCGGCCGCAGGCGATCAAGATCGCGCAGGCGCTTGAAGAGTATTCGCCGATGTGGGTCGAGGACCCGGTGTTCATGGAGCACATGAACTCGATCGGCGAGGTCGCTCGCGCGACGCATTCACCAATCGCGGTCGGCGAGACGAGAGGTGGCCGCGCCGACTTCCGCTACCTGCTCGAGCTCGAGGCGCTGTCGATGGTGATCATGGATGTCACCTGGTGCGGCGGCGTGTCGGAAGCGAAGAAGATCGCCACCATGGCCGAGCCCTACCAGACGCCGGTTGCCTTCCACGACTGCACCGGTCCGGTGGCGCTGCTGGTCTCGACCCACCTTGCCCTCAACACCCGCAACTGCTGGGTGCAGGAGATCGTCCGCGCCTTCTACTACGGCTGGTACCACCGCTTCGTCACCGAGCTGCCGCCGATCGCGAACGGCATGATCACCGTGCCGAAGGGCGCCGGCATCGGCACCAGGCTCGATCCGAAGGTGCTGAAGCGCAAGGATGCCAAGGTCCGCCGCACGACGGCGAAGGATCTTTGATGCGCCGTTCGCCAACTGCCGATGCGCGGTTGACGATCGATTGTTGGTGCCGACCTATGTCTTCACTGCCCCTGAGCAATTGCGAGGCCCCGAGCCTGGCACCGCTCAGCCGACAAAATATCCCGGATACTTGTCCTTGAGCGCCGGGCTATAGGCGAGCGAGCGCGCCAGGTGATCGCGCACGTGCGCCTGCGCCTTGACGGCGTCACCGGCGGCGATCGCCTTCACGATCAACCCGTGGTCGCGGATGATCTGCTGCATTTTGCCGGCGACCGGCAGATTGAGACGGCGCAGCCGGTCGATGTGGCCGCTGCGCTGACGCACCAATGTGAACAGATCGGGCGCGCCCGCTGCCTCATAGATGCGGCGGTGGAAATCACGGTCGAGGGCATAGAAGATCGCAAGATCATGCCCTTCCGCTGCCTGTCGCTGCTGCTCGATGATGTCGCGAAGCTCCGGCAGGAAGTCCTTATCCGGCACGGCGCTGAGGATCCGCACCGCCTCCTGCTCGACCGCGCGCCGCAGGAACTGGGCCTGACGCGCCTTGGCGACGTCGATCAGGCTGACGCGGGTGGCGCTCTGCGGGAAGACGTCGACGAGGCCCTCCTCGCCGAGCCGCATCAATGCATCGCGCACCGGCGTCGAACTCAAGCCGAATTGCTGCTGCAGCGCCTGCCGGTTGATGACGGTACCCGGCGCCAGATCGAGCGAGATGATCATCTCGCGCAGGCGCTCGAACACCTGAGCTGCGGCCTGCCGGGACGGGTCGAGGTCTCCCGCACTCTTGAAGGCAGTTATGGTCATGGCAGTTCTGGTCGCGGCATGTGAGGACGAACGCGTCGACTGGCCGATCATGCATACGCGCTGATGCATTAAGCTGTCAAACTAATGCATCAGTAGATTGACAGGCGCCGGATCGCCGCTTACGAAAGATTGCAGCTTGTCACCGCGGCCATGGTCGTCGCAGGCTCACTCCCAATGGAATATCGATCGCCCGCCGAGGGTGGCAGGGCAAACGTTCCAGTCGCAGAGGGCCGACATGCGGTCGAAGATTTCCAACCCCAAGGATTTCTGGGCCGGGCTCGTCTACGTCGGCTTCGGCGCGGCGGCGTTGTGGATCGGCCAGCGCTACCGCATTGGCACTGCCGGCCGCATGGGACCCGGCTATTTCCCTCTCGTTCTCGCCTCGATCCTCGTCGCCGTCGGTCTCGTCTCGCTGGTGCGCTCGTTCATCACCAAGGGTGTGGCGATCACCGACATCGTCTGGAAGCCGATGGCGCTGATCCTGACGGCGAACGCACTGTTCGGCCTGCTGCTGCCGCGCGCCGGGGTAGTGGTGGCATTGCTGGCGCTATGCATTGTCAGTGCTGCTGCCAGCCGCGAGTTCCGCTTCGATTGGAAGGCGACCGCCGGGCTCATCGCTCTCGTCATGTTCTGCGTCGTCGTGTTCGTGCAGGGACTGGGCGTTCCGATGCCACTTTACGGGACGTGGCTCGAGCCATGGCTCAAGCCGCTGCTGGACCCGATTCTGGCCGCCCTTTCCGAGATCATCGGCCGGCTCCTGGCACCGCTCGCCAGAGCCTTGCGCGCAATTCGATCATTCATTGCCGTATAGGGCCCGATGGACATCCTTTCCAATCTCTGGCTTGGCCTCGGCGTTGCCGGCACACCGATCAATCTGTGGTGGTGCCTCGTCGGCTGCTTCCTCGGCACCGCCATCGGCGTGCTGCCGGGCCTCGGCCCGGCCGCGACGATCGCAATGCTGCTGCCGGCGACATTCGGCCTGCCGCCGGTGTCGGCGCTGATCATGCTGGCCGGCATCTTCTACGGCGCGCAATACGGCGGCTCGACCACCGCCATCCTGGTCAACCTGCCGGGCGAGACGTCTTCCGTCGTCACCGCCCTCGACGGCCACCAGATGGCGCGGCAGGGCAAGGCCGGACGCGCGCTTGCGATCGCGGCCATCGCCTCGTTCTTTGCCGGCACCGTCTGCACCTTTCTGATTGCCCTGTTCGCGCCACCGCTTGCCGCGCTCGCCCTGAAGTTCGGCCCGGCCGAATATTTCTCGCTGATGGTTCTCGGCCTCATCGCCTCGATCGTGCTCGCCAACGGCTCGATCCTGCATGCGCTCGGCATGATCGTGCTCGGCCTGCTGCTCGGCCTAGTCGGCACCGACGTGAATTCCGGCGCGCAGCGATTCTCCTTCGGTCTGCCCGAACTTGCCGACGGCATCGGCTTCGTCATCGTCGCAATGGGCATGTTCGGCATCGGCGAGATCATCGCCAACCTCGAGGGTGAGGGCAGCCGCGACGTGATGGTCAAGGAGGTGAAGGGCCTGTGGCCGACACCGGACGACTTCCGCCGCATGATCGCACCGACCCTGCGCGGCACCGCGCTCGGCTCGATCCTCGGCATCCTGCCCGGCGGCGGCGCGACGCTCGCCTCGTTCGGCGCCTATGCGCTGGAAAAGAAGGTGTCGAAGAACCGGCACGAGTTCGGCCGCGGCGCAATCGAGGGCGTCGCCGCGCCGGAAAGCGCCAACAATGCCGGCGCGCAGATGTCGTTCATCCCGATGCTGACGCTCGGCATCCCGTCGAACCCGGTGATGGCGCTGATGATCGGCGCCATGATCATCCAGGGCGTGCAACCGGGGCCCTCGGTGATGACCGAGCAGCCGGCGTTGTTCTGGGGCGTGATCGCCTCGATGTGGATCGGCAATCTGATGCTGCTGGTGCTCAACCTGCCGCTGATCGGCATCTGGGTCAGGATGATCTCGGTGCCCTACCACCTGCTCTATCCGATGATCCTGGTGTTCTGCGCCATCGGCGTGTTCTCGCTGTCGAACGCGACCTTCGACGTCTACCTGATGGTGGTGTTCGGCTTCCTCGGCTACGTCTTCAAGAAGATCGACTGCGAGCCGGCGCCGATGCTGCTCGGCTTCATCCTCGGCCCGATGATGGAGGAATACCTGCGCCGCGCGCTGCTGCTGTCCAAGGGCGACGCCAGCGTGTTCCTCACCCGGCCGATCAGCGCCGTGATGCTGATGTTGGCCGCCGCCTTGCTGGCGCTGGTGCTGCTGCCGTCGTTCGGCAAGACCCGCGAGGAAGCCTTCAAGGAAGGCTGAGCCAATTTCCACTCAACGCCCGGGAGGCGACGCCATGACCGCCTACAAGCAGAAGACCGCCGACCAACTGCGCAGCGCGCGCTGGTTCGCGCCCGACGATTTCCGCTCGTTCGGCCACCGCAGCCGCATGAACCAGATGGGCTATGCCGTCGACGAGTTCAAAGGCCGCCCGGTCATCGGGATCATCAATACCTGGTCGGACTTCGCCCAGTGCCACGCCCACTTCAAGACCCGCGTCGACGACGTCAAGCGCGGCATCCTGCAGGCCGGCGGCTTCCCGGTCGAGCTGCCGGCGATCTCGCTTTCCGAGAGCACGGTGAAGCCGACCACCATGCTCTACCGCAACTTCCTCGCCATGGAGACCGAGGAGCTGATCCGCTCGCAGCCGGTCGACGGCGCCGTGCTGATGGGCGGCTGCGACAAGACCACGCCGGGTCTGATCCTCGGCGCAATCAGCGCCGGCGTGCCGGCGATCTTCGTCCCCGCCGGCCCGATGCTGCGCGGCAACTGGCACGGCAAAGTCCTGGGCTCCGGCTCCGACGCCTTCAAGTACTGGGACGAGCGCCGCGCCGGCAACATCACGCCAGAAGGACTGGGGCGAGATGGAGGTCGGCATCGCCCGCTCCTACGGCGTCTGCATGACCATGGGCACGGCCTCTACCATGACCGCACTCGCCGACGTGATGGGCATGTGCCTGCCCGGCACGTCGTCGATCCCCGCCGCCGACGCCAACCACATCCGCATGTGCTCGGCCGCCGGCCGACGCATCGTCGACATGGTTTGGGAGGACCTGACGCCGGCGAAGATCCTGACCGAGCCCGCGTTCCACAACACCATCAAGGTTGCGATGGCGATGGGCTGCTCGACCAACGCCGTGATCCACGTGCTCGCCATGGCGCGGCGCGCGGGGCGCAACATCGGCCTGGAAGATTTCGACGCGGCGAGCCGCAAGGTACCGGTGATCGCCAACATCCGCCCGTCCGGGACCGAGTACCTGATGGAGGATTTCTACTACGCCGGCGGCCTGCTCGGTCTCATGTCGCGGCTGCAGGGCATGCTCGATCTGACGCTGATCAACGCATCCGGCGAGCCGTGGTCGAAGAGCCTCGAAGGCGCCCAGGTCTACAACGACGACGTCATCCGCACGCTCGACACGGCGATCTACAAGGAAGGTGCGCTGGCGCTGCTGAAGGGCAACCTCGCGCCCGACGGCTGCGTCATCAAGCCGTCCGCCTGCGAGCCACGACTGTTGAAGCATACCGGCCCGGCGCTGGTGTTCGACACCTACGACGAGTTGAAGAAGAACATCAATCGCGAGGACCTCGACGTCACCGCCGACCATGTGCTGGTGTTGCGCAATGCCGGGCCGCAGGGCGGCCCCGGCATGCCGGAATGGGGCATGCTGCCGATCCCGACCAAGCTCGTGAAAAAGGGCGTGCGCGATATGATCCGCATCTCGGATGCGCGCATGAGCGGCACCAGCTACGGCGCCTGCATCCTGCATGTCGCGCCCGAGAGCTATGTCGGCGGACCGCTGGCGCTGGTCAAGACCGGCGACAAGATCACGGTCGACGTCGCCGCCCGGACGATCAAACTGGAGGTCACCGACGCCGAACTAGGCCAACGCCGCGCCGCAATGCCGAAGCCGCAACCCCGCTACGAGCGCGGCTACGGCTGGATGTTCTCCCGCCACATCAAACAGGCCAACGACGGCTGCGACTTCGATTTCCTCGAGACCGGCTTCGGCGCACCCGGTGCGCGAACCAGACATCAACTGAGTTTCCATTCGCTCCGCGCACCCGGATGGATGAAACGGGAGTGCCATTGCTGATTCTGTTGGCATTTTCGCTTCGAGTTTCTGGATAGACAAAAGCATTCCAACCGGAGTTCCCATGTCGAAGCTCAAGCCCGCTACCCGCGACAAGCTCAAGACCGTCAGCACCGCCACCATCTGCACCGCGCTGTTCAAGCGCGGTTTTCGAAACCAGATGATCCAGGACGTGCATCCGCTCGACGCGAGCAAGCCGACGATGGTCGGCGAAGCGTTCACGCTGCGCTATATCCCGGCACGCGAAGACCTGAACCCGATCACGGTGTTCCAGGATCGCGGCCACCCGCAGCGCAAGGCGGTGGAGGAATGCCCGCCGGGCGCGGTGTTCGTGATCGACAGCCGCAAGGATGCGCGCGCCGCCTCGGCCGGCTCGATCCTGGTGACGCGGCTGATGAAGCGCGGCGTCGCCGGCATCGTCACCGACGGCGGCTTTCGCGATGCCGCCGAGATCGCCAAGCTTGGCATCCCGAGCTTCCATCACCGGCCGTCGGCGCCAACCAACCTCACCGTGCATCAGGCGCTCGACATCAATGTGGCCGTAGGCTGCGGCGACGCGCCGGTGTGGCCCGGCGACGTTATCGTCGGCGACATCGACGGCTGCGTCGTGATCCCGGCCCATATCGCGGACGAGATCGCCGACGAGGCCGTCGAGATGACCGCGTTCGAGGATTTCGTCACCGAGAAGGTGGCAGAGGGCCGTTCGATCCTCGGCCTCTATCCCCCGACCGACGAGCAGTCGAAGACCGACTTCGCCACCTGGCGCAAAGCCAAGGGTCGGTGAGCGAGTTGATGAAGGGAAAGGGAATGGTGGACAGGGCTGGATTCGAACCAGCGTAGGCGAAGCCAACGGATTTACAGTCCGTCCCCTTTAGCCACTCGGGCACCTGTCCCCGGCTGCCTCGAACAAGCAGCGACGCGGCGCGCACCCAACAGGAGCAGCACCGGCCGCGAGCGTTATCGTTGAGGGGGTGCCCCCTGTCAATTGATAATCGCGTGGCTTAGGCGACGGGCGCGGTTTCGCGCTTCGGTTCGTCGGCATAACCGGCTAAGAGCCTAGCAAACCTGGATTTCGATTAACCCGAGTACCGCCACCACATGTCCAAGCGCCCGAAGCCAAACTACTACCGCAACGCCCAGTCGAACGAGCAGCGCGGACGGCCGGAACGCGAGAACGACCGTCCTCATCGCCGCGGCCGCGATGAAGTGCGCGGCGACGGCGGAGAAGCCGACGGCCCGACCCTGATCTTCGGCGTCCACGCCGCCGAGGCGGCATTGCGCAATCCCGTTCGCGTCGTCAATCAGGTGTTCGTCACCGACAACGGCGAGAACCGCCTCAAGGACGCGCTTGCGGCGCGAAGCCATGCCGGCATCGAGCTCAACCGGGTCACGCCGCGCGACCTCGACCGGCGCCTGGGCGCCGATACCGTGCACCAGGGCATCCTGCTCGAATGCGAGCCGCTGCCGGAGCCGACCCTCGAGCAGCTGGCCGACCTGCCGGACGCGAGCGGTCCCCTCGTCGTCCTCGATCAGGTGACCGACCCGCACAACGTCGGTGCGATCCTGCGATCGGCTGCGGTGTTCGGCGCGCAAGGCGTGCTCATGACCCGCCGCCACAGCCCACCGCTCGGCGGCGTGCTCGCCAAGTCGGCGTCGGGCGCGCTCGAGCATGTGCCGGTGGTGCTGGTGGCGAACCTCGCCCGCGCCCTCGACGAACTGGGCAGCCTCGCCTACCGCCGCATCGGCCTCGACGGCACCGGCGACAAGGCGGCCGAGGCCGAGCCATTCTCGGGCCGCGTCGCCATCATCCTTGGTGCCGAAGGCCGCGGCCTGCGTCAACTGACGCGCGAGCACTGCGACGCGCTGGTCAGGATCTCTGGCACGGGTCCTCTGGCCAGCCTGAATGTTTCCAACGCCGCCGCCGTCACGCTGCATCTGGCCGCCATGCGACGCCGGGTTGCAGCCAAGCCGGCATAATACCGCCGAGCGAAATCATGGATCGCTATCGCATTCGCTCGGCGCGAGCTGCCAGGGTCGCCGGCGCGAGCGCCGTGCGAAAATTTCGACCTCCCTCAGGTCGAAACTTTCGCACGACGGCATAAGTCGACCGCAGGTTACTTCCCGGCCGCCTTCTTGCTGAGTGTCGACAGCGTCGGCGGCTCAGGCGGCTTTGGCGCCTTCGGCGGTCCCTCACCCATGCCGGCGAGCTTGGCGATGCTGGCGGCGATCGCGGGCGGCAAGCCTTCGAGATTAGGTGGCGGCTGACGAGCTGCCGGCGGCGCTGTCGGCGGCGTCGACGCAATGCCTTTGCTCGGCGACGATGCCGGATGCTGGTGCTGGTAGGGTGGCATGCCTGCCGGCGGTGCGGCCATGGGTTGTGGACCCGGCGACCGCGAGTGCGTCGGCTGCAACTGCGCTGTTCCCGGCGGGACGGTTGTCGTTGTCGGCCGGGTCGGCCGCTGCGTCGTCGGCGCCATCGGCGGTTGTGACATGGGCTGCGGTTGTTGTGCTCGCTGTGGCGGCTGCATTTGCGGATTGCGCGGCCGCAACCTCACCGCTCCCGCCGGCTGCTCGCCGCCGCGCCGCGGACGCCCGCCACCAGCCGCGCCCTCGGCAGCCTTGAGATTGGCTGCAACATCTTGCCGCGAGCCCATCGCGAGTGTCGGCTGTGGCCGGTCGCCGCCACTGCCGTTTTCCGCCGTCTTCGGCTTCGCCGGTCGCCGCGACGGCGGCCTTGCCGCGGCATCGTCGACCGCGATCTCGATCTGTTTCGGCTTTGCCCGGAAATAGCCGCGGCGCTGCAGCTTGCGCTCCGACTTGCGGATCACCCGCAGCATCGACATCACGTCGCGCTCGGACAGCGCCTCGCCGTAGTAGAAGCCTTGCGCGTACTCGGCGCCGATCGTGCGCAGGAAGGCCACATCCTCGGAACGCTCGACGCCCTCCGCCACCACCTTGCGACCGAGCTCCTGGGCCAGCGCCACGATCGAGCGGACGATCGGCGAGCCCGAGCCGTCGGCATTGCCGCCCTGCACCAGCTCCTTGTCGATCTTGATGGTGTCGAACGGGAACCGCTGCAGGTAGGCAAGCGAGGAATAGCCGGTGCCGAAATCGTCCAGCGACAGCATCGCGCCGGCGGCGCGCAACAATTCCAGGATCTCGATCGCCTGCTCCGGGTTCTCCATCACGAGGCTTTCCGTGACCTCGAGCCTGAGCGCGCCGGCCGGCACCAGGTTACGGCCGAGGAAATGCCGGATCTCCTGCACCAGATCCTGGCGGAACAGCTGCCGGCTCGACACGTTGACGCTGACGAACAGTTGGTTTTCGGTGCGCGGAAGCTCTTTGTGCCAGCGCGCCACCTGCGTCGCAGCGTTGGTCAGCACGTAGGAGCCGAGTTTGACGATAAGGTCGCTTTCCTCGGCGACGGGAATGAACTCGGCCGGGTTGAGCATGCCGTGACTGGGGTGCTCCCAGCGCACCAGCGCCTCGAAGCCCGCCAGCTCCTCGGTCGGCAGATAGATGATCGGCTGATAGAGCACGCGCAGCTGCTTCTTCTCGAGTGCCCGCCGCAGGTCGCTCTCGATCGCCACGCGGTCGTCGCGCTCGACCCGCATCTCGGGCTTGAAGATCTCGATGTGGTCGGCGCCGCCGCGTTTTGCCCGGTACATGGCGATCTCGGCGTCCTTGAGCAGGTCCTGCGGCGTCATGCGCGTTCGAACCGAAGGCGGCGATGCCGATCGAGGCGGTGAGTACGATGTCCTGGCCGGCGATCTTGATCGGCGAACGCAGGCTGCGGCGGACGCGCTCGGCCAGCATCGCAAGCTCGCGCGGGTCCTGCTCGCTGAGCAGGAGCAGCGCGAATTGATCGCCGCCGACCCGCGCCAGCGTGTCGAAATCGCCAAGGTGCCGCGACAGCCGGCGCGCGATCGTCAGCAGCAGACTGTCACCGACGATCAGTCCGAACGACGAGTTGACGCTCTTGAACTTGTCGATATCGATGAAGATCAGGGTCGGATGCACCTGAGTCTCGGCGCCGGCACGTTTCACGGCGATCGCCAAGCGGTCGAGGAACAGGGCGCGATTGGGCAAGCCGGTCAGGCTATCGTGCACCGCATCGTGCATCAGCCGCTCCTGCGAGCGCTTCTGGTCCGTCACATCGCGCATCAACCCGACGCATCGCAGCGAACGCCGGTCCGCGCCCGATATGCTCGCGGCGTCGAGATCGAACCAGCGGTAGGAATTGTCGGCGTGGCGCATGCGGAACTCGATCCGCATCACGCCGCCGCCCTTCTCCTGGGTCGACCACAACAGCAGCTTGAAGCGCTCGCGGTCGGCGCTGTGGATGTGCTTCAGGAAATCGTCGACCTTGCATGAAAGCTCGCCGGCATTGAGCCCGAGCACCGCCTCGACTACCGGCGAGACCTTTACCTCCTCGCGCCGCGCCCGCCATTCCCAAGTGGCGGCGCCCGCGCCTTCGAGCGCGTCGGAGCGCAGCTGCAGCTCGTCTGGCGTGGCGCCGTACTGAGGGTCGAGTGTGCGGAATGCGAACTGGGTCACGGTGAAGCCGATCAGCACCACCAGCAGGACGAGGCCGGCAACGAGGCCCGAAACCGCGACGTCGCCGGCGAGGCGGCCGGTCAGCATCACCGCGGCAGCGAAGATCCACACCAGCAGCAGCAGCCACGTCGGAACCAGCGCCAACGCCCGGTCCTGGCCGCGCAGAGCAAGGAACATGATCAGCAGCCCACCGATGACGCCGATCGCCACGAACGACAACCGTGCGAACGTCGCCGCCAATCTTGGATCGATGATCGCAACCGCGACCAGCACCAGTTGCGCCACCATCCACACGCCGGCGAGCATCCGGATGAAGCCATGCCAGGCACCGATGCGCAGGAAGGTGTGCAGGAAGACAACGAAACTCGCGGCCATCGCCGATTCAGTCGCGGCGCGATAGATCGCATTGTTCTCGGGCTGCAGCTGGAACAGCTTGTGGAAGAAACCGAAGTCGACGCACAGGCAGGCCAGCACGCACCACGTCAGCAGCGCGGCCGAAGGGAAGATCGCCTTGTGGTTGGCCGCGAACACGGCGGTGAGGAAGGTCGCCAGCAGTCCGGTGATGCCGAGCAGGATGCCGTTGAGCAGCTGCCGGTCGCGGGCCTTGACCTCGTATTCCAGCGGTTTCCACAGATAGATCCGCGCCGCCCGATCATGGGCGAGCTCTGCGACGTAGGTGATCGACTGGCCCGGCTCCAGCGTGATGCGGAACAAGTCCGCCCGGTCGCTCTTGATACGTTCCGGCAAGTAGCCGAGCGAAGGCGTCACCGCCTCGATGCGGCGGCTGTCGAGATCGGGCCAGATGATGCCGGAGCCGACCGCGCTGTAGCGTTCAGCGGTGATCCAGCGCTCGATCGCCTTGTCGCCGGCATTGCGCAACGCGAACACCACCCAACTCGGGTTGGTGCCAGCGGTGGCCGCGCGCACCGACATGCGACCAGGCACGCCGTCGGCGCCGGGCGCGGTCTCCACCTGCAGGCTGTCGCCGCGGCCCTCGTGCAAGTCGCCGAAAGCGGTGATCTCGATGCGGTCCTGGTCCGCCGGCACGGTGGTCGCAGTCAGGGCCGACGCGCCGTTCGCGGCAAACATCGTCGCCAGCATCAGCAACAGCAACCGGGCACACCCTCGCCAGCTCCCGCTTGCCAATCGCCTGATCCAGACTGTCGCGATCTTCTGCCTCATGCGCGGCCACCGCCCGGTGCGCGTGGGTCATCGCTAAGCAGCCCAAATAGCAGGTGGTCGCGCCAATTGCCGTCGATCTTCAGGTAACGCCGCGCAAGTCCCTCGTGCTGGAAACCGTTGTTGATGAGAACCCGGATCGAGCCCTCGTTGTGCGGCAGGCAGGCGGCTTCTAGCCGGTGCAGCTTCAATTCGTCGAATACGAACCGGGATGCCGCCGCCACCGCCCGCGTCATATGCCCCTGGCGGACATGCGGCGCGCCCACCCAGTAGCCGAGCGAGGCAGCCTGCGTCACGCCGCGGCGAATGTTGCTGATGGTCACGCCGCCAAGCAGCGTCCCGTCGCCATCGCGAAAGATGAAAAGGGCATAGCCGAGGTCATCCTTCATCTCGCGGTTGTAGTGGCGCAGCCGGCGCCGGTAGGCCGTGCGCGACAGCTCGTCACGGGACCATTGCGGCTCCCATGGCGTCAGGTGATCGCGGCTGCGGTTGCGCAGCTCCGCCCAGGCGCCGTAGTCAGCCATCGCCGGCGCCCGCAGGTAGATGCCCTGGCCTTGAACGAAAGGCTGGAAGTCACTGATCAGACCGCTGCGCAGGAACGCCATGTTCGCCGCATCCCTTCCCTAAACGGCCGCCGCCGCCCGCTCCGGCGCCGACCGGCCGCCGATCTTGGCGGCCGTCTCGGCGAACTGGCGCGAACGTTTGCCGGCGCCGACAACGGCGACCGCCGGCGGCGCGCCGCGCAAGGTCCGCTCCATCAGCGCCCGCACCTTCTCCGGGGTCACGTCGTCGACGCGGCCGATGATCTCCTCGACCGGCACCAGCCGGCCGGCAACCAGCAGCTGACGCGCCATCTGCTCGGCCCGTGCCGAGCAGCTCTCGAGCCCCATCAGCAGTCCGGCCTTGAGTTGGGCCTTGGCGCGCGCGACCTCGCGCTCGGTGACCGCCGTTGCCGCCATCTGCGTCAGTTCCGCGCCGACCACGCCAATCAGCTCGCGCATCATGTCGACACCGGTGGCGGCGTGGACGACAAACATTCCGGTATCACCGAGGCCCCAGGCCGATGAATAGATCGAATAGCAAAGTCCACGGTTTTCCCTCGCCTCCTGGAACAGCCGCGACGACATGCCTCCACCGAGCACGCCCGACAGCACCTGGGCAGTATAGAAGTCCGGTGCGCGATAGGCCGGACCCTGGAAACCGGCGAGCAGATGGCTCTGCTCGAACGACTTCATGGAGTGGCGCATGCCGCCCATATACGCGGCCGGCTGGCCCGGTTCGTGCGCGCGGCCATTGAGCGAACCAAATAGGGCTTCAACGTGACGGGTGATTACCGAATGTTCCACCGCGCCGGCGGCTGAGACGACCAATTGCGGCCCCTGGTAATGGCGGCCGAGGAACGAGCGCAGATGATCGGCGGTGATCGCATTGACGCTGTCCGGCGTGCCGATGATCGGCCGGCCGACCGGCTGGCCGGGATAGGCCGCCTCTTGGATCAAATCGTATGCCAGCTCCTCGGGACTGTCCTTGATGCCGGCGATCTCCTGCAGGATCACTTCCTTCTCGCGGGCCAGATCTTCAGGCGCATAGAGGCTTTCGCGCAGGATGTCGGCCAGGATCTCGAGTGCGAGACCCTCGTCGCCCTTCATGATCCGCGCGTAGTAGGCCGTAGTCTCAAGGCTCGTCGCCGCGTTGAGGTCGCCGCCAACCTGCTCGATCTCCTCGGCGATCGCCCGCGCGGTCCGCGTCTTGGTGCCCTTGAACGCCATATGCTCGAGCAGGTGCGAGATGCCCTGCTCGCCTTCGCGCTCATGCCGGGCGCCGGTTGCGACCCACACGCCGAGCGCGATCGTCTCCAGGTGCGGCATGTGGTGGGTGACCACGCGGATGCCGTTGGCGAGCGTCGACAGCATGGTGCCGGCCGGAAGGTTCATGCCGCCCCCTGACGGACGGCGCGCGCCCTGGCCGAAACGAATGCCTCGACGGCGGCGGCATCGTTCGGCAATACCTCGAAGCGCTCCGGCGCCGACATCAGGCCGGCGAGGCGCGCCGGCAAGGCCGGCCGGCTGCCGGTGATCGCCTGCATGGCATCCGGGAACTTGGCCGGATGGGCGGTCGCCAAGACGATCGTCGCGCCGCGTCCGCCCCGCCTCGTCCGCTCGGCCGCGACCAGGGCGCAAGCCGTGTGCGGGTCGGCAACGTAGCCGCTGGCGGCGCGGGTGCCGGTGATCGCATTGGCGACATCGTCCTCGCAGGCCGCCGCCGCCGCGAACTCGGCCTTCAGGGCCGATGCCGCCTTGCCGATCTCGAACCGGCCGGACTGGGCGAGACTTGCCATCTGGCTGCGGATCAGCGTCGCATCGCGGCCCGACGCCTCGAACAGGTAGCGCTCGAAGTTCGACGACACCTGGATGTCCATCGACGGCGAGGTCGTCGCCTGCACGCCGCGGGTCTCGTAGATGCCGCTCTCCACTGCCCGCGCCAGAATGTCATTCTTGTTCGAGGCGATGACGAGCTGCTCGATGGCCAGCCCCATGCGCTTGGCGACGTAGCCGGCAAGGATGTCGCCGAAGTTGCCGGTCGGCACGACGAAGGATACCCGCCGGTGCGGCGCGCCGAGCGCGGCGGCGGCGACGAAATAATACGTCACCTGCGCCATGATCCGCGCCCAGTTGATCGAGTTGACGCCCGACAGGCGTACACGGTCGCGGAAGGCATGGTGGTTGAACATGCCCTTCACCAGCGCCTGGGCATCATCGAACGTGCCCTTGATGGCGAGGGCGTGGACGTTGTCCTCGACAGCAGTCGTCATCATCCGGCGCTGGACGTCGGAAACGCGGCCGTCGGGGAACAGGATCACGACGTCGACGCGCTTCGAGCCGCGGAATGCCTCGATCGCGGCACCACCGGTATCGCCCGACGTGGCGCCGACGATGGTCGCCCGTTCGCCGCGCTTCGACAGCACGTGATCCATCAGGCGGGCGAGAAGCTGCATCGCCACGTCCTTGAACGCCAGCGTCGGCCCGTGGAACAGCTCGAGCACCCAGGTATCGGGCGCGATCTGCACCAACGGCGTCACCGCCGGATGGCCGAAGGTCGCATAGGCCGCCTTCGCCATCGCCGCCAGATCGGCGCGCGCGATGGCGCCGCCGGCAAACGGCTCGATGATGTCGACGGCAACCTCGTGGAACGGCCGGCCGGCGAAGCCTGCGATCGTCTCGCGTGACACCTGCGGCCAGGTTTCCGGCACGTAGAGGCCGCCGTCGCGGGCCAGCCCGGCAAGCATCACGTCCTCGAATCCGAGGGCCGGCGCCAATCCGCGCGTCGAGATGTATCGCAAAGCAATAATCCTGTCTGGTGATCTCGAAACCTGGGTCGCCAGACTAGAGCGCCCAGCCCCTCAGAACAAGCAACGAACGCGCGTTTACAGCCTACATTTGCACGATCATAATCAAGACTTTGGGCGGGATTTGAGGCGGCCGGCGGCAAATGCGGCAAAGACGCCCAGCAAGGTCGCGGCGAGGCCCCACCAGGTAAGCGCGTATTCGAGGTGGCGGTTGGCAATGTCGATGCGGCCGGCGGTCGGCTGCGGCAGGCCGCCTGGTGGCGGCGGCGACAGCAGATCGACGTAGAATTCGGGCCGCGTGACCATTAAATTTTGGGCGAACAGCTCACCTGGATTGCGCAGGTACCAGATGTTCTTTGCCGGATCGTTGGCGCCGGTGAAGGTCGCGCGCGGCTCGGCCTGTCGCACCAGTCCGACGACGCTGGTCTCGCCGGCGATCTGGCCTGCCTGCCGCGCCGAGGGCAGCTTGGCTGCTTCCGGCACGAAACCGCGACTGACCGTGATCGACTGGCCAGTGCCTGCGAGCCGGAACGGCGTCATGATCCAGTAGCCCTGGCCACCGACGCCGCCGCCTGCGGGCTTGGCAATGCCGGTGTAGACGTGGCGCTCGTCGACATGATCGAAGGTGCCGACAAGGCGCACCGACAGGTACTCGCACGAGCCGGCGAGGCCGACGCTATCGAGCGCTGGACACGGACGACCAAGCCAAGCTGCGGCTTCGATTGGCGCCGCCTTGGCGCGGGCGGCAATCGTCGCAATCAGCACTTCCTTCCAGCTCTTGCGCTGCCATTGCCAGGTGCCAAGCGCCAGCAGCACGGCAAGCCCGGCCATGGCCAGCAGGGTCGGCCACAGCAATCCGGAAGCACGAACTCTAACTGACATGCGAACCGGTCATTCCGCAGCCGCCGGTGCGTGAGCGGCATCGGCGTCGGCCGGCGCCGGCAGAGGGTGCCTGGGGTGGCCTTTGGCCAACCTTCGAACGACGACGTAGAACACCGGCGTGAACAGCAGGCCGAACAGCGTCACGCCGATCATGCCCCAGAACACCGCGGTGCCGAGCGCGATGCGCAGCTCGGCACCGGCGCCGATCGCGACATAGAGCGGCACGACGCCGAGCGTGAAGGCGAGCGAGGTCATCAAGATCGGCCGCAGCCGCAGGCGCGATGCTTCGACCGCCGCAGTGACGAGGTCGCGGCCCTGGTCCTCGAGCTGGCGCGCGAACTCGACGATCAGAATGGCGTTCTTGGCGGCCAATCCGATCAGCACGACGAAGCCGATCTGGGTCAGAATGTTGATATCGAGCGCGTGCAGCCACACCCCGAACACCGCCGACAGCAGGCACATCGGCACGATCAGCATGATGGCGAGCGGCAGCGACCAGCTCTCGTATTGGGCGGCGAGCGCCAGGAACACGAACAGCACCGACAGCGCGAAGATGTAGTAGCCGGTGCGCCCGGCGCGCTTCTCCTGGAACGACAGGTCCGTCCACTCGTAGGCGACGGTTTCGGGCAGCACCCGCGCCGCCACCTGCGCAACGAGATCCAAGGCCTGGCCCGACGACACGCCGGCCGCACCTTGGCCGTTGATCTCGACGGTCGGGAACAGGTTGTAGCGCGGCACCCGATCCGGCCCGGCGATCTCGTTGAAGGTGACGAGCGAGCCCAGCGGCACCATCTGGCCATCGGCATTGCGCACCTTGATGCGGGCGACGTTCTCGGCGTCAAGCCGGAAGTTGCCGTCGGCCTGGGCAGTGACGCGGTAGGTGCGGCCGAACATGTTGAAGTCGTTGACGTAGGCCGAGCCCATGTAGATGCGCAGTGCCTCGAAGATATTGCCGAGCGGCACCCGCAGCATCTGCGCCTTGGTGCGATCGACGTCGACGAAGATCTGCGGCGTCTGGGTCTGGAAAGTCGTGAAGGCGTTGGTCAGTCCCGGCGTCTGATTGAGCGCCTGGATGAATTCGGTGGCAATCTGGGAGAACTCCTGCGAGCCGACGCCGCCACGATCCTGCAGCCGCAGCGAGAAGCCGGAGGCGGCGCCAACGCCGCGCACCGGCGGCGGGATGAACACCAGCGATTGCGCCTCCTCGATCGCAGCCAGGCCCTGCCGCAGGTCGGCGGCGAGCTTCTGCACCGTCTGGCCTTTCCTCGCGCGAACCTCGAAATCATCGAGCACGCAGAACACCGCCGCCGCATTGGTGGCATTGGTGAAGGTCGCGCCCGATCGGCCGGTGAAACCCGAGGCATAGGCATAGCCCGGCGTCGACAGGATGATCTCGGTGGCCCGCTTCATGACTGCGTCGGTGCGTTCGAGCGAGGCGCCAGCCGGCAGCTGCAGCGAGACAATGACGATGCCGCGGTCGAGCGCCGGAATGAAGCCCGTTGGCGTGTGCATGACGAGCCAGGTCGCAATCCCGATCAGGCCGACGTAGATGATCAGCATCAGGCCCGAGATCCGGATCAGGCCGCGCACCAGCACGCCGTAGCCGCGCTCGAGCGCGCCGAAGGCGATGTTGAACAGGCGGAAGACGAGCTTGAATGGGAATGCGAGGATGCCCGAAATGGTGACGCGCGGCGGCTCGTGATCGGCGCCATGCGCCTTGAACAGCATGGCCGACAACGCCGGCGACAGGGTCAGCGATACGAATGCCGAGATCAGCGTGGCGGTCGCGATCGTCACCGCGAACTGGCGATAGAACTGGCCGGTAACGCCGGACACGAACGCGGTCGGAATGAACACCGCGGTCAGCACCAGCGCGATCGCGATCAACGCCGAGCCGACCTCGTCCATGGTGACGCGCGCGGCTGCCAGCGGCGACAATCCTTCGGCAAGCCTGCGTTCGACGTTCTCGACCACGACGATGGCGTCGTCGACAACGATGCCGACCGCCAGCACCAGGCCGAACAGCGTCAGCGTGTTGAGCGAATAGCCGAGCGCCAGCATCATGGCGCAGGTGCCGATCAGCGACACCGGGATCGCCACCACCGGAATGATCGTCGCCCGCCAGGTCTGCAGGAACAGCAGCACCACCAGCACGACCAGCACCACCGCTTCCAGGATGGTCTTGTTCAGCTCCCGGATCGAAACCTCGATGAATTCGGTCGGGTTGTAGCGGATGCGGTATTCGAGGCCCTTGGGGAACGACTTGCTCAATTCGGCCATCGCCGCATAGACGGCCTTGGTGGTCTTCAGTGCGTCCGAGCCCGGCTGCTGGGTGAGCACGACGACCGTCGCCGGATCGCGGTCCTGATAGCCGTAGCTGGTGTAGTTGAGCGCGCCGAGCTCGATGCGGCCGACGTCCTTCAGGCGCACGACGCGGCCGTCGGCGCCGGTCTTGACGATGATGTCCTCGAACTCGCCCGCCTCTTTCAGTCGGCCGCGCAACTGCAGCGACTGCTGGAAGGCATTGTTGGTCTTGATCGGCGGTTCGCCGATCGAGCCGCCGGCGACCTGGATGTTCTGCGCCCGCAGCGCCGCCAGCACTTCTTCGGCGGTCATCCCGAGCCCGGCGATCCGCTCCGGATCGAGCCAGATCCGCATCGAGTACTCGCGGGCGCCGAACAGGTTGACGCCGCCGACGCCGTCGATGCGGGCCAGCACGTCGCGCACGTTGAGCAGGGCATAGTTCGAGATGTAGACCTGATCGTAGCTCTTGTCGGGCGAGACCAGATGCACCACGACCAGCAGGTCGGGCGAGTTCTTGCGCGTCGTCACGCCCGAGCGGCGCACTTCGTCGGGCAGCCGCGGCTCGGCCGAGGCGACGCGGTTCTGCACCAGCACCTGCGCCTTGTCGATATCGGTGCCGATCTCGAAGGTGATGGTGAGACCCATCGAGCCGTCGCTGGTCGACTGCGAATACATGTAGAGCATGCCGTCGACGCCGTTCACCTCCTGCTCGAGGACGGCGGCGACGGTATCGGCGACGGTCTGGGCGCTGGCGCCGGGATAGCTTGCGGAAACGGAAATGGTCGGCGGCGTGATTTCCGGGAACTGCGTCACCGCCAGGCCGTTGTAGGCGATCGCACCGATGATCGTGATGAACAGCGACACCACGATCGCGAAGATCGGTCGGACGATGAAGAATCGGCTGAAGCCCATGGCAACCGGCTGCTTTCGGTGATTTTGCGTCGCGGCTATCGCGTCGCTGCGGGCGCCGCACCGTCGGGCGCGTTGGAGACCCGCAGCGGCTCACGTTTCGGCGCCACCTTCTGACCCGGGCGGGCCCGCTGCTGACCCTTGACGATAACCCAGTCCTCGGCGGCAACGCCGGTGCGGATCACACGCATGCCGCCGACGTTGGGGCCCAGCGTCACGACCTTGCGCGACACGGTGCCGTCCTCGGCGACGACAGCGACGAACTTCGCCGCCTGATCGGTGCCGATCGCATCGTCGGGCAGCATCACCGCCTGGTAGGGCGCCGAGCCAGCGATGCGGGCGCGGCCGAACATGCCCGGCGACAGCAGCCCGTCGGCATTGTCGACGATGGCACGCATGCGCAGGGTGCCGGTGGTGGCGTCGAGCCGGTTGTCATTGAAGTCGAGTTTGCCGGCGTGCGGGAAGCCCTTGTCGTCGGGCAGCGCAATCTCGATCACAGCGCCCGGCTGGCCGACCTTCTGGCTGGCAGCAGTGCCGAGGCGCTTGTACTTGATGACGTTGTTCTCGCTGACGTCGAAATAGAACTGAATCGGGTCCTGGCTGACAATGGTCGCGAGCAGCGTCTGCGAGCCGGCACCGCCGCCACCGCCGGTGACATAGTTGCCGACCGAGATCAGATTGCGGCCGATGCGGCCGGCGAGCGGCGCCGATATCTTGGTGAACGACAGGTCGAGTTCGGCCGCCTGCACCTTGGCTTCGGCGACCTTCACCGCCGCTTCCGCCTCGCGCTGCAGGTTCTCGCGGTCATCGAACACCTTCTCCGAGATCACCTTGCGGTCGAGCAGCGGCCGGCCGCGCACCACGTCCTTCATCGCGCTCTCGACCTTGGTCTTGGCCTGCTCGAGTTCGGCCCTGGCGGTCGCCAGCGCACGTTCGAACGGGCGCGGGTCGATGGAGAACAGCGGATCGCCCTTCTTCACCATCTGGCCATCGGTGAAGTGGACGTCGTTGAGGAAGCCTGAGACGCGGGCGCGGACCTCGATCGTATCGACGGCATCGAACCGGCCGGTGTACTCGTCCCATTCGATGATCTCGCGCACGACCGGGCGGCTGGCGGTGACTTGCGGCGGTGGCGACGAGCCTGGCGCCCCGGCTGTCGGCGCACGTCCGCGCTCAGGGCCGGCTGCGAAATAACCGGTGATTGTGTTCCACTGCCGGGCGAACCAGCCCGGGCCATCGGCCGCCTGCGCCTGGCCGGGAGCTGCGATCTTGGTCTCGGCTGCGGCGGCGGACGCTGGCTGTTGCGCGGTCACGCTGCCGGCAATTGCGGCCGCGACCGCGCCACTCAAAGCGACACCGATAATGACCACGCGAAGACGCACTGTGCCGCCTCTCTTCGAAAGATCTCGATCCGTAAGCGATTGATCCGGCAAACGAATGCGCCGACGCCCTGCCGTCGCCGGGCCCGATCCGCGCAACCGCGCGCTTCTAGCAGATGCCGCGCAGCCTGTAACCGCACGTTAATGTGGGTCACAAACCGGGCAGAACAACCCGGCCGATGCCCCATTAGTAGCGCACGTACCCTTGCGGGATATAGCGCATCTGACCATAAGCCGGACCATAGGCCTGACGCGGCATTACATATACCCGACGCGGCTGGTCGTAAATGTATTGCGGTGCATAGCTATAGCCGTAGCCGGGCTGGGCATAGGCGTAGCCGCCATATGGCGGCGGATAGGGCCTGGCCACAATGCGTGGACGGCCATCGTCACGATCGCGGCTGCGGCGCGAGGCCACCGCCTCGTCCGGGAACTTCGGCGTACCCCGCACCACGATGCGGGTCGCCTGATAGCCATGCTTGTGCACCAGGCCATAGAAGGTTGCCGCCGCCGTCGGGTGACAGCCGCACGCAGCCGTGCGAGGCCGGCCGGCCGAGCATCCCGGTCGCCTGGGTGGCGTGCGTCGCGATACCGCCGTTGAAGAACACCGAATGCGGCATCGGCGCATCGTCGTACTTTTTCGAGAAGTGCATCTTGGCCGCCCACTGCGGCCTAAACGAGCCGCGCGGCGTCTCGTAGCCCTGGCGGCCCGACGAGATCGGCCAGACGTGCAGCACCTTGCCGCCGGCGGTGACGGTCAATTGCTGTGTCGTCAGATTGATGTCGGCCTGCAGCGTGGTCGCGACCGGCTTCGGCGCGGCTGGCCTCGCCGGCGCCTCCGCGGCAACAGCCGGCGCGGCCGCGCTCATCGACGTGGTGCCGCCGCCCGACTGCGGATCAGGCACGGCGAGGGCAGAGGACGCCGAGATCGCTGCCACGCCCAAGACCGCCAGCGGGGCGATGAGGGCCGCCCGGCGGGCGCGTTCGACAAACGACAACGGCATTCACGCTCTCCAACGCACATACAAACGGGGCAACCGACATCGAGCCACCCAGACCTCATCATCGCATGCGGGCAAGGGCCGGGGACTACTCTGCCGAAACGTATCAGCTGATCGCTTCCGTTTGCTTAATCGGCGCCGAAAATGCGGCGGCAATTCGGTGACGTCTGAGCAACGAATTGTTAAGCCCTGGCAATCAGCCACGCAGCAGCAGGGTGGCATCGCCGAAGGAATAGAAGCGATAGCCGGCAGCGATCGCATGCGCATAGGCGGCCCGCATCACCTCGAGGCCGCTGAACGCCGACACCAGCATGAACAAGGTCGAGCGCGGCAGATGGAAGTTGGTCATCAAGATGTCGACGGCGCGGAAGTGATAGCCCGGCGTGATGAAGATGTCGGTGTCGCCGGCCCAGGCCTTGATCCGGCCATCTGGTGCTGCCGCACTTTCCAGCAGCCTGAGCGCAGTGGTGCCGACCGCGACGATGCGGCCGCCGCGCTGCCTGACACCGTTCAGCGCGTCGGCGGTGGCTGCGCCAACTTCGCCCCACTCGGCGTGCATCTTGTGCTCGGCGGTGTCGTCCGCCTTGACCGGCAGGAAGGTGCCGGCGCCGACGTGCAGGGTGACGAAATGGCGTGAGATGCCGCGCGCTTCGAGGTTGGCGAGCAGCTGCTCGGTGAAGTGCAGGCCGGCGGTAGGTGCGGCGACCGCGCCCTCGCGGGCGGCATAGATCGTCTGATAGTCGGCCGCGTCCCGCTCGTTCGGCCGGCGTTTTGCCGCTATGTAGGGTGGCAGCGGCATGGACCCGACACTCGCGATCGCGGCATCGAGATCGGCTCCGGCCAGATCGAACGCGACCTCGACCTCGCCGGCCTCGCCCTTGGCCGCGACGGTCGCTTCGAGGCTGCCAAGCATGCACATCGAGTTGTCGTGGCCGAAGCGCAGGCGGTCACCGGGCTTCAGTTTCTTGGCCGGTCGCGCGAAAGCCGCCCAGCGCGATCCATCGATGCGCTTGTGCAGGTTGAGGGAAATGTGCGCGACGCTGCCATCGCGCCGGCGCTCTCCGTCGAGTGCCGCCGCAATGACGCGGGTGTCGTTCAGCACCAGCGCGTCGCCCGGTCGCAGCAGCGACGGCAGGTCGCGCACGGTGCGGTCCTCGAGGCCGCCACCCGGCCTGACCACCAGCAGCCGCGCTGCATCGCGCGGCGAAACCGGCGCCAGCGCGATGCGATCGTCAGGCAATTCGAAGTCGAACAGGTCGGTGCGCACGGCCGCTCATCCTCACCCGTGCGACATCATCTCACGCCTTGACGTCGGCGGCGACCTTCATCGAGATCATCTTGTCGGGATCACGCACCGGCTCGCCGCGCTTGATCTTGTCGACGTTTTCCATGCCCTCGATCACCCGGCCCCAGGCGGTATACTGCTTGTCGAGGAAGCGGGCGTCGTCGAAGCAGATGAAGAACTGGCTGTTGGCGCTGTCCGGGCTCGACGAGCGCGCCATCGAGCAGACGCCGCGCATGTGCGGCTCGGCGTTGAACTCGGCCTTGAGGTTGGGCTTGCTCGAACCGCCGGTGCCGGTGCCCTTGGGGCAACCGGTCTGGGCCATGAAGCCGTCGATCACGCGATGGAACACGATGCCGTCGTAGAAGCCTTCCCGCGCCAGCGCCTTGATGTGCGCGACGTGCTTCGGCGCGAGGTCGGGGCGCATGGCGATGACGACGCGGCCCTTGGTGGTCTCGATGATCAGTGTGTTCTCGGGATCTTTGATGGTGGCCATTCTTGCTCCGTGATGTTTGGGGGAGAGAGGGGAGGGGGTGAGTGGTCAGTCGTGAGTGGTGGGTGGCGGCGGGGTGGTTTTCGCCACTCACGACCTCACCACTCACCATCTCGCGCTATTTCTTCGCATCCGATGCCAGATACGCCTTGATGATAACGTCCGGGGTGGCCGGCGGTTCGCCCTTGGCAATGGCGTCGACCGCCATCATGCCGTCGACGACGCGGCCCCACACGGTGTATTCGCCGTTGAGGCCGGGGTTCGACGCGAACATGATGAAGAACTGGCTATTGGCGCTGTTCTTGTCGGCCGAGCGGGCGGCGCCGACGACGCCGCGGTTGAACGGCGTCGGCGTGAACTCGGCGGGCAGGTTGCCGTACTTCGAGCCGCCACGCCCGGTACCGGTCGGATCACCTGACTGCGCCATGAAGCCGGCGATCACGCGATGCCACTTGATGCCGTCATAGAAGCCTTCCTTGGCCAGCTGCTTGACGCGCTCGACGTGCTTGGGCGCCAGGTCCGGCCGCAGCTCGATCGTCACCTTGCCGCCCTTCAATTCAAGGATCAGGGTGTTGGCCGGGTCGAGCTTGGGCGCTGCCGGCGGCGTTTGCGCCTGCGCGGAAGCGTGCGCGCCAAGGCCGACGAGGACGGCGGCGACGAGGGAAAGAAAGCGCATCAGGATTGTCTCCTTGGCAAGGCTGATAAAGGTCGTCGGGCACCACATGGCGCCCCGACCGCCAGAAAGCCCCGTCTTATGGCCGGAATTGGACGGTGGGGCAACCGGTGGGACACGGCATGGTCGCCGCACGGGTTGTCGTTGCGTGCAATAGGCGAAGCCGTATCGCACCGGCAGCGTCAGCCGCTCCACAAGCACATTGTGCCCGGCAGCGCCAGGCGCTCCGGGGTATGCGGGTCTTTTCGATCCGGGCGGATACCCGGGACAGCGGGACGGCGACGAGCCGCCAGTTAAGAATGGGGATGGGCTCGTCGCCTCGCCGGGATTTCGAGCCCCGACGCCCGGCCGCTTGCCTCGGGTCACCCCGAAACTTGCTGCCGCGTCCCGCTGCGATGACACGTTGTCTGCGACACGTCCCGCCCATCCGAAGCGGAACAGATCAGGGTACGTAATCCCTGAACGCAGCCTGACACTGCGGAGCGTGTACCCTCAGTCGCCCCCGTACGAAGCGCCCGATCGCGGAACCGCGAGGCGGACCGGCAGGAGCGCGCCGAAGAGCGTAGCCGAAGCTACGGTCGAGGCACGCGACGCGACCAGGGCGGCCGTGGGCCGCGACCCTACGGGCGAGCAGGGCAGCTCGCCGGCGGCGTCGCGACGCTTGAGCGATGGGGCACATCGCTGTGCGCGCCGCTCCTGGCCGGCGAACTGCCCTGCTCGTCAGGCGCATCGTACGGGGGCGACTGAGGGTACTCGGCCCAGCCGCATCATCGCTCGTCCCAGCCGAGTGGGCCCGGCTGGGCACGTGGGTTCTCCTTGCGGAGTTCCCCCCGTGTTCGACACCACGTAGCCGCCAGCACACGTCTACGCTCCCGGGCCGTGGTGTCAGACCAGGAGCAGTATCGCACGAGGCGGCAAAGCGTGGATAAGTCTCGCTCATCCCCTCTCCCCGTAGCGCCTTGCGCGCGTGCGGGGAAGAAGCGTGAGGGGCGGCACCGCGAAGACTTGATCAACTGCGGGCCGGGCGAGATGCCTGTGGAGCGAAGCAAGAAAGGCGTTTGAGCAAGCGGCCGCCCCTCACCCTCGGCCGGCAAGATGGCCGGCCTCTGCCCTCTCCCCCGAAGCGGCGGGGGAGAGGGCAAGTGCGGCGCCGCCAACTCCAATCTCCGTCACTCCCGCGCAGGCGGGAGCCCAGTCAGGCCAACTGGTGTGCTCGGTGAAGAACACCGGGCGAGGGCGCGTCAGGCCACCACCGCACAGAATGTCCGATGGGTTGGGCGCGTCCATTGCCTTGCTCGACACCTTGGCTGGCAGCGGCTTGGCTGGGCCCCCGCCTGCGCGCCTGCGCGGGGGTGACGACTGTGGGGCGATTTCGTACCGCAAGTTCGAGTCTCTCCTTGAACACCGCAGGGATGAGGCTTGTCGTGGATGGCCGCCATCGTGCGGATGCGCGCGGGGCGCAACGCGGCCATGACGAGAGGAGACGGTGGCCGCGGTTCGTTTCGCCCTCGCCGGCAGCGCCGGTTCAGCCAAGTATTGCTTCAATTCACGTCGGCAGAACTGTGCTGCAGGCTCAACCCTGTCGCCGCCTCGAGTCCGGCCAGGCATAGACACCGCTGCGTCAGGTCGCTGAAGATCAACTCCTCGTCCCGCCGCAAGGCGTCGACCAGATCGTGCGTCTTGACGCGCGCCGGCAACAGTCGTGACGCCGCGATCAGATCGATCACGCGCGCCCGATTGGCGCCCAGGAAGCGGGCGAACACCCAGCGAAAACCCTGCTTCTCGCGCCGCCACTGCGTCGGTGCCGGCCGGAAGTGATCGAACAGTCGCCGCAGCTCGTACTTGTTCCAGCGGCCATTGAACTTGGCGCGATAGCCCGAGGCGTAGTGCGACGTGATCCGCGTATCGAGAAACGGGCTGCGGTTCTCGACGCCCGAGCGCATGGCGCTGCGGTCGTTCTGCCACAACCACTCGGGCAGCAACGCCGCGGTCACATCCAGGTGCAGCCCGGCCGTGAGCGTGCTGCGGCGGCGAGCAAGCGGATCGGCGGGCGCGGCTTCAGCCACGTCCGCCGCGCAGAACCGGTCGAGCATCGGCATGATCTCGGCGGTGGGAAACGCTCCGACCGTGGACGACGGTGGCCAGATGCCGGCCGCCAGCGCAGCAACCGTCGCTCGCCCGATTTCGTCGATGCGGGGCTGGTCGGCATTGGCATCGAGCGAAGTCTCGATCCAGGCCCGGTCGCCGGCGTCCCAAGCCTCGGCCAGGGCAAGACGATAGTAGCGCTCCCAATAGCCGCCGAATACCTCGTCGGCGCCGGTGCCGTCGAGCACGACCGGCACGTCGCGCGCGGCGATGACCTCGTAGAGCTCCGGCAGGCCAAGCACGTTGCCGATCAGCGGAAACGGCTTCTCCTGGTGCCGGCAGATGCTCAGAAATCGGTCGATTGAGCCGTCGGCATACTGCAGCGGGATCGTCTCGGCGGTGACACCCAGCGCGGTCGTGATGCGGGCGGCGTAATCGGCATCCTCACTCTTGCCGGCATCGCCGATGAAGCAGTGCACCCGCTCCTGCAGGCCTTCGCTGGCCAAGACCGACAGGATGAGCGAGCTGTCGACGCCGCCCGACAACAGCAGCCCGACCTTGCGATCGCTCACCAGTCGATCGAGCACCGCGGCGCGCACTGCTTCGGCAAGATCTCCCTCGGGGGCACGGTCGCGCGGCAGCCAGTCGTCCGGCGCCAGGTAAGTGCCGGTGGCAAGTTGCCACGCGGCGAGATCGACCGTCACATGGCCGCCGGGAACGACCTGCCGGATATTCGCGATCGGCGTCGCCTCGCCCGTGCCCGGCAGCGTCCAGCCATAGGCAAGGTAGGTATCGACCGTCGCCGGTGCGATGCCTGGTCGGGTGCCGAGGTAGCTCATGATGGCAGCGATCTCGGAAGCGAAGCAGATCGTCTGCGCGCTGGCGAAATAGTACAGCGGCTTCTTGCCAAGCCGGTCGCGGGCAGCGACCAGTCGGCCTGTCGCTTCGTCGAGATGGCAGAACGCCCACATGCCGAGCGCATCGGTGAGGCCGTCGAGGCCGCGATGGCGCAGCGTCTCAAACAACACCTCGGTATCGCCATCGGTGGTAAAGGTCGAGGCGAGGTTCGCCCGCAGAGCGCGGAAATTATAGATCTCGCCATTGTAGGTAAGTACGCCGCCGTCGCGGCGAAACGGCTGAGCGGCACGATCGGACAAATCGAGAATGGCAAGCCGGCGGTGGCCGAGTGCGATGCTGCGGCGGCCAGGCTGTTGCCCCAATGTGAAGTGTGCGATGCCGGCACCGTCCGGTCCGCGGTGGGCGATGGCATCGAGCGCCGATCGAAATCGCCGCTCGTCCACCAGTCCAGTGCGTTCGGCCACAACCAGGATCCCGCACATGGCTAACCTTCCAGCGACTTCGCCGCCCAGGCTTGCGCCTCTGGTCCCCGTCAACGCTGTGATCGAGGTGGCGCCGGCGTGCCGCACGGCTTCGACGAGGTGCTTTTTCATGGCGCCGATCAACCCCGGGCCTTCGTAGATCAGACCGGTGTAGAGCTGCAGCAGGCTGGCGCCGGCCTCGATCTTGGCGAGCGCGGCGCCTGGGCTGTCGATGCCACCGATGCCGATCAGCGGCACCCGGCCGTTGGCCAGCCGATAGACCCGCGCCAGCATCGCCGTCGAGCGGTGGAACAGCGGCCGCCCGGACAGGCCGCCGGCCTCGCTTGCGTCAGCGACGCCATCGAGGCCCGGTCGCGCCAGCGTCGTGTTCGACACCGCGATGGCATCGACGCCGTTGGCCAGCATCCGCTCGACGATCGCCGGCAGATCCTCTTCGGCGACATCCGGTGCGATCTTGACAAACACCGGACGCGACTTGCCTGCCGCCGCCTTGCGCGCCCGCGCCGCCATTACCCGGCCGAGCAATTCGTCGAGGGCGGCCGGCGCCTGCAGGTCGCGCAGGCCCGGCGTGTTCGGCGAGGAGATGTTGACCATGAAGTAGCTCGCTACATCCCAGAACGTGTCGATGCCGGCGACGTAGTCAGCGGCACGGTCGGCGCTGTCCTTGTTGGCGCCGATGTTGACGCCGACGATGCCG
Organism: uncultured Alphaproteobacteria bacterium; assembly: GCA_963741505.1. Taxonomy (GTDB): domain Bacteria; phylum Pseudomonadota; class Alphaproteobacteria; order Rhizobiales; family Hyphomicrobiaceae; genus JAKFWF01. Next base: position 131,862 of record CAVUIJ010000011.1, on the reverse strand, counting down.
CCTCGTGCCCGCCCGCCGCCGCAGCCGCTCGAGCGCTGCCGCGTGGCCGCCGTTGTTGAAGCCGAGGCGGTTGATCAGGCCGTTTTGCGCCACCAGCCGGAACACCCGCGGCTGCGGATTGCCGGCCTGCGGCTTCGGCGTCACGGTGCCGATCTCGGCAAAGCCAAAGCCCATGCCCAGAATCGCGTCCGGCACCCGCGCATCCTTGTCGAAGCCGGCGGCGATGCCGATCGGATTGGCAAACGCGAGGCCGCCGATCGTCACCGCGAGCCGCGGATCGCCGGCGCCGATGTCGCGCGGATAGACGCCCGCCTCGAGGCTCTTCAGCGTCACCTCGTGCGCCTGCTCGGGCGCCAGTGCGAACAGCATCGGCCGCGCCAGATGGAACATCGTCGACAGCATCAGGTCACTCCTTCGGGCACCACCGGAGCGCCGGCAGCATCGAGCTCGATCGGCTTCACCCACAGCGCTTTCGCCGTCGGCAGCACCGCATGGAGATGCGGGAACAGTTCGCCACCGCGCGACTGCTCCCACTTCAATTCGGGCCCGAGGCTCGCCGCATCGAACGCGACCAGCACCAGATCGGTCCGGCCCGCGAAATGGCGCCGCGCCGTTTGCGCCAGCTGCGCTCCGGTCGAGAAATGGATAAATCCATCTCGCGCGTCGTCGGCAGAACCGGTATAGTTGCCGCACGCCACCGCCGCCGTCCATTCGTCGGCGCGGCAAAGCTTATAAATGCGACCCAGCCTCAGACGCTCAGCGTTCATTGTTGAAGACCAAACTCAGCTTCCTGTTTTTCGCGGCTTGTCAGCGAGATGCGATACGACGTTCAATTGATTGTGCCAGCGGCTTACGCCAATGAACCTTGTTTGTCATCTGACTGTTGCTTCCTCGCCCTTCCCCGTTGCCGAGTTCAAATTGTATGATCAACCGTCGCCGTTCGATTTCCGGACGAGCACGAACGATCCGCACAGACCACACGCAACCCAGGTGCTTGCCACAACCGAAGTCCGAGAGCGCCAGACCTGGTGCCGCGCGCTTCAGCCGAAATTTCCGAGTTAGTGTCCCCATGCCCGAGTTCATCCGCGCTTCGGTGTCCACCGTCGAGGACTTCTTCCAGCAGCGCCGCGTCATCGAGCTGCCGTGGTTCCAGCGCGCCTACGCCTGGCGCGAGGATAATGTGCTGCGCCTGGTCACCGACGTGCGCGCGGCGATGTCGGAACCGCAGCGCCGCTACAGTCTTGGCCACATCCATCTGGCCGGCCAGCCCGCTGCCGACAGAGTAGCCCTCGTCGACGGCCACCAGCGCGCCATCACCCTCGCGATGCTGTTCGCAGTCCTGCGCGACATCGCCGCCGGTGACGTCACGATGTCGTCGTCCGACCGCGCCGTCGAGCAGCAGCGCTTGCATTCGCTGATCAGCTTCGCCGACAGCGGCGACGCGCGGCCGGCCTGGCGGCTCGTCACCCAGCCGCAGATGGCGGAGTTCTTCGAGCGCTACGTCCAGCAACCTGGTGCCACGCTCACCGATCCGACCGAAGACCTCGCCGATCTGACGCCGGCCGAACGCAACCTGATCGACAACCGCGACCGGTTGCACGACATCCTCAGTCCAGCCAAATTGCCGCCGGCCAGGCGGCAGCAATTCAGCGATTTCCTGCTCAAGCATTGCCACTTCGTCATCGTCGAAGTCGACGATGAGGACGAGGCCTGGTCGATGCTTGGAGTGCAGCAGACCACCCGCCTGCCGCACGACGCCAGCGAACAGGCCAAGATCGCGATCATCTACTCGATGCCGAAGGAGCAGCAGGAGGAAGCTGCCCGGATCTGGGAGACCGTGCAGGCCCAGCTCGGCAACGAGCGCCTCGCCGAGCTGCTCGTGCACTTGCGCACGCAGCGCATCCAAAAGCGCTCGGCCAAGCCGCTGGAGGGCGAGCTGCAGCAGCTCTACGCGCTCAACCGCGACGGCATTGGTTTCATGAAGACGATTTTTCGCCCGCACGCTGATGCCATGCGCCGCCTCGACGAGCGCCAGATCGGCGCCGGCATGCTGGCCGGCCTCATCCGCAAGCACATCGATGTGCTGAGCTGGCTGGACCATCGCCAGTGGGTGGCACCGGCGCTCGCCTGGCTCACCAGCAAGGACGGGGCGCACCGCGAGACCGAGCACTTCTTCGCCCGCCTCGACCGGCTGGCCTGGATTATGCGGCTCGCCGGCACCGATCCGCACGAGCAGGAGCTGCGCTTCATCCAGCTCACCAGCGCCATCGGCCAAGCGAGCCCGGTCGACGAGTGGCCGGAGTTCGAGATCAGCGACAAGATGCTTGCCGAGGCACTGGCGATCCTGCGCAGCCGCACCTTCTACTTCAAGCACATGAGCAAGGTGGTGCTGCGCCGCCTGTGCCTCGAGATGGGCGAAGATCCCGGCTTCATCGACGGCGAGCTGATCACGGTCGAGCACGTGCTGCCGCGCAAACCGCCGAAGGACCGACAGTGGCTCAAGTCGTTCGGCGGCCTCGACGGCATCAAGGATCATGCCGACCGGCTGGGCAATCTCACGCTGTTGACCGGCAAGCGCAATCGCGAGGCCGACACCAAGGACTGGCCGGTCAAACGCCAAGTCCTGAAGAAGTGCATCGAGGTCGACCGGCGCAATTTCCGCCTGACCTCGGAAGCCGCCGACTACGCCCATTGGACGCCGCTGGTGGTGCGAACACGAACCGAAAAGCTGATCACACTGCTGTTTACGCATTGGGGGCTGGCGGTCACGCCGCCGTGACTTGGCGGGGCTGCAGGAAGCGGCTAGTCGTGGCGGCATGATCGACCTCGACGGATACCAACCGCTGCTCGTCTTTGGCGGGCCCTATTCGAACCTTGCCGCCACCACTGCAATGCGGGCCGAGGCCGATCGCCTCGGCATCGCACCGGATCGCGTCATCTGCACCGGCGATGTCGTCGCCTACTGCGCCGAGCCCGAGGCAACGGCCGACCTGGTGCGCGACTGGGGCATCCGCGTCGTCGCCGGCAACTGCGAGGAGCAGCTAGCCGCGGGCAGCACTGATTGCGCTTGCGGCTTCGAAGAAGGCAGCGCCTGCGATCTGCTCGCCAAGGGCTGGTATCCGTACGCCAACGCGCGGGCATCGGACGCCACGCGCCGGTGGATGGCGGCACTGCCGGCGACGCTGCGGTTTCGCTATGCCGGCACGACCTTTCAGGTGATCCACGGCGGCGTGGCGCAGACCAACAAGTTCATCTTCGCGTCGCAGATGGCGACGCTGCGCGAGGAAACCGCAGCCGGCGGCGCCGATGTCATCGTTGCGGGACATTCGGGGCTGCCGTTCATCGCCAAGGCCGGCCGCCGCATCTGGTTCAACCCGGGCGTCATCGGCATGCCGGCCAACGACGGCACGCCGGGTACCTGGTTCGGCCTGATCACAGCGACAGCCGGCGGCGTCAAGCTCGAGACCCGGCGGCTCACCTATGATCACGACGCGGCGGCGGCGGCAATGCGCCGATCCGGCCACGCCAACGACTACGCCCGCACCCTGGTCACCGGCCTGTGGCCGAGCCTCGACATCCTGCCGGCTGCGGAGCGGGCGGCGATGGGCAAGCGATTACGGCCGCGCGCACTGACCTTGAAGCCCGCGATTGCGCCGGCAAGGTCGCAGCCGATCCAGCCGGCGATCTGATCGTCACCCGGCCCGCCGACCGCCAGCCAGAAAGCCGAGCCCGAGCTTGGCGAGGCGGCTGACGATCGCGGCGGCCACACCGGTCGGGTCGTTCTGCGGCACGAACTCGACGATGTTGAAACCGGCGATCGGCGCCCGGCGGGCGACGCCGTGCAGCAGCTCGACCACGTCGCCGTAGCCGAGCCCACCTGGAGACGGCGCGATGACGCCTGGCATCACGCTCGGGTCGAGGCCGTCGACATCGAGGCAGACGACCACCGGCCGGCCTTCCGGCACCGCCTCGATCGCCGCTGCCGGTCCCTTGGCACGCAGCGTTCGCATATCGACCAGCGTCGCGCCCCAGGCACGCGCATCGGCGACGTCGGACGGCCGCGCGCTGCCGATGCCACGGGCGCCGACCTGCACGATGGCCTTGACGCCCGGCATCTCCGACGCCCGCCGCATGGTGCTCGACAGGCCCAAGCGCTCGGCCTGCACCTCGTCGCGCCAGTCGATGTGGGCATCGATCTGCACGATTGTGATGTCGCCGCGCCTGGCGAACGCCTCGATCACCGGGATCTGCACGCTGTCGTCGCCGCCGAGCACCAGCGGCAGCGCGCCGCGCGCCAGCAGCGTCGCCGCCACCTGCCCGATCCGGGCGCGATTGCCGGCGAAGTCGCGGTCGTCGAACTCGACGTCGCCGCAGTCGACCAGCACGCGCCCCGGCGGCATCAGCGCCTCGCCGAGATCGAAATCGTAGTGCGTGCGGTTGGCGGCGTAGTTGGCGCTCGCCGCCCTGATCCTCGCCGGAGCCGCCGCGCAATAGGCGCCGGCCGATTTGTAGGGCGTGGCGCCCGGTATGCCGACGACCGCGACGGCGCCTTTGGGCACATCTGCCGGCAAGGCACCGTCCGCGTCGAGAAAAGTCCCGCGGCTCGACGACTGGAACAGGGCTCCAAGGCTCATGCGGCATCCTCGCGCGACGGACGGATATCGAACTTCACCACGAAGCGCTGGATGCTGCAATCCGTGGTGATGCACGTCGGGGCGGGTCACCCTCTCGGTGGCCCATATGCGCAGCGGACATGACGGGCTAGAGGCCTGATTGAGGTCAGGCCCGGTCAGTGGCGGTTGACCGCGTCGATCAGCCGGTGCAGGCGGGTGCGCACTTTGTGCTCCGCTTTCCTGTAGCAATCCCGCTCGGTTTCGAGGCGCGCGGCGTCGACCAGCACCGGATCGACGACAACTTCGTCGTCTTTGCGCAGTTGCGCCTGGAAACCCGAAGATGCGGTCTCGCACTTCGGCCGCTCCGCTTTCGCCAGCAAGATCGGAGCGATGCGGGGCTGCCCCGCCTGCTGCACAGCCGGACGCGGCGCGCCTTCGACACGAACCGGCGCGGGGTTGGCACGGCGCGCGTTCGCCAGCGCCAGGTCCTCGGCATCGGTGTGGGAATTGGCGGTGGCGCAGCCGGTGAGCAAGGCGGCGACCATAATGACCAGCAATGGCCACACATTAAACATTCTGCAAACTCGATGTTCTTTGAAATCCGAAAAGCGCGAACCGCTGATTGCGTCACAAAATCATTTAACTCGGAGAAAAGTCGAGAAATTGAATGATTTACCGTGAATACTTACCAACGCCATTCGGTAATTCCAACTCGTGAGCGCGCCGATACCAGAATCTGGCTTGGCCGACATCGCCAACCGTCGGGTCCAAACCGCGCTGCCGCAAGCTCAGAGCATCGAACGTACTGCCGAGCACCAGCGCCGCGCGCGACGATCCCCTGTCAGCCAGCATAAACAGGATTTCGCGCGCCTGAGCTATACTCCCGGATGCAATCAATTCCTGAACCCGCGCAAACAGTATCGCTTCAGACGCATATTTCCGGCATTTCGGGTTGTCGCCCAGCTTCTTGCCTTCCAGGCAACCTCGCAACGTTTGATAATCCGCCTCGAGCCTACTCGCATCGGCGTCCAGTCTTCTATCAAGCAGGCGCCATTGCGGCCCGGCCGCGGCCGGCGCCTCATTCTCGGACCGCTGCATGGGTGCAAGGGCGCGGACCGGCGCCGCAGCATTGGCTGCGTTGTTGGTTTTAGCCCCTTCGTCCGCGGCCGCGTATGCGTCGCTTGCTCCTTGCGGCGGCGGCTCTGCCTCGGTCGACGACTTGATCGCGGCGCCGGCCGGGAGTTCATTCGACAATTTCTGGGCGAGCCCGGCGCCCTGCGGATACCCTATCGGAATTGGAAGGCACAGACCCCAGAGGGCAACGAGTGCGGCCGTGAGTGATGATTTCCCCCATGCGCGCCCCGGGGCGCGCGACCGCGCTTGCATGACCACAGCGATTTGCGATTCGCCGGCCATTGGCGACGGCAGTTCACCGACAGACGCTTGCAACCGAAGCAGATTGCGCTCGTGCGCCTGAGGCTCGACGACATCGGCCCTGAGACTGCGTAGCGTCAGGCGCCTGCTCACAATGATTGTCAAGGCCGCGGCCAGAGCCAATACTGCAGGCAATTCGCTGCCGTCAGATCGAGTAATCAGCAAGGACAGCCAATAGTCATTTCCGGCGACCCGAGGCAGCCACGGCGCCAGGCTTGCAACGGGAAACGCCTGCAATGCGACCGCAGATATCAAAACGGCGCAGGCAATATGCCGGATCGCGTGATTGAAACCCAGCAAGTGCCGCCAAATCGAGTTCGAATTTGCCCAATCGGCACGTGCGCGCACATGACATCGCGGAATCAGACTGAAGTAAGCTGCTGCAATCACCCAGCAGGCAATCACGACCACGGTCGATTGTATTTCAGTCATGGCCCCGCATTCACTGCCGCGATTCCAGATCGTCGGTCTGGCCTATGGTGCTGGCGCTTGCCCCATCCGCCAGCCCCTCATAGCTTGCGTCGAACGACTTCGGGTCCTGGAGTTGGAGCGTCCCGTTGATGCTGCCGCCGGTCTCCAGCGCGAGGCTCGAGTAGACGAGCTTGCCATCGACGGCGCCGGTGCTCTTGATGTCGACGAAATCGCGAACGACGAGATCGCCGGTCAATCTGCCTTGGATAACCGCGTTCCTAGCGATGGCCGACCCTCTGATTTCACCGCTCTCGTGGAGATTGATCTCGGCCGAGGCCAGCGTACCTTCGAAATACCCGTGCACCTCGCATGTGGCACAATCCCAGATTTCGCCCTTGATCGCTGTGCCCGGACCGATCGTAACGATCCGGCTGGCGTCCACAGCGGTCGCGCTTCTTGCCGAGCCTGCGGAAGCCGGAGGCACCTTGCCGACGTTTTGGCCGTGCGCCGGCGCGGCCGGTGGCGACACGGTGCTGTCTGGTGCGACGGGCCGCCCGTCCACCAAAATTCGCGACGCTTTTCGAAATGCCATATTCGTGACAGTCAATCAGTGGGGGCCGAAAATCGCTGGACAGATGGGTAAATGGCCGATCGCAGCAGGACAAGCACACTGAACAAACTAGGTTAAAGCGACCGTCGCCTTGCGAAATTCGCATTTTTCTCCTGGACCGCTCGACCGATCCACCTTCGGCCCACGCCTTGTCGAACGCGACGATGCACCACGCAACGGCTCGTGCGCCAGGGCGCGCCTCGCCGCTGGACCGCGGTCAGCCGCAAGCCCATCCAGGTCGAAGCCGGGACGAGCGCATCGCTCGAGCTGCGTCGACATTGCACTTTCGCAACGGCTGCGGGGCGATCGCTCGCCGCCTGGCGCCGGCAAGGGCTGATCAATCGACCGTCTCAGTCGACCTTCTGCGGGCGCATGTCGGCCTTGGAAATGCCGGCGACCTCGACCGGCTTCTTCATGGCGTCGCGGCGGAACGGCTCGCCCAATTCCTGGTTGAGGATGACCTCGATGAAGGTCGTCACCCGCTTCTTCTGCGCTTCGCAGGCTTCCTTCAGCGCCGCCGTCAGCTCCGGCTGGGTGCGCACAGTCACGCCCTTGAGGCCACAGCCTTCCGCTACCTTGGCGTAGGACAGATGCGGGTCGAGCTCGGTGCCGACGAAATTGTCGTCGTACCACAGTGTCGAATTGCGCTTCTCCGCACCCCACTGGTAGTTGCGAAAGACGACCATTGTGATGCCCGGCCATTCCTCGCGGCCGATCGAGCTCATTTCACTCATCGAGATGCCGAAAGCGCCGTCGCCGGCGAAGCCGACCACCGGCGTGTCCGGGCAGCCGATCTTGGCGCCGATGATCGACGGGAAGCCGTAGCCGCACGGACCGAACAGGCCGGGGGACAGGTATTTCCGGCCCTGCTCGAAGCTCGGATAAGCGTTGCCGATGGCGCAGTTGTTGCCGATGTCGGACGAGATGATCGCATCCTTCGGCAGGCCGGCCTGGATTGCCCGCCAGGCCTGGCGCGGCGACATCCGCTGCGGGTCCTTGCTTCGGGCGCGCTCGTTCCAGGTGGTGCCCGGATCATCGTCCTCGTGATCCATGCCGGACAGTGCCTGCAGCCACGCCGACTTGGTCTTGTGGATCAGCGCCTTGCGCTCCTCGCGGCCGGCGTTGCCGGCGGTCGGCGTCAGCTTGGCCAGGATCTGCTGGGCGACCTGCTTGGCATCGCCGCAGATGCCGACGGTGACCGGCTTGGTCAAGCCGATGCGATCGGCGTTGATGTCGACCTGGATCACCTTGGCGTTCTTCGGCCAATAGTCGATGCCGTAGCCGGGCAGCGTCGAGAACGGGTTGAGGCGGGTGCCGAGCGCCAGCACCACGTCGGCCTTGGCGATCAGCTCCATCGCAGCCTTGGAGCCGTTGTAGCCGAGCGGGCCGCAGGCGAGGCGATGGCTGCCGGGGAAACTGTCGTTGTGCTGGTAGCCCGAGCACACCGGCGCATCGAGCTTCTCGGCCAGCGCCACGCAATCGGGGATGGCGTTGCCGATGACGACGCCGGCGCCGGACAGGATCACCGGAAACTTGGCGTCCGACAGCAGCTTCGCCGCTTCCGCGATGGCCGCGGCGCCGCCGGCCGGGCGCTCGAACTCGACGATCGCCGGCATTGCGATGTCGATGACCTGGGTCCAGTAGTCGCGCGGCACGTTGATCTGCGCCGGCGCCGACAGTCGCTTCGACTTCAGGATGACACGATTGAGCACCTCGGCGATGCGGGAGGGATCGCGCACTTCCTCCTGGTAGCAGACCATGTCGCGAAACAGCGCCATCTGCTCGACTTCCTGGAAGCCGCCCATGCCGATCGTCTTGTTGGCCGCCTGCGGCGTGACGAGCAGCATCGGCGTGTGGTTCCAGTAGGCGGTCTTGACCGCGGTGACGAAGTTGGTGATGCCGGGGCCGTTCTGGGCGATGCACATGCCGATCTTGCCGGAGGCACGGGTATAACCGTCGCAGATGTAGCCGCCGTTGCACTCGTGGGCGACGTCCCAGAAGGTGATGCCCGCCTTCGGGAACAGGTCCGAGATCGGCATGAAGGCCGAGCCGATGATGCCGAAGGCGTGTTCAATGCCATGCATCTGCAGCACCTTCACGAACGCCTCTTCGGTTGTCATGCGCATGGGGCTGGTTCCTTGTTCGATGGTGGAGCGATGTTGTTTGCGTTATCGTCCGGCGCGGGCCCGAGCAGCAGGATCGTTCCGCCAGGAGAAACAAAACGTCTCGCGATTTGACACGGGCCTTCGACGACTGTCAAATCCGCCAGGGATGTTGGAGGAGAGCTTGAACTTGGCCACCATAGTCGACCACAAGTCGCAAGCCGACAGTATTTCGCCACTGATCGCCAACGCGCGCCGGGCAATGGCGACATTCGCCGCAGAAATCGAAATGCACGGGCAGCCGCGCATCGACGAGGCGGTTACCGCGCTCGCATGGTCGATCTACGAGCCCGGCCGCGCCAAGCGCCTCGCCGAGATCGCGGTCGAAGTCACCGGCATCGGCCGCGTCGACAGTAAGATCATCAAGAACCAGCGCAAGACCTTCGGCACGCTGCGCGACCTGCTGCGGGTGAAATCGACCGGCATCATCGAGGAAATTCCGGAGAAGGGGCTCGTCAAGTGGGCGAAGCCGGTCGGAGTAGTGGCGGCGATAACGCCGTCGACCAACCCGAGCGCAACGCCGGTCAACAAGGCGATGATGGCGGTGAAGGGCGGCAATGCGATCATCATCGCGCCGCCGCCGAACGCTTGGGCGGCCTCGAAGCCCGCCGTCGACGGCATGCGCGCGGAACTGAAGAAGATCGGCTTGCCCGAGGATCTGGTGCAGATCTTGCCCGCCCCCGTCACCCGCGAAATGACGACGCAATTGATGGAGCAATCCGACCTCGTCGTGTGCACCGGCAGCCAGGTCAACGTCAAGCAGTCCTACAAGTCGGGCAAGCCCGCACTCGGCGTCGGCTTGGGCAACGTGCCGGTAATCATCGACGCCTCGGCCGATCTCGACGACGCGGCGGAGAAGATCATGGCTTCGAAGACGTTCGACCACGCGACCTCATGTTCGTCGGAGAACGCGGTGGTGATCGTCGATAGCGTCTACGACCGGGCGATCGCCGCGCTCGAGCACCAGGGCGGCTACATGGCGAGCGCAGCGGAGCGCGGCCGCATCGTCGAGCGGCTGTGGCAGGACGGCAAGCTCAACCGCAACGTCATCGCGCAAGGGCCGGAAGCGCTCGCCCGCGTGTTCGAGTTGCCGGCGAAGGCCGCGGCCGCCAAGTTCGTGATGGTCGAGGAGACCGGCATCGGCAAGGCGCATCCGTTATCCGGCGAGAAGCTGTCGCTGGTCTTGACGATCTACCGCGCCAAGAACTTCGATGATGCCGCCCGCGTCACCCGCGCCATCCTCGACTACCAGGGCCGAGGCCATTCCTGCGGCATCCACACCAAGGATATGGCGCATGCCCGCGCGCTCGCCGAAAAGACCGACGTGGTGCGCGTGCTGGTCAACCAGGCCCACACCTTCGGCAACGGTGGCGGCTACGACAACGGCCTGGCCTTCACGCTGACCATGGGTTGCGGCACCTGGCAGGGCAACGCGATCAGCGACAATCTCAACTGGCGCTGCTTCGTCAACATCACCCACCTCGTCACCACCATCCCCGAGGATCGCCCAAGCGAGGAAGCCCTGTTCGGCGCCTACTGGAAGAAGTGGGGACCGGGGTAACAACACAGCCCGTCCCGGCACGTTGCCGGGACCGATCATGCCGCCATGTTGGCATGCGAATAGCAGCGCGATGGCGGTATCAGATCCCGCCGCGATAGGGCAGGCCAACCGCAATTTTGTCGTCCACTTTGGTGACGCCCTCGGTCTCCTCGACCAGTAGACGCAGTGCGCGGTGCTGCTCGGCCGAATCGACGAAACCCCACATCTCGACCACGCCGTCATTGGCGGTGAGATTGATGTAGGTCTTGTTGATCCACGGCTGCTTTTGGATCCGGTCCTGCAGCGCCTTGTGCAGGGCGGCATTGTCGACCTTCTTGGCCGACTTCGAGACCTGCGTCAGGCTCAGCGCGCGGACGAGATCGCCGCGGGTGATAAGGCCGATGAGGCGTCCATCCTTCACCACCGGCACACGCTTGATGCGATGCTTGTCGAGGATGTCGGCAACGTCGCGCAGCTCTGCGTCCTCGCGCACCGAGACCACATAGCGGGTCATGATGTCGTGCGCCTTGTGACCATGCGTCTTGACGAATTCATTGGCGAGCGCATTCGAGTCGGCGAACAGGCGGAACCACCATTTGTGCTTGCGCTGCGTGCCGACCTCGGCCCGATGCAGCAGATCGCTCTGGCTGACCATGCCGATGATGGCACCGTCGGTGCCGACCACCGGAATGCCGCTGATATGCTTTTCGACCATCAGGGCGGCGATATCCTTGATCGACTTGTCGGGACTGACGGTAATGACATCCCGGGTCATGATGTCTTGCGCTTTCATCGCTCGCCTCGCTGTTGGAATGCACGACAAAGAAACGCTGGCATCGGCAGCGGCGAGCGACCTTGACCGGCGTCAAGCGGCCGAATGCACAATCAGGCCTGACACCGCTGGGCGCGCGACCCGCGCCGTCGCAGCCGCCTGTCGATTGCGACGACGATCAGTCGATCGAGCAACCGCTGCCTATTGCTTCGGGGGGGTGCGGCGGGTCATCACAAACACGAAAATTCCAATGTTGACGAGTATGGTCACCGCAAGCCCAGCGAGCGCAAATTGCGCCAATGGATCAGTGGTCAAAAGCTCGAGGGTCTTGGCCATGACGGCGTTTCCCCGCATAGGATCTCAACAACGATAGCGATCGCCGCCATCTGCGCCTTGCCCTGGATCAAGGCTTTCCGGCCGCCGCCACCAGTCGTTTTTTGTTCGCGTCATCGACGAGATCGCGTTACGACCGTCGCCGTTGCACCCTCGCGGATGACTGCGTCACCCGCCTTGTCGCACCGTACCGCTGGTGCCCCAGGTGTCGGCGACGACGTAGCCTTCGGGCCAGGGGTCGCTCGGGTCGACGAAATACTGGTGCAATCCGGTGATCCAGGCGCGCCCCGTTATCTCGGGCTCGATCGCCTTGACGCCTGCGACCGTCGTCTCGCCCAGGATGCGGCCCTTGAAGCGCGAGCCGATGATCGATTCGTGCACGATGCCCTGGCCCACTTTCAGCAGTCCGCGCGCATGCAGCACGGCCATGCGAGCGCAGGTGCCGGTGCCGGTTGGCGAGCGGTCGGAACGGCCCGGCGCGACGATGCAGGTGTTGCGCGACACCTGGTCCGGGCCATTGAACGGGCCGGCGAACTGCACGATCGAGACGCCCGCAATCTCCGGATGCAACGGGTGGGCCACCGGATGCTGCTCGCGTGCCGCAATCCTCACCTTCTCGCCAAGGACGGCAAGGTCGCGCGCTTCGTCCGGCGCGACCGCGAACCCCGCCGCTTTGGCATCAACGATCGCGAAGATCATGCCGCCGTAGGAGATGTCGATTTTCAATGTGCCCTGACCGGCGACCTCCAAAGACGCATCGAGCTTCAGCGCCATCGCCGGCACGTTGCGGATGGTGACGCCGGTCACCTTGCCGCGCTCGCAGGTCGCGATCACATCGACCGGGCCGGCCGGCATGTCGAGGCGCAGCTCGGTCACCGGCTCGGCCATCGGCACGATCCCCGTCTCGAGCAGCACGGTTGCGATGCACATGGTATTCGAGCCCGACATCGGCGGGTACTCGGTCGGCTCCATGACGATGGCGCCGGCGACGCAGTCGCCCCTGGTCGGCGGTACGATCAGATTGACATGGCGGGCGACCGAGCCGCGCGGCTCCTGGATCAACAGGCGGCGGACGTGGTCGTGCTCGCGCTCCATGGCGAGCTTCTTTTCGAGCATGTCGGCACCCGCCGGCGGCAGTACGCCGCCGGTGATGACGTCGCCAATTTCGCCCTCGGCGTGGCAGCCAACCACCGTGATCACCCGACGTGCCTGCATGGCTCCCTCCCGCGAATTGGATGGTCGACATAGAGCGCGGATCGCCGGAAAAGTCGATGGCGCGCCACGGCGTGCGGCATCTGCTATTCTGCCGCGACTGATTCAATCGTGGGCCGGAATGCGGAGCAGCGGGCTATGGCACATGCCGAAAAATCCGAGAAACAGCGCAATGAACTGCCGCCGCGCGACGAGATCGCGAGCTATCATCTCGTCGAGGAGATGCGCCTCGTCGGCGGCCTGATCGAGCGCGCGATTTTCACCGAGGACGAGCGCCGCCGCACCGCCGACCTCGCCCGTCGCTTCGTCCACACCGCCCGCGCCGGCCGGCACCAGTTCTCGGGCATCGACGCCTTCATGCACGAATATGGCCTGACCTCCGAGGAGGGCGTCATCCTGATGTGCCTGGCCGAGGCACTGCTGCGCATTCCCGACACCGAGACCGCCGACGCGCTGATCGCCGAAAAGGTCGGCAGCGGCCAGTGGGGCAAGCACATGGGGGCGTCCGACTCGCTGTTCGTCAACGCCTCGACCTGGGGGCTGATGCTGACCGGGCACATCGTCAAGCTCAAGGATGTGAAAGGCGCCAGCGTCGGCAACATCCTGAAGCGCCTCGTCCTGCGCTCCGGCGAACCGGTAATCCGCCAGGCGCTGCGCCAGGCGATGAAGGTGATGGGCGACCAGTTCGTGCTCGGCACCACCATCGCGGATGCCTTGAAGCGGGCAGCACCGTTGCAGGCCAAAGGCTATCGCTTCTCCTATGACATGCTCGGCGAGGGGGCAAAGACCGCAGCCGATGCCAAGCGCTACTACGAGCGCTACATGGCAGCACTCGACGCCGTCGGCAAGGCGGCAGGCCCGCTCGCCTCGGCTCATCCCGATGCGTTGATGGATCGGCCGAGCCTGTCGGTGAAGCTGTCGGCGATCCATCCGCGCTACGAGCCCGGCAAGGAGGCCCGGCTCGACGCCGAACTCGTGTCGCTCGTCGTCGAGCTGGCGAATGCCGCCCGCGCGCGTGGGCTCGGCCTCACCCTCGATGCCGAGGAGCAGGACCGGCTCGATCCCTCGCTTGGCCTGTTCGGTCGCGTCTTCACCGATCCCGCGCTCGATGGCTGGCCGGGACTGGGCCTCGCGGTGCAGGCCTACGGCCGCCGTGCGATCCCAGTGCTGCGCTGGCTCAGGCGCCTGTCGGAGCGCGGCGCGAAGCGCATTCCGGTGCGCCTCGTCAAGGGCGCCTACTGGGACAGCGAGATCAAGTGGGCGCAGGAGCGCGGCTGGCAGGACTATCCTGTGTTCACCCGCAAGCTGCACACCGACGTGTCCTACCTCGCCAGCATGCGATTGCTGCTGTCCGACGCGCAGGCGTTCTATCCACAGTTTGCCACCCACAACGCCCACACGGTCGCTGCCGCCTACACCGCCGGTGGCAACGCACCGTTCGAATTCCAGCGCCTGCACGGCATGGGCGAGGCGCTGTACGAGGACGTGGTGGGGCCGACGAAGCTTGGTCGCGCAGTCCGCATCTACGCGCCGGTCGGCGGCCACGAGGACCTGCTCGCCTATCTGGTGCGGCGTCTGCTCGAGAACGGCGCCAATACCTCGTTCGTCAACCGGCTCGCCGACGAGGAGGCGCCGGTCGCCGAGATCATCCGCGATCCGGTAGAGGCGGCCGATATCGAGCGCGAGAAGGGGCCGGCGGCCGGCGAAATGCTGCAACCGAGCCCGCTCGCGATCTATGGCACGGCGCGGCGCAACAGCCTTGGCTTGCCGCTGTCGGAACCTGCCGTCCGCGCCCGACTCGCCGATGAGATGAGTGCGGCGCTCGACGGCTCGTTCGCGGTCGGCCCGCTGGTCGACGGTCGCGCCATCAACGGCGGCCCCGAGGCGACCCTGGTCGCCTGCCCGCACGACCGCCGCCAGCGCATCGGGACGGTGCGCGCCGCCGACGCCGCAGCAATCGACGCTGCGATCACCAGTGCCACAACCGCCGCCCACGCCTGGGACCGCCGCGGCGGGATCGAACGCGCCGCCATCCTCGAGCGCGCCGCCGATCTCTACGAGCGCGACCGCGCCCGCTTGATGGCGGTGATCGTGCGCGAGGCCGGCAAGACCTTCGAGAACGCGCAAGGCGACCTGCGCGAAGCGGTCGATTTCCTGCGCTACTACGCGACCGAGGCACGGCGGCTGTTCTCAGGGCCAACCAGATTGACCGGCCCGACCGGCGAGACCAACACAATGGAATTTCGTGGCCGAGGGCCCTTCGCCTGCATCAGCCCATGGAATTTCCCGATCGCGATCTTCACCGGCCAGGTGGCGGCGGCGCTCGCTGCCGGCAATCCGGTGCTGGCCAAGCCCGCCGCGCAGACGCCGGTGGTCGCGTATCTGGCGACCCAGCTGCTGCACGAGGCCGGCGTGCCGGCGAACGTCCTGCATCTGCTGACCGGCGGCGGTGAAGTCGGCGCAGCGCTGGTCAAGGACAGACGCGTCAAGGGCATCGCCTTTACCGGCTCCAACGACACCGCCTGGGCGATCCAGCGCGGTCTCGCCGACCGCCGCTCCGAGATCGTCCCCTTCATCGCCGAGACCGGCGGCTTGAACGCGATGATCGTCGACTCGAGCGCCTTGCCGGAACAGGTGATCCGCGACGTCGTGCGCTCCGCCTTCGACAGCGCCGGCCAGCGCTGCTCGGCGGCGCGCGTGATGTTCGTCCAGGACGACGTGGCACCGAAGATGATCGAGATGCTGGTCGGCGCGGTTTCGGCGCTCGACATCGGCGATCCCTTCTCCTATGCGACCGACATCGGCCCGGTCATCGACCAGGCGGCGCAGGACAAGCTCGAGGCGCACAAGGTCCGCATGCATCGCGAGGCCCGGCGCGTGCTGGTTGACCTCGCCGTGCCGGCCGCCTGCCGCGCCGGCACCTACGTCGGACCCGCCGTCTACGAGATCGACCGCATCGGCCAACTCGAGCGCGAGGTGTTCGGGCCGATCCTGCACGTGGTGCGGTTCGCGCAAGGCCAGCTCGGCCGGGTGATCGCCGACATCAATGCCACCGGCTTCGGCCTGACACTCGGGCTGCACAGTCGCATCGGCGCGGTCGCCGACTTCGTCGCCGAGCACGCCCGCGTCGGCAATCTCTACGTCAACCGCAACCAGATCGGCGCCGTCGTCGGCGTGCAGCCGTTCGGCGGCGACGGCCTGTCCGGTACCGGTCCGAAAGCTGGCGGCCCCAATTATCTTACCCGCTTCGCCACCGAGCACGTGCGCACGACGGACATAACCGCCACGGGCGGCAACGTGCAGTTGCTGGGGTTGGGGAGGAGCAGCGGGTGATGGGGTTGGGCGCGACCGCTCTAGCTTCGAGCGCCGGGAAGATCAAAATGCGCCGATCATGCAATCACAGCCGGAGCATCTCACACTGTCGCTGCGCCGAGCGAATGCGATAACGATCCATATTTCCGCTCGGCGGCGTCAGATACCGACGAATTGTGCCACCCGCAGCACGCCCCGAAGCTTCGTTGGCAGCATCCGAGAATGCACAACTATTTGAGCGCAGGTCGCGACCACATTCAGCTCAAGGATCATTTCAGCGCCTCACTGATCGAGCGACAAGTCTGCAACAGCAGTTGCAGCACTTGCTCATGTCGCGGCGGTGAGCCGCGCCGATTTAGGTAGGGCACGGTGACGCCAGCAAGCGCATGGCCCTGCCGGTCCAGGATCGGTGCGCCAATATCGGTGATGCCAACTTGGTCGTGGCTCTCGGCGATCAGATAGCCCCGCTGCGCAATAGCATCAAGCCTCTTGCCCAGTCTTGCCACCGGCACGGCATGACTTGATGCCGCTCGACATTCCGCAATGATTCTCGCGCGTTGCGCACCATCCTGGAATGCAATGATGATCTGGCCAGATGTCGATGCGAGAGCTGGCCTGCGATAGCCCAACCGCAATGAGAAGCTGATGTCCGACCGTCCGGAAGTACTGGCGACCACGACGGTTTCGCCGTTGTTGACGACGACCAAATGCGCGGACTGTCCGCTTTCATCACAAAGACGTTCGAGCGCTGGAACCGCGACCTCGATCAGCTGGCGTGCCCGCGGCGTACGCATGCCGATATCGAAAAGACGGTTGGTCAACGCGAGTTCGTCACTCGCGGCATCGCGCTTCAGGTAGCCACGCTCGACCAGGACAAAAACCATCCTGAAGATCTCGCCCTTCGAACGGTTCAGCCGTTCGGCAATCTCGCGGGTTGCCATCGGCCGCTGCATCGTGGCCAACAACTCGATGATATCGAGGCCCTTCTCCAGCGCCGGCGCGGAGTAGGTGGTGCGGCGCCGGCC
Source organism: uncultured Alphaproteobacteria bacterium (assembly GCA_963741505.1). GTDB lineage: Bacteria > Pseudomonadota > Alphaproteobacteria > Rhizobiales > Hyphomicrobiaceae > JAKFWF01. Next base: position 114,438 of record CAVUIJ010000011.1, on the reverse strand, counting down.
TGATGGAAGTTTGCGTACTGTCATTCGATCGTCTCGCTGGCGTGAAGTCTCGCCGTTCGCACAGCCGTTTCGCTTTATATATGCGTCTTGACTTCATAAGTGAAGCAACGTTAGCGTGGATAAAAAGCATGTTCGACTGTCTCCAGGAAGCCATCGACTGCGGCACCTATGGGTTATGTCTTCAACTTCCGTGACATCTGGGCGCAGCAGGACTTCCTGCTAGAGGGGATCGGGGTCACACTGTTGCTGTCGGCCGTGACGATCGCCGCAGGATTCGTCCTCGGCGCGATCGTCGCGAGCATGCGGGTCTATGGTGGCGCCACCATCCGTGCCGTCAGCGCCGCCTATGTCGAGATCATTCGCAATACGCCGCTCATCGTGCAGCTCTTCATCGTGTTCTTCGGCTTGCCAGGCCTCGGCGTGCGCCTCGACGCCATGACGGCGAGCCTGATCGCGCTGACGATCAATCTTGGGGCCTATACGGCGGAGATCATCCGCGCCGGGCTCGAGGCCATTCCGCGCGCTCAGATCGAAGCCGGCCATTCGCTCGGGCTGTCCGGGCTGCAGGTGTTTCGCCACGTCGTGATGTTCCCGGCATTGAAGATCGTCTATCCGGCGCTGACCAGCCAGTTCGTACTGATGATGCTGGCTACCAGCATCGTTTCGCAGATCTCGGCGCCCGATCTGTTCCACGTCGCATCGATCATCCAGTCGCGAACCTTCCGGGATTTCGAGATCTACCTCGTCGTGGCGTTCATCTACCTCGCCTTGGCCCTGGCCCTGCGGATCATGTTCGCGGGCGTCGGCCGGATTGCGTTCGGTCGCCGATGATCCGGGAATTCAATCTGGTCGACGTCTACTATCTCGTGCTGGCGGCGCGCTGGACGCTGGCGCTGACCGTGCTTGCATTCATCGGCGGGGGCATTGTCGGCCTGCTGGTGGCGCTGCTGCGGGTCGCCCCCTATCGGCTGCTGCGCGCGCTCGGCGCCACCTATGTCGCGGCGGTGCAGGGTATTCCGCTGCTGGCATGGCTGTTCGTCTTCTTCTTCGGTCTGCCGATCATGACGAAGGTGCAAGTCTCGCCGTGGATCGCGGCGATGATCGCCTATTCCATCTACGCCGGCGCGTTCCTCGGCGAGATTTGGCGCGGGTGCCTGGTGGCAATACCGCCGCAGCAGTGGGAGGCGGGCAGCTCGCTCGGGCTCAGCTTCGGCCAGCAGCTGCGCTACGTGATCGTGCCGCAGGCACTGCGCATTGCCATTCCGCCGACGGTCGGCTTTCTTGTCCAGCTCATCAAGAACACGTCGCTGGCGGCGGTAATCGGCTTCATCGAGTTGACCCGCGAAGGGCAGCTGGTCAACGCGGCCACCTATCGCCCGTTCAGCGTCTACATCACCGTGGCGGCGATCTATTTCGCGCTCTGCTTCCCGCTGACGCAGTTGAGCCGGAACCTCGAGAGGAGGATGCGTGTCGCTCGTTGAGATCACCGGCGTCGTCAAACGCTACGGCACCAACACCGTGCTCGACGGCGTATCGCTTGCCATCGAGGCGGGCGAGATCATCGCCGTCATCGGCCGCTCCGGCTCCGGCAAGAGCACGCTGCTGCGCTGCATCAACGGTCTGGAGCCGATTCAGGGCGGGCGGATCGTATTTGGCGGCACGGTTGTCAATGACCCGGCGACCGATCTGCGGAAGTTGCGTCAGCAGGTCGGCATCGTCTTCCAGAGCTTCAATCTCTTTCCGCATCTGTCCGTCGAGAAAAACATAACGCTGGCCCCCCGCGTCGTGAAGGGCATGGATCCTGGGGCGGCTCGTGAACTGGCTGCCAAGGTCCTGGCGCGCGTAGGTCTAGCCGAGAAGATCGATGCCTATCCCGACCAGCTATCGGGCGGCCAGCAGCAGCGCGTCGCCATCGCCCGCTCACTGGCGATGCAGCCGCAGCTGATGCTGCTCGACGAGGTGACGTCGGCGCTCGATCCCGAGTTGACGGGCGAGGTGCTGAAAGTGTTGGAGCAGGTGGCACGCGACGGCATGACGATGATGCTGGTAACGCACGAAATGGGCTTTGCGCGGCGCGTCGCAACGCGCCTAATATTCATGCACGAGGGGCGTATCCGCGAGGAAGGCCGCGCCGTGGACTTGCTGTCCGATCCGCAAACACCCGAGCTTGTGAGTTTTCTCGACGCCGTTCTGCACTGAAACATCACTGCATTCGTGAAGTGTCGCTGGTCCAGTCACAAGGAGTGCCCGCATGCAACGCCTGCTTACAACATGTGCCTTGCTCGTATCGATGATCCTACTTGGTACACCGGCGCATGCCGATACCTTCGCCGACGTGCTCAAGAACGGTGTCATCCGCATTGCGGTACCGCTTGATGTGCCGCCGTTCGGTTCCCAGAACCAGGAGCGCAAGGCCGAGGGCTTCGATGTCGACCTGGCCGAGATGGTCGGCAAGGCGCTCGGCGTGAAAGTCGAGCTGCAGCAGGTGACGGGCGCGAACCGCATCCCGTTTCTGCTGACCGACAAGGTCGACATGGTGATCTCGGTCATGGGGCTGACGCCGGAGCGGGCAAAGCAGATCATGTTCACCGCGCCCTATGCCGACACCAGCCTCGCCGTCTATGGGCCGAAGAGTGCCAACGTCAAGTCGGCGGACGATCTGGGTTCATTGCGTGTCGTCGCCGCAAAAGGCACGACGCAGGATCTCGGGCTCGCCGCGATGAACCCGAAAGCCAACATCATGCGCACCGAGGACGATGCGACGGCGGCGACCGCCTACATCACCGGGCAGGCCGATCTGTTCGCCACCAACAGCCTGATCGTCCCGGACCTGATGAAACGCGCGCCAACCAAGGAGTTCGAGCAGAAGTTCGTCATTCGCCGCAGCCCGGCGCACATGGGCGTCAAGATGGGCGAGTTGACCATGCTGCAGTGGCTCAACAGCTTCATCTTCTTCAACTCGATGAACGGCGAGTTGGACAAGCTGCACCGCAAGTGGCTGGCGCAGCCGATGGTGCCGCTGCCGACGCTGTGACGGCGGCGCCGATGGCGGCAGGCGTGCCGCCATCCCCCCGAACATTGCCATCCGGAGACACGACATGAGCGAGATCGAATGGGCGCGCCTCAAGGCCGCCGAGATCAAGGCGTTGGCCGCACGCGACGCCATTGTCATCGTGCCGATCGGATCGACCGAGCAGCACGGTCCGCATCTGCCGGTGCAGACCGACTCGCGGCTCGTCACTGAGGTCGCCCATCGGTCCGCCAGGCGCATGAGCGCAGCACATCCGACCATCGTGACGCCAACCATCCCGTTTGGCATGAGCGAGCATCACGTCTCGCTCAATGGCACCATCACGCTCGACTATCCGACGATGGCCGCCGTACTCGATTGCGCCTGCCGATCTGCCATGCGTGCCGGCTTCAAGCGGATCTTCATCCTCAATGGGCACGGCGGCAACACGGACGGAATATACACGTTCATCACGGAATTCACGGTCAAGCACCGCATTCCACTCGCCGGCGGCACCTACTGGTCGATTGCGCAGGCGCAGATCGCCGCGATCCTGGAGAAGCAGACGGCGTTGCTGCATGCGTGTGAGGCGGAAACGTCGATGATGCTGGCGCTGACGCCTGAGCTGATCGATCGCGGCGAGTTGGCGCAGATGCGTGGCGATCTGGTGCCGGGGCTCGCGGCAATCCCGAGCGTCAACCCTGGTGTTTATCGCTGGCGGCAGCTGTCCAGCCGCTCGATGATCGGTGTCATCGGCGAGGCCGGCGCTGCCACTCCGGAGAAGGGCGAACGACTGCTCGAGGCAATCGCCGAGGCGGTCGCGCAGGCGCTGTTGAACGAGCGGCTGTGGGCCGAGGCCATCTGAGGAAATCCAGGAGACACCATGAGCACCACCCCCGGGACAACGCCCGTGGCGACCGAATTCGGCGCGGTAAGCAGCCTTTATGCCGATATCGATCTGTCGGCGCAGGGCAAGGCCGTGGGCTTTCTGCGCGTGCCACACTCGGTGCACCGCTCGGCCTATGGCTGGATACCGATTCCGATTGCGCGCATTGCCAACGGCACCGGCCCGAGCGTCGTGCTGATCGCCGGCAATCACGGCGACGAATGGGAGGGCCAGCTGGCGCTCGCCAACCTGATCCGCTCGCTGGAGCCGCGCCACGTCAGGGGCCGGCTCGTCATTCTGCCGTCGGCGAATTTCCCGGCCGCGATCGCGGCGACGCGGACGTCGCCGATCGATTCGGTCAACATGAACCGCGCCTATCCCGGCGATCAGAACGGAACCATTACCGAGCAGATCGCCTTCTGGGTCGAGCAGGTGCTGCTCAACGGTGTCGACTATGCGATCGACCTGCATTCCGGCGGCAGCTCGCTGATGTATGTGCCGAGCGGGCTCGCGGTGCGCGATCCCGATCCGGTCTACACCCAGCGCTGTCTCGACCTGCTGAAGGCCTTCGGTGCACCGGTCAGCTATCTCCTCGCTGCGCCGCAGGGCGGCGGGCGCACGTTCACGTCCGGATGCCGGCGTCGCGGTGTCGTGGCCATCGGAACCGAGCTCGGCGGCGGCGGAACGTTGACCGTCGCGAGCCTTGGCGTGGCCGAGAATGGCTTGCGTCGGGCGCTGGCCCACATCGGCATGCTGCACGACGTCGACGTGCCGCCGTCGGTCGAGACGCGGCTGACCGAGGTCGGCGGCGATGACTACTACGTGTATGCGAGCGAGTCGGGAGTGTACGAGCCGCTGGTCGAGCCCGGCGCCGACGTAAAGGCTGGCGCGCCAGCTGCGCGCATACATTTTGTCGATACGCCTTGGCGGGCGCCGGCGGAATTGGCGTTCAAGCGCGCTGGTCTTGTGCTCTGCAAGCGCCTGCCGTCGCGATGCGAGCGCGGTGATTGCCTGTTCCATCTCGGCACTGACACGAACGACTGATGCCAACCAGCGAATATGTCGACGTGCCGAGGGTGATGCATTGAAGTTGGGTCCGCAGGTCCAGGTCGCCAACAGTGCTCTACCCGACCTGCCCAGCGGTCACTCGTATTGCGCTCTACATTGTCGACCCTGCCGTTCGCAACGCAACGATTACCGCAGGGGCAGGCACAACGGACTGATGGCATCACCGTCCCGGCCGGCATAGTCCCGATTTGCGGCATCGCGCAGCATTCTTGCCTGGGACTCCGTGACCGTTGCGGCGGCTGTTGCCGTATCAAGCCCTAGCGCCTTGCCGTTGTCGTAGACGACCCGGCCATCGACGATCACCGTGCGCACCGCGCGATCGGCGGCGTGATAGATCAGCGAGCGGAGTGGATCGCGCGCCGGCTGCATCAGCGGATGGCTAAGATCGACCAGCACGAGGTCGGCTTTGGCGCCGGGTGCGATGCGACCGAGATCGCGGCGGCCGAGCGCCGTCGCGCCGCCGATCGTCGCCGCGTGAAACGCCGACCCGGCATCGATCGAGCGAACGTCGGCGCTGGCGAGCCGCCCGGCCAGGATTGCGGTGCGCATCTCTTCGATCAGGTTGTGCGGCGCAACGTCGGTACCGATCGCAACGTTGACGCCGGCCGCCCGATAGCGCCCGAAGTGATCCATTGCGGCGCCGTAACGCGCGAACGGCGAGGGACAGTGGGCGACGTTCGTGCCCGTCTCGGCGAGGATGGCGAGGTCGCGCTTGGTGTGCCAACCGATCTGCGGATGATCGTCGAGGAAGATGCAATGGCCCATTGTCGTGCGCGACGCGAGGATGCCGATCCTTTGCGCCCAGGCGACCGGCGTGATGCCGTGCCGGCGGATCATCTCGCGCACCTCGATGACGGTTTGCGCGAGATGGCTCATGAACAGCCGGTCCGTCGCCTCGGCATAGGCAAACGCCGTGCGGAGCAGCTCCTCGCTGACGGTGTCGATCTGCGCTGGATAGACGACGCTCCTGAGCCGGCCGGTGTCGTCGGCGTCGATGTCGTCGAGCAGTTTCTTGGTGCGCTCGAAACTGCTGCGGCCGCCGGCCTCGTCCCAATTCCAGGTGACGACCGCCGGCGACGACATGCCCCAGCGCGCCGAGGCGAAGCCGGCCGCCGCGTACACCCTGAGCCCGCTTGCGCGCATCACATCGAGCCAGCCGTCGAAGGCGTTTGAAAGATCGGCCACGGTCGTGATGCCGCACGCCAGCATCTCGGCATAGCTCATGGTGGCGGCAGCCTTGCGCCCAGGGGCGTCGAGGTTGAACGCCTGCAAGCGCTCGAACAACCCGGTCATCTGCTGCTCCGGCACACCGTGATCCTCGCGAACACCGCGATAGCCCGGCTCGGTCGAGGGATGTGAGTGGATGTCGATAAGGCCCGGCATCAGCATCAATCCGCGCCCGTCGAGCACCACATCGGTGGGCTCGGCTGGAATTGTGCCGCCCGGCGCAACGGCCGCGATCTCACCGTTCCGCAGCCGCACGTCGACGTCGGTCTTGTAGGCCTGTCCGCGATCGCCATCCCACAGGACCGCCCACGAAGCATGCCGGATTAGCGACGGGCTGATTGCATTCTCCGGCGGCATCGCCGATCCTCGCTGCAGCTTTTCGATGTTGCCGAGCGTCGGGCCTAAGCCGTGGGCCGTCAAGACGGTTCAGCACCACCAACGGGACGCCATTGTCATGACCACGACGCGCATTGCCAACGCAGAACTCGCGATCGTCTACGACGAAGAGGCCGGGACGCACGAATACCGCCGCGGCTGTGACGTCGTGTTCGACGAAATCAAGCTCGTGCATCTCGGATCGGCTTTCGCGGGCAAGGCCGACACGACCATCGATGGCCGCGGCATGATGGTGATGCCGGGCCTCGTCAACGTGCATTCACATCCTTCGAGCGAACCCGGCAACAAGGGGCTCACCGACGAGGTCGGGACGCCGAAACTCTACAATTCATCGCTCTACGAATACCTGTGGCTGTTCCGCGCCGATGCCGAGGGCATCCCGCATCTCAACCACATGTCGTGGTCGGAACTCCTGATGTCGGGCGTAACCACGCTGGTCGACCTGTCATTCCCGAGCGAAGGTTGGGTCGATCGGGCGGCCGCGTCCGGCATGCGGTTGATCCTGGCGCCGATGTACCGCAATGGCCGCTGGTTCACGCGCAACGGCTACCTTGTGGAGTACGAGCTCGACGATGCCGCCGGCCGCAAGGCAATGGCCGAGGCGCTGGCGATCGTCGACGCGGCGGTCAAGCACCCCAGCGGCCGGCTGAGCGGACTTGTCTGTCCGGCGCAAATCGACACCTGCAACGAGGAACTGCTGCGCCTATCGATCGCGGCGGCCCAGGAGCGCGATCTGCCGATCCAAGTCCACTGCGCCCAATCGATCACCGAATTCAATGAATTGGTTCGCCGCACCGGCCTGACCGCGGTGCAATGGCTGGACAAGCTCGGCTTCTTGGGGCCTCGCGCCTCGATCGCGCACGGGATCTTCCTCGATCACCATCCATGGGTGCGCTGGCCGACACGCACCGACAAGTCCCGCCTTGCCGAAACCGGCACGTCGGTCGCGCACTGCCCGACGGTGTTCGCGCGGCGGGGAATTACGCTGCGCGATCTCGGTTCATATCTCAGAAGTGGCATCAACGTCGGCATTGGCACCGACACCTATCCGCACAATATGCTGGAGGAAATGCGCCACGCCGGCATCTATGCCCGCATCACCGCCGAAACACCGGACAACGTCACGTCGGGCGACATATTCAACTGCGCAACGCTCGGCGGCGCACGGCTGCTCGGCCGCAGCGACATCGGCCGGCTTGCGGTCGGTGCCAAGCCGGACGTGGTGATGATCGACCTCACGCACCCCGCCATGCAACCGCGGCGCGAGCCCTTGCGCAGCCTGATCTACGCCGCCGCCGACCGCGCCGTGCGTCACGTATTCGTCGCCGGCCGCCAGGTCGTGAAGGACGGCCGGGTTCTCACCATGGACTATGCGGCAGCCGCAGATGGTGTGAACGCCGCACAAAGCCGGGCGCTGGCCAAGGCGTCCTCGCTCGACTGGGCCGGACGCTCGATCGACGAATTGTCGCCACCGGCATTCGGGCAATTCGGAACGAACAAGCGCTGAGTGCCGATGCCAGCGACCGTTCCGCCGGCACTTCGTTTATCCGCGACAACTCGCCTCAGGTCATGCTAGTCTATTTATACTCCCGGGTTGCGACATGACGTGACCGTGGATACTTCGACATCTACGCGCTTACGCGTCGCCGCGCCCCTTTGGACCTGCAAGCTCCGGAGGTAAGCCAATGGCACAACCAGACCTGATCATGCCTGTCGAGGCAGTGCACGAACTGCCCGAGGTTCGCACCATTACCATCGCCGATCTGCGACGCGCGCTGGCAATGGGCTTCGACGACTTTCGCGCCATGCCGACGCACGTGATATTCCTGGCGCTGATCTACCCGGTCGCTGGGTTGCTGCTGGCGGCGGCAACGTTCGGCTACGACCTCGTACCGCTGCTCTACCCGCTGGCGTCGGGCTTCGCCCTCATCGGGCCGTTCGCGGCGATCGGGCTCTATGAGCTCAGCCGGCGCCGCGAGGCCGGGCTCGACACCTCGTGGAGCCACGCCCTCGACATCGTGCATTCGCCGTCGTTCCGCACCATTTTGATCCTCGGCGTCGCACTGCTCGCGCTCTTCGCCATCTGGATCGTCACTGCCGATGCCATGTATACCGCCTACTTCGGTGACCGTGACACGATTACGATCGGCGATTTCGTTCACGACTTGCTGTACACGCGGGAAGGCCACATGCTGTCGCTCGTCGGCAACTTGGTCGGGCTGCTGTTTGCGGTCGTGGCATTTGCTCTCACCGTGGTGTCGTTCCCGCTGCTGCTCGACCGCAACGTCGGTTTCAGCGCCGCGGTCGTGACTTCGGTGCGCGCCGTGCTCAAGAACCCGTTGGTACTGACCGCCTGGGGTCTGATCGTCGCCGCCGGCCTGATAGTCGGAATGCTGCCGCTATTCGTCGGCCTCGCAATTGTCGTGCCGGTCTTGGGGCACGCGACCTGGCATCTCTATCGCATGCTGGTGGTGCCGGATGACCGGCCGCGGCCCGAGTTCCGCCCGCAGGCGAAGGGCAAGCGCTATGCGGCGGATTTCCCGACCAGCCTGTTCGCAAGGTACAAGGGCAACGACGACACCGGGCCCGGCACTTAGGCTTGGCAAAGACCATCCGCATTCCGCCACGCCTGCACCAAGATTGGAGTGAAGCGCATGTACGCCGCCATTCGACAAGGAAAAGCCAAGCCCGGCATGGCCGACAAATTGGCCAAGCGGATCAAGGAGGGTGCAATCCCGGTGATCAGCCATGTTCCGGGCTTCATGGGCTACTATGTCGTCTATGCGCCCGACGACATGGTGACGGCGGTCGCCATATTCGACAGCTACGAGGGCGCCAAGGAATCCAACCGCCGCGGCCTCAGCTGGATCGAGCGCAATCTGGCGGCGATGCTCGACGGGCCGGTCACCGCGTCGGCAGGGCCGGTGATCGTGCACACGGTGGCATAGCAGCAGAGTTCACACCACCCTGGCGATCTTGACGTAGCGGTCGGTGATCAGCATGGCGATGGCGATGATCGCGATCTGCACCACCGATACGGCCGCGACCGTCGGATCGATCTTCCATTCGAGGTACTGCAGGATCGCGATCGGCAGCGTGGTGCGGCCCGGCCCGACCAGGAACAAGCTCATCTCGAGATTGCCGAACGACATCACGAAGCCGAACAGCGCGCCCGCTACGATGCCGGGCTTGATCGCCGGCAGCGTCACCCGCCAGAACGTCTTGAACGGCGTCGCGCCGAGGTTCTGCGCCGCCTCCTCGGTGGTGTGATCGAAACCGGCGAGGCTCGCCGTCACGAGCCGCACCGTCCAGGGGATCACGATCAGCGTGTGGGCGGCGACGAGCCCCGCGAACGAGCCCAGCACCGGCAGCTCGGTCGCCATCTCGGTCTCGATGTGGAACACGTAGATCGAGGTGCCCATGACGATGCCGGGCACGATCAGCGGCAACACCAGCAGTTGGGAAAGTGCGCCGTGGAAGGGCAGCTTCCGACGCGCCAGCATCAAGCTCGCCGGTACCGCCAGCGCGAGGCCGATCAGCGTCGCCAGGACACCGACCTCAAGGCTCAATGCAAAACCCTTCACGAAGCTCGCGTTCTCGGCGATCTGGCCGAACCACTTGAGGGTATAGCCTTCTGGCGGGAACGACGGGATCTCCTGCTTGAAGAATGCGAGCCAGGTGACAAACACCAGCGGCACCAGGATGTAGCCGAGCGCGAGGCCGGCAGCGCCGTTGAGCAAGAGACGTCCGAGCGCACGGCTGCCGATGACGCGGCGCCAGGACGACTTCGACTGCGGCGACGTTTGGCGCGCCGTATCGGCTGTCATCGGATTGGCGATGCGCTGCACGTCTGGGGCCCCAGCCTCACTCAACCGATCTTGTTCTTGTGGAACTTGCCGCCCTTGATGATCGCCGGGATATGGCGGCCCTGGCCGGTCAGCAACGACAAGTCCTTCAGCGGATCGCCGTCGACCATAATCATGTCGGCGTAGGCGCCAGGCGCGATGGTACCGATCTGGCCCTCGCGCCGCAGCAACTTCGCCGCGTGTTTCGTGGTCGAGCGCAGCACCTCGATCGCCGGCAGCACACGGCCGCGGATCGCGAACTCTTCCGACTGGTGGCGGTGCATCTCGCCCAGCAAATCGGTGCCGAACGCCATGGTGAGGCCGCCAGCCTTCATGATCTCGAGCGACTTCAGGCCGGCGAGACCGACGCTGTCGACCTTGGCGACCGAGACCGGCGGCAGGCCGAGTGCCGCGCCTTCGATCTTGAGATACTCGTAGGTGACGAGCGTCGGGCAGGCCATGGCGCCCTTTTCGGCGGCAAAGCGCGCTGTCTTCTCGGTGATGAGATTGCAGTGCTCGAGACTGTGCACGCCGCACTCGACGGCGCGGCGGATGGCCTCGTCGGTATAGAGATGGGCCGAGACGTAGGTGCCGGCGTTGCTTGCCTCCTCGACCGCGGCGGTGATCTCCTCGCGGCTGAAGCCGAGAAAGTGAATCGGGTCGTTGGGCGAGGCGACGCCGCCGTTGGCCATGATCTTGATCAGGTGCGCGCCCTGCTTGATCTCCTCTCTGGCTGCTTTCCTGACTTCGGCGACGCCGTCGCAGATGCGCCCCATCGCACCGAGGCCATGCTGGAAGGAGGCCGGATCGCGCCGGTCGTAGCGAGTGCGGGCGTCGGCGTGGCCACCGGTCTGCGACAGCGCCTTGCCCGAGATGACGAGGCGGGGACCGTCGATCAGGCCGCTGTCGACCGCCTCGACCAGGGCATAGGTGGCGCCGCCAACGTCGCGCACAGTCGTAAAGCCGCGATCGAGCATGCCCTTCATGATGCGCATGGCGTTGAAGGCGACCGTCGCCTCGGGCAACAACATGTTGTGGCCGACGTTGACGAGCCCGGCGATCACGTGCACGTGGGCGTCGATCAGGCCGGGCATCAGCGTGCGCCGGCCGCAGTCGATCACGGTGGCGCCGGCCGACTTGATCGGCTTTTCCGAAAGCTCCTTGATGCGGTCGTCCTCGACCAGGATCTCGCAGCCGCCGACCCGCTCGTTGTGGCGGCTGGCGTCGAGCAGCTCGAAGTTCCGGAACAGCAACTGGGCCATGTCTCACCCTCGCGACGGTTGGATTGCGAGCCTCATGTCAACAGCGCCGGCGGCAAATGTCCAGCGTGCTCGAAGCGGCCCATCGCGGGGATCGGCTGCGCCTGCCGCCGCCCCTTGCGCAAAGGCGGCGCATGCCCTAGACGACCGAGCGACATCGATGCCGATCGCAGCGGGCCGACCACGCCGGGTATTCTGCGAAGGCTTCGAGACACGGGTCGGCTGTTTGCGGGCCCTCAGGAGAGGTGGCAGAGTGGTCGATCGCACCGCACTCGAAATGCGGCATGCCTGCAAGGGCATCGGGGGTTCGAATCCCCCCCTCTCCGCCAGATTCCTGCTTTGCCTTGATTTGGCCAAGAAGTGCCGGAATTTGAGGGCCTCGTCCGTGAGCGGCCGCGGCTGTCCGGGCCCGTCCATAATTTGTCGCTAGATCAACTATTTGATCAGATTTATTGATCGCCGAACCTTGGTGGCGAGGCCGCGCTCGCGGTCTGTCTCCACCTCAGGCGCGATCTCCTGTTCCACGCCCAAAGGGGGAGCTTTTGGGGGAACTCTTGTGGCCCGACCGAGCCTACAGCACCGCTTGAGCCCGACCTTCGTCCGAACCTGCAAGGCGCCCGGCGTCGACATCGATGGCGGCGGACTACGATTGCGCATCATGACGAACGGCAGTCGCAGCTAGACCTTTTCATAGGGATGGGGTCGGAACGGAGGCAAATTCGATGACAGGGCAGGAGCGGCGCGCAGAGCGATGGCCGTCATCGGTCAAGCGTCGCGACGCACCCTGTCAAACGAATTTGCCCCGCCCTTCGGGTCGCACGCCCGCGGCCGCCCGCGTCATGCGGGACGCATGCTTCCAGCATGTCGCGCGCCTCAACCGTATGCGGGGGCTACGCTTTTCGGCGCGCTCGTCACGCCTCGCGTGCAGTCGCACGACGCGGATCGGCTCACGCTCGTGCGATGACGATCCCCACCCCTGCGAGAAGGTCGGGCTGGACCATGCGCATCACGGTCCACAGTGTTCGCGCCCTCGGGGCGCACGGCCAACAGCGAACGTGTGATGCCGAGGCTCGAGAGAAGGCACATTGCGTGAGGGGGCGGGCACCAAGCGGCGAGAGCAAGGAAAAATACGTCGGCACCGCAACCGTCCAACTCTGTCGAAGTGCTCGACGCCGTCAAGACGCGGCCCGGATGCATCCAAGCTCGCCGCACCCGCACCCGCGCCGGCCCCGCTTTTGAGCGCATCTGCGCGCGCCGGCCAGGACGCCAGTGGTCGGGGAGAAGGAATGCCTGCGGCGCGGTCGAACAAAGGATCGAGCCAGAAGAAAAGAAAGCGCTTGGATCCATGACCCCGGTTGGCGATCGCGAGTACGGGCTCCACAGAGGCCGAACCAAAGGATGGACCCAAAGAAGAAGGCACGACGCTGTCAGACCCGAGAGCAGGCCCCCAATACTTCACCCCTTCGAGAAACCGGAGCAAGCAAGTCGACAGCGCCGCCGCCTCCGTCTTTGGATAACTTTGGCAGACGTCAGATTAGCCGGTCGTCGGACCTCAAGTCAGCCCTTGAGGGCACCTGATGCCTTAGCGGTATGGGTTGCGATCGCATCCATCAGCGCCGGCGACAGGCAGTCGTAAGGCTCAAGGCGCAACTCCTTCAGCCGGGCCCGGACGGCTGGCATCTGATCAGGCTTGGCGCCGGATTCGATGATCGAGGAGACAAACGCGGCGAACTCGGGCGCCGCCCAGCCCTGCTCTTTCGACAGCTCGGTGTGGATGAAATCGAGCCCGTAGAAGGGGTGTTTGGTGTTCTCGATGCGACCGTACATGTGCACGCCGCATCCCGTGCAGGCGTGCCGCTGAATGGTCGCATTCGCGTCCACGACCTTGAGCTTCTCGGCGCCCTTAGTCACACGGAGCTTGTCGCGCGACACCACGGCGACCTGCGAGAACAGCGCACCTGCAGGCTTCCAGCACTTGGTGCATCCGCACACGTGATTGTGGGCGCACTGGCTCGAGACGCTCACCTCGACGGGATTACTCGGGCATTTGCACGTGAGCGTGCCACCTGCAAAGTTCGGCGAGCCGGGCTTCACGCCATTATCAACTGCCGGATGAATTGAGATCATTGCCATCCTGGTACTCCTCCTGATTCAATGTTGCGATTGCCTTCAGCCGACCTGCACCGATTGATCAGTCTTGTGTAATTCAACTACACCTTTTCGACCTAGGCAGCAATTCCCGGCGGTCGCCGACGGCCATGAATTTTTATTCCGCCATGGCTCTCAAGACTTGCAGGCTTGGCACCGCTAGACGCGTCGTCTGGCTCATCACGTTCGCGTGAGGCCGTCTGCTCTGACCGGCCCCCGTCGCTTCCTTGCGAGCCGCTGTGCTCTGCCGAAAGGCGCCGTCGTCTCGGTCGATCTTTGTATGGAGGTTTTCCGCCGCTGGTATATGATTTCTCGCCGGAGACGTTCATTTTCAGGAGCAGTACCACGCGAGACCTCCCGGGGCGAAAGTATGGAGCGCCAGCCACATCGACCAAGAGGAACGCCGCCATGAAATCCCGCGCCGCTGTTGCATTCGAAAAAGCTAAGCCGCTTGAGATCGTCGAAGTGGACCTCGAAGGGCCCAGGGCCGGCGAGGTGCTGGTCGAGATCAAGGCCACCGGCATCTGCCATACCGACGAGTTCACACTATCAGGTGCGGATCCGGAAGGCCTGTTTCCGGCCATTCTCGGGCACGAAGGCGCGGGCATCGTCGTCGACGTCGGGCCCGGCGTGACCAGCGTAAAGAAGGGCGATCACGTCATTCCGCTTTATACGCCCGAATGCCGCCAGTGTCCGTCGTGCCTATCCCGCAAGACCAATTTGTGCACGGCCATCCGCGCAACTCAGGGCCAGGGTTTGATGCCGGACGGCACCTCGCGCTTTTCGCTCGATGGCAAGAAGCTGCACCACTACATGGGCACCTCGACCTTTTCGAATTTCACGGTGCTGCCGGAGATCGCGGTGGCCAAGATCCGCGAGGACGCGCCGTTCGACAAGGTCTGCTACATCGGCTGTGGGGTCACGACCGGCATCGGCGCGGTCATCAACACGGCCAAGGTCGAGCCCGGCGCCAGCGGCGTCGTTTTCGGCCTCGGCGGCATCGGCCTCAACGTCATCCAGGGCCTGCGCCTCGCCGGCGCCGACATGATCATCGGTGTCGACATCAACAACGACAAGAAGGCGTGGGGCGAGCGCTTCGGCATGACCCATTTCGTCAATCCGAAGGAGGTCGGTGGCGATTTGGTTGCCCATCTCGTCAACATGACGAAGCGCGGCGCGGACCAGATCGGCGGCGCCGACTACACCTTCGACTGCACCGGCAATGTCACCGTGATGCGTCAGGCGCTGGAAGCCTGCCACCGCGGCTGGGGCGTGAGCGTCATTATCGGCGTCGCCGGTGCCGGCCAGGAGATTGCGACGCGGCCGTTCCAACTCGTTACCGGGCGGGTCTGGAAGGGCACGGCCTTCGGCGGTGCTCGTGGCCGCACCGACGTGCCGAAGATCGTCGACTGGTATATGGACGGCAAAATCCAGATCGACCCGATGATCACCCACACGCTGCCGCTCGCCGACATCAACAAGGGGTTCGACCTGATGCACCAAGGCAAGAGCATCAGGAGCGTCGTGTTGTTTTGATGATCGCAGTCGGGGTCGCCGCGCTGTAGCGTATAGCCGGTCGCAACTTTGCGACCGGCGCCGCAAACCGCAGGCTTGAAAGAGGCGCTAACTGCCCTTGGAACGCCGTGCCGCGAGGGCCGCCTTGACCTTTGGCGGCATCAGCACGGTGTCGATCGGCAGTATGACGCCGTTCGAGGCTCTGATCTCGCCCTGGCTCACTGTCGCCGCCCCGGCTTTGATCGCGCCTCGCACATCGAACTCGACAGTGGCTCCCTCCGCCGTTTTGAGCGCGAACTGCTTGGCTCTCGCTTTCATCAGTCGCTCGGTAGGGTAGTCCCCGGGGACGACGTGATAGTTGAGCACGGCGGTGAGCTGTTGCTTGTTCTCCGGCTGCAGCAGACGGAACAGCACTCCCTTCGGGAGCTTGCCGAAGGCTTCATCAGTGGGCGCGAGAACCGTAAAGGGGCCCGGCCCCTTTAGAGTCGCCTCGAGCCCGGTGAGGCGCAGCGTGTGCAGCAGCTGATTGAGTTTGGCGGCCTTCGCAGCCGCCACGGCCAGGTCGTCGGCGGCATTGGCCTTCGCGCCCAATAGTCCAAACTGGACCGCGGCCACGGTCGCAAGAACAATTCGCAAATACGGGTTCACTGTTACGTCCTCCCCTTGGTCGACACGCCGCAAACACGGCCGACGCAGGATCGACACCGCAGCAGAAATTTGCAAGTCCTTTTGCAGGCACCGTTATTTGGTCTTGCCGTCCGGGCCGTATTGCTTGAGGAAGGCGAGCAGATCCTCAGCGTCCTTTTCGTCGCTCAGCCCGACGAACACCATCTTGGTGTTGGGAATTTTCGCTTTCGGGTTCTTGATATATTCGCGGAACGTCGCGTCGTCCCAGGTGATCCCTGAATTCTTGTTGGCGTCCGAATAATTGAAACCCTCGATCGTTCCGGCCTTGCGGCCGATCAGGCCGTTGAGGATCGGACCAACCAGGTTCTTGGCGCCCTCACCCACCTGATGGCAGGCGCGGCACTTGTTGAACACTGACTTGCCATTCTCGAGATCCTGCGCTGACGCCATAGGCGAGATGGCCGACATGGCGGCAACGACGATCACAGCCAAAAGATACCGCTGCATTTCTTTCTCGAACCTCCGCTTTGCGGCCGGCGCCATTCCGCGACCGAGCCCACATGATTGATCCCTGTTGATCATATGTTGCAACTGGACAGTCATCAATCGTCTTCTCATCGCGCCCGATTTAGCAGCTGCCGGCTATGTATTATGTACTCAGTCGGCCTTGGCAATCGTGTGCGCCTTGGTGTGGTCCGCTTCGACCTTGGTGGCCGGTCGCGGGCGTCGGTACACGAACGCCGGCGGCGACAAGCCGGCCTCGTGTTCCGCCAGGGCGACGAGCTCGGCGTGGCGCGATGACTTGGCGCATGCCGGGTCGGCAGCAGCGGCGTCACCAGCCATAGCAAACGCCTGGCAGCGGCAGCCGCCCCAGTCAATTTCGCGCCGCTCGCACGTCCGGCACGGCTCGATCATCCATTCGGTGCCGCGAAACTTCTGGAACGCCTGCCCTTCGAGCCAGATATCGGCCAGCGGCTTGTCGCGCACATTATCGAAGACCAAACCGGGGATCGTCTCTGCCGCATGGCAGGGCAGCACCCTGCCCGAAGGCGTCACATTGATGATGCCCCGCCCCCAGCCGCCCATGCACGGCTTGGGCCAGGTGGCGTAGTAGTCGGGCACGACGAAATCGATGACGAGGACACCCTTGAGCTGCTCGCGCGCCCGGTGGACGATCTCGGAGCTGCGCATCACCTGCGCCCGCGTCGGCATCAGCGCCGCACGGTTTTTGAGTGCCCACGCGTAGTACTGGACGTGCGCGACCTCGACGCGGCCGGCGCCCACCTCGACGGCGTAGTCGATAATGCGCTGGAGCCGGTCGAGGTTCTGGCGGTGCACCGGCGCATTGATCGTAAGCGCCAGACCGATCTCACGCACCCACCGCGCCACCTCGTGCTTCCTGGTCGCGCCGCCCTTGTAATTGGCGATGCGATCGGCGTTCGCCGCATCGACGTCCTGAATCGAAAGCTGCACGTGGTGGAGCCCGCGGGCGGCAAGGTCTTCGAGTCGCTGGCGCGTCAGCAGGACGCCGGCAGTGATCAGATTGGTATAGAGACCGGCGTCGGCAGCGGTCTCGACGATGTCGCCGAGATCCCGCCTGACAGTCGGCTCGCCGCCGGACAGGTGCAACTGAACGACGCCCAGACGAGCCGCCTGGCGCAGCACATCCTGCCATGTCGCCGTGTCGAGCTCGGTGCCTACGCGTTCGAGTTCCAGCGGATTTGAGCAATAGGGGCACTGCAGCGGGCAGCGATGGGTGAGCTCCGCGAGCAACCCGATGGGCGCGCGCGCGCAGGCCGAAGCGCCCTTCTCCGTTGACAGTGCCGGCTCCAATTCGCTCACGCTTTCACCACTCCCTGGTCGGACCGATCCGGCAGCAAGGTGAACACATTTCCTGCAATCTGCCCGACCACAGCATCTTGCTCGGTGCCAACTCTATATCGATTTCCATCAGGTATGCTTGCAGTCGCATAAGCGGAGATCTGCTGGGCTCGCAGCGTCGGCGGTGAAAACCCATGGGCGCAAACTGGTGACTACTCTCTCCACACGCGATCCCAGAAACCGGATCGACCGGAGGGAGATGCGGTTGTCCAGGATCCTTACCAGAACGAGAGCGCTTAAGGATTCCGGACAGCCGCGCGGCTTCGCGGGAACGCCGGTGGTTGGGGTGCCGGATGACTATCTTGGTACGCACGGGTTGAGGACCTGCGCGGACGTCACGACACACCGACGCTGCGCCCAGCACCACGGCGCAGGCACATTCGGCGAGGCGGCTCACCGCGGATTGGCACTGCTGCCGGCTGATGCGACAGCAGGCGACCCGGCCAACTCTCAAGACCTGCAAAAGCCCGCGGCGCACGCGCCGTCGTCCTCCACAGTCGGCTCGTTGAGGCCCACTCGGCGGCGGCGTGTCTGACCACGGCGCCAACCGATCATCCGATCAACGTATCGTAAACTTCAGCGGGCGTCGATTTCTGCCGGTAGATAGCTCGTGACCTCGAGCCCGACTTCCTGCTCGGTCACCGTCGGCTTGTTCCAGATCTTTCTCACAGCTGCTTCCTCCTATCAGACGCGTTCGCATCTAGATTGGGCGTCTTCCGTCAAAACAGCCGACACCCGCGGCCCCGGCCGCATTCCGGCCGAGCTACTTTTAACTATGCTGCATGTGCGGCCGGAGGGCAACCGAATTTGACGAGGCCGAATTCGACGAATCCTGTCGACAAGTGTTGGCCCCGCCACCCATATTGCCGTCAAGAATATGCGAACGGGCAACATCAAGAACAGCTGGCTGCTGCGCGCGGCAAGTCGCCCTTGCTACCGACGAGAGCCTCCCGTTTATCGCGAGCGGTTCACCTAGCCCGATTACGGCATGCCACTGGGTCTTTCGAGGAGAATCCCGATGTCGCGCCTTTCTCTGCTCGTTCTTGCCTGCATCGTCGTTGCCTTGCCAAGGGTTACCGCCGCCGAGGGTGATCTAGCGTTAAAGGCCGAGAAGCTGCCCGATATGGTGGTGGGCCTCGGCGACGCCGGTTTCGGCGTCTCGCAAAAGGACTATTCACTCACCACCGGCAAGGCCTATCGCCTGAAACTCAAGTCGACCGGGCAAAAGCCGTGCGCCTGGGAAGCACCCGTTTTCATGAACTTCATCTGGCTTCGCAAGGTCGAGGTCAACAAGGTGGAAGTGAAAGCGAGCCATGTCTACGAAATCGAGATGGAGAGGGAAGGCGAGGCCGAAGTCTTCTTCGTGCCGATCAGACCCGGCGAGTATGCCTGGGGCTGCAGGGGTCTCGAAAACAAGGGCCTGGCCGGCAAATTCATCGTGAAATGATGACCCTTTCGCGCAAAGCAGGACGTAGGTTGGGTTGCTGCCCACTTGGGCAGCATAACCCAACAATCCGCGGGTGGCGCGAAGTTGTTGGGTTACGGACGCAAGTGGACGTCCTAACCCAACCTACAGTCCAGCACGGCAATGACAGACCGGAGTGAACAGCCTTCGCTCCTCGCTACGGACCACCTCCGGGTCGGCCCGCTGATGGGCATCCAGAGAAACATCGAGATCTTGCAGGAGCCTCGCGGGGGCGCCGCCAAGACGCAGGATCCGCGTGGCAAGTGTGACCGCCTCGGTGGGGTCATGGGTAACGAACAGCACCGTCGCCTTGCGGCGCGACCACAGGTCGAGCAGCAGGGCTCTGAGCCCAGTAGCGGCTGCCGCGTCGAGCGAAACGAACGGCTCGTCCATCAGCAGGATATCGGGCTCGATTGCGAAGGCGCGCGCCAGCGCGACGCGCCGCTGCATTCCGAGCGAGAGGCGTTCGGGATATTCGCTGGCGGCCGAGGCGAGGCCGACACGGGTGATCAGCTCGTCCACCCGCGCTTGCCCGGAATCGCCATCCGCCAGCGCCAGGGCGATGTTCTCGCGCACCGTTCGCCAAGGCAGCAGGCGCGGCGTCTGGAACACATAGGCGAGCGGCTGCGCGCCGGCGCCGAAGCCGATTTCGCCCTCGAAGTCACGATCGAGACCCGCAACGATGTTGAGCAGCGTGGTCTTGCCGCAGCCGGAAGGGCCGGTGATCGCAACGAACGCGCCGGGCGCCACGGCAAATTCGAGGTTTTCGAATACGACGAGCGGCGCGCCGCGCCGAGCCAGGGGAAACTGCTTGCGGATGATCCGAACCGACAAGTCTGCCGCTACCTGCGCCATCGGTTGGCCCTCGCCTCGAGCGGCTGCAGCAGACAGATCTCGATCGCCTGCACGATGACGATGAAGGCGATTGCGTATGCCAGGATGGCCGGAACGTCGAACAGCTGAAAGGCGACGTTGAGCTGATGCCCGACGCCGTTCGAGCGGCCGAGCAGCTCGACCACGAGCACGATCTTCCACACCAGCGCGAGCCCCGACCGGGCCGCCGCCGCGAAGAACGGCGCCAGCTGCGGCAGCGTCACGTGGCGTAGCGTCTTCCAGCGGCCGAAACGATAGACATCGGCCATTTCAGCGAGGTCCCTGGACAGGCTGCGGGCGCCTTCGCGGGTGGTGACCGCCACATTCGGGATCTTGTTGATGGCAACGGCGGTGACCGCGGCGAACTCGGTCAGACCGAACCAGACATAGCACAGAATGATGATCACCAGCGCCGGCAGGTTGAGAAAGAAGATCAGCCAGCTGTCGAAGAACAGATCGGCGCGCGGCGAGCGGCCAAGCGCGATGCCGATTGCCGCGCCGACCGACATGGCGAGAATGAAGCTCGCCAACACCCGGGCACAAGTCGCAGCGACATGCCAGGCGAGCCCACCCGATCGTAACTCCCGCAGCAAGGCCTCAGCTACCTCGCCGGGTCCCGGCAGCAGACGGCTGGCCGCGAGCGCCGCGATTGCCTGCCAGACGACGACGAGGATCACCAGAGAGGCGATGGACCAGCCCAGACGTGCGAGCCGAGCCCCGCTGTCAGAAACGGCGCTATCCGCTTGTGGCATGGAACAGCTTTGCATCGAAGCGTGTGCCCGCTCCCATCAGCTCCTGGTCGCCGAGTTCGATCAGCAGCTGCGTCAATTTTTCGGCCGACCGCGTCTCAGCCTCGCTCCAGCGCCCTGGGATCCCCGCCCGGTAATAGGACTTGAGGGCGGCGAACTCTGCCTCGCTCGCGGGCTTGACGAGGTGGCGCACGCGCTCCCAGGCAGCATCGGACTGGGCCAAGACCTGGTTGCCGGCCGCGACCGCTCCAAAAAAAGCCGCGAGAGCAGATCCTTTGGCAATTTCGAGCCGCTCGCGCCAGACGAAGCCGACCATGGGCGGAGCAGGTGTAATGTCGAGCGCTTTGAGCACGTCGGCCATATCGATCAGGCGGCGGTAGCCCTGTGCGGCGAGCCGCGCGGCAAACGGCCAGAAATTGAGCACGGCATCCAGGCGCCCGCTGCGGATCTCCTCGGTCAGGAGGGGCGCGGCCGCGTACACCGGGGTCGTGAGGTCGGCGGCATCCTTGCCGGTCGTCTTGCGGGCGTAGGCGCGCAACAGCAGCCAGCTCTTGTCGATGGCGCTGCCGGCGACGCCCAGGCGCTTGCCGGCGAGGTCATCAAGGCTGCGCGCCGGCGAACCCGGCGGCACCATGACCGCGCCGAGCGCCGAGGAGAAGGGGGCGAACTTGAAGTCCTCGCCCAACGAGCGTTGCCGCAGCGCCCAGGTCCAATCGCTGACGATCATTTCGACGTCGCCGGCCAACAGCGCGACCGGCCCCGCCTGGCTGGTGGCGACGTCGACGACGTCGAGTTCGAGGCCGGCCGCGGCATCACGACCTTCCGCCCGGATCGTCTCGAGCAGCCAGCCGAGTGATCCCGACCTCAGGGCGGCAATGCGCAGCCTGGTCGGCGCGGCGGTCGCGGGACGGCAGCCGAGAGCCGCGAGGCCAAGCGTGCCACCGAGTAGCGCTGCGCGTCGATCGATCATGGCTTCGTCTCCTCGGCGAGCAATCGGTTCTTGACCAGCCAGCGGATGCCTCTGAGCCAGGTCTCGTCGGTATTGCCGCGAATATCAACGCTCATGGCGCGGACGAGCTTGCCGGTGCCGGCTTCACGCAGGTAGATATTGAGGTTTAAAATCAGGTTCGAGACCTTCTGCACGGTTGCCGTCATCGCCAGCTCGGCGCCGGCGGTCTTGGCAAGGTCGGCCTCGCAGCCGTTGCACTTGTAGAGCGGGGCCGCCCGCTCGATTTCGGCCGCCATCGCCGATAGGTCGACCGGTCCGTAGCGTCCGTCGCTCAGCGACCAGCCGGCGCAGCTCCTCGGTCACGAGCGTCGAGTCGCCGTGTCTCGTCGGCCCGCGGCCCGGACAATTCCCCTTCATGGCTGGTGTCGATGAGCTCGAAGGGAAACACTGCCGTCCGGGTGCCCGCCACGGCC
The DNA here is from genome assembly GCA_963741505.1 of uncultured Alphaproteobacteria bacterium. Lineage (GTDB taxonomy): Bacteria > Pseudomonadota > Alphaproteobacteria > Rhizobiales > Hyphomicrobiaceae > JAKFWF01. Next base: position 92,067 of record CAVUIJ010000011.1, on the reverse strand, counting down.
GGACCGCATGCCAAGGCGAGCGCGAGTACCATCGTGATCGTGCGTCCAAGCATTGCGCGGCAAGCCCCTTCATGACTTCCGAGACCCCTCTTTCTAACGATTGCCGGGCGGGCTTGAAAGGTGTCATCGCCGCGCGCCTGGTCGACCGAAGGACGGGTCTTGCAACGGGGACCGTCCGCTGGCAACGGTAGGTAATACCAGTGTTCGGACAAATCGGTTCAGCGCAGCCATAACGCCCATGATCGCCCATTTCGACCACCAAGTCAGCTACCGCTGCACACCACCACCCGCGTGGCGTCGCCAGGTCGTCATGCTCGGGCTGCTGCTTCTTGGTCTCCTGTTTCTCCAGACCGGCATGGGCCGAAACCGCCGATGTCCAGAAGATCACGATCATTCTCGCGCAAGAACTCAAAGACCGACCGCCGCCGCTCTCGGCTCTCGACCTTCCGCCGACCGATGACGGCATCGCCGGCGCGCGCCTCGCCATCGCCGACAACAATACCACCGGCCGGTTCCTGAAGCAGGAATTCATCCTGGATGTGGTGCAGAGCGCGCGCAGCGACAAGCTCATTGCCGAGGTCGTCGGCAAGATCGGCGAGGGCGCGGGTCTTATCGTCATCGATGCTGCGCCGCAAACGGTGGTCGCGCTCGCCGACGCGCTCAAGGGCAAGGCGGCCGTCATTCTCAATGCCGGAGCCGCCGACGATCGCATTCGCGAGGAGGACTGCCGCGCCAACGTGATGCACACCAGCCCCTCGCGCTCCATGCTGGCCGATGCGCTGGCGCAGTATCTCGCGTGGAAGCGGTGGCGTCACTGGCTCCTGGTGCACGGTCCTAGACCTGAGGACAAAGCCTTCGCCGAGGCCATGCGGCGTGCCGCGAAGCGCTTCGGCGCCCGCATCGTCGAGGAGCGGGAGTTTCAATACGAGGCCGGCAGCCGGCGTTCCGACGGCGGGCACGAGCAGGTCCAGCAGCAGATCCCGGCCTTCACCCAGAATGCCCAGGCCCACGATATACTGGTGGTGGCCGACGAAGGCGGTCTGTTCGGCGAATACCTGCCGTACCGGACCTGGGACGCACGGCCCATCGCGGGCACCCAGGGCCTCGTCGCCATGAGCTGGCATCCCGCGCTCGAGCAATGGGGCGCAACCCAGTTCCAGAACCGTTTCCGGCGGCTCGCCGGGCGTGCCATGCGCCCGCTCGACTATGACGTGTGGACTGCTGTGCGCGCCATCGGCGAGGCGGCGACCCGCAGAAAATCGGGCGCCGCCAAAGACATCATCGCGCATCTGAAGTCGGCCGAATTCGAGCTTGCCGCCTTCAAGGGCCAGAAGCTCACGTTTCGCGCCTGGAACGGCCAGCTGCGCCAGCCCATCCTCGTCACGACGCCCAAGCTGGCGGTGACCGTGTCGCCGCAGCCCGGCTTCCTGCATCAGGTCTCCGAGCTCGACACGCTCGGCATCGACAAGCCGGAATCGAAGTGCAAGGATTACACGCGCTGAGCCGAGCTGGCCCATGATCGCGGGTCACGGCCGTCCGCGTGCAATTGCAATGCAGGGGAGCGAGGCATGGCTATCAAGGCAGTAGCTCTGTCGGCGCTGGCCGTCGCCGCATCGATCGTGGCTCACGCCACGGCGCACGCCTATACCGTTTTCGTGACCAACGAGAAGGACAATACGCTGAGCGTCATCGACAGCACCAAGCTCGAGGTCGTCAAGACGATAAGGATCGGTCAGCGCCCGCGTGGGGTGATCCTGACGGTCGATCACAAGTGGCTGCTGATCTGCGCCAGTGATGACAACACCATCCAGGTGTTCGACCCCAAGACGCTCGAATTCGTGAAAAACCTGCCCTCGGGCCCCGATCCGGAGCTGTTCGTCCTGCATCCCAGCGGCAACCCGCTCTACGTCGCCAACGAGGACGACAATCTCGTCACCGTCGTCGACATCGAGAACGGCACCATCGTCACCGAGATTCCGGTCGGCGTCGAGCCGGAGGGACTGGGCATGAGCCCGGACGGCAAGATCCTGGTCAATACGTCAGAGACGACCAACATGGCGCACTTCATCGATACCGCGACCAACCAGACGATCGACAATGTCCTGGTCGATGCGCGCCCGCGGGTCGCCATGTTCAGCCCCGACGGGGCCCAGCTGTGGGTCAGCTCCGAGATCGGCGGCACGGTCAGCGTCATCGATCCGAAGGTGCGCAAGATCATTGGCAAGATCTCGTTCGAGATCCCGGGCGTCAGCGCCGACGCGATCCAGCCGGTCGGCGTGCGGATCAGCAAGGACAACAAGAAAGCCTACATTGCGCTTGGGCCGGCGAACCGCGTCGCCATCGTCGACACGGCGACGCTCAGGATCGAGAAGTACCTGCTCGTCGGGCAACGGGTGTGGAACCTCGCGTTCACGCCGGACGAGAAGCTGCTGTTCACGACCAATGGAACCTCCAACGACGTCTCCGTGATCGATGTCGAGAAGCAGCGCGTCACCAAATCCATCAAGGTCGGCCGCTATCCCTGGGGCGTCGTCGTAGCACCGTTTTGAGCGGTGCGGCGATGGGGCTGCTGAGCAGGTCTCGGCCCGTCGAGCAACGGATGCATCGAGGTGGCAACGTCGGGTCTGGCCGGCCGCAGAGCATGTCGGCGACAGAGCGGAGGACGTAGATTGTTAACGGATGATCTTGCGTCGCCTGCGCGCCCTCCCCATGCGCTGCGCTTGCATGGGGAGAGGGCGCGCAGGCGGCACCGATTGAGGTTGCCTCGAGGTCTGAGCGACCGGGTTGATTCCTGTCACGCCCCCTCCACCCTTGCCAGCGGCGCACATCTTCGGCCACAGTCATCGGCGGGTCGATCTCACCAACTCTGTGGAGGGTCAGACCCAGCGGCTCGGACCCAAATCCCTAACCCCAGCAGCCGGGGCGCAATAGCCCAGGGCGTATTGCGCCGCCGCTGGTGAGACTTGTGCACTGTGGCGCAATACGCTCCGCTATTGCGCCCTACGACCTGTCTGCGAAGTTCTGAGTCTCGTCGGGCCGACCCTGCCCCATCCGGCCGTAGGTCGTCGACAGGTCGGTTTCGCCGGTGTCGCTCAATTTCTCCAGGACGCAGGTCAGGGACGCCAGCCGCGATTCCACGCGGGGCCTTGCATCCAGGTGCTTCGTGACGGCTTCGCGGATGAACTCGGATAGGGTCTCGCCACTGCGCGCCAGGCGGCGCTTCAGTCGGGCGTCGGTTTCTTCATCGAGGCGGATGGTGACGGTCGGCATCAGACATGGTCCTGGTGAACAAGCAGCGTCTTACATATGCACGACAAAATGACTTGTCAACGCCTGTCCGAGTGCGCGTCGTTGTCGGCCCCCACCGCACCGGTCCAGTGGCATTCCTCACAAAATGATTTTGCCCACCTCAGCCCTTGCCACCTGCGCGCAACTTCGGCCACAGTCACTGCCGGGTCGATTTGGCCAACTCCGGCTCGCCAACTCTGCATGGTACCGGCCGCCGCGTGAGAACAGGGGCGTTGCAGCAATAGTCGCATGACAGCCATCCGACCCTGCTCGGCAGACAAAGATCGGCAAGCTCTCACCGTGCGCGGCGTCAGCCACCGCTTCGGCCAGACCCTGGCGCTGGACGATGTCTCGTTGACGGTGCCGGTCGGCGGCTTCGTGGCCCTGCTCGGTCTCAATGGCGCCGGCAAGTCGACGCTGTTCGCGCTGGTCACCCGCCTCTACGACAACGTCACCGGCGAAATCCGAATTCTCGGCCACGACGTGCGCCGCAAGCCGATGGCGGCGCTGCCCCATCTCGGCGTCGTGTTCCAGAGCCGCACCCTCGACACCGACCTCAGCCTCACCCAGAACCTCGTCTATCATGCCGCCCTGCACGGCATCCCGCGGCGCCAGGGGCTCGCGCGCGCGGCCGAGATGCTGGCGATGGTCGGGCTTCGCAGAGCGTGCCGGCGACAAGGTGCGCTTGCTTTCGGGCGGCCAGGTGCGCCGGGTCGAGATCGCGCGCGCGCTGCTGCATCGCCCGACCTGCCTGCTGCTCGACGAGGCGACGACCGGTCTCGACGTCGGCTCGCGCGAAAGCGTCATCGCGCTGGTGCGGCGGCTCGTTTCCGAGCAGCGTCTCGGCGTGCTGTGGGCGACGCACCTGATCGACGAGATCGCGCCGACCGATCAGGTCGTGGTCCTGCACAAGGGCCGCATCCTGTTCGCCGGTCGTGTCCCCGAGCTGCTCGCTACGGCCGGCCGGGACACGATCAGGTCCGCGTTCAAGGCGATGACCGGCGGCTCGGCCGACGAGGACAGCGAGGCCGCATGATCGAGACCACTTCGTCGGATATCGCTGCTGCGCGCAGCTTCGGACCGGCAGCCTATCTCGTCTGCTTCAATGGCATCGTCTGGCGAGAAGTACTGCGCTTCCTGCATCAGCGCGAGCGGTTCCTGTCGGCGCTCGTCAGGCCGCTGGTGTGGCTGTTCATCTTTGCGGTCGGCTTCCGCCAGGTGCTCGGGGTCTCGATCATTCCGCCCTACCAGTCCTACGTGCTCTACGAGGTGTTCGTGACGCCGGGGCTGATTGGCATGATCCTGTTGTTCAATGCCATGCAATCCTCGCTGTCGATGGTCTACGACCGCGAGACCGGCGCCATGCGCACGCTGCTGGTCAGCCCGTTCCCCCGCTCCTTCCTGCTGATCGCCAAGCTGATCGGCGGCGTTGCCGTGGCGCTGCTGCAGGTTTACGTCTTCCTGGCCATCGCCTATCTGTGGGAGATCGAGCCGCCGCTGATCGGCTACCTGACCGTGCTACCCGCGTTGGTCGTGGCGGGGCTCATGCTCGGCGCGATCGCGCTCTTCATGTCATCCGTGATCAAGCAGCTGGAGAATTTCGCCGGCGTCATGAATTTTGTCATCTTTCCGATGTTTTTCGCGTCGTCCGCCCTGTACCCGCTCTGGCGCATCAAGGAGTCGAGCCCGCTGCTGTACGAGATCTGCCGCATCAATCCTTTCACGCATGCGGTCGAGCTCATTCGCTTTGCCCTCTATGGCCAGCTCGATCTCGCCTCACTCGGCATCGTGCTGGCGTATACCGCCCTCTTTCTCGCGGCAGCGATCTACGCCTACAATCCATCGAAAGGGATTATTGGCCGTCGCGGCGGGCCTGGCGGCCGTGCTTGAAGAAGGATTGCCCTATGCCGAGTGCCTGCAGAGCCTCGCCGTCGCCGCTGCGCATCGGGCTGGCGCTGGTCCTGGCAGTGCTCGCCACGCCGGCCGCGGCGGCCCGGGACGACCCGGGTTCGGATTGGCCTTGCGTCCAGCGCAAGGTCGATAAACTGACCTCGGCCCAGATGTGGGACGGCGCGCCTCTCGACGATGTCAATGGCTGGCGCGACGATCCGCAGATCAAGAAAATCCTGCCGACGCTGGTCAGCCGGCGCGTGCCGATCGGAGAGGCCGCGACCGCCATTCGACAATTCGCCGAGACCATCCCTGAGGCATCCCGGGATGCCAAGCTGAAGCTCCTGTTCGCCGCCATCCTCGCGACCGTGAATGTCGAGCGGTCGGCGGTGATGAGCGGCATCGAGCGCTTTCAGCAGCGCCAGAAAGCGCGAGCGGCCGAGCTCGAGCGCCAGGGTCTCGCGCTGAAAGCGCTCCGGGAGAAGGCCGCCGCCGCGGACAGCGAGGCCAAGGCGGAGCTGGCGCGCGCCGAGGAGCGCTACAATTGGGACGCGCGCGTCTTCGGCGAGCGTCAGCAGTCGATTCCGATCGCCTGCGAGATACCCGTTCTTTTCGAGCAGCGCGTCTTCGAGCTCGGCCGTGAGATCCGATCGCACATGAAGGACTGAGACTGGTGCGCCGGCAGCGATGGCGTCCCTCAGGCCTTCAGATATCCTTTGTCGGCCAAATCCTGAAGTACCGGGATTATATCGGCAAGGATCGCCTGTTGCGGCGCATCGAACTCACAGCTAAGCGCACTGGCCACCGCGTCGACCGGCCGCTCCCCGTCGCACAGCTTCAAAACCGCGACCGCCGTGTCACTCGGCGTCAAGAGCCGTTCCGGCGCAAGGATCAACCAACGCTGCCGCACATCGTCGAACCTGAGCTTGACATGGCGGGCCAGTGCCGGCCGTGATGCCGGCGTCACGATTGCACGCGCGCGGGGCATGCCAGAATTGTCACTGTTGCTCATGAGCGCGCTCCTGCACGATCGTCCGGCACAAAGGCGCCGGGCGGGATGCGGCCAGGCTCGACGTAGGCCGAATGCAAGGCATCGAGCTGCGCCCACAGTACGTTGCATTTGAATCGGAGCGCGTCGAGAACCGCCGCCTGCTGCTCTGCCGTGCGCGCATTGGCTTTCACGTAGCCCAGGGCGAACTGTGCATCCTCAGTGGCTTGCTGCAGGCGGCGGCGAAAATAGCGCATCACGTCCTCGGTGATGAAATCGTAGTTCTCGAGCATGCCTGAGATGCGCTCGCGGTGGATCTTAGGGGCAAAAAGTTCCGTCAGTGACGAAGCGATGGCTTCGAGCAGCGTTTCCTCGCGCACGAACCGAACATAGGCCTCGACTGCGAACCGTGTTGCCGGCAAGGCGCCGCGCATTGATACGACGTAATCCCTGTCCAGACCGAGGCCAGTCGTGAGCACCAGCCAGCGTTCGATCCCGCCTTCCTCCTGGCCGCCGCCGTCGTGATCCTCGATGCGATGTCGCCAGACCCGGCGCAGATCGCGATCATGTGTGCGACTGAGCAACGCTGCATCCTTGCGCGGCACGGCGGCCTGATAGCAGTAGCGATTGAGGGCCCAGGCCTGCACCTGCCCTTTCGAGAGTTTGCCGGCGTGCAGGAGATGGTGAAACGGGTGTTTGTCATGGTACCGCTCGGCGCCGATTTCACGAAGGGCAGCCTCGAGTCCCTCTGGTGACAGGGCTTCACTCACAGGCGCACCTCCATTCCGTCGTAGGCGATCTCCCAGCCGGCCCGCTCTACCGCGGCCCGCTCGACCGAGCCCTCGATCAGGGCCGGGTTCGAGGTATTGATGTGAACGTAGATACGGCGCCCGATATCGAGGTCGGCGAGGGACGCCATCGAGCCATTGATGCCTGACATGCTCATGTGACCCATACGCTGCCCCGTCTTGTCCGAGAGACCTTGGCGGATAAGCTCGTCATCGCTGTAGAGCGTACCATCAAAGAAGACGAGTGCGCTGCCGCGGAGTCTATGACGCAGGGGCGTATCGACGGCTGCGCATGCCGGTAGATAATAAAAGGAGCGCCCGCTGGCGGCCTCGGTGATCTTCAGCCCGACCGTGTCACCGTCACGCGTGCCGAGCGCCGCGCCGGCGCTTGGGTCCTCCAGATAGAGCGCGATTTTGCCGGGCACCGCAAAAGGCTCGACTGTAAGGCCGAGGTCGTCGTTTCGGTGGCGGACCGGGGTCGGGCATTCCATGGTCAGCGGCAATCGTGCCACGTGATCCGGGCTCAAGACATCAAAGATGCTGTTGGCCGATATTGCCTTGAGGACGCGATCGGACGCATAGAGGGTCAACGGCTGGCGTTCGCGCAGGCTCAACAGTCCGGCGACATGATCGACATCGGCGTTGGTCAGGATGATTGCCCGAATGGGGCTTTGACGGCGGGGGCCATCGACGCGGGGCTGCAGTTGCTTGTTTGCGGCGATCTGCTGGCGGATGTCCGGCGACGCATTGAGCAGCAGCCACGCCTCGCCATCGCAGCTGACAGCCAGTGATGATTGGGTTCGCGCCCGAGCGCGCGGATCGCCGGCCCAGGCACGACGACTGGTTTCGGCATTGCAGTTCCATTGCGGAAAACCACCGCCGGCTGCGGAGCCCAGAACTTTGATCAGCACGTCAGAAACCCCTGCAATGGGCTTCAACTCATCGCAATTTACACGGGCGTACAACCTTCGCCAAAAGAAATCCTGCCCACAAGCGACCGCACGTGGCGATGGGCAAAGGCTGAGCCGCCTACGCCATCTGTCGACACAGCCCGCGTTTGCAATCCTCGGAACCGATCGCACATGAATTTCTTGGCTTGCGTTCGCCGGTCGAACGGCAATGGCGACCATCGCAGGTCAAGGAACCGGCTGGACTTCGGCCAGCGGCAGACCTGATTCCTGCCAGCCGTCGGTGCCATCGGGAAACCAGGCGACATTGCGATATCCCAGGGCCATGGCACGCTTTGCCGCGTTCCAGGACATCCAGCAGTCGCGCTCGCAAAAGAACACAACAGCTCGCGCTTTATCGCCACCGGTAAGGCTCTCGAGACGACTTGCGAAGTACTGTTCGACCGCCGGCGGCAGCACGCCATAGCCGACGTTGGGCAGCCAAGCCGACCCTGGCAAGCTCTTGCGAACCGGATCGCGCCAGATCGTGCCGGCGGGCAGGTTTTCAGGTCTCACCGGCCGCGGCAGCACGTCGATGAAGACGGCGGAGTTCTGCCGCCAGGTCCGGGCGGCCTGTTCGGTGTCGATCACCTTGGCGCCGGCAAGCGTCGCCGGCACGGGGGCGCGGTAATCGCTGGTGCGATAGGCGTCAGGCTCCCCGGCATGACAGGCCGCGCTGGCCAGCAGGAAAGCGAAAAGCCAAGCGGCCGGCAAGGCGCGTCGCGTCATTTCCTTGGCGCTTCGATGGGTTTCGTGTCCTCATCGAGCAGCGGCACGCCGTAGCTCAATAGGATGGCGTCGATGTCGCCCTGCTTCTTGGCGATGATCTCGTTGAGGCGCCGCTTCCAGTCGTCCTCGAGGTGGCGCACGCCCAATGTAATGCGGTAGGCCATACGCGGCCCGGCGGCCTCTTTGATCAATGGCGCCACGGTCAGAGTTTCCCCGCCCCTGGTGGCGAAATAGCCCGCGATCGGGCCCCACAGGATGCCGGCGTCGATCTCGCCCGAACGGATGTCGGCGGTCATGCGCTCGGCCGGCGAATCGAAGCGCCGGTCGACCATCAGAGGATAGGGCTTGGCTTTCTCCATGAGGCCGAGCTGGTTCATGTTGTTTGCCGGTGGCGTACCCGCCACAATCCCAATTCGCTTGCCTCTGAGGCGCTCGTCGGCGAGCACGTTGACGCCGTCGAGACCCGCTCCCTTGCGATAGATCAGCGCGTATGTGGACCGGTAATAGTGGTTGGTGTTGAGCACCAGATCATCGCCTTGGGCGAAGCCGATCACCACATCGCATCGCTTCGCGGCGAGCGTCTGGCGGATGAAGCCCGTTGCCTGCGGAAACCAGGTGTACTCGACCGGAATCTTGAGTTCGGCCGCGACCAGATCGGCGATCCTGTTCTCGAAGCCCTCGCCCTTCTCGTTCGAAAAGGGCAGGTTCGCCGGGTCCGAGCAGACCCTCAGCACCTGGCGATTGACGAGATCGACGCGGCTGCCGTCGGCGGCATGCGCGGCAACGCCACAGACGGACAAGCAACCTGCGGCAACTCTAAGAACCGAAACAGGTCTTCTCATTTTTTACTGCGGTCTCTGGCTTGTCAGCTCGCTTGGCCGGCCGCCCGCGCGGAATGGCGTTGTCGGAGCGCGCTTTCAGATAGACGTAAATGTCGTCGATGTAGCACATCACGTTCATATTGTCGCCGAGGGCCGGCATGACGCTCTTCTTGTCGGGTCGGATCACCTCGCGGCCACTGGCGACCACCTGCAGGAAGTCGGCGTAGCTCATCGTCCGCACGGATTCGATCAGCCCCGGTGCATAGGTCGACCCCTCGCCCTCGGGTCCATGGCAAACGTGGCACTCCGAATGATAGCGGCGAAATCCCGAGAAGGTATACCAGTCGACCGTACCATCGGCGACAACTTCGTATGTGGGGCTGCCGTCGGCCAACTCCCACTTGCCGTCCTTAACCTTCTTCGCGGCCGACTGCGCGACCGCTCCTGCGCACAGCGCAAGTCCAAGCGCCACAGCGACGACTGGACCAAAACTTGAAGTCTTCAAGCGCTTCCCCTCTTGATGTCCGGCTTGTCGAAGTCTTGTTCGTGGGGCCCACCGGCACGATATCGCGCCGCTGCGGAGACCGGCGGGGCGCGAACCCGCGCCGGTCCACCTCATCGTGCTTGCCGATCAAGGCAGCGAGAACACAGTCAAGCTGCCGCCCAGCGCCGTGTAGTTGCGCAACCCGGAGTAGCCGCCGACCGCGCCGAGACCATCGGCAGGGTTGGTGAGCCCGGCCGCGAGGCCGATGCCGGCCCAGCCACCGATGCCCGACAGCACGCCAACGTACTGCTTACCCTTGTGCGTGTAGGTCATGACGTTGCCGATGATGCCGGACGGCGTCTTGAACTTGAACAACTCCTTGCCGTCCTTTTCGTCGACCGCTTTGATATAGCCTTCGAGCGTGCCGTAGAACACCACGCCGCCGGCCGTCGCGAGCGCTCCCGACCACACCGAGAACGGCTCCGGCTTCGACCATGCGATCTTGCCGTTGCCCGCATCCCAGGCGATGAAGTTGCCCATGCCGCCGTGGCTGTTCGGCGCCGGGTACATCGCCAGCGTCGCGCCCACATAGGGCTGACCGGCGGTGTACGAGACTTTGAACGGCTCGTAGTCCATGCACACGTGGTTGGTCGGGACATAGAATAGTCCAGTGCGCGGCGAGAACGCTGCCGGTTGCTGGTCCTTGGTCCCGAGAGCCGCGGGGCAGACGCCCTTGGTGTTGACGTCCTGGCCCTTGCCTTCCTTGAACGTCGACGCCGCTGGCAACACCGTTGGACGACCGTAGTTCGGCTTCGACTTGTCCATCTCGACACCCGACGTCCAATTGACCGCGGGGTCGTACTTCTCGGCAACGAGCAATTCGCCGGTCACGCGATCGAGCGTGTAGCCGAGGCCGTTGCGGTCGAAGTGGACGAGGGCCTTGCGCGGTTGACCCTTGACGTTGATATCGGCGAGAATCATCTCGTTGACGCCGTCATAGTCCCACTCGTCGAACGGCGTCATCTGGTAGGCCCATTTCGCGACGCCGGTGTCGACGTCACGCGCGAAGATGGTCATCGACCACTTCTGGTCGATCGCCTTGCCGTCCGGTCCCGCGCGCTGCGCCGGGTTCCAAGTCGAGGGATTGCCGGTACCGTAGAAGAACAGGTTGGTCTCCGGGTCATAGGAGTACCAGCCCCAGGTCGAGCCGCCGCCGATCTTCCATTGATCGCCGTTCCACGTCTTGAGCGAGCTGTCCTTGCCGACCGGCTTGCCGAGCGACATGGTCTTGTCGGGATCGACCAGCATCTCATTGTCCGGGCCCATCGAGTAGGCACGCCACAAACGTTTGCCGGTCTTCATCTCGTAGGCGGTGGTGTGCGAGCGCACCCCGAACTCGGCACCGGAAATGCCGACGATGATCTTGTCCTTCACCGGCAGCACGGTCGCGGTATTGGTCTCACCCTTTTTCGGGTCACCGTTGACCACCTTCCACACCTCCTTGCCGGTCTTGGCATCGAGCGCCACGACCGTCGTGTCGGCCTGGTGAAGGAAGACCATGCCCTCGGCATAGGCAACGCCGCGGTTGACCGTGTCGCAGCACATCACCGGGATGACGGAAGGATCCTGCTTCGGCTCGTACTTCCAGATGATCTTGCCGTCGTTGTCGAGATCGAGCGCGTAGACGATGTTGGGGAACGGCGTATGCACGTACATTGTACTGCCGATCACCAGCGGTGAGCCTTCATGGCCGCGCAGGACGCCGGTCGAGAACGTCCACGCCACCTTCAGGTTCTTCACATTGTCGCGGTTGATCTGATCCAGCTTCGAGTAGCGCTGGTTGGTGTAGTCTCCGGTCTGCAGCGCCCATTGATTGGGGTCTGCCGTCTGCTTCTTCACATCGTCGTTCGTCAATGCGGGCGCCGTGAACGCGGCCGACATCAGCAGGGCACATATTAGTGCACTCGTGCGCATTGCGCTTCCTCCTTTTAGCGGGCCTACTAGGGCAGCAGCGCTCGTCAGCGAGTCACGGCCGTGCACCAGGTGGCGAGAGTTCGGCGGCCGCTTGGGATCGAATGGACCGCCACGAACCTGTGACGGACCAAAAGACGAATGCTACTATCGCTATCAAGGCACTTTCTTCTGAGGTGTGCAAGTGCTCTCCGCATGCATATCATATTTGGAATCTGAGGCCTTGCGCGCCAATTCAAGCTACTTCCGGCACGATCGCCGCTGGCGCGAGTCAGCCGGTGGCCGGTGACGCCGTCCAATGGCCCGCAGCTTGACGCGGGCTTACGAACGCAGCACCCTTGCGCACCGGTGTCCAAAAACGCGACAGGCCTGCAAATCGGAGACAATGCCTCGATGAGCCGCGAGCAAGGCAAACAATTGCTTTCGCGCCGCACACTGCTGGCCGGAGCGGCCGCCGGGACCGCCCTGTCGGCCGGGCCGCTGCGCGGCCGAGCCGAGGTCATTCAGTATGCGATCAACGAGATCGCGCCGGGCGTCTGGGTTCACCAAGGCCGGCACGAGCTGTTCTCGCCGCGCAATGCCGGCGACATCGCCAATGCCGGGTTCGTCGTCGGAAACGAAGCCGTGGCCGTCATCGATACCGGTGGCAGTGCCACGGTCGGCGCCTCTTTGTGCGCTGCAATAAGAGCGGCGACCGACCACCCCGTCCGCTATGTCATAAATACCCACATGCATCCTGATCACGTTTTCGGCAACGCCGCGTTCGTCGCCGCTGCGCCGGCCTTCGTCGGTCACTTCAAGCTTGAGCGCGCTCTGGCGGCGCGCGCCGAGCGGTACATCGCAGTCAACCGGGAATTACTCGGAGACGCCGCGTTCACGGGGACGCGGCTCATCCCACCGACGGTCTCGGTAAGCGACAGGCTCGTGCTCGATCTCGGCGGGCGCAGCCTCGTCATCGAGGCGCAGCCGACCGCGCACACGGACAACGATCTGATCGTCCGGGATGTCGAGACGGGCACCGTTTTTCTGGGAGATCTACTGTTTGCGGAGCATGTGCCCACACTCGACGGCTCGATCAAAGGCTGGCTCGCGCTGATCGATCGTCTCGTCAGTATCTCCGCGCAGCGCGTGGTGCCTGGCCATGGACCGGCCGCAATGGAGTGGCCGGAGGCGGCACGGTCGCAGCGCCGGTATCTCGAGCGGGTCGCCAGCGATGTCCGTGCCATGATCAGATCCGGCCGCACGATGGCCGACGCCGCCGCCAGCGCGGGGTTGTCGGAAAAGGGTGCGTGGCGCCTGTTCGAGGACTATCATCGCCGCAACGTATTGGCGGCCTTCGCCGAGCTCGAATGGGAATAGCGCCGTCGCCGGGCGCGTCGAGATGGAGGAAGTTCATGCGCGTCAATGTTGACTTGAACATGCTCTGCCGCGTGCTGGTTATCGGCATTTGCGTCGCTGGTAGCGGTACGCTCGCCGTGGCGCAATCGACCGACGACCCCTGGCCCGAGCTTCGCAAGGACCTCTTCCAGCAACGCGAGATCCTCGCCGAGGACGGCGCCGTGCTGCTCGAAGCGCCAGTCCGGGCCGATGATGCCGCGTTGGTGCCGTTGACAGTGCGCATGCCGGCTGCGTCCGCCGGATCGGTCCGGAGACTTTACCTCATCATCGACAAGAATCCGGCACCGGTGGCAGCGACCTTCGAGTTCGGCAAGGCGGCGGGCGGCGGCGAGCGGATGCTTTCCACCCGCGTGCGCGTCGACATGTATTCCAACGTGCGCGCCGTGATCGAGACGAGTGACGGCCGGCTGCACATGACGACCAGGTTCGTGAAGGCCTCGGGCGGCTGCTCGGCGCCGGCGCTGAAAGACATGGATCAGGCTCTCGCCAGCATCGGCCGGATGCAGGTGCGGAACTTCGATGCCGCCGGCATGTCGATCCCGACGCGTGAGGCCCAGGTGATGATCCGCCATCCCAACTATTCGGGGTTGCAGATGAACCAGCTCACCGGCCTCTATATCCCGGCGAAGTTCGTCAGCGAGATCGCGGTCAAGCGGGGGGCCGAGCTGGTGTTTCGCATGGAAGGCGGCATCTCGCTAAGCGAGGATCCCAACATCCGCTTCAGCTACGAGGCGAACGGAAAGGACGGCCTTGAGGTCACGGCCAAGGACACCGACGGCAAGGTGTACGAGGCGCGCGCAGCTCCGGACAAGGGCTCTTGAGCGGTGTCCCTTTCGGCACCCGCCCGCATGCCTATCGCATTTGGGGCTCTTCCCCTCTCCCCGTCCACTTACGGGGAGAGGGCAGAGGCCGGCTCATTTTGGCCGGCCGAGGGTGAGGGGCGGCCGCTTGTTCGAACGCCTTTTCTCATCGTCCCACAGGCATCTCGCCCGGCCCGCGGTTGATGCAATCTTCGCGCAGCCGCCCCTCACCCTAACCCTCTCCCCGTCCGCTTACGGGGAGAGGGCAGAGGCTGGGCCATCTTGCCCGGCCGAGGGTGAGGGGCGGCCGCTTGCTCAGGTGCCATTTGTGCCAGTGCTTGGCAGTCTGAAGCTGCCTGTTCAGAGCCTGTTGCCGCCCCTCACCCTAACCCTCTCCCCGCAAGTGGGCGGGGAGAGGGAATGGCGGCGCGCCCGAATACGGTTTTCCTGCATCCGCCCGAGCCATCAAAAGCAGCGCAGCTCGGCTTCGACCTGGGCACGCTTCAAGTTGGCGACCTTCTCGCGCAGCATCGGCATGGTGAGAAACATGGAGGCGTTCTTGCCGCCGCGCTGGCGCACCGACATGACCGTCTCGGCCTCCTCGTACTGGCCGAACGGCAGGATCGAGGCAATCACATCGATCGAGCACGCACACCGCTCCAGGGCATCGCGCGTCTGGCCATTGACGGCCATGCAGCCGAAGACGTAGTCGGCCCGCGCCACGGTCGGATAGTCGTTCGCCGTGAGGTCGTCGGCGCGGCCCGGCCCACAAGCCAGGACGACAAGAAGGAAGAACAACCTGGACAGGGCCCGTGCCGCATCGCGGGTCGTCATGGCTTGTCTCCCGATCCGGCCACAGTGATGCGTTCTTCGAGGCGTGGCGCGTCGGGAATGGCGCTCTCGAACAGCGACGTCAGCTCGACAATGTGGCCCGGCACGGCCTCGCTGACCACCAAGGTGAGCTTCGCCCCGTCGTAGCCGAGCATCTTGCCGGCATTCGCATCGCCGATGAATGGCGTCACCGCGATGCGGAACGCGTCCACGGTCTTGCCAGCATACGCAATCGTGGTCGGTTCGATGACCGCCTTGTCGCGCAGCCCCGCGCGGATGCGGTCCTTGAAATAGGGCCGTGCGCCGCCGGCAAGCTGGCTCATGTTGCTGACGGTACGATCGAGGAACAGCACCAGCATCGGATTGCCGGTCAGGTCCGGCACGTTCTGCACCGTTCGCGCACGGTCGCCGGTGAACACGTCGAGGGCGACTTCGCGGGTTCCGGTCGGCGCGACCGCCGTAATTGTCAGCCTGATTGTATCTGCGAAGGGCTCACCGAGCATTTTCGGATCCGAAGTTGCTCGTTCGAAGCGGTAGGCGATTTCGCTGCCACCGTCGAGCGCCGCGAGATGCTTGCGCTCGAACAGCAACTCGACCGCGGACGGTGCGCCAGCCGTTGCCGCGACCGATACCAGAACCCCGGCAGCAGCGAGGATCGCGACCACAGCGGTTCTCTTGCCCATATGCATTCCGGTTGGCCTCGGTGTACGATTGCGAGAAGCAGTCGCCTTGGCACGAAGACTGAGACTGGCCCGGATGAGACTGCAAATCGTCGCGACGTGCAAGGCGTACGAACGGCTCGCAACCAGCTCACGTAGCGACAGACTTGGAGGCTTGAATGCTGGCCATCGTCATTTCCGCCTGTCTGATCACCGACCCGTCCGTCTGCAAGACCGATGCGATCCCCATGCTCGTCGACGTCGCCCCAGCGAAGTGCATGATGGGTGCAGCTCCGTTCGTTGCGCGATGGGGCGCGGAGCATCCGGGCTGGCGGGTCGTCCGCTGGCGCTGCCGCCCGGCGTCCGAGAAGGATGCGTGAGCCACCGCGCCACTCCCTCTGCAGGGTGCTACAGGATGACCGAAGCATATGATGCCGGTGTTGCGCGAACCTCCTTGCGGAAAGTTGAACCGCGAGCGATGGCCAATGCGCCGTCGCGTCGTTCGACAGCCGTCGCCGCATGCGCGGGCGTTCTCGTTGCCGCAATTCTCGCTGCCCTGGGCCCCGAGACGGCGCTGGCACAGGACATGATCCAGTATTTGGATCTCAAGTCCGACGACTTCACCAAGGCCGACATGTCGCGCGGCGACATCGAGGCCGCCCTCGCAGCGACAGGGCCGAGCGGCATCGTCGACCTGACGGGCAAACGCCTCAATGGGCTCGATCTGTCCGGTCTCGATCTCAGACGCGTGCGGCTGCAAGCGGCTCGTCTCAACGGGGCACGCCTCGCAGGGGCCAATCTGGAAGGCGTCACTCTCGATCAGGCGTGGCTCTTGAAAGCCGATCTCGCGGGCGCCAGGCTCGCGGGCGCCAGCCTGTTCGCGACCCAGCTGATGGACGCCCGCCTCGATGCCGCCGACCTGTCGAAGGCACGCATTACCGCCGACATGTCGCGGGCCAGTCTGCGCAATGCGCGCTTCGATGGCGCCGATCTCGCCGCCGACATGCGCAACCAGTCGATGGGGCTGATGCGCGGCGTGCTCAAATCGGCGACGCTCGACGGCGCCTCGTTCGCCAACGCCAACCTGTCGCGCGTGGTGCTCGAGTTCGCCTCGCTGCGCAATGTCAGCTTCAAGGATGCCGTGCTTGCCGGGGCCGAGCTTGCCGGCGCGGATCTCAGTGGCGCCGACGTGACGGGAGCTAATTTCCTGGACGCCGATGTCAATTCAGCGCGCTTGATCGGGCTGATCGGCCGCGACCGCGCCGTCAACCTCGACAAGGCGCGCAACATCGATCGTGCCCTGCGCGATTGATTGGCTGATCTCGGTCACGAACTTTTGCCGAATCGCGCGGCCGAAATCATCGTAGCCGAAGGCCGGCAGCACGAAGGCCCCAGGTCCGCCCTTGACGTTTTCGCGATACCACGCCTCGAGCGTGTCGGCCTCGCGACCCTCCAGGATCGGCAGACCGTTGATCGTCGTCTTCGCACTCGACAGCTCGTCCCGAATTGCTGAGACCGGTTGCTCGGGGTTGCAGTTGTCACGGCCATCGCCGGAGACATCGACCACGACACGGGTCGCCGAGACGGGAATCTGCGGCACGATCCTGTCGGCGAGGTAGCGCAGCATCCGGGCCATGCAGGTGAAATCGCCGCTCTGTCGCGGCAGCCCGCGTACCATCGCCGCGACGGACTCGGCCTCGCCCTGGTTCGAGATGCGCATCCAGGACAGGGTCACGCGCGGACGGTCGGCCCACGTCACCACCGAGAACAGGATGGCAGCGTTCGGGCCGCTCGTGATGGCGGTCACCACCGCGGGGTCGACCAGGGCGCGCGCGATCCCGTCCATCTGCAAGCGGTAGCGGCGATCGTCGACCGAGCCCGAGACGTCGACCGCCATGATCAGCGCAGTATCGACCGGGGCCGCGCCGGGCGGGCCCGCGGCTTCGGCCGTCGGCGCAGCCACGAGCACTGTGGCAGCCAGCACGATGGTGCAAATCGCGCGACGAGCTGCTCGACGCCGAAACGTCAGCTCAAGTCCCTCGGCGTGCGAGCTCACCGCACCGACCGGTCGAGATTGCGCGCCAGTGACAGCCCCTTCACCGTGTCGAGGCCGCGGACGCCGGTCAGAATCGCTCCGTCGAGGTCGGCATCCGTCATGTCGGCGTTGCCGAGGTCCGCGCCCGAAAGGTCGGCCTTCGATAGATCGGCATGAGCGAGGATTGAATCGCTGAGGTCCGCTCCTCTGAGCTTGGCGAACGTCAAGACTACGTACGCGAGGTTGGCGCCCTTCAAGGACGCCCTGGAGAAATCGCATCCGGTCAGAACGACGCGCGGCGAAGTTGTGATGACGCTGCGCGGATCGTCCGGACCAAGCGATGCCGACGACAGGTTTGCGCCGGCGAAATCGGCCCCGTCGAGGCGCGCAATGATGCGCGCACCCGACAGGTTGGCGCCCGGGAATCGCGGGGCCTCCGCCGGGTCGAACGCCAGGGAAGAGAACGCGCTCGGACGCCGAAGGCTCGCCCCGGCCATATTGGCGTTGGAGAAATCGGCCTTGATAATGAGCGCCCGATCGAGGCTTGCCCCGGCGAGATCAGCCCGCGCCATATCGGACATCGTCAGATCGACGCCGAAGAGGTCGGCGCCGGTAAGCCGCGCGCCCTTGAAGTCGAGGCCGCTCAGATCGAGCAGCCGCAGGTCCCGCCCGGCAAAATCCGCCGACGCACCGGGCCTTGCTCGAACGAGGGCCTCGGTGACTTGGCGCGCCGTCATGTCCGCGCCAAGTGCCGGCGACCAGCACGTGCTTCCAATCAGGACAAACAAGGCGGCATTCGCGACGCGCCGATGCCGCCATTCCTGCCAGGTCCAGATCTGCACGGCTTCGGCTCCCTTCGACAGGCAAGTTCAATGCGAAGGCGGGATCGACCGGTAGTCGATCGAGTGCAGGTTGTCGATCGGCACCGGAGGCAGGTCGTCAGCGGGGGTGAAGCCGAGCACACGGCCATAGAAATAAAGCTCTGCCTCGAGCGCCCGCTGAATGTTCTCGGCACGCCGAAAGCCGTGCTGCTCGCCTTCGAATGCCACGTAGGCGACCGCAATCCCCTTGGCACGAAGCGCGGCAACCATTGCTTCGGCCTGAGCCGGCGGAACGACACGGTCCTCGAGGCCCTGAAAGAAGATGATGGGGCAGCTCAGCTTGTCGACATGGTGGATCGGCGAGCGCGCGATGTACAGATCCCGCCGCTCCGGGTACGGGCCGATGAGGCGATCGAGGTAGCGTGCCTCGAACTTGTGGGTGTCCTTGGCCAGCGCCTCGAGGTCGCCGATCCCGTAGTGGCTGGCGCCAGCCCGGAACACGTCGTGGAAGGCGAGGGCGCACAGCGTGGTGTAGCCGCCGGCACTGCCGCCGCGGATGACGAGCCGCTTTGCGTCAACGTCACCGCGTGCCACCAGGTAGCGGGCGCCGTTCACGCAATCCTCGACGTCGCGGACGCCCCACGCGCCGTTCAGACGCGCGCGATAGGCCCGGCCATAGCCGGTGCTGCCGCCGTAATTGACGTCGAGAACGGCAAAGCCGCGGCTGGTCCAGAACTGGATGTGGGGACTGAAGGCGGTCGAGGCGCTGCTTGTTGGACCGCCATGGCTCATGACGATGAGCGGTGGTCGCTCGTCGGGCGGGCCGACGAAGTCCGGATTGTGCGGCGCATAGTAGAAGCCGTGCGCCGCGCCACCGTCCGTCGGGAACGTGATGGCCTCAGGCAATGACACCAGGGATGGGGCGATGATCAGCTCGCTCGGCTGCCGCAGGACCGTCGCCTCGCCGGTCGCAAGCGAGATCTCGATGAGCGCGGGCGGCTCGGTCGGCGAGGCTGCGACGAGCACCGCCCGGCCGTCACCAACACGCAGGTTGCCCAACTCGCCATAGGGCAGGTCGAATGTATGCGGCTGGCCTGCCGGCCGCTGCGATGCGCGCCAGCCGCCAGGCGCCGGGGCGGCCGTAGACGCAGATGACATCTTCGCGATCGAAGCCGTACGTTGCGGTGCCGAAGTTCCAATGCGGCACGGCGAATTCTGCGGCGAGCGGCCACAGGGCCCCAAGAGTACCGTCGCGCAGCCGGTAGAGGTTCCACCAGCCGGTGCGGTCCGACGCAAAGTGCAAGATGCCTTGCGGTGACCACTGAGGGCCGTAAACCGACTCGTTGGGCCCGCCGGCGATTGCCGTCGCGGCAGCGAGTTGACCGTCGGGAGCCACGGCGGCGACACACAGCGTGGTGCCATCCCAGGGCATGTTCGGGTGGTCCCATTGCAGCCAGCACAGCTGGTCACCGGACGGGCTCAGCCGCGGGTTGGAATAGAAGTCATGCCCGGTCGCAAGTACCGTCACGTCCCCTGTGGCGAGGTCGATGGCCACGACCTCGTTGCGCGGTTCGCCGTCGTGCGCGTGGTCCTCCCTGACGCCGATCAGCCGTCGGCGTTGCCGATCGACCACGCAATCGGCGTACCGCCATGGCCCCGCCGCTGTCAGCGGTACCGGCGCGCTGCCTCGATCGAGGCAGTATAGTCGCTGGTCGGCGAAATTCGAAAAATAGACCACGCCATCGGCAACGCAGAATGCCCCTCCGCCGTACTCGTGAACGCGGCTGCGGGCATTCATCGGAGCAGCCAGGATCTCGCTGAACGTGCCGTCGCAGGTGCGGCGCATGAGCGTGACCCGCCCGGCTTCCGCGGGCCGCGTCTCGCCCCAATAGGTGGTGGCGCCGTCGAGGGCGATGTCCGCCACGCGACGACCAGTCGCTGCAAGACGGTCGGCGGTGAGTGGAGAGCGCCATGTACCAAAGGGAGCACGAGTAGTGGACATGCCCGAAACCTCAGCTGAAACGTCGATTCTGATGCGCTCAATGATCAACTTCGTCGAGTAAGCAAAATGACCGAGTTGGACGGATTCGGATCGCATTGGACAATCTTGCACAAACGCTTCAGGCCTGCGAGCGGATCTCCCCGCAGATCACGCCTCGACCCGCTTCCCCTTGGCGGGACAGAGCGCGCGTCCTCATCGAGCAAATTGCGCCGTGGTTATTCGCGAAGGCCCCGGACGATCAGCTTCATTTGTATGTGGCGGGCGACCCGACGTTTGGACGCAGGCGCGCGCGAGCCCGGATGGACGCGCCTGGGCGAGACCCATAACGCGGCGCTGCCCGATGGCGAGCCGGCATCGTTGATGCGGGCGCTGCGACAGCGGTAGCGCCGCGCATGTGGCAGGTCCGGTTGGCACGAGCATCGGATTGCCGGAATTTTCAGATCACCGCGTTGGCCCCCTCAGCGAGACCGGTGCCGCCGTAGAGCCATTGCAGGCTGTCGTAGTAGTCATCCGCCGACATCGACCGCATCATCGCGTTGCGCAGCGCGGCGTGGCCGCCGGCGGGATGGTAGATGTGATCACCGATCAGGCGCGACTGGATCTGGATGCGCGCCGTGCGATGTACACGCTTCTTGCGGTATTCCTCGAAGGCGGTCGCGAGATCGCCCTTGGCGACGTCGACCTCGTGGCTGAGGCAGACGCCGTCCTCCATCGCCATGCAGGCACCTTGCGCCATGTATTGCAACGTCGGATGCGCGGCGTCGCCGAGCAGCGTCACGCGCCCCTTGGTCCAGTTGAGGATCGGATCTCGGTCACACAGCACCCAGAGTTTCCAATCGCGGCCGTGCTCGATGATGCTGCGGGCGCGCGGCGCCACGTGCTGGAAGCCGGCCATGACTTCGTCGGCCGACACGGGTTTGCCCGCCACCGGCTCGGCTGCGTTGTTGTGATAGGTGACGACCAGGTTGAACAGCTTCCAGCCCGACAGCGGGTAGTGGACGATGTGGCACTTCGGGCCGGCCCACAGCGTCGCCGCGTTCCAGCGCAAGTCCTGCGGCATCTCCTCGGTCGGGATCACCGAGCGATAGGTGGTGTGGCCCGTCACGCGAGGCGCGCCGTCGCCGACCAGTTGGGCGCGAATGCGGGACCACAGGCCGTCGGCGCCGATCAGGCCGGCGCCGGCCACCGTCTCGCCCGACTTGAGGATCGCCCGCGCTTCGCTCGCTTCATCCTCGTAGCCGACGACCTCGGCGCTGGTGCGCAGCTCGACGAGCGGGTTTTCCCGGCAGGCGCGCAGGAAGACGCCGTGCAGATCGCCCCGGTGAATGACGGCGTATGGGTTCTTGAAGCGTTTGCGGAACGGCTCATCGAGCGGGATCGTGGCGATGTCCTCGCCGGTCATCGCATCCATCAGCCGCAACTGGTCGACATAGACCGCCATCTTGCGGGCCTGGTCGCCGATGCCGAGGTAGTCGAACGCGTGGAAGGCGTTCGGACCGAGCTGGATGCCGGCGCCGATCTCGCCAAGTTCCGGCGCGCGCTCGAGCACGAGGCTCTTGTAACCCTTCTGCGCGAGGCCCATGGCGGCGGACAAGCCACCGATGCCGCCGCCGGATATGAGTATGGGTCGGGCCTTCGACATTTCGAACTCCTCCGTGCGAGCCGAGGTTCGAGCGGCGTGTCAGGCTTCCGCGTCCGGCTGCCGCGACGGATGAGCGGCTGCGAACGCAGGGTGCGCATCGCAGGAGCTCATAATGCGCTGGATATTGACGAGATCGCTTACGTCGGCACCGAAGCGCGCCGCCGAAAAGACCTGCGGCACGAGGCAGATGTCGGCGAGCGTCGGCTGGTCGCCGAAGCAGAACGCGCGTGTCGTGCCAGATTTCGCCAGGGTGGTCTCGAACGCCGCCAGTCCGAGTTCGATCCAGTGCCGGCACCAGCGATCGAGCGCCGCCTGATCCTGCTTCAATTCGCCTCTGAGGTAGCTCAGAACCCGCAGGTTCTGCAGTGGATGGATGTCGCAGGCGATCGACAGCGCAAGGGCTCGCACCTGGGCGCGCTCGATCGGTCCTCTCGGCAGCAACGGTGGCTCGGCCCGGGTCTCGTCCAGCCACTCGATGATGGCCAGCGACTGGGTCAGCAACGTCCCATCTGTTTCAAGCGCCGGCACGAGCCCTTGTGGATTGCGTCCGAGATAATCCGCCGCTCTGTGCTCACCCTTGCGTAGATGCACCGGCACGAACTCCGGCGTCACCCCCTTGAGGTTGAAGGCGATGCGGCAGCGATACGCTGCGGACGAGCGAAAGTAGCCGAACAAACGCATGACCGTGCTCCCATTGATGTGGACTTCAACAGCTTCAATTGACCGGACGCAGGACTTTAACCTGGTGCGACGACCCGCAGGGTTGCCGGCGCCAGGCTAGTCGCGGTCATCGCGCACGCTCTTCGTAGTAGCCGAGCTTTTCCTGTAACGGCGCATCGTGGATGCGGATCAGGAATGCCGGCTCGTCGGCGGTCGCCTTGTGTTCGATCGCTGCGAACACCGGCGCCGAGAATGTGTCCTTCGGTCCCCAGGTGTGCGCCTTGCCGTTGATCGTCGAGACACCACGCCCGGCGACGACATGGAACACGGCACTCGCCGACCGCAGCGGCGGGCGACAGACATCGCCGGGCCGCAGCATCATGGCGGTGAAGCCCATTGTCGGCAGGCAGCTTTGCCCGGTCTCGGGGTTGATGTAGTCGAGTTCGGCGGTCTCGCCGCCGTTGTGCTCGGCCAGCCGGCGCAGCGAAGCCTCCGTACGCGCCCAGGGAAATCGCATCATCGGGTAGGCGGATGGCAAGGCCCGGTCGCGGCGGCGCACCGGCGCGAGGCCGGCGGCCCGATATTCGACCTCGGAGGCATCGGGGCGATTGCGCGGGGTCTGCAGCGGCGCTTCGACCGCGTAGGAGCCTTCGAGATAGACGAACAGCGGCAGGTCGAGCGCATCGAGCCAGATCACCGGTTCCTTGCCACTGTGGCCGTGATCGTGCCAGCAGCCGCCAGGCGTCAGGATCAGGTCGCCGGCCTGCATCGGCAGCTTCTCGCCGTCGACGACGGTGTAGGCGCCCTCGCCCTCGACGGCGATGCGCGCGGCGCTCGGCGTGTGTTTGTGGGCCGGGGCGGTCTCACCCGGCAGCAACAGCTGGAAACCGACATAGATCGTGGAAGTGGCCTGCATGGTGTTGGGTCCGCGGCCCGGGTCGCGCAGGAACAGGACACGACGCTCTGCCTTTTCCACCGGCGTCAGCTCGCCGGCGCGCAGCAGCAGCGGGCGCACATCCGAGAACGACCAGAGATGGGATTTGGTAACAGGCTGCGGCGCGTCATGCGGCAAGGCGGTGCGCATCTGCGGCCACAACGGACCAATGCCGGCGCGGCCCATGGCATCGCGATAGTCCTGCGGCAGTTCCTCCAAGGTACCGAGCTTGGTCGACATCGGCGCATCTCCTCCTGGTGAACGATACGAGTGCGTGGGCTCTAAGGGTCTCGCTGGCGCAGATCAATACGCACTGTTAGTATGCACGTCCATACTATACATATTATAGTTATACTTGTTATTTTTGCTATTTACTATCATGAGCTTGGCTGTGCGCGTCACGATTCCGGCTGCACCCCTCGGAACTACCGCCTCGGCCCGGCAAGCGTGGTCGACAATGCTCCACGGCGAACCGCGCGGTTTTGGCAATGGGTGGAGCCATGTCACCGGCAGGGGCCGACCATTGGCGCCGACAGGCCAACTGCCGCAACAGTCATCGTCCGACGGCGAACACCCAACCGTCAGTCCGACGCAATCGGGCCTTGGTCGCGATACGCCCACAAGCCTGCCGCCGGCAACGATACCATGACCTCGCTGCCGGCGGCATGCCTCGCCGCGGTACCGAGTTCGAGCGCCTCCAGCCGCCGACCGGCGAATTCGATGTCGTACACCGTCTGCGTGCCGAGATAGCGCCGCTCGAGCACCCGCGCCGGAGACGAATTGACGGCGTCGTGGCGAGCGAGCGCGACGTTTTCCGGCCGCAGCGCAATCCGCACCTTGTCGCCGGCGTTGAGTTGATGCACCAGCGTCGCCTCGATCGTTTGCTGGTTGCCTAGATCGATGATCCCTGTTGCGGCCCGCCGCTCGGTCAACGTGCCGAGCAGCTCGTTGGTCGCGCCAGTGAAGTTCGCCACGAACAGTTCCGCCGGCCGGTTGTAGATCTCGTCCGCCGTGCCCAACTGCAGCAGTTTGCCATTCCGCATGACGCCGATGCGGTCGCCGAGTGCCACCGCCTCGGCCTGGTCGTGGGTGACGTAAAGCGCCGTCATGCCGGCGAGTTTGAGGATACGGCGCAAGTCGTCGCGCAGACGCAACCGCAGCTTGGCGTCGAGGTTGGACAGCGGCTCGTCGAGCAGTAGCAGTTGCGGCCGGTAGACCAGCGCGCGCGCGAGTGCCACGCGCTGCATCTGCCCGCCCGACAACGACACCACCGAGCGATCCGCGTACTCGGTCAAGCCGACCAGTTCGAGCACTTCGGCCACCTTGCGGCCGGCATCCTCCCGGCGCGCGCGGCGTTGCTTCAACGGGTAGGCGACGTTCTGGCGAACCGTCATGTGCGGCCAGACGGCGTAGGATTGAAACACCATGCCGATGTTGCGCAGCCGTGGCGGCACCAGAATGCCGGCCGCCGGCTGCGATACCATCTCAGCCCCGATGCTGATCTCGCCGGCGGTTGGGTGCTCGAGGCCGGCGATGCAGCGCAGCGTCGTCGTCTTGCCGCAGCCCGATGGCCCCAGCAGTACTACGATCTCGCCGGCCGGGACCGCGAAGCTGACGCCGTCGACCGCCGGCCGGCCGACGGAAAAGTCCTTGCGCAGATCGCGAACCTCGAGTGTCGCCGACATCAATCCAGCCCCTATTGGCGATACTTGTAGGTCTTGTTCCAGTCCTCGATCCACTGGTCGCGCAGCTTGTTGTACTGCTCGAAGTTCGGCACCCACACCTTGACCACCTTGGGATCCCAGCCCTTCGGATAAACCGGCGCCTCCTTCAGCGAGGTTACATTGCCGAGCTCGGTGATCATGAATGCCTGCCCCTCTTTCGACAGCCGCCAGTTCATGAACAGCTTGGCTGCATTGGGGTTCGCCGCGGTCTTGGGAATGCCGTCGGCGTAAGGGTTGATCGGCACGCCTTCCGGCGGAAAGACGGCCTCGGCTGGCGCGCCTTCTTTGATCTTGGTGAAGATGATGTTGTAGAGCAGCGGCGCAATCGAGATTTCGCCGCGCACCAGCGCGTCGGAGGCGGGGGCACCCGAAGGATAGAGGATGTTCTCGTTCGCGGCTTGCTTGGCGTAGTAGTCATCACCCAGCACCTGGCGCTCGAACATCGCGCGCGTCCAGGTCGTGCCGCCAGATGGCGCGACCACCTGGCCGATCTGCTTGCCCTTGTATTCGGGCTTGGTCAGATCCATCCAGGTCTTCGGCGGGTTCTTGACCAGCGCCGTGTTGTAGGCGATCGACCAGGCGATGGTCGCGCCGGGCCACAGCTTTGGTGAAATTAACACGTCCGGGCGGTAGTCGGCGGCATTCGGCGGCGCATAGTCCATGAACAGGTCGTTCAGCTCGAGCATCAGGCCGCGATCGGAGTGGTTGATCACGTCGGCCGAGAGCTTGTTGGCGGCGGCCTCGGTCTTGATGCGCGTGATCAGCTGCCCGCCTGGCGCCCGCACCATTTCGACCTTGATCTCGGGAAAGCGCTTGTTGAAGGCCTTGATCACCATCTGCTCGACTTCGGCAAAATTGGCCGTGTAGTACACGACCTTGCCTTCCTTCTTGGCGGCGGCGATCAGCTCGGGCGAGCCGAATTCGGCCTGCGCGTGGACGGGCCCCGCGCCCCACATTCCAGCGCTGGCCAGCGCCGCGACTGCCAGTGACCTGAGATATCGAGCCATTGTCTCCTCCACTTTCTCACCTTGGATAGGGGCTGGGTTGATCAACCGGCCTTGCCGACGGTTTGCGACGAACCGCTCGACAGCCAATTGGCAATTCCAATCAGCACGCCAAGCAAGGCCGTCTGGATCAGGCTGAAGGCGGCAGCCTTGCCGATGTTGCCGCCTTCATAATAGTCGAGCAACAGTACCGCCATCACGGTCGTATCGCTCGAATAGAGAAACAGCGACGAGCCGAGTTCGCGGATCGCCAGCACGAACAGCAGTGTCATCGCGGCCAGCACGCCCGGCCGTGCCAGCGGCAGCACGATGGTGCGGATGGTTGCGATGAGCCCCGCCCCCGAGATCCAGGCGGCTTCCTCCAACTCGCGATGGATCTGCAAAAACGAGGTCGACAGCGCCTTGACCGTATCCGGCACGAAGCGCGCGACGAACGCCAGCGCCAGGATCCAGATGGTGCCGTAGAGCCCGCCCGGCAGGCCGATCCAGGCCCACAGGTAGGCGACGCCGATGACGAGCCCCGGGATCGCCACCGGCAATGTCGACAACAGGTCGACAAGGCCCCGCCCGGCGAGCCTGGTGCGATGGATGGTGTAGCCGATCGCGAACGACAGCACGCCGCCGATCAGTGCCGTGATCACGCCGACCTTCATGGTGTTCCAGATCGAGCGCAACGTCAGTGGGTTGTCGAGCACGCTATCGAAGTGCACCAGCGAATATTGCCTCAAATCGACCAGGCTCGCGGCATCGCGAACGAACATGAACTTGCGGAACGCGGCAACAAACAATGCCAGCGTCGGCAGCACCACGACCACGAACAGATAGACCAGCGCCAGCGCCAGCGTGAGCCAGCGCCAGGGCCCAAGCTTCAGGCTGCGTGGCCGAAACGCCTTGCCGGCGACGGTCGTGAAGCTGCGGCCCGACAGCACCTTCTGCTGCAGCCAGACGAGAATGCCGGTCACGATCATCAGCAGAATGGCGACTGCCGCTGCCGTCGAATAGAGTGGCGGGCTCCACGCCGTCAGCTTGAAGATGTAGGTCGTCAGCACAGCGATGTTGGCTGGCGCACCGAGCGCTGCCGGGATACCGTAGATACCGAGCATGACCACGAACGACAGCAGCATGCCGGAGATGATCGCCGGTGCGATCAGCGGAAACGTCACGCTGAACAGCGTCGAGAATGCGCTGGCGCCGGCGATCTCGGAGGCTTCCTCCAGGCTCGGGTCCATATTGCGCAAGGCCGGCGCGACGAACATGTAGACGTAGGGCGCGTAGTAGATGCCGAACACGAAGATCAGCCCAGGCATGGTGTAGAAATCAAACCGCAAGTCGCTGCCGGCCCAATTCAGCATGGTATTGATCAGGCCGGTCTTCGGCGAACCGAGGATCACCCAGGCGATGCCAGCTACCAGTGGCGGCACGAACAGCGGCACCATGCTCGCGGCGGCGATGAAGCCCTTCGCCGGGGTATCGGTGCGCACCACGATCCAGGCGAAGAACAGCCCGATCACGACGGCGATCGCCGTGCCGCCGGCGCAGGCGATCAGCGAATTGAGCATCGCGTCGGCGACGTTCGGATTGCCGAGCACCTTGGTGAAGTTGTCGAGCGAAAGCCGGAATGAGCCGAAGCCGTCGATCACAGGATTAGTGTCGGTCAATGCGCCAAGCAGCAGCATCAGCACCGGATAGACGACCAGGAACGAGAGAATCGCCAACAACAAGGCGATCCATGCCCCGCCGCCTAGGCGCCGGGCCGCACTCTTGCCCCTGCCGGTGACGGCGATCCCGGCGGTTTCGATGGCATGGCCCGAGGCCTGTTCGGCAACAGGCCGTAGCTCAGCAGTCAAATGCGAGTCCCCCAGAGTAGCTTTTGTACTCTTTTGTTTGGTTGCCGGATTAGCGCACGTTACGATCCCTCAGGCAATACGTGTTCGACGATAGGCATTCCTTGGTGCGCTTGTTCTCCTTGCTGAGTGTGGTCGGTGGTCATCGCGCAGGTCGGCAGTCGCGGGCCGGCCTGCGGGCGCGGCGTCGATCGCGTGATCGAAGACGTGTTCGATAGCGACGTTACGGTCGCAAGGCGCAAGCCGCGATTATGGCGTCGTCATCGATCCGGCAAGTCGTAGGGTCGACAAGAAGG
This sequence comes from uncultured Alphaproteobacteria bacterium, assembly GCA_963741505.1. Classification (GTDB taxonomy): domain Bacteria; phylum Pseudomonadota; class Alphaproteobacteria; order Rhizobiales; family Hyphomicrobiaceae; genus JAKFWF01. Next base: position 63,511 of record CAVUIJ010000011.1, on the reverse strand, counting down.
CAACTGCAGCGCGCCGCGAAAAGATGCGGCGGATGCCAACCCAGGCTGTTGCAGCGCAATAATTCGAGAAGGATTAGCGGTCATGAGACTGGCGAGCTTCACTCACGGCGGCTTTCACAGCTATGGCGCGGTGGTGGGCGATGCCGTCGTCGATCTCGGTCGGCGGCTCAAATACCCGACGCTATTGACGGCATTGGCCGCCAATGCGCTGGATGAAGTGAAGGTGGCCGCGGCCGGTGCCGCCGCGGACCTCAAGCTCGCCGACGTCACCTTGCAGGTGCCCATGCCTGACGCTGCGAACTATTTCTGCGTCGGCCGCAACTACAAGGGTCACGTCGCCGAGGTGGCAGGCAAGCTGCCCGAATTTCCGAGCATGTTCCTGCGCCTGGCGCGCTCGATTGTGGCGACGGCCGAGCCGATCATCCGCCCCATCGTCTCCGGCGACTTCGACTTCGAGGGGGAACTCGCGCTGGTCATCGGCAGGGGTGGCCGGCACATCAAGCAGAAAGATGCGCTATCCCATGTGGCCGGCTATTCCATCCTGATGGACGGCAGCATCCGCGACTATCAATTCAAGCACTGCTTGACGGTCGGCAAGAACTTCTATCGCTCGGGCAGCTTCGGGCCGTGGATCGTGACCGCCGACGAGATCGGCGATCCAACGCTGCTCGACCTGCGTACGCGGCTGAACGGCACCGAGGTCCAGCACACCCGGACCAACGACTTCATTTTCGATATCCCCTACATTATCGAATACATCTCGGCCTACGCGATGCTGATGCCAGGCGATATCATCGCCACCGGCACGCCGGAAGGCGTGGGCTTTGCTCGCAAGCCGCCGCTTTGGATGAAGCCCGGCGACGCGCTCGAAGTCGAGATTTCGAAGATCGGGATCCTGCGGAACACAGTCGTCGCCGAACAGGAGATGCTGTTTCGCGAAGCCGGCGCAACGCCCAATCTAAGACGATGAAAACGGCAGCTTGCCAAATCAGCGCACCAATACACCGATCCAGCCGGCCGCGAGAACAAGGATGATGCCGGGAACCACGCGGAAGGCGAAGTCCCTGGCGCCGCTGGCGACGGCGAGCACGATCTTGGTGATCGAGTTGGTGGTGAAGGCGAGCATCGCCGGCAAGACCGCGTCGGCTGCGCCGAGGCGGCCGGCCGCCACCTGGCTTGCGACCGACGCAACGGGCGCATGCACATCGGCAAAGCCGGCCAAACCGGCAGCCAGAGCCATGCCCTTGTCGCCGAGCCACGCGCGTAACGCGGCGGTGGCGAAGAGGATGACCGCGAGCATCGCAGCCAGCACCAGTGCCGTCTTGACGTCGAAGGCGTCACCCGGCGCTCCCTTGAAATCGGCGGCCGTTTCACCCATCCGCAGCCCGAAGTACAGCCCGTATCCCAGTGCGGCGACCCCGGCGCACAGCATCGGCAACGCCAGCGACACCACCGTCGCCGGGCTGGTCGCGGCGACGATCAGCGCCATCTGGATAACGGTCGCCACCGTCGACAGCACCGCGCCAGCAACCGCCGGAACCAGCATCTGCGGTGCCTCTGCCGCTCGCGCACCCATGGCGGCGATGGTGGCGCTGCTCGATACGAAGCCTGAGGCGAGACCGGCCAGCGGCAGTCCGTGCTTGGACCCGAGCAGGCGCACCGCCATATAGCCGCAGGCGCTGATCGCCATGATGAAGATCACCAGCGACCAGATCGAGCGTGGGTTGATCGCCTCGAAGGGCCCCAGATACCGGTTCGGCAGAACCGGCCAGACCACCAGCGTCGCGGCGGCGAAGATCAGCGCCGAGCGCAATTCGGCTTCAGTCAGGGTTTCGCGCACGAACGACTGTAGCGGCGTGCGCGCCGCGAGCAGAACTGTGACGATCACCGCCAGCGGCGCGGCGACTTCGGGTTCCGATACCGCCAGGCCGCCGAGCACCAGCGTGAGGACGAGCGCGATCTCGGTCGTCAGCCCCGGGTCGTCGCTGCGTGTGCGCAGGTAGGCGATTGCCGTCAGCAGCAGCAGGCCGGCGGCGGCGACGCTCATCAGCTCGGTGCCGCCAAGGTGCATGACCGCAGCGCCGAGCAGCGCCGTGATCGAAAACGTGCGGATGCCGGCGGCCCGGCGCTGCGGGCCTTCACCCTTGCGGCGCTCGCGCTCGGCGCCGATCAGCAGGCCGATCCCTATGGCGACGACCCAGGAAATGTATGGTTGTTCGAGGCTCGGCATCGGCTTCCATCTGCGTGAATGCGGCCGCACATCGCATGATCCAAATCAAACCTTGCACCACCGTGGTGTGCCTACTGGCAGCGGTCGCTGCAATCGAACTGCGGAGCCCACAGCGCATGAGTAGATTGCACCTTCATCGCGAGAACCACAACGTCGGGCGCATCGGCTGGCTGCGGGCCGCCGTGCTCGGGGCCAATGACGGCATCGTCTCGACCGCCAGCCTGATCGTCGGCGTTGCCGCCGCCTCGGCCAAACCCGGCGATATCCTGCTGACCGGCATCGCCGGGCTCGTTGCCGGCGCCATGTCGATGGCGGCCGGCGAGTACGTATCCGTCAGCTCCCAGTCGGACACCGAGCAAGCCGATCTTGCCCGCGAGACCGCCGAGCTCGCCGACAACCCGCAGTTCGAACGCGAAGAGTTGGCACAGATCTACGTCAAGCGCGGCGTCGAGCCGGGCCTCGCTCGTCAAGTCGCCGACCAACTGATGGCGAAGGACGCGCTCGCGGCGCATGCCCGCGACGAGCTCGGCATCTCCGACATCAGTACGGCACGGCCGGTACAGGCGGCGCTGACCTCTGCGGCGATGTTCGCGGTCGGCGCGATGATGCCGCTGCTGATGGTGCTGATCCTGCCGGCGAACAGGCTGGTCATCGGCGTTTCCATCGCCTCGCTGCTGTTCCTCGCCCTGCTTGGCGCGATCGGCGCGAATGCCGGCGGTGCCGATGTGGTCAGAGCCACGGCCCGTGTAACGTTCTGGGGAGCGCTCGCGCTTGCCGCCACGGCCGGCATCGGCAAGCTCTTCGGCGCGGTGGTTTAGCCGGCTCCCGGCAATCACCGGCGGCGACGCACCACGGCGGAGCAGCGAAAAACTGCATTTCGGGATATCGGCCCAGCTATTTTCCGTTCGACATCAATTCTCCATATATTGCCGAGCACCATCATGTGCAGGTTCGAACCAGATTCTGGTAGGAGGCGCGCATGGGCTTGCGAGCATTGGTGATTGGATTTGCTGTGGCGGTACTGGTGCCGCTGGCGGCGGCACAGGCGCAACGCGGCGCGCCGGCTGGCGAGTGGGAGCTGCTCGGCGAGCAGACGGTTGGCTTCGGCGTCGACAACGACAGCATTCAAATCAAGCAGAACGAGGAGTGGTTCCGCAATCGTGCCTATCGGGCACTGCGGTTCGCGGCGGAGCGAAACGATGTCAGGCTGATGTCGATCCGGATCCACTACATCAACGGCCACATCGAGGAGATGAACATCGACAAGGTGATCCGTCGCGGCGGTCGTCTTGACGTGGTGCTCCCCGGCGAGCGCAGCTTCCTGAAGCAGGTCGACATGCGCTATCGCGCCAACAATCTCGGTATCTCGATCGGCCAGGGCGGCATCAGCCTGCAGCAGGCGGTGGTCAAGGTTTTGGGCGAGCGCGTCATGCGCCGCCCGGAGGCGCTGGTGCCGCCGGTTGCCGGGCCGGGTCGCGGTGGCTGGGAGGAGATCGATACCGCCGGCATCGACTGGCGGGAAGGGCAAGTCGTCCTCGGTTCCGGGCGCGGCGATGGCCGGTTCGGACAGATCAAGTTGCGGGCGGTCGGTGAGCCGGTGCGTATTCGCAACATCACGGTCAGGTTCCGCAACGGCGAAACCCAGACGGTGTCGTTCAATCGCCGGCTGGATCGCGGCGAAGAGACGCCAGCGATCGATCTGGAAGGCCGGCAGCGGCTGATCGACAGAGTGACGGTCTCTGTCGGGGGGCTCCGCCGACCGGGTCCGGTGGAGTTGCAGCTGTTGGGCATGCGCCGGCCGGGCGGGCCACCTGATGCCCCTTCGAGCGATCCCTATGCCGGCCGCGGCTGGCAGCTGCTTGGCGAGCAGACCGTCGGGCCGATGGTCGATCGTGACGTGATCAACGTCGGCCAGTCCGAGGAGTGGTTCCGCAATCGCGCCTATCGTGCGCTGCACTTGATTGCCGAGCGGTCGGATGTGCATCTGATGAAGCTGCAGATCACCTACCTCAACGGCCACATTGAGGAGTACAGCGTCGATCGTTTGGTCACAGCCGGCCGCGAGGTGACGATCGATCTGCCAGGTGAGCGCAGCTATCTGCGCAGCATCGAGTTCACCTACCGAGCCGTCGGCGGCGGCCGTCGTGGCCCGGCGGTAGTAAAGGTCTATGGCGAGCCGGTCCGACGCTGACTCCAATAGGGCCCCAATCGTTGCCGATCGGCGGGGCGCATGTCCCGCCGATTTGCAATTGCGGGCGGAGCGACGCCGCTTCGCGGACTGCAGTTGGCTGGCTAATTCGGGTTGGTTTCGAGGTAGCGTGATTTCGGGTCGGCGAAACTGTCGATGTGGGCGAGCAGGGCCCGCATGTCCTCCGGCGCAAGTACAAACATCGGCATCTCGTCGTGACCCGAGATTTCGCCGGTTTTCAGCGCCTCGACCAGCATCTCGACCGGAAAGCGTTCCGACAGCTCGCGAAACGGCGGCGTGATCTTGTGCGGGCTGGCGCCAATCTCTGCCGTGGCGTGACACCTGCCGCACATTTGCTCGGCGAGGATGCGCCCGCGATCGAGCATCGCGCGATCGGCGGCAGCCGCGGTGTCGGCAACGAGATACCCGATCAGCAGCAATGCCACGAGCACGTGATGCATTCGATGTGATCCTTCGCTGCGTCGACTAGCGCCCATGTGCCGGCTTGCGCCGCCGCCGCAATTGACCTGCAGCAATGCGCTCGCTCAAAAACCGACCGCGCCGCGCGCTCGCGTCAGCGCCAGGCGCAGTGCCGCCGCGAATTCGCGCTTCTCGTCGTCGGTGAGGCAGCGACCGAATACCAGGCGGCGGCCATGGTGCGCCAGCTCCAGCTCGGTGCGGCCGTCATGGTGCTCGTGCAGGTTGACCCGCACCCAATAGGGGTTGAACGTGAATGCCCGTGCGCGGCCGGTGGCCTCGACGCTGGTCACCGTCACCAGCTCCGGCGTCACCTCGACAGTTTCGTAGGCGCGCCCCGCCCGGTAGTTGAGCTTGAAGGCGATATAGATCAATGCCACGTCGAGACCGCAAAACACGAAGATCGGCCATGCCCCCAGCATCCAGAACGCAGTGCCGACCACAAAGTTTATCAGGCATAGCGCCGCCATTAGCATCATGAACCCGCGTGGCCCGAGCGAGCGATGCTGGGTCAGCACCGCGCGAAACGGCTGGTGCGCTTGATTCGGGTTGCTATTGTCCGTCATGTGCTTGAGCCTAGCCCGTCATCAGCCGCAAAAAAAGTCATGCCCGCCAACAAAACAACAGCCAGAAAGCCGGCCGCCTCCAAGCCCGCGGCAAAGGCCACGAAGCCGAACAAGCAGTCGAACTCCAGACCGAAAGCCAAGGTCGCGCCGGCGGAATCACGACCCTGCGCCCTGCCGCCGGAAGCGATCCGCGAGATCTTCCGAAGGTTCCATGCTCGCGAACCGGCGCCCAAGGGTGAGCTCGAACACGTCAACCCGTATACGCTGCTGGTTGCGGTGGTGCTGTCGGCGCAGGCAACCGATGCCGGCGTCAACAAGGCGACCAGGGCGCTTTTCAAAGTTGCCGATACGCCGGAGAAGATGGTGGCGCTCGGCGAGGACAAGGTGCGCGACTACGTCAAGACCATCGGGCTCTACCGCAACAAGGCCAAAAACGTGATCGCGCTGTCGCGGGCGCTAATCGCCGAGCACGGCTCGCAGGTGCCAGCCGATCGCGACGCGCTGGTAAAGCTGCCCGGCGTCGGCCGCAAGACCGCCAACGTCGTGCTCAACATGGCATTCGGCCAGCACACGATGGCGGTCGACACCCACGTGTTCCGGGTCGCCAACCGCACCGGCCTCGCCCCTGGCAAGGACCCTGAGGCCGTCGAGCACGCGCTGATGGCAGTGGTGCCGCCGCAATACGGCTTGCACGCCCACCACTGGCTCATCCTGCACGGGCGCTACACATGCCTCGCGCGCAAGCCGCTGTGTCATAGTTGTTTGATATCCGATCTGTGCGCCTACGAAGACAAGAGGCCGGCACCTTAGCCGCAGGGGGCTGCGCTCGACGTGGAATGGATCTTGATCCTGGCGCTCGGTGTCGCTGCCGGCGTGGTCGGCGGCGTGGTCGGCTTCGGCGCTTCGATCATGCTGCTGCCGGCGATCGTGTGGGCGTTCGGGCCGAAGGAGGCAATCCCGATCATGGCGATCGGCGCCCTGATGGCGAATGCCTCGCGCGCGGCGGTGTGGTGGCGGGAAATCGATTGGCGCGTCAATGCGGTCTACTGCACCACCGCCATTCCTGGCGCACTTCTCGGTGCCCGCACGCTGCTGGCGCTTGAACCGGCACTGATCGAAGCGACGCTCGGCGCGTTTCTACTGGTGTCGATCCCGGCCCGGCGCTGGCTGGTCAGGCACGGCTTCCATATGACGCTGCCGGGCATGGCCGTGGTCGGCGGGGCGATCGGCTTCCTGACCGGTCTCGTCGCCTCGACCGGTCCGATCAACACACCGTTCTTCCTCGCCTACGGGCTGAGCAAGGGCGCCTTCGTCGCCACCGAAGCGGTCGGCTCGGCGGCGATCTCACTGACCAAGGCGCTCACCTTCCACAGCTTCGGCGCATTGCCGGCGGCAACCGTCGGCCGCGGCCTCGCCGTCGGCACGGCACTGATGGCCGGCTCCTGGATCTCGAAACGCATCCTGCAATCGATCGACGCCCACCGCTTCCAGTTCATCATCGAAATGATGATGGTGGCAGCGGGACTGTCGATGCTGTGGGGCGCCTTGCGCTTGTAATTCGTGCCACGGCCGGCCTAGGCTCGCGGCATCATAGGAGGCGACAATGGCACTGGCTGGCAACGGGGCAATCATCATCTGGAACGATGTCGCGCCGGAAGGGCATGAAGCGTACTACGACTGGCACAATCACGAGCACATGCCGGAGCGCCTCTCGGTGCCCGGCTTCCGCCGCGGCAGCCGCTATGTCGCGGTTGCGGCGGATACCGCGCCCGAATTCCTGACGGTCTATGAACTCGCCGATCGCGGGGTAGCGACCAGCGCGCCATATCTCGCTCGCCTCAACGCGCCGACCGATTGGAGCCGGCGCACCATGCTGCACTTTCGCAATATGATCCGCGCCTTGACCGAAGTCGAAGCGAGCCACGGTGCCGGCCCCGGCGGCGTCATGGCAGCACTACGGTTCGAGGACAGCGCGCGCGGCGCGGCGGCACTCGCGGCGCTGCGCGCCTCGACCGACGCGGTCGCCGATCTCGCTCGCCTGCCGCGCATCACCGGCGCCCATCTGTGCGTGACCGATGCCGGCGCCAGCGCCGCCAAGACGGCAGAAAGCCAGCACCGCAACGACAGCATCGTCGCGCCGATCGGGGTGGTGTTGATCGAAGGTTGCGATGTGGCGGCGGTCGACGCGGCTGTGACCAGCCTGAAGCAGCGCTGCAAACTCGATCAGGCATCGCTGACCACCGGCACCTACCGCCTCGAACATACGATCAGCCGCTGAGCGCGCCCAACCGGAATCGACCGCCGCGTCGGGTAGCCCCCGTTGCGAGATCCGGCTGCTATGGCCCATCCGCCAGGCCCGCCCCGAAATGAAAAAGCGCGCAGCCGCCGAGGCGAGTGCGCGCTTTTCCGGTTCGTCTATTCACCGGCGGCATGGCGCCGCCGGGATCGCTCTCAAGCCGCCCTGCGCGATCTCGCCCTTGGCGAGACCATCCGCAGCGATGCCTTGCCCTTCGCCGCGGCCTTCCAGCTCGACCTGTCGAGCTCTGCGCCGCGCTTGTGCTCCTTGACCACGACCTTGCTGGCCTCGAACGCCTCACGCAGGACATCGACCAGCATGTGCGGATTGGTATTGCCGCTCATGAAGACATCGAGTGCAGCGTAATTTGCATCCGGCCAGCTGTGGATGCTGATGTGGCTCTCGGCGAGTACCGCCACCCCGGTCACGCCACCCTTGGGGGTGAAGTGGTGAAGGTGAATGTGCAACAACGTTGCGCCTGCGACTTCCACGCAGCGCTTCAACGTACGCTCGATATGCTTGAGATCATCAAGCTTGCGGGCACCAAACAGATCGATGATCAGATGGCTCCCGGCGAACCGAGCGCCGTCGCGCTCAACGAAAAAGTCCTTCCTGTCATCGTGCGACGGCACGTCGACAGTCTTATGCGCTACGTGCGCAGTGTCACCATGATCTTCCTTTTGGGCGGTGCTTGAACGAGTCAAGTCCATCCCCAATTGGAAGAGAGCGTCGGCGTAAGCCATTGGACCCTCCCCAACCAGTAGATAGATGTGACCCGCCCGATCCTTACCTTTGGGGCTTTGCGCGATGTGCCTGACCTTAAGGGCAGTCGAACGAACGGACGGGGACGCATATGAGGCCAATGCCCCCCCTGCGCAAGAAAAAAAAGGCCCCACGGCACACTTTTTTTTGCGGCCGTGTTCACGTGACTTTAACGCTGGCGTTTCAAGCAGGTGTCACGCCGCCCTGCGCCGTCAACTCCACCTTCGCCGCGAGCCTATCGGCGGGCCACCCGGGCGCGGATTTTTTCGCTGCCTACTGCGGTTGAGGCTTCAAGAAACGGTTGAGCAGATCCTTGGCCTTGTTGACCGCCTCCGGGTTGGCATTCTTGAACTGCCGGCCCAGCTGCTTAAGCGTGTCAACCGTCTGCTCCGGGTTCTTCAAGGCCGCATCGAGGTCGGGGGCGATCGTCGGCTTATCCCATGAACCGGTCAGCTTGACCGGTACTTCGAGGCCGCCGGCGTCGGCGGCGCTCGGCTGCGCTGCCACGAGCTTTGGGCGCAGCAGGTAGTCCATGGTCCGCTCCGGTAGGTTGGCAGTACCGGCACCGGTGATCCTGAGGCTGGGGCTGACGAGCCGCAAATCCTTGTTGCTGGCGATGCCGTTCTGGACGGTGAATGAGGCCGCCATCTCGCTGAAGTCGGTGCGGGCATTGGCCGAACGCTCGAGCCCGGCAAAGCGGCCCTGGGCGATGCCGCCGAGCAGCTGCTGAATGTTATAGCCGACGATGGCGCCATCCTTGAACTGCACGTCGGCGCGGCCGTTGAGTGACGCGACGATCTGGCGCTCGCTGGCACCGGTGCCGCCTAACGCCAAATTGATTCTGGCGCGCCCCGCCACCCAATCGAAATCGCCCGCGTCCTTGAGCAGGGCCAGCGCCTGGGTGCCGTCCAGGCTGAAGTTGGCGCCGATGACCGGCACGGCGGCGGCGCCATCGACCGTCAACAACCCACGGCCGCGGCCGTCGTAAAGCTGGATTTCATCGAAATTGGCGGTCAGCGCCCGATCCTTGACCGCCACCCGCATCAGCGTCTGGCCGACCTTTATGTCGCGATAGATCAAATGGCCGACGGAGAGTTTGAGTTCGGCGTCGGCGAGCCGCAGGCCCGACAGGTCGATCGTCTCGTCGCTCCAGCCGTGGCGCCGGGTGTAGCCCCTGACCCGGGGCACCGGTTTGGCTGCATCCTCGCGCAACAAATCCTCGATGGATTGCGCCGGTTGCGCCGCCGGCGCGGCGGCAGCAGCCGCCGGACTGGCGGCTTTCGGCGCCGATGCCGGCTTGAGATTGGTGGGCGCCGATGCGGTCGCCGATCCGGCGTTGAACTGCATCAGCCGATTGAGATCAAGCTCGGCGATCTGCAGGTTGCCGCGAACCATCGGCCGACCGGGACGCAACTCGACGGTGATGCTGCCCTGGGCGGCGAGCTGATCGAAGCTCAAGGCGCCGTCGGTCAGGCTGAGTGCGCTCTCGGAAGCCTTGAGGCGGCCGTTGATGGCGGCATTGGTGAAGCCCGGCGCGTCGCCTGGCCGATAGCCGGCGAGCGCCATCAACGCGCGCAGCGATGCCGATTTCGCAGCTACCGCCCCTTCCGCTTCCGGCAACTTGCCGAGCGTGATCGTGCCATCGTAGTCGAATTCGATCGGCCGGCCGGAAATCTTCGCGGTCAGCCGGGCGGGCCGGTCCTCGCTCAACAACCTGGGTGATGCGAGCCTGGCATCGAAGGCGATCGCCTCGCCGCGCCAGACGACGCTGCCCTTGGCGTCGAGCGGGCTCGCAATGCCGGCAAGCCTGATCCGAGCGTCGACCTGCTGCACTTCGCCGGCGAAGCCGGAGCGGTCGTCGCTGTAGCGCACGACGCCGCCTTCGATCTGCACATCCTCGAGCGACAGCGCCTCGAGCGCCGCCAGAGGCCCGCGCGACGTCACCGCCTCGCGGCTGTCGGGGTTGGCCTGTTTGACGAACTCCTGCAGCTCGCGTGGCAGCTGCCCCGGCCGCGTGCCACCGGCCTGGGCATACCGCAGGCCGGCCGGCGGCACGGCGGCAAAATCCCAGCTGCGGCGGCCGTTGCGGTCGACATGGAGGTCGATGATCGGCCGGCGCAGCACCAGTCGCTCGACAGTGACTTGCCGCTGTAACAGCGGCAACAGCGGCACGCTCGCTTCCAGCGCCTGCATCTTGAGCGTCGGCTCGCCAGCCATGCCGGGCGCCGCTGAAAGCGTCACGTCGGACATGGCGATGGCGAGGGTCGGAAACAACGACAGCGACGTCGGCCCGGCGATGGCGAGATCGCGCCCGGTTTGCGCCTTGACGCGGGCGATCAGCTGCTCGCGGACGAGCCCGGCCGGCGACCACAGCATCAGTGCCACGGTGATCGTCGCCGCAAGGCCGGCAAGGCCGACACCGGCCCATGTCAAGACTCGCGCCAGACCCGAGCGCTCGCCCGGCTCGGCTGGACGGCGGGGCGGCGGCGCGTAGCGATGCTCCACCGGCGGTCTTGGCGCGCCAGCGGCACGCGGCAGCTTACCCTCTGGCGGACGCAACTTCTGCAGCGGACTGCCGGTGCGTTCTGCGAGCGGCCGGATATCCTCCAGGCGCGGCGGCAGTGGCGGCGGTTGGCGCGGTGGAATGCGGTCGGTCATGCGGCTCGTTTACTTCGATATTCTGACGATTCCTGCGGCTACCCGCGAATTATGTCACAAGCGGGCTCGACGGCGGCAACTCTGCACTGCTTTTTCCACCAGCCGCTTGGCCAACGACCATAACGGTAGCGGTCGCCGAGTGGTGACCCTATGCTTCGAGCGAGCATAGCGCGGACACCGGGGGACTGGGAATGCTGGCTTGGCAGGGGGTTGTCGGTATTGCAGCGATTCCGTTGTTGGCTTGGGCGCTATGCGAGGATCGCAGCGCCCTGCCGCTGCGGCGGGCGTCGCTGACCGTGGCAGCGGCGCTGGCGTTGCAGTGCTCCGTCGCACTGCTGCTGCTGCGGCTGCCGGCGGCGCGGGTGTTCTTCGATGTCGTCGGCGAGGCTTTCCTGGCGCTGCGCACCGCCACCGAAGCCGGCATGCGCGTGGTATTCGGCTATCTCGCCGGTGGCGCGGCGCCATTCGAAGTGAAGAGCCCAGGCAACGCCTTTCTCCTCGGCTTCCAGGCGTTGCCGCTGATCATGGTGCTGAGCGCGCTCGCCCGCCTGCTCTATCATTGGGGCGTGCTGCAGTTCGTAGTCCGCGGTTTCGCCCGCGTCCTGCAGGGCACCTTCGGCATCGGCGGACCGCTCGGCACGGCGGCGGCGGCCAAGGTGTTCGTCGGCATGGTCGAGGCGCCACTGCTGATCCGGCCCTACCTGCAGGACATGGGCCGCGGCGGCATCTTTGCCATCATGGTGGTCGGCATGGCAACGGTCGCCGGCACGGTGATGGCCCTCTACGGCGCGATCCTGGAGCCGTTTGTGCCGGGTGCGGCCGGCCACGTGCTCGCCGCCTCGATCATGAACGTGCCGGGGGCGCTGATGCTTGCCCGCCTCGCCGTGCCGGTCGGCTTTGAAGGCGGCCCCGACACCGCCCAGGTCACGCTCGACGACGCACCGCGTTCCAGCATCGATGCGATCGTGCAGGGCACCGGCGACGGCGTCCGCCTGCTCGCCAACGTCATCGGCCTCTTGGTGGTCATGGTGGCCCTCGTCACCCTGTTCAACGGCCTGCTCGGCCTCGTCGGCAAGCCGCTCGGCCTCGACCTGACGCTGCAGGGCATACTGGGCGTCATCGCCGCCCCGCTCGCCTGGGCGATCGGCATCCCCTGGAACGAGGCGGCAGCGGCCGGCGGCCTGCTTGCCGAGAAGATCGTGCTCAACGAGTTCGTCGCCTATCTCGACATGGCTAAGATGCCGCCCGAGGTGCTGTCGCCGCGCTCGCGATTGATTATGACTTATGCCCTGTGCGGGTTTGCCAACGTCGCCTCGCTCGGCATCATGATCGGCGGTTTGACCGCGATGGCACCCGGCCGCCGCGACGTGATCATCGAACTCGCGCCGCGATCGATGATGTTCGGGGCCTTGGCGACCTGCCTGTCGGGCGCCATCGTCGGCGTGATTTCGGGAGTTTGAAAGCGAACATGCGCGATGGCGGCGAAAGACCGGGCTTTGGCGACTGGGCCGGCCGGACCGACCATTGGCTGGCCGCGGCGGGGCTGACGCGCGCTGCCGCGGCTCGCCTGCTGTTCGGCTTCCTAATCGGCTTCGGCGGTGCGCTGGCGTTCATCCTCGCGCATTTGCCGTTGCCGTGGTTCCTGGGCTCGCTCACCGCCTGCCTCATCGCGTCGGTGATCGACCTGCCGTTCGAGCGGCCGGCGCAGCTGTCGGTATCGATGCGGGCCGTGCTCGGCGTCGCCGTCGGCACCGCCTTCACGCCGGAGCTGATGGCGCGGCTCGGCGGCATGACGGCGAGCCTCGCGCTGATGTTTCCGTTCATGATCGCGATCATCGTCCTCGGCATGCTCTATTTCGAGCGGGTCGCCGGCTTCGACCGGCCAACCGCCTTCTTCTGCGCGGTTCCAGGCGGCCTCACCGACATGGTGACGATGGCCGCCGATGCCGGCGCCAATCCGCGCACGGTGACCCTTATCCAGGCGACCCGCATCGTGCTGATCGTGTTCCTGCTGCCGTTCTGGCTGCAATGGGTCGGTGGAAGGACCATAGGAATTTTCGTTCCCGGCGCCGTGCACCTGCACCAGTTCCTGGTGGTCGATGCCGTGGTCCTGGTCGTGCTCGGCTGGGCCGGCTGGCGGCTAGCCGAACGGCTGGGCCTTGCCGGCGCGCCGCTGGTCGGGCCGATGATCTTGAGCGGCCTCGCGCACGCGTTCGGCCTGACCACGGCCAAGATCCCGATCGAGATCCTGATCTTCGCGCAGGTCACGCTCGGCATCCTGCTCGGGGCCCAGTTCCGTGGCCTGACCTTCCGCGAGTTCTCCTCGACGATGCTGCTCGGCGCCGGCTTCTCGATCGTGCTGCTGATCTTCACCGGGATCGTGGCGGTACTGGTGTCGCGGCTGACCGGCTTCGACAGCACGACGGTACTGCTGGCCTATGCGCCGGGCGGCCAGTCGGAACTCAATCTGATCGCCTACATCCTCAACCTCGACGTCGCCTACACGGCGCTGCACCACCTGGTGCGACTGGCGATCGTGATCTTCGGCGCCCAGATCGTGTTCCGCGCCAATCCCAAATGGCGCGAGCCGCGGCGGTGACCCCCGGCCAGGCATTCAGCGTGTCAGCACCACGAAATCGGTCCCCTTGCCGGTTTCCAGACTGACATCCTCGTCGGAGATGATCAGCGACGAGCCGGGCAGCAACATCTGGCTCACACGCTCGCGCACGTCGCCTGGAATATCGATCCGCTCGAGCGCGGCCGACGCCGTCAGGTGCGGCACTGACGGCAGCGCCGCCGGCAGCCCCTTGCGGCCGCGCCGCGTTGGCACCTCTTCCACCTGCGGCGTGGCACCGACCGTGGTCACCGCCGACCATGCCATCGCCTGCGAACCCGGCGTCATGTCGAGCGCGGTGAAAACGTGCGTGCCGATCGGCTCCTGCGGGTCGGCGATGGCGACTGGAACGTCAAACAGCGGCTGGAAGCCCTGGCGTACATACAGTCGTCCAGCGGTTCGGCTGATGAATACCGACACCGGCTTCAAGCTGCGGTTGGCGTCCCGCGCCAGCGCGCCAGCGGCATTGCGAGCCTCTTCGGCCGCGGCGGCCTGCGCCGCCAGCCGTTCGGCCTCGCCGTGCTTTGCCTCTGCCGCCGCCCGCAACCGGTCGACCTCCACCAGCAAATTGGCGAGCCTGGCCAACGCGGCGTCCTTCTCCTGCGCGGCTCGCGCGGCAGCTCGCGGCTTCAGCGCCCCGGCCAGCCGCGCCTCGAGCGCATCGACCCTGGCGGCCTGAGCCGAGCGGCTGCGCTCCGCGGCCAGCACCTGCGACAGCACGCGCGCCGCCGCCTTGGCCGCCACGGCAGCATTGCCCTTGGCGACTTTGGCCATGGCTTCGGCCCGCTGCGCTCGCGTCGTCAATTCACCCGCCCAGGCTGCCCTCGACGTGCCTTCCGGTCGATCGGCGAAGGGATCGGTGAGCGGCGGCAGCGCCGAAGCCTGCGCCGGCGCGACGGTCGCAGCACCAAGCCGCATCGGCGGCGACAAACGCGCATCAAGTCTTGCTGGCGGACCGGCGGCAGCCATCCGCACCGTGGGCTCGTCCGGGCGGGGCGAGAACAATTTCGCATGCTCGATAGGCGCCGGCACCACATCGTGATCGGTGACGACCACCCGGGTTCCGAGTTTGGTCATCTCGAACAACCGCTCCGACACGCTCAGCGGCAGCCGGATGCAGCCATGCGAGGCGGGATAGCCGGGCAGCTGGCCGGCGTGCATGGCGACACCCGACCAGGTGATGCGCTGCATGTTCGGCATCGGCGCATCATCATAGAGGTTCGAGAAATGCTCGCGATTGCGCTCGATGATGGCGAACACGCCTCGCGGCGTCTCGAAGCCCGACTGGCCCGACGAGATCGGGCTCTCCAGCACACGGCCATTCTTGTCGTAGACGGCTAGGCGTTGGTTGCCGATCGACACCACCAACAGCAGCGGTCCCTGCGGCGTGGCGATGTTCTCCGACAGCCTCGCTTTCGGCGTCGCACCGGCCGCGCCGGTAAAGCCTAGCAGGCACGCCAGCACAATTGCGGCAACAGGCCTGCGCTGCGATCCGGCGGCATGCCCGATCGCCCCAACCATCTCAGCGAATTGCATTGAAACCTCGCGCCCGTCAACGCCTCTTGGGAATTCACACGGTCTCTAGAATGATATCGATAACGCCAGGTTATGCGACCGAATTCTTGTACCGAAAAACCGGACACCGAGTCCATGCCGCATCGACATGTGCACAACAGATATTCGCGTTTGAATACCAACGCCCGTGACGGCCTCAGACGCGACGGCGCCAGAAATTACCGATACCTTAGCTTGCACCAGCTGGCGTGCGAATTCTGCTCAAAATGAGTTGTCATGCCCGCGCCCGTGCGCCAAGTTCGGGCATGCCTGACGCCCAACGGACCTTCAGCCGATGACACGTGACCGACTGCAGTTCCTGTTGCTCAACATCGGCCATTTTCTCGACCATCTCTTCACCCTCATCTTCGCCACCGTGGCGGCGCTGGCGCTGTCGCGCGAATGGGGCCTGGGCTACGGCGATCTGCTGAAGTATGCGACGCCTGGCTTCTTCGCCTTTGGCGTTTTCGCGTTGCCGGCCGGCTGGCTCGCCGACAAGTGGAGCCGCGAGGGCATGATGGTGGTGTTCTTCGTCGGCATCGGCGTGGCCTCGATCGCGACCTCGCTGGCGCAGACGCCGCTGCAGGTCGGCATCGGCCTGTTCGTGATCGGCGTATTCGCTGCCATCTATCACCCGGTCGGCCTCGCGGTCGTCGTCGAGAAGTGGCGCGGCACCGGCATGCGGCTCGCGGTCAACGGGGTGTGGGGCAATCTCGGCGTCGCCAGCGCCGCCCTGATCACCGGCTATTTTATCGACCACGGCGGCTGGCGGACCGCATTCATCGTGCCGGCTTTCTTCTCGATCCTGGTCGGCATCGCCTATGGCGTGCTGATGTGGCGCGATATCGTTCAGCCGCGAACTGCCGTCAAATCTGCCAGCGCTGGCGCCGCACTGACCGCCGATGCCAAGGCAATTCTGCTGCGCATCTCGATCGTCGTGTTCCTGACCACGGCGATCTCCTCGATCGTATTCCAGTCGACGACATTCGCGTTGCCCAAGGTCTTCGCCGAGAAGCTCGCCGGCCTGCAGCTTACGGCGACGGTGATCGGCCAGCTGGCATTTCTGGTGTTCGCCGCCGCCTCGATCGGCCAGCTCGTCGTCGGCCACTACCTCGACAAGCTCGGGCCTCGCACCGTCTTCATGGCAGCGGCCGGACTTCAACTCGTCTTCTTCGCGATCATGCCCGCAACCAGCGACTGGGCGGCACTCGTCTGCGCCATGGCATTCATGCTGGCGGCGTTCGGACAGATCCCGATCAACGACTACATGATCGGCCGCATGGCCCAGGGCGACATGCGGGCGCGCATCTACGGCGTGCGCTACGTGTTGAGCTTCACCGTGCTCGCCGCAGCCCTGCCGTTGATCGCCTTCATCTACGAGCGATGGGGCTTCGATGCCCTGTTCCGGGTACTCGCTTTTGCCGCTCTGCTGATCCTGATTACGGTGTCGCAACTGCCGCGCCGGCTGCCGGCGCCGGCGACGTAATTGGTGACGGCTTGTTCTGATTGCACTCTACTGCCGCCAAGCAACAACGGAGAAAGCGCCATGGCCGCGACCGACAAGGCCCCGAAGCAGACGTTCACCGTCAGTCACCTCGAGAGCAGCTCGTTCGCCGAGGGCCTTCGCTCCTACGCCAAGTACCGCGACCTCGGCATCGCGGCGGCGACCAATGGCCTAGCGGTGGCACAGGTGATCCGCTTCGTACCACCCGCGACCGACGAGGTTCGCGTCAAGCATTACCACGACGTCCAGTTCCAGATGATCTACGTGCTCAAGGGCTGGATCAAGACCGAGATGGAGGGGCACGGCGTGCACACCATGAAGGCCGGCAGCTGCTGGATCCAGCCGCCCGGCATCCACCACATGGTGCATGACTACTCGGACGATTGCGAAGTCCTCGAGATCGTGCTGCCGGCCGACTTCGAGACGGTGACCTTGCCCAAGGCTTGAGTCCTTGTGGTGCACTCAAGCCAATGCGACGAGATCGATCGGGGTGGCGACGCCGGCGACCGCACATGCGTTCAGCTGGCGACAGGCGCCGTTCGCCACATAGCCTTGGCTCACCGCCTGTTCGAGCGTAGCGGCCGACGTCAGTGCGCGCGTGCCTTCGACCTTGTTGTGCTTCTCGAGCTTGGCCGCGAGATTGACCGCCTCGCCGATCGCGGTGAATTCGAGCCGCCGCGCCGAGCCAAGCGTCGCAAACACCACCGGCCCGGATGCCACCGCGCCGTTGACATCGAGTAGCGTGCCCTCGGTCGCCCCGGCCATTTCGCGGCGCCAGGCGGCGGCTTCGACCATGATTGCATCGAGCGCACGCAGGGCGTCGGCACTGGCCGTCGACGACGGCTTGACCGCGCCGAAGGTGATCATCACGCCATCGCCCAGGAACTTGTCGATGACACCGTTGTGCGCCTCGATCAGCGGCACGATGCGGCCATGGAAGCTGGTCAGGATCTCGACCAGTCGCTGCGGCGGCGTCATCGCGGCGAGCCGCGTGAAGCCGCGAATATCGAGCATCATGATCGCCGCATCCCGCGCGACCGCCTCGCCGGCCTCGACCAGTCGATCGGCACCGGCGATCGCCTCGGCGACACCGCCCGATAGGAAGCGCCGGATCTCGCGCCCCGCCGCCTGCTCGCGCGTCGCCAGAACAAGCATCGCCTGTGCCCGCCGGACCGCCACGACCAACAGCGCGGTCACGAGCAGGATTGCCAGTATCTTGTCGAACTCGGCGCCGATCAGGATGCGGTTGCTGGTCAGATACTGCCCGAAGTTGCGCGTGATGGCGCCGATGCCGTCGACCTCGATCGCGGCCCACAGCATGACCGCCCAGCCGACCGCGAAGGCCAGCCCGGCCAGCGCCACGTAGCGGTAGTCGAAACGCAGCGCGCGCAGGGCGATGAACACGAACACATAGACGAATGTCGGTACTTTGAGCGAGAACGCGCCTGGCTGGCCATACTGGCTGTGGAACGACCAGATCAGCGTCATGAGAAGAGCGGTGTCGATCAGGATCGAGAGCACCAGCAAACCCGATTGCAGCCGCCCGCGATAAGCCAGCAACAGGCGTAGAATGGTGAACAGCGCGTAGGCGGCGAGCGCGAGCGGCACCGGCTCGAACATCGGCATGCCGGCATCGACCGGCCGCGGCGCAACGAAGAATAGCACGGCGAAGGTGGCGACAAGGCCGAGCTGGACCCAGCCGATCAGCCGTTCGCTGATGTCCTCGCGGTCCCGGATCAGCGCCTGCACCCGTTCCGGCAACGTCTCGGGCTCGAGGCGCGACGAAACAAATCCGGCAATGTTGGCTGTCAGTCCCACGGTGATCCCTTGCATCAAATTCGCCGATCGACCGTGCGCCGCCCGTTGGCTGCCGTCCAATCAACTCCCGATCAAGCCTTCGTGGCGGCCTGTGTAGCCTGGCTTCAGTAGGGCTCCGCCACGGGCGATGGCGTCCTCCCCTTGGAGGGCAGGAGAATCGCATATGAACTTTGCAGGGATGTACGCTCAAAGACGTGGGTCCTCGCACCAATCATCTCAATATGTACTTTCGTTCGTGCCAGGGATTTGTGCTTCCGGGTACTAACCTCGAAAGGTTCATCTACGCGGAGGTGCCCAGCGAAAAAGCGTCCGAGTGGGGTGGCTCTGGGCCACTTGAATACAAGAAACGCGGAAGACCGCCGTGGACCACGGCCGCCCCGCCACCCTCGTTTCGAGGGGGGAAAAAACGATATCCCCGGTTACACGCAGTGGAACACTTTGGTTGTATCCCCACCTCCCACTACACCAGCAGCTCGAGCGGCTTCAGGTTGCGGGCCGGACAGCCGGGCACCTGGCCGTCGGCTTGCGGCGGCACCATCCGCGGCGGCGGCGGCATGATGCTGATGCCGGGCGGCGGGGTCAACGGCACCGGCTGGCTGATCTCAGGCTGGGCCGGCGGTTCATTGGCAGCAGCGGCGGCTTCACCCGCCCGCGCCGCCCCGCCATGCCCCAGGACCGCAACCGCCAGGACGGCAATGGCGCACATCCCACAACGAGATCGGCGGATCATCCTCGTCTTGCTCCAAATTGGGTTTGGCGTGCACCGCCTGGACGCTCGATTCGATAATCCGCGCAAATGTAGCAAATTGGCACGCCGATGAATACCGCTATGAGCCTTTCCCGATTGGCGCCGAATTTGCTCCATGCGACCTGACACCCGCCAATCAGGAACCACGACCATGACCGCGAACGCCGCCATCAACTGGCACCCAGACGAGGACGTGACGCCATCGCCGAAGGACGTGGAAACCATGGCCTGCGTGCTCGAGGGCCGCCACGGCCAGTACGCCGCCGAGGTCGCCGAATTCTTCGCTTGCGTGCACGGCCAGAACAACGATGCCGGCCGCACCTGGGCCTGGGCCGGGGTCGCCGAGGTGGTACGGCATCGTGAACGCCGGCGGCTGCAGGGATGAGGCTTTGGCACGGCCCGTGAATGGAAGGCGGGGCAGATTGATCTGCGGGGAACAATTGCTGCCATGACGATGCCGAATGCCTTGTCGCAAGCCGAGCCGGCGAGCGCCTTCCCGGCGCTGCGCCAGCTGTTGGATGGTGCACGCGGCATCATAACTGGCGGCAGCGAACGGGCACGGATTCAGCGTGACGCCGTCCTCGCCTTCTCGGTCCGGGTCGCCAGCGCCGCCATCCTCTATTTGTCCCAGATCGTGCTTGCCCGCTGGATGGGTGGCTTCGAATACGGCATCTATGTCTCGGTCTGGACCTGGGTGCTGGTGCTCGGCGGCCTGTCGCATCTGGGCCTCAACATGGGGGTGATCCGCCTGCTGCCCGGCTACATCGAACAAGGCCGGCTCGACCTGCACCGCGGCCTGATACATGGCAGCCGCCTCCTTGCGTTCGTGGTCGGCACCACGATTGCGCTGTTGGCGCTCGCCGGCATCAAGCTGCTGGGCGCCCATATCGATGGACCCTATGTTCTGCCGCTCTACATCGCGCTCGCCTGCGTGCCGATGTACGCCGTAACCGACGTACAGGACGGCATCGGCCGCGGCAGCGCCTGGATTTCGCTGGCGCTGCTGCCGCCCTACGTGATGCGCCCGTTGCTGCTCCTGATCGTCATGATCGCGGCGCACGAGTTCGGCATAACGATGGCAGCGAGCACGGCGGCAGCCGCTGCAGTCGCCGCTACCTGGTTGACGGCGACGGTGCAGCTGCTGCTGATCAACCGCCGCGCCGCCCGGGAATTCTCCGCCCGCCCGCGCGCCTACGACTTTAACACCTGGCTCTCGACCTCGGCGCCGCTGCTCGTCATCGGCGTCTGCGAGATCGTGATGCAGACCGCCGACGTGCTGATCGTGTCGCGCTACCTGTCGCCGACCGAGGTCGGCATCTACTTCGCTGCCGCCAAGACCATGAGCCTCATGCTGTTCGTGCACTATGCCGTCGGCAGTGCTGCCGCCAACCGGTTCGCGACGCTCTCGGCCCGCGGCAACCGCGAAGCGCTGCAGCCACTAGTCGCCGATGCCGTGCGCTGGACGTTCTGGCCCTCGCTCGCCGGCGCCTTCGTGTTGCTTGTACTGGGATGGCCACTGCTGCAACTGTTCGGCCCAGCCTTCACCGACCGGCTATCCGGTAATGTTCGTACTCGTCCTTGGCTTCCTGTTCCGCGCCGCCATGGGTCCATCCGAATTCCTGCTCAACATGATGGGCCAGCAGAAGATATGCGCCGCTGTGCTGGCTGTTACGGCGGCATTGAACATTGTCCTCAATTTCACGCTGGTGCCGCGTTTCGGCCTGATCGGCGCCGCGACGGCAACGGCGCTGGCGTTGATGTTCGCCGCCAGCATGAACAATCTCGTTGCCCGCCAGCGGCTCGGCATCAAGCTGTCGATCTTGTCGAACATCGGGACGGCGTAGCGGCGTTGAATTCACAGGCCGGCCAGGCGCTCATACACGCTCGATTACGGCTTCCACTCCTTGGCCTGCTTCTGGATCGCCGCAATGTCGAAATTGTTGATCTCGTCGATCAGGTCGTTGGTGACGAGGTCGCTGGCAGTGGCCTTCTCCTTCAGCACGCCGTTCTTGACCAGCCAGTCGAGATAGGCCTGGTAGTTGGTGGCGACGCTTTCGCCCCACTTGCTGGCGCCGCCGGCTTCGAGTCTGAAGTTGCGGATGCGCGCCGACAGTACGTTGACGTCGTCCTTGAGCGCGGTCGCCTCGTCCTTGCCTAGGGCTTTCGACTGCGGATAGACCTCCCAGAATATGCGCACGGTCGCCTCCGGATTGGCGATCGCGAACACCGAGCCCATGGCGTAGCCCCGCGCGAGGGCGACTGCTTCCTTGCGCCGGTTGGCCAGCGTCTCCTCCAGCGCGATGATGCCGTTCGAGGGGAATTTCGCGATATCGGGGATATCGAGCATGCGAAGCTTGACGCCGGCATTCTCGACCATCGCGTACTGGGTGTCGAACTGCGACAGCGCGTCGACCTGCTGCGAGCGCACCAGCGCTGCGGTTTGCGCGCCTTCGCCGGCGACCACGATCGACACGTCCTTGTCGGGGCTCATGCCCTCGGCCTGGACGAGTGCGCGGGCGACGATCAGCCCGGCCGAACTCATGGCGGTGAGGCCGATCTTCTTGCCGCGCAGGTCGGCCGCGGTCTTGATCGGGCTGTCGACCGGCACGGCAAAGCCATAGATATAGCCCTGGTAGGCGGTATAGAAGTTCTTCGCTTTGACGCCTTGGGTGCGGATCACGGCCAGCGGTTCGATCGAGGGGATCGAGAACAGCACGTCCTTGGTCGCCACCGCCTTGACGCAGTCGCCGGAGCCGGCCATCGGCACCACCTCGACCTTGATGCCCTCCTTGGCGAACCAGCCCATCTTGGTCGCAACCGCAATCGCGGCGGCGCCTGCCGCCGAAACGGTCTTGGCGCAGAAGCCGACGCGGATCGTGGTCTGGGCGGCGGCGCTCGAAGCTGCCGGCAGCAATCACCGCGCCCACGGCGCCCATCGCAATCAGCGATTTCAAAGAACGAGTTCTTCATGTCGCCGGGTCCTTCTTGATCGAGGTGTCGGTTTCTTGCGGGCCATCCCAGAACAGCACGCGCCGGCGCAGGCCGGTGATCATGCCGTTCAAGAAGAGCCCGATCAGCGACAGGATCAGCAGCACGCCGAACTGTCCTGCCACGTCCATGTTGAAATTCATGCTCTGGATCAGCATGCCAAGACCCTTTTCGGCGCCGACGAACTCGGCGACGATGGCGCCGATCAGGGCGAAGATCATCGCGATCTCGAGGCCGGCGAAGATGAAGGGCAGCGCGTTCGGCAATTGCAGCATCCAGAAGATTTGCCAGCGCGAGGCGGCGAGCGAGCGCAGCAGGTTGACCCGATCCTCGTCGGCCGAGCGCAGCCCGACGATGGTGTTGACCATCAGCGGGAAGAAGGCAACCAGCGCGGCGTTGATCACTTTCGAGGTCAGACCGAGCCCGAACCACACCACGACCAGCGGTGCGAGTGCGACTTTCGGCATCGCCTGGAACATGACGATGAAGGGATAGAGGAAAAATTCGACCCGCCGGCTCAGCGCCACGGCGGTGCCGAGCAGGAACGCCAGCGCCGTGCCCAAGGCGAAGCCCATGAAGGTCTCGGACAAGGTGACGCCGATATGCTCGAGGTAGATGCCGGACTGGAGGCCCCGCCACAGCCCTGCGAAAATGCTCGACGGCGGCGGCAGGATGTACTGGGCGACATCGAAATACCTGACGCCTGCTTCCCACACCGCCAGCACCACCGCGATCAGCAGCAGCCGCAACGACAACCCGGTCCCACCCTTGGTAATGCGATGGCTCATGCCGCGCCACCCGCAGCGTTGAGGGCGGCGCGGATCTGGCGCACGTAACCGCCGAACACTTCCGTATTGACCACATCGAGCGCGCGCGGACGCGGCAATTCCACGTTCAGTTCGGCGCCGATCTTGCCCGGACGTGGTGTCATCACCAGCACGCGGTCGGCTAGAAACACCGCCTCGGCGATCGAATGGGTGATGAAGACGACGGTCTTGCGCCGTTCCATCCAGATCCGCTGCAGCTCGATGTGCATGGTCTCGCGCGTCATGGCATCGAGCGCGCCGAACGGCTCATCCATCAACAGGAGGGCTGGATCATGAATGAGCGCCCGAACCAGCGACACCCGCTGCTGCATGCCGCCGGAAAGCTCACGCGGATAGCGGCTCTCGAAGCCGTCGAGACCGACGAGCTTCAAGAGCTCGAGCGCGCGAGCCCGCATCGCCTTTCGGTCGAGGCCCTGAACATCGACCGGCACCTCGGCGTTGGCAAGCACGGTGCGCCAGGGAAACAACACCGGCGACTGGAACACGACGCCGATATCGCGGCGCGGGCCGATGATGGTGGTACCGCCGAGGCTCGCCTCGCCGTCGGTCGGCGGCATCAGGCCGGCGAGAATGCGCAACAACGTCGACTTGCCGCAGCCCGACGGCCCGACGATCGACACGAACTCGCCTTCGCGCACGCGGAAGTCGATGTCGGCGAGGGCTGCGACCGCGTCGTCGCCCGAGCCGTAGCGCAGCGACAAGTGCCGCACGCAGATTTGATCGGCCGCCCTCACGCCGGCTGAACCGCTCGCAAGCGCCTGCCGCCGCACCTCGACTGTTCCGTGCACACGTAGCCTCCCTGTCCGCCCGTTGACGGGTCGGTCACTTATTTGCCGCCACTTCAACCGGGATGCCGGTCGCGGTCAAGGCTGGCGATGCGAAGCCTGGACATTCGGCCGCCACGGCAGCACATATTGACCTGGATCAAAATTTCGAACCAAGCGAGGCAGCCCATGTCTTCGTCCGACGGTAAAGTCCGCAGGAGCGACGCCGAATGGCGGGCACAGCTTACGCCTGAGGCCTATCGTGTCGCCCGCAAGCACGGCACCGAGCGCGCCTTCGCCTCGGCCCTCAACGAGGAGAAACGCAAGGGCACGTTCAAGTGCGTATGCTGCGGCGAACCGCTGTTTGCTTCCGCCGACAAGTTCGACAGCGGTACCGGCTGGCCGAGTTACACGCGGCCGATGGCGGCCGAGGCTGTGGCTGAGCAGTCCGACAACTCCTTTTTCATGAAGCGCACCGAAGTCCACTGCGCCCGTTGCGAAGCCCATCTCGGCCACGTTTTCCCGGATGGGCCGAAGCCGACCGGCCTGCGCTACTGCATCAACGGCGTGTCACTGACGTTCGAGCCGGAAAAAGAATAGTACCGACCGACCAACGAGCGTCCTTCGAAACGGATCCGAGAAACCACATGCCCGAGAACCGTAAGCCCGGTGCGGCCAAGCCCCCCCATGCCGCGAAGCGGCCGGGCAGCGTCAGCCATCACGGCGTCACGCTCGTCGACGACTACGCCTGGCTGCGGGCGCCCAACTGGCAGGAGGTGATGCGCGATCCATCGCTGCTCGACGGCGAAATCCGTGCCTATCTCGAGGCCGAGAACGCCTACATGGAAGCGGCCATGGCCGACACCCAGGCCCTGCAGGAAACCCTGTTCCAGGAAATGAAGGCGCGGATCAAGGAGGACGACAGCTCGGTGCCCTCCCCCGACGGTCCGTGGGACTACTATTCGACGACCATCACCGGCGGCCAATATCCGCGCATCTGCCGGCGTCCACGCGGCGGCGGGCCCGAATCGATCCTGATCGACGGCAACAGGCAAGCCGAGGGCAAGCCCTACTGGTCGATGGGCTCGCTGGCGCATAGCCCGGACCACCGTCTGCTCGCCTACGGCGTCGACGACAAGGGCTCGGAACTCTACACCATCCGCATTCGCGACATGGGCACTGGCCGGGACCTCGACGATGCCATCGCCGACACTCGCGGCACGATCGTGTGGGCTGCCGACAGCGCCACCATCTTCTACGTGCGGCTCGACGCAAATCATCGGCCGATGTCGGTCTATCGGCACACTATCGGCACACCGGCTGCCGACGACGTACTGGTGTTCGAGGAGGCCGACATCGGCTTCTATGTCGGCGTTGGCCAGACCCAGTCGGCGAAGTACATCGTCATCGACGTGCATGATCACCAGACCAACGAAGCCTGGCTGATCGATGCCGACAATCCGACCGCGGCACCTCGCCTGGTCGAGGCGCGCCAACATGGCCACGAGTACAGCATCGAGCATGCGACGCTCGGCGGCCAGGACCGCCTGATCATCACCACCAACTCCGCCGCTGCCGAGGATTTCCGCATCTGCACTGCGCCAGTCGATCGTCCGGGCATGGCCAACTGGCAGGAGCTCATCGCCGCACAAGCCGGGCCGGCTGATCCTCGAAAACGTCGCGCTCAAGAGCCACATGATCCGCCTCGAACGCGAGGACAGCCTGCCGCGCATCGTCGTGCACCGCTTTGCCGATGGTGCCGAGCACTCGATCGCCTTCGACGAGGAGGCCTATGGGCTGGGCTTGTCCGCCGGCTACGAGTTCGACACCACGACGATCCGCTTCACTTACTCGTCGATGACGACGCCGGCCCAGGTTTACGACTACGATGTCGAGACGCGCGCCCGCACCCTGCGCAAGACCCAGGAGATCCCGAGCGGGCACAACATTGCCGACTACGTGACGCGCCGGCTGTTCGCGCCGGCCGCCGACGGCGAACTGGTGCCGGTGACGCTGCTGTACAAGAAGACCACGCCGCTCGACGGCTCGGCGCCGCTGTTCCTCTACGGCTACGGCTCCTATGGCATCTCGATCCCGGCGAGCTTTGCAACGACGCGGCTGTCGCTGGTCGATCGCGGCTTCATCTTCGCCATCGCCCATGTCCGCGGCGGCAAGGACAAGGGCTACCGCTGGTACACCGGCGGCAAGCACAAGACCAAGCTCAACACCTTCACCGATTTCGTCGCCGCCGGCGAATTCCTGGTCAGGCAGGGCTTTACCCGGCGCGGCCGTGTCGTGGCCAACGGCGGCTCGGCCGGTGGCATGTTGATGGGCGCGGTTGCCAATATGGCGCCCGACCTGTTCTTGGGGATCATCGCCGACGTGCCGTTCGTCGACGTGCTGAACACCATGCTCGACAAGGACCTGCCGCTGACGCCACCGGAATGGCCCGAATGGGGCAACCCGATCGAGAGCGCAGAGGACTTCGCGATCATCAAGTCCTACAGCCCCTACGACAACGTCGAGGCCAAGGCCTATCCGGCAATTTTCGCTTATGGTGGCCTGACCGATCCGCGCGTCACCTACTGGGAACCGGCGAAGTGGGTGGCGAAACTGCGCGAGAAGAAGACCGACGACAATCTGCTTGTGCTCAAGATCAACATGAGCGCCGGCCACGGCGGCGCCTCCGGCCGGTTCGAAGCGTTGAAGGAAATCGCGGTCGACTATGCTTTTGCGCTGAAGGTGGCGGGGCTGATGAGTGCCAGGGTCTGACACACTTTTTTGAACAAGACAGCAGCCATCACAGTCGCTCCGGCGCTTGCGCTCAGGCACTCGCGGCAGCATGGGTTGTAGATCGATTCTGAATCGATTCGTGACCTGGAGCCTCTCACCCTTGGCCATTCGCCAGCTATCGCCGCAGACCATCAACCGCATCGCCGCCGGCGAGGTGGTGGAGCGGCCTGCGAGCGTGGTCAAGGAACTCGTCGAGAACGCCATCGACGCCGGTGCCCGCGACATCGAGATCGTCACCGCCGGCGGCGGCATCTCACTGATCCGCGTCACCGACGACGGCTGTGGCATGACGCCAGACGATCTCGTCCTCGCGGTCGAGCGCCACGCCACTTCCAAACTCAGCCACGACGACCTGTTCGATATCCGCACCTTGGGCTTCCGCGGCGAAGCCTTGCCGTCGATCGGCTCGATCGCGATGCTCGCCATCCAGTCGCGCGCCCGCGACGCCGCCGACGCCCATGAGATCACGGTCGCCCGCGGCGCCAAGGGCGACCTGAAGCCGGCCGCGCTCAACACCGGCACCCGCATCGAGGTGCGCGAGCTGTTCTCGGCGACACCTGCCCGCCTCAAGTTCATGAAATCCGAGCGGGCCGAGAACCAGGCGACGACGGAAGTGGTCCGCCGCCTCGCCATGGCCAACCCCGGCATCGGCTTCTCGCTGACGACCGGCGAGCGGGCGAACCTGCGCCTGCCACCGGCGGCACCTGGTCCCGAAGGTCACCTGGCTCGCTTGGGCCGCATCATGGGCGCCGATTTCATGGCCGACGCGCTGCATCTCGCCGGCGAGCGCGAAGGCGTGCGCGTCGAGGGCTTCGCCGGGCTGCCGACCCTCAACCGACCCGACACCGCGATGCAGTTCCTGTTCGTCAACGGCCGGCCGGTGCGCGACAAGCTGCTGGTCGGCGCGGTCCGGGCCGCCTACGGCGATCTGATCCCGAAGGGGCGGCATCCACTGCTGGCGCTGTTCGTGGAACTCGACCCGCGCGAGGTCGACGTCAACGTGCATCCGGCCAAGGTCGAGGTGCGGTTCCGCGATGCAGGCCGCGTGCGCAGCCTGATCATCGGCGGCCTGCGCGGCGCCCTCGACGCCGCCGGCCATCGCGCCAGTGCGGCCGGCGGCGCTGCAACGATCGACGCCTTCGTGCAGGCGGCCACGCCATCGCCGGTGACGAGCGGTGGTGTCGGCCACGCCTGGCGTCCCGAGCGACCGAGCCACCTGCCGCGCGGCTTCGCCGAGATGATGCAGGCACCGCTCACCGGCCTCGATGCCACCAGCGCCGACACCTCTGCCGTGACGCAACCGCCCGCACCCGATTTACTCGACCGGCCGCTCGGCGCCGCGCGGGCGCAGCTGCACGAGACCTACATCGTGGCGCAGACCGCGACATCAGTCATCATCGTCGACCAGCACGCGGCACACGAGCGCCTCGTCTACGAACGCATGAAGGCGATGCTGGCGAACGGCGGCGTCAGACGCCAGGTGCTGCTGATCCCCGAGATCGTCGAGGTCGGCGAGGCGGAAGCCGCAGCCCTCGCCGAGCAGGCCGACGAGCTCGCCGAACTCGGCCTCGTGCTCGAAGCCTTCGGCGCCGGCGCGGTCGCAGTACGCGAGGTTCCGGCGCTGATCGGCGATACCGACGTCCAGGGCCTCGTCCGCGATCTCGCCGCCGACACCCTCGTCGAGGGCCACTCCCCGCGACTTCGTGACCGACTGGAGGCGGTATGCTCGACGATGGCCTGTCACGGCAGCGTGCGCGCCGGCCGACGCCTCACCGGGCCTGAAATGAACGCGCTGTTGCGCGAGATGGAGGCGACGCCGCATTCGGGTCAGTGCAATCACGGTCGGCCGACCTACGTCGAGTTGAAGCTCACCGATATCGAGCGCCTGTTCGGCCGGCGCTAACGACCACAGAGGGCAAGCAGGCATGTCGCTCAAGAAGGCCGCCATCGGGATCGCGATCGTCGGTCTCGCCATGGCCAGCTACGGCATCTGGGAGCAGATCGCGAACCCGCCGCGCGTGCTCAGCGTCGGCAACGTCGAAGTGCCCGATCCACGCAGCCGCAACGGCAAGAAGGTGCGCCTGCTGACGCGGACGGTCAGCGTCGGCAAGGTGGTGCGCGCCGAGGTCGAGCTGCCGAACGGCACCTGGATCGACTGCAGCGGCGATTGCGCCACCGCGGTCAAGAAAGCCACGGTCGATTTCTGGGACGAACAGCGCAAGAACCGCCGATGAGTTTGCGGATGGCGCTCCTGGCCGGCGAACATCCTTGATCGTCATGTGTGCTATCCATGTGTGATTGCGGGTACGAAACCAGGGAGTGCCGCTCAAATGCCGTCGACCGAACCCGGCACTGCCTCAGCAATTGGCCAGAATGATCGCAAGGAGCGGGTCGCGCTGTTCTCCATTGCCGCCAGCGCCGGCATCACCATCGCAAAGCTGATTGCCGGACTGCTGTCAGGCTCGCTGGCGCTGCTGTCGGAGGCCGGGCATGCGCTCGTCGATACCGCCGCGACCATCATCACCTATTTTGCGGTCCGTACCGCCAATCGGCCGGCCGACGATGAGCATCACTACGGCCACGGCAAGTTCGAAAGTCTAGCCGCGCTCGCCGAGACCGTGATCCTGTTCATGCTGGCAACCGTCGTCGTCATTCACGCCTGGGATCGGCTGGCCGCCGGCGGCGGCGAATTCGAGCCGACCCTGCTCGCGTTCGCGGTCCTCATCATCTCGATCGTGGTCGACCTGAACCGGGTCCATTCGCTGCGCAAGGTGGCCAAGGAGACTGGCAGCCAGGCGCTCGCCGCCGACGCCATGCACTTCGCATCCGATCTCGCCGGGTCGACCCTCGTCCTGCTTGGCCTGCTCGCCGCCCTCGCCGGCTTCAAGTATGGCGATGCCCTGGCGGCAATCGGTGTCGCCGCGTTCATTGCCGTCGCCGGCTGGCGGCTCGGGCGCCAGACCATCGATACGCTGCTCGACAAGGCACCGTCGGGCCTGACCGAGCAGATTACCCGTTTGGCGGCAACGGTGCCCGGCGTCGTCGAGGTCGAGAGCGTGCGCGTCCGGCACGGCGGCACGCGCCTGTTCAGCGACCTTTCCGTCGTCGTTTCACGCACGCTGCCGCTCGACCGGGTCGCCCGGGTCAAGCAGGACATCGAAGCGATCGTTCAGAACGCCTTGCCGGGTACCGAGGTGTCAGTCAACGTGATCCCCAGGGCGCTCAGCGACGAGACGGTGCTGGAACGCGTGCTGCTGGTGGCGGCAAGACGCCGCGTGCCTGTTCACCACGTCATCGTGCAGCAGATCGGCCCGCGGCTGTCGGTGAGCCTCGACGTCGAGGTCGACGGCCGGCTGAGCCTGGGTGCAGCCCATGGCATCGCATCGAAATTCGAGGCGTCGCTGCGCGAGGAGCTAGGGCCCGAGACCGAGATCGAGACCCATATCGAGCCGCTGCAGGCCAAGCGCCTGGAAGCCGCGGACGTATTGCCGCTCGAGAGCGCGAGACTGGCCGCCGCGCTGCAATCCCTGGCGGCGGAAATCCCGGGACTAGGCGAAGTGCACGACATCCGCGTGCGGCAGTCGGCGGCCGGTCTCGTCGTCAACTATCATTGCCTGATGGACGCCAACACCAACGTCCTGACCGCACACGAGAACGTCGATCGGCTGGAACAGAAATTCCGCAACGCGTTCCCCGATCTGGTCCGCGTCGTCGGCCATGCCGAGCCGATCCGCAAGAGCCCGTAGGTCCAGCGCCGGCTCGAATGTGCCATAGCCTGAGCGTATCGAATGCAGAACAATGCGATATTTCACGACCGCGAAGCCGACCCGTAGTGTCTTCCGATAAGTCAACGGGAAATCGAGGTCGCGTCATGAGCATCGAGGCATTTACCCACTCCGCTCACCCTGTACCAGGCGACTACCTGCCGAATTGGTTCTTGCGTGGCTCTACCGCGGCACGCCATGCCCGGGAACAATCCCGGCCAACCGGCGTTGCCGAGGCGCTTGCAGATGCCGCAGTGCGCAACCGAGCGCGCGCCGCGCGCCGCGGCGTGCGCCTTGCCTGCCATGCATCCGGCGAGATCCTCTCAGCGGCAGCCTACGGCGAGTTCCGTGACAGACTGGTGGGGCTTCTCAGCCGCGCGATCGGCGCCGCGCAGCATGGCAGCATCGTTGCCTGCGAGATATCGATCGGCAAGGACGAAGCACGGTGCCATCTGCGCTTCGCGGTAGAGGCGTGCGCAGGCGCGTCGTCGCACTTGGGCACCGACTGGATCGACGAGATATGGTCCTGGCCGGCACCGCATCGAGCCAACACGTGAAGCAACCGGCTTCTTCGGTCAGCAGCCGAAGATGACAGACGCGGCGATCGCGGCGCCTGAGCCGCACGCGAACAAGCATTGGTGGAAGAACACCGGCCGCAGGCCCGTCGTGCTGCTGTCTGCAGCAGCGAACTGCGCCGCCATCACGCCGGTACGGCGCCCTAAGACGCCGCCTCCGCCTCGCTCATTGCCGCCGGCTGGATCGTGCCGTAGATGCCGGCGGCGCGGAACGCCTTGAGAATGGACACGTGCAGGTCCGACTTGACGCGGCCGCTGGCGGTCACGTCGGACAGCGTGACGCGAAGCGAGAAATCCTGCCGGTCGGTGGCGAACGAGTTCGAGCGTCGCCATCGGCGCCGGGCTCGGCATCACGAGCGCCTGCTCGCGGGCCGCCTTCTCGAGGATGGCGATCACCTTCTCGGGATCGGCCTGTGCGTCGGTCATGAGCTTCAAGATCACGCGGCCAAGCAGATTGCGGTGAGTCCAGTTGAGGACGCGACCCGAGATCAGCTCCGAATTCGGCACGATCAGGCTCGCCCGGTCGAAGGTCTCGATTTCGGTCGACCGCACCGAAATCCGGCGCACGTTGCCCTGCTGGTCGCCGACCACGATCCAGTCGCCGACCTTGATCGGACGCTCGACCAGCAGAATCAGTCCCGACACGAAATTGTTGACGATCGACTGCAGGCCGAAGCCGATGCCGACCGACAATGCGCCCGCGACGATCGCCAGGCTCGTGATGTCGAAGCCGGCGTAGGAGACCGAGATCAGCGCGGCAAGGCCGATGCCGACATAGCCGACGGCAGTATCTACCGAGTTGGCGACGCCGGCATCCATGCGACCCTGTGCCATCACCCGATCGCGCAGCCAGCGCTGGATCATGCGGGTGAGAAACAGCAGCGCCGTGAACAGCAGGATGCCGATCAGGATGCGCACCAGTGAAATGCGGAACTGGCCGACCTCGAAGCCGAAGAACAGCGCCTTGGCCCAGTCGCGAATGTCGGCTCCGGCAAAGCCCCACTGCAGCAGCAGCAGCGGCAGGGCGAGCAAGGCCAGCGCAAAGGTCGTAGCAATCTCACCGAGCTTGACGAGTTGACCCTGGCGGGCGCTGTCGATGCCGAAGCGGCTGTCGAGCAGCACGCCGACGCGACTGCGCTCGCCGCTACGTTCGCGGGTCAACGCACGCACCGCGAGATAGAGCAGGCCCGCGACCGCCAGAACAGTGCCGGTCATCACGATCTGTTGCGCGATGAAGCGGCCGAGCGCGACATAGCCGGTGACGGAGGAGACGATGATTGCAATCGTCAGCAGCCATAGTGGCAGCTTGACCCACAGCGGCGCGTGGCGGCTGACGGGACCGGCGTTCAAATTGTCGAGGCCGTTCACCGCCCGCAGCGGCCCGGTCTGCGGCACGAACGGGGTGAGCAGCAACCCCGCCAGCAGGCCTGCGGTCGCGATATTGGTGATGAAGCTCTGCGCCACCGTGACCACCAGCGGCACATAGATGGCGCGGCCGAATTCCACCAATACGGTGTCGAGAATGTAGACCGCGAGGATCGCCTTGATGAACAGAAGAATGCACGACGCCGTCCGGTCGTCGACCGGGATCAGCCGCCACTGCGGTTGGCGTGGCGCCAGCGCGACGCCGGCCAGCGTCGAACCGGCGATGAAGATCAGCACGCCCTGCAGCGCAATGTCGGCCGGGCGTTCCCACGGCGAGAACAGCAGCTCGAGGTTGTCGAGGCCGGTGTACAGAAGTCCGGCCGCGATCGCCGGCGCCAGCATTCGCGCCGGCGCGACCTTGGCTGCCGATATGATCCGCTCGAAGAATGTCGGAATCGAGCCGGCATGGTCGCGTCGGCGCGCGATCAGGTTGCGCAGAGCGAACCAGATCAACAGATAAACGGCGGCTACACCTGCGATCAGCCCGGCCACGGACGCGCCCTTGCGGCCGACCCAGTAGAGCCAATCACCGCCGTAGTAACTCATCCGTCCGAGGATACTCGGCAGCCGTTCGCCGACCTCTCGCCACATCGCCGGCAATAGCGGGCTCGAGCGCCGATCGAACAGATTGCGGGCGAAGATCTGGTAGCGCATGACCGTGATGCGATCGATCAGCTGCTTGGCCCTGACCCAGGCGAGCTCAGTGGTCTTGACCGCGCCGTCGAGGGCGCCGGCCAGGGCGTTGAGGCGCGCACGCTCGGCGGCGACGGTTGCACTCTCCGGCGGCTGATTGCCAGCCGGTGGCGGCCCCAGCTTCTCGATCTGGCTCCTGACCTCGGCGAGCTGCGGTCGCAGTGCTTCCGCCGTCGCCGTCGACTTGTAGATGATCTGCTCGACGTTGCTGCGCAAGCGCTGCAGTTCGCCTTCCAGTTCCTTCAGTTGCTGGATCGATTTTTCGGCCGTCTCGATGCTCTTGGCGAGCCTTTCGACGGGATTGGTCACTTCCGGCGGCAAGGTCGGCGCGGCGGCGGCAGGGGGCGCGGCAGGCGGTGCGGCGGCCGGCGCCGGCGGCACCGCAGGTGGTGTTGCGGTCTGACCTGCAGGCGGCGGCGACTGCTGCGTCTGCGCCGCCAACGGCAGCACGATCGCAGACAAGGCGATGGCAAGCGCAAGGCGCACACAACGGAACATCTCGAGGCGAACTCCATTCATGAAGCGGCGACCGCCGTCGGCACGTCGCGATGCCGACCGCATGCCCGGCGTCGGATTTGCCACCGTGGCCCGATTGTCCCCCGTCGAACGCCGCTATGTGTGTGACGCGGCCGCGACGCCGACAAGTGCCGACGCCGGCGACATCGGCGATTTCCTGCAGGCGCTTTCTAGCGGGAGTTTGGCGAGCAGGGAAGTTCGAAGATTGCGGCGTGGAAATCCGGCCTGATCGACAGCCGCATATGCGGTTAGCACTTGTCTCAGCCGAGGAACGCGCCGCCGTTGACATGCAGGCACTGGCCAGTGACGTGGCCGCTGCCGGGCCCACACAGGTAGCGGACAGCTGCGGCGATCTCGTCCGGACGGCCAAGGCGGCCGGTCAGCGTGCGGTTGACATTGTGATGCGACGGCAGCGCCGACTTGGCGTCGCGCGGTGTGTCGATCAGCCCAGGCACTACGCAGTTTGCCGTGATGCTGCTGGCTGCGAGATCATGCGCCAGCGCGCGCGTGAAGCCGACCAGGCCGGCCTTGGCCGCGATGACGTGAGCGCGGCCCTTTGAACCGGTATGCGCGCTGACGCCGCCGATATTGACGATCCGTCCACCGCCTCCCGCTTCGAGGTAAGGCAGAACGGCCTTGCAGCATATGAACGCGCTGTCGAGCGTGGCGGACATCACCTCGCGCCAGTCTTCGAGCGTCATCGCGGCGAACGCCTTCTCACGGCGCAGTGCGGCATTGTTGACCAGGATATCGATGCGGCCGAAACGCTGCATGGCTGCATCGACCATGCCGGCCACGGACGCCGGCACCATGACATCGGCCAACGCCACCATCGCGCTGCCGCCTGCGCCCGTGATGTCGTGGCACGACCGCTTCCGCCTCGGCCCGGTTGCTGCGGGCATTGACGACGACGCTGGCGCCGTCTTCGGCCAGCACCATGGCGATGGCGCGACCGATGTTGCGGCCAGATCCGGTGACGATGGCCACCTTGCCGGCCAGCGGTTTCGTCGTGCTCATTGCCTGCCCCCTATCCACGCCACGCCGTGAGATCGACCACGCTGTCACGGAAAAAATGCCCGATCGTGGCGATCGCCTGATCGGCTCGCGCCTCGCTCCAGCCGGCGTGCCGTGCATTGGCGGCGAATTTCGCGGCGATCTCGGCGCGGCTCAATGGCGCTTCCGCGCCGCCTCGCAGATCGGCCTGGCGCTCCTCGATGACCCGGCCGTCGGCGAGTTCCACGCGGACGTGGCCGGTGTAGCGGCGCGGATAGGGATTGGCGGGATCGATGACGAAGTCCACCTTCGCTGCCAGCGCCAGGACGTCACGATCGCCGACCGCGGCATCGGTGAAATGTTCGAGCCCGACGGCGCCGTGCACCAGCGCGGCGGCGATGCAGTAGGGCGTTGCGAACTTGGCGGCATAGCCGTTGTTCGGTCGCTGCTTGGCCGCCAGCGGCTGCCACAGGCGATGCACGATGCCTTCGGCCGTCTCGCACACGATCGTCTGCACATCGCCAGCGCGCACACCCTTCGCCCGCAGCCGAAGTGCGCAGTCGATATAGGGCTGGATCATGGTGCCGCAGGGGTAGGGCTTGAAGGCCAATCTCGGTGTCAGCCATTGCTGGCCGAAGCCGCCCGTCAGTGCCTGCCAGTCGCCGTCGGTGGTGCGCGCGAAGCCGTTGAAGAGGCCGTGTATACCCTCCAGCACCGTGCGCGGGCCATTGAAGCCGGCACGGCCGAGATAGGCCGCCCGCAATCCCGACTGTGCCGCCCAGCCGGGATGCATGCGTTTGGTCGAGGCGCCTTCGGCAAGATATTCGATGATGCCGCCCGCCATGCTGCCGGCGATGCCGAGCGCGTCGACCGTCTGGCGCCGGCTGAGCCCCAGGGCCGCGGCGACGCCGGCGGCGGCGGCCAGGGTGCCGAATACGGCGGTCGGGTGGAAACCGGCCTTGTGCACCGCCTTCGGTACCACGAGGCAGAGCCGACAGATGGTCTCGACGCCGACGGCGATGCCGCGCAACGCCGCCTCGCCGCTGCACCCGTTCTCCTCGCAGGCGGCAAGGACGGCCGAAACGATAACGGCGCCGGCATGCACCGGCCCGCCCTCGAAAGTATCATCGTAATCTTCGCCATGGGCGGCGGTGCCGTTGATGAAGGCGGCTGCGGCAGCGCTCAGCGTGCCGGGGTGACCGATC
The DNA here is from genome assembly GCA_963741505.1 of uncultured Alphaproteobacteria bacterium. Taxonomy (GTDB): domain Bacteria; phylum Pseudomonadota; class Alphaproteobacteria; order Rhizobiales; family Hyphomicrobiaceae; genus JAKFWF01. Next base: position 27,553 of record CAVUIJ010000011.1, on the reverse strand, counting down.
GCCGTCGCCGGGCCCGGGTCGCGCCAGCCGTCGCGGGCGGCGGCGATGTAGTCCGTTTGGCGTGCGACGAGGCATAGTCCGGCGACGTCGAGCACTAGCCGCTCGCAGGTCTCGCGCACTTCGGCGGGAATGCGGCCGACGTCGATCGCCGCGATCGCAGTGGCGAGTTCTTCGGCGCGGGCGACGGCCGGCAGCTCATGCGCCATGTCAGTTGTTCCTGAGGCGAGCGGCGACGCCGGTGCCGACAAGACGATTGGCGCCGACGATGACGATCGCGGTCAGCACCAGCATCGACAGGCCGAGCACGGCGATGGCCGCCAGATCGCCGCTCTCCTTGAGGTCGAAGATCAGCACCGACAACACCTTCGTCTCCGACGTGAAGAGAATGACTGCGGCCGACAATTCGCGCACCACGGCGACGAAGATGAAACACCAGGTGGCGACCAGGCTCGAGCGCAGCAGTGGCGACGTGATGTCCTTCAGCACCCGCAGGCGCGTTGCCCCGAAGATGCGTCCCGCCTCCTCGAGCTCGGGATGCACCGAGCGGAACGCCGACTGCATCTGCTGGTAGGCCGCCGGCAACTCGATCGTCACATAGGCGACCAGCAGGATCCAGAGCGTGCCGTAGAGCACGAACGGCGGCCGGGTATAGGCCAGGAACAGTCCGACGCCGAGGACGATGCCGGGAATGGCGATCGGGGCGGTGGCAAGGAAGCCGAGGACACGATGACCGCGCACCGCCATCCGGCTGGTCAGATAGGCGATGACCAGCGCCAGCAGGCCGCCGGCGGTGGCCGCCAGGGCGCCGAGCAGGAATGTGTTCTTCAAGGCGAGCCGGGTCGCCGACAGCTGGAAGTAGACGAAGTCGAAATTGTGCAGTGTCAGCCTCTCCCAGGTCAGCAGTTGCGAGGGAACCTTGGAGAACGCAGCGTTGACGAGCGCGCCATAGGGCAGGAACACCGGCAGGCACAACAGGGCAAAGCAGAGCATGATCGCCGGCCAACGCAGCGCTCCGAGCGCCACTAGCCGCGGCGCGCTGTTCTTGGCGCCGACTACGGCATAGCCGCGGCGGCCGAGAATGGCGCTCTGGGCGCGCAACAGCACCACCGTCAGCAGTAGCAGCGGCAGCGAGGCGGCGGCGGCGAGTTCGGGCTTTGGCGGATACTGGAACAGGCTCCAGATCTTGGTGGTCATGGTGTGAAAGCCGGCCGGCAGCGCCAGAATGGCGGGCGAGCCGAACAGCGTCATGGCCTGCAGGAATGCGACCAGCAATCCGGCAAGTAGCGCCGGCATGGCGAGCGGCAGCGTGATCCTGCGCGCCGTCGCCCAGCGTGACGAGCCGAGCATCGAGGCCGCATCCTCGAGATCGCCCGGTACCCGTTCCAGCGCGTTGACGACCAGCACGAAGACATAGGGGAAGGTGTAGCAGGAGATGACGAAGATCAGACCGGTCAGCGTGTAGATGTCGAATAGCGCCTCGTCGGCGCCAGCGCCCGTGACAGCGCGCCAGAGCTGGTTCAAAAGCCCGCTGTTGGGCGCGGCGAGCAGCTCCCAGGCGATGGCGCCGAGGAACGGCGGCGTCACGAACGAGGCGGTCACGATCAAGCGCACGGCATCGCGCGCCGGCATGTCCGTGCGCCCGACCAGCCAGGCCATCGGCGCGGCAACGAGGCAGCACACGACGCCGACCGAAGCAGCGACAGTGAACGTCGTGATCAGCGGCTCGACAAAGGTTGGATCGGTGAACAAACGCTCGAAATTGGCGAGCGTCGGCTGACCGGTGCGGTCGCGAAACGCGTAGACGAACAGCCATGCCAGCGGCAGCACGATCAGCACGCACAGTAGCGCCGCAAAGAGCAGCATGACCGGCGTCGACAGGTCGATAGCGCCGCGGCCCGGTCGCGCTGGCGTCTTCAGTGTGATCGCAGGGTCGAGCGTTGCCACGTGTCGGATCCGATCAGACCTTGAACAGTGCGGTGTACTTCGCCTTGATCTCTTCGGCCTTGGCCTCGACCTCGACCGGATCCTCGCGCAGCAGCTTGATTTCGGCCAGCGGCTTGCGGTCGGGATGCGGCTTCGCCTGGGCGTGCGCCGGATACTGGCCGGTGCTGTCGACGATCAGCTGCTGGCCCTCGGCCGAGCACATCCAGCACTGGAAAAGGCGCGCCGCGTTGGGGTTGACGGCGCCGGCGAAGATGGCGTTGGGGCTCGAAATCGTCGGCGATCCCTCGCTGGCGTAGACTACCTCGACCGGCGCTCCCTGCTGCTTGTGGATGAAGACGTTGTAGTCGCCGCCATCGACCATCACGGCGCGTTCGCCAAGTGCGATCTTCTTGGGCGGGTCGACCGAGGACTGCACCTGCATCACCTTCTGCTTGGCGAGCTTCTCGAAATAGTCCCAGCCGAGATCGCGGGCCAGCTGGTGTGTCGCCGTCATTATCGTGCCTGAATAGCCGGGATGGCCCTTGACCAGCTTGCCGGTCCACTTCGCATCCAAGAGATCAGCGAAGCTCTTGGGCGCGTCGGCGGCCGGCACGAGCTTGGTGTTGTAGGCGATGACGCTCAGATAGATGCGCACCGTGGCCCAGGTGCCATCGGGATCGCGGTGGTTGGGCTGCCAGTGCGCCGCCACGTCTTGCGGCACGAAAGGGGCGAGCCAGCCGCTGCGCTTCCAGGAAATCACGTGCGCGGCGTCGGCGGTATTGACGAGATCGACGTTGCGGATGTTGCTGCCCATCTCCTGGGCGATGCGCTGGAACAGCCGTTCGCTGCCGGCGCGCTCGACGCGCACGCCGATGCCTGGATACTTCGCCTCGAACGCCTTGGCGAGCTTCTCGGCAACCGGCAGGTCCATCGCCGTGTAGAAGTTGAGTTTGCCCTCCTTCCTGGCCGCTTCGATCAGCGGCGGCGTGATGGCCGAGGCGGCCGGCGCCGCCGACAGCACGCGGGTAGGCGTCGCAGCGAGGAGTGCGGCCCCGGCGGCTTTCAGCGCCTGGCGGCGCGACATTTTCGGCATCGTACGACCCCTCGGACTCCGATGACGCAGGTTGGGCTGAGGCCCCTTCGGCCGGAGCCCAACACCGGGCGGCGGACGATGGGCTTCGTTCGGCTGCCGCCTCTCTCTCAGCCCAACCTATGCCTACACCTTGAAATAGCGCGCGTACCTGGCCTTGATGTCCTCGGCCTGGGCCTCGACCGCGACCGGATCGTCCTTCATGGTCTTGATCTCGGCCAGCGGCTTGCGGCCAGCCTTCTCCTTGACCAGCGCGTGCGCCGATTTCAGCCCGCCGAAATCGACCATCAGCTGCTGCGCCTCTTGGCTGAACATCCAGCTCATCAACAGCTTCGCCGCATTCGGGTTCGGCGCATCCTTCATGACGCCCGACGGGCCGACGATGATCGGCGTGCCTTCGGTCGGATAGACGATCTCGACCGGTTCGCCCTTCTCCTTCATCTGGATCAGGTTGTAGTCGTTGCCGTCGGCCATGATCGCGCGCTCGCCGAGCGCCAGCTTCTTGGGCGGATCGGCCGAGGACTGGACCTGCATCACCTTCTGCCGGGAAAGTTTCTCCAGGTAGTCCCAGCCGAGGTCGCGCGAGATCTGGTAGGTCGCGGTCATGATGGTGCCGGAGTAGCCCGGATGCGCCTTGACGATCTTGCCGCTCCATTTCGGATCGAGCAGGTCGGCGTAGCTCTTCGGCGCCTCCTCGGGCTTAACGAGCTTGGTGTTGTAGCCGATGACGCACAGCCAAATCCGCCAGCTGGCGAACTGGCCGTCGGGATCCTTGTGCTCGGCCGGGTAGTGCGCCGCCACGTCTTCCGGCACGTAGGGCAATAGAATACCGTCCCGCTTCCAGACGATGAAATGCGCCGCATCCGAGCTGTTGACGACGTCGACAGCGTGGATCTTGCTGGAATACTCCTGGCCGATGCGCTGGAAAATGCGCTCGCCACCGGAGCGCTCCACGCGCACGGCGATGCCCGGATACTTCGCCTCGAACGCCTTGGCCATGCGTTCGGCCACCGGCAAGTCGACCGCGGTGTACCAGACTGCCTTGCCTTCCTTCTTGGCAGCCTCGACCAATTCCGGCGTGATTTTCGAGGGCGCTGGCGCGGCGGCCGAGGCCGCTCCGCCGACCGTCGAAGCAGCGCCAGTCGCAGCCATTGCCTGCAGCAGCCGACGCCGTGTCAGTCTCGAGTGTGCCATTTTGTATTCTCCCTTGGAAGCTCAGACATGCCGGTCTGCTGCCGGCTTCGTCAGTGACGTGCTTCAGCGCGATAGTATCCGGCAGCGCGCCGGAGGCAACTGCAGTGTGACCTGGGTTCCAGCCGGCAGGTCGATCGCCGGGCTGGCGGTCACACGAATCTGGGTATGGTCGGCAAGCTCGACGACGTAATCACGTGCCGCGCCGAGAAACACGTTGCGCACGATGCGCCCCGCTAGACTGTTGCTTGCCGTGACCGCGGCAGCCGCGGCGGCCTCGATGCCGATTTCGTGCTGGCGGATCGAGATCGCGCCGATGGCGCCGGCTTGCAGGGTGCCACCGACACCGCGGATGGTGCCGCCGGCGACCTCGAGATGTTGCGCATCGAGCGCCCTGCCCTTGAGGATATTGCTGCCCCCGAGAAAGCGGGCGACGAACTCGGAAACCGGCTGGTCGTAGACATCCTGCGGCGTGCCCAACTGCTCGATCCTGCCGCCGTTCATCACCGCGATCAGGTCGGCGGTGGTCATCGCCTCGCTCTGGTCGTGCGTCACGTAGACGGTAGTGTAGCGGAACTCATCGTGCAGGCGGCGGACTTCAAAGCGCATTTCCTCGCGCAGATTGGCGTCGAGATTGGACAGCGGCTCGTCGAGCAACAGCGTTTCCGGATCGACCACCAGGGCACGGGCGAGCGAGACCCGCTGTTGCTGTCCGCCGGACAGCTCGGAGGGGTATCGTTCGGCTAGTGCGGCAAGCCTCGTAGTTGCCAGGATGTCGGCGACCTTCTGTGCCACTTCGCCTCGATCGAGTTGTTTCAGCGTCAGGCCATAGGCGACGTTCTCGGCAACCGTCATATGCGGCCATAGCGCGTAGCTCTGAAAGATCATCGACATATTGCGCCGCTCCGGCGGCAGCACGCGGCCCGGAGCCGAGACGATGCGGTCGCCGACACGGATCTCGCCTTTGCTCGGCTCGACGAAACCGGCGAGCAACCGCAGGGTCGTGGTCTTGCCGCAGCCGGACGGTCCCAGCAGCGAGACGAGCAGGCCATGGTCGATCTTCAAGGTCACGTCGTCGACGGCTACATGGCTGCCGAAGGCCTTGGTCAATCCGAGCAATTCGACGGCAGCCATTTTCACCTCGGCACGACTGGGATCACGCTCGGATCGATCGAGCGGTGATAAATCGCCGATGCTTGGTGACTGGCTGAGCGGTCAGGCGGCGGCGCGTCTGGGCTGCCGGCCGGTTTGGCGACGACCTTGCGGCCCGCAGCGAATGTCACACCGACCATGAATTTTGGCAACAGGCGTGTCGATCGAGCGCAAGCGTACAGCTACTGGCGCTGCGCCTGTTGGCGCGGCACGCCGCACTTCTCCATCGGCAGGGCGGTCGTCAACCAACCGTCCTTGGCAATGGTGACGACGTAGCGCCGGCAATCGGGGGCCGCCGCCCCTGGTACGAAACTGATCTGGAAGAGCGCGAGACCGGACTTGCGCTGGCGCGGCCAAATGTAGACGGCGTTGTCCGGTGTCTCGGCCACCGCGGTTTGAATTGCGACCCCGGCATTGCGGTAGTCGGTTTCGGTCAGCCGCGCCAATAGTACGCGTGACAGCTCGGGGTGCAGGCCGACGGCCTCCGCCCGCTTGAGATTGAGGATCTGCGCCGGCTTGCCCGCGCTTCGGCGGGGCGGGCAACTCTTCGACACCCGTAGCCGTAGGCGGCAGTGCGGCCGTCGTGATGGTAGAGACGGCCGGCTCCGGCGCTGCGCCCGGCGTCGTCGCAGCGGTACTCGGCGGTGAAGCTTGCAGCGGCGGCAGCGGCGTTTCCAACGCTGCCAGTCTCGGCGTCGGCTCGCTGTTGGCTGACGGGCCGGGCGGGGTCACCAGCGACGCCCACTGCGCGCTCGACCACTGCACGGCTTGCTCGATTGCCGGCGAAGCGGCCTCGGTCACGACCGACCACCACCTTGGCCCGGCCGATGGATCGCCATAAATTGCCCAGCCTCCGCCGGCCAAGCACACGATGACGACCAAGCCTCGCAGGATGGCCTTACCACGCGACCTACCAAGCGGCTGCCCGATCCGCTCGCCCGGCGAAACGTCGAGGTCGGCATAATCTCCACCCGCGTCGTAGGCGGAATGCGCAGATCTCGTTGTGGTGGAGTACCAGGCGCGCGCGGACATGACCCCTCACTTTTTTCTGGCGTTTCATTGGCGTTGGGTCCCCGCAACCGGGCCAGGGACGGCCAAATTCTCGGCGAAATGATGGCAATGCAACCGAGCCCCGGCGTGCCAGGCACTCCTGCGCCGGCCGCTGCGGGCGGAACGGGGGCCGACGGCAATCAGCCTGCCGGCGTTGGGCCGGCCACCGGCCGCCGAACAGGCGACGGCAATATTTCTGACCCGGTGTGCTGTGCAGCACAGCACTGCGAAATTGGAATGCTTAGCTTCAAGCCAAGCAACGAGACCGCATTGCACTGGGTAATCGGAATTGCTGGTGCGGCCCGCTCTGCCGAATATGGAGGTGAAAATGAACACCGTCACAATGTCCGCAGCTGGTGGCATCCCCCCGATCTTCCTCGAGCATCGCAGCGTAGAGCCGTGCGACCATCCCAAGCACCGCTCCGAGTTCGAAGCTCGCAACCGTCGCTGCCGGATCGATCCGATCGTCGACGTCGACAAGCAGCAGTTGGACGAAGTGCTCGCCCGTTCCCTGGTTGAGAGGTCGTCGCGCCCCTTGTGGCAGCGCATTGCGATCTGGGCGAATGCCGGCGTTATGGCGATGCTGATGGTTAGCGCCTGGCTCGCCTAGCAATCCAACACTTCTGCCAAATCGAGGGCGCCGACCCGGTCGGCCGCCTTCGGACAAACGAACAGGCCCGTGCGCTGGAGGAGCAAATGACCGTTGTCACATTGTGCACTGAGCTCGGGGCAGTCGATGAGCATTTTGTTACCCAGCTCGCAAGGTCCCTAGGGACCGACATCGTCGACCACCGCTTGTTCGAGCGATACATTCTGGATTGCATGGATGCCAGCGATGGCGAAGTTTTCGACCTCGTCAAAGGGCAATCCACGATGTCCCGGCATTGGGACATGAACACGCGGCAATTGGCTCGCCAGACTTCAGAGGAGATACTCGAGGTCGCCGCACGCGGTAACGTATTGATCATCAGCTCGGCGGCGGCTGCCGTCCTGCGTCCAATTCGCCACGTGCTCTCGTTGCGGGTTCGGGCGCCGCTCGATGTTCGCCTGCACAACGTGATGCAGCGGCTTGCCTACAGCGATGTGCGCATGGCTCAATGGGAAATCGAGAGCGTCGACGCGGCCCACGCCAGGTACATGCGGCGCGTGTTCGATATCGATTGGCAGAGCCCCGATCTATATGACCTCGTTCTCAACACCGAGCGCGTGCCTCTCGCCCAATGGCTGGAACCGGTACGCCACCTGGCGCGAAGCGCGCAGTTCGACGTGACACCTGCCTCGTACGCCGCGCTGTGCAGCCGGCAGCGTGCTTTGCAAGTGCAGGACACGGAGCATACAGTCAGGACGGTCGCCAATGGGGCATCGCTTCCCGCTGCCGACGTGCCGAAGGATGCGATCGCGGCTGTCGAGCGGCGGCTGCGTCATTGATTGGAAGTGCCCGAGCCGACCACGAGACGGGCCTGCCCGACCGTCGCACGGGAGCAGGTTCGGTCGGCTTGATCGTCAGTTGGTATCCGAAGCCTGTTCGGATAGCTCGACGAGCACCGGCTCGTTGATGATGACGATTTTCGCCATTTCCATCCTTATGAGACCCACGTCCTTGAGATGGCCGAGTTGACGGCTGACATTGGCGCGCGACAGCCCGAGGTAATTTCCGAGATCTGTTTGCGAAATCTTCAGGTCGATGCGGATGCCATCCTTCGTTCTCACCCCATGCTGCTGTGCCAGCCTGAGCAGACCCTTCGCGGCGCGGGCCTGCATTTCACGCATATTGTCCTCGACGATAGACGTTGTCGCTCGCAATTTCTCGCAGAGCGTTTGGATGATCTCGAACATTCCCGATGGATGAGCGTTGAGAACCGGCAGCACGTCGTCTCTATAGATGACAAACACCTCGGTATCCTCAAGCGCAACGACGTCGGCGGTACGCTCTTGACCATCAAGCACCGCGATCTCTCCGACAAGGTCGCCAACGCCGCTGAAGTTGATCACGATCTCCCTGCCATCGGCCATCATATTGCTGATCTTCACGCGACCAGAAAGTATGATCATCATGCTGTTGCCATCGTCGCCGCGGTGGCAGATCACCTCACCCTTCGCAAACGTACTGGTGTGTCCCTTGCGAGCGAACGCGTTGAGCGAGGCGTCGGAGAGGGCACCAAAGAAGGTGCTGCTCTTCAGGAACGCTATTGTTCGTTCAAGCGACGGTGGTTTGCTGGTCATGGGGTGAGTTCTCTGCGGCACCCGGGCTGCAATCCGATCAAGTCTACCGGCTTGCGCGGACTTTGTCGCGGTCAACCATTGCGTGGCGCCGCGTTCAATCGAACATGAGGCTGTCGGGCGCCATGTCCGCTGCCGCATGGCCGACCGACCGCCCACGACTTCGAACCGCTTCCTTGTCACGCACTCGTGTATCAGTGATCGGGCGCCCGTGCGGTAGGTTATCCGAAGTGGGATAGCGGCCTAGGGAGGCAACCATGCCGGCACTGAAGACCACCTCGCCTGCAATTGCCGTTATTGCGGCCATGGCGGCGCTGACTTATTCCGCCTTTGCCCAGTTCGCGTCCGGCGGAACTAAGATCAAGTTTCCAGAAAACTTTGAGAAGGGCGTGCTCTATACGACTGTGGATCGCGCCGACAACAAACAGTACCGTGAGCTCTTTGCCTCACCCGAAGCGGTTGCAGCCGCCAAGAAGGGCGAGGCATTGCCCGCCGGCACCGTGCTGACGCTGGTGCAGTACAAAGCCAAGCTCGATGCCCAAGGCAACCCGGAGAAGGATGCCGGCGGTCGCTTCATCAAAGGCGACCTCATTGGCTACGCGGTGATGGAGAAACAGGCTGGCTGGGGTGCCCAGTACCCGGCCGAACTGCGCAACGGCGAGTGGGAATATCAGTCCTTCACGGCCGACAGGTCGGTCAACGACAAGGCCAATCTGAAGGGCTGCTTCGAGTGCCACAAGCCCCTGGATGCGCGGAAGGACTTCGTCTTCAGCTACGACAAGTTGGCTGGCAAGTAGCGCCGGGCAGGCCCCAGTTGCCTCGACCGCTCCCGCCGTCGGCGACTCCGTCCCCGACTCAGACGACTTCGACATGCAGCGCCTCAAGGCCGCGATAAGTCATGGTCGGGCGCCATGCGATCGGCTCTGGGCCGAGTGAAAGCCGCGGGAACCGACGCAGCAGGCCGGCCATCAGAATCTGCACCTCGGCGCGGGCAAGTGAGGCCCCGAGGCAATGGTGGATGCCGCCGCCGAAGGCCACGTGATCGTTGCGCTGGCGGCCGATGTCGAAGCGATCGGGATCGGTGAACCGCTCGGGGTCGCGGTTGGCGCCAGGCAACGACAGGAACACCAGATCGCCTTCCGGAATCCGCTTGCCTCCAAACAGCGCATCCGCCCGCGCCCGCCGCGGCGCGAAATTGATCGAGGGCTCGTAGCGCAGGCATTCCTCGACCGCCCCCGGCATCAGGTCCAGATTGTCGGCAAGACTGGCCCACAGCGCCGGATCGCGGAGCAAGGCCAGTACGCCGTTGCCGACGAGACTTCGGGTGGTGTGGTGGCCGGCGGAGAACAAGAAGATAACCGTCGCCATGATTTCTTCCCGGGACAGCCGGTCGCCGCCCTCCTCCGCCGCCATCAGCGCCGACAACAAGTCGTCGCCGGGCTGCCTGCGCCGACGCTCCATCAGCTCTGCGACATACGCCATGAACTCGCCCAGCGCCGCGTCGGCTGCAGCAAGCCGGCCCGGCTCGATCACCGGCGCAATGATGAACGGGATCGTTGCCGCCCAGTCACTCAACGGCGCCTGCTCAGCCTCGGGCACACCCAGCATTTCGCAGATCACGATTGCCGGCAGGGGATGAGCGATCTCGCCGATCAGTTCGAAGCCGCGGCGGCCCTCGAGTCGGTCGAGCAGTCGTTCGGCAATCGCGGCGATCTGCGGCCGCATCGCCTCGACCCGCCGAAGCGTGAACGCCTTCACCACCAGCGAGCGAACGCGGGTGTGCTCGGGTGGATCGAAATACTGGAACCGGCGGGAGGCGAACGCGAACGTTGGCCCGTCGCCGTAAAGCGCACCGAACTGCTCGGCGGTGCGGCTCGCCCCGAGCTTCGGGCTGCGCAGGCCCGCGACCACGTCCTCGTAGCGCGTCAGCACCCAGAAGCCGAGCGGGCTGCGATGCACCGGATCCTCTTGCCTCAGTCGGCGCAGCATCGAATGCGGATCGCTGAAGTACTCCGGGGTTCGCGGATCGAAATCGGTCAAGGTGGGCGCCTGCGCGGAGTGGCTTGCGGATCGCAGCAACCTACGTCGGTAACGCCGTGGCCGCCAAAGACGAAATTCGGCAAGGCGAGAAGCCAGGAACGGGACGACACTCGCCGGCCCTCCTGGTTGGCCCGCATGCTCCAGCGCAATCCGACGCTCGCGTTTCACGAACATGTCGGGGGTTCTTGGCGCGGTCTGGCTTGATCAGCAACCCGCAGAAGGTCCCTGCGACCGATCAGAAAGTATTCGTCACCTGTGCCCAGAAGCAACCGGTAAACATTTTCGGCTACCGCGATGCGCCGCTAAGCTCTTGAAATCCTTGGTGAGCCGGGCGGGGATCGAACCCGCGACCACATGATTAAAAGGACGAATAAAAACAAAGAGATCAAGTAGTTTCAACGACCTAGTTGGGCGCCCGTTGCAGGATCTGCTCGACATCTCAGCACAGTGCAGCACTCACTCCCGCAAATCTCACGCAGCGCACTATTCCCAACAGCGCGCAACTTCTTGCCACGAACTGTGCAAGCGGTTTTCGGCAAATCTGCAATCGCATGTTCCCTAAGCCATCAGATCCACAAGCAGAGACTAGTTCACTGAAATCAATGGCTATTCTGACTCTCAGGCCGGTTTCGCCGGGATGAGTGCTCAATCGGTTAGCAGTAGGGTCAGAATGGAAGGCAATCGGTGCGCCTGCCCGGGTGCGGCGGCAGAGAGCGGAATCTAGGTGGGCAGGTGCGTCGAACTCGCGCCGATGGATCAGCGGTAGGTGCACCCTCAGAAATCTGCCGTCGTGCTCCGCTGCTGTATACTTCGGCCCTGGGCCACCAAGCAGAAATGCCAAGACATGAGCAAGTTCGACACCGTATTGCACCTGCGTGATGCTCGCGCACTTGACTGAGAGAGGTGGCGCCAGTTGAATGGCAGACTCAGACGGCACTCGGTTGCAAATAGAAGCTCAATCCGCAGAGTTCGCTGATGAACCGCTCGACCCTTACTTTCGTGTTCGCCGGACTGGCTATCGCTCTTGGCGCGTTCGCGTACTTGCAGACCAGCAATTTGTCCGACGAGACAGGGCGGAAAAATCAGGCCGTTGCAGCGCTGGCCAGTGCTGAGGCAGCACTCAAGACCGCGCGCGATCAGATCACACAGCTGCAGACTGCAAGAGAAGCAGCCGACGCCGCGCTGAAGTCTGCTCGCGATCAAAACGCGCAGCTGCAGACTGCGAAAGAAGCCAGTGAGGCCGCGCTGAAGACCGCGCGCGAACAGATTGGTCAACTCCAAAGTGCCAGGGACGCTGCCGAGGCGACGCTCAAGGCTGCGAGGGATGGAGTTGCGCAACTGCAAAGTGCGAAGGACGTAGCGGAGCGCGCGCTCAGCACTGCCAACGCACAACTCGAAGTCGAGCGCAAGGCTCGCGAGGCCGCCGAGCGGTCACTGGCAGAAGCCAAGAAACCTCAATAGCTTTCGGATGATCTGTTACGTGATGCTGCCGACAGGGTCGGGGCACGCATCCAGCGCGCGTTGGAGCAAACTGCGCAAGTCAAGTGCGGGGGAGGTGCCGCTGAGGCTGCCGGCGAAATGATTCTGTCGAGACGACGAATTGCCGCCTTCGTTTCATCGATCTCCGTTACCGGACCCGCCTGACCAAAGGTGGCACTTTTGCGTCCGGACCAGAACGCCGGCCGCGATGGGTGCCGCCGCGATAGTACGATTCCGACTGGACGGCGGATCGGGGTCAACCGCTCAGCCGCCGGCCCCGTCGCCGAGAATGGTGAACGGCGCCCAGAACAGCGGGTGGGCGTAGGAGAATAATGTCTTGCCCGCAGCATCGGTGGCACCCGGCCCGTCCATCAGCGCCAGCATCGCCTGCCGCAGTGCCTCCGCCCGCGTGATCTTGGGATCGGCGGCCTGGCGGCGGAACAGATCGGTCACGAGGTCGCGCGCCGATGCCGAATGAACCGACCAGTTGGTGACCAGCAGCGCCCGGCTGCCGGCATAGAAGAAGGCGCGACCGAGGCCCGAGAACGCCTCCGCGCCGGCGCCCGCCCCGGTGCCGGTGTTGCACGCCGACAGGATCACCCAGTCGGCGTCGAGCTTCAGCGCCAGGATCTCGCCCATGGTCAAGAGCCCATCGCCATCGACATCGGCGACGTCGGGCGCGCTGAGGGCGAGCGCCGGCTGGGTCAGCCCGTTGAGTTCGCCCGGCACCAGTCCGTGGGTCGCAAACGCGACGATCCGATAGCGGCTGAGATCGGCGCTCTTGACTGTTCGCTCGTTCGCCTCCTTGCCGAGATGGAGCACCTTGGCCGGGTCGGCCTCCAGCGCGAGCGCGATCGACTTCAGCTCGTCGGCGGTATCCGGCAGCCGCGGCAGCAGCGCCAGCTCGGCGCTGTCGACGCCCTGAATCGAGGGGCTGGCGCGGCGGCGCAGCGGCAGGCCGCGCAAACCGTCGAAGGCTGCGACCTGTGCTGGCGCGTCGGCCGCAGCAGGAGCGGCGCTCGCCTGCTCGCGGCTGAACAGCGGGTCGCCAAAGCCGATCAGCGTCTCGCGCTTGTCGGAGCCGGCGGGCAGCTGCCGCAGAGTGCGCAGCGCCGCCGCCGAAGGCACCATGGTGACGGCGTGGCTGCGAGCGAGCCAGGGCACGCCGCGATAGGCCGTGAACGCAGGCTGCGCCTGCGCGTCGATCTGATGCGGCGCGGTCGGCAGGAGCCCTATCGGCAGCAGGCCGAGGGCGCCATTCGACACCACGATCAGGCTTTTCGCGCGCTGCCAGCCGCTTCTGACCGGGTGCAGCAGCAGGCGGTAGACTTCGTGGGCGGTCGCCAGGTCGAAGGCGGGTATGCCGTCAATCGTCTCGGTCCTCGGTTCCAGCGACTCGCGCAACAGCTTGACCTTCTGTTCGAAGTCCTGCGCCGTTGCTGGAACCGCCGCGAAGGCAACCGGTCCCTCTTTCGAAATCGCCCATACGAAGCTTGCCTCGCGCCCGAGGTAGAAGGACAGCATTGCCTCGTCCGGCCTGAGCATATTCTGGATGTCGTCGAAGCCCGGCGATTTGGGATCAGCGAGCTCGGCATAGCTCGGGAACCGGCGGCCGATCTCGGCGCGCGCCTTCTCGCGGTCGGCGCGCGCGAGATCGATCGTCGCATAGAGCTCCTTCACGCCCTTGTCGTCGCGCTCGGCCGCTGGCAGCGAGAGCACGTTGTTGAGGGTTCCGAGCAGGGCGTTGACCTGCTTCGACAGATCCTGCTCGCGGCGAACGAGTTCAGCCAAGGCCGGGTCCTTGGTGAGGGAGATCATGCGCATGCTCGCGGCCGCCAGCGCGCGCTGCACGGAGTGGCCGCGGACAGCGTCGGCCAACCGGAAAGTCTCGATCGCGGCGTCGGCGTCGCTTGCTTGCGGGCGAGCAGGCTCATGTAGACCTCGACGATGTCCTGCAGCCGCTCGCGACGGGCGACGACGACAGTCGAATCGTCATCGTCGGCATTCTCCCGTGCGGCGGCGATCAGGATCGGCAGTGCCGTCTTGAACTCGCGTATCGCATCCGCGTCCTTGCCGGCGCGCGCGAGCCCGATAGCCAGCGTGCCGCGCGCCGCCGCCGTCAGGAAGTGCTTCTCGCCGACCCGGGCCGTCTCGCGCTTGAGCAGCGCCTGCGCCGCGACAATGCCGGCCTCGACCTGGCCGGAGGCGAACAGCGACTGGATCCGCGAGCTGTTGAGGTCGAGCGCCTGGCGGCGCTGCGGGTCCCACTTTGCGATCGCCGCGTCGAGCTCGGCGTAGATCTTCGCCGCCTCGCCCGGCTTGCGCTGCAGGTGGAGGATGCCGGCGAGGTGGGAAAGCAGCTGCGCGCTGGACTGGGAGTCCTCGGCGATGCCGATCGTGCGGTTGATCTCGATTGCCACGCGGGCGAGCTTCTCTGCCTCTTCGTAACGGCCTTGCTCGACCAGGATGTCGGCCAGCCCTGTGATGAACCGGGGTGTTGCCGCGTTGTACTTGCCCTGATCCTTCAGTCGCGCGAGAAGCGCGCGGCGGGCCTCGGCCTCGGCCTCCGCGAGCCGGCCCTGCCGCGCTTTCATCCGCGCCTGGGCCAGCACCATGCCGTCGGCCGCGCGCAGCACCTGCCCAGGCGGCGGCGGATTGGGCAAACTCTGCAGTGTCTTGAGTGATCCGCGGCGGCGCTGTTCGGCCAGCCGATACGAGGCTTCGGCCTCCTGGAAGCGGCCTCGCGCCTCGAAGATCATGGCCTTGTGGTTCTCGACGTCGGCCTCCCAGGACTGGCCCCTCGCTGCGTAGCTGGTGCGCCAGCCCGGCAGCCCGCTGGTGCGGGCCTCGGTGATGAGCGCCACGCTGCGCCGCAGATATCCTTCAGCTTGGGCGATGTCGCCCATCTGAATGAGGATCGCCGCGATCTGGACGTTGCCACCGAAAAGATAGCCCTTGCCGCCGGGTGCGTTCATCTGGCGGATTTGATCGGAGAACACCGCCAGCGCCTGTCGCGGATTGCCAGTTGCCAGGTACTGCAGCCCGGCGAACTGCTGCAACCGGCCGAGCAGATTGAGGTCAACCCCGCCGCGCGCCACCTCGAGCGCCTTGTTGGCGTCGGCGAGCGCTTCGCTCACCCGGCCGAGCGAGGCGCGTGCCGCGCCGCGATTGTAGTAGGCCCTGGCCAGTTCATCTGCGGAGCGCCCGCTCGGCGTCGCGTTCGCCTCCGCCTTCAGCGCCTCGATCTTCTTGGGATCTGGCTTCTCCTGATCGAGGATCGCCGTGATATCGGTGATCGTACGCGGCGGAGCCACGAACTCGGTAGGCAGCGCACCGGCTTGGACGGTACCCGCGGTCACGTCCTTTGGCACCGCGACGGGCACGTTGGCGCGGCCGTGGGCGGCATTGAGTGCCTTCTCGATACAGGCGCGCACCCGCGGCGAGGCCGAGGCCCGGCACGCTTCGAGATCGCCCCGGCCGCCCTGGCCTCGCATGCAGGACTGGACGATCGGCCGGCCGACCGATTCGCGGCACTGCTCGCGCGCCTGCTCAACCGTGAGCGCGGCCGCGCGTTCGCCAATCGGGAGCAGCGTGAGCAGTGCGATGCCGGCCGCCTGAAGAACCCACGATCGCCTGCGATCACGTCCCTTGCCCGCCGACTGCCAGGCTGGCGGCAATCGAAACCTGTCGAAACCGATCTGCAACATGGATGCACCCCGCCACAAGCAATTGGCGCAGAATGTAGAAAATACTAGGCTGATGCAGACTGCCGCGCAATCGTGCCTGAAGTGGCGACGCAAGTGGGCCTAGTGGTCGGACCGTCGGATCAATCCGCGCCTGCTCGCGAAGGCCGGTGTGTCGAGCCAAGAACAAAGGGTTGGGTTTCATCGTGCAACAATCACTGCGCAACTCATTACTGCTCGGGGTCGGAGTATTGCTGTTTTCGACCCTCGTCGGCGGCGCGTCAGGGCGAGCCTCGACGTTCGGACGAGCTATTGAGCATTGCCGTGACACGGTCGGCCGGCCGATCGTCCAGTCGTGCCTCTATGCCCAGGGCAAAGGTGCTGCGCTGGAAGCATGCCGCGAGACCGCTGGCCCCAAGGTTCGAGCCTGCATGCAGAAGATCATGATTGCCACCAAGGGACGGGCCGACATCCAGGCAACCGGCGAGCATTGCCGGCAGACAGCAGGCCGGCCGATCTTTCAGCGCTGCATGAGCGACCGGGGATTGGGCGCCGATCTGCGAGCCTGCCAAACCGGAGCCTCGCCACCCGTTCGAACCTGTGTGCGCCGGTCCTTGATCGCTACTTATGGGCAGACCAAGGTCGAGGGCGTAATCGAGCACTGCCGCCAAACCGTGGGTCGCCCGTTAGTGCAGGAGTGCATGGGAGGCGCGCGCGCCGCTGTCGATGGCGCGAGCAGCGGCGCCGATCGCGAAGCATGCCGGGCCAAGGCCTCCCCGCAAGTCCGCGCGTGCGTTCGAAGAGCATTAAGCGCTGGTCCTTAGGCTGTGTGCCCTTCACGGACATGTCGATCGCGAAATCGGCAGTTTGCGCCAGTCTGTCCGTCGACTTCTGCTGCTGCTCAGCAAGTCTGACCGAGAGTGATGATCGGCGAATTGATGCTGGCGCCAGGACGGACGGTCTCCCCCTCTTTGCTATCGAAGCTCGAACGAACGGCGAACTCCACGCGATGGTCTCAGCTCGCGACACTCACGGCTAAGGAGAACATTGTGGGTCAGGGCCAGAATGAGACGAAGTCTCGATGTGCCACCATCACTTCCGCCTTCATTCGACAGCGGACACACCACGCGCAGCCACACCATCGGCAAAGCATATTCGTCGTCCGGCTTGTCGTCGTGCGACCTGCAGCTTCAGGACGGGACGATCGGAAAGGCATTCCCGCCGTCTCGCAGCTTGCAACCGGCTCCCTGCATTTGGTTGCAGGTGCCCAACACCGTCGCCGCGGTTTAATTTGAACCTCGCCCCACAGAGTCTCCACACTGATGCTGCGGTAGGTCTGCTGGACTGGATGTTGGTGCTCTGCGTGATGCACCCTGCACGTTGATGCCAGAGTGGATCGCCGCTCCACTTCGTCGAGGCCGAACTTCTTCAGCAGCCGATAGGTGTTGCGCTCGCTGATGCCAAGGATCTCGGCGATGCGGGCACGATGGCCGCGGTGTGTGACGACGAGGCGGGCGAGATAGGTGCGCTTGATCTCTTCCAGTGTCGGCTCGTGGTCGAAGCGCAGCTCTGTCTGCAGCGCGCCCTTGCCCTCGGGAATTGCGAGGCCCAGCGAAAAGATCGCCTTGGGCGAACGACACTCGAACTCCGGGCGTACACACCCTAGACTGCCGCGCGCGCAGATCGTTGGCCGACGGCGGCCTCCTAATTGCTTGCATCGTGAAGGGACCGTGGTGTCGTGCCGGCGGGCCAGCCGTTTCGGCTGACCCGCCGAATCGCGACTACTTTTTCTTTCACTCGGCGCAGACGTAGCCAGCCCCCGCCATCCCCGACATGCCGCCCATGCCGCCCATGCCCTACATACCGCCCATTCCGGACATGCCGCCCGTGCCGCCCATACCCAGCTGACCGTGAACCCAACGGACACACTCGAAATCGGGACCAGGCTGTGGGCCCCCCTGAGCGACCGCGCCGGTAGTCGACAGCAGCGCAACCGCCACCGCCGCGAAAGCCGTCTGATGAAGTTTAGGCATTGAAGCTCTCCTTGCTGACATTGACCGCGTTGCCGATCGGCAAAGCCAAACGCGATGCGTGTGCTGATGACCGTGGCTTCCCGGCATTCGGTTCAAGGTATTTTTGATCCGGCGGGGGAACCTTCGGCAGGCGAGGGGCCTGCCGGTTCCCCACGAGCATGCAGGCCGCGAATGTCGTAAGGGCCGGGCATTCCCGGCAGCGTGAAGGGCGTGTACCAACCGCCTTGGTCCTTCAGGAAAGACAGCGGTGGCGGTGGTGTCGCGATGCCGGCATGCGCCCTCACCTGCCAATCAGCGGGCCGGTCGATTGTCGTAATGCGTGGCGCCGGGTCGGGTCGGCGGTCAGGTACTACTCCCGCAACGAACGGCTCGACTTGCGCCGAGGCGACCGGCCCCTCCGCCATCATGCACGTGACCGCCAGTGCGACAGCGCCGCACACTCGTGCAAGAGTCCCAACACTTCCCCTCAACGTCTGCAATAGCCTCGCTCCTCTGCATCCCATGCTCGCGTTGGTTAACGCTTCGCAAGGGTCGTGCCAGGAACTGGATCTCGCTATTATTATAATGATTTCAATTTGTTATGATGGATCTCGCCATTCCAAGGAACCGCTGTGAACCGAGCGACCTGACATTTCCTCTGGTCGTCGGCGGCTGTTTCGGCGCCGGAGGACGAATTCATTGGATTTGTCATGCTGACAACTTGTCAGGTTGGCGGACTACCGAACTACGCTCGTTGCTCGATGAAGCCACGACCCTACTCATTCTCGTATGCCAAGCGCATTGTTCGCGAGGCGAGACGCCGGGCGGGCCTTGCTGAACACATAACCATGACCGCATATCGGCACGGCGGGATGACAGAACTTGGTGATGCGGAACTGACCGAGCAGGGGGGCATGAGCTTGTCGGGGCACCGCACCCCGGACGCCGCTCGCGGCTATGTCAAGAAGGACCGACGCCCAGCGCCTCGCCGCTGCCCAGAAGCGAAGGGCGTGGGTGCTGGAATTAGAACACGTCCGGAACGAGAGTCAGAATGAACCCCGGATGCGAAAGTCAGAATGAGACCGATGAGAACATTTGTTCTCCTGACAAGTCTCTGAATTTATTGCGAGATAAATGGTACCGCTGCCCCGGCTCGAACGGGGGACCCCCAGATCCACAATTACCAAGTCTTTGAACCTACCCGGATGTCTACGAACGCCATTAGACGTTGACTAGTCATTGTTTTCTGGCATTATTTGACTTCCACTCGCCCAGCAAAGTCCATTACGAGTTAGGCTAATCCGAGTTTTTCTGGTACCCATGTGGTACCCACAGCAGACCCCTATGGCTGATAAATGCGGGACCTAACTCAACGGTTCATCGAAAGCGTCAGCACCGATGCCGAGAGGCTCGAAATCCGCGACGCGAAGGTCGAGGGTCTGGAGCTACGCGTCTCGCGCCACGGCACGAAGAGCTGGCTGCTGAGGTATCGGCGGAAATCGGATGGTCGCAAGCGGGTTCTGACGCTTGGGCGCTTTCCGGAGTTGAGCCTTCAAACAGCACGCCAGCGCGCGTTGGAGGAGAAAGCATTGATAGGTCGAGGTGCGGACCCGGCCGGGGCCCTATCTCTGATCAATGAGGCGATGACGTTCGCTGAACTCGCAGAAAAGCGGCTTGCCGAAGACATCGCCATTGGTGAGGGAACTCGTCGCAATTATCAGCAGAGTTTTGAGGCCGATGTCTATGCAGCGATTGGCAATGTTGCAGCATGTCAGGTGACACCAGACATGGTGGCCAGGATCCTGGACGGAATCGAGCGCCGCGGGTCACTTGTTCACGCCGACCGAACCAAAGCAGCGATCGGGTCAACATACAAATGGGCGATCAAGCGCCGTCTCGGTGGCATCAACATCGACCCAACGGCTGGCCTGGGCAAACGTGCCTCTGCGGCTGCCAGGACACGATTGATGAGCGACGCCGAGCTGGTTGCATTCTGGCGCGCGATCCACAGCGAAGATGCGCCTCTGACCCTACGCATGCGACTAATTTGCCAGCTTGCTGTATTGACCGGCCAAAGAAGAACCGAGGTTGCCGCAGCAGAAATCTCGGAGGTTGACATCGACGGGCTTGCGCCGAAATGGATCATCCCCGGCGACAGCAAGCGCAACGGTGTGCTCTTGCGAGGCCGCACGAAAAATAAGAAGCAGCAAACCGTTCCGCTGTCGCATCAAGCGGTGTTGCGCTTTCGCCAGGCGATCGAACTCGCTGATGGCAGCAAATTTGTCTTTCCCGCGGATACGACGCATCTAACAGCCGGTGCCACTCCGCGAACGCCTCATATTCATGGCGAAAGCGTTTCTAAGGCGCTTCGGCGACTTCGCTCACAATACGCCATTGAAGACATTACCCTTCATGATCTCAGACGAAGCATATCCACGTGGCTGGGGAACGCTGGAACGAGGCCTGACGTGATTGATCTCATTCTCAACCATCAGCCAAGAGACGTCACCCGGCGACATTACAACCTAGCCACTATGCAGGACCTTGTTCGCGCAGCCCTCCAGGAATGGGCCGATCATGTGACCGGAAGCACTCGTCCCGGAAGTTTCGGCTGACTGGCACTTCCTCTTGCTTCCCCGGATTGCCGACGGAATTGTTGCATCACGGAAGTCGACGGGCCATATACCCCAAATAGCTGCCGCCATTGCGCAGGATCCTAATCGTCGAGACGGGCCACAAGCTGCCGGAAATGTAAGTAGCCGCACCGTGTTCTGCTTTTCTCAGCTTCGGATATTGCCGTCGTGACATGGCGTGAAGGCAATCGGCGTCGGGCGCACGGCATGGGCCAGATTGAAGGCTGGGTCGTTGGCGGGACGCTTTCGAACACGGTGAGGGGGATTGACCGGGGCAGTCAGTGGCTCGCGGCCGCCTCGGTCACAGGCCTAGCGCGGTGAGGCGACGGGTGATGAACTCAGCCACATCGGCATTTGGCAGATGGCACGGAAAGGCGAGCTTCATCGAGGGCTTCCGTTCTTCGAACCCGAACGTCGATCTTCACATAGACATTGCGGATCTTCGCGAACGTGGCGCCGCGCCAGCACGATTTTTTGGGTGCTACCAGGCGGGCTTGCAGATGAAACGGCGGCATCGCCCGAAGCGGAGGCTCCGACCCGGCGTCATCGCTCGCCGATAGCGCTTTGGTTTCTGCGTCGTGTCCCGCATTTTCCCCGCGATCGTGCCGCAAGGGCGGTTCGAACCGAATTGTGAGCTGGGTTGCTGGATCAGAGCGCGGCATAGTCGATCGGCTTCGAGATATCAACCAGGTGATTGACTTTCGGCATCGCCGTGCGCAATCCCGTCGCGGTGTTGAAAACGACCGCCCGCTCGCTGGGCTTTACGCGCCCGCCTGCCAGCGCCTCGCGGTAAGCTGCAACACAGGCTGCCCCTTCCGGTGAGAGAAGCGTGCCGTCATCGCGCGCGATCGCGGCACGGGTTGCCTCGACATCCTCATCGGTGACCGCGACGCCGAAGCCGCAGCTCTCATACATCGCCTGCAGGATGAGGAAGTCACCCAGCGCCTTGGCGACGCGGACGCCGTGCACGTTGGTGCGGATGTCGACCCACGGCGTCTCGATCTCGCGCTGACCCTTCTCGAAGGCCCGGACGATGGGACAGCAGCCGCTCGTCTGAACGGCCACCATGCGCGGCCGCTTGGGCCCGATCCAGCCAAGCGCCTCCAGCTCCGCGAACGCCTTCCACATGCCGATGAAGCCCGTGCCGCCGCCGGTCGGGTAGAAGATGACGTCCGGCAGTTCCCAGCCGAGTTGGTCGGCGAGTTCGAGGCCCATCGTCTTCTTGCCCTCGATGCGATAGGGCTCCTTCAGTGTCGACATGTCGAACCAGCCCATTTTCGCGCAGCCCTCCGCGACGAGGCGGTTGCAGTCCTTGAGCGCGCCATTGGCGAGATAGACCTTGGCGCCGTAGAAGGCTATCTCGCTCACCGTGATGGCGGGTGAATCTTCCGGGCAAAACACGATCGCCTCGAGCCCCGCGCGCCGGCAGTAGGCAGCGAGCGAAGCGCCGCCGCTGCCGACGGTCGGCATCGCGATCTGTCGCGCGCCGAAGGATTTCGCCATCGAGACTGCGACGGCGAGGCCACGCGCCTTGAAAGAGCCTGTCGGCAGGCGGCCTTCGTCCTTCACCAGCAGCGCGCCGCCGCCCATCTTTCGGCTCGTTTCCGTGAGCGGCACAAGCGGCGTGAACTGCTCGCCGAGGTTTACGACGTCCTCTGGCCCGCCCAGCGGCAAAAGCTCCCGATAGCGCCACAGGTCCGCCGGGCGCTTGGCAAGAGCTGCACGATCGACGGCACGGCCGACCGACTTCAGGTCATAGCGCACGATCAGCGGCTTACCGGCCCGCGACAGATTGTGCGGCTTGCCCGCCTCGTAGCGTTCCCCCGTCGCGCTGCATTCGAGGTGGGATACGTGGGATCGGAATCCTTGCCAGTCGCTCATTCGCTTTCACTCCAATGCAACGATCGACGTAAGTCGCGATCATCGCCGGTCCCTGACGCGCGGGTCGAGCACGGCGTAGAGCAGGTCGACCACGAAATTCACCGCGACGAAGACCATCGCCAGGATGAAAGTGGCCGCTTGCACCACCGGATAATCGCGAAACGAGATGGCCTGAAGCAGCAGCCGGCCGACGCCCGGCCAGGCGAAAATCTCCTCGACGACCACCGTTCCGCCGAGGAGCAGACCCATTTGCAGGCCGAGGAACGTCACCAGCGGAATAGCCGCGTTCCTGAGGCCGTGCTTGAGGACCACCACATGCAGGGCAAGCCCCTTCGCGCGGGCGGTCCGCATGTAGTCCTGGCCCAGCACCTCGAGCATGCTCGAGCGCGCGATGCGGGCCGTACTGGCCCCGATGTAGGCGGCCAAAGTCACGCTCGGCAGAACGAGGTGCTGCAGCGTGCCGTAGCCCCCGGTCGGTAACATTCGCAACTCCACGCCGAACAAGAGGATCAGCATCAGCCCGAGCCAGAAGAACGGCACGCCCTGCCCGACCACGGCAAACAGCATGACGCCTACATCGGCGAACTTGCCACGGTTTACTGCTGCGAGGATCCCCATCGGGACCGCAACAATCGAGGCGAGGGCAAGTGCCGTGAAAGCGAGCAAGGCAGTAGCCGGCAAGCGCTCCAGCACGACGCCCGTCGCATCCACTCCGTGCAGGAACGACAGCCCGAAGCGGCCCTGGAAGGCATTGACGACGAAAGAGACATACTGCGCCCAGAGCGGCCTGTTGAGCCCGAGCTTCTCGCGCATGAGATTGATCTCGGCCATCGTCGGGTCGCCGGGCAGCAGCATTACGGCTGGAT
Organism: uncultured Alphaproteobacteria bacterium; assembly: GCA_963741505.1. Classification (GTDB taxonomy): domain Bacteria; phylum Pseudomonadota; class Alphaproteobacteria; order Rhizobiales; family Hyphomicrobiaceae; genus JAKFWF01. The sequence continues at coordinate 4,333 of CAVUIJ010000011.1, read as the reverse complement.
CGCCCGTCATGCGCAAGGCGACGAACACGAGCGTCGTCACCCCCCATACGACAATGAGGAAATGGATGAGGCGATGGGCGAGCCAGACCATTCAACGCCCCCTCAATCGTGGGTCGAGCAGGTCACGAAGCCGATCGCCAAGGAGATTGATCGACAGCACGATCATCAGCAGGGCAAGGCCGGGAAACGTCGTCGTCCACCATGCGAGCTGGATGTACTGCCGAGCATCACTGAGTTCCTTGCCCCAGCTCACCGTCGGCGGCTGGATGCCCAGGCCGAGGAAGCTCAACGTCGATTCCAAGATGATGAGGGCGCCGACATCGAGCGTGCCGATCACCGCGGCAATGGGCAAGATGTTCGGCGTGATGTGTCGCCCGATGATGCGAGAAGGCGTGGCGCCGAGCGCACGCGCAGCAAGCACATACTCGTTGCCGCTGATCGTCAGCGTCTCACCGCGTACGACGCGTGCGAAGGTGGTCCAACTGCGTGCCGCAAGCACTAGGACAAGGACGGTCAGCTTCGGCCCCGTCACGGCCATGACGGCGATCGCGAACAAGATGAAGGGGAACGAGAGCTGGATGTCGATCAGCTTCGTCACGATGCTGTCGACCGCGCCCTTGTAGTAGCCAGACAGCAGACCCAGGCTGATGCCGATGATGCCTCCAATCGTGGTGGCGGCAAAGGCGATCGGCAGGGAAACACGAGCGCCGTAGAGCAGGCGCGAGAGGATGTCGCGCCCAAGGTGGTCGGTGCCGAGGGCGAACCGCGCTTCGCCGCCCGGCAGCCAGCGCGGCGGGCGCAGTCGCAGGCTCAGGTGCTGCGTGGTCGGGTCGAACGGGGCGAGCGCAGGCGCCAGCAACGCCACGACGACGACCGTGACGACGACCGTCATGGGAATGGCTAGTCTCAGCTGTCGCCGACCGACCCGAACCATAAGTTCCCCGGACATTCCCCTCCAGCCGGAAACGCCCGGAGGAGATAGGCGTGCACCCTGGCAATCATGCCGCTAGGGTGCGTAGCCACTCTAAGCATCGAGGCCGGCGAACGGCATCACTTGCATTGACCGCCGCCCTTTCCAGTCGCGTCGGCCGAGACCGACCCCGGCAGGATCATGGTGTCGATTCGTGCCTGGAAGGCGAGCTTGCAGCTGACACCATAGAGAGAGAATTCCTGCCAGAGATAAAGCCACGGCGGATCGTCGTGCAGGACCTGGGCTGCCTTATAGTAGAGTTCCTGCCGCTTGGGCTGGTCGATCGTATAGCGGGCCTGCTCCATCAGCTTGAAGAAGTCGGTATCCTTCTGTCCGGTGGGCCAGTAGGCGCCGCCGATCGCCTCGGGATGCAGCAAACGCCAGACGATGCCGTCGGCATCGAATGTGGTGCTGCCGGGGTTGGCGAGCAGCAGGCCGGTGATGGCACGCTTGCCGAGCATCTCGGCGCGGCGTGCGATCTCGAGGAACTTGGGCTTGGCCTCGACGCCGATCTTCTTCAGCATTTCGACGACCGCTTCGACCACCAGCGCATCGCCGATGATATAGCCGGTGCTGCTCTGGACATCGATCGAGAATCCCTTCTCGTAGCCTGCCTCGGCAAGTAGCTTCTTCGCGCGCTCGGGATCGTATGGGTAGGGCGGGATGTTCGGGTTATAGCCGAAATCGGTCGGGGCAGCGGCCTGGGAGATGGGTTTGGCAAAGCCGCGGAACAGAGTGTCCGACAGCTTCTGGCGGTCGATGGCCAGGTTCAGCGCAAGGCGCACCCGGACATCCTTCAGCGGGGCGTCGCTGCCCATGAGGAAGACGTCGGTCGCGTTGGCGAGCGTTTGCGCGAGATAGGTTGAGGGACCCGACTTGATCTTATCGGAAAAGTCGACGGGGATGTTGACCGCCAAATCGACCTCGCCGGCGGTCAGCGCGGACATGCGGGCGAGTTCGTCCTTGATCGGCCGGAAGACGACCTTGGCGAACTTGGGCGCCTCGCCCCAGTAGCTCGTATTCGCCTCGAACGACAGGCTGTCGTCCTTGCGCCACTCGCCGAAGCGGTACGGGCCGGTGCCAACCGCCTTGCGGGCGAGGCCCTCCACGCCGACTTCCTTGAAGTAGCCGGGCGGCAACATCTGGGCGCCCCACGCCGCCAGTCGCGCTGGCAGCAGCGGATCGGGCTTCTTGGTGACGATTAGGACAGTATCGGCGTCGGGCGTCTTGACGTCGTCGATCGTGGTGAAACCGCTCGAAACCTGCGTCGCGCCGGCCACGCGTACGCGGTCGAGGGTGAACTTGACGGCGGCAGAGTTGAAGTCCTCACCGTTGTGGAACTTCACGCCCTTGCGCAGCTTCACTTCCCAGGTGAGATCGTCCACCGGCTTCCAGGACTGGGCGAGCTCGGGCACGAGCTTCATGTCCTTGTCGCGGTTGATCAGCTTGTTGTAGACGAAGTTGAACGGCTGCATGGCCGTCATCTGCGTCGTGTTATGCGGATCCATGGTCACCGCATCGGTGCCCTGGGCGACGGTCAGCTGGCCTCGAGGCGCAGTCTGGGTCCACGCCGTCGCCGGCCATAGCGCGCCGAGCGCCATGGTCAACAAGGCCGTCAACTGCTTGCCGAACATTTGGAATTCTCCACTCCGGAAGACCTGCATTGCTTTACATAAGGACCTGGCTCAATGAACCGGGACGAGCCAGCTCGCGTACTCCTGCAGCCTGCCCTTGGCGACGCTGAAATATGTGTCCCGAATTTTTTTCGTAAGCGGACCCATTCCACCGGTGCCCACTTGGCGATGGTCAATCGAGCCGATTGGAGTGACCTCCTTGCCGCTGCCGCAGAAGAAGACCTCGTCGGCGACGTAAAGCTCGGTACGGTCGATTTCGCGCTGGACGACCGTTAAGCCGTGGACCTCCGCAAAGAGGCGAAGCAGCGTATCGCGTGTAACGCCCTCGAGGATGCCATTGGTCACCGGCGGGGTTGTGACCTGCCCGTTGCGCACCATAAATATATTATAGCCCGGTCCTTCGCTGACCTTGCCGCGCTGGTCGAGCAGAATTGCGTCCTGGAAGCCGGCAGCCTGTGCATCCATCAGCGCGAGGCGGCTATTCTGGTAGTTAGCGATCGACTTCACCCGCGGCGGCATGTTGTCATCGCTAATGCGGCGCCACGCGCTCACCCCGACCTTCAATCCTTCTGTCGGTGCGAGAGCGTCGTAACGGCCCATCGGCATCGCCGCCATCGAAAGGCCAATCGGGCCCGCCGAGTTCAATCGGCCATCGTCCTCGGACACGAAAGCCGAGATGCGAATGTGCATGTCCTGCCGCAATTCGTTCTTCTTGATCAGTTCAATCAGGCTGTCTTGGATCTTCTCGGCCGGGTAGGGCAACGGTATGCGCGCGATCTTAGCCGACTCTTGCAGCCGGTCGAGATGCTCCTTCAAACGGAAAATATAGAGCCGGCCAGTCTGCTCGTTATGGTAGGCGCGGATGCCTTCGAAAATGCCGGCGGCATATTTGAAAACGGTCGATAGAACGTGGACCTTGGCCTCGGCATAGGGAACGATCTTGCCGTCGAAAAATAGAAAGGCTGGCCGCTGACCGGACATCATTGGTTCTCCCGCATGACCAAAAAGCCTTTTGGCTGGTCGAGCATCGTCAACTGCATCCAGCTTGGCGACCGAAGTGTTCCAGCCGCTGCGGAGTCCGTCAAGGTCATTCACGCGCTACTTGCACGCGCAATCCGAGAGGCTGTCCGTCGCTACGCGCGTTTGCCTGGACATGGTCATTACGTGCCCCGTAGCGTGGGTCATTCATCGATGACATATGATCGCTCGGGCACGTCAATTCCTCTCGGCGAAGACGAAGGCGGGCGTGGAGACGTGGAGAGAAGTCATGGCGACTGCCGGGCCGCTGCTACAGGTCAATGATCTCAGGACCCATTTCGACAGCGAGGACGCCGAGATCAAAGCCGTCGATGGCGTAAGCTTCAGGATCGGCCGTGGCGAGACTTTGGCCGTTGTCGGTGAGTCTGGTTCAGGTAAGTCGGTAACCAGTCTTTCCATCATGCGCCTCATTTCCGGCACCGGTCGGATCGCGGGTGGCTCGATCCTGCTCAACGGCGACAACCTGCTCGCAAAATCGGAAGCGGAAATGCGCCGCATTCGCGGCAACGACATCTCCATGATCTTCCAAGAGCCGATGACGAGCCTCAATCCGGTGTTCACGGTAGGCAATCAAATCGCCGAAACGATCGCGTTGCACAAGCGGGTCGGAGCAACCGTTGCGCGGCGCCAGGCGATCGAAATGCTCGATCTCGTGGGCATTCCCGAACCGGCGAAGCGCTTTGAGGTCTTC
>CAVUIJ010000010.1:0-370886 GCA_963741505.1 uncultured Alphaproteobacteria bacterium | reverse complement strand
TTCGAGACCGACGTCCGCCGCGACCGTCAGGCCGAGGGCATAGCTCGCGCCAAGAAGGCTGGGGCTTACACTGGCGGAAAACCCCGCATTGACCGCTCAGCTATATTCGCCGAATTCGATTCTGGCAGTCGCCCCCACTGGTCGCCCGCGCTCTGGGCATCTCACGAATGTCGGTCTATCGGATCATGGGGGAGGCGGCACAAAGCGGCCGACGCCCAGCGCTGCGGACGCCAAGGAAGTCGCGCTGAACGCAAACTCCTTTGCCACCGCTGCAGCCTATTTCACCAGGCCGAAGCTGCGCGGCAGCCACCAGTAGACCTCGGGCACGTAGGTGACGAACAGCAGCACCACGCACATGCACGCGAGCAGCGGCAGCAGCGGCGGAATGATCTTTTCCATCGAGAGCTTGCCGACCTTGAGCGCCACGAACAGCGCGGTTCCGACCGGCGGCGTGGTCAGTCCGAAGGCCAGGTTGATGACCATGATCAGGCCGAGGTGAACCAGGTCGATGCCGAATTTCTGCGCCAGCGGAATCAGCATCGGCACCAGCATGATCAGCGCCGGCGTCATGTCGACGAACATGCCGACGATGAGCAGAAAGATGTTGAGGATGAGCAGGAACGCCCATTTGCTCGGGATCAGGTTGAAAAAATTGTCCGCCAGCATGCGTCGGCAAATTCTCGTAGGTCAGGATCCAGGAAAACACCGAACAGGTGGCGATCAGCAGCATGACCACGGCGTTGGTCAGGCAGCATTCCCAGATGATCTCGGGCAGATCCCGCCACTTGATCTCCTTGTACACGAAGATCGTCAGGACCAGCGCGTAGACGCAGGCCGCGGCGCCCGCCTCGGTCGCGGTGAACACGCCGGAGATGATCCCGCCCAGGATGATCACCATCGTGAACACGCCGGCCAGGCCGTCGAACACGCGCCGGACCTTTTCGCGCCGGCGTCAGTTGCGGCAGCATCTTCTGGTGATAGAGCTTGCCGTGGATGAAGCTCGCGACCATCAGCGACAGGCCGATCATCACGCCGGAACGACGCCGGCGAGGAACAGCGCGGCGATCGACACGGTGCCGGCGACATGCGCAAAGACGATCATGCCGATCGAGGGCGGGATGATCGGCCCCATGGTCGCGGCGGTCAGCACGATCGCCGTGGCGAAGCGGCGGCGAATAGCCGTCCTTCACCATCGCCGGGATCATCATGCTGCCGATCGACGAGACTTCGGCGACCGCCGAGCCGGTAACGCCGCCGAAGAACATCGAGGCGACGCACGACGATCTGCGCGAGGCTCCCCGGCAGCCAGCCGACCAGCACCTCCGCCATGCGCACCAGCCGCCGGGCGACGCCGCCGCGCGCCATCAGGGTGCCGGCAAACACGAAGAAGATCACGGCCAGCAGCGGGAACGTATTGAGCGCCGTCAGCATGCGCTGGACGATCGTGGCGTTGTCGACGCCGGGCAGCAGGAAAGTCGCGACGACGGAAGCGACGCCGACCGCGAACGAGATCGGCACGCCGACCGCGATCAGCACGACGAAGACGAGGCCGAGAATGACCAGGGTCATGGCTCAGTCCACCGCTGGCCGGTGATGGCGGCGGCCGTCCGGCCGCACGATCTCATCGACGATGAGCTTGAGCGCGAACACCATCATCAGCGCGCCGGAGATCGGCATCGCCAGGTAGTACCAGTAGTTCGTGAAGGGAATCGTCTCCATCAGGTCGCTGCCGAAGTCCTGCACGAAGACGATGCCGTAGCGGAACACGATCCAGCCGAAGCCGAAGATCAGCAGGCCGATGGCGCGCCGAGCACGCGGCGGACCGGCTTCGGGCAGCGCGTTGAACAGGACATCGAAGCCGACGTGCTCGCGCTTGAGCACGCACGCCGCCGCGCCGAGGAACGAAATCCAGATCAGCAGATAGCGCGGCACTTCCTCGGTCCAGGACACCGCCTGGCCGAAGCCATAGCGCGCGACGACCGCGGCGACGACGATGAGGAACAGCGCCGTGGCCAGCACGATGCAAACCACCGCACCGCGGCCGCGAACAGCGCCGACGAGACGGTCGAGCAGCTTCGAGCAAGCTCACGGCATTCCCCCCGTACAGCAAAGGGCGGCGGATGGCCGCCGCCCTGTCTGCCGTGCATTCAGCGCGCATGCAGCGCTCAGAACTTCTTCTGCGAAGTCGAGAATGAAGTCGACCGTCTTCTCGACGCCGAGCCGCTTGGCCTCCTCGTGCACCAGTGGCCGACACCGCCTTCACGAACGGCGCCTTGTCGGCGTCGATGATCTCGGTGAACTTGGCCTTGAGCTCCTGCGAGGTCCTTCACTCTCCGAGATCTTCCACGCGCCGCGCATGTAGGCTTGGTGCAGCGCGCCGGCCTGAGCACGGCCTTCTTCTGCTCGTCGTTGAGCTGATTCCACAGCTTCATCGACATGACGATGCAGGTCGGGAATGCGCATGTGCTCGTCGAGGGTGTAGTACTTCGACACCTCGTAGAATTTCTTGGCGACGACGGACGGGTGGTTGTTTTCGGCGCCGTCGACGACGCCGGTCTGCAGCGCGGTGTAGAGCTCGGCCCAGGCCACCGGCACGCCGGTCGCGCCCAGCGCCTTCATGGTCTTGACCATCACCGGCGAGGCCATGACGCGGATCTTCTGGCCCTTCAGGTCGTCGGGCGTGCGGACCGGCTTCTGGGTGAAGAAATTGCGCGAGCCGGAGTCGATGTAGGCGATCATCTTGATGCCCTTGTCCTCGAGCGGCTTGGCGAGTTCGGCCGCCTCCGGCTGCGCCAGGAACCACCAGAAGTGCGCCTCGTTCTTGAAGAGGAACGGCAGCGAGTACATGTCCATCGCCGGCACGACCTGGTTGAGGTTCGAGGCCGAGACGGTCGTGAAGCCGATCGTGCCGTTGCGCACGCTCTGCACGTTGGCGACCGCGTCGCCGAGCTGCGTGTTGTGGTAGATCTCGACCTTGACCGTTCCCTTGGTCAGCGTGCCGACCTGCTCGGCGAAATACTTTTCGGCATAGCTCGACGGATGATCGAGCGGCTGGATGCCCGACTATTTGGTGACGATCTGCGCGCTGGCCGGTAATGCGGCGGCAAGCAAAGCCAACGCAGCTCCCAAGATTTTCGACATTACGCCCTCCCGAGTGGCACTCTTGGTGCCGTGGACATTGATGAAAAAGTGTCGAAGCCGTCACGGCGGCAAGTCAATCAATGCCGTTACAGCCCGGGCCGTTCCCTGAGTTGCAGCGGATCACTGATCCGGCCGACGCCTGCAATCCGATCAACCAACTACATTGGATGCACCGAAGTCCAACAGGCACTGTGGGAGATCGGCGGACGCCATGAAGCCGTGAACGCAGATCGAACGGCTGGAAAGAAGTTGCCCATCGCCGGAAACTTTTTTCCATCGGACGTGAACATCGTGGGAACCCTTCGCAAGAAGAGAAATCAACCACATCGCGGCCGGCCGGGCCTGTCTTGGTTCGTACTAGCGCGCGCCCCTGTTGCGACATGATGCTGGCATGTATTATCTCTGAAATGCGGAGGAAAATCCTAAGCGAGATACAGAGGCTCGCAAAAGAGAATGGCAGGCAACCGCTGGGTGCTCGGCTTTTCGAGCAGCAGACCGGCATTCGAGAGAGCGTATGGCGAGGCGTCCACTGGGCACGCTGGAGCGATGCTGTTGCCGAGGCCGGATTTGCTCCGAATGAGCCCCCTGCCAAAAACGACGAAAGCCTGATGCTGGCGAAGCTAGCTGAAGGCTTACAGGACCCTCGGGAAGGTGCCGACCTCCATGGAGCTGCGCATCTACAGGCGCAGCCACCCCGACTTTCCTTTACCGGGCTATCATGCGGCACTTCAGCTCGACCGCGAACATGCAACGGCGGTTGTCAGATTGGGCGAGCGGCGATGCTTCGTTCGCGGATGTGGCGGCGATGCTTGCGGGAGCGGGCGTGCCTGTACTGGAAGGGGAAAGCAAGCCGGCAACTGATGGCTTTGTGTACCTGATACAGTGGGGTCTCAATTACAGAGGATCGGTCGCGGCGACCAGCTGGAACGGCGAGTGAAACAAGTGCGCACCGGCTTGCCCGATAGCGGCGCACTCATTCACGCAATCAGGACAGACGACCCTCCGGGCATTGAGGCATACTGGCATCGGCGCTTCGCGGACAAGCGCGCGGAAAATGGGGAATGGTTCAAACTTACCGAGCCGATGTCGTCGCCTTCAAGCGCCGAAAATTCCAGTGAGCTGCTACATTGGTGGAGTTTCTCACAAGGCAGGCACTGCACAAAGCGCTTGGGCTATTCACGATCGTACTGCAAGGCTGTCTTGCGCAATAGCCCTCTCGCGCTATTTGGTCCTCTGGCCCTCTGCTGCCGGCGTTGGGTCGAGGCTCATGCGCGGCAGCCCTCGAAGGGACAGCGGAAATTCTGGCGTGTCACGCGTTCACGCTTCGTCTGCTTGTCGAATATCTTTGTTCCTACAATGGATAGCGCCGGCTGTGGCGGCTGGTGACACGAGTGTCGGGTCTAGGCCAGCAAGCGGCTCTTGCCCGGCCGCTGCCTGCCACTCCTTGTTTCGCTGCTCCGTCAACCCAACATACGCTCACGACGTTTCTTAATAGCTTAGGAGCAATCCCATGGCATTCCCCACCGAGACATCCCTTCTTCACCTACTGCACCGCGCCGTCCAGGTCGGCACCGACAGGTTCGCCAGAGGGCTTGGCGAGACCGGGTTGACCGCCCGCCAGCTCGTGATCTTGAAGGCCATCGAGGCCAACGTTGGCGCAAGCCAGACCGCGATTGTGGAAATAACTGGCGTTGACCGCTCGACAATGGCGGACATCGCGCGCCGCCTGATGAAGCGCCACCTAATTCACGAAAGCGGACCAAGGAAGATGCGCGGGCTTACGCGCTCGCGCTTACCGATGCGGGTCGCCGCGCTAGTGCAGCAAGCCGAGCCGGTGTTGCGTGCCGTTGAGAAGGACATGCTCGCGGCGATCCCTGTGAAGGAGCGGGCGGCCTGGTTGGAGACGCTCAGGGCAGTGGCGGTGGTCGTTTGATTGGACGCGACGCTACGCCTAATGGCATCCCGCGTCGATGGGCCGTGGTCGCCATGGCCTTGATGCCGCCCGGATACAGCTCGGGCTTGGTGTCGATCTTCCTGATCCACAAGCGCTGCACTTCATGTGCCGGCGCCCGAGCCCCGGCACCGGCGTGTCACCCGGCAGGATGAGCGAGGCCGGGTCGACATCGCGCTCGCGGCAGCAGGCCGTGCAGTAGACCCACAGCAGCTTGCCGTTGCTGATCAGGTCGGCGAGGGTGACTGGCGAACTCATACAGCACCAACATCGGCGAGCAGATCCATTTTCTCGAACCCTTCCTGCACGATGCGTAGCGCGTCGCCGGAAATCGGCTTAACGATGGCAGCGGCTTCGGCTGGCGTGCCATCCAGCCATGTATCCCGAGCCTCGTCGGTCATCAGCAGCAGCGGCGAGCGCTCGTGGTTGATGCTCGATGTGGCCGAGTTGGGCTCTGTCGTCATGAAGCTGTAGACGTCGATGTCGACGTTCGGTCCGTCCTTCTTGATCGGCCCCTTCCAGCGCTGCCAGATGCCGGCGAAGGCGAACAGCGGGCGCGGCTCGTCGCCCTTCAGCGCGAACCAGTGCCACGTCGCCGGCTTCCGGCCATCGTGCGGCTCGCAGAACGACGACGCCGGAACGAGGCAGCGCCGTTTCTCGATCGACGGCTTCCAGAACTGGCTGTTCATCTTGTCGTCGCGGGTGTTGGTGACGCGCCGCGGTGCCTTGCCATCCTGCAACAGCACGAAACCCCACGACATCTGCACCAGCTCGCGCTCGCCGTCGTCGGCTCGGCGCACCACTGGCGCCGACCAGCCCGGGAAGATCGCCGGCATCGGCTCGAACGGCGTCGAGCGGTTGTGCGACACCCGGAACATGTTCCGAACTGCCTCGTGGGACTTGGTGACAGAGTAGAGATTGCACATGGTGGCTTCCGGATGGCCGTCCCGGATGACCCTATTGCATCTTGCGAACGCACGACGAGGCGTCGGCGGCATGAACACCGCCAGCCGTTCCCGAACGACGCCGGCGAAGGCTTCGATCTATTGCTCCAGGCAGCTGAGATGTTCCTCCCGCTGGTGCTTCCGTCGGGGCACGCCCGGACGACGTTTGGCGAAGCGCTGGCGATCATCGTCCGCGTGGAACGCAAGATCCACTACTTCGCTTTCGATCTGCCGCACTCAGACGCCAACTTCGTCATGGCGTTCGGCCAACATGACGGAAGTGTTCTGCGGCAGCGTGCCGCAGTCGATCCACCAAGTTCGCGGTCGCTCACATTCTGGGCGACGGCAAGCGCCAGTGCACGCGCTTTTTCGCCGAGTCGCAGTGGCTTTAACTATTCCAGGACCGCTTGGTCGTCCTGCAAAGGAATTGATCTAGGGCAAACCAGCCAAGCTTCGCGCGCTTGAAACTTCATAGTTGCGCAACAACTTGCATGCCCGGGTCAACAAATGGATCAACGGCGTGTCGATTGACCCACGTCACTCTTCGACACTGGAAGTGGCAACCCGTCATCCCAGGGAAAAGGACGTTAGCCGTTATCGGGGCTGGTTTTGTACCACCCGAAATTCCATCAGAAGTGACGCACGTTGATCGGATTGTCACCAGCCAAACAGGGCAACATCAATGCCTTCCGACATCCAAGCAGCGCTAATCGATGCTTATCCGCTTTTTCGCGATGGTGTTCGCGAAGCGCTGGCGCGCACGAGCGACATCAAGGTCATTGCCGAAGGGTCGAGCGTCACCGACGCATTGCGTATCGCTCAGACCTTGTCGCCCGATCTGATCCTTATCGATATCGACATGCCGGGCGGCGGAGTTGCTGCCATAGTAGAGGTCGCCAAGGTCCTTCCTGACATCAAGGTTGTAATACTCACGGCGTCTGAGCACGAGTGCGACGTGTCTGCGGCCATCGCCGCCGGCGTGCAGGGCTATGTGCTCAAAGGTATCAGCGGCGCCGAGCTCGTCGATATCGTCCGCGCGATCCACGGCGGCCAGTCTTACTTCACGCCGGCACTAGCGGCCGGCATGCTTCGTAGGAGATTGCAGGCAGAGCAAGCGAGTTGTTCGGCAGAGGTCTGTGCACAACTGACGGCACGGGAAGACCAGATCCTAAAGCAGGTCTCCCAGGGGCTGAGCAACAAGGAAATTGCCAGAAAGCTGAACATCAGTGACAAGACGGTAAAGCACTACATGACCCTGATCATGCAGAAGATGCACGTGCGTAACCGCGTCGAGGCCGTGCTTCAACATCAGCAAAGATGGCGGCTGGAATAACCTGCCTGATCCATGCCAGCGAACTCGGATCTGAGTGCACTCGGCAGTCTCGGTTAGCGAAGCTCCTTGAACACGCGTGGCGGAGCGTCGGCACGCACTGCTTTGCGCTTTGCGGTTCTCAACTCCCCGCCGATCTGGCGTACGAGGCCCGTTTTGCGGGCCAGGCTGAAGGCATAGCGCGCGCCAAGAAGGCCGGTGTACACGCCGGTGGCAAAGCGCGCATCGATCGGGAGCGGGTGGCCGCATTGACTGCCGCCGGTAATGGGCCCGCTGCGGTTGCGCGGTCGCTGGGTGTGTCGCGGATGTCGGTCTATCGGATCATGAGCGAGACGAAAGCGATGAACCGCTGACGGCGGTCAGTCCGACAGGGCCGCGTGTCGATCCATCGAGCCCAGGCCCAGTTGTCACCAGCTGATTTGGCACTCACCCGTGCCCGTCGAGCAATGGTCGCGTCACGTCTAGTTGCGCTCGAACATCTTGAATTTGCCCATGATGCCGACGGCCCACGCGTTCTGTAGCCGCTCGTCCAGCATTTGCAGCCGCTTATAGGTCCTCCAGTGCATCCCCTTGGGCTTTGCGGGAAACGGTTCATCCATCCCGCCCTTGGCTCCGAGCCGATCGCGGATCTTGAGCGCACGGGAGGCGGCGCGGCCAAATGCCGGCTCGTATTGCGTTTCATACTTGAGGCGATGGCACCGGCGACAGCGAAAATGGGCGCCACCGTACAGGATGCGACACTTGTTTCGGCATGACAGGCACTGGAACCATTGGCGCCGGCCACCGAATGCGGTGTCGACTTCGACAAAAGGAATGAACTCGCGCACGTCCCGCCAGGCATCTGCGCCGCTACGGTGCTTGTAGACCAGTTGCACGCCTTTAGGCCGGCATTCAACGCTGATCGAGCCGGTCACATTCCCAGCGCGCGACCAAGTAATTGTTGAACATCGGCCGACGATCAGCAACTTCTTGCGGCGCAGCCAGGCAAGATCGATGGAATGATACTCGTGACACTTGGCGACGCTGAAGCCGTAGCCGGCCGGCCTACCCGAGCCACTTCCACCCATCGATTTCGTCTCCGGATTTTCCCGAAATCAATTGGGAAGTTGAACATCCTGCTGTTGCCGACCCCGACAAATGGGCATTTTGCGAAACGAACCCAACGCTCAGGTCGCTTGATCGGCCGGCTCGAGATCGTCGGGAACCGACTGCGCGACCGGCTCGATGGTCTCCAACCGCCATTCCTGTGCCTCACGTAAGGCCTTCAGCAGTTTGAACAGCTGGTTGTCGAGCGTCGTCTGGTAGCGGGCCAGGAGTTCCAGCGTGTCGGTCGGAAGTATCAGGCGCTTGGCTCGGACCTGTTCGGCGAGCATGAGGATTTGCGGGCGTGCCGCAGCCTCTCGCTGTTGCTCCCGGCACCACAAGAGCAGATTGGCGACAAATTCGGTCAATCCACCTTGGTAGAGTTCAACATACCTGGCGACCTCCTCCTCGTCTTCCTCGGCTTCTGACGCGAGTTGCCCGAATACGTAGGGCGCGCGCTGTTCCAATGTCCGCAGATCGATTTCGTCTAGGGCCTCGATTTCGGCGATGACATTGGCAGTCCAGGCCACACGCTCGGCGTCGAATGGCTGCAATTCGTCTGCCGTGACTTCCGAACCGTAGCTGCGTTTCAATTCTGATGACGTGCCGCTGGCGATTTTCCGCGGTTGCCGGGCAAGTGACAGATTGGCTGTCTCAGCCTGCACCAGCCGCCGCTGGCGCCAAAGCGTGACCGCGATCCGCTCGACCAGTGAGCCCTCCAGGGTTCCCACCGGATTGAGTGAGCGCCAAAGCTCACCGAACATCGCCTGGAATTCGGCCGGATCCTCGTCGTCGAGGAAGAGCTTAGCGCTCAACAGCCCGTGCCGCGTGGCATTGCGGCTGGCAGAAGCCTTGCCGGTGACCGTGACCGGGCCCGTGCTGTGCAGTGCATTGGCGCGATTGGTCGCAAGCCTTTGTTCTGTAGTGCTCATGGCGCATCTCCGCGTCGGCAAATCACGTGCGGAGTCTAGATGCAGTCGCGACGCGACGGTCACCTGTGCGAGGGTGAGCGGGCTAGACGCTGGACGGTTTCATCTCGCCAAGGATGGCCTCCGCCTGCTTGATCACCGTCTGCACGGCCGCATCTTGCAGGTCGGGCGGATAGCCGTATTTGCGCAGGATCTTCTTCACCAGCGTTCGCATGCGGGCGCGGGCATTCTCGCGGTGGTGCCAGTCGACCGTCACGTTGGTTCGCAGCGCGTTGACCAGCTCGGTAGCGATCACGCGCAACTTCTCGTCGCCCATGACCTCGACCGCGCTGCCGTTGTCGGCGAGGGCGTCGTAGAATGCCACCTCTTCGATGCTGAGCCCTTCGCGCCTCGCCGCGCTGGGCTGCGGCACGCATGTCCTGGGCGAGCTTGATCAGCTCCTGGATCACCTCGACCGTCGACAGTGCGTTGGCGTGATAGCGGGCGACCGCGCTTTCCAGCCGCTCCGTGAATTTCCGCGTCTCGACGACATTCGATCGCGTGCGGCTCTTGATCTCGCCGTTCAGCAGCTTGCGCAGCGCTTCGAGCGCGAGGTTCTTGCGCTCCATCTGCTGGACTTCGAGCAGGAACTCGTCGGACAGCACCGACAGGTTGGGCTGCTTCAAGCCGGCAGCGGCCAGGATGTCGACGATCTCGGTATTGGCGATGGCCTGATTGATCAGCTGGCCGACGGCGAACATGCGCTGCTGATCGGACAGCTTGCCCTTGCCCGTGTTTTTCACCAGGGCGGCGCGGACGGCCTGGAAGAACCCGACCTCGTCGCGAATGCGCCGCGCCTCGTCGCTGGCCGACGCGAGGGCATAGGCCTTCGACAGCAGCATGACCGCTTCCTGATAGCCGTTGAGCGCCCGCTTCTTCTCGGCGTCGGTCGCCGCGCGGTCCGCCTCACGTTTCTGCCACGCCAGCACCCATTCGATCGCGTCGGCCAGGGCCACCAGTCGCTCGCGGGCGGCGCCGGTGATGCCCTTGGAATAATCGAGGCCGTGAAAGATCGCGCGGACGACCTCGTATTTCTCCATCATCAGCGGCGACGGCGTGCTTCCTCGTCGATGCCGGTCTGCTCGCGGTCGCCGCCGGTGTAATCGCCCAGCGCGTTCTTGAGGTTCTGGCCGATGCCGATGTAGTCGACGACGAGCCCGCCCTTCTTGTCGCGGAACACGCGGTTGACGCGGGCGATGGCCTGCATCAGGCCGTGGCCGCGCATCGGCTTGTCGATGTACATCGTGTGCATGCACGGCGCGTCGAAGCCGGTCAGCCACATATCGCGCACGAGCACGAGTTTCAGCTCGTCGTCGGGATCGCGGGCGCGGTTGGCGAGCTTGTCGCGATCGGTCTTGCTCAGCAGATGACGCTGGAAGTCCGGCCCATCGGCGGCACTGCCGGTCATCACGATCTTGATGGCGCCCTTGTCGAGGTCGTCGGAATGCCAGTCCGGCCGCAGGGCGACGATATGCTTGTAGAGGTCGACGCAGATCTGCCGGCTCATGCAGACGGCCATCGCCTTGCCGCCGGCCATGCCGTCGATGCGGGCTTCGAGGTGGGCGACGAGGTCTTGCGCGATCAGCGACAGCCGCTTCTCAGCGCCGACCAGCCGCTCGACGGTGCTCCATCGCGCCTTCTGCTGCTCCTGGACCGACAGCTCGTCGTCCTCGACAAGCGCCTGGATCTCGGCATCGATCCTCGGCTTCTCGTCCTCGTCCAGCTCGATGCGCGCGAGCCGGCTTTCATAGTAGATCGGGACCGTGGCCTCGTCCTCGACGGCGCGGCTGATGTCGTAGATGTCGATGTAGTCGCCGAAGATCGCGGGCGTGTTGACGTCGTCGGCCTCGATCGGTGTTCCGGTGAACCCGATGAACGAGGCGTTCGGCAGCGCCTCGCGGAGGTAGTGGGCGAAGCCGTAGCGGCGCTGGCCGGTCTGGCGGTTCAGCCTGGCGTCGAAGCCGTATTGGCTGCGGTGGGCCTCGTCCGCGATCACGATGACGTTGCGGCGCGACGTGAGGGCCGGCATTTGCTCCTGACCGTCCGCCGGCATGAATTTCTGGATGGTCGTGAAGATCACGCCGCCGGACGCGCGGTCCGAGCCGTTGCCGGAGGTCGTCGCGATCGGTGGCCTGCTCGGGTGTCTGGCGCAGCAGGTCCCTGCACAGGCTGAACGTGCCGAACAACTGGTCGTCGAGGTCGTTGCGGTCGGTCAGGATGACGAGCGTCGGATTGGCCAGCGCCGGACTGCGCACGGCGAGGCCGGCGAAGAACGCCATCAGGAAGCTCTTGCCGGAGCCTTGCGTGTGCCAGATGACGCCGATCTTGCGGTCGCCATCGGGGCGGGTGGCGGCAATCGCTTGCGCCAGCGCCTTGCGGCCGCCGTGCAACTGGTGATAGCCGGCGATGATCTTGAACGGGCCCGCTCTTGGTCGTCCGAACACCGTGAAATCCCGGATCAGCGCCAGGAGGATCTCGCGGGTGAACACGCCCCGGATCAGCGTCTCGAACTCGCGCGGGCCCATGCGGCGTGAAATCGTCGGCAGCACCTGTGACGGTGCGCCATGGCATGAAGCGCTCGCGGTCGGCGGTCAGCGCGCCGACGCGGGCGTGCAGGCCGTCGGAGATGACAAGCACCGCGTTGGTGCGGAACAGCGAGGGGATCTCGGTCTTGTAGGTCTCGAACTGCTTGAAGGCGGATTCCAGCGTGG
This sequence comes from uncultured Alphaproteobacteria bacterium, assembly GCA_963741505.1. GTDB lineage: Bacteria > Pseudomonadota > Alphaproteobacteria > Rhizobiales > Hyphomicrobiaceae > JAKFWF01. The sequence continues at coordinate 358,758 of CAVUIJ010000010.1, read as the reverse complement.
CGTTCTCGTCGGCCGCGTTCTTCAATTCGATCACGCCGACGGCCAAGCCGTTGATGAACACCACCACGTCGGCGCGGCGATCCTTGCGGTTCTCGATCACCGTGAACTGGTTGACGGCGAGCCAGTCGTTCGCGCCGACGTCATCGAACGCGATCAGCCGGACCTTGTCGCCCTTGATGACGCCGTCGTCGCCATGGAACTCGACATCGACGCCTTCGGCCATCAGCCGATGGATGCGGCGGTTCTCCTCGACGAGCGAGGGCGTCTCCGCGTTGAGCACGCGGGCGATGGCTTCGGCGCGGGCGCTGGGCGGAATGGTTGGGTTCAGCCGATCGACGGCGGCTTCCAGCCGCTTGCGCAGGATCACGTCGCCGTAGCTCGGGCGCTCGGAGCCGGAGGCATCGGGCGCGATGTCGGGGCCGTGCGCGGTCGCGTAGCCGAGGGCGCCAGAAGCTCGAGCGAGATATCCTCGACCATCGCTTCGGCGAAGCCGGGGCCGCTGTAGGAGGTCGGCGGCTGGGTGTAGCTGGTCATGTCGCTTTCCCGCGGCTCGGATGCGTTTGTGGCTCACGAACCGCTTGCCACAAACTCTCGTTCGTCCATAGCTCGAAGTCACTTTATTCCCGCTCATGTCGGGTTCCGCCCGTCGCTTCGGCGACCTTGTCGACGCTTCAACTTTCGAGTTCGCGATGGCCTTGCGCTCGGGATCTCGTCGGCGGCCGCCGCGCGGTATCGAGGTCTCGTAGCTCGGCCGACCTGCCATGCGGTCGTGCGAAACGCCCGTCCTGGCTCGACCTCGTGCGAGGGCTCGGTCTGCGCCACAATCAGCCATCGTGGTTGCTGCGATTTTCGGCAGTCCCAGGAAGCCGGTACGAGGCGCTGGCGATCGTCCGTGATCAGATTCTCGAGACTCGACGTGCCCTTGCGAGCCGTCGCCTTCCAGGAAGTAAGCGCCATGTTGGGCCGGGTGGGGTCGGCGCCGAGATCAGTCTGCGGCGGTCTGGCCGGTCGCGGCGAACACCACTTGTTCTGGATGGTCGAGAATGTCTCGGCGTGGTCCGGTGTAGTCGGCGGCGGTCGCGGCGAACAGGTCGCGGACCTTCTGAAGAAGCCTTTTCGGATGCCCGGATATCGGGGATCTTCGAGCAGCTCGTCGAAGTGGTCGAAGCCGCCCGGCTCCTTCAGGCGTTCGTCGTTCATGACGAAGCCCTTGATCAGGTATTCGTTCAGCGTCTTTGGCCCAGCGCCGGAAATGCCGAGCCGCGCGGGGAGCGGACCGAAAGCCGACGGCGAAAATCACCTTCCCAGTCGAACAACTTTATTGTGCGGCGGACCTCACGCTTGCCCTCGGTTCGAACTTTCAACATCGCTTGGGCGGATGAATTCCCCGTCCGAATTTCCTTGATGTGCAGGCTGACGTTCTGGATCGAGGTCTCGAACAGCGCCGCGATCTCGGCCTGCGTCATCCAGACCGAGCCGTCCTCGAGCGCAGCTGGAACTCATCGCGGCCGTCCTCGGTGCGATAGAGCACCAGTTCGCCGAGGCCGCGACCTTCGGTGTCGTCGTGGTCTGCGGGTCATTGCGCAGCCTCCGCCATCGCCTCGACGTCGCGCAGGCGGATTTCGCCGGACATGAGCTTGGGCAGGAGCAGGTCGCGGGTGGCGGCGAGGGTTGGCTTTCGTTAGTGTTCACGAGTGCCTTTTCGTACAGTGGTCTCGGACGCCGACGATCTCGTCAACAATTGCGCGCTTCCGGCTGCGCAACACTGACCGTTTGAAAGTCTTCGTCGTGATTGTATCGAAAACGGACCATGGGCGGCATTCACTAGTCGATCAACAAGCGCACCAAACGCAAGATGTAGCCAAGTGGCGTGCCCGGACGCACTGGAAAACCGTAGCAGGTCTGGTTCATCGCCATATCTTTGCCGAACATGCAGTAGCGTCCGGTGGTCGCTCCTCGTGCAACGACAACAGTGGCCATCGAAGGTACCATCTTGGTCGAGCTTTCCTCCAGCCCCGTTTGTGATCGTTCTCTCCGTAGTGGTGAGGAAAAGAGCACCGCATTGGCTTACGTCTTTGGCGCTCGCCCAGCGGACGTCGCCATCCCAATAATCCTGAACGTCGTGTTTTCGGGGTGCCGCCCAGTAATGAGTTGTGCAACTTCCAACAAGGGCCGCTCCGCCCACCCCTCCGGCAACCCGTTGTCGCCCAGGGTGGCGGGGAACAGGGCTGCGAGCTTTGCGGCGCGGGCGGGGTCTTGGACGAGGCCGCCCATGATCTCGATCGGGATCGGTGAGCTGCCCGCGCGAGCTTGCGGCGGGTGGGGCCGAAGTCGACGAACCAGTCGCGGAAGATCGCCTGCGCCATCGCCTCCAGTGTCTCGTTCATCCGCCGGTTCAGCTCGATCTTGTCGTCGAGGGCGCCGAGAACGTAGCGATGCGCTTCTTGTTCGATCAGGGAAGCAGGAACGTGGCAACTTCGCAGAATGTAGATATGTTCGATGCACGCTCCATGGCGAACTGATGCGCGTCGCTGAAGCGCAAATATGTCTGGACATAGTGAGCTCGGAGAAATTCAGTTCACAAAGCCTGGCAGGTAGCATGGTCGTCCAATGACGGATCAGTGCGGACTGGACGCAGTGCTCGATTGCAGACGGTGTGCTGGGACGATTCAGCGATCAGTGCCGAATTCGCTAGCAATTCGCATGCTGGAAAGCGTCACAGGCTCTCCATGCTTCGAGATACGTTTCGAATCCTATCAGATACGTCCGAGCCGCTCGGCGATGATTCCGCCACGATGACCACTGTCCTAGTCGACGACATTGATGTCGCGGCGTCAGGTCCATGCCTGGCTGCGGTCGTCGAAGCGTCATGCACCGAAGCACGTACGTCGATGGCCATGTCCCGCTGTCGGCCAGTCAGTCTTCGAGCGGCAGTTCGACGGAACTACGTCATAGATCGACCCCGCCAAGCTGCGCTGAGATCCGCTTCTCCAACTTCCGCCCCTCCGCGAACTGCCCCTCCAGCGTCTCCCGCAACGCCGCGAACTTCTCCGCGAACGGCACGCCGTCGTCCTCGACGTCGGCGGCGCCGACGTAGCGGCCGGGCGTCAGCACGTGGCCGTGCTCGCGCACCTTCGTCCAGCGCTCACCGACGCGCAGAACCCGGGCTCGTCGGCATAGGGCGCGAGCTCCAGCTTCTTCAACGTCGCCGGCTTGGCGCGCCAGCGGTGATAGGCGCCCGTGATCCTGGCGATATCCTCGGGCGCGAACTCGCGCCGCACGCGGTCGATCATGAAGCCGAGCTTGCGCGCGTCGATGAACAGGAACTCGCCGCGCCGGTCGCGGTGGCCGTTGGCGCTCTTGTTGCGCGCCAGGAACCACAGGCACGCCGGGATCTGCGTCGAGTAGAACAACTGCCCCGGCAGCGCGACCATGCAGTCGACCACGTCGCCCTCGATCATCGCCTTGCGGATCTCGCCCTCGCCCGACTGCTGCGACGACATCGAGCCGTTGGCCAGCACCACGCCCGCCGTTCCGCGCGGCGCCAGGTGATGGATGATGTGCTGCAGCCACGCGAAGTTGGCGTTGCCGACCGGCGGCGCGCCGTACTTCCAGCGCACGTCGTCGCGCACGTGCTCGCCGCCCCAATCGGAGATGTTGAACGGCGGATTGGCGAGGATGAAGTCGGCCTTCAGGTCCGGGAACGCGTCGCGGTGAAAGCTGCCCTCGTTGTTCCACTGGATATCCGCGTCGATGCCCTGCACCGCGAGGTTCATCTTGGCGAGGCGATAGGTGGTGTGGTTGATCTCCTGGCCATAGACGGCGATGTCGTTGATGCGCCCGCCGTGCTCGGCGATGAACTTCTCCGACTGCACGAACATGCCGCCGGTGCCGCAGCACGGATCGTAGACGCGGCCCTGGTAGGGCTCCAGCATGTCGACCAGCGTTCGCACGACCGAGCGCGGCGTCAAGAACTCGCCGCCGCGCTTGCCCTCGTTGGCCGCGAACGACGACAGGCAATATTCGTAGGCGCGGCCGAACAGGTCGCGCGCCTTGTCGAACTCGTCGTGCATGCCGATGTTGGAGAACAGGTCGATCAGCTCGCCGAGCATGACCTTGTTGAGCGCTGGGCGGGCATAGCCCTTCGGCAGCGCGCCCTTCAGCTTCTCGTTGCTCGGCACCTTCTCGATCGCGTCCATCGCCGCGTCGATGATGCATGCCGATGTCGGGCGACTTGGCCTTGGCCTGCAGGTGCGACCAGCGCGCCTCCGCCGGCACCCAGAACACGTTGGCGGCCATGTACTCGTCGGGGTCTTCCGGGTCGGACAGCATGTCGGTCTTGAGCTTGGCCTGCTGCGCCGCGAAGGCCTCCGACACGTACTTCAGGAAGATCAGCCCGAGCACGATGTGCTTGTACTCCGACGGCTCGACGTTCTGCCGCAGCTTGTCGGCCGCCTTGAACAGGTCGGCCGCGAAGTCAGATCGGCCTTCTGTTCGCTGGTAACGCCATTGTGCCCCCTACGTCGAAATCGTCCTCGAATTCATGGATTAGCACTCAATCGCCGGATCACCGGAACAATCTCGGCGAAATGCCCACCTAGGTTGCCGGGCTGGTGTTGCGCGGCGCCATCGTAGCAAGGCGTCAGCCGTCAGCGGCTTGCATCGTTTCATGGGCGGCATTGACCGACCTATCGGCGCGCGAGAACTGGGATCTTCCTCGGGGCAAATCAGTAAAATTGGTGATCCGATGCGGCCGCGGGGGCTCAGGCAATGGCCAGGATCTAGATATTCGTCGTTTCTTCCAGAAGGCTCCTCGGGACTGGCTGCGCCGGTACTTCGACAAGATCGGGGTCCTGGCAGATTTCGATCTGGGCTCATTGAAAAAGCTGAAAGTCGACCCGCTTGTGGACGCGTGGCTCGCCCTGGATGACAAAGTTCGGGAGGCGATGAGCCTGGATTTCAAGAACATCCAGTTGCTGGCGACGCCAGCCGGAAAGCTGCAAATCATTGACGAGGCAGCGTTTCACCCCAACCCTGACGAAGTATCCGAAAAACTCGCTGAGTTGGATGATTTCTACGCGTGCGCGTTCTGGGTCTTCCTGGATCGGCGCGTGTGCTGGGACGGTGCAATCTTTTACGCTGCTGCCGACGGCAAGCCGGGGCGGTTCTGGCGAAAGCGGAACAACATGCCTCGATTGGGCGGCTTCCCACGCCGGCCGACGCCAGTGCCCTTGCGGCAGCAATCACAGAAATCTTTCGAAAGAAGGAGGGGCGCGGCGACCATTGCGTCGTTCATCCTTATCGCCGAGGGAAGCGGGGAGAACGTGAGTACTACTTCGCCTACCCCCAGGACCACCGGCAGACCTCTATGGAATACCGCAAGGGCGAGATCACCAAGCGACCGCACAATCCGGCCTTCGAGATCATCTTCGTCCACGATGACGAGCAACAGACGCTGAGCATCTGGCACGACGGCTCGATGGACCGCGTCAAAGACTTGCAGGTTGCTTTTTCCAAGGCGGTCCTTTCCGCGACAATTCCACGAAGAGGCACCAGATGATCGCGTGTACGACCTCGAGCCGCTGCTCGATCCGGACTTCACGTTCAGCCCTGATCCTTCACTGGGTATTGCGAAAGTGGAATTGCGCAAACTGCGCGTGCGCGTACTCGGCGACAACGAACATGTTGTCGTATCGACCTTGGTCCCGATACGCCTGCACGTTCTGCATGCACGCCTCGACGCGGCAATGCGCGGCATCCGACGACGTTACGCAAGATTGCGATGGTTGGCGTTCGTGTCGAGTTCGAGCGCAAAGACGATGAAGCAGAGCCTCGCACCCGTTCGTTCGACCTTGTCTGGCCGAACTCTGCACGTTGCAGAATGACGAGTTCGGCGCCGTCATCCAGCGGATGCTTGTCGACCATCACATTGAACCTCGCGTGCCAAAGACGAATGGTGACGGTGGAGTGAAACACACTGACCTTCGGCGCATACTGCTGGATCGGGTCCAAGCGGCACACCCGGCCCCGGCACTATTCAGCGCAGTTGAAGCTGAAGACTGGCCTGAAGGCGCGCTACATCACCTGATCGATAGCGGCATACTGAAAACAACAAGCCGCGCCAGCGCTCTTGCGTGTGATGGCTGCGAGATGGGATGCCACAAGCCCGTCGTTGTGCGCCGCATTGCGGCGACAGCGTCGAGCGTGGCGTTCATCAACTGTGACGAAGCGCCTGGATATGGCCGGATCCCCGTCTCGATGGATCAATTGAAGCGGTTCAGTGCGTCGCGTTCGAGCATCGCCAGTTTCGTAACGGCAGTGTTGGGTGTTGCCCCCGCGAATTGGCCGTTCAACAGCGACTTGATCGCGATCGGAACGGTCAAAGGCCGCTATGGGACGCGCGACGTACAGCTTGGGATCGTCCAACGGCAGATTTCGCTTCTGGTCGGCACGCAGCATGAGCCCCTCCATCGACTCCTTGCCTGGGCTGATGGTGTCCTCTCCATCAATATGAACTTGCTGGGACGAATGGCAAACCGCAAGGTCCGGAAGCCGCCAGTTGCGCCGACCACAGATGGGGGCGGATCGCAATTGAGCACCGGCCGGCCCGAAAAGCAGTCCAAGCTCGATCGCAACAATCGCATATTGCGTGAGGGCAAGAAGCTAAGGGGACAGAACCTCAGCTGGCCGAATGTGGCGGATCGCATTTCACGTATGGCCTTCATCACTAAACCTACCAATGGTGGGAAAGTGATCTCGGCCTCGACTATTCGCAGGATTATCGCCGACATGACGCGCGGTTGAGCGGGCCCGCTCGCTCAACTTACAATTCCTGCAACCCAATGAGATTGAACCACTTTTCCGCGTAAACCCGCTTTAACCAAGTGGCTTGCACACGCTGCGCCGAGCGCGGCAATCGCAATTAGCATGGGGGTTTGACCTGCGCGCGAACGAACAAGCTTTGGGTTTGTGCCGCTCAGGTCGCTCAGCGACCCTGCCTTCTCCGAACCTCGATGGGAGATCGCAGATGAAGGATACGCCGGATCATTCCGAAGATCCCAACGGCGACAAGCCGAATCCCTTCGACCCCAAGCGTTTGCGCATCTCGCAGCGCTTTGGTGAGGGATTGGATGTACGGCCAGTCGTCGCCTCGGTGTCGGTGCGAAAACCTCATCGTCAGTGGTGGGTTCGCGTTCACCCGGATCCATTGATGTCGATCGAGACGTGCGTTCTCCAGTTTGAGCAGGATCAGCAGCACTATCTCGTTGATCCGGGCTTGGCTCCCTCGCTGCCGGGCGAGGCCGTAGCCATGGCGCTCTACACGGCCGTCACGATGAGCGGGGGGCTCTTTCTTTGGCCGATTAGGCTGCCGAACGAGGATGGTCAGCAACATGAGTGTCACATCACCGCGCATAACGCGGCTGAACTCGCACGCACCGTGTGGATCCGCATTTCCTGGGACCGACCAACAAGCAACTACACCGTGGTTCGAGCACGTGGCCAGGTGCCTGAACCCGCTTGGCCTGAGGCAGATCTTCAGAAACTATTGAGCGTCGGATTCAAGGATCGCTACATCGATGGCCTTGATCATCCCGTCGTGCGCCGTCTCTTGGGGGAGTTTTCATGAATTCCCCCTTCACGCATTTCTCCAGCATCTGGATCGTCGTGGTCGCTGTCGATGCCGTGTCAGGCGAGAGGAGTGCGCCCCTCGCACTCGCGGCCAAGGACGTCGGCACCGGCTGCCTCATCGAGATCGGCGTGCCGAAACTGCTCGGCATCCGGCACCCGCCCTATCCGACCGGACCGCAGGCTTTGCTGGTCACGATCGACGCCCATGAGGTCGTCGCCTGCCATCTGGCGCTGGGCTGGCGCGTGCCGGAGCGCATCGTCGATCTGCATGGTCGAGTTCCGCAACATCACGAACGGCAGGCATGCGCAGGTCGGCGGGCTTGCCGGCGCACTGCTCTGGTTCGGTCTGCCCGGCGGCAACGGGCTCATCGCCGGCAGCGTCGCCGGAGCAGATGCGCCAGCGGCTTGAAGCCGTGGCCGAGCTGTTCGACGCCATGCTGGCCTCGCTCGACCTCGGCCGGGCGCTGCTGCGCGGCCGCTATTTGTGCGCTGTGGCCCGGATCGAGGCCGTTGGCGTTCCTGTCGATCAAGTGCGCCATCGAGCAGCTCTCGCTGCGATTGGCCGGCCGTCAGGGACGAGGTCGTCGAGATCGTCGATCGGGACTACGGCGTCTATCGCGGCCGGCGGCTCGACGCGAGCGCTTTCGCCGGCTGGCTCGACCGCCGCGGCATCGCTTGGCCCGTGCTCGGCAACAGGCCAGCTCGATCTCGGCGACGACGCCTTCCGTGAGATGGCGCGCGCGCATCCCGAGGTGCGGCCGCTGAAGGAACTGCGGACGACGCTGCATCGGCTTCGATCCCCGCGCACTGACGATCGGCCGCGACGGCCGCAACCGCACGCCGCTGCGGCCGTTCGCGTCGAGCACCGGCCGCAATCAGCCGAGCGCCAAGGCTTCCGTGCTCGGCACAGCCGCCTGGGTTCGCCATCTGATCAAGCCGCAGCCCGGCACCGGGCTTGCGCTGATCGACTGGCAGCAGCAGGAGTTCGGCATCGCCGCGGCGCTGTCCGGCGACGCGCGCGATGCAGGCGGCCTATCGCATCGGGCGATCCCTATCTCGCGCTGGCCATTGCCGCCGGCGCGGCGCCTGCCGATGCGACGGCCGCCACGCCACGCCGCACGTCAGGGAGCGCTTCAAGGCCTGCGCGCTGGGCGTGCAGTACGGCATGGGCGCGGCGAGGCTGGCGCGCCAGCTTGGGCTGCCGGAGACCGACGCCAGAGAGCTTCTGCGCCACCACAGAGCAGCCTTTCCACGATTCTGGCGTGGTCGGACGGCGTCGAGACGCACGCCACTGCTCCACCGCGAGCTGCAGTCTGTGTTCGGTTGGCGCATCGCGGTCGGCCCGGATGCCAACCCGCGGAGCCTGCGCAATTTCCCGATGCAGGCCAACGGCGCCGAAATGCTGCGGCTGGCGTGCTGCCTCGCCACCGAGGCCGGCATCAAGGTCTGCGCGCCCATCCACGATGCGCTGCTGATCGAGGCGCCGCTCGACGACCTCGACGACGCCGTCGCGACGACCCAGCGCCTGATGGCCGAGGCCAGCGCCATCGTCCTCGACGGCTTCGCGCTCAGGACACGGTGTCGCGTCGTGCGTGCGCCCGATCGCTGGACCGACCACGCGGGGCCGGCCGTCTGGGCGGCCGTCGAGAGCGCACTCGGCAGTCGAACGGCCACCTGCTCACCAGCGCGACGCAACCTGCGCGCCGGCGGACCCCCGTCCATCTCATTATATGTCTCTAAAGAGGGATAGCTGTCATGCCGCCGATTGATCTCGATCGACTTCGCATCCGACTCGACGGCCGTCGCACACGTCGCACAGTCAAGCCTGCCCGAGCCACGAAAGGGCGAGCACTTCCTCAAGGGCCCTGTCCCGCTGCCTTGGCTGGAGCGCGCAGCGCAGCTGCCGGGCAAGTCGCTGCATGCCGGCATCGCGCTCTGGTATGCGGCCGGCCTCACGCGATCGCGCCGTCGTGCCGCTGAGCAATATCTCCGGCCTGCGCTTCGGCCTCGACCGCAACGCCAAATATCGCGCGCTGGCTTGGCTCGAGGGCGCCGGGCTTGATCGCCGTCGAGCGCAAGCTCGGCCGGGCGCCGGTGGTCACGATCCTCGATCGCGGAGCCGCCGCCATGACCAGCAGCCCCCAGCGCCCAGCGCCGGACATCGCCCCGCGCATCATCCGCTTCCGCGATGCGCCCCGCTACCTCGGCATGGACCGCAACCGCTTCAATGCCGAGGTCCGCCCCTACCTCACCGAGGTGCCCATCGGCAAGCAGGGCATCGGCTTCGATCGGCTTGAACTCGATGCTTGGTTCGAGGACTATAAGTCCCGCAACGGGCGTCCCGCACGGAAAGGAGACAATCACATGGGACGCAAGACAATACCCGGCCTCATCATGCGGGCCGGAGTCTGGCATGTCGACAAACGCATCTGCGGGCGGCGAGTTTGCCAGAGCACTGGAACAGCTGACCTCCAGGAAGCGGAACGATACCTCGCGAGACTGATGGAACAGACCCGACAAGCCCAGGTCTACGGCGTCCGGCCCTCTCGAACCTTCGAGCAGGCCGCGGCGAAGTTCGTGCTGGAGAACCAGCACAAGCGGAGCATCGGCGACGACGTCATGCACGCTGAAGGATCTGATGCCGTGGATCGGTCGCATGCCGCTCGACCGGATCCACATCGGCAGCCTGCAGCCCTGGATCGCACAAGCGGCGAGCAAGGCGGCAAGGCCGTCGGCACGATCAATCACGGCCTGCAGGTCGTGCGGCGCATCCTGAATCTGGCGGCCGGCGAGTGGGTCGACGAGCATGGGCTGACGTGGCTTCAGGCGCCGCCGAAGATCAAGCTGCTGCCCGACAGTCGACAAGCGCCAGCCCTATCCGCTGAGCTGGGACGAGCAGACGCGCGCTGTTCCAGGAGCTGCCAGACTCATCTGGCGCGAGATGGCGCTGTTCGCGGTCAACACCGGCTGCCGCGACCAGGAGATCTGCGGCCTGCGCTGGGAGTGGGAAGTCGAGGTGCCTGAACTGGGCACATCGCGTCTTCATCATTCCCGGGACCGAGTGTGAAGAACGGCGACGAGCGGCTGGTCGTTCTGAACCGGGTCGCGCGATCGGTCGTCGACGGCCAGACGCGGCAGCATCCGACGCACGTTTTCACTTACGAGGGCAAGCCGATCGCTGCGGATGCTGAACTCGGGCTGGAAGAGGGCGCGGCAAGCGAGCCGGCCTGCCGCAGGTCCGGGTGCACGACCTGAAGCACACGTTCGGCCGGCGGCTGCGGGCGGCCGGCGTGAGCTTCGAGGATCGGCAGGATCTGCTGGGGCATCGCTCCGGTCGGATCACGACCCACTACTCGGCGGCGGAGCTTGTCGCGCTTGATCGAGGCTGCTGAGCGGGTCGTCGAGCAGAACGGAACAGCGACCGGAACTGGTCGTGCTGCGGGGCAAACTAGGAACAGACTCCCGCAAAACTCCCGCAACAGCTGCCATCGGCATCCGTGCCGACGGCACAAGTCTTTGAAATCACTGGTGCCGGCAGAGGGGATTGAACCCCCGACCTTCGGTTTACAAAACCGCTGCTCTACCGCTGAGCTATGCCGGCGCGCCCGTGATGCGCGCGCACTCTATAGCGTCGCCGGCGATGTCTGACTACCCCTTGGCGCCTTTGGCGATCGGCTCCTGAAATGCCAGGCCAAGGTCCCACGGGAAATAGATCCAGGTGTCCTGGCTGACCTCGGTGATGAAGGTGTCGATCGTCGGCACGCCCTGCGGCTTGGCGTAGACGGTGGCGAAGTGCGCGTTCGGCAGCATTGCGCGCACCACCTTGGCGGTCTTGCCGGTGTCGGTCAGATCGTCGATCACCAGCACACCGCGGCCGCGGCCGTCGCCGATCGCCTTGATCGAGGGCGACACGTCCTTCAATACCTCGAGCTCGCCCTGGGTCTCGTAGTCGTGGTAGCTCGCAACGCACACCGTTTCGATGAGCCGCAACCCGAGCTCGCGCGCCACGATCGCCGCCGGCACCAGGCCGCCGCGGGTGATGCACACGATCGCCTCGAACGGGCCGCCGTCGGGGCCTTTGCCGGCCAGCCGCCAGGCCAGTGCGCGGGCGTCGCGGTGAAACTGGTCCCAGGACACGGGAAAGGCCTTGGCCGACGTCGACGATGCCATGATTGCTCTTCCTGCTGCGCTGCCAAGCCGCTCGTTTAGCGCCCCAAGGCCGTCAGCGCCAGGGGCTGCAACCGGCGGGACGCCGCCCGGCCGTGCCTCAATCGCGAATTCGTGCTACCGGGGCGTGTCGCGCAAACCGCAGAGGTCGTCACCATGCTCAAGGTCTATGGCCGCGCCAATTCCAGCAACGTGCGCAAGGTACTGTGGATCGCCGACGAAATCGGCCTGCCGCTCGCCCGCGAGGACTGGGGGCGAGGCTATCGCTCGACCGACGAGCCCGAGTTCAGGCGGGTCAGCAATTTCGGCGTCGTGCCGGTGATCGACGATGACGGCTTCATCCTGCGCGAAAGCAATACCATCGTACGCTACCTGTGCACGAAGCACGCCCGCCCCGATCTCTATCCGACCGGGCTGCAGCCGCGTGCCATAGTCGAATCGTGGATGGACTGGGGTTCGACCGATTTCTATATGGGCGCGCGGACCGTGTTCCTCGGGCTCAGTGCCAAGGTGCCGGCGTTCCAGGACGCCAAGTTGATCGACGCCGGCATTGCCGATTGGACGCGCCAGATGCAGCGCCTCGACGCCGAGCTCGGGGCGCATGGCCCGTTCCTCGCCGGGGCGAGCTTCACGATCGGCGATATCCCCGCCGGCATCGTCGTCAATCGCTGGTACAGCATCGATTTTGCGAAACCCGAGTTCCCAGCCGTCAAGCGCTACTACGATCGGCTCGCCGAACGCCCGCCCTATCGTACCCATGTGCGCAACGGCACGCCTTGATCCGCCGTACTTTTGCCAAGGTAATGGCCGACCAGCGAATGAGCTGCATTTGCTGGACGGGGGTATCCGGTCTGATGCGACGACTGGGATATGGTCTCGGCGCATTCTGGCTGTGCACCGCTTGGGCGGCGCAGGCGCAGGAGGTCTGTGTCGTCTGTACCGGGCCGGCAGCGGTCTATCGCTGCACCGTCGAAAAGTCGGAGAAGCTCGCGCGCTTCGGTGCCGTCGGTGACAAGGCGGTTCAGCAGGTCTGCATCAAGGAACTGGCCCGTCAGAGTGGGCACGCGACGTGCGCCGTGCGGCGCGACACCGATACGGCGGTGTGCAACGGCGTGCCGAGAATGATTCCACTGGCGAGCCTGCTCGCCGAGCCACCGGCGGCACCACCCCCGCCGGCAAAGGCGCCGCCGGCCGGCGCCGCGAAACCCGAGGTCAAGATCGCCACGCCGCCGCCGGTCGCGCCGGCACCTGGCACTGCCGCCGCCCCACCGGCCGCCAAGGATGGGCCGCCGCGCACGGTCGAGGAGATGGCCAAGCGCACCGGCGAGAAATCGAAAGAGCAGCTCAAGGACGCCGGCAACGCGGCCACCAGAACGTGGCACTGCCTGTCGTCGCTGTTCACGAACTGCTGAATCCGCAATCGTCTCAGTGCGTGGTGATCCACTCGCGGGCGAGCCTTTGGGCGCGCGCAATGTCGGCCCGGCTCATCTCGCGCGACAATTCGGTGCGATAGCGCTTGGCCTCGTCGTTGCCGCGCAGCGCCGCCAGATTGAACCACTTGTGGGCCGAGACGAAATCGACCGAAACCTCGCGGCCCGCGCAATACATGAGGCCGAGCTCGAACAAGGCGTCGGGGGCTCCCCCCTCCGCCGCGCACTCGACCATATTCAGTGAAGTGAATTCGAAACGCGCCATGACGCCAACTACTCCAGTTCCCCGACTTTGCGACCACGTTTGCCGGAAGACATCATCCGTGGCCTTCGCGTCGCTCGTTTACGATGTCAGGCAGGTTGCTACAGGAGGTAAATGGCGGCAATTTTTTCGTGGTCTTTCAAAGCTATATTGGTGAATAACGGGTGACAGACCGGTTCATGCGGCGGCAAATGTGCCGAGCTGGAACATCGGCTCAGGCATTGGCAATCCCGTTGTTAAGGTGCCACTAACCGAAATATTCATTTCGAGATTGGAGATCACCGGGCGCAGGACGCTCGGGCCGCGGCAGAAATGTCGCCTGTCAACCAAATATTTTCCTTGTTTTCGCAACCTCAGCGGCTAGCTTGCAGCTTGCGTTCAGGTCGGATGTGGCACCATCCGGCTTGTCGCGTTGGGGAGTTTCAAGCAGTCACCGCTTGATGGGGGCCGACCGTGCCAATCCGTGGATTTCTGCTGATCGCAATCGCCGCCGGCTTGGCCGGATGCGCCAATGACCAGGGCAATACGCCGGGCCTGGGGATGACTGCCAGGGCATCGATGCTCGGCGCCGGCACGATTGCCCGCGAGATCGATGCCGAGGACATGAAGCGCGCCGCCAAGCAGACCGTGTCGGCCAAGATGCTGGCGGCGATCGCGCTCGAACGCGTCACCGGCCGCACGCCCGATCCCGCCCGCTTCAACGAGTTGCGCTGAAGCGGCGGCCCCGCCCGAGCGCAATCGAAATTCAGCGCGCCTTCTGACCGAAGAGAATGGCTTGCGCCGCCTTGTCGGTCGCAAGGTTGGTGTTGGCCCGCAGTTCCTCGGCGACCTTGACGCCGATGGCAACTGCCGGCCGCGCCTCGATCCGCTTGAACCACGCCTCCAGATGCGGGAAGTCGGACAATTCCTGGCCCTGGTTCCTGTAGGGCCTGACCCACGGAAAGGCGGCCATGTCGGCAATCGAGTACGCGCCCGCCAGGTATTCGTGATCGGCCAGCCGCCGGTTCATCACGCCGTACAGGCGGTTGACCTCGTTGGTGTAGCGGTCGATACCGTATTGGATCTTCTCCGGCGCGTAGTTGCGGAAGTGGTGGGCCTGGCCGGCCATCGGTCCAAGACCGCCCATCTGCCAGAACAGCCATTCCTCCACCGCGACGCGGGCACGCTCGTCCTTGGGATAGAATTTGCCGGTCTTGCGGCCGAGGTACTGCAGGATGGCGCCGCTCTCGAACACCGAGATCGGCTTGCCGCCGGGACCTTCCGGATCGATGATCGCCGGCATCCGATTGTTGGGTGCGATCTTGAGGAACGAGGCCGCGAACTGGTCGCCCTTGTTGATGTTGACCGGCTTGATCTCGTAGGGCAGGCCGCACTCTTCCAACATGATCGTGATCTTGAAGCCGTTGGGCGTCGGCCAATAGTAGAGCTCGATCGGCTTCTGGGGCATGTCCGGTCTCCGGGCTTGATATCGACTAGGCGCAGTGTCGCAGCGGGCCCGGCCGGTCTTGGCAGGGCCCGCTCCGGGTCGGTCATGGCAGCAGCACGATCGAGCCGGTGGTCTTGCGGGCTTCGAGGTCGCGATGCGCCTGGGCTGCGTCTTTGAGCGGATAGGTGTGGTTGACCGCGATCTTGACGATGCCCTTCTTGACCACATCGAACAGGTCGTTGGCGGTCTCGACGAAATCGGCACGGGTATTGGTGTAGGCCATCAGCGACGGCCGGGTGACGTAGAGCGAGCCCTTGGCGCCGAGGATGCCGAGATCGACGCCGGTCACCGGCCCCGAGGCATTGCCGAAGGTGACGAACAGGCCGAGCGGCTTCAGGCAGTCGAGGGAGGCCGGAAAGGTATCCTTGCCGACCGAGTTGTAGACGACATCGCACATCTTGCCGCCGGTGATCGCCTTGACGCGCTCGACGAAGTTTTCCTTGGAATAGTTGATGGTGTGCGTCGCGCCGGCGTCCTTGGCGAGCTTGCACTTCTCATCGGAGCTGGCGGTGCCGATGACGGTCGCGCCGATGCTCTTCAGCCACTGGCAGGCGATCAGGCCGACGCCGCCGGCAGCGGCGTGCCACAGCAGCGTGGTATCGGGGCCGACCTTGTACGTCTTGCGGATCAAGTAGCGCACCGTCATGCCCTGCAGCATCATCGCCGCGGCGGTCTTGTAGTCGATGCCATCGGGCAGCTTGACGGCGCGTTCGGCCGGCATCAGCCGCTCGGTCGAGTAGGAGCCGATCGGCTGGGCGTAGGCGATGCGATCGCCGACCTTGAAATCGGCGACGCCGGGACCGACCGCGGTCACCTCGCCGGCGCCTTCCATGCCGAGTGTGAACGGCATCGACGGCTGCTTGTAGAGGCCGGTGCGGTGGTAGGTGTCGATGTAATTGACGCCGACCGCGTGGTGCTTGACCTTGATCTGGCCCTGGCCTGGCGCGCCGACTTCGACCTCCTCCCACTTCATCACTTCGGGGCCACCGTACTGGTGGACGCGGATCGCATGGGCCATGATATTTCCTTCCCTGAAACGGGCAGCGCGTGTGCCCGGTGAATTCTCGCCGCCGCTGCCATGAATTTGGAGCGCGGCGAAGAATTCTGGTTAGTCGATGTTCACTATAGCGGTGCGGGAATGGCGCAAAGACGCCATACCCCCGCCACCTGATCGATTTAGGGCGATGTTCGATAGTTCACAAGAGGCGAACTTTATGGCGGTGACCTTCATTGCGCGCATGGCAGCATTTTGCGCTTTCGTCGTCCTTGGCGCCTGCTCGGGCAGTGAGATCAACCCCGGCTGCCTCGCCGATGGGCCTTGGCTGCGTCGACGACAGCCCGCGCTGCGTGACCGAGCGTGGCAACGCGCTGCAGGGCCTGATGGCAGACAAATCCAAATCGTGGGTGCGCTCGCCGACGACGCCAGCGGCCTACGCCTCGGGCGTGCGGCTGTGGGCGTTCAAGCAGAAAAAACGCGAACTGTCCTGCGACGAGCTGTCGATCGCGCGGCGCGAAGCCGACGGTGCCGCTCCGACCTTGCGCGGTGCCAAGGGGCAGCTGACGCCTGCCCAGATCTCGCGCGGCATCATGCTGGCGCAGGACGTGTCGAAGGAACTCGGCAACGAGTTCGGCCGCCGCTGCCGCGCCTAGCCCAAAACCTTTCACCCGGCGTAATGCCATTTAAGCATTCCGGCTTGAATGCCGGCGGCATGCGAAGTTGCGCAGTTTTCCCGCCTTGACAGTGTCCGCGGCACAGCATATCTGGGTGTTGTTAGCACTCGACCTTTGTGAGTGCTACGAATTGAGCCTGGCTCGACCCCCGCAACATCAATCAAGGCTTATGAGTTGCCCATGAAATTCCGTCCCCTCCACGACCGTGTGGTCGTCAAGCGTGCCGAAGCCGAGACCAAGTCCGCCGGCGGCATCATCATCCCCGACACCGCCGGCGAGAAGCCGATGCAGGGCGAGATCATCGCCGCCGGCCCCGGCGCCCGCGACGAGAGCGGCAAGCTCGTCCCCCTCGACGTCAAGGCCGGCGACAAGGTGCTGTTCGGCAAGTGGTCCGGCACCGAGGTCAAGATCGACGGCAAGGATCTCCTGATCATGAAGGAGAGCGACATCATGGGCATCATCGACGAAGTAATGCAACGTGAGGTCGTGAGTGGTGAGTGGAGCCAATCGCCGAATAGCTCGCCGACCGATCGGCTCGCACCCGCTTACTTGCCCATTCGCCACTCACCACTGACCACTCACCACTCACCCTTCCCTATCCAGGAGCTTGAGCCACAATGGCCGCTAAAGACGTCAAATTTGCCGCCGATGCCCGCGAGCGCATGCTGCGCGGCGTCGATATCCTCGCCAACGCCGTCAAGGTGACGCTGGGTCCCAAGGGCCGCAACGTCATCATCGAGAAGAGCTTCGGCGCTCCCCGCACGACCAAGGACGGCGTGACCGTCGCCAAGGAGATCGAGCTCGAGGACAAGTTCGAGAACATGGGCGCCCAGATGGTGCGCGAAGTGGCCCAGAAGACCAACGACGTCGCCGGCGACGGCACCACCACTGCGACGGTTCTCGCCCAGTCGATCGTCCGCGAAGGCCTGAAGTGCGTTGCCGCCGGCATGAACCCGATGGATCTGAAGCGCGGCATCGACAAGGCCGTGATCCAGGTCGTCGAGGAAATCGGCAAGAAGATCCAAGAAGGTCAAGAACTCCGCCGAAATCGCCCAGGTCGGCACCATCTCGGCCAACGGCGAGAGCGAAATCGGCGACATGATCGCCAAGGCGATGCAGAAGGTCGGCAACGAGGGCGTCATCACCGTCGAGGAAGCCAAGACCGCCGAGACCGAACTCGATGTCGTCGAGGGCATGCAGTTCGACCGCGGCTACCTGTCGCCGTACTTCATCACCAACGCCGACAAGATGACGGTCGAGCTCGAGGATCCCTACATCCTGATCCACGAGAAGAAGCTGACCGGCCTGCAGGCGATGCTGCCGATCCTCGAGGCGGTGGTGCAGACCGGCAAGCCGCTGCTCATCATCTCGGAAGACGTCGAGGGCGAGGCGCTGGCCACGCTCGTCGTCAACAAGCTGCGCGGCGGCCTCAAGGTCTGCGCCGTCAAGGCGCCGGGCTTCGGCGATCGCCGCAAGGCGATGCTGGAAGACATCGCCACCCTGACCAACGGCCAGACCATCTCGGAAGATCTCGGCATCAAGCTCGAGAACGTGACGATGGACATGCTCGGCCGCGCCAAGCGCGTGTCGATCGACAAGGACAACACCACGATCGTCGACGGCGCCGGCAAGAAGAAGGACATCGAGGCCCGCGTCGCCCAGATCAAGGCGCAGATCGAGGAGACGACCTCGGACTACGACCGTGAGAAGCTGCAGGAGCGCTTGGCGAAGCTCGCCGGCGGCGTGGCCGTGATCAAGGTCGGCGGCGCCACCGAGATCGAAGTGAAGGAGCGCAAGGACCGCGTCGACGACGCGCTCAATGCCACCCGCGCAGCGGTCGAGGAAGGCGTGGTTGCCGGCGGCGGCGTCGTCGCTGCTGAAGGCTTCCGCCAGCGATCACCGTCAAGGGTGACAACGACGACCAGGAAGCCGGCATCCAGATCGTGCGCAAGGCGCTGCAGTCGCCGATCCGCCAGATCGCCGAGAACGCCGGCGTCGAAGGCTCGATCGTGGTCGGCAAGGTGCTCGAGTCGCGCAGCGCGACCTTCGGCTACGACGCCCAGAAGGACGAGTACGGCGACATGATCGAGAAGGGCATCATCGATCCGGCGAAGGTGGTTCGCACCGCCCTCCAGGACGCTGCCTCGATCGCCGGCCTGATGATCACCACCGAGGCCGGCATTGCCGAGGCCCCGAAGAAGGGTTCGGGCGGCGGCGGCGGCGGCATGCCAGGCGGCATGGGCGGCATGGGCGGAATGGATATGTAAGCCTTCTTGGGCGGGCGCGTCCGACACCCCTTCGGGGAGCCGGCTGGACCCGCCGGGACACCGAAACTGCCCCGAAACATCAACCGCCGCGGAGCAATCCGCGGTGGTTTTTCTATGCACCCTCGACGAACCGGAACGCCTCGCCGTCGCGCTTGATGCGGCCGATCGAGGGCGAGGCGAAATGGGCCGGGCAGAACACGGTCGGGGCGTCGCAGCAGCGTTCGAGCAGCTTTCGCCGGCTCTCAGACCCCTGCTTCTGGTTGTAGTCGGAAAACATGCCGAGTTCGGGATAGTGCGTCTGGATCGGCGAATGGATCGCGTCGCCGGTGATCACTGCATTGGCGGCCGCGGTGCCGACCTCGACCGAGAAGTGGTCGATCGTGTGGCCAGGTGTCGGCAGCAGGCGCACGGCGTCACCGAGGTGATGATCGCTTTTGACCAGCTCGACGCGACCGGCGTCGACGATCGGCAGCACCGAGTCGGTGATCCACGGCAGGCCGGCGGCGTCGGCCGCGTGCCTGTCGCTCCAATGCTTGAGCTCGACGCCCGAGAACAGGTATTTGGCGTTCGGGAACGTTGGCACCCAGCGGCCGTTCTCGAGCTTCGTGTTCCAGCCGACGTGGTCGCCGTGCAGGTGGGTGCACATCACATAATCGATGTCGCCGACCGAGAAGCCGGCGACGGCGAGATTGCGCTCGTAGCGCTCGCTCGTCATGCGGTGCCAGAAGGGACGGCTCGGCCGCTCCTTGTGGTTGCCGACGCAGGTATCGACCAGGATGTTGTGCGACTTTGTCGCGACGAGATAGCTCTGGATGCAGAGCATGACCTTGCCGTCGACGAAGTAGCGCGGTTCGAGCCATTGGCGGTGCGGCGCGATCATCTGCGGCGTCAGCCCGGGGAAGAACTGCGCCACCTCGAACATCGGCCCCTCCTGCTCGACAATGCGATGGATGGTGACATCGCCGATCCGGATCGGCTGCGGTGCGGTCGCGGTCATGGGGGTCCTCCGGCGTGACATGGCGAGGCTAACCGGGAGCAGATCCCGTGGCGACAGGAAATGTGCCTGCCGAGCGGACTATACCGCCACGGTCTCGGCCACCAGCTGATCGACCACCGCGCGCAAGGCTTCATCGCGCGACGTGCCGGCGGCCAACGCACCCTCGAATGTTGCCACCTGGCGATCGGCGCTGGTGCCTTCAGCTGCGATCCGCCGGCAATGGGCGACCTCGGTTTCGCAGCCGAGCGCCGCGGCATCCTCGGCGACCCGCTCGGTGAGCTCGCCGATCAGTTCGGTGAACGGCACCAGCGTGCCTTTGCCGAAGTCGAACAGCTGGCCCTTGACGCCGTAACGCTGCGCCCGCCAGCGGTTCTCTTCCAGCAGGAACACCGGATAGGTGCGCCACGATAAATTCGCGCGCCGCAACCGGTACAGCATGCGCGCGATGCACACGTAGAGGGCTGCAACCGCCATCGCGTCGTCAAGGCGGGTGGCGACGTCGGTGATGCGCATCTCGAGCGTGGGAAAACGCGCCGATGGCCGCAGGTCCCACCAGATCTTCGAGGCGTCCTCGATGATGCCGGCCTTGACCAGCACGTCGACGGTCTGCTGGTACTCGCCCCAGCTTGACAACCGCCCCGGCAGGCCGGTGCGCGGGCTCTCGTCGACGATCGCGAGGCGATAGCTCTTGAGGCCGGTATCGTTGCCTTTCCAGAACGGCGAAGAAGTCGACAGCACCAGGAGGTGGGGCAGGAAATAGCGGACCTGGTTCATCAGGTCGATGCGCATCTCCTTGTCCTCGATGCCGACGTGCACGTGCATGCCGCAGATCGCCATGCGCTGGCCGATGCCGGCGAGATCCTCGGCCAGCACGCGGTAACGCTCCTTGTCGGTGGTCGGCAGCTCGCCGGTGGCGGCGAACGGATGAGTGCCAGCAGCGATCGGCGCCATGTCATGACCGGCGGCGATCTCCCCGATCGCGCGGCGCAGCCGGGCGATCTCGGCGCGGGCCGCCCCGAAAGAATGGCAAACCGGCGTGCCGATTTCGATCTGGGTCGCCAAAAACTCCGGCGAAACGCGCTCACCGAGGCGGGCCTTGCAGGCGTCCATGAAGCCGGCCGGCGCCGCCTTCAGGTCACGGCTGTGCAGGTCGATGAGGTGATATTCCTCCTCGATACCAAAGGTGAATGCAGGCGATTGTGCTCTCATAGCCATAAATCTGGCACGCGTTTTCGCTCCCTACCAGCCTTGAATCGACGCCGGTCGCTCCCCACCGGGGCGATGCCCCGGGGGCCGACTTATCCACGGTTGCTGCCACCGCCTCATACTCCTCGACAAGTCCCGAACCCATGCCGGCGGAAGCGCCGCGACGAGGAGAAAGCGAATAATGTCGACGACCGATAGCCCAAACCTTGGCCTGCCCTACATCCTGGCGGCGCAGGCTCAGAAGCACGTCACCCACAATGAAGCCATCCGGGCCCTCGACGCCGTGGTGCAACTGGCGGTGCTCGACCGCGATCTGGCCGCTCCCCCGGCCGTTCCGGCCGATGGCGACCGCTATATCGTCGCCGCCAGCCCTACCGGCGCGTGGACCGGACAGGCGGGCAATATCGCCGCCTTCCAGGACGGCGCCTGGGTCTTCTATCTGCCGCGCGAGGGTTGGCTCGCCTGGGTCGCGGACGAGGATCTCATTTGTGGCTACAACGGCACCGCCTGGGCGGCAGCCAGCGGTGCCGCGAGCGTTAACCCGACGCCACTGGTCGGCGTCAACGCCACCGCCGACACCACCAACCGGCTGGCCGTGTCCTCGCCCGCGACCCTGCTCAACCACGAGGGCGCCGGGCACCAGGTCAAGGTCAACAAGAACACGGCCGCCAACACCGCCTCTTTTCTGTTCCAGACCGGCTTTTCGGGGCGCGCCGAAATGGGCACCACCGGCGACGATGACTTTCATTTCAAGGTTTCGCCGGATGGCGCGGCTTGGACCGAGGCGATTGCCATCAACAAGACCACCGGCCTCGTCACCCTGACTAGCAAATCGGTGGCCAACGCCGCACTCGCAGATGTTCCAACAGCCACTTTCAAAGGCCGTACCACTGCCGCGACGGGGGTGCCGGAAGACCTGACCGCGACGCAGGCGACGGCCATGCTCAATGCCGTCGTCGGCGACGCCGGCAGCGGTGGAACGAAGGGCTTGGTGCCAGCTCCCGCGGCCGGTGACGCAACCGCCAGCCGGTTCCTGAAAGCTGACGGCACCTGGGCAACGCCGGCTGCCGGTGCTACGACGCAAGTGCAATTCAATGACGCCGGCGCCTTCGGCGGCGCGGCCGGCATCGTCTACGACAAGACGACACAGAAAGTCACATTCACCTCGCTCGACACCCTGTTCAACCACAACGGCGCCAGCAAGCAGATCCAGGTCAACAAGAATGCGGCAGCCGACAGCGCCAGTTTCCTGTTCCAAACCGCGTTCTCGGGGCGCGCCGAGTTCGGGTTGACCGGCGACGACGACTTCCACCTCAAAGTGTCGGCCGACGGCAGCGCCTGGAACGAGGCCTGGATCATCAACCGCACCAGCGCCGAGGTCTCGGTTCGCAAGGCACTGGCGATCGAGGATCAGGCGTCGGCACCGGCGACGCCTGCGACCGGCATGAAGCTGTGGTCGCGCAGCATGGCCGGGCGCCGCCACCTCTATGCCGTCGATCCGGCCGGCGACAGCTATCCGCTGCAGCCGCATATCGCGCGCAACCGTGTCGGCCGCTGGAATCCGATCGGCAATGCCACCACCGCGCCGCTGGCCGAGGGCATCGTGCCACCGACCGCGACCGGCACCGCGACCGCACGCAACGTCGCGACCACCAACTTGGCTACGTCGCTGCGCCGGCTCGGCTACGTGTCGGCCGGGACCGCGGGCTCGCTCGCCGGCCCGCGAATGGCGGCGACACAATTTTGGCGCGGCAATGCGGCGGGCCTTGGCGGCTTCACGTTCTACTGCCGCTTCATGACCTCCGACGCGGCGGCTGTGTCGGGCGCACGCATGTTCGTCGGGTTGTCGGCCTCGACCGGCGCACCGACCAACGTCGAGCCCAATACCGTCGACAACTCGGTCGGTGTTGGTCAGATCGCGGCCTCGAATAACCTGCAGATCATCACCCGCGACGGCACGACGGCGCAGACCATCGACCTCGGCGCCAACTTCCCGGCCAACACGCTGTCGGCCGATGCCTACGAGCTCATGCTGTTCTGCGCCCCCAACAGCAGTTCGATCGGCTACCGCGTCGAACGGCTCAATACCGGTCAGGTGGCCGAAGGCACGCTGTCGACCAACCTGCCGGTCAACACCACGCTGATGGGCATCCAGCTGTGGCGTTGCAACAACGCGACGGCACTGGCAGTCGGCCTCGACCTCGTTCACCTGCAGATCGAGACGGACGCTTGAGCTGTCGCGGGCAACTCCCCTGCGGGGAGCCGGCCGGGCGCGACGGATAATTGAGTTGTCGCGCCCGACACCCGTTCCGGGAGCCGGCCGGGCGCGACGGGCTATCGCAAAACTGTGCGGCGCGCCATCGCGCCGCTCGTCTTGCGGTTCGTTCGGGGCTATAGAGGCGCCATGACCAACGCTGCACCGAAGCCGAAGCCCGACCCATCCGTCACCATCGGCAACGTGACGTTCGCCAACGATCGCCCGATCGCCGTGTTCGCCGGCCCCTGCCAGATGGAAAGCCGCGCCCATGCGCTGGACATGGCCGCTGCCCTGAAGGAGATCACGAGCCGGCTCGGCATCGGCCTCGTCTACAAGTCCTCGTTCGACAAGGCCAACCGAACGTCATTGACGGGCAAACGCGGCATCGGCCTCGATGGCGCGCTACCGGTGTTCGCCGAAATTCGCGACAAGCTCGGCCTACCGGTCGTCACCGATGTGCACGAGATCGGCCAGTGCGCGATCCTGGCGCCGGTGGTCGATGTGTTGCAGATCCCGGCCTTCCTGTGCCGCCAGACCGACCTGCTCGTCGCCGCCGCCAAGACCGGACGTGCGGTGAAGATCAAGAAGGGCCAGTTCCTCGCCCCTTGGGACATGAAGAACGTCGTCGCCAAGGTGGTCGAAAGCGGCAATTCGCGGGTGCTGGTCACCGAGCGTGGCGTCAGCTTCGGCTACAATACGCTCGTCACCGACATGCGGGCGTTAGCCATCATGGCCGAGACCGGCTGTCCGGTGATCTTCGATGCGACGCACTCGGTGCAGCAGCCCGGCGGGCAAGGCACTTCATCTGGCGGCGACCGCCGCTTCGTACCGGTATTGGCACGCGCGGCGGTGGCGGTCGGCGTCGCCGGACTTTTCATCGAGACCCACGAGGCGCCCGATCGCGACCCAGGCATTTCCGACGGCCCCAACATGGTCCCGCTCGGCCAGTTCGAGGGATTGCTGGCCGAGCTGATGGCGATCGACAAGGTGGTGAAGGGGCTGGCGGCGGCACGTCCGCACTGAGCCCCGCTTTCTTCTCCTTTTGCAGGATATATTTTCCGCGCCCTCAGACCGGGCGTATCGTCGCCCCCGGCGCTCGTCGGGAATGGATTGTGATGTTTGGCGGCTTGGGCGTCGCGGCGACACAGTCGCGGCACATCAGCGGCCTGCCGCTGGTATTGGTCATACCGGCCGCGGCGATCGCGACCGAAGTTGCAAACAGGCTCGTAACGGTCAGGGTCGCAAAGAAGGTCGTGAGACGCATGACTTCATTCATCATCGACTTACTCCTTACACCAGCATCGCTGGCTTGCCGCCCCGATGCATGGAGCAACCGAGGCCGCCAACGTGGTTAAAGGATGCGGTAAGCATGGTTAAAAGGGAGTTAAAGTAGGACAACGTTAAGCAGAATATTGCAGCCGCATGACGCGTCGTCGCCGGCCCGCATCTTTTTCGAGGAGGATGAGCTCATGGTCGAGCTGAAATCGACGATCACCTGTCCCGAATGCGGCCACCGCTCGACCGAGACGATGCCGACGGACGCCTGCCAGTATCTCTATTCGTGCAAACGCTGCGGCCACCAGATGAAGCCGAAGCAGGGCCAGTGCTGCGTCTTCTGCTCGTATGGCGACGTGCCGTGCCCACCGGTCCAGGAGGAACGTGGAAAAGGCTGCTGCGGTGGGTGATCGGGACTCATGAGGCTTAACGAACCCGATCGTGGGCGGCGCGGCAGTGGCAGCCCGGCCGACCGCCTATTCAGGATGCCCGGGGTCGCGGGCCCGGGCGCTCGGCACCCGCAGGCGCTCCGTTCCCTGTATCAAGGCTCGACAGCTATCGGGGCTGTAGAAGGCGAACTTCCAGCG
Organism: uncultured Alphaproteobacteria bacterium; assembly: GCA_963741505.1. GTDB lineage: Bacteria > Pseudomonadota > Alphaproteobacteria > Rhizobiales > Hyphomicrobiaceae > JAKFWF01. Next base: position 333,524 of record CAVUIJ010000010.1, on the reverse strand, counting down.
CCTCGATTTGTCCCTCGTGACCCCAAGCCGACAAAAATGCCCTAGTGACGGCGCCTGGTAGCGGACATCAATTTCGCGGCCGGGACGCGTTAGAGCCGGCCATTGAGGCCGTGGCCTTTACGACCAGGTCCCGCAGCCACATCACGGCCGGATCGTCGTCGGAGCGGCGGTGCCAACTCATGAGATAGGGGTAGTCTGGCACCGCTATCGGCAGCTTGAACAGGACGAGACCTTGCTCGTTGGCAAGCGATGCTAGGCGCGACGGCAAAGACATGATGAGGTCCGTATCGCGCAGAGATGCAATGTTAGCCGCGAAGTTCGGTGTGACCATTGCCACGCGCCGTGCTTTTCCCAGTTCGGCAAGTTTCGCGTCGATCGGGCTACGTCGAGGATCGCGGAATGTCACCGCGACGTGCGGATACGCCAGATAATCTTTGAGCGTGAGCGCACCCTGACCGGCTTTGATTGCGAGCGGATGACGCTGACAGACAAGCCCAACGAAGCGCTCGCGAAACAACTCGCGCGATACGAAGGGGCCATCGGGGTGTGATGCTCCGACGAATGCGAGATCGAGCTCACCTTTCTCCAGGCGCGGTAGGAGATCAGCGTCGATGTGCGCGACATCGATGCTCGCCTGTGGGGCGAGCGCGCGCAGCTTGCCGACGATCGCCGGAATGGTCGTCATCATCGCGTAGTCGCTGGCTCCGAAACGGAACGAGCGCACTGTCGTCGTTGGGTCGAAACGCTCGGTTTTCAGAACACGACCGACTGCGGCGAGGATAGCCTTGACCTCGGCGACGCTGCCCTCTGCGCGGGGCGTGAGCACAAGACCGTCGCGCCCGCGCACGAACAGAGGATCGCACATCAGCGTCCGCAGCCGCTTCAAGGCGTGGCTGACTGCCGGCTGGCTCAGCGACAGCGCGTCGGCGGCATCGGTGACCGAGCGCGTTCGAGCGACGGCATCGAAGACGACCAGCAAGTTGAGGTCGGCGCGATTTAAATTCGTCTCGTGCATGCCAAATATTCTATCAATTCATTCGACGAATTCATAGCCCTACGCCATCAAGGGTGGAAGGACCATTCATCCGGAGACCGCCACCATGCAGCACTTCAACATCGACGACACCGCCATGATCCTGATCGACCATCAGGTCGGCACCAACACCTGGGCGGCCACGACGCCCCTCGAATTACTCAAGCGCAACATCATCATCCTCGCCAAGTTCGCCACCGGCACTGGCATGCCGCTCGTTCTGACCTCCAGCCAGGAGACGAACGTCAATGTGCAAGGTCCGCTGATGCCGGAGCTTGCCGCAATCGCACCGAAGGCCTTCGAAGGTCGTATCAAGCGCATTGGCGTCGTCAATGCGTGGGATGACCCGGCCTTTGCCGACGCTTGTCGCGCAACAGGAAAGCGCAACTTCGTCATGGCCGGCGTCACGACCGATGTTTGCATGGTCTCGCCCGCCATCAGCGCCCTGGAAGAGGGGTTCAATGTTCAGGTTGTCTGCGATGCCTGCGGCTCGACCAACCAGATCGCCGAAGAGATGTCGTGGCGGCGGATGGAGAGTGCCGGCGTGCGCCTGACCAGCACCAACGCGATCGTGGCCGAGTTGGTGAAGAACTGGGCCACGCCGGCCGGTGCTGTAGCTTTCCCACTTTTGACCTGACGCGATTGCCACATGCACAACCGAGTACCGCATTATGAGAGGGGCGACACCACGCTTGCCGGTCTACTGGCTCTTGCACTTGCTGCCGCGTCTGCGGGTGCCGCCTTCTACATCAACTTCGCCGAGCACCCTGCTCGTCTGCGGTTGGACGATCGCAACCTGCTCAAACAATGGAAGCCGAGCTACGACGCGGGCTACACGATGCAATACAGCCTTGCCGCGGCGTCGGGCGTCCTCGGCCTCGTGGCGGCATGGATGACGAAGGATTGGCGGTGGATTGCGGGAGCAATTCTCATTCTGGCGAACTGGCCCTACACGCTCATAGGCATTATGCCGACCAATCACAAACTGAAAGCAATTGCCGAGGCCGATGCGGGGCCATCGTCACGGGCCATGCTTGAGACCTGGGGGCGGCTTCACGCCGTCAGAACTGCGCTCGGGTTTGCTTCAATAATTTTCTATCTTTGGGCCTTGAGCTAAGCGCTTTTGACAGACGCCCCGAAGCGACAATAGCCCAGGATCATGTTTATGGAACGTTGCGCGATTTGCACGTCCGCTTTCGAAACTCACAACTTGTGACGGTATTGGCCCGAAGCAGGACATTCCCACCCGGCAGGTTCGACGTGGACTGCGGACGGTCACTCGAGCGAAAGGCACCTCCGCTGCACCTTTCGCAGGACGAAATTGACCCTGGAGGATCACAGAGACTTTGCACCGCGCGCGCCCTGTTCGGCCCTGCTTCCAACTGCGCCGCGCCCCGCCTCACGTTGCCTTCGAGATCACCATGAAGCAGTGCACGTAGTCCATGGCGTGACCTTCCGGTGAAGTGGCGACCGTGTCCTCGTAGTTTCGATAGAACCGGTCGATGATCGCCTGGCGGTCGGCGGCGGGCCGGGCCTTGTCGAGGGCGCCGGCGAAGGTGCTTTCGGTCCATGACCTGAGCGTTGGAATGTAGGCGTTGGCGAAGGCGCGCGCGTCGCCGCGGCGCTTGAAGTCGGCGGCGTAGGGACATCCCGTTACCCGCGTCGAGATGTGGTCGAGGCGCAAACCGGCCTTGGCCACCGCCGAATTGGCATCGAGGAAGGGGCCTGCGAACTCCGCCGGCGTCTTGTAGAACTGCGGGAAGGTGGCGGCACGATACTCGGCATCGCTGATCGTGCCGGCATCGCGCAGGCCGCGCCAGTGCCGGGCGAACTCGCCGAACATGTTGATGCCGCCGGTGGCGCCGAGGTAACGGCCGATCTCGTCCTCGCAGAAATTCGCCAGCACCAGCTTGCCCCCCGGCTGCAGTTCGGCGGCGCGGGCGAGCAGGATGGTGTCCCAGTCGGCCATCGCCTGAGCACGGAACACGGCACGCTCGGCCTCGGTCGCACCAACCGCCTGGACCGCATCGGCAATGGTGCCAGGCAGCCGCGACAGCCAATGCATGGCGGTCGCCGAAAAGCCGAGTGACAGCGTGTTGGAGGGCAAGATCTGGCGATAGAAGCTGGTTCCGCTGGCGAACGTGAACACGCCGTCCTGGGCCCCGAGCGGTGTGCCCGGCTGGCTGCCGAGGTGGCCGTGCAGCAGGCGGAACAGGGCGGAGAAATCGTTGTGCGGCAGGTCGGTGTAGGTGATGGTGATCGGCCGGTTCGAGCCCCGGGCCCTGATCTCGGCGACGATCCGGCGCATCAGGTCGATCGAGGTGCCGCCGTCGGCACAGCCATAGTCGGCGACCGCGAAGGGGGTGTTCGCGGCGGCGAAGTTCATGTCCGCCAGCGCCTGCATGACGAGATCGCCGGCGGCGTCGATGACCGCCTTGGCGCCGACCGTGTTCTCGCTGTAGTAGCCTGCCCCCCGCATTGCGATGACCGGTGCCGCGCCGCCCAACTGTGACATTTCTCGCTCTTCTCCCCTGGACCAGATCTACTCATCCTGGAAGCGATCGCCGGCGTTCGCAAGCGGAACGCGAGACTGGCGGAAAACCTCGACCGTTGTAGAGTGTGACTGCCACTGTCAGGGAGCCCGCGTTGGCAGCCGAAGCACAGAGCGTCCACGAGGCCTTTGCCGATACCGCGGCGCGCAGCCCGTACGCGCCCTTCGTTAGCGTACCGTCGCGGCCGGGGCGCGCCTGGCTGCCGGATGGCGCCGAGTACAGCTATGGCGAGGTCGCCGCCCGCGTCGAGGAGCTGAGCCGGCGCTACGCCCGCGCCGGCTATGGCTGCGGCCACCGCGTTGCGCTGCTGCTCGAGAACCGGCCGCAGTTCTTCGATCACTACCTGGCATTGAACGCGCTCGGCGTCGGCATCGTGCCGATCAACCCCGACTATCGGCACGACGAGATGGCCTATCAGATGAGCCACAGCCGCGCCGATCTTGCGATCGCGGTGACCGAGCGCGTCGCCGACCTGCGCTCGGTTGCAGCCAAACGCAGCAAGCCGCTGCCGGTGCTCGACGCCAACGACCTGCCGACGACCTTTCCCTCACCCGTGGCGCGCGCCGGCGACTGGTCGCTCGGGATCGAGGCTGAATGCGCGCTGATGTACACCTCGGGCACCACCGGCCGACCGAAAGCCTGCATCCTGACCAACCGCTATTATCTCGAAGCCGGCCGCTGGTATCGCGATCTCGGCGGCCTTGCCGCCATCCGCGCCGGGCCTCGATCGCGTCTACAATCCACTGCCGCTCTACCACATGAACGCGCAGGCGGTGACCGCCACCATGGTCATGCTGACGGGCAACTGCATGATCGTGCCGGAACGCTTTTCGCCGTCGCGCTGGTGGGGCGAGATCGCCGAGACGCGGGCGACCGTGATCCACTATCTGGGCGTGGTGCCGCCGTTGCTGCTCGGCCAGCCGCCGTCGCCCGCCGAGCGCAGATCACTCCGTCCGGTTCGGATTGGGTGCCGGCGTCGAGCCGCAACTGCACGCCGCCTTCGAGGCGCGCTTCGGATTTCCGCTGGTCGAGATCTGGGGCATGACCGAAACCGGCCGCATCTTCGCCGTCACGCAAGAACCTCGGCTGATCGAGACGCGCGCCTTCGGCCGTCCGTTCGGCGGTCTTGAAGCCGGCATCGTCGACGGCCAGGACCGCGAGCTGCCGCGCGGCACCGACGGCGAGCTGGTGGTTCGCTGGGGCGGACCGGAAGGCCCCCGGCATGGCTTCTTCTCGGGCTATCTCGACAACGAGGCCGCCACCACTGAAGCCTGGCGCAACGGCTGGTTCCACACCGGCGATACCGTTCGCCAGGACGACACCGGCATGCTCTACTTCGTCGACCGCTCGAAGAACATGATCCGGCGCGCCGGCGAGAACATCGCTGCGGCGGAGGTCGAGGCGGTGCTGCAGAGCGCGCCGTGGGTGGCGCAGGTGGCGGTGCTGGCCTGCCCCGACGAGTTGCGCGAATCGGAAGTGCTCGCCTGCGTCGTCGCCAAGCCGGGAGAAACCGCCGATGCCGATCTTGCCCGCCGGCTGCACGACTGGGCCGCCGACCGGCTCGCCTACTACAAGGCCCCGGGCTGGCTCCTGTTCATGGATCGTCTGCCGACCACAGGTACGCAGAAGATCCAGAAACATCAGATATTTGACAGGCAAGAGGACCCGCGTGGACGGGCCGGCATCCACGACCTGCGGCATTGCAAGAAGCGGCGGTGAAATGCTCCCGATTGCAAGTTGTGGGTTGCCGCAATGGCGCCGCAGAGCGGTCGGGGCGGCACCCGAATCGCAGCGCCATTTAGAGCTCGTTAGCCGAATCGTCGTGAAGTTGCGTCGGTCGGGCCGGGCAGTTCCCGCAGGTCCCGTCTGCCAGGAGGAATGCTGATGTTGATGAGCGTAGTCGCAGGTATCCGCAATGTGCGTCAGTATCCCGAGTTGGCGGGTGCGCGCGTGCTCATAACCGGCATTTCAACCGAGACCGGCGTCGATATCGCCCGTGGTTTTGCCGAGGTCGGCAGCCGGCTGGTGCTGCAGATCGACCCTGGCCACGAACCCGATGCCGCCGAGAAGTCAGCGGCGCTGCTGCAGATCCTGGCCAATACCGCGACCGAGATCCGTGCCACCGAGCAGGCGCTCACCGACGGCGATCACGCCATCCGCTTCGCGCAGGGCGCCGCCCAAGCCTATGGCGGCCTCGACGCGGTCATCAACGTCGTCGTGCCCAAGAGCTGCCACATCACCCAGGGCTCGAGCACCAACGAGATCGAGGATGCGGTTTCCGATACGTTGCGCGCCGCCTGTCTGACCACCCGCGTCGCAGCCAACCGCATGAGCCTGACCTGGACCGAGGGCCTGATCCTCAATGCCGTACTGGCGCCCAGCCCGCGCAGCAAGGTCGAAGCCGCCTTCAACGCCATCCTCGGCCAGGCGCTGGCCACCATGACGCAGATCGAGGCCGCAACCTGGGCACCGAAGGGCATCCGCATCAACGCCATCGGCCCGCGTTCGGCGAGCGACCTCGGTTCCGACTGCGCCAAGGCCCGCGCGGCCAAGGGCCTGTCGGGCGAAGCCGACGTCGCAGCCCTCGCGCTGCATCTCGCCTCCAACCGCGGCCGGTCGCTCTCCGGCCACATGTTCGACGCCGACGGGGTGGCGACGAGGAAGTGCTGAGCCACTTTTCATCTGTCAGCTTACGAGTGTGATTGCGATGCCCAACTCCAGCAAACCGCAGCTCGACGTCGGCGAAGCGCTGTTATGGTCTGGACGCCCCCGGCAAGGCATTGTCTTTCGACCCATCGAGTGGTTGCTGGTGCCATTCTCGATGCTCTGGTGTGGCTTTGCACTGTTTTGGGAATACAGCGTCCTATTCGGCATCGGCGGCAAAGGCGGCGGGTCCGCCCCGATCATCTTCCCACTGTTCGGCATCCCATTCGTCGTCTTGGGACTTTATGTTCTCATCGGTCGCTTCATTGCCGACAAATATCATCGTCAACATCTGCACTACGCGCTCACGAACAGACGCGCGATCATTTCTTCGCGCGCCTTCAGCCGATCCACCGTGTCGATTGAACTCAACGATGTGCGCGGCTTGCAGCTGGACGAAGTCGGCGCCGACCGCGGAACAATTCATCTCACCGAACAACCGTCTTTCGCATTCAATTCGGCGATCAACGGATTTGCCATCTGGCACGCCACGCTTGGCCAGCCCCCCCCGCTTCTTCCAAATCGAGAACGCCAGAAAAGTCTACGATCTGGTACGTCGGGCAAAACAAACAGCGCCCACCTGAGCCGTCCGCCTCGCCCCCTGTCGCGGGCAAAACAGACAGGGTTCGCCGCCGCCCTACTCGCAGAAATTGCCGCGGCTGCGTTCGGCCATGTCGACGTGGAAGTGGTTCTTGTGGGCGAGATTGGTTTCGGGCCCCAAGGTCGTGCCGAAGATCTTGCAGGCGGTGTCGTGGGCGTCGCGCAGGAACTGCGCCTTGCGGCTCTGCGATACCCCGTCGGCCGAGGCGGCATTCGCACTCTCGGCGGCTGACTTCGGACCGCCGAGATTGCTCGGCTTCATCAAGCCGAAACCGGAGCGGCCTTCCGCCGCCGGCGCCGCGCCCGGCAGCCGATTGGCGATGGCGGGCACGCTACCGATCAGGTTGCCGATGCCGCTGCCCGAATTGGCCGGTGACGCCGATTGCGGCAACGCGCCGGTCTGCAACGCCGGGTTCGCGGCCGCCGGCGCGGTGGTTGCGGTCTGCGGCGTCTTGGCCGCCTTGTCGGCTGCGATCTTGTCGGCGGCAGCCTTGGCCGCAGCGGCCTTAGCGGCGGCTGCGATCTGCGCCCGGATCTCCCAGCCGGTCGGTCCCCAGTCGTTCAGCACCGTGGTCTCGCGTGCGTCGGCGGTATTGAAACTGCGGATGTCGAGGGCGTTGGCGCGGCCATGCTCGCTGAGGTTGGTCTTCTTGCGGCCGTAGGCGTTGCGGCAGGAATACGAACTCATGGTCTCGATGCCGATGACCTGCGACGCGAGGTGCTTCTTGGCCAGCGGCTGCAGGTCCTGGGTGACCCATTGATGCATCGCTGCGACCATGTCGCAACTCACCGTCGCCGGCGGCGACAGCACCACCTGCGGATTGCGGCCGATACTGATGAGCTGCATCGGCGCCGGCGCGCCGCACGAGCCCGACTTGATGGGTACCTCCTCGACGACTACGACGTCGAGCCCTTTCAGCACCGCAGCGCAATGCGCCTTGGCGGTGGCGATCTCCTGCGGAGTGAAAGTCTCGGGTGGCGGCGGCAGTGCCTCGGCCTTGGCCTCGGGCAAGGTCTTAGGCCACGACGGCTCGCTCTTGGCGGCGGGCGCCAGCGGCCGCAGCCGGTTTGTCGGCGGCGACCTGGCTCGAGTTCGGCAGCTCGGGCGGGAACGTCGACGGCCGTAGCGCCGGCTGCGCGAAACTGCGGCTTGTGGCGGGCGGCGGATCGTCGGCCTTGACCTGCGTCGCGCCCGCGCACACGAGAACACCCACTCCGGCCAGGGCCGCAGCGCTCACCCCACCTCTCATCAGTCGCCCGAAAAGCGAGCCACTCATGCCTACGGTTTCCTGTGGGTTCCCGATCCCGCCAGCTTGACAACGCTGTGCCGCGAGAGCACGGCGCGAATCACCTGCGCAGATCATCTCCATATTCGCTTGTGGTGTATAGATCGAATGTGATCCAAGCAAGGACACCGAACCGCTCTGTGCATGACCCGACGATAGCCTGTGGACCAACGCGACGTGCAGCCGAATACCACTCCAGAGCACAACACCGTGACAGGTGCCGTGGTTGCCGGACCCAAGGTGCATTTCGCCAAGGTCGGCGCCGCCCGCATCCTCACGCTCGACCGGCCGGCTGCGCGCAACGCGCTCGATGGCGAAATGAAAGCAGCGCTCGCCGCCGCCATGCCACGCATCGCGCGCGATGCCGACAGTTATGCCATCGTCCTGCGGTCGAGCCGGCCGGGCGCGTTCTGCGCCGGTGGCGACGTCCGCGAGATCGCAGCCCTCGCCGCCACCGACATGGCTGCGGCACGCCAGGCGCTGGCGTCGGAATACGCGCTCGTGTGGCTGCTCGAATGCTTCTCCAAACCGGTGGTCGCGCTGCTCGACGGGCTGGTGATGGGCGGCGGCGCCGGCATAACGCTGGTCAACACCCACCGCGTTGCCGCCGAGGGCTACGGCTTCGCCATGCCCGAGGTGCACCTGGGCTTCTTTCCCGACGACGGCGTCGCCCACGCCCTCGCCCGGATGCCGGGCGCGATCGGCAGCTATCTGGCGCTGACCGGCCGGCGGCTGCAGCGAGCCGACGCTTTCGACCTCGGGCTCGTCACCCACTGCATCGACGCCGAACATTTCGCGGCGATCGAGCAACGCCTTGCCGAGGCCGATCCGGTCGACCCCGTACTCGACGAACTGCATTGCCATCCAGGCGCCGGCGAGCTCGCCGCCGTGCGCCACCTGATCGACGATTGTTTCGCTGGCGCGAGCGTCGAAGACATCATGGCGCGCGTGCGCACCGTGCGCGAGGGCGCCGCCGATGGTGCGGCAAGAGCCTGGGCGGCGGCGGCGCTCGCCGACATGGAGCGGGCCTCGCCGTTGGCGATCAAGGTGGCTTTGCGGCATGTGCGCGATGCCGGCGCGCTCGATCTGCGGCAGACGCTGACCATCGACTACCGGCTCGGCGTGCGCATGATCGCCGCTGCCGATTTCAAGGAGGGCGTGCGGGCGGCCCTCGTCGACAAGGATCACGCGCCGCGCTGGCGGCCGCGCGCGCTCGGCGAGATCTCCGACGCCTTCGTCGACGACCTGTTCAAGCCCGATGCGCAATCGTGGCTCAACCTGCCGACGCGACAGGAAATGCAGGCGGCCCGGGTCTGACCCGGAACAGGGATCACCGCAGGTCAGATCCACCGATATCTTACGATTGTCTTGCACACGCCCAGCAGAACTATTCTTTTACTATGCCTATTAGCGCAACTTTCACTTCACACCTGTAGCTTTGGCCTTAACCCGCACCCCGGGAACCTCGGAACAATTCGAGGCGAATTCAACAGGCAAGGCACAAAGAGGCAGGGACATGGCACTAGTGTTGGATGTTGCGCGTCATCGCGCGCCCGTCTCGGACGAGGCGTTTCGTACCGAGTATCTGCAGGCACTGCGTTTGATCGAGCGTCTGCATCGTCTGCTTCTCGACGTCATCAAGAACGAGTTCGACCGCATGGGCGGCGCCGATCTCAACAGTGTGCAGGCACTCCTCCTTTACAACATCGGCGAAGGCGAACTGACCGCCGGCGAGCTCAAGACGCGGGGCTACTACCTCGGCTCGAACGTCTCATACAATCTGAAGAAGCTCGTCGACATGGGCTACATCCACTACAAGCGCTCGGAGACCGATCGCCGTTCGGTGCGCGTCAGCCTGACCCAGAAGGGCCTCGACGCCTGCGCCATCGTGCAGAAGCTCTATCAGCGCCAGCTGGGCTCGGTCGAAGCCGTTGCCCAGGTGTCGAGCGACGAGCTCAAGACGGTCAACAAGTCGCTGGTGCGCCTGGAGCGCTACTGGACCGACCAGATCCGCTACCAGCTCTGATCCGGCCACGTTCCACTCATATTGAACACATTAGGGCTCTGGCCGCCGCCGGGGCCCTTTTCTTATGCGCCCTTTTGTGGCTCTTGCGCATCACTGCGGGCCCAGGTCGCGCGCGCCGCGACAATCGTTCTTTGCGATCACCGGCGAATACCGCATTTTCGCCCGAACCCGTGCCGGCATGGGCGCAGCATGTTCACCGTCGCGTGAACAGGATCGTTGTGGCGCGCGCATTCGAGTTTCATTAACCTCCCAAGCCTAGGGTCCGAGGCGATTGGGGCTGACAGATCAAAGCCTACTCGGCGCAGGAGTGTTGACGTGATCGCAAATTCCACCACGCTCAATCTGGCGACCAGCGCTATGCGCGGCGCTCGTGGCGGCCGTCGCGATGCTGCCTCTCGGACACAGCGCGCTCGCCAACGATCCGAGCTGGATGCGCTTTCCCGGCCAGAAGAACGAAAGCACGTCCAACCAGGACAGCGACCGCTCGTTCATCAAGGAATGGGAGGCGAACCCGCCGAAAGGGTTCCCGACGCTCAACGCCGCCAATCTCGAGCCGATGAAGATCGCGATCAAGCGCTACGCCGACATCGCCGAGCGCGGCGGCTGGCAACCGCTGCCCGAGACCGTGCTGCAGCCCGGCATGACCAATCCGGCCGTCGGCATCCTGAAGCAGCGTCTGCTGTCCTCGGGCGACCTCAAGGAGGAGGCGTCGAACTCACCCGATTATTTCGATTTCTACACTGAAAAAGCGGTCAAGCGCTTCCAGGCCTCGAATGGCCTCACGCCGACCGGCGTCGTCGACAAGCGCACGGTCGCCGCCCTCAACGTACCGGCCGCCGCCCGGCTGCGGCAGCTGCGCGCCAACCTCGCCCGGCTGCAGGAATTCGCCCGCTCGATGCCGAAGAAGTACGTCGTGGTGAACATCCCCTCGGCGCAGATCGAGGCGGTCGAGAACGAACGGGTGGTGTCGCGGCATTCCGGCGTGGTCGGCAAGATCGACCGGCAGACACCGCTGCTGCGCTCGGCGATCCACGAGCTGAACTTCAATCCGGTATGGACGCTGCCGCCGACCGTGATCGACAAGGACCTGATCCCCAAGGGCCAGGACATGCAGCGCCGCAACCTGGACGTGCTGGCGAAGTACGGCATCGATGCCTACGACGGCAATGGCCGCAAACTCGACAGCTCAAAGATCAACTGGACCGCCGGCACCGCCAAGAACCTGATGTTCAAGCAGCAGCCGGGCAAGGAGAACCCGCTCGGCTTCCTCAAGATCAACTTCCACAACAACTACTCGGTCTATATGCACGACACGCCGTCGGAAACGATGTTCGGGCGCAATTTCCGCGCCGCCTCATCGGGCTGCGTACGCGTCCAGGGCATCGAGCAACTGGCCGCCTGGCTGCTCGTCGACAACGGCTGGACCGCTGACCGCATCGCCGAAATGAAGAAGACCGGCGAACGCCAGAACGTGATCCTGAAGCGGCCGGTGCCGCTCTACTTCGTCTATGTCACCGCCTGGGCGACGGAGGACGGCATCGTCAACTTCCGCCGCGATCTCTACCAGAAGGACGGCGTCGGCGCGGTGGCGGGCGCCTATTGAGGATCGAGGCCGAGCCGCAGCTGTTCGTCGCCGATATTGCGGCGTCGATCCGCTTCTATGTCGGCAGGCTCGGATTTCGGACCGTCTTTCTCTACGGTGAGCCGCCCTACTACGGCCAGGTCGAGCGCGGCGGCGCCCGCCTCAATCTGCGTTGTGTCGATGCACCGGTGATCGATCCTGATCTGCGCCGGCGCGAGGAACTGCTGTCGGCCAGCCTGACCTTTCGTGCCGCGCCGAGATCGACGCGCTGTCTGCCGAGTTCGGCGCCTCGGGCGTGACGTTCGCCCAGGATATCCAGGACAAGCCCTGGGGTGCCCGCGACTTCATCGTCGCGGATTCGACGGCAACCTGCTGCTGTTCGCAGGTCCTGCAGTGTAGGTGCGAATGGCTCTGCCTAACGCGTATTTCGAACTGGGCTGCGGCCCTGAGCCCCGACTAAAACCCCTCAACCGACTTCCAGCACCACCCGCCCGCGCACCTTGCCGGCCATCAGGTCGCTGGCGATCTGCGGCGCATCGGCGAGCGGGCGCGTCACCGTCATGGCATCGAGCTTGGCGACGTCGAGATCGCGGGCGAGGCGCGCCCACGCAGCTTCGCGCTTCGGCTTCGGCGCCATTACGCTGTCGACGCCGGCGAGCGTTATGCCGCGCAGGATGAACGGCGCGACCGAACCGGGCAGATCCATGCCCTGAGCCAGGCCGGTGGCCGCGACGCAGCCGCCGTACTTGGTCATCGAGAGGACGTTGGCGAGCGTCGTGCTGCCGGCGACGTCGATGGCACCCGCCCAGCGCTCCTTGTTCAACGGCCGCGGCGTGCCGGCGAGTTCGGCGCGGTTGATGATCTCGGCAGCGCCGAGCGATTTCAGATAGGCCTCTTCCTGCGGCCGCCCGGTCGCAGCGATGACGTGATGGCCGAGACGTGCCAGCACCGCGACCGCAACCGAGCCGACGCCGCCGCTGGCGCCGGTCACCAGAACGGGTCCCTTCGCCGGCGTCACGTCGTGCGCCTCGAGCGCCAGAACACACAGCATGGCGGTATAGCCGGCAGTGCCGATCGCCATCGCCTGTGCCGGCGTGAAGGCGGACGGCCGTTTGACCAGCCAGTCGCCGTTGACGCGGGCATACTGCGCATAGCCGCCGTGGTGGCCCTCGCCGACGCCCCAGCCGTTGAGGATGACGCCATCGCCAGGCTTGAATGCGGCGTTGCTCGAGGTCTCGACATTGCCGGCGAAGTCGATGCCCGGGATCAGCGGCCACTTGCGGATGATCGGCGCCTTGCCGGTTAGCGCCAGCGCGTCCTTGTAGTTCACGGTTGTATGGCTGACGCGAACCGTGACGTCGCCGTCCATCAGGTCGCCGGACCCAAGCTCGACCGCCTCGACCTTGGGTCCAGCCTCGCCCTTCGACGCCAGTAGCGCTTTGAATCGGTCCATGATCCGTCTCCGTGCTCGCCGCAGGGGCTATCGCCAGCTGTCGCAGTAGGCAAAAACCACGGCCATGTCGAGGGTGACCCGGTTTTCATCACCGTTGCCGTGCCAACAAAAAAATATAGTTGCGGTCCTGGAATAATTCGACAGATTGTCGCCTGCCCGAAAGCCGCCACAACCTCATCCCACAATGACACACTCCCTTTTCTAGAGAAATACTCGCAATTGTGGCCGGATATTATGAGGATTGACTATGCTTAACTTTAAAGTGTTCTACCTGCATCACTGTGACTGACGTGCAAACCACACATGAACCCTGGCGTTTAACCCCGAAGAAACGAATTAATATTGCAATGCACAAACTTTTGCCTCTTGTTTTTCAACGTCCGAACAACTTAGATATGGTCATACGGCGCAGCCACCCGCTGCGCTGCCTAACCGCCGGATGTTCGGCAAAGGAGGCAGAGATGGAACTTAGAGTGAGCCTGAACGCAATCGCCGCGCTCACGTCATTCGCATTCCTCGCTGCGATCGTGTTGGGGGTGGTCTGAGGCCACGCCGCGTGTATCCCCGAGGGGTGACGAGCCCCTCCACGGTGCCGCCAAGGCCAAAGGCCAGGCGGCCGCAACACAAGAGAACCAAGGCGCGGGGTCGCTCCCCGCGCCTTTTTTTGTTTGCCGCATCCGACCGGCTCGGCTCAGGCAGCAGCGTCCTCGCGCGCCGCTGAAACCGGATCGTAGTTCAGTACCGGCGCCAGCCAGCGCTCGGCCTCGGCGATGGACCAACCCTTGCGGCGGGCATAATCCTCGACCTGGTCGCGCTCGATCCTGCCGACGCCGAAGTAGTGGCTCTGGGGATGCGAGAAGTAGAGCCCCGATACCGCCGAGCCAGGCCACATGGCAAAGCTCTCAGTGAGCATGATGCCGGCATTGGCCTCGACATCCATGAGCTTCCACAGCGTCGCCTTCTCGGTGTGGTCGGGCTGCGCGGGATAGCCCGGCGCCGGGCGGATGCCCTGGTACTTCTCTGAGATCAGCTCTTCCGCCGTCAGCGTCTCTGTGGCGGCATAGCCCCAGAATTCGCGGCGGACGCGGGCATGCAGACGTTCGGCGAAGGCTTCGGCCAGACGGTCAGCCAGCGCCTTGAAGATGATGCGGCCGTAGTCGTCGGTCTTCTTGAAGTGGGCTTCGAGCGCTGCTTCCTCGCCGATCCCGGTCGTCACTGCAAAGCCGCCGATGTAGTCGGGCCGCCTCGTCGAAACGGGTGCGATGAAATCGGACAGTGCGGTGTGCGGCCGCACCTTGCCACCGGGGCCCTTGTTGTCGCGGGCGATCTGCTGACGCAAGGTGTGCAGCGTCGCCAGCTGCCTCTTGCGGGTCTCGTCGGCATATAGCCGGATGTCGTCGCCATCGCTGTTGGCCGGCCAGAAGCCGATCACGGCATTGGCGGTCAGCCACTTCTCGGCGACGAGCTTCTTCAGGATCTCTTGCGCGTCGGCGAACAGTTTCTTCGCCTCCGCGCCGACCTTGTTGTCGGTGAGGATCGCCGGATACCGGCCGGTCAGTTCCCAGGTCTGGAAGAACGGCGTCCAGTCGATATATGGCACCAACTCGGCGAGGTCGTAGGACTTCAACGCCTCGACCCCGAGGAATTTCGGCTTCGGAGCAGTGTAGCCGACCCAATCTATCGGCGTCGCATTGGCCCGGGCTTTGGCGAGCGGCAGGCGCGATTTCTTCTGTTCACCTCGCAAATAACCGTCGCGCGCCTTGATGTACTCGGCCTTGATGTCGGCGATGTAGCCGGCACTGTCGTGCGGCGACAACAGCTTCGAAACCACGCCGACGGCGCGACTGGCGTCGAGCACGTAGATCGCCTGGCCCTTATTGTAGTTCGGCGAAATCTTGACCGCGGTGTGCACCCGGCTCGTCGTGGCGCCGCCGATCAGCAGCGGCACGCGGAAGTCCTGCCGCTCCATCTCGGCGGCGACATGGCACATCTCATCCAGCGACGGCGTGATGAGACCCGACAACCCGATGATGTCGGCCTTCTCCCTTTTCGCCACCTCGAGGATCTTTTGCGCCGGCACCATGACGCCGAGGTCGATCACCTCGTAGTTGTTGCACTGAAGCACGACGCCGACGATATTCTTGCCGATGTCGTGTACGTCGCCCTTGACCGTCGCCATCACGACCTTGCCGGCGGCCGGCTTCGAGGCGAGGCCCGAGGCAAGCTTCTCGGCTTCGAGGTACGGCTGCAGGTAGGCGACCGCCTGCTTCATCACGCGCGCCGATTTCACGACCTGCGGCAGGAACATCTTGCCCTGGCCGAACAGGTCGCCGACCACGTTCATGCCGGCCATCAGCGGGCCTTCGATGACGTGCAGCGGCTTGTCGGCCTGACGACGTGCTTCCTCGGTATCTGACTCGATGAAGTCGGTAATGCCATGCACGAGGCTGTGGGTGAGGCGCTGCTCGACCGGCGCGTCGCGCCACTTGAGGTCCTTTTCGGTCTTCTTCGCACCTGCACCCTTGAATTGCTCGGCCGCTTCGAGCAGGCGATCAGTGGCATCTGCGCGACGGTTGAGGATCACGTCCTCGCACAGCTCGCGCAAGCTCGGCGGGATGTCGTCGTAGAGCGCGAGCTGGCCGGCGTTGACGATCCCCATGTCCATCCCGGCACGAATGGCATGATACAGGAACACTGCGTGCATCGCCTCGCGCACCGGCTCGTTGCCGCGAAACGAGAACGACAGGTTCGACACGCCGCCCGAGATGTGCACCAGCGGCATCTTCTCTTTGATCTGTCGCGCCGCTTCGATGAAGGCGATGCCATAGCCGTTGTGCTCTTCGATGCCGGTCGCAACCGCGAAGATGTTCGGGTCGAAGATGATGTCCTCGGGGGGAAAGCCGACCTTCTCGGTCAGCAGCTTGTAGGCGCGCTCGCAGATCGCGACCTTGCGCTCGATGGTGTCGGCCTGGCCCTGCTCGTCGAAGGCCATGACGACGACGGCGGCGCCATAGCGTAGGACCTTCTTGGCCTGGGCGAGGAATTGGTCCTCGCCCTCCTTCATCGAAATTGAGTTGACGATGGGCTTGCCCTGCACGCACTTCAAGCCGGCCTCGATCACACTCCATTTCGATGAGTCGATCATCACCGGCACGCGGGAAATGTCGGGCTCGGACGCGATCATGTTGAGGAAGGTGGTCATCGCCTTTTCCGAATCGAGCAGACCCTCGTCCATGTTGACGTCGATGATCTGGGCGCCGTTCTCGACTTGGCTGGCGCGCCACAGCAAGTGCCGCCTGGTAGTCGCCGGCCTCGATCAATTTGCGGAACTTCGCCGAGCCGGTGACGTTGGTACGTTCACCGACATTGACGAACGATTGCGCTGCGCTGGTAGTCGTCACTGATTCAATCCGCCTCCAAACAATTCTGGTCATCGTGCTGGGCAACTCTGCAAAGCATGCCGTCATCCCCTCTCCCCGTCCGGCCCGTGGCCGGAACGGGGAGAGGGTTAGGGCGAGGGGCGGCCACTTGCTCCGACGTCACCACACCCGGCACTTGAGCGGTTTGTAACTTGGTTTGGAGCCAGCAGCTGCCCCTCACCCTCGGCCGGCCAAGTGGGGCCGGCCTCTGCCCTCTCCCCGTAAGGGGACGGGGAGAGAGGGGAAGTGGCGTGATTGCCTGCTGGCCGCGGCTTGGCGGGGACGACGCGCCTAGACGCCTCAGAACGGCCACAACCCCTTCAATGCAACGCGTAACCAGGGGCCCGCCATCAGCCAGAATACCGATGTAAGAACGAATACCGCGACCGACAGGATCACCGGATCGCGCCAGGTACGCGTCGGCGCCAGGACGGCAACGCGCGCGTCCTTCTCCGTCATGTCGACTGTCAATGTCGGGAAGCGCTGCATGGTTGCCTCCTTGACGATGTGTGACAGCACCGGCACGAACAGCCGCCACGCCGAGCGCGTCAGCAGGCCGGCCGGCCAACCGATATGCGGATCGACCACCCACAGCTCGGTGCGCGTGCCGATTGCGTCCTGGCGCAGAAGCGTGCGCACGAACACGCTGTAGGTCGGCGGAAAATAGCCGGCTGCCCGCTGCCGGACCACCTCGGACAACTCGTACTCCAGCGTCTTGAGCTCGTGGTACAGCTGCGTGCGAACCTCTTCGGTTTCGAGCGTGAAGCTCTGATCCGCCGAGCCCAGAATTGCCGGCAGTTCGATCTTGATGACGCGCATGAACCCTCTCCCCCAACCCAACATCGCGACCGCCGGCCCGCCGGAAGCTGCTCGAACTATGACCTGCTTCAACCATGGACGAAAGGCTCCAGACCGCAGAGTCGCATCTTGTGGTTTATGCTGGGGATCTTGCGCGGCGGGTATTTCTCGACATGCTGCCGCATATGCGCGATGTGCTCGGGCGTCGAGCCGCAACACCCGCCGACGATATTGACCAGTCCATCCTTCGCCCATGGCTCGATGTGGCAGGCCATCTCGTGCGGCGTCTCGTCGTATTCGCCCATGGCATTGGGCAGGCCGGCATTGGGATAGGCCGACACCAGCGTATCGGCGATGCGTGACAATTCGGCGAGATAGGGCCGCATGGCCTCGGCGCCGAGCGCGCAGTTGAGCCCGATCGACCACGGTTTCAGGTGCCGCATCGAATACCAGAACGCTTCCGTGGTCTGGCCCGACAGCGTGCGCCCCGAGCGATCCGTGATGGTGCCGGAGATCATCAACGGCAGGTTGACGCCCTTCTCCTCGAACACTTCCAGCACCGCATAACCGGCGGCCTTGGCATTCAGCGTATCGAAGATGGTCTCGATCATGATGATGTCCGCACCACCGTCGATCAGCCCGCGTGTCTGCTCGGCATAGGCCTCACGCAACTCGTCGAACGAAGTGTTGCGGTAGCCCGGATTGTTGACGTCTGGCGAGATCGAGGCGGTGCGGTTGGTCGGCCCCAGCGCGCCGATGACGAAGCGCGGACGTCCCTTCGCCTTGGCATTGAATTTCGCGCACGCAGCCTTGGCGAGCCGCGCGCCCTCGACGTTGATCTCGTAAGAGAGTTCCTCCATGCCGTAGTCGGCCATCGAGATGCGCTGCGCGTTGAAGGTGTTGGTCTCGATCAGGTCGGCGCCGGCCGCGAGATAGGCCTCGTGGATCTCCTGGATGATCGCCGGCTGGGTCAGCACCAAGAGATCGTTGTTGCCCTTGACGTCGCGGGGCCAGTCCTTGAAGCGCCTGCCACGGTACTCGGCTTCGCCGAACTTGTGACGCTGGATCATGGTGCCCATGGCACCATCCATGATCAGGATACGCTTGGCGGCCGCCTCGTCGAGTTGGCAACGGAGTGATTTCGCGTTCATGCATTCACCGCCTTGGCAGTCGCGGTGGCGCGTGGGCGCAGGCCGAGCAGATGGCAAATGGCATAGACGAGGTCGGCGCGGTTCAAGGTATAGAAGTGGACGTGGCGAATGCCCTGGTCGACGAGGTCCATTACCTGCTCGGCAGCAACCGCTGCCGCCACCAGCTGCGTCGTTGCCGGATCGTTCTCGAGGCCGTCGAAGCGGCGGGCAAGCCAAGCCGGCATGGTGGTGCCGGTCTTGGCGCCGAAGCTCGCCACCTGCTTGAAATTATGGATCGGCACGATGCCGGGATGGATCGGGCACCAGATGCCGGCGGCACGGCAACGCTCGACGAAGCGCAGGTAATGCGTGTTGTCGAAGAAGAATTGGGTGATGATGCGGCTGGCGCCGGCATCGACCTTGTCCTTGAGATTGGCGATGTCGCCCTCAACCGTCACGCTCTCCGGATGCTTTTCAGGATAGCCGCCGACCGAGATCTCGAAATTGGCGATTTGCCTGATGCCAGCGATCAAGTCCGCGGTGCGGGCGTAGCCGCCTGGATGCGGCCTATAAGCCGTACCGATGCCGGTCGCCGGGTCGCCGCGCAACGCCACGATGCGGCGCACGCCCGCCGCCCAGTAGCCGCGTACGACCTCGTCGACCTCCTCCCTGGTGGCGCTGACGCAGGTCAGGTGCGCCGCCGGCTGCAGCGACGATTCCTTGACGAGGCGCGCCACCGTCTGGTGGGTGCGCTCGCGCGTCGAACCGCCGGCGCCATAGGTCACCGAGACGAATTCCGGCGCCAACGGCTCGAGACGGCGCACGGCGGTCCAAAGCGCCTCCTCCATTCTCTCGTTCTTCGGCGGGAAGAACTCGAACGACACATCGATCTCGCCCGAACCGACGAGGCGGCTGCGACGCTCCGAGGAAATGGCGCTCATGGCGGCTACTCCGCGCTTTCTAGGCGGCCGACGTTGGCCGCTGTGGACTTGCTCTGCGGTCGCGTACCGCGACGGCGGGCGAGCCACAGCGATACGGTCAGTTTGTCTGCTTCGTCTGATGCCGGCGGCGCCAGGTCGCGCATGGCAACGGGATCGAGCCCGGCTTCGCGCAGCCAGGCCTCGATGGTGGCGCGGGAAAAGCCTAGCCGGTCATGAGCGAAGCGCTCGCGCAGGAATTCGAGATTGTGCGGCGCGAAATCGACGATCAGCAGGTCGCCGCCCGGTTCCAGAATGCGCGCCGCCTCGCGGATGGCGCGGGCCGGGTCGGACAGGAAATGCAGGACCTGATGCATGATCACGGCGCCGGCGCCGGCATCGGGCATGCTCAAGTTGTAGATGTCGCCCTGACGCACCAGAGCGTTGGCCTGCCCGTTCTGGCCGAGCTTGGAGCGGGCGTAGGCGAGCATGGCGTGATTGACGTCGATGCCGAGGCCGCGGCTGTAGTGGCTCGCAAACAGTTCCAACATGCGGCCGGTTCCGGTGCCAAGATCGACCAGCAGATCGTAGCTGCGATCGGCCAGCGCCTGCAGCATCGCCGCCTCGACCACACGTTCGTCGACATGCAGCGAGCGGATCTTGTCCCATTCGGCGGCATGGCTGGCAAAGTAGCCTTGTGCGGCGGCCTCGCGCTCGGCCTTGAGGGCATTGGCGCGTTCGCGATCGCGCGCCACCGAGCCGTCGCCCGGGTCGACCTGGGCGACGAGGCTGCGGGCGAGTGCTGCGGCCGAAGTGCCGGTGCCGAGGGTGAAATAGACCCAGCTGCCCTCACGGCTGCGTTCAATCAGCCCGGCCTCGTGCAGCAGCTTGAGATGACGGCTGATACGCGGCTGGCTCTGGCCGAGCACACGGGTCAGGTCCTTGACGCTGAGCTCGCTGTCGGCCAGCAGCAGCAGGATACGCAGGCGCGTAGGTTCGGCCGCGGCTTTCAGCGCTGCGACGACATCTTCAGATCGCATGGACTGGCTCATTGATGCTCCAGGGCAGCAGCATATAAAGATATGTTTATATGTCAAGACCATTCTCAAGGCGCGATCAGGGTAAACCGGTTGGTAACCCAGACAGCCTAGATTGCCGCCAGTCTCCGCTCCACGACTGCCCAAGGATCGCGCGCATGGCCATTGCACGGGTGAACGGTGCCACGCTGGCAACTACGATCGAGACTTTGCCGATCACGCTCGAACAGCAGGCATCGCGAACCAGCTTGCTGATCGCCGGTGCCTTCATCATGCTCGCCGCGACGCTGCTGCTGGCCCCCTTCAGCCTGGTTGCAGCGAGTGCCGCATACGATCCGGCGCCGCTCATCAGCGCACTTCGACGGCCGGTAGTCGCGGTGCAGCTGAGCCTAGCGCTGGTCGTCGCAATCGCCTTCGTCACCGTGCCACTGCGCTTGCTGCTGCGGCGTTCACGCCGGCCGCGCCGCATCGTCGTTTCGGCAGCTGGCGTCATTGCCAGCAACGGACCTGGTGGCAATCCGGCCTGGAACGAGTCACTGGCTGCCTATCGCGGCGTTGCCCACCACATCCGCACGTCGCTGTCGGGCGCCCAGCACGAGATCGTACTCGTCCACCCGCAGTCGGCGAGATCGGTAGTGCTGCATTCGGCCGATCGCATCGACCAGGCCGAAGTCGACGCCGTTGCAAGGCTCCTGAACCTGTCCGAAGTGCCGGCGCGGACGCTCTATCAGGTCCGCCGCCCTCGCACTGTGCCGATGCAGCTGACGGGCGCGTTCAAGGCGGCGTGAGCTGCGGCCTACTTCGGAAGCGTCGGCAGGTCCCTGGCCACCCGGAATGCGACGCCTGGCGTCGGCCGGTTGGCCGCGATCGGCCGGCGGCCGGAATAACGCAGCTCGCCGAAGTCCGCGCCCGCGACCGCGCGCTTGGCGACCCGAAGCGGACACGATCGGGCGAGAGGCGCCAACAGCGCCCGGCCGTCACTTGGCACCTCGGCAAGCGTCGGCGACCAGCAATCTTCGACCAGTTCGGACAGACCGCTGGCCAGCCCCAGCACCCCAAAGCCGTTGCCGAGATCGGCTGGCGCAACCGTCGTCGATGTGCGGATTAGGCCGCCTGGCGGAGCCGTTCGCGGCGGCGCTGACCCGGCGCGCCCGACGTATTCCCACTCCGCCGCAGTGGCGAGGCGGAACACTCGGCCGGTCTGCCGTGTCAGCCAGTCGACGTAGGCTTGTGCGTCCTGCCAGCTGACACATTCAGCCGCGCCGCCGCCGCAGACGCTGCCGGTGTGACCGGTCGCGGCGACAAACGCCCGGTACTCGGCGGCCGTCACCGCTTGACGCCCGATGGCGAAGCGACGAGCGAGCATGATCCTGCGCCGCGGCCCCTCTTCGGGAGCCGCCGTTGGGCCGTCCGCCCCCATGATGAAATAGCCCGGCGGGATCACCACCAGCTCGGGGCAGTCTGGACAATCCTTGATGGCGCTGCCGGCGCCGTCCGGTTTGTGGGAATTGACGGCCACCATCTGCGATCGATCGGCCCCCGCGACCTCGCGCCAGCCGACCACCATGAAGTGGACCGCAACGGCGACACTGGCCAGCGAGGCCCAGGCGCTGATCTCGGCCCAATCCTGCCGGGCGATGGCGTAGGTAAACAGCAGCAGCAGGCCGGTCAACACCAACATCGCCAGCGCGGTGTATTCGCTCCACGAGAAGGCATGGCGGGAAAGGCGCTCGATAGCGTCGAACATCAGATTCATGGGCAACATCCCTGGCAGCTCGACCCTGTCGAACCGGGCGGACGGAGTTAACCCAGACAGGGCGGCACGATCGGCCGCGCCCGCTCGGCATCGATAATGGGCAAGGCGCGTGCCAGTACGCAGCGGGGGCCGCAGCGACGCCGGTTTCGATCCACAAAGCGCGTCAATATGCTTGTGCCGGCGGCCGCGCTTGGCGATGTTGCCGTCCGGGCTTCAGCACAGCGAGCGGTTACCCGATGTCCCAGAACGGCACAGTGGCAGCGGCATACGGGCCGATCCAGCACGATGAAATCGTCGCTGCCGGGGCACCATGGGGGCGTATCATCAAGCGCGCCGAGGTGCTGGAGATCGTCGACCTCAACGGTCAGCAGGCGGTCGACTTCTTGTGTTTCGATGCGACCAATCCGCGCGACCGCTATTCGGCCACCAACACCATCAAGGTGCAAAAGAGCCCGTTCATCGGTCAGGGCAGCGTCCTCTATTCCGACCGTGGCGAGGCCCTGTTCACCGTCGTCGGCGACACGCTCGGCCAACACGACACGCTCTACGGTTGCTGCAGCAATGCCAATAACCGGCTGCGCTACGGCGCCCCGCCCGGACCCAACTGCTACGACAATTTCCGCAGTATCCTCAGCGAGTTCGGGCTCGACGAGAGCGCCATCGTGGCCAACATCAACTTCTTCATGCAAGTACCGGTTGCCGGCGACCGGCCGGTCGAAGTGGTGCCTGACGCCTCGCCGCCGGGTTCGCGCGTCGCCCTGCGCGCCGAGCGCGACGTGATCGCCGTGCTGTCGAATTGCCCGCAGGTGCACAATCCCTGCAACGGCTACATTCCAACCCCGATCCGCGTCGTTGTTCGCCGGCCCGATCGAGTTGACTTGGAAAGCAAGTCTTAACCACAATTGGGTGACAGTCTGCCGCACGGGTCCGCAACCAGCCGATACGTGCGCCTGCTGTTGCCATAAAGCTGCTGCAGACCTGCGCGAGGAAGCTATAACGCATCCGAAGATTCACTACTATGGTCCCGCATCTAGAGCACTGGAGTTGCGCCCGATGTCAGTCGATCGAACCTCGGCCGTTACGAGCCGCCGGCGGTTGCCGGTGCTGCTCGCGGTCCTCGCCATCGCCCTCTCCTGGCTGCAGATCGGCGTTTCCGGCAGCGCCCTGGCGCAGCATGCCGACCCGGCCGTGCGCTACATGGACGGCGTCGCCCGGGAGCTGATCGCCGCTTCCCGCACAAACTCGCCCGCGACCCTGCAATCGGTGATCCTGCGCCACGCCGACCTCGGCTACATGGGTGCGCAGGGCCTCGGCGACTACGGCACCCAGCTCAGCGCCGCCGACAAGCCGGCATATCTTTCCGGCATGACCCGCTGGATGGCACGCTATGCCACCAGTGAAGCCACCAAGTATCAGGTCAGCCATCTCACCTTCCAGCCCGATGCACGGCCGGCGAAATACGGCCTCACCGTCGACAGCACCGTGCACATGCGCGACGGTTCGAGCTACGACGTGTCATGGCTGCTGTCCAAGTCCGGCGCCGGCTACAAGGTGCGCGACGCCCAGGTTATGAGCTTTTGGATGACGCCGCAGCTCAACCGCCTGTTCTCGAGCTACATCAGCGAGAACGGCGGCCAGGTGAAGGCGCTGGTGATCGCACTCAACCGCTGAGGCGACACCGATTTTCACGTCACGCCGTTGGCCGGCATCCGCCAGCGCGGATGGTCGGGTAGATCTTGCTCACGCCCGCGATTTGACGCCGAGCGAGCCGACCGTCAGGCCCGGCACCGCGCGCTGATCGCGGGGCCGCCAGGTGCCGCGGTCGACCGACGCCAGGAACTGCGCGATCAGATGGTTGAATAGCGCCGGCTCCTCCAGATTGATCGCGTGCCCCGCCGCCGGCAACATGCCCAGGCGCGCCGTCGGCAGCAGCCGCTTCAGCCACAGGTTGACGTCGAGGCAGGGCTCGTCCTCGTCGCCGACCAGCAGCAGCACCGGCGCCGTCACTGCCTTGAGCTCGGCTTCCATCTCATAGAATGATGCGCGCTTGCCTTGCACCTGCCGCAGGGTATGAGCGGCGGCTCGGGCATCGCGCTCGCCCAGATGCGCGACGAATTCCGCCCAGGCCCGCGGGTCCTTGTTCTGCAATTGCACACGGGTCGGCGCCAGTCCCATGGCGACGGCATCAACCACACCGCGCTTTTCCATTTCGGCCGCCCGCTCGATAGCTTCGGCGACGAATTGCGCCCGCTGCGACATCACAGAGCCGGAGCCGGCACCGGCTGCGACGCAGCCGACGACGCGATCGGGGTACTTCACCGCCAGCATCAGCGCGGTGTAGCCGCCCATGCTCAGGCCGACGATGTGGGCGCGCGCGATCTTCAGGTGATCGAGCACGGCAATGGCGTCGCGATTGGCGATGTCCTGGCCGTAGGCCGCGTCGTTCTCGGGCACGTCCGAGCGCGGGTAGCCGCGATTGGAGAAGGTGATGCAGCGATAATCGCGGCTGAAGTGACGCATCTGTCCTTCCCAGCTGCGATAGTCGCCGCAGTACTCGTGGCAGAACAGGATCGCGGGCGCGGTGACTGGCCCCGTCTCCTCGAAGTAGATCTTGACCCCGTTCGATACGGCGTACGGCATGATGAGTTTCCCCAGGGAGGCCTGCGGCGGCCACGTGCAACGTGCCCTCTATGCTCCACCCTAATGCCGGGCGCACGCAAGACCCGTGCGGCCGGCGTGGCACGACTTGCCGCGGGGCTGCCCCCACGATCGGTTATGGCTGCTTTGGCGCGGCCTCTTCGCCGCTGCGCGACGACTTGCCGGTCAGGCTGTGCAGCGGCAGCGTACCGTTCTGGAAGGCGCGGGCATCGAAGTAGCGCAGTTCCATCTCGAAGCTGACCGTTGCCGGCTTGCGCGGCCACAGCCGGTCGAGCGGCCCGAATTCGTCCGTCTCGGCTTCGTCGAGGATCAGCTTGAAGCGGAACTGGCCGGGCTCGGTGACAAGCTGGGCGGGCTTTTCCTTGTCGGACTTCGGATAGAACAGCAACGTCTCGGTGCGCGACACCTTGCCGGCGAGCGATATCGGCGCGAATGGCTGATAGGCGCCAGTGCGGGTCTTCTCCATGGTCCAGCGGCCGAAGTCGGCAGCATAGAAGCGCTTGGTCTCGCCGCCCTTTGCATTTGCCACCTCGAGCTCGATCGACAGCACGGTGCCGGTGCGCCCGCCCTCGTTGATCACCGTCACCGGGATTGCGAATACCTCGAAGTTCGAATTGTTGTAGGGCGACGAATACTGGATCACCGGCGGCACGAATATTTTGAGGTCGGGCTGCTTCAACGAGCTGTCCCACAGGCTGTAGGCCGAAAACAGCAGCGCGATCGCCGACACGATCGCGGTGATGCGGCCGCCGTGGCCGGCAGCAGCCAGGATCGCGATTTCGTTCGGTCCATTGCCCAGTTGCGGCCGCGGGCTCAGTGCCATATTGGTAGCCTCCCCCTGCTTTTCATCTCTGGCCCCGCAGCCACCCCGCCATTGAAGCACGGCCGACTGCGGCAAGAATGCGGCGACGGCAGAGTTTCGTACTATTGCTCCGGCCTTGACCCGGCGCATCGCGCATGGCCGCGCAAGGGCTATGTTGCGCTGCTGCGAAGCCGTTCCTTCAGCGCCACCATCTTGCCGCAGGCATCATCCATGCCCGATCACACGCCCCCCGCCGGTCCGGCCGTACTGCAGCGGCGGCTGGGTCTCGCACTGCTGGTGCTCTATGGTACCGGCATCACCATCGGCGCCGGCATTTACGTGCTGATCGGCGCGGTTGCCGGTCGTGCCGGCCTCTATGCACCGTGGTCGTTCGTATTCGCGGCCCTGGTGATGGCGCTGACGGTCGCGTCCTACGCCGAGTTATCGACGCGCTTTCCGGTCAGTGCGGGCGAGGCGGCCTATGTACGGGCCGCCTTCAACTCGAAGTCGCTGTCGATCGCGACCGGATTGCTCACCATCGTCATCGGCGTCGTCTCGTCGGCGGCGGTGGCACTCGGCTCGGCCGGTTATATCAGACAGTTCGTGGACTTGCCGCAGGCAGCACTGGTAGTGATCGTCGTCGGCGTGCTCGGCGCCGTGGCTGCCTGGGGCATCCTGCAATCCGTCGTGGTGGCGAGCATCTGCACCATCATCGAGGTCAGCGGCCTCATCGCCATCATCGCGGCTGCCGCCGGTGCCGAGCTGCCGCTCGTGCTGATGCCGCCGCTGCCGTTCGACCAAGCGGTGCTGTCCGGCATCGCCTTCGGCAGCCTGCTCGCGTTCTTCGCCTTCGTCGGCTTCGAGGACCTCGCCAACGTGGTCGAGGAAGCCAACGACCCGCATCGCGACATTCCACGCGCCATGGTACTGACGCTCATCATCTCGACCATTCTCTATGTCGCCATCGCCTTGATTGCGGTAAGTGCCGTGCCGACGGCGCAGCTGGCAGCCTCGCCGGCGCCGCTCGCCCTGGTCTTTCGCGAGCTGTCGAGCGTCAGCCCGGCAACCATCAGCCTGATCGCCATCTTCGCCACGCTCAACACCATCCTGGCACAGATCACGATGGCCGCCCGCGTCGTCTATGGCATGGCAAAGCAAGGCGATCTGCCGGCCGCGACCGGCCATGTGCATCCAATGACGGCAACGCCACTGGTCGCGACCGTACTCGTCGTCGCCGCGGTCATCATCCTGGCATTGTTCGTCCCTTTCGAACGGCTGGCCGAGGGCACGTCGGTGGCGACGCTCGCGGTGTTTGCGCTGGTCAACCTGGCACTATTGCGGCTGCGCCACCGGCAGACGCCATCGCCTCACCCGCACGTGCGGGTGCCGCTCTGGGTGCCGGCCGCCGGGTTCATTGCATCCGTGGCGCTGATCGCGACGTCGCTGCTCGAATGAGGTCTTGACCGCTCGCACTGGCGTCGCATCTGCGCTAGTACCCGGAATCACACATGGATAGCACACATGACGATCGAGGATGCTCGCCGGCCAGGAGCGCCGCGCCGGCCGATGTTGCCCCATCGGACAAGCGGCGCGACGCCGCCGGCGAGCATCCTCGATCGCCCGTAGGGTCGCGGCCCACGGGCGCCCGCGGCGTCGCGCGCCTCGACCGTAGTCTGGGCTACGCTCTTCGGCGCGCTCCTGGCGGATCGCCTCGTGGTTCCGCGATCAGGTGTGCTATCCAAGTGTGATTCCGGGTACTAGCTTGTTGTCGCAGCGGCGAGTTCAATCGCCCCGCACGGAGGAAACCGACATGCTGTTGCCAACCATGACGAGGCGGGCACTGACCGGGCTCATACTCGCGCTGTCAGCCCTCGGCGCTGCCGCTGCCGACTATCCAGCACCCCGTCAGGGCGCCTGGATCGCCAAGGATTTCAAGTTCTCGACCGGCGACGTGATGCCCGAATTGCGGCTTCACTACACCACGGTCGGCGATCCGAAGGGCGAGCCGGTGCTGATCCTGCACGGCACGACCGGCTCCGGTGCCGGCATGCTGACCCCCGCCTTCGCCGGCGAGCTGTTCGGCGCCGGCCAGCCGCTCGACGCGAGGAAATATTTCATCATCCTGCCGGACGCGATCGGTTCCGGCAAATCGTCGAAGCCCTCGGACGGCCTGCGCGCCAAGTTCCCGCGCTACAACTACGACGACATGGTGGCAGCGCAGTACCTACTGGTGAAAGAGGGCCTCGGGCTCAAGCACCTGCGGCTCGTCATCGGCAACTCGATGGGCGGCATGCACACCTGGATCTGGGGCGTCAAGTATCCCGGCTTCATGGATGCGCTGGTGCCGATGGCGTCGCAGCCGACCGAAATGTCGAGCCGCAACTGGATGATGCGCCGCCTGATCATCGACAGCATCCGCAACGATCCGGAATGGAACGGCGGCAACTACACGGCGCAGCCGAAGTCGGCGCGGATTGCGAGTGTGTTCTACGCGATCGGCACCAACGGCGGCAACATCGCCCTGCAGAAGGCGGCGCCGACGCGCGAGGCCGCCGACAAGCTGCTCGATGCCCGCCTTGCCGCGCCGTTCACGCTCGACGCCAACGACGCGCTCTACCAGTGGGATGCATCCCGCGACTACAATCCGGCGCCTGGGTTGGACAAGATCTCGGCCCACCTGCTGGCGATCAACGCGGCCGACGACGAGCGCAACCCGCCCGAGACCGGGCTGATGGAGCGGGAGATGAAGCGGGTGAGACAAGGCCGCCTGTTGCTGATCCCGGCGAGCGAGCAGACGAGCGGCCACGGCACGACGGGTGGCGCCAAGCTGTGGCAGGAGGAGTTCGGCAAGTGGCTGGCGGGCGTGCCGAAACGAGAGACCGTCGGGGCGAACTGACGCGCCGCGCCGCCGTCACCCTTGCGGCCGGTTCTTGGCCTGCTCCATGGCGATCTGGTTGATGTGGCCGAGTGCGCGGGCGCCCGAGGCGCCGTCGATGGCGCGCACGGCAATGTCCTGGACCTGCTGTTTGGCCTCCGCCAGCTGCTTTTCCAGTGCAGCAATCTGTGCTGCCGCCGCCGTCAATGACTGCTCGAGTGCCTTGACGCGCAGCTCCGCCATCCGCGTTTCCGCCTCCGCGTCCTTCTTGAGGATCAGCATCTGCCGCTCGAATCCCGAACTCGACCTGGCGACGGGCCTCGGCGGCTGCGGTCTCGATCTCGCGGGCGAGCCGGGCCGGGAACTCGGCGACCTCGGCGCGCAATCGGGCGACGTCATCCTCCTGCGCCTTCAGTGTCGCTTCGCGCTGCTGCCACTGCTTCGTCAACGCCTCCTGACGCTCGGCATTCTTGCGCTCGAGCAGGCGCTGATCCTCGTCGTACTTGTCCTGCGCCTTCTTACGCTCCAATGCCTTTCGGTACTCGTAGTCCTCGGCCTCGCGCTGGCGCTGTTTCTTGAGTGCCTCCTCCTGCTCGCGCCGGTCGCGCTCGGTTTGACCAGCCTCGGCCTTCCATGCGGCGCGGGCCTCGGCGATCTCGGTCTCGAAGGCGTGCTTGTTGCGGCCATGATCCTCGATCAGCTGATCGAGCGTGGTGGCGACGACATCGATCTTGTGCAACCGCTCGAGCTCGCGGCGTTCGATCGCGACTGCTTCGCGAACGGCGGCGAGCTGCTCGACCTGCGCGGTCAATTTTTCCGCGACCTCGGCTAACGCCCGGGAAACGTCGAGCCCGAGATCGGCGATCTGGCGTACCACCTTTTCGACGCCGACGCCTTCGACGCGAGCGAGCACATCCTCGGTGCGCGCGCGCGCCGTCTCGATGTCCCTCGCAGCAGCCGGGCCGCTGGCCGCATACTCGGCCTCGATCACCTCGAACTCGGCCTGCGTCTCGGATTTGCTGCGCTTCGGTCGCGCCGCCGGCTTCTTGTCGGTCTTGGTCGCCATCGAACTATCCCTCCCCTACCTCACGAATTTCTTGAACTTGATAAGGTGCGGCTCGACCGCTGCGGCGCTTGTTGTCCCCCACGTCGTCGCCGAAGTGCCGGCCATCACAGTAGGTTGAGGAACTCATCGCGCGTCAACCCGGCTTGGCGCACAATTGCCGCCAAGGTGCCGCGCTTGAGCGATTTCGACCCATGCACCGGAACTGTCACCGCCCGCACTGGATTGCCGATATGAACCAGGCGGTGATGACTGCCCTCGATGCGGACTGTAACGAACCCTGCTGAATGCAGCGCCCGCACAACATCCTTGCCCGAGAGAGCCGGAAGCCGGGGCGTCATGCCGCAACCGACACCGTAAGTTCGCGCACCACCGGCTTGCCGGCCTCCACCGGCAGTGGCTCGCCGCGTTCGATGCGACTGGCGATGACCAGCCCGATCGCCTCTCGCGCCATCGCCAAGGCTTCCGTCTCGGTATCGCCTTCCGTGCAGATCTCGGGCAACGCGGGGACATGCACGATAAACCCACCTTCCTCGGACGGCTCGAGTACGACACTGTAGGTGTATGAAGTGCTCATTGCGTTGCTCCTGGCAGGCGTTCGAGGCCATCCGTGACCCGAGATTGGTTGATGTCGCAGTCTCGTGATTGCCTTGATGAATCACCCAGCATCACCTCTCGAACCTCTTGAACTTGATGCGGTGGGGCTCGACCGCGGCATCGCCGAGGCGGCGCTTCTTGTCCTCCTCGTAGTCGGCGAAGTTGCCCTCGAACCATTCGACGTGGCTGTCGCCCTCGAAGGCCAGGATATGGGTCGCGAGCCGATCGAGGAAGAAACGATCGTGACTGATCACAACAGCGCAACCTGGGAAATCCTCGAGCGCGGCCTCGAGCGCACCCAGGGTCTCGGTGTCGAGGTCGTTGGTCGGCTCGTCGAGCAGCAGCAGGTTGCCGCCCTCCTTCAGCATCTTGGCGAGGTGCACGCGGTTGCGCTCGCCGCCCGACAGCAGGCCGACCTTCTTCTGCTGGTCGGCGCCCTTGAAATTGAACCAGCCGCAGTAGGCTCGGCTCGGCACTTCCTTCTTTTCCGACAGCTTGATGATATCGTTGCCGCCTGAGATCTCCTCCCACACCGTCTTCTTGTCGTTCAGGTGATCGC
This sequence comes from uncultured Alphaproteobacteria bacterium, assembly GCA_963741505.1. Classification (GTDB taxonomy): domain Bacteria; phylum Pseudomonadota; class Alphaproteobacteria; order Rhizobiales; family Hyphomicrobiaceae; genus JAKFWF01. The sequence goes on along the minus strand of CAVUIJ010000010.1, from coordinate 302,678 downwards.
GGCTCTGGTCGACATGGCCGATTTTCACCGTCGGGCCGATGCGGATCGCGCCCTGGTCGGGCTGCTCCACGCCGGTGAGCATCTTGAACAGGGTGGTCTTGCCGGCGCCGTTGGGACCGATGACGCCGACGATGCCGCCCGGCGGCAGCTTGAAGGATAGGTCGTCGATCAGCAGCCGATCGCCGAACGCCTTCGACAGCCCCTCGACCTCGACCACCACGCCACCGAGGCGCGGCCCCGGCGCGATCTGGAACGAGGCGGTGCCGGTCTGCTCGCGGCCGGCCTCTTCGGCGAGCTTCTCGTAGGCCTGGATGCGGGCCTTGGATTTCGCCTGCCGCGCCTTCGGGCTGGAGCGAATCCATTCCAGCTCGCGCTTCATGGCGCGGCTCTTGCCTTCCTCCTGGCCCTTCTCGACCTCGAGGCGCTTCGACTTCTGCTCGAGCCAGCTCGAGTAGTTGCCCTTGTATGGCACGCCCTGGCCGCGATCGAGCTCGAGCGTCCACTCGGTGATGTTGTCGAGAAAGTAGCGGTCGTGGGTGACGAGGACGACGCAGCCCTCGTACTCCTTGAGAAACCGCTCGAGCCAGGCCACGCTCTCGGCGTCGAGGTGGTTGGTCGGCTCGTCGAGCAGCAGGATGTCGGGCTTCGACAGCAACAGGCGGGTCAACGCCACGCGGCGCTTCTCGCCGCCCGAAAGCTTGGTGACTTCGGCATCGCCCGGCGGGCAGCGCAACGCGTCGAGCGCCTGCTCGACCTGGGCGTCGAGGTCCCACAGGTTGTGGGCGTCGATCTCGTCCTGGAGCTTGGCCATCTCGTCGGCGGTCTCCTCCGAGTAGTTGGCGGCGATCTCGTTGTAGCGATCGAGCATCGCCTTCTTCTCGGCAACGCCTTCCATGGCGTTGCCGAGCACGTCCTTCGAGGAATCGAGCTCGGGCTCCTGCGGCAGATAGCCGACGCGGATGCCATCGGCGGCCTTGGCTTCGCCCAGGAAGTCGTCGACGGTGCCGGCCATGATCTTGAGCAGCGTCGACTTGCCGGCGCCGTTGGGGCCGACGACGCCGATCTTGGCGCCGGGCAGGAACGACAGGGAGATGTCTTTCAGCACCTGCTTGCCGCCGGGATAGGCCTTCGACAGCTTGTGCATGTGGTAGACGTACTGGTGGGCTGCGGCCATCTGGCGCCTCGAATTTGCGTGCGTTGAAAGGGAGCTGGCCGGGTTGTAGCGGAACGACAGGTGGGGCTCAACCGGTAGCCTTCCGACGCAGCCCCTCGCGCTTCCAACGTTCTCTAGTCGCACCTCGCATAGCCGCACGACCGGCAGCACCAGCAGCCTTCGCTCAACACCAGCGAGGGCTGGGCGCAACGCGGACAGGGCCGGCCGAATGAGGCGGTGGCTTCGACACTGCCGCCGGACAATCCAGGCAGATGCGACCTTATGCCGGACCCGGCACCGCTGCCGCTCGCCCCGCTCAGCGGCAGTGCCTCGATCATAGCGCTGCCGGAGCCCGGCCGCGCGGCCTTGGCGAGCTTGCGCCGTTCGCCATTGCGGCCGTCGCCGGTTACGATCTCGGGCCCGCGCATGAAACCGATGCGGATCATGTGCAGCTCGATCACCTCGCCGATCGCGGCGAGCAGGCTCGGCACATAGCGCCCGTCCATCCAGCGCCCGCCTTGCGGATCAAAGATCGCCTTCAGTTCCTCGACCACGAAGGCCAAATCGCCGCCGCGGCGGAAGATGGCGCTGATCATGCGGGTGAGCGCCACCGTCCAGGCGTAGTGCTCAAGGTTCTTGGTGTTGATGAAGATCTCGAACGGACACAGCCGGCCGCCACGTTCGATATCGTTGATGGTGACGTAGAGCGCGTTGTCCTGGCCGGGCCAGCTCAGCTTGTAGGTGAAGCCGGCAAGCACCGGATCGCGCTCCAGCGGCTTTGACATGTAGACCACCGCCGAGGCTTCGCCCGGCGCTGCTGTCGCCACCGGCGTTGGCGCGGCGGCGGCCGCCGGCGGCGCGACCACGGCGGCCGGCACGGCAGTCAGCACGCTTCCCGTCACCGGGTTGGGGCGGAACGTGGTGCAGCCCTTGAGGCCGCGATCATAGGCGGCAAGATAGATGTCCTTGAACGCTTCGAACGGAAGCTCGGCGGGGCAATTGATGGTCTTTGAGATCGAGCTGTCGACGTGCGGCTGCAGGGCCGCCTGCATCGCCAAATGGTCGGCGGGCATCAGCTCGCCGCTGGCGACGAACGCGCGACCTCGCTCGGCGTCGACGCCCTTGACGCGGCGATGCAGCGCCCAGGCATAGTCCTCGACTTGCTCCTCACGCGCCGACCCGTCGGGATTGAGTACCCGCCGCCTGTAGGCGAAATCGAACACCGGCTCGACGCCGCTCGAGACGTTGCCGGCGAGCAGCGAGATGGTGCCGGTTGGCGCGATCGAGGTCAGGCAGCCGTTGCGCACACCGTGCTTTGCCAGCAAAGCCCGCGTCTGCGGCCGCAGTGCCGCGACGTTCGGCCGCGCCAGGAACTTCGCCGCGTCATAGAGCGGGAACGTGCCTTTTTCGGCGGCCAGTTCCGCGCTGGCTGTGTACGCCGCATTCTGGATCGCCGACATCCAGCGCTCGGCCGCGCGCAGCGACGCCGCTTCGCCATAACGCATGCCGCACATGATCAAGGCATCGGCGAGCCCGGTGACGCCAAGCCCGAGCCGCCGCTTGGCGCGCGCCTCTCTCGCCTGCGCGACGAGCGGGTAGCGCGACACGTCGATGACATTGTCGAGAAAGCGCACCGCCAGCCGCACCCGCTCCTCGATGCCGGCGATGTCGATATCGGCCTTGGCGCCGAACGGGTCGGAGACGAAGCGGGCGAGGTTGATCGAGCCGAGCAGGCAAGCGCCATAGGGCGGCAGCGGCTGCTCGCCGCAGGGATTGGTGGCGCGAATATCCTCGCAATAGGCGAGATTGTTGGCGGCGTTGACGCGGTCGATGAAGATCACGCCGGGCTCGGCGTAATCGTAGGTGGCGCGCATGATCTTGTCCCACAGCGCGCGCGCCTCGACGGTGGCGTAGACCCGGCCGTCGAACACCAGATCCCACTTCGCACCGGCCCGGACCGCGGCGACGAAGGCGTCCGTCACCAGCACCGACAAATTGAAGTTGCGCAGGCGCCCGGCCTCGGCCTTGGCGGCGATGAAGGTCTCGATGTCGGGATGATCGCAGCGCATCGTCGCCATCATGGCGCCGCGGCGGGCGCCGGCCGACTTGATGGTGCGGCACATGGCGTCCCATACGTCCATGAAGCTGACCGGACCCGAGGCGTCGGCACCGATGCTGCGCACCAGCGCCCCCTTCGGCCGCAGCGTCGAGAAGTCCTGGCCGATGCCGCCGCCCGCCTGCATGGTCAGCGCCGCCTCGCGGACCGCATCGAAGATCGCCGAGAGGTCGTCCTCAACCGCGCCCATGACGAAGCAGTTGAACAAGGTTACGGCCCGATCAGTGCCGGCGCCGGCAATGATCCGCCCGGCCGGCAGGAAGCCGAAATCCGATACGCCGTCGGCGAACTTGCGGGCCCAGGTCGCTCTCGCCCGCTTGCCGCCGCGCTCGACTGACGCTGCCGCTTGCGCAACGCGGTCCCAGGTTGCCTGTACCGAGGCATCGATCGGCGCGCGATCACCGGCGAGGAGCTGATACTTCTGCTGCCATATCGCCTTGGCAATCGGCGCGATTTCGAAGGGGTGAGGATGAACCGACATGACCAGCGCTCGATTGATCTGATGGCATTCTCAGAATATCCCCAGGCCTCGCTCTTGTCAATATTTGTTCTTTTAATGTTCTATTTCTGTTTTGGCCGCCGGCTGCCACGTTCCACCAGCCCCGGCGCTAGCGGCGGCAGCCTCCGCCGCGAGCCGCTGCGAGGCGGCTTCGATCGCGCTCCTGCAGCAGGCGCTTGAACTCGGGACGCGGCAGTCCCGGCGGCAGCGGATCCAAGATTTCGACGACGATAGTTCCGGGATAGCGAAACAACGAACGCCGCGGCCAGAATACGCCCGAGTTGAGCGCCACCGGCACGCACGGCAGCTCCAGTCCCTCATAGAGGGCGACCACCCCCGGCTTGTAATCCGGCGGCGCCCCCGGCGCGCGACGGGTGCCTTCCGGGAAAAATCAAGATCTCGCGACCCTGGCCTGCCCGATCGCGAGCGTCGCGGATCAACGCCTTGAGGGCAGCTGCTGCCCGCCCGCGCCGTACCAGGATGTGGGCGAACTTGATCGAGAACCAGCCGTAGAGCGGGATCAGGCCGAGCTCGGCCTTCATCACCAGCGCCGGGTCCTTGAACAGCGGGATCAACGCGAATGTGTCCCACGCCGACTGGTGCTTGGCAGCAATGAGATAGGGCGACGCCGGCAATCGCTCGCGACCACGAACCTCCATGCCGGTGCCGACAATCCAGCGCAACGCCATCAGACTGGCACGGGCATGGGCCCTCAGGCCGGCCATCGCCCAGGCGCGAGGTCCAAGCAGCAGCGGGCTGCCGATCACCAGGAAGGCGACGGTGCCGAGATAGAAGACAACAGCGAACACGATGGAGCGCAGGATCAGCACGGTTGCGCTCACCAGCTGATGGCGAGGCGGTTCACCGGAGCGCTGGCCGGGCTGCCCGCCACGACCTCAGCCTCGCGCCGGCCGGCGATGCGCGATACCGCAAGCCGCGTCACGGCGGGAAGAAACTTGATGTACTCGGCAACCAGCGTGCGCGCCGCCGCCAGCCGCAACCACCACGGCATCCCTTGCAGCTGGCGTGGTACCACGGCATGTGCGATCAGCGTTGCCTCAGGCATCGCCAGCGCGAGTTCGGCAAGCGAACGGGGCATGTGGTAGCTCGCTGTCACGACGATAAGGCTGGCGAAATGCCATTGATTGGCCCAGGCCCGCGCTTCGTCGGCGTTGCCATAGGTGTCGAGCGCTTCATAGCCGACGTCGACGCAGCAGTCGAACAAATGCGGCTTGAGGTGGAGCAGCCGGCGCAGGTCGTCGCGACTATTGCGGCGGTTGACGCCGGAGATCAGCAGCCGCCGCGCCCGGCCAGCTTCGAGCAGCCGTGCGGCTTCTGCGATCCGCGCTTCGCCGCCGGTTAGGACGACGATGCCATCGGCGGTCCCCGGCCTTTCGACGCTGCCGCGGGTGGCGATCGCCGCAAACAGCATGAAACCGAGCACGAACAGCGCGAGGCCTGCGCCTGCGGTCCCGATCAACACGGCCTTCGTCCGTCCCGATCTCATTTTCCTGCCGTCGAGCCGCATGCGGCCCCAACCGAATCTTCGTCGAACTGCTTCCAATTATCCTACATAATCAAACCAATTGGCCGTGCCGATGACAATCGAATGGCATCATCGTTGCGAATAGATGAACATTCGTCAATTGCGGCTGTGCAGAATTCGGTTAACGCTGAACCGCGAGGTGAAGCGGCACAGCCCTGCGACGACCACTACGAGACCGGCCAGCACCCCATAGCCGAGCAAATCGAGCGAACCGGTACCGACCAGGCGCTGGACCTCGGCCAGACTGACGCTGCCGCCGCCGAGCAACTCCATCAGTGTCGGCATTGATGCGAACACCACCATCGCCGCAATCGCGCCGACGAGGCCGGCGCGGATACCCAGGCGCATGAAATTGCGCTCGAATTCGCGGGCAATAAAGCGATCGGTAGCGCCGACGAAATGCAGCACCTCGACGATCTCGCGATTTGAGGCCATAGCGGCGCGGGTGGCTGAAATGATGATGGCCGTGGTCGCCGCGGCCACCAGCAACAGAATTGCGATGCCACCCAGCGCAAACGAGCGCGTCACGGTGCGGATCTGTTGCTGCCATTGGCGGTGGTCATCGAGCGAGACGCCCTTGAACTGGCGGGCAAGACCGCCGCGCAACGCTTCGAAATCCGGCGGCGAGCCGCGATCGAGCTCGATCGAGACCAGCCGCGGTACCGGCAGCGCCTTCAACGCATCCGACGAGCCGAGCCACGGCTCGAGCAGCGCCGCACTCTCGTCGACGGCAAGTGCCCGGGCATTGCGCACGCCGGGCTGCTTGGCCAGGAACTGCACCACGTCGCGCACGGTCCGGTCGGTGTCGACCTTGTCACGCGGCTCGACCTGAACGGTGACCTCGCTGGCGATGTCGCGCAGCCAGGCCGAGGCCGACTGGTTCATCATATAAACCGCGCCCGCCGTCAGGCAGGCGAGGAAGCACATGATCGAGATGACGAGGGTCAGCGACTGGCCGGTGACCGAACCGGCCGGCACGATCGGCGCATTGCCGTGCTCTGCCTCATGCTTCCGGGCACGGGCAGGCGCAAACATCTCCCCTGTGCCCCTCGCCTCTCGCAATGGTGCCGGCGTCTCCAGGCGCTCACGCGGCGCCGGACGCGGCTGGGCACGACCGGCCTGGGCCTGGACCGCTGGCGACACCGGCGCGGCGCTAGGCCGATGCGCACTGCGCGGCGGCTGGGTCATCTCGCCCGGCACTTGCCGGCCGGGATAGCCGTGGTGGGGATCGAGCCGTGGCGGCTGCGTACGCGGTGGAAATGCCGCTCGCTGCTCGCGCGGCGGCGACGATGGCGTCGTCGGCCGCTGCGTCGGCTCGTCGTAGCCTTCGTAATAGGCATCGTAGCTGTCAGTCGGGCCGCCGCCCGCTGGGGGCAGCGGCGGCGACCTGTCATACGATCTTGACATGGCCGTCGTGCAGCTCCAGCCGCGGCGCCTTGAATTGCCGCATCAGTTGATGATCGTGGGTGGCGATGATGACCGAGGTCCCAAGACGATTGAGCTCGATGAAGAGACGCAGCAAGCGCCGGCCCATCTGCGGATCGACGTTGCCGGTCGGCTCGTCGGCGAGCAGCAGCTCGGGCTTGCCGATCACGGCGCGCGCAATCGCCGCGCGCTGCTTCTCGCCGCCAGACAGTACCGAAGGAAAGCCGTGCATGCGGTCACCCAACCCCACCCATTGCAGCAGATCGGTCACATCCTCCTTGTAGTCCGAGATCTGCTTGCCCGATACCCTGAGCGGCAGCGCCACATTCTCCCAGGTGGTGAGATGCTCGAGCAAGCGGTATTCCTGGAACACGAAGCCGATCCGGCGGCGAAACTGGGCACGCCGCTTGGCATCGACCCGGCTCACGTCCTGGCCAAAAAGTTGGAGATGGCCGTCGGTCGGATGCAGCGACATGAACAGCAGCCGCAACAGCGACGTCTTGCCGGCCCCGGACGGCCCGGTCAGAAAGTGGAACGAGCCCGGCCGCAGGTGAAAGTTCACCTCGCGCAGGATGTCGGGGCCGTGGCCATATTTCAGGCCGATGTTTTGCAGTCGGATCACGCGCGAATTGTTTCCCGAGCCTTATTTCGCAGTTGAGCTTATGTGCCAACCCGCGATCTGGATCAATCAACGATGAATGTGGCGCGGTCGTGTACATTTCTTGCGCGCGGTGCAGGCGGCACCCCGCGCTACCGAGCAACAGGGCCCGGGACTAATTAGTCTTGGCCGCCGACGCCGGCTGGACGGACGCTTCCGGCACGAAGAACACGTCGGCGCGCATGCCCGGCAGCAACGATGCCGCACCCTCGATATCGATCAGCACCTCGAGGGCGTCGACATCGGTCGGCCGGCGTGGACCGCGGCTCGGCAGGCGGGGCGGCGCCAGCGACTGGCCGAGCGTCGTCACCGTGCCCTTGAATTCGCGGCCCGGGAACGCGTCCGACCGGATGATCGCCTTCTGTCCGACCCGCACCTTGTTGACATCACGCTCCTCGACCTCGGCACGTACCCTCAGCGCCGACACGTCACCCATCACGACCAGCGCCTGCTCGGGGCTTGGTGCCACGCTTTCGCCGACCTTGGCCGTGACCTGCAGCACGGTACCATCACTTGCGGCGCGAATTCGCGCCCGCTCGATTGCAGTCTCGGCCAACAGCAGCTCGGCGCGGGCGGTGGCGAGCGCGGATTCGAGGCGGGTCGGCAGCGGCATGCCGGCCGCGCCCTGCACCTTGCGCAGCGCCTGCCGCTCCTGCTCGAGCTTGTCCCTGGCACCGGCAACTGCAGCACGCGCCTTGACCAGATCGTCCTCACTGCCGGTCGCGACCCGGCGGGCGGCGATGGCACGATCTAAGTCGCGGCGCGACAGAAACAGCGAGCGCTCAGCCGCGGCGACTGCATCATCGGCATTGCGGCGATCCTGGGCGAGACGACCCACGGTCTCGGCATCACGCTCACGCCGGCGCACCGCGGTTTCCGCTTCCGCCGCGCCGAGCTTGGCCTGCGCCTCCTCATCGTCGATCCGCACCAGCAGATCGCCGCCGGCGACCTTGTCGTTCATCTGCACCAGCACATCGGCAATGCGGCCCGGCATCTGGCTGCCGATCCTCACCTCGCCGTTTTTCGGCTCGATGCGACCTGGCGCCGATGCGGCCCAGGCACCGGCCTTGACTGCGACGGCGGATGCCGGCGCCGTGGTGATGGCTGTGCCAGGCGCTGTCTCGGCCGCGGTCGTGCCGCTGGCGGCGATGCGGGCGACCTCGCGCTTGCTTGAGGTGTATTGCACCGCAAAGCCGACCGCCGAAGCCAGCAGGATTGCCGTGAGCACCGCGGTCGGGGTCGAATGCAGCTTAGACATTGGCTTTACGCTTTCTCGTGACATCGATCTTGGAAATGTTCTCGCGCGTCTCGGACGGACGCTTCTCGCCGATGATGCGGCCGTCCTCGATGGTGACGATGCGATCGGCGAAGGCGAGGGTCCGGCTGTCATGGGTAACGGCGAGCACGGCGCGGCTCTTGTCCTTGGCGATCTCGGACAGCAGTTGCATCACCGACTGGCCGTTCTCGCTGTCGAGCGCCGCGGTCGGTTCGTCGGCGAGGATCACCGAGGGTGCACCGGCGAGCGCCCGGGCGACCGCCACGCGCTGCTGCTCGCCACCGCTCAGGTTGCGTGGGTAGTTGCGCAGGCGATGACCAAGGCCGACGTCGCGCAGTGCCTGCTCGGCCCTCACCTGCGCTTCCTGACCACGGATGCCGCGCACGTCGAGCGCGAGGCGCACATTCTCCAAGCGCATTTAGCGTCGGAAACAGGTTGTAGGACTGGAAGATGAAACCAAGGTGCTGGCGCCGCAATGCCGCCAGCGCCTCGGGCCCGAGCCCCTTGACGCTCTGGCCATCGATGATGACGTCGCCTTCGGTTGGCGCCAGGATGCAGCCCAGGATCGACAGCAGCGTGGTCTTGCCGCTGCCCGAGGGCCCCATCAGCAGCGTGAGTTCGCCCGCGTGCAGGGTCAGCGACACGCCCTTCAGCGCCCGCACCTTGCCGGCGCCCTGGCCCAGATCCTTGACGACATTGCGCGCCTGCAGAACGGTTTTCACGGTCATCGGCTGAACACCATGGCTGGGTCGATCTTGGTCACCTTGACGATCGCGGAAACGGCGGAGATGGCGCACATGCCAAGCGTGATCGCGAACAGGAATACGGCAAGCCCGGGCGTCATCAGGATCGGCAGCGCGGTCTGTCCGCTGAAGGCGACCACCACCATCGAGATTGCCATGCCAAGGATGTAGCCGATCACCGCGCTCAAGGCCGCCTGGGCCAGGATCACTCTTATAATGTAGCCGGATGACGAACCCAGTGCCCGCAGTGTCGCAAACTCATTGAGGTGGTCCTTGGTGCTCGAATACAGTGTCTGCGCCACGATCACCACACCGACGATGAGACCGAGGATAGCGCCGCCGATCAGGGCGACACCGGCGCCGGTCGAAAACAGCCACTGGTCGAGGCTGCGCTCGCGGAATTCCGCTTTGGCCAGAACCTCGGTGCCGTTGAGGCGGCTCTTCAGAGCGGTGCGGACGGTTTCAAGGTCGGCGCCGGGCAGCAGCTGAACCAGGAAGAACGAGCTGTTCTCGCCCGGCATTCCGAGCAGCGCCCGCGCCCGGTTCAGCGTCGTGAAGACATAGGGCGCCATGGTGAAGGAGCGAATGCCGTCGGTCAGCGCGCGGACGCGCACCCGACCCTGCTCGACTTGCGCCGTATCGCCAATGCCGGTGATGCCCAGATCCTGCAGGTAGCTTCTGTCGACGAGGACGGCGTCGGGCGCCGATATGGCACTGGCCTGCCCCTCGACGACGTTCCAGGGGGCGAGCCCACCATCCTCGGGATCGGTACCGACCAGCACCGAGTTGGTGCTGCCGCCCGCCGGCTTGCGCCACTCGGCAAACGATACGACGAGCGGGATGACGGCCTTGACGCCGGGCGTGGCGAGCGCTGAGTGACGCTCGCGCGGCGTGAGGATGACACCGCCTTCCTCGAAACTCTTGGCACCAAACGTGGTGATCCACAGCTCGCCGCGCGCATTGTCGATCATGTCGACGATCATGCGCTTGGCGCCGAGATAGAGCCCGAGTTGCACCGCCACGAGGACGATCGAGAACAGGATGCCCACAAGCGTCACGATCAGCCTGATGCGATCGTGAAAGAGGTTGCGCATGGCAAGGGTAAGGATCATCTAGGACGCCGATCACACATTGAGCAGTTAAAGTCTTGTCGAAGGCGGCATTTGCGAGGTTGTCCGTCGCTCAGGACAAGATCAAACTCGTGTTAACCGTCTTGTTGGAAGCGCGGGGACACGCGCAATTCCCCGCCGAGACCGGCAACAATATGGACTTATATAGTAGAGACGCGATGTTGTTGCCACATCGTGCAGCCTTCGGAGTTAAGAAGCCCTGGCTGTAATACCGGCCACGCGGCGGCAATACGACCATGATCTTGCCCCGATCATGCGAAACGTTGGCATTTCGAACCGATCGACGACAGCACAAGGCCGTGTGCGTCACCCTCGAACCATTGGTCGCTGTAAGAGGTAACCCCATGGCAAAGCCTTCCAATCCGTTACTTGGCGCCGGCGCCAGTTTGCGCATTGCCGCCATGGCGACGTTGGCTGCGGCTGGTCTTTTCGCCGCAGCCGCAGCGGCGCAAACTGTCGGCCCATTGCCACCACCCAATCCAGTTGGCGCCTTTGCCGGCATCTGGATCGACGACACGGGCGATGGTGCGATCGAGATCGGGCCTTGCGGCGATCGGCTATGCGGCCGCATCGTCTGGCTCAAGAGCCCGAACGACAAGGCCGGCCGGCCGCTGACCGACGGCTACAATCCGGAGGCCGCCAAGCGCAACCGGCCGATCTGCGGCCTGCCGGTTATCGGCGACCTCAGGCGCCAAACCAACGGTGCCTGGGATGCCGGCTGGATCTACGACCCCAAGGAGGGCAAGTCCTACGACGTCGAACTCAAGCTGCATGGTACCGATCGCCTGCAGGTGACGGGCTATCTCGGCACCAAGTTCTTCAGCGAAAGTTTCATCTGGACGCGGGCGCCGGCAACCATCCCCAAGTGCACTACGACCAGCGCCTCGAACGCCTATTGATCAATCGGATCGAGCGCTCGGGCTCGCACTACACGCCCGAGCGCACGATCCGCGAGCCTCGACCTCAGGCCGCCGCGGTGCGCTTGCCGGGAGTTGCCGCCAGTTGCGCCGCCTGCTCCTTGAGGAACGTCGACTTGGCGGCCATCGTGGCCATCTTCGCGGCGACCCGGTCGACGAAGGCGACCGTGCGGTCGGCGACGACGTCGCGCTGACGGTCGATGGTGATGATGTGATAGCAATCCTCGAGCACGGTCACGTCGACCGGCCCGGCGAGCTTGCGCTGCAAATAGAACGCATTGCCGAGATCGGCGCGGTCGTCCTCGCGCGGATGCAAGATGAGCGTCGGCTGCTTGATCGATGGCAGCTGCTTCTTGACGATGTTGACCAGCCAGCGGAACTCAAGCATTGGCCCGCCCGGCGTGCTGTACATGCCGGCCTGCGAGGGATCGCCCGAATGCAGCGCCTCGACCACCATCTCGCGCAGGCGTTTGTCCTTGATGCCAAAGGGCTCGCACTCGGTGAACCGGATAAGGTTGGCGGACCACTTGTGGTAGACGAGGGCGAACAGGCGCGCGTACCACGGCACGCCCCAGCCGTTGAGCCAGATGGTCGGTGCAAAGCAAGCCACCCCCTGAACGTCGTCCGGCCGGTTGGCGGCCAGGTGCAGCGACAGCACGGCGCCGGCCGACAAGCCGCCGACGATGACGGTGTCACAGGACTTGCGCAGCTCGGTGAGCTCGCGGTCGATGGTGCCGTACCAGTCCTGCCAATGCGAGAACTTGAGCTCGGCTTCGGTGGCGCAGTGGCCGGCCAGCTGCGGCACGCTCACGGTGTACCCGGCGCGCGACAGCGCGAGCGCGACATAGCGCATCTCGATCGGGGTACCACCGAGGCCATGCACGAGCAGCACGCCGGTGCGCCCGCCATCGAACCTGTAACTGCGATCTGGTGTCGACATTGTATTGATCAACTTTCCTTTTCTTGTGGGGTCTGCTTTGTGCCGACCTCCAGCTCACGTTCAATGCTACTTCGCGGCTGCGACACTACTGCCCGTCATCCGCATTCACCCGTGACTGTGCCCACGGACACAGCCGGTTTTTCATACAGCCCAGAATGAGATCCACCCGCTGCGCGGGTGTCACGCCCGCTCCTAGCCCGTTGCGACGCCGCCTCCAGCCTCCTGGTTCATGCTGCAACCGTGCCAATCTCGACGAAACGGCCGTCGGCCAGCATGACCCCACCAGCGAGCCAGCTCTTCATGAGACGGGCGGCGTCACGAAAATCCGCGATCTTATGGTGCGCCAGCCGGTGGGCTTCGCAATGCTTCGCCAATGCACCCTTTGCAAGCACCAGATCGACACGGCGCGACACACAGAAATCCGAACGGCCATCGCCGATCATGATCTGGGTGGCGGCGGGAAAGCGATCCGTGAACTGGCACTTGCAGTTGCCCGATACCGTGGTGCAATCGGGACGGGCATGCGGGAACGCGAGCTTCCAGCGATCGCCGCCGACGAACTCGAGCTTGTTGGCGAAGTAAGGCAGGTCGAGCCCGGACTTGCGCAGCAGGATTTCGATGCTGCGGTCCGGCCCATCCGAGACGATCGTCATCGGGATGCCGTGGCGGTCACAGACGTCGGCGAAGGCCTTGAAGTGCGGGTCGATGGTCATGCTGCCGACGAGCGCGTCATAGGCTTCCGGCGTCGCCCGGATGAGGTCGATCTGGCGGGCCATGCACTCGCGCGAAGTCATACGGCCGGCCTTGAACTCGGCCTCCAGCTGCAACCAGGATTTGTCCGCAAACCGATCAAGCAGGGTATCCGTCGGATCACCGGGGGCTAGCGTTCCATCAAAATCGACGAAGACGTGACAATTCATACGAACACTCGACACTACGTTAGAACCCTTTGACGGATCGCTTCTATTTTTCGCGTTTCGAAGCCCCAGCCGCACATTACTTCCCTTTATCCACAGGCCAACAGCAAGCCAACGACTTCGTTAACGTCCGGCGCAACGTGCGTCGAAACGTCACAACACTTTCGTTCTGACGTGCAGAATGCCGCCGAAGCCGGCGATCTCACATTTTTCAATCACGCACTCGCAAGCGGTGCGTGGCGGCTGCGCAGGGATGCCACGATTAGGGCATCACCATGGCATGCGATCCGGGCGCGACAAGGCTGCAGAAATGCCAATCGCGCCCGCGGCTTCGGCCGAGAACATTTACAATTATATGAAGATAAAGCCGAAAATCGGTTGGCGACGACCCCGGCCAGGGCTTAGGCGACCGCTTTCGTCTCCTCGAACGCCGGTACTGCTGCGGCGAACTGCTCCAGCCATTTCACCAGTTTGGGATGCGTTGCGCGCCATTTACCCTCGAGACGAAGATCGAGATAGCCGAGCGCGCAGGCGATCGTGACGTGCCCATAGTCGGGCGAGACGCCCCACAGCGGCGGGTTCTGCTCGAGGTGCGCCAGGGCCTCATCGATCTTGTCCTGCTGCCGCTCCATCCAGGTGGCCACCCACTTGTCTTCCGGACGGAAGCGCTTCTCGTACACCAGCAACAGGGCCGCTTCCATGATGCCGTCGCCCAGCGCGCCGAGCGTCAGCGTGTTGAACCGCTCGGCGCCAGCCGCCGGAAACAGCCTCGGCTGCGGCTTCAGGCTGTCGAGGTACTCGCAGATGACGTGGCTGTCGAACAGCTGCGTGCCGTTGGCGAGTACCAGCACCGGGATCTTGCCGAGCGGGTTCTCCTTCTTCAGAGCCCTGTTGTCGGCGACGTTGGTGTCCGCCTTCTCGATCCTGATCTGGTCGAGCACACCCTTCATGCGGGCAACGATCTTGACCTTGCGCCCGAATGGCGACAGCGGCGACGACAGCAGCTTCATCATGGCGATGTATCCATGCGTTCCAGTAGTTTCCACGTCGGGGCCATGGTGACGGCTGGGGCGGCATCCGGCAAGGGCCGCATCGAATGTCCGGCGTTCAGAAATGATCGTAGCCGGTCTTGGCGAGCGTCACGGCGCGTCCGTCGGCACCGAGCAGCTCGACGCCGCCATCCTTGACGATTTCGCCGATGTCGGTAACCGCGACGCCGGCCTCGAGTGCTGCCTCCTCGAAGGCCTCCGCCTGTTTCGGCGGCACGGTGGCGAGGATCTCGTAGTCATCGCCGCACGCGATCGGCGCCTCGGCGAGATCGGCGTGCGCCGCCAGAACGCGCGCGGCGGCAACCGAAAGCGGCAGCTGCGACAGGGAAATACGGGCGCCGACCCCGCTCGCCTTGCACAGGCGGCCGAGATCCTTGGCCAGCCCGTCCGACAGGTCCATTGCCGCGGATGCCCGCTGCAATAGCGACTCCGACAACTCGATGCGCGCCGCCGGCCGCAGGTAGCGCTCGAGGAGATAGTCGCGCTGATCCTTGTCGATCTCGGGAAACCGCTTGGTGTCCGGGTTGCGGCGGATGATCAGGCCCAGCGCCGCATCGCCGAGCGTGCCCGACACGAAGACGCGATCCCCAGCTTTTGCCGTCGACCGGCGCACCATTTCTCCCTCCCGAACCGTGCCCATGGCGGTGATCGTCACCGACAGTGCTACCCCCGGTCGATGGTCGGTATCGCCGCCAACCAGGGTGATGCCGTAGCGATCCTGCGCATCCTTGAGGCCGCCGGAAAAACGCATCATCCACTCGTCGGTCGGCGGCGCCGGAAACGCCAGTGCCATGACGTAACAGAGCGGCTCGGCGCCCTTGCCGGCGAGGTCGGATACATTTACCGACAGTGCCCGCCAGGCGATGTTCTCCGGCGTCTCGTCGAAGAAGAAATGCAGACCCGACGCCAGCGCATCGGTCGTCACCACCAGTTCATGGCCGCTAGCTGGACGTACCGTCGCGCAGTCGTCCTTCAGGCCATAGGCGCCTGGTGCCGCCAACGTCAGCGGCGCCAGGTAACGCTGGATCAAGTCTTCCTCGCTGCCAATCGTGTGCGCCATGACGCGATCCTTGCCAATGCAAATCCATCAAATTCCGGTATCATTTCCCGACCCGCCCGGGATCAAACCGCGACCGGCGCCTATTCTCTCCTCTATTGCCCAAAAGCGACAGGTTCGAGGGGCGTCGTTTGCTCGCCTGCGCGGCAGCCCTGTTGGCGAAGCAGACCACTCACGCTTTCGCGAATTCCGGCGCCCTGAGCTTGCGAGCGAGCTTGTCGAGGATGCCATTGACGACTTTCGGCTCTTCTTCCGAGAAGAAAGCGTTCGCCACCTCGACATATTCGTTGATGGCAACGCGGGCGGGCACATCAGACCGCTCCATGAGCTCGTAAACGCCGGCCCGCAGGATTGCCCGCAGAATGCTGTCGACGCGGACCAGCCGCCAGCCGGCCGCGAGCTGCTGGTCGATCATCGGGTCGATTTCGAGCTGCCGGCGCACGACGCCGCGCAGCACCTCGGCGAAAAACGTCGCATCGGCCCCGATCAGTGCTTCGTCCGCCTCCTCGCCGGAGAAACGCACGCGCGCGAACTCGTCGACCACGGCATTGAGGTCGGTACCGGCGAGATCCATCTGATATAGCGCCTGGACGGCGGCGATGCGCGACGCGCTGCGCGGCTTCGACTTGGCCGAGCCCTTGCCCGATTTGGTTGCGGCCTTCATCACGCGCGTCCCTTGGCCATGCCGGCGGCAACCTCGATCAGCTGCAGACAGGCGCGGACGGCATCGGCGCCCTTGCCGGCGCGCCGGCCCTTGGCGCGCGCCATTGCCTGCAATTCGTTGTCGACGGTCAGGATCGCGTTGCCGATCGGGATCGCATGCCGTACCGCCACATCATAGCACCAGTGATTGGCGTTATTGCAGACGATGTCGTAGTGCGAGGTCTCGCCGCGAACGACGCAGCCGAGCATGATGGCGCCGCAATAGCGCGCCTTCGGGCTTGCAGCCGGCAGCGCCCCGGCAGCAACCGCCGCCGCCAGCACCTGCGGTATTTCGAGTGCGCCAGGCACCTCGACCCGCGCGTAGGCGACGCCCTGCGCCTCGAGTTCGGCCAGCGCGCCTTCGAGCAGCGCCGCGGCCACCGCCTCGTAGTAGCGCGCTTCGATGATCAGAACCGGCAGCTTCGGCCGCGCCGCCGGGTTAATCGTCCATTGCTTGCTGTCGCCCTTGCCGGCCATCACTCGATCTTCCGCGTGTCGACGATCTTGAGGCCATAGCCCTCGAGACCGACGTAGACCGATGCCGGCGAGTTCGACAACAGGACCATTTCACTCACCCCAAGATCGCGCAGGATCTGGCTGCCGACGCCGATCTCGACGCGGCGGCGCTCCTGGCCCTCGATCTTGCCTGCCTTCTTTGGACGGCCCTCGCGGGCAAGGCCCTCCGATACCGACTTGGGCCTCAGATCGCGCAGCAGCACGACGACCCCGCGTCCCTCCTGCTCGATTATCCGCATCGATTTCTCGATCAGCGAGCCGTCGCCACCGATGCCGAGCAGATCGACCAGCGGATTGACCGCGTGCACCCGCACCAGCACCGGACCGGGCGCCGACAGGTCGCCCTTCACCAGCGCCAGATGCTCGCCGGCGTCGACCGTGGTGCCGTAGACGTGGAGACCGAACTTGCCGCCGTGCGCGGTCTCGACCTCACGGCGGGCGACCGAGCGCACCAGTCTGTCGTTCGACAGGCGATGCGCGATCAGATCCTCGATGGTGCCGATCTTGAGGTTGTGCTTCTGCGCGAAGCCGACGAGGTCGGGCATGCGTGCCATGCTGCCGTCGTCGTTCATGATCTCGCAGATCACCGCGGCTGGATAGAGACCGGCCATGCGGCACAGATCGACCGAGGCCTCGGTATGGCCGGCGCGGACCAGTACGCCGCCGTCACGGGCGATCAGCGGGAACACGTGGCCGGGCGATACCACGTCCTCGTGGCCCTTGCTGGCATCGATCGCGGTGGCGATGGTGCGGGCGCGGTCGTGCGCCGAGATGCCAGTCGTTATGCCCTCGCGTGCCTCGATCGAGACGGTGAAGGCGGTGCCGGTGCGCGATGCGTTGGCCCGCACCATGCTCTCGAGCCTGAGATCATCGGCCCGCGCCTTGGTCAGCGACAGGCAGATGAGGCCGCGACCGTGCTTGGCCATGAAGTTGACGGCGTCGGGCGTCGCCATCTGCGCCGGCACGATGAGGTCGCCCTCGTTCTCGCGATCCTCGGCATCGACCAGGATCACCATGCGGCCGTTGCGCAGATCCTCGATGATCTCGGCCGTGCCCGACAGGAAGCCCTTGCCCTCCTGGTACTCGACTGTCTTCAAGCCTTTCGTCACCGGCGGAACTCCATCAGGCGCGCGACGTAGCGCGCAAACATGTCGACTTCGATGTTGACCATATCACCGGCCGCCTTCCTACCCCATGTGGTGACGGCCAAGCTATGCGGAATGAGGTTGACCCCGAAGCGGTTTCCGGCGACCTCGTTTACCGTCAAAGAGGTGCCGTCGAGGGCGATTGAGCCCTTCGGCGCAATGAACTGGGCGAGGTGGGTCGGCGCTTCGAGGGTGAAGCGGCGGCTGTCGCCGTCGGCACGGACCTCGATGATCCTGGCAGTGCCGTCGACGTGGCCGGAGACGATATGGCCGCCGAGTTCGTCGCCGGCCTTCAGCGAACGCTCGAGGTTGACATTGCGCCCCGGCGCCCAGCCGCCGAGCGTCGTCTTCGACAGCGTCTCATTTGAAACGTCGACGGTGAACTCGCAGCCGTAGCCCTGCGCCCTGACACCGGTGGCGGTCAGGCAGCAGCCGTCGCAGCAGATCGAGGCACCGAGTGGGATCGAGGCCGGCAGGTAGCCAGTGCGAATGGTGAACCGACCGCCCTCGCGGGCCACCACCTCGCCGACATCGGTAACCAACCCGGTGAACATCGTCTTTTGTCCTTCGAATTCGAAATGCTCGATCGTATCGGTGCCGGCCGGCGTACAGGCAATGCGCTCCCAGCCGGCCGCCGCCACCAGCCGCTCGAGACCGTCGCTGCCGAATGCCAGAATACCACGATCATGCCCGACTTCGTCCGCGCCGCGCATGATGACGCACTCGTCGGCCAGGCCGGCGTCGAGGAAGGCACCGGCCACGTGCGGGCCGCCCTCGACCAGCAAGCGGGTGATGCCGCGCCCAGCCAGCACCTGCAAGACCTGGGAAAGGTCGAGGCCTCGCCCGGCGGCGCTGCGCGCTACCGGCACGACCTCGACCGGGCAGCCCGGCGCCCGGTCGAGATGGCGAGCGGCGGCTTCGGGCGTGGTAAAGATCATCACCGGCACCATGGCGGCGGTCCGCAACAGCCGGCTTTCGGGCGACAAGGCGAATTCGCTGTCAAGCACGATCCGCAGCGGCGAGCGCTCGGCCATGCCCGGCAGCCGGCAGGTCAGCTCCGGATCGTCGGCGCGGGCGGTGCCGATGCCGATCAGGATCGCGTCGGATTGGGCGCGCAGCAGATGTGCCTGGGCGCGCGCTTGCGGCCCTGTCACCCAGACCGGCTTGCCATGTTCGCCGCGCGGCACCAGGCCGTCGCTGCCGACCGCAAGCTTCAGCTGCACAAATGGCCGATTGAGCGTCACCCGGCGAATATGCCCGAGGGTGACGCGGCGGCATTCGGCGGCGAGCACGCCGACCACGACCTCGATGCCGGCCCGGCGCAATCGTTCGATGCCACGGCCCGAAACCCGCAAATCGGGATCCTCGACGCCGACCACGACCCGAGCGATGCCGGCGTCTGTGACCGCATCGGCGCACGGCGGCGTCCGGCCGAAATGGGAGCACGGCTCGAGCGTGACGTACATGGTCGCGCCCCTGGCCCGCACGCCGGCTCGCTTGAGGGCTTCGGTCTCGGCGTGCGGGCGGCCGCCCGCCGCAGTAGTGGCACGGGCGATGATCTCGCCGCTGCCCGGATCTACCACGACTGCCCCGACGGACGGATTGGCGCCGGTGCGTCCGACCCCGCGCCACGCCAGCCGCAGGGCGAGATCCATGTTGCGCGTATCGAACGCGGATGCGGCGGCAGGCGGCATGGCATCAATGCCGCTTGGCGGCACTCCCCTGCGCCATGGCCGGTTGCGCCGTTGCCGCCGGCTCGGCGCCCTCGCTGGTCTCGCGGGCAATCTCGCTCAGCACTTCCTGGAAATCGGCGGCCTCGCGGAAGTCGCGATAGACGGACGCGAACCTGACGTAGGCGACGGGATCGAGCCCCTTCAGCCCATCGATGACGAGTTCACCGATCGCCGACGACGGCACCTCGCTCTCGCCCGAGCTCTCGAGCTGGCGCACGATGCCCGACACCATGCGCTCGATCCGGTCGGGCTCGACCGGCCGCTTGCGCAGCGCGATCTCGACCGAGGACAGCAGCTTGTTGCGATCGAATGGCACCTTGCGGCCCGAGCGTTTCACCACCGTCAATTCGCGCAGTTGCACCCGCTCGAACGTCGTGAAACGGCCGCCGCAGTCCGGACAGACCCGGCGCCGGCGGATGGCGACATTCTCCTCGGCCGGCCGGCTGTCTTTGACTTGTGTGTCGAGTGAAGCGCAGTAGGGGCAGCGCACGGGTGCTCTCGGTTCGTGTCGGGCGGGGAAGCGTGAGCATATCCCGCCATGGTGCATCAGATCATATTGCGGCGGATTACGCGTCGCTAATCCGCCCTACAAACTATCGTAGATCGGGAAGCGGCGGCACAGCGCAATCGCCTCTTCCTTTACTTGCGCCTCGACCTGCGGTGCGGCGCCTTCCGGTGTCTGCGCCGCGGCCGACAGCACATCGCCGATCATACGGCCGATCTGGCGGAACTCGGCCGTGCCGAAGCCGCGCGTGGTGCCGGCCGGCGAGCCCAGGCGCACGCCCGAGGTCACCCAGGGCTTTTCCGGGTCGAACGGCACGCCGTTCTTGTTGCAGGTGATGTGGGCACGGCCGAGCGCGCGCTCCGATTTCGCGCCGGTGAGTTTTTTCGGCCGCAGATCGACCAGCATCAGGTGATTGTCGGTGCCGCCAGTGACCATATCGAAGCCGGCTGCCTTGATGGTCTCGGCCAGCACCGCGGCGTTCTCGACCACCTGGGCGGCATAGACCTTGAAGTCCGGACGCAGCGCCTCGCCGAATGCCACCGCCTTGGCCGCGATAATGTGCATCAGCGGCCCGCCCTGCATGCCGGGGAACACGGCAGAATTGATCTTCTTCGCCATCTCCTCGTCGTTGGTCAGGATCAGGCCACCGCGCGGCCCGCGCAGCGTCTTGTGGGTGGTGGTGGTGACGACGTGGGCGTGCGGCAATGGCGATGGGTGGACGCCACCGGCGACCAGGCCGGCGAAGTGCGCCATGTCGACCATCAACACCGCGCCGACCTCGTCGGCGATCTCGCGGAAGCGCTTGAAATCCCACAAGCGGGCGTAGGAGGAGCCGCCGGCGATGATCAGCTTCGGCTTCGCCGCCCGGGCGATTTTCGCCACCTCGTCCATGTCGATGCGCTGATCTTCACGGCGCACCGTGTAGGGTACGACGTTGAACCACTTGCCGGACTGGTTGACGGGCGAGCCGTGCGTCAGGTGACCGCCGGCCGAGAGATCGAGGCCCATGAAGGTATCGCCGGGCTTGAGGCACGCGAAGAAGGCCGCCTGGTTCGCCTGCGAGCCGGTTGGCGGCTGCACATTGGCGAAGTTGCAGCCGAACAGCCTGGTCGCCCGCTCGATGGCGAGGTTCTCGGCGATGTCGACGTACTGGCAGCCGCCGTAGTAGCGCTTGCCGGGATAGCCCTCGGCGTACTTGTTGGTGAGCACCGTGCCGGCCGCTTCCAGCACCGCCCGGCTGACGATGTTCTCGGACGCGATCAGCTCGATCTCGTCTTGCTGGCGGGCGAGTTCCTTGGCCACGACCGCCGCGATCTCCGGATCGCGCTGGCCGAGCGTCTCGGCGAAAAAAGAGCTCGTGGGCGCTGCCTTGGTCATGGGTCCGGCCTTCCCGATCGGTCAAGTTGCCGAGCGGGCTTCCCAGGACCAGCTGCGGCCGCGACGGAAGGCGCTCGAAATTATCTCGTTCCTGGCCGCCATGTATCACGCACGCCCGCCGGCGCAAAGGTCGCAGGGGCGATACCCAGCGCAAAATGGCGCGCGTGCATTCGATTGCGCGCGCGCCTTGCTTCCCCACCCCGACAAATCCAGCAGCAGCAGTCTTAGTTGCGACCGCTGCGGCGGCTGGCTTCCTTGATATCGGCCGCCCGCTGGCGCGACTTGCCGGCGACGCGGGCCGAACTGATCGGGCCCATGGTCTCGACGATCTTCTGCAGCGCACTCACGAAGCCGGCGCGCTGGCCGACCGGCAGCGAGGCGAGCAGGGTATCGTTGGTCGCAACCGCACCAGGAGCGGCGGCATCGATCGCGTGGCGGCCGGCGGCGGACAGGCGAACCGCATACATGCGGGCATCCTGCTTCGTGCGCTTGCGAACCAGCAGACCGCGCTCGACCAGCCGGCGGACGATGTCGGCCAGCGTCGAGCGATCGATGCCGGTGGCGTCGACCAGCGCGGTCTGACTCAGATCCTCGGCGTTCGACACGGTCATCAGCACAGCGAATTGCCGCGGCGTCAGATCGGTCTTGCCGATCTTCTTGGCGAACAACTCGTCGGCGCACTGGCCGGCACGGTGCAGAAGGTGGATCGTTGACAACTCGTGAACAGACAAATCCTTGCCGTGGGAGGCCTTGGTCATCTAGATATTCCTATGAGTGGGTTGACGGCGCGGTCACGGTTATGTCGCAATGACAGTCAACCGCCGCAGCAGGTTGGCGCTCTGAATACAGAATGACGCTTGCGACTACTTGACCACAAGCGCAGCTGGATTAACTGTAGAGACGTTCAGCTTGCACATTAGTTTCTCCACCGAATGCGGGAGTAGTGTTGGTGCGCCGGAGTGTGTGCAATTGCGCAGTGTCGAGCCGACCATACGAGCGAGTGTACTGACAGCCCTTCCGGCCTATCTGAGGCTCAAGGGCGTGGATGCGCGCGAGTTGCTCGATGCCTCGGGCATTCCCCGGCAGGCTCTGGACGATCCGCATCTGGCGATCCCGTTCGGCGCAACGGCATTGTTGTTCGATCTCGCCGCCCGCCGGCTGGCCGACCCGGCGTTCGGATTGTCCTATGCTAGGTATTTTCCGCGTGGCGGCACCGGCCTGCTCGGGCAGATCGTGCTGACCGCGCCGACCGTCCGCGACGTCTTCAGCGCGCTGTCGCGGCTCGTGCCCGTCCACATGTCCTCGGTCATCGCCCGCTTCGACGAGAGGGATGGCATCGGGCGCTGCGCCTTCGAGTGGCCGCCGACGGTGGGCGTGCCGCAGACCCAACTGACTGCATTCTATTTTGCCACCCTGGTTCTGCGAATTCGACTGGCAGCAGGGGAAAGCTGGTGTCCGCTGTCGGTGGAGTTCCAATTCCGCGAGCCCGCCGTACTAGCGCCGTACCACGAAATGTTCGGCACCCGCCTCTCATTCGAGTGCAAGCAAAACGTCATCATCGTCGATGCGACGACGCTCGCCCGGAAAATGCCCGAGATCGAGACGTTCGACACCCGCGTGCAGGCCAAGCTGCACGAGAGCCTGCTTGAACTGGGCAAGCGGAAGGTCAAGGAACAGGAGCAGGCGGCCTCCGTCGCGGCGCGGTTGCGGGCCCTTCTGTCGTCGCGGCTCGCCAATGAAATGGCCTTCGACCTCGAAACCGTTGCCGCCGAGATCGGGCTGCCCGCCCGCGCGCTGCAGTGGCGTCTTGAGCAAGAAGAGACGAGCTACGAGAAGGTTCTGCTGGCAACGCGCTTCCTGGAAACCGAGCGCTATCTACGCGACAGCAGCCATCAGCTGACGCGGATCGCGGCCCTGCTCGGTTTTTCGGAGCTGTCGGCATTCACGCGCTGGTCGCAAAAGCACTTTCAGCATGACGCCGAGCGCGCTGCGCCAGCATCTACGAAGCGGTGGTCGGATGGTGGCGCCGGCGGCCAATTCACCCGGCGATGATGCGTCGTGAACGCGAAAAGAAATCGCGCCTGACGAGAATTGCCAGCACCCAGGTGGTCGCCGCGGCAAATGCCAAGGGATGGAAGAACCAGGCCATCGCCGCGATCGCATAGTAGAATGATCTGAGGCCGCTGTTGGCGTGCTCGGCGGCGATCCCAATCAGTTTCGCCGTTCGGTCGGCGTGGGCGTCGCAGACCGCCTCGTTGCCGCCGGCCGGGATCGGCGTCGCGCCAATCATTATGCCGGTGTAGTGCGACAGCCGGAAGGCCCAGGCGAACTTGAAGAATGCAAATATGAAGATGCCCATCAGCAGCAGCGATTTGAGTTCCCACATTTCCGGCGTCGACTTGGCGACGTAGGGCAGCCGTTCAAGCAGCCCCTGCACTTTCTCGCCCGAGCCCATGATCGCCGCCAGTCCGCCGATCGCGATGGCACTGGTCGAGGCGAAAAACGCGTTGCCCTGGCTGAGGCCCTGCAGCACCACCCCGTCAAGCACCCGATTCTCGCGCCGCGCCATGTTGCGCATCCAGGCGACACGCTGGCGCTGCACGGCGGCGACGATGCTGCCGCGCTCGATCGCGGTGTGCTCGGCTATCAGCCGGTAGCCGACGATCGACAGGGCGAACCAGGCGAAAGCTACGACGTCGGCATTGGCGATGGTCCAGTCGGTCAACGATTGCGCTCCCCGCAGTGGAAGGCGACAGGCCTACCCCAATTCTCGCCGTCGAGCCAAGTGGCGGCGGCTGTACCGCAAGTCCCGGAGTGCCAGAATGCAACAGGTGGTGGACACCGGCCTGCGATCGCTTGCGCTCGGCGCCGGCTTAGGCTCCAACACGAGTGTGATGAAACGTCTCGACTACGTGCATTTGAGATTGGCGGTGCGGGCGGTTGTTGCCGCGGCCGGTATGTTGGCGTTGATCGGTAGCGCCGCGGCGCAGACCTGCGTCAAAGCCGATTTCGAGGCGGTGGTCAGTGCCGCCTCGACGACGCTGCGCGACATGACCGCGCGCAACACACCGACTTTCCAAGAACAGCTACGCCAGCTCAAGGACAAGCGCGGCTGGAGCTATGAACAGTTCGTGGCTGAGGCCGCGCCCCTGGTCGCCGACGAGAAGATCGCCGATTTCGACGCCAAGTCGGTCGACTACCTGACCCGGATCAACACCATGGGCAGCGAGGCGACCGGTGGCGCCAAGCCCGACTGCCGCCTGCTCGACGCGTTGAAGTCGAACATGAGCGCCCTGGTCGACACCCAGACGCAGAAGTGGGCCTACATGTTCGGCAAGCTCGAGGCCGAGCTGGCCAAGTAGCGCTGCTCCGCACGATCCAGTCGTTGCATGCGACAGTGCCACTCGTGGCGGCGGCCGCGAAACTACGTCCGTTGGCACTTGCCTCCGTTGTCTGCGGCGCGGAAGGTGGGCCGCGTCAGTGGCGTTGATTCGATCCGTCCGGAGACTTTGAATGCGCGCCCTCGCCATTGCGCCAATGATGCTGCTTGCCGCCGCCGGCTCCGGCGCTGTCGCCGCCTGCTTGCCTGGCGCCGGCATCGGACTGGCACGCATCGTCGAGATCGACACTCGCACGGGCCCCTTATTCGGCGTTCACACCGGCTATCAGCGCGCACAAAGCTTCTTGAACCCCAAGGAAGTCGTCCTGACGTTCGACGATGGCCCGATGCCGTGGATCACCAAGTCGATCCTCGACACCCTCGACCGGTACTGCACCAAGGCCACTTTCTTCTCGGTCGGGCGCATGGCGATCGCCTACCCGGCAACCACCCGCGAGGTATTGGCGCGCGGGCATACGCTCGGCACCCACACCTGGTCGCATCCGCTCAACCTCAAGCGCTTGATGCCCGACAGCGCCGTCGACGAGATCGAGCGTGGCTTCGCAGCCGTGGCGCTCGCCGCCGGCCAGCCGATCGCGCCGTTCTTCCGCTTCCCCGGCCTCAACGATAACGCTGCCCTGCTGACACACCTGCAGTCGCGCGGCGTCGGCATCTTCACGGTCGACGCTATTTCGAACGACAGCTACATCATGGACGAGGCCAAGCTCGTCGCTCACACCATGGCCCAGGTCGAGGCGCGGCAAGGCGGCATTATCCTGTTTCACGACATCAAGGCGGCGACGGCGCGGGCGCTGCCGGTCATCCTGGCGCAGCTCAAGGACAAGGGCTACACCGTCGTGCACATGCGGGCCGGTTCGCCGTTCGAGCCGCAGCCGCAGTTTGCAGCGCAGTTGGAGCCGATCCTGGCCAAGGCGCAGCGGGTCGGCAAGAATGCCCTGGTGCCGTTCTACGGCTCGGTCCCCAAACCGGGCACCGACACGCCGACCGCGGCCGACACCGCCGATGTACCGGTGGTTGCGATCGCGCCGGAAGCCAAGGTGTTCGTCGCCCGCGCCAACGAACACGGCAGTGGCAAGCCCGGCGTCAAGCGGCCGTTGGTTCGCTCGGCCGCAGTCGACAAGCCGCCGCTGACCAAGGTTGCCGGCGCCGCGCCAACGCCGTCGCCGCGGCAGCAGCGCGGCCCGCAGCCGCCGCAGCGCCAATCACCGGTCACCAGTGGCGGCTGGTTTACAACATCCACCTTCGGCTGGACCACCACGGTCGCACCGCCAAAGCTGCGCCGCAGCGCATTCGACTGACATCATACTGTATACTGTCGGCCCTTGGCCGTTGCGCCGAGCGAATGCGATGGCGATCGATATTTCCGCTCGGCGGTTATCAGTTCACCGGGAAGCACGGCGGCAGGCTGCCTGCTGCCACAGGACTGCGATCGAGGGGCGCCGCGAGGGCCGGCGCGATCCATTCCTGTACCTGCAGGCCGGTTTCGGCCTGCGCCGCGACCTCGATCACCGCCAGCCGCCGAAATGCGGCCTGCGGCCCGTTGCTCGCCGTGGCCCCGATGACAAAGGCACGGCGCCGGCCGCGTGCGGCGCCTCGCGCCGCCATCCGCGTCAGCAACTGGCGCGGCGGCTGGAATTGCGCCCGATCGATCAGCGGCGAGCCGCCGGTGCCTTCTGTCCGCGCCGGATTGCCCACCGTAAGCGCCTGCAGCAGTGTCAGCGGCGCGAGGCTGACATCGATCGTCGCCGACTTGTTGTGCACGGTTACCAGCGGGCGCATTCGTTCCAACAGCTCCGGCGTCATGCCGAGCACCTGATCCAGCTCTTCGACGGTATCGAACGGTGCATTTTTCGGCCCATAGCTCCGCCCCGCGTTGGCATATTCGGGCGCTTCGGCGCCGCCCGGCATCGCCACTTCATTGGCATCACGGAAGTCGATGATCGCGGCCGCGAGCGCTTTCGCATCGCCACGTACTGCGCCCAGTCCGGCGAGCAGGACCTCCAACACCTCGGGCGGTGCCAGATTGATGTCGACGAGGCCCGCGACATCATTGACCTCGAACCGCACCACCGTCTTGCCCTCGCGACACCAAGTCGGTGTGCCGTCAAGTTGCATCGCCTCGGATTGCGCCTGCGATGCCTTGACCGCCGCAAGCCGCACCACACCGTCGGCAATCGCCGACAGCTCCGCCTGGGTCGCGGCGGCAGCGCGGAGCTTGATCTGGGAACGCGCCGACAGCAGCAGGGATGCGGCAATCAGGGCCAGGATCAGCATGCCGCCCAGGACCGCGATCAGCACGAAGCCGTCGTCACGTGCATCACGATCGAGCGGCGGGATCGGGGGGCGCTTGCGACGGCTCATCACCCGGCCTCTCGCCCGCCGCATCAGCGGAAGATGCGGCGCGCATCCCGGTCGTAGACGTCGCGGCCGCGGGTGCTGGTCGGCGGCTCGAGGTGGATGCGCTTGCGGAACTCGTCGGTGACCTCGCGGGCTTCCATGACGTTGCGTACCACCTGTGGCCGGATGAAAATCAACAGTTCGGTGCGATCGATCTTGTCCTCCTTCTGCCGAAACAGCGATCCCAGTACCGGTACGTCGCCGATGATCGGCACGCCGTCCTTGTTCGCGGTATTGCGCTCCTGGATCAGGCCGCCAAGTGCGACGACCTCGTTGTCGCCGACCACCACGGTGGTACGAATGCGCCGCTGCTGGATGGTCGGGCTGTCGATCTTGGAACTCGTCGTCTTGATGACGCTGCTGACCTCCTGCTCGATATCGAGCACTACCCGGCCACCGTCGCTGACGTGTGGCGTGACGCTGAGGATGATGCCGGTATCCTTCAATGCGACCGAGTTGACGACGGGGGCACCCGCAAGCGTGCCTTGCTGTTGCTGGGTCAGGATCGGCACCTGGTCGCCGATCTGCAGTGCCGCCTTGCGGTTGTCGAGCACCATCAGCGAGGGCGCCGAGACCACGTTGACCTTGGTGACGGCGGACATCGCATCGATCGCGGCGCTGACGTTGTCGGC
This sequence comes from uncultured Alphaproteobacteria bacterium, assembly GCA_963741505.1. Taxonomy (GTDB): domain Bacteria; phylum Pseudomonadota; class Alphaproteobacteria; order Rhizobiales; family Hyphomicrobiaceae; genus JAKFWF01. The sequence goes on along the minus strand of CAVUIJ010000010.1, from coordinate 274,845 downwards.
TAGGTAGAAATACGAGAAGCCGGGAAAGTTCGAGGCCACTCGCGCCAGCCGCATTATCGGACAGTGTGCCGTTGCGTGCGACTGCCGTTCTTGCCGCCGAACTTCCACTTGACGCCGAACTTCAGCTCATCGTTGAGCGTCACCTCGGCGATCACCGCCTCGAGCATCACCTGGGTCGGAATGGTGTCCAGCCGCTCCAGGATCTGCAGCATCCGGTCGTATTCCCTGCGCGTCGCGGTGATGACGAGGGCGCTGTTAGGCTCGTCGGGGACGATCTTCTGTGGCCGGCCGGTGGTCTGGGTCGGCCCGGAGGGTGGGGCAAATGCGGTGCGGTCGAGTTCACTCGTACCCGGCGCGATCATCGGCGTGGTGGGTGCAGCAGTGCCGCCGAACGCCGCGGCGCCAGCGCCGGCCCCGGTGCCGCCTGCCGGCGGCTGCGGCAACACGCCGATTGCCGCTGAATTAGCACGGGCCGATGTCGCCGCTGGCTGTGGCGAGGTGGCCTCGCTCGCCACTGTCGTTGGGTCGAAGCGTGGCGCGACCCCGGCACCGGCCTGCTGGCCGCCATCCTTGCTGGTCACCCGGCTGAGCAGGTTCGCCAGCTCGAGCGCGCTGCGGTTGCGGGTCTTGTAGACGAACACCTGCTCCTCGCTGGTCTCGGCGACGCGATCGAGCTGCTGGATCCACTTGCGGGCGGTGTCGAGCGGGCCGGGCCGCGACGAGATCACCATGATCGAGTTCAGCCGCCGGTTCGGCAGAATGCGCACGGTGCCGCGCAGCGGACCTTCCTTGTCGAGGCCCATGACCGCTTCCAATTCCTTGGCGATCGACTCCGGGTCCGACGACTTCACCGGATAGAATGCCACCGACATGCCGCGCATCCAGTCGACGTCGAAGGTTGCGATCAGCCGGTCGATGTCGGCGAGATCGCCGGCGCCCGCCGCCAGCACCAGCAGGTTGCGGGCGTCGTCGACGCTGATCACCGAGCCCTGCGCTGCGATCGGCTCGATGATCCGGCGCATCTCGGAGGGCGAGACGTGGCGCAGCGCGACGACGCGGATTTGCGTGCCGGGGCCATTTGGGCGGGCGTCGGCGAACCTCGCGCCGCTTTGCGCCGCGCTCGCCGCCGGCACGATCCGGTAGCTGCCGTCCGGCCCACGCACCAGGGCGGCGCCGTTCATCTTGAGTGCGCTTTCGAACACCTGCACGACGGCGTCCTTGTGCATCGGCGCCGAAGTCTGGATGGTGATGGTGCCGGCGATCTTCTCGGCAATGGTGTAGTTGACCTTCAAGACATCGCCGAGGATGCTTTTCGCGGCCTGGGCGACCGGCACGTTGAGCAGGTTCAGCGTGATGCCTTCGCTGCCGTTGGGCAGCCGATCGGGGGCCGCGATGTTGCTGAAGCCGCCGCGCTGCGTGAACTCACCTGTTCCTTGCTGTTCGAGGCCCGAGAACGCCTCTTCTTGGCTCGGCCCGACGGCGCCGTTGCGGTTGCGGCTGCCGCGGCTGCGCGGCGGGCCGCTGGTGCTGCCTGCGGTCAACGGCGAAACCGAGTTCTCAGCGGTCTGATCGATCAGCTGGTGGCTCGACCCACAACCGGTCAACGCCAGCGCAACCAGGCAAACTCCCAATATAATGGCGCCGCATTCGATGCGCACAGTTGCAACTCCAAGCAATCGACCAATCGCACGGGACGCAACCTGCCACCAACCCCTGCCCTACCTGTTCAGCGTCGGAGCAAGCCCAGACTCCGAAGCACACATGACTAGTCAGCGCGGCAGTGCCTCACCTGACCTTGAGACAGCAGCGTCGACGACCGGAAAAAGTGTTGATACAATGAGCTACTTAGCCGTGGCATGGTCGTAGAGAGACACGGTTGCGAATTGGCTGGCACTGTGGCCGTCGAGGCGCACTGAATCACTGAGGATCGCCCGTACCGTCCACGCCTGCACCTTGGCCCCGACCGTCAGCCAGGCCGGCGGCTGCGATGCTGCCTCGATCAGCGCCTGAGCCCGGCCGCCCTGGATCATGACGCCGAGCAACTTGATGCCGTCGGCCGTGATGCGCGTCGGCACTGGCGCCGCGAACGCGACCGTCGCCGGCGACTCGACGCTTGGCGACCTGACGGCGGCAGGATAGCGCCGGCCCTCGAAGAACACCGGCCTGGCGGCGGTTTCAGGATAGGCAGCGAGGTCCTGGCCCTTGAATTCCAGTGCCTCGCGCTCGACCACCGGCGCGACCGCCGGTCGCAACTGCCCGGAGGTGGCGAAAGCGGCTTCGGCCGGCCGCTCGATCGCATCCCACACATCCGTGCCGGCCCGCAGCACCAGCAATAGTAGCACGGCGATGCAGCCAACCTGGGTGGTCAGGCGGATCATGAACGACCTCCCTTGGTGGACAACCACGGCACCTGTGGCCCGCCGGTCGCCGCGCCGTCGCCACCGCTTTCGCCGCCGCCCGCCGGCTTGCCGCTGCCGACCGCCGGCTGCCGCGCTCCGACGAGGTCGATCTCCGCCACCATCGCCGGCGCGCCATCGAGGTTCGGATCGGCCGACTTGATCGGCCAGGTGTCGACCCGCATCGCCAGCCGCTCGACGAACAGCAATGGCGAGCCTGCCTCGGCCGCATGCAGGACGCTCTGAATGTCACGCAGCTGGCCGCGGACCTGAACGCGCAAGCCGAGATAGCTGATGTTGCCGCCGTCGCGCACCGGCAGCGCATTGGCGCTGTTGAACTCGACGTTGTTGGCAATCGCAAGCGCCCGCAGTCGCTGCTGCAGCTCGGCGACGATGATCGAATCCTGACTGCCGGAAAGGAAATCGCCGGCAAGGGTAGCCTCTTGGCCGTTGGGGGTCGCCGCCAGGATCTGCCGGCTCTGTTCGGCGGCGGACCGCAGGCGCGCGGTCTGCTCGAGGCGACCGGCCAGGCTCGCCTCGAGATCGGCGATGCCGGCGCGGGCGAAGGTCCACGCGCCGCCGGCGATCGCAATCGCTGCCACCGCCAGCACCACTCTTGCCGCCGTGCTGGCCAACCAGCCGTCCTGCACCAGTGCCCTCGGTATCATTTCGCTGCTCCTGCCGAAGGCGTTCGCTCCGCTGCATCGGCGCGGCCAACTTGGAGCTTGATCTGGAAGCGCTCGCCGCCACGTTGTGCGTCGCGCGTCACCGGCGAGGCGAACGCGACATTGGTGAACATCGGCGATGCCGCCAGCAGCCCGACCAATTCGGACGCGTTGGCCGATTGACCATCGAGTTGCACGGTCGTGCCCTCGACGCGCAACTCGCTCAGCATTGTCGACGAGGGCAGCACCCGGGTTACCTCCTCCCAGATGGCGACGGCCGGAGTGGAGCCGAGTTTGCGCAGTCGCGGCTGGCGGATCTGGGCCGCGTTCGCCTGCGCCTCGCCGACCTTGCGACGCAGAGCCTGCTGCTCGGCGGTGATCGACTGCAGCGCTTGGTCGGCGCGGGCGATCGCCGAATTGAGGTTCGAGGCGGTGAGGCCGAGGGCGGTCATGTTGAGCACCACGACCGCCACGAGCAATGCCTTGAGCAGCAGCGCCGCCGTCGCGCTAAGCGATGATTGCTGGCGCTGCGCCGACGGCAGCAGGTTGACTGGCAGGCTGCCGCCGTCAGTCGCCGCAACGCTGATCGCCTTCAGCGGAATGCGCGCCTGCGCCAGCTGCTCGATCACGCCATCGACGACACCACGCTTCAGGATCACCTGATGCACGGCGACATGATCACCGTCCGCGCGCCGCTTCGGACAGTACCAGGCGGTCAATACCTCGCTGGCGCGAAACGGCGTCGTGCGTTGCAGGTCGAGCGCCAGGACTTCATCGGCGCGGCGCAGCGCCGCCTTGGGCAGGGTCATTTCGCGGATCAAGCACTTGTGCGCCGGCACCCGGATCGTTGCCGTGACCAGTCCGGCCCAGCGCTGGCTTTGGCGGCGCAGGACGGTATCGTCAACGGGTTGGTGCCGGCGACCACCGACAAGCACCGGCCCCGCGGCCTCGTCTTCGAGTGAGATCGTCAGTTGACGCGGGTCTTTCGACCACAAATCGGACAGAAACGATGCAATTCCGGGGTCTGCACTCGGGACTAAAGGCTCAATACCGCCCTGCGCCATGCCCGCCGGCGAACGCAATATCGAAATGGTGAACGCACGCAACATGATTTGGGGCTCTGCAAGAAGCAAGCCGAAGTCCTATACGACAGTCCCCCAGCAGATGTTCAATGGACCAAAGTCGGAATGACGCAACCCAAGTCGTTAAACATTGCCCGGTCGCCAAATTCAATGGCATTGTTCTTGCGTTTCAGTGATCATGATTGTCATGCTCCAGCCCAGCGCCATCGCCGCCGCCGTCCCGCCGATCACCGCGCGACTGGATCCGCGTGACAAGACGGTGGCCCGGCAGGTGCTCGATTTCCTGGTCGGCCAAGGCCTGCTCGACCGGCTCGCGGCGGATCGCGCAGATCAGGCCCAGCGGCAGACGACCGAGCGGATCGACGTCGTGCTGGTGCAGCTCGGCCTGCTGTCCGAGCCGGCCCTGCTCGAGGCCATGGCGCGCTACTTCGACATGCCGCTGGCACACGCCGACATCTACCCGACCGAGGCGATCCTGCCCGACCTGTTGACGCCCGATTTTCTAAAGCGCTGCAGCCTCGTGCCGGTCGCCGAGACGCCGACGCGTCTGACCGTCGTCGCCGCCAGCCCGTTCATCGCCGACACGCTGGCCGCGGTCGCCTACATGACCGATCGTCACGTCGATGCCCAGTTGGGCCGGGCCAAGGATATCGAGGAGGCCATCGACCGGCTCTATGGCGATGTCGCCACCCCCGTCACCGGCACCCAGCCCGCTTCCGATAGCGACACCACCGTCGCGCAGGAGGATGATGTGCAGCGGCTGCGCGACATCGCCAGTGAAGCGCCCGTGATCCGGCTCGTCAACCGCCTGATCGCCGTTGCAATCGAGCAGCAGGCGTCCGACATCCACATCGAGCCAATGGCCGACAGCCTGCGCGTGCGCTACCGCGTCGACGGCGTAATGTCGGAGATCGAGCGGCTGCCGATCGAGCTGCAGGCCGGCGTCGCTTCGCGCATCAAGATCCTCGGCCGCCTCAACATCGCCGAGCGCCGGGTGCCGCAGGACGGTCGGACCAAATTCGTGCTCGGCGGCCGCGAGATCGATCTGCGCATCTCGACCACGCCGCTGATGCACGGCGAAAGCATCGTGCTGCGCATCCTCGACCGCGAGTCGGTCGACCTCGACTTCGCCGAGCTCGGCTTCGATGCCCAGGCGCAGCAGGTGATGCAGCCGTTGTTCGATGCGCCGAACGGCATCGTCCTCGTCACCGGCCCGACCGGCAGCGGCAAGACCACGACGCTTTATGCCGCCCTGAAGATGCTGAACTCGACCGAGCGCAAGATCTTCACCGTCGAGGACCCGATCGAGTACCAGCTCGCCGGCATCAACCAGATGCAGATCAAGCCCGCCATCGGCCTCGACTTCGTGCACTGCCTGCGCTCGATCCTGCGCCAGGACCCCGACATCGTCATGATTGGCGAGATGCGCGACGTCGAGACCGCGCGCACCGGCATTCAGGCCTCACTCACCGGCCATCTCGTGTTATCGACGCTGCACACCAACAGCGCGGCAGCTTCGGTGACGCGCCTGCTCGACATGGGCACCGAGGACTACCTGCTCGCGTCCACTCTGTCCGGCATCATTGCCCAGCGACTGGTGCGGCGTCTGTGCGATGATTGCGCTACTGCCGACGCCGGCGCTGAGCGCGCCCTCGACGTGCTCGAGCCGCAGATGCGCGCCTTCGTTCGCGCCCTGCCGGAACGACGCATGCGCCGGCCGGTCGGCTGCCCGCATTGCCGCCATACCGGCTATCGAGGCCGCACGACGGTCGCCGAGATCCTGGTCGTCGATGCCGAGGTGCGGCGCATGATCGTGCGCGGCGTCAGCGACCGCCAGATCGAGGAGGTCGCCCGCGCCCACGGCATGGAGACGCTGCTGCAGAACGGCCTGCGCAAGGTCGCCGGTGGCGAGACCACGCTCGCCGAGGTGCTGCGCGTCGCACGGATGTGACGATCATGCCGACCTTCGCCTATGCCGCCTACGATGCTGCCGGCGCCAAGGTCGAGGGCGTGATCGAGGCCACCGACGCCGCGGCCGCCGTCGAACGGCTGCACCGGAAGGGCCTGATCGCATTCCGCACCAGCGAGGTGAAGGCGGGCACCGCGCCGCCGCGATTGCGGCTGCGGTTGTCGCGCGAGCGAGAACCGTCACTGATCCAACTCGCCGATTTCGCCCGCCAGCTGGCGACGCTGCTGCGTGCCGAACTGCCGCTCGACCAGTGCCTGCGACTGGTCGCCAGCCAGTCGGCCGCGTCGCCGACCGGAGATTTCGCCAACCGCCTTGCCAACGCGGTCGTCGCTGGCCGGTCGCTGTCGGCCACGTTCGAGCAGGAGGCGCCGGGCGCGCCATCGTTCATCGCGCCGCTGCTGCGCGCCTCCGAAGCGCGCGGATCGCTGACGCCGGGTCTCGTCGATCTCGCCCGCATCCTGGAGCGCCGGGTCGAGGCGCGGGCCAAGATCAGGAGCGCGCTGATCTATCCTGCGGTATTGCTGGTGGTGGCGCTGGCAACGGTGGCACTCGTGGTTGGGGTGCTGGTGCCGACGTTGCTGCCGTTGTTCAAGGATTCAGGTAGCGCCCCGCCGGCCGGATTGTGGCTCGCAGGCGAACTGCGCGAACTCATGATCGCGCACTGGCCGCTGGTGCTCGCGGCCCTGGTATTGCTGGTGATCGCCGGGCTTACCCTCGCACGTCGGCCGCGAATCAGGCTCGCCGCCGGCCGGCTGTTGCTGCGTCTGCCTGTGGTCGGCACGATCGTGCAGCAGAGCAACGTCGCGATGATGTCGCGCACGCTCGGCACCCTGCTTAGAAACGGCGTTCCCCTCGTCAATGCCCTGTCGCTGACCGCCACCGTGGTGACCAGTCCGCAGTTTCGCCAATCGATCACGCAGACGGCCGAGGCGGTCAAGGAAGGCAGCCGGCTCGCCACCGCCTTGCGGCGGTCGCCGGTATATCCGGAAGTGGCCCTGCGCTTCATCACCATCGGCGAGGAGGCGAGCAAGCTCGACGACATGCTGCTGCATCTGGCCGACCTCGCCGATACCGACAGCGAACGCCGCATCGATGGACTGCTGACGCTGCTGTCGCCGGCGATCACGCTGGTCGTCGGCATCATCATCGGCGGACTGATCCTGTCGGTGATGCAGGCCGTCCTCAGCGTCAACGACATCGCCATCCAATGACACCGCGGCCCGATCCGATCAGCATTGACGACGACAGCGGCGTAACGCTGGTGGAATTGCTGGTGGTGCTCGGCATCTTGAGCCTGGTCCTGGCGCTGGCGATGCCGAACCTGCGTCGCCCGACACGCTCGGTCGAGGTCCGCGCCGCCGCCCACGATCTCGTCAGCCATCTGCGATCGGCGCGCGCCGCCGCCATTTCGCGCGGCGGTCCGGTCGCGGTCGAGTTCGATGTCGCCAACCGCTGGTATCGTGTCGCCAGCGCTGCCAATCCCGTCCGTCTGCCGCGCGACCTGTCGCTGTCGCTTACCACCGCGCGCGAGTTGTCGCGCGACGGAGCACCGGCGCGAATGCTGTTCTTCCCCGACGGCAGCGCCACCGGCGGGCGTATCGTGCTCGCACGCGACCGCGTGAGTGCTGCAGTCGGCGTCGATTGGCTGACCGGCCGCGTGCAGCTCGAGGCCGCACCATGAGCGCGACCTTTGCCGATCGCGACGACGCCGGCTTCACCCTGATCGAGGTGCTGGTCGGCTTCGTGATCGTGACCCTCGGCCTGGTCTCGTTCTATTCCGGCGTCGGGCTCTCCTACCGGCACCTTGCCGAGAGCCAGCGGCGCGAGGAGGCGCTCGGCCGCGCCCGCTCCCATCTCGAAACCCTGGGCCATACCGTCGAACTTACGGCCGGCAGCACCTCGGGAACTTACACCAACGGTTTGCACTGGCGCCTGTCGATCGCCGAACTCGCCGGCTCGACCGGCACGGCGGTGCCCAGTCTCGTGATCCTCGACACCTATGATCGCGGCAATCGGCACCTCGGCCAGCTGCGCACCGTGAAGCTCGCGCCCATCCGACAATGACCCGTAAACCGCCCCCCGCGCAGAGCGAGACCGACACCGCCGGCGAAGCCGGCTGGACGCTACTCGAGCTGCTGGTCGGCCTCGTTCTGCTGTCGCTGATCACCGTGCTGCTCACCCAGTCGCTGCGGACCGGCCGCAACGCGCTTGCCGCCGTCGAGCGACAATCGAGCGAGGTGACGGTCGAAGTGGTCCAGACCTACCTGCGGCGCGCGATCGCCCAGGCACGCCTCGTTCGGCTGCCCGACGGCCGCAGCGATGCACCGCTGATCGCGGCCGAGCCGCAGCAACTGCAGTTCGTCACCGCCTATGTGCCGGCTGGCCAGTATGGCGGGCTCTATACGCTCGCGCTCGCCCTGCAACCGTCCGCGCGCGGCGGTGGCTTCGATCTGGTCGAGACCAGGACGCTGCTGCGTCCGCCGCCGCGTCCCGGTGCCCCGGAACCGGCACGGCCACAACTGTCGAGCACTTTGCTGCGCAACATCGCCGAACTGAAGCTCGGCTACTTCGGCCTGCGGGATGAAGAAAATACCGCACAATGGGGAACGGACTGGCGCTCCCCGGCCCACCTGCCGCGCCTCATCGCCGTCGAGGTCACCTTTGCCAAACGCGACCGGCGGCACTGGCCGCCCCTGATTATTGCTCCGGCCGCCGGCCAGTAGGCCAGCGTACCAGATCAGTTGGCGACGTCCTGGTCCTCGCCAATGCCGCCGACGGCATTGTCGCGCCCGAGCGTGAACACGGTGAACTGGCCGGCGCTGGTGCCGACGCGATAACCGTAGGGCCGGCCCCATGGGTCGATGATGCCGACGGCCTTCTTGATATAGGGCCCATTCCAGCGGGTGGCGCCGGATGGCGCCTGCAGCAAGGCGCCGAGCCCCGCCTCCTGTGGCGGATAGCCGCCATTGTCGATGGCGTAGAGTTCGAGCGCGCTGACGATCGAGCTGATCTGCACCCGCGCCGTGTCGGTCCGCGCCTTGCCGAGATAGCGCAGTACCTGCGGCCCGACGAACGTCGCCAGCATGGTCAAGATTGCCAGCACCACGAGCAGTTCGACCAGGGTGAAGCCGCCGTCGGCCTTCAGCGCCCGTCGAGCTGAGCGCACCTTACCGTCAGCCTGTTGTGCAGCCACGCGATGTCTCCCTCGAATTCCATTCGTAATACGCTGCCGCCGGCACCAATCCAGCGCAGCGGCCGCTGTAAGTCTATTGGTATGGCATTGCCGGACCCAGCAGCCACACCAGCCAGATCGCCGCGCCAAGAAACGGGCCGAACGGCAAGCGTGTCCGGCGATCGATCCGGGCCCCCGCAACATAGGCGATCGCGACCCCGGCCAGGGCCAGAATACTAGCCACCAGCAGCACTGGCGGCAGCCCGGCGAAGCCGACCCAGGCACCGCCGGCACCAAACAGCTTGGCGTCGCCCAAACCAAGGCCGGCGTAGCCACGGTAACGCTCGAACGACCAGGCAACCGCGTACAAGGCGCTGAAGCCAGCGGCGGCAGCTGCAGCATGTTCGGCCAAGGCCGCAGCCTCGAGCCCGGATTGCCAAGCCATTCCGGCAACTGCGAGCGACAAAGTCAGCCAATTGGGCAGTCTGAATTCGACGAGATCGACCACGCTCAGCCAGACGAGGCACCCCGCGAGCAGGACACCGATCGGCAAGATTGCGGGGTTGGACGCTCCTTGGCGCGCGCAAATCAGGGCAGCCGCTGCGTAGACGGACGCCAATGCCAGTAACCGCAGGACGAACCATCTGTGTTCGCGTATCGAGATCGAAAATGACACGGCGCCGGCTTTCGCAATTGTTATATGAAACCAATAGCATGGGGCCTGCCCGCTTGCACCCTGACGAGTATCTGTCGAGGCGACGTATTCACCGGCCCTCTCCCTCCAGTCCGATCCTGCTGGCTTGCAGTTGACCGGCCCGCCAGCCTTTACGACGAAGACATTGCCGGCGCAGATTGGTAGCCGGATGGCACGCGGATCGCATTGTCCACCGCCGGTTGCGTGGTTCTCTGGTTCTTAGGGATTTGGTGCGGTCGAGAAGACTCGAACTTCCACGGGTTGCCCCGCTACCACCTCAAGGTAGTGCGTCTACCAATTCCGCCACGACCGCCGCCACGGGACTGGAGTGCCCCGCCGAATAATGGGGCGCAAAGCAGGCCTTGCCCCCCAGAGGTGCGGTCGAGTAACAGACCCTCAACTTGAACGCAAGACCGAAGCGCATCGCCCGCATCCAACCGGAAAGCCGTCGAGCCCGTGCCAGCCCTCCATTCATCCCGCGCCATGGCCCCGCCGGATAGCTCGGCCGTGGTCGAATGGATGGTCAGCGATCACCCGGTTGGCTACGCGGCAGCGGTTGCCGCCATGGAAACGCGGATCGCGGCGATCGCCGAGGGCACCGCACCCGAACTCGTCTGGCTGCTGGAACACCCGCCACTCTATACGGCAGGCACCAGCGCCAAACCCGCCGACCTGCTGCAGCCGGATCGCTTCCCGGTGCACAAATCCGGGCGCGGCGGGCAATATACCTACCACGGCCCGGGCCAGCGCATCGCCTACGTCATGCTCGACCTGACCGCGCGTGGCCGCGACGTACGCGCCTTCATAACGCAGCTGGAGGCGTGGATCATCGACACGCTCGCGACCTTCAACGTGCGCGGCGAAGTCCGCCACGACCGGGTGGGCGTATGGGTTCGGCGGCCGGAACGTGGCATCGATGCCGAAGACAAGATCGCCGCCATCGGGCTCAGGCTGCGCCGCTGGGTGAGCTTCCACGGCATCAGCCTCAACGTCGAGCCCAACCTCGAGCACTTCAGCGGCATCGTCCCCTGCGGCGTCAGCCGACACGGCGTGACGAGCCTTGCCGACCTCGGCCTCACCGCCACCATGAGCGATGTCGACATGGCACTGGAAGCCGCCTTCCGACGAACCATCGCGCCGACCCGCCGGGCGAGCGCCCCGGTAACGGTCGCCGAGCGGTAGTTGCATAGGCCGGTATTGTGGCCGCCAACTCACGATCCGTTAGGCAATTCTGGCTACGATCGCCACTGGTACCTATCGATCGGCGGCTATGGACATAAATTTCGAGCGCACCGGCGGCGTAGAGACAATCGATTTGTCTCGACGGCCCAGCACGGTCTCGCTCGTGGTCGCGCTGATGGGCCTGCTGCTGGTGCTGCAGATCGCCATCGTGCTCGCCACCCGCAGCGTTGGCCTGCCGCTGATGGCGCTGCTGTTCGTGGCCGCGGCCTCGTCGGGCTGGCTCGGCCTGATCGCACTCGAGTCGATCCTTGCCACCAAGGTCGTCATGAACAAGGACGGCATCACCATCTCGCGTCTGCTCGGCGAAGCGACCTTTGCCTGGCTCGATGTCACGTCTGCCAAGCTCGTGCCCTCGGGCGGGATGCTGTCCGACGACCCCAAGGCGGAAGCCTCCGGCCGGCTTGCCGTCGGCCTGTTCCTCAAATCGCGCAAGACGCCGCGGGCGCACGAACTCGATGCCGATTTCGTCGTCTACGGCGCCTCCGAGCACCACATCAGCAACCTCCTGAAACTCGCCGACCGGATCACCGAGTTCAAGACAACGATTGGCGCTGGCCTGCCCGACCCGACCAACCGCATCCGCAAGGCGGCGCCGATCACCACGCCGACCACGTTCCGCCGGCCGCGCCCGGCCGCCTGAGCCGCACGCTGCAAGTGCAGCCCACTCCTCCTCCGGCCATGTCTCTGGACAAGTGCTGCGGCCTCGCCTAGACGCGAGCCCGCACCGGCGCACGCGCCAATGACCGCCGCCGGGACCTAGCCAGTGAGCAACGCCAGGGGAGCAGCAAATGGCCGACGAACCCGTTATCGCCCAGAAGGGCCCCTATCAAGTCGACGTCAAGCAGGGACAAGCCTACTTCTGGTGTGTCTGCGGCAAGTCGGCCAAGCAGCCGTTCTGCGACGGCAGCCACAAGGGCAGCTCGTTCGCGCCGCTGCGCTTCGTCGCCGAGACCACCGGCACGGTCAACCTGTGCGGATGCAAATCAACCGACGACAAGCCGTTCTGCGACGGCACCCACAACATGCTGTAAGTACCTCACAGCCGGAGACGGAACGACGTGGCCGACAAGCTCCTCGATGCCAAGAACCTCAACTGCCCGCTGCCGATCCTGAAAGCCAAGAAAGCCCTCGCCGAAGTCAAGGCAGGTGGTACGCTGGAAGTACTGGCGACCGATCCTGGCTCGGTTCCCGATTTCAAGGCCTTCTGCGAGGCGGGTGGCCATACCCTGCTCGAGCAGAGCGAAGCCGCCGGTGTCTATCGTTTCCTGATCCGCCGCGCTGCCTGAGGACAACAATATGACGACGAAGCAATCTACGGCCATGGCCTATCGACTGCTCGGCCGCTCCGGCATCAAAGTTTCCGAGATCTGCCTCGGCACCATGTTGTTCGGCGGCCCGACCGATGAAGCGGAAGCGATGCGCATCGTCGCCCACGCCCGCGATCACGGCGTCAACTTCATCGACACCGCCGATGCCTACATCGACGGCCGATCGGAAGAGGTCACCGGCCGCGCCATCAAGGCCCATCGCAGCGACTGGGTCCTCGCCACCAAGATCGCCAACCCGATCAAGGACGCGACTGGCCGGGTGATCGGTGGCGGACTGTCGCGGCGGTGGCTGATGCGCGGCGTCGACATGAGCCTCAAGCGCCTCGGCACCGATCACATCGACCTCTACTACACCCACAAGGTCGACCCGGATGTGCCGTGGGACGACGTCGTCGCCAGTTTCGGCGACCTGATCCGCTCCGGCAAGATCGGTGCCTGGGGTATCTCCAACGTGCGCGCCTGGCACATCCCCGAGATCGTGCACCAGTGCCGCATCCAGAACGTGCCGCAGCCGATCGCGCTGCAGCCCTACTACAACCTGCTCAACCGGCAGCCCGAGGTCGAGGTCCTGCCGGCCGCCCGCCACTATGGCCTCGGTGTCGCCTCCTACAGCCCGATTGCCCGCGGCATCCTGACGGCGAAGTACCTACCCGGCAGCAACGCTGATCCCGGCACACGGGCAGGCCGTGGCGACAAGAGGATGATGGAGACCGAGTGGCGGCCGGAGAGCATGAAGATCGCCCAGGAGCTCAGCCGACACGTCGCCGGCCGCGGTGGCTCGCTCGTCCATTTCGCGGTGCAGTGGGTACTCAATAATCGCGCCCTGACTTCGGTGATCGCCGGCCCGCGCACCTTCGAGCAGTGGACTGGCTACACCGACTACAATGCCTACCAGTGGTCGGCCGCAGACGAGGCATTGGTCGACAGGCTGGTGCCGACCGGCCACCCCTCGACGCCGGGTTTCAACGACCCGCAATACCCGCTCGAAGGCCGCTTCCCCGGCATCAAGCCAGCAGTCGCGCCATGACCGCTGCTGTACCTGGCAAAGCCCTCGCCGGCCGCATCGCCCTCGTCACCGGCGCCTCGCGCGGCATCGGCCGGGCGGTGGTGCTGGCGCTGGCCGAAGCCGGCGCCCACGTCATCATCGTCGCCCGCACCACCGGTGCGCTGGAGGAGGTCGACGACGAGGTCCGCGCCCGCGGCGGTACCGCGACCCTGGTTCAACTAGATCTGCGCAAGCCCGATCGTGTCGACGCATTGGGACCGAGCGTCTTCCAGCGCTGGGGCAAGCTCGACATCCTGGTCGCCAACGCCGGCATCCTCGGGCCACTGTCGCCGCTGGCGCACGTCACCAACGATGCCTGGTCGGATGTGATGGAGATCAATCTCAACGCCAACTGGCGGCTTATCCGCACGCTCGACCCGCTGCTGCGCCGGTCCGATGCCGGCCGCGCCATTTTCGTATCGTCCGGGGCGGCATCGGCGAAGAATGCCTATTGGGGGCCGTACGCGGTGTCGAAGGCCGGCCTCGAAGCGCTGGTCAAGACCTACGCCCACGAGATCGAGGCGACGCCAATCCGGGTCAACATCATCAATCCCGGTCCGATCCGCACCGCCATGCGGGCAAAGGCCTTCCCGGGAGAGGACCCGCTGACGCTGGCAACGCCGGAAGAGATCGCGCCGTTGTTCCTGGAACTCGCCGCGCCAAGCCTCACCGCCAACGGCCAGATCTACAATTTCCGGCGGCCGGTTGCAGCATGAGCCGGCCTCCCGAACGGAACCAGCGGGCGGCGTGAGCGGTCCCCGCGACTTCGAAACAATCTGTGGATAACGGCGCTATTGCGGCTTTGGCGCTGCGCCCGGCGGCTGATCGGCCGGAGTGTCCGGGCCATCGTAGTAAAGATAGCCGTCCTCGATCGACACCACCTCGGTGCCCTCGAGCTCATACTCATCGTTGTCGCTGTCGTTGAGGCGGACGACGCAGCCCTTCATGCAGATATTTTCGAGAACCGCATTCGCCTTGAGCGGGTGGTCGCTCTTCACCTCGCCTTCGATGATCGTGAGCTTGTGCTCTTTGTCATCGCGATTGGTGACCGTAATGGCGTCGGCGCCGGCAGCCGTAAAGAGAAGAGCGAAGGTACCTACCAGGCAGGAAGCAAGCCGTTTGTACGCGAACTTCATACCGGTTGATCCCTTCGCTCGATGCCGTAGCCGGCAGCTTACTTCTTCTTCTTCGCAGCGACCTTCTTGGCCGGGGCCTTCGCAGCCTTCTTCGCAGCGGTCTTCTTTGCAGGAGCCTTCATGTCAGTCGTCCTTCTCTCTCGTTTGCCTGCCCCTTTTTAGTCAGGGGCTCTTGCGCCCGATGTCGAACAACTCGGGCTGCGACTCACAATCAAGAGATTCACAACTGCGGGCAAACGGAAATTTCCGGTGACCGCTATCGGAGTTTTCGATAGACCAATTCCTGTCTCAGTTATGGACGAATGCTCGAAACGGTTCAAGTCGAGGGCGGCGCCCTCCGGTCGCTGCGAGTGTGGGTGTGTCATGGACATCATTCTGGCCCGAACATTTCTGATGGTTGCCGACACTGGCAGCTTCATCGAAGCGGCGCGTACCATGAACGTGACGCAGTCGACGGTGAGCGCGCGCATCAAGGTGCTGGAAGACTCGCTTGGCCGGCCGCTGTTCGACCGCTCGAACAACGGCGCGACGTTGACCGCCGCCGGCAACCAATTCCAGAAGCATGCCCTTGCCATGGTGCGGGTGTGGCAGCGGGCGCAGCTCGAGGTCGGCCTGTCGGCGCAGCACCGCGACCATCTGGCCGTCGGCGCCGCTTCGAGCCTGTGGGACGGCTTCCTGCTCAGGTGGGTGTCGTGGCTGCGCCAGAACATTCCCGACATCGCGGTGTCGGCAAGTGCCGCCTCCGCCACCGACATCACCCAGCGCCTCGTCGAGGGCACCCTCGATCTTGCCGTAATGTATCGCCCGACGCAGCCGCCCGGCCTTGCCATCGAGCACCTGTTCGACGAGGAGTTCGTGCAGGTATCGAGCCAGCCGAATGGCGCGCGCCGCGGCAACGACGACTATATCTTCGTCGACTGGGGCCCCGACTTCCAGCTCGACCACGCCGCCGCCTACCCCGATCTGGTGCAGACCGGCCTGAACCTCGACATCGGCACCACGAGCCTCGACTTCCTGCTGTCGAATGCCAGTTCCGGCTACTTCCCGCTGCGGCTCGTCAAGACGCACATCACGCGCGGTCGGCTGCGCCTCAACAAGCGGGCGCGCAAGTTCACCTATCCGGTGTTCATGGTCTATCCGGAAGCACGCGACGAGGAGGCCTATGAGCCAATCCTCGACGGCTTGCGCAAGTCGGTCGGCGGTCTGCGTTAACTCTGTTGGTGGTCGCAGTCGACGTTTGCGACCTGCGGCTCAATACCCGAGCGCGATGCCGTCCTTGCGCGGATCGGAGCCGCCGACCAGGGTGCCGTTGCGCCGATCGAACTGAACGATCTGGCCGCCGCCCCATGGATCGGGCCTGACCGCGATTTTGTGGCCCATCCGTGCCATCGCCTCCGCCGTCGCCGTCGGCACGCCCGACTCGATCAGCACCTCGCCGCCCTCGAAGAACATGCGCGGACAGTCGACCGCTTCCTGCGCGTCGAGGCCATAGTCGACCATGTTGGTCATGATGTAGGCGTGGCCGATCGGCTGGAACGCGGCGCCCATGACGCCGAACGCGGCGTACGGCTTGCCATCCTGCATCGCCATCGCCGGCACCAGCGTGTGCATCGGCCGCTTGCCGGGCGCGATGCAGTTCGGGTGTTTCGGATCGAGCACGAAGCCCTGGCCGCGATTGTGGAACACCACGCCCGACTTCGGCGCGGCGAGCCCGGAACCGAAGCTCGCGAACACCGAGTTGATGAACGACACCGCCATGCCCTTCTCATCGACGATCGAAAAGCACACCGTGTCGGAGCCCTTCGGGGTCGGCACCGGGCCGAGGTCGGGGGTGCGCCTCTTGAGGTCGATGCGCTTGACGAGATTGGCGATGGTCTTGTCGTCGAGCATGAACTCGACCGGCACCTTGGCCATCGCCGGATCGGCGACGAAGCGGTCGCGCATGGCATAGGCGAGGCGTGAGGCTTCCATCATCGCATGATAGCGTTCCGGCGCCGTCGGGCTGGCCGACAGTCGGCCCATCTTGGCCAGCATTTTCAACAAGATCAGCGCGACGATGCCGTGGTTGCTCGGCGGCAGTTCGTGCAAGTCGATGCCATGGTAGTTGACGCTGATGGTGTCGACATAGGAGCACACCTGCGCCTCGAAGTCGGCCGCCGTGTGCAGGCCGCCCAGCGCCTTCAACTCGGCGACCATGTCGGCTGCCACAGCGCCCGAATAGAAACCCTCCCGGCCGTCCTTGGCAATCGCCTTCAAGGTCCTGGCCAGCGCCGGGAACGACATGATCTCGCCGACCGCCGGCGCCCGCCCGTCCTTCAAGAGATGCGAGGCGGCCGCCTTGTTGGCCTTGACCTTGTCGATGGCTGCCGCCCAGTCGTGGGCGACGCGCGGGGCGACGACGAAGCCGTGCTCGGCCATCTCGATCGCCGGCGCCAGCACTTGCGCGAACGACATCGTGCCGTGATCCTTGAGCAGTCGTGCCCAGCCGTCGATGGCGCCCGGTACGGTCACCGAATGCGGGCTCTGCGTCTGAATTTCGCTGATCCCCTTGGCCGCGTACCAGGCGGCGGTGGCGGCCTTCGGCGCCTTGCCCGAGGCGTTGAGCGCGACCAGCTTCTTGCCCGGCTTCGAGATGATGGCGAAACAGTCGCCGCCGATCCCGGTCATCGCCGGTTCGACCACCGCCAGGACGGCGGCGGTGGCGATCGACGCGTCGACGGCATTGCCGCCCTGCTTCAGGATCTCGATCGCGGTCAGGCTCGCCGAGGGATGCGATGTGGCCGCCATCGCCCGGCGGGCATGAACGGAGGAGCGGCCGGGGAAGTGGAAGGAGCGCATGGAAGAAGATCCGTTGTTTGGAGGCGGCATAAGCTGCGGGCAAGGCGGCCAACCTCATGGCCGATGCCGGTCGTGTCAAGCCGCCCGCTTGCGCCGTTGCGTTGTCGACCTGCGGCCTCATCGCCGCGGTTCACCATGATTCCACTCTGCCCGACCAACGTCGCTGGCGATGTCATCCTGGCGAATGCCTCTTGCTCAACGCCGAAGGACGCGCAAATAATCGGACGCTCCCACATTGTATTGCTTCGAGTACCGCCATGACGTCGCCCAAGCCACGCACCCATGCCCGCAAGGGCCTCGACGGTCGCGCAGTGCACGATGTCGGCGGCCTCGATTTCGGCCCCATCGACCGTCACGAGCACGACCTCGCCTATTGGGAGAAGCGGGTCGATGCGATGATGATCCTGATGTATGCGAAGAAGGGCGCGTTCACGGTCGACGGCATGCGCCGGGTGATCGAGGACTACGGCCAGCAGGCCTATGACCGCACCACCTATTACGAGAAGTGGGTGCGGGCGTTGCGCAACCTGATGGTCGAGCAGGACGTGCTCACGGCAGATGAGATCAATGCCAAGATCAAGGCGGTTGAGAAAGCCTTCAAGGCGGAGGGACGCGCCGTCGCCAAGGGTTCGGTGCCGTGGGACCGCGGACTAGCCCCGACCAAGGTTGTCAAGCGCAAGCGCGCAACCGGCATCAAGGCTGCCAAGCAATGAGCGACGTCGGCATCAAGCAGCAGGCCCGGTTCGATGTCGGCGATAGCGTCGTGATCGGCGACTTCGACGCCGTCGGCCACTGCCGAACACCCTGGTACGTGCGCGGCAAGAGCGGCACCGTCGTCGAGATCCAGGGCGTGTTCCGCGACCCGGTGCGGCTCGCCTACCATCGTCCGGGGCTGCCAGCGCAGGTGCTGTACAAGGTGCGTCTGCGCCAGAGCGAGTTGTGGCCGCGCTACCAGGGACCGGCGAAAGATCATCTCGATGTCGACATCTATGAGCCATGGCTGATGCCATCCGAGCGCGCGCCGCGGACCAGAACCGCCAAGGGGAGCCGCTGATGCACACCCACGATCATCACGACGATCATGATCACGATCATGGCCATGGGCATGACCATGGCCACCAGCATCCGCACGCACCGCCGCAGAAGGATCATGATACCGGCCCGGCGAGCCCATACGAGGTGTTGGAACGGGCGATGCGCGAGCTGCTGATCGAGAAAGGCGTGCTGACCGCCGCCGAGATCGCCGACCAGATCGATCTGATGGACAGCCGCTCGCCGGCGCTCGGCGCCAAGGTCGTCGCCCGCGCCTGGTCCGATCCGGCGTTCAAGGCAGCACTCATCGCCGACACTCGAGCAGCGCTGGCCGGCATGGGCATCGACATCGGCGCGCTGGCCGAGTTCCGCGTCATCGAGAATACCGCGAGCGTGCACAATGTCGTCGTCTGCACCTTGTGCTCCTGCTACCCGAAGATGCTGCTCGGCGTGCCGCCGGCCTGGTACAAGAGCCTCGCCTATCGTTCGCGCACGGTCGCCCAGCCACGCGAGGTTTTGGTCGAGTTCGGGGTGGAGTTGCCGCGTTCGACCGAAGTGCGGGTGCACGATTCGACGGCGGACCTGCGCTATATCGTGTTGCCGCGGCGCCCGGCCGGCACTGAGGGCTGGTCACAGGCGGAACTGGCTGCGATCGTGACGCGTGATTGCATGATCGGCACCGCGGTGCCGCAAGTCCCAAAGAAAAGAGTAGCGGCGTGAGGTTGACGGCGATGTATCGCTTACCGGCATTGTTCGGCGCAGGGCTTGTCGCCATGGCGCCGTCCCTAGTTCTGGCTCACCATGGCATCGACGGGCGCACGCCGGAGCTCTTCAGCGAAGGCTTCATCTCCGGCCTCGCCCATCCGGTGCTGGGCCTCGATCACCTGGTGTTCCTGCTCGCCGCCGGACTGGCGGCCGGCGCGCTGCGGCTCGGCCTGCCGATCCTGGGCATGTTCATCATTGCCGCGATCGCCGGCCTCTCACTCCACCTCGCCCGTCTCAATCTGCCGCTCGTCGAAGCCGCCGTCGCTGCCACGATTCTGGCGCTCGGGCTTGCCGCCGGCAGTCGCGCCGAACTCGGCCGCAAAGTATGGCTGGCGCTTTTCGTCGTCGCCGGCTTGTGCCACGGCTATGCCTACGGCGAGTTGATCATGGGGGCGGCGGCGGCCCCACTCATCGGTTATCTGCTTGGCCTCGGCGTCGTGCAGGGTTTGCTCGCGAGCCTGACTTACGTCGCCGGCTCGAAGCTCGCCGACGACGTTGGACACGCTCGCCCTGAACTGCGCCATCTCGGTGCCTTGCTCGCCGTCATCGGCGTCGTGTTCTTTGTTACCGCCCTGCGCACGACCGCCTGAGTTTGGCGAATGCGGCGAGGTTGCGACTAGGCGGCCCGCGGTGCATGCTATGCATCCTGACAATGACTACGGCGCGGTCCCTACCCCATGTCCGGTAATCCCGTCGCCATGACCTTCACCAGCGCCGATGCCAACGCCACGCTGTTCGAGGCGCTACTGCAGGCGGCACACCGGCACGGTCCTGCGAAGCCGATCCTCGAGGATCACGAGCGCCAGCCGCTGACCTACAAGCGGCTGATCCTCGGCAGCCTCGTCATTGGCGATCAGATCGCCCGGCGCGCCAAGCGCAGCGAGGCAGTCGGCGTCCTGCTGCCAACCACCAACGGCCTTGCCGTGACGCTGTTCGGCCTCAACGCCTTCGGCCGCGCCGCGGCCATGCTCAACTATACCGCCGGCCTCAAGAACCTGCGCTCGGCGATCGAGACCGGCGTGATCCGGCTGCTGGTAACCTCGCGTCGTTTCATCGCCATTGCCAAGCTGGAGGACGTGGTCGCCGGTCTGGCAGCGATGGAAATCGCGCCCGGCCGCAAGCTCGAGATCGTCTACCTCGAGGACGTGCGCGCCGGCATCAGCGCGCTCGACAAGGCCCGTGGCCTGCTGCGCTCGATATACGCCCGTCGCCTGCACGCCGGCCACGCGCTGCGCCCGGACCAGCCGGCGGTGATCCTGTTCACTTCCGGCACCGAGGGGGCGCCAAAGGGGGTGGTGTTGTCGAGCCGCAATCTTGTCGCCAACGCCCGGCAGATCTTCGTCCATGCCAACGGTATGCTGAGCCCAGCTGATACCGTGTTCAACCCGCTGCCGATGTTCCACTCCTTCGGCCTCACCGCCGCGACGCTGATGCCGCTGCTGTCGGGAATGCGCACGGTGCTCTATCCAAGCCCGCTGCACTACAAGCAGGTGCCGGAGTTGATCGGCCGGACCAAGGCGACAGTACTGTTAGCGACCGACACCTTCCTGCAGGGCTACGTTCGCGCGGCCGGGCCCGACGACCTCAAGACCATCCGCTATGTCATTGCCGGTGCGGAACGGGTCAAGGATCAAACGCGGGCGGCATGGGCCCGCAACGGCGCCATCATTCTCGAAGGCTATGGCGCCACCGAGTGCTCGCCGGTGCTCGCCTGCAATCTGCCCGACAGCAATGCACCAGGCACGGTCGGCCGGTTGC
Source organism: uncultured Alphaproteobacteria bacterium (assembly GCA_963741505.1). Classification (GTDB taxonomy): domain Bacteria; phylum Pseudomonadota; class Alphaproteobacteria; order Rhizobiales; family Hyphomicrobiaceae; genus JAKFWF01. The sequence goes on along the minus strand of CAVUIJ010000010.1, from coordinate 253,723 downwards.
TGCCCGGCATCGAGGCTCGGCTCGAGCCGGTCGAGGGCATCGCCGAAGGCGGCAAACTCGTGGTGCGCGGCCCCAACGTCATGCTGGGCTATATGCAGCGGGACAAACCGGGCGTAGTCGTGCCGCCGGACGACGGTTGGCACGACACCGGCGACATCATCGCCTTCGATGAAGCCGCACGCATTGCCATCCGGGGCCGCGCCAAGCGCTTTGCCAAGCTCGGCGGCGAGATGATCTCGCTGGCCGCGGTCGAGGCAATGGTCAGCGAGTTGTGGCCGCACAACAACCACGTCGTTGTCTCGCTGCCCGATCCGCGCAAAGGTGAGCAACTGGTGCTCGTCACCGACAAGGCCGATGCGGCCCGGGGCGACCTGCTCGAAGGCGCCCGCGCCGCCGGCGTGCCGGAGCTTTGGGTGCCGCGCCAGATCATGACGGTACCGAGCATTCCACTGCTCGGCTCCGGCAAGGTCGACCTTCCGATGACTATGCAACTCGCCCGCAGCCGACCGCGACCGTCTGACCTGACACGCCTTAGCCTCTACTCGACCACAATTTGAACATCGAGCAGTGGTGCCCTCCGCGGGTGGGGTATAGGAGACAGCAGTTTCACGTAGGGAGTGCTATCCGTGTTCAATCCATTATCGACTGCAAAAGTCCGCGAGACGGACGGCAAGAGGCCCGTCGCCCTGTCGGAAAGTCCGATCCCGGGCACTGCGGCCGTGCCACCGTTGCCAACCAGCAGAACGGCGCCGGTCGAACGGCCCGAGACCGGCAAGCTGTCGATCATCGGCAACGACCTCGCCATCATGGGCGAGCGCATCGTCATCATCACCAAAGGCACACTTCAGGTCGATGGCGAGGTGCAGGCCGACCTGCACGGCTCCGAGGTGATCATCGGCGAGGCTGGCAAGGTCACCGGCACGATCTGGGCCGACGCGGTTGAAATTCGCGGCCAGGTTTACGGCACGATCAAGGGTACCAAGGTGCAGCTGATGGGCAAGTCGACTGTGGAGGGCGACATTCATCACCAGACCCTGATGGTGGTAGAAGGCGCCCACTTCGATGGTCGCGTGCGCCGTCCGGCCGACGCCTCCGATCTGAAGCCGATGCTCGACCCGGCCCAACATGCCGGCAAACCGCCGACCTTGGCCGCATAAGACGGCCGGTGGCAGCTGCGATTGCCAGAGCCGCAACCCTCATGGCTGCGGCCGTTTTAGCTGGCATCGAACAAGGCCCGCGCTTCAAGTCTTGATGTCGTCCTGCGCCGGCGTCCGGTAAGTCGTCTTGGCCAACAGATCGGCGAGCAGGGCCCAGAAGAAATCGGCGCCCGGATAGCCGACAATGCGGCCGATCTCACGATCGCCCTCGGTCAGCACGAAGGTCGGCGTATAGCGCAGCCCTTTCAGGTGCGCCAACGCCGCCGAGCCGAGGCGCTCGCGCTGCAACGGCGCGAACCGGCCCTCTGGGCTGTTGGCGTAGGCGGGGCCGACTTCTGCATGCCAGCGGGCGCAGTAGACGCAGCCGGGCTCCTCGACCATCACCAGATGATATCCGGTGGCGGCGCGCGCCGCACCTGACGCAATCGCTGCGAACCCTGCCGCAACAAAGGCGCGGCGGGATAACTCGGCGACGTTGATGCGGTCACGGTTCATGCTGGAAATCACCGGTTTTCGGCGAAACCGTTCCCAAGGAATTGCGGTTGCGCAACTGTATATGCTACGTCCCTCAGGACAAGAGGGCTGCTCCATGGCCGAGTCACGTCGCGCAACCAGCCGCCGCGATCTGTTGATCGCATCGGCAGCGTGCGGGCTGGCCGCTGCCAGTGCATCGATCGCCGTCCTCGCCCAGGACCAGAAGCCGGCTGATGCTGCCGCCGTCGAAGCCTCACCGTCCTGGCAGGCGGCGATGAAATTGGTCACCGGCGATGCCAAGGTGGTCGAGGGCCGGATCGCCATGACCGTGCCGGAGATCGCCGAGAACGGCAATGTCGTACCCTTCGACATCACCGTCGACAGTCCGATGACCGAAGCGAGCTTCGTCCGCTCGTTGCGGCTATACTCGACCGGCAACCCGCAGGCGCTGCTCGCCACCTTCCGGTTTTCGCGCGATAGCGGCAAGGCCGCGGTGTCGAGCCGCATCCGGCTCGCCAAGTCACAGGATATCGTCGCGCTCGCCGAGCTCAACGATGGCACTTTCCTGACCGCGACCCGGAACATCAAGGTGACCATCGGCGGCTGCGGCGGCTAGGAATTCAACCATGAACAAGCCGCGCATCCGGTTGCCCGAAACCGCCAGGATCGGCGACATCATCGAAATCAAGACCCTGGTCGGCCACGTCATGGAAACCGGCCAGCGCCGCGACGCCGATGGCAAAGTGGTGCCGCGCAACATCATCCATGCCTTTACCGCGACGTTCAACGGCCGCACCGTGTTCGAGGCCGAGCTGCAGCCCGGCATTTCGGCCAACCCCTTCATCGCCTTCCACATGAAGGTGTCGGGTCCCGGCGACTTCGTGTTCACCTGGACTGACGATGCCGGCATAAAACTGGTCGAGCGCGCCAAGCTTGCCGTGGCGTGAGGGCGCGGATTGCACCACCAGCTCTTGCTGCAGCCCGGTTGTTCCGCGTCCGAGCCATTGTCGAAGAGGCAACCGGAAAGTCGTTCGGAATCATGACCCATTGGCGAAGCCCGCACTTCTAGCACATAACACCTCCACAACTAACTCCCTTTGTACTCACCCCTCACCGCCCGCTCCTCACGCCGCAGCCTCTCCGCCGCTGCGCCCAGAGCTTCGCGCTTGCGGTGGTGCGCTTCGGCCGTTGTGCGCCGTGGCGACTGGGCGGTGTCGGCGTGACCTTGCGCCCCTCGCGAGCGAAGCCGTTCGTCACTTTGCGGAAGATCACCGAGGCCGCATTCCCGCTCGGCTCCATTGTTTCGGCTCGAGTCGCGCCGTGTCATGAACACGAGCAGCTTGTCGTGGCCATCGACCTGCAGCTGGCCCGGAGATGCTGCCGTCCTTCTGCGTCGGCTCGAGTCGAGCAGCCGATCGGTTGCGCCGAGATCACGTGCATACGACTTGATCGTCGCATCTGCCAGGTCCGGCGCCGCCGGCCGATGACGCACGCCTTTTGCAGAAAGCGTTTGAGGCGGCGCAAAGATCGTGTCGCCGGCATCGATCGCTAACTGCGCATCGCGGATGAGATGGCAAGACAATACTGATGCGCGTCGGCGTGCGGCGCTGCGCGGAAGGCGATCCGACAGCCAGACCTTGGCCGCGCACCGCCGAGAACTCGTCGGCGGCGTTGCGCGCGTCCCGGCAATGGTGTGGGACACCGCCGTCGGCGCGATGAACGTCCACTGCCAGTGCGTTTTCCCGTTGACGCGCGCGCTCGTCTCGTCGCTGGCGATGACAGGACTGTTACGCTCCGTCTCGTCGATCTCGGCGGAGTGCGCGGCGAACGGCGTTTGCGCACCCGCCAGCATCTTGGCGATCGCGCCCTCGGAATGCTTCCGCTTGAACCTTCAGCCGAGCGTTTCGGTCAGGCGATTGTAGCTAACCATCCGGCAAGCGTGCAATAGGTCACTGTCGACACGATGCGCGGCCCGAACGGCGAGCCGGCGGCATGTCGGCCGGCGGCTTCGCCGTCACCCGCCTGTTGCAGCAAGGGCAGTTGCCGCGATGCAGGTTGATGCGCGTCGTGATCGGCTTGATCGGCGGCAGATCGATGTGGTCGTAGGCGTGCGTCAGCATCTGATCGGTCCGCGAAAGCACTGCGCCGCAAGCGCAGCGTTCGGCATAGACCTCGCGTGTCGCGTCTGGCGCTTCGCGCAGTCGTCGCGCAACGCCAGGCCGACCCTGCGGCACTTCTTCGCGGAGGCGTCTCACAGACATTGGCCTTGCGTGCGCTCGACGGCGTAGCGACGAGTTGGTCGGCGTCTTCGGCGGCGGCTGCTGCGCGCCTCGAGTTCGGCGATGCGGGCGTTCAGGATCTTGATTTGGTCGAGCAAGGCGTCGATCTTTGCGAGCAGCGACAACACCAGCGGCTCGGTGCGGATCGTCTCCGGAATCACGGGGCTCGGCTTGCATGCCGAGCTTAATCAGCTCGCAACCCAACGCTCAATACCTCACCCGCGAGTCAAACCGACGCAGAGGGTGCGTCCAGCTGCCGATGCGGCCGAACTTGAAGTTGTCGGAGTAGGCCTTGTGCACCGGCTTGCGCGGCTGCGGCTCGATCACGGTGTAGGCGAGCCCCATGCGCTCGGCGTAGGCGACGGCCTCCTCGCGCGTGTCGAACGACAGCTCGACCTGGCTGCCGGTGTCGCCGGAACCCGACCAGCCGGTCAGCGGATCGATCGCCTTGGCGTCGGCGGGCTCCGGTTGCAGCACCCATTCGCGGGTACGCGCCGCCCCCGACTGCATGGCCGACTTGGCGGGCTTGAAGATGCGTGCCGTCATGGCATGTGACCTGTCCGAATTTCGCGTTGGTCGAATAGCATGGGACGCCAAATACGCAAATGCGGCGGTTGCGCCGGATTGATCATCCGAACGCGCCGCCGTTGTCGCCGGGCATCGCCTGCGGCTTGCGGCGGCCGGCGAAGCGCACTGCCTCTTCCGCTGCCCGCACCAGCGCCTTGGCCTTGTTGATGCACTCCTGCTGCTCGTTCTCCGGGATGCTGTCGTAGACGAGGCCGGCGCCGGCCTGAACGTGCAGGATGCCGTCCTTGACGAGGCCGGTGCGCAGCACGATGCAGGTATCCATCTGGCCGTCGGCCGAGAAATAACCGACGCAGCCGGCGTAGGGGCCGCGCTTGTCCTTCTCCAGTTCGTCGATGATCTGCATCGCGCGCACCTTCGGCGCTCCCGACACGGTGCCGGCCGGGAAGCCTGCCATCAGCGCGTCGATGGCATCGTGGTTCTTGGCATCGAGCCGGCCGATGACGTTCGAGACGATGTGCATGACGTGGCTGTAGCGCTCGACGATGAAACGCTCGGTCACCTCGACCGAGCCGATCTCGGCGACGCGGCCGACGTCGTTGCGGCCGAGGTCGAGCAGCATCAGGTGCTCGGCGCGCTCCTTCGGGTCGGCGAGCAATGCTTCCGCCAGATGCTGATCTTCGGCGGCGGTGGCGCCGCGTCGCGCGGTGCCGGCGATCGGCCGGATCGTCACCTCGCCATTGCGCACCCGCACCAGGATCTCGGGGCTCGAGCCGACCAGCGCATAGTCGCCGAAGTCGAGGTGGAACAGGAACGGCGACGGATTGGTGCGGCGCAGCGCCCGGTAGAGCTGGAACGGCGGCAGCGTGAACGGCGTCGAGAAGCGCTGCGACAGCACCACCTGGAACACATCACCGGCGCGGATGTATTCCTTGGCGCGATCAACCATGGCGCGGTATTCCGCCGGCGTCGTGTTCGACACCGGTTCGGCGGCAGGCGCGACGTCGGCGGCGGCACGCGCCGCCTCCGGCACCGGTGCATCGAGTGCGGCGACGATCGCTGCGAGCCGCGACGAGCGCCGCATCGTAGGCGGCTTGCGCCTTGATGCCGGCTTGCGGACGCACCGGTGTTACCACCGTCATTTCGTCCTTGACCGCATCGAAGATGATGATGACGGTCGGCCGCATCAGGACGGCATCGGGCACGCCCAATGCATCCGGCCGCATGTTCGGCAGTTCCTCGATCAGGCGAACGGTGTCGTAGCCCATGTAGCCAAACACGCCCGAGGCCATCGGCGGCAAACCCTCCGGCACCTCGATGCGGCTTTCGGCGAGCAGCGCCCGCAGCGCTTCCAGTGTCGGCTTGGCTTCCGGCTCGAATGCATCCGGCCGTCGCAGTGGATCGCGGTTGATTTCGGCCCTGTTGCCGGCGGCGCGCCAGACGATGTCGGGCCGCAGCCCGATGATCGAATAGCGGCCGCGAACGGCGCCGCCTTCGACCGACTCGAGCAGGAAGGTCATGCCCTTGGCTACCGGCGGTCGGCGCCGCCGCCCCTTCGGTGAGCTTCAGGTAGGCTGACACCGGAGTTTCGAGATCGGCGACGAGCTTCGTCCAAACCAGTTGCGTGCGGCCCGCCGCATAACCGTGGGCGAACCCGGTGCGTTCGGGAAAGGCATCGAAGCCGAGATCGGACACCTGTTTCGGGCTCATGTTGCTGGCAATGCCTTGTCATACACGCGCCGGGCGCCATGCCGCCGGCGTCATTGCGACTGCTGATCGCGGTCGGCGCCGATCGCGCGCTGGAACGCGGCGGTATTGACGCTGACGCCGAACCGCTCCTGCAGCCCGGCAAGATATTCGGCCATGGTGTCGGACTGCATCTGACGCTGCAGCTCGGCCCTGAGCTTGTCGATCTGCTCGGGCTTCAGGGCCGGCGCCGGGATGATCTCGACGACCTTGAAGATCACCCGCGACTTGCCGTCGACGGTGTCGGACGAGGATGCCGCACCGGCGACCAGCGCGAACGCCTGGTTGACCGCCTGCTCGGTCAGCCCGACCGGCTTGCCGCCGCGCAGGATCGGCTCGCTCGTCACCACCTTGCCGCCGGCCTCGGCCGCCACCTTGTCGATCGCCTCGCCCTTGGCAACCCGCTCGGCGAAGGCCTGCGCGGCGGCGGTGATCGCTTTGCGGGTCTCGGTCTCGACCCAGAATTTCTTGACCTCGTCCTTGACCTCGGCGAACTCGCGGCTCTTTTCTGGCTTCACGCCCTGCAAGTCGACCCAGGCATAGCCGCCGTCGGCGAGTTCGATCGGGTCGGCATCGACACCGACCTTGGCGGCGAACACCGCCGCCATGACCTTCTCGCCTTCCGCATTGTCGAATGCCGGCTTGCCGTCCGCGGTCTTGCCGGTGCGATCGGTATCGACGATCTCCAGCAGCTGCAGCTTTTGCGCCGCCGCGATCTCCTTCAGCAACTTGCCGCCCGAGCGGCCGTCCTCGACCGCGTCGTGGATCTTCTGGATCTCGGCCGAGGCGCGCTCGCCGGCGATACCGTCCCTGAGTTCGTCCTTGACTTCGGCGAGCGTCTTCTGCTTGCCCGCCTCGATCTCGGTCACGCGCAGCAGGACGGTGGCGAAGCGGCCATCGATCACCGGCGAAACCACATCCTTGGCGAGCGCGAAGGCGGCGTCCGCGATCTTCTGGTCGATCAGCGATTTCTTCGTCACCAGGCCGAGGTCGATGTCGCTGTCCTTGGCACCGGCCTCCTTGGCGACCTCGTCGAACGGCTTGCCGCCGGCGATCGCCTTGGCGGCGACCTCGGCCTTGGTCCGATCGGGAAACGCGATTTGCTGGATACGCCGCTGCTCGGGCATGTTGAACCGCTCCGGGTTCTGCTCGTAGGCGGCCTTGATGTCGTCGTCGCTGACAGAGATCGACTTCTTGACCTGGTCACCGGTCAGCAGCAGCACCGCGGCGCTGCGCTGCTCCGGCGTCATGAAGCGGCGCTTGTTGCCTTCATAGGTCGCGGTGAGTTTGGCCTCGTCCGCCTCGCCGACCGAAGCGACCTTGGCCGGATCGAGCGTGAAGTGCGCGATCTTGCGGGTCTCCTCGCGATACTTGTACAGCACCTCGATCATCGTGTTCGGGACGTTGACGGAATTGACGATCGCAATCGTCAGCTGATCGCGCACCTCATCCTTGCGGGCGATGCTGAGGAAGCCTCGCTCGGTAAGACCGTTCTGGCGCAGGAAGAGATCAAACGCGGTCTTGTTGAACTTGCCATCGACGCCGGCGAAACGCGGATCGCGCTTCAAGCGTTCGGTGACAGCCGCGTCGGACAGGCCCAGTTGCAGCTCCCGCGCATGATTGTCGATCGCAGCAGCACCGACCAGCTGCGACAGCACCTGCTGGTCGAAGCCGAAGGCGCGCGCCTGCTCAGGTGTGATGCGGCCACCGAACCGGCGCCGCAGATTGTCGAACTGGCTCTGAAAGGACTGCTGGAACTCGTTGGTCGAGATCTCGATCTTGCCGACGCGGGCGAGCGAGCCTTCGCCGTAGCCGCGGAAGGTATCGGCGATGCCCCAGATGCCGAAACTGACGACCAGCAAGCCGAACAGGATCTTGGCGATCCAACCTTTAGCGCCACGGCGCATCGAATTGAGCATCGAACGAGGTCCCGGAGTTGAGCGGCGCCCTTCGTGGCGATCAGCCACGGAGCGCGCGGTGCATGGCAGACCGACAAAAACCTGACACAGGAGCCCTAGTACCTGGAATTACACTTGGATAGTACACCTGATCGCGGAACCGCGAGGCGATCCGCAAGGAGCGCGCCGAAGAGCGTAGCCCAGACTACGGTCGAGGCGCGCGACGCCGCGGGCGCCCGTGGGCCGCGACCCTACGGGCGGTCGAGGATGCTCGCCGGCGGCGTCGCGCCGCTTGTCCGATGGGGCAACATCGGCCGGCGCGGCGCTCCTGGCCGGCGAGCATCCTCGATCGTCATGTGTGCTATCCAAGTGTGATTCCAGGTACTAGCCCCTGTGGTCGGCACGCTTTCGATACGCTATGAACCCCAAGCCTCGGCCGAATGCAAGGGTTAGCCCGGCAGGGTTGTCGAATGGCTCGTTCGCCGGCGCCAAGTCACTGCCTCACAATGGAATTTGGACATGACGGAAACGAACAACGCCAGCTCCAGTCCGCGAGCCCTGGTTGCCGGCAACTGGAAGATGAATGGGCTGCGCGCGGCCGCCGACGAACTCGCCAGGATCCGTGACGGCAGTGCCAAGGCGAGGTGCGACGTCATGATCTGCCCGCCGGCAACGCTGATCGCCGCCTTCGCCGAAGCGGCCCGCGGCTCGCAGCTCATGATCGGCGGCCAGGACTGCCACGCCAAGGCGTCCGGCGCCCATACTGGCGACATCTCGGCTGCTATGCTGAAGGACGCCGGCGCCACCGCCGTCATCGTCGGCCACTCCGAACGGCGCACCGACCACGGCGAGACCGACACGCTCGTCTGCGCCAAGGCCGAGGCCGCGCATCGGGCCGGCCTCACCGCGATCGTCTGCGTCGGCGAGACCGCCGAGCAGCGCCGATCCGGCGTCACCTTGTCGATCATCGAGCGGCAGCTGGCGGGCTCCGTGCCATCGGGTGCGAGCGCCGCCAACACCGTCATCGCCTACGAGCCGGTCTGGGCGATCGGCACCGGCCTTACGCCCACCGCCGCCGACGTCGCCGAGGTGCATGCCTTCGTGCGCTCGAAGCTCGCCGCCCGCTTTGGCGCCGACGGTCGACAGATGCGGTTGCTTTATGGCGGCTCGGTCAAGGCCGCGAATGCGCGCGAGTTGATGGGCATCGCCGATGTCAACGGCGCACTGGTTGGCGGCGCCAGCCTCAAAGCTGACGATTTCCTCGGCATCCTTGCCGCATACGAGGCTTGAGCAAGCAACCAGCCATGACACGTAACCTTGCATTGCCGATCGTCATCGGCTTGGCCAGCCTGCTGCCGGGCGCAGTCGCGTCCGCCGCGCCACTCGAACCGGCTGCCTGCGAGCAACTGCGCCAGAATCTCGGCACTCTCGAAAAGTCCGGCGCCCGCAACAACTTCGCCAAGGGCGCCGCCTGGGCCAAGGCCAACCTCAAGCCCGAGCAGCTGCAACAGATCGAGCAGCTGATCGACACCGAGGCGCAGTTCCTGTTCCGCTGTCCGCAGCCGAAGCGCCAATTCGACGCAGCCACCGAGGCCGTGCTCGAGCACGGCACCGGCTCCGATCCCGATCCGGATGCAGCCAAGCTCGAGGCGGAGGCACCCAAGACCCCGGTGCCGGTGAAGAAGGCCGCGCCAAGATCGAAGGCGCCGACCGCATCGAACAGCACCGGCCGAGGCGGCGACACCGGCGCCAGCTCCGCCGAAGCCGAAACGGACAGCAGCCAAGCCGAAGCCCGACGATGCCTTCGTACCGCCGTCACCGCCGAAGTCGGTACTGGTGCCGCCGGCCGCCGCCCCTGCCCAGTAACGCTAAGGCCTGGTCACTTGCGCTTGAACAGGGCGTCATACTCGATCATGCCGCCGGAGCTGTCGCGCGATACCGTCGAGAAGCCATAGGCCTCGAAGCCGGCTGCGTGGACGAAAGCGCCAACCTCCCAATGCGATGGCGCGCCCTCATAGATCGGCTGGACCGACATCTCGAGCATCAAGGCCTTCACTTGGCCGAAGCGCTGGCCGAGGCCACGCAGGACATTGAGATCATTGCCCTGGGTGTCCGACTTGAGGAAGATTGTCGCATCCCTCGCCACGCCGAGCCGATCGAGCACGGCGTCGAGCCGGTCGATCTCGACCTCCTCCACCGCTGTCGTCTGCAAGGCCGGAAATCGGTCGATCATGGTTGCCTTGGACGGCAGCAGGGAATTGAAGTTCGCGCCGGCGTTGATATTGAGGCCGAGCCGCGCCTTCGCCATTCCGAGCCCCATGCGTTGCGCCTGCCAGTTGCCGTCGGCGTGCGCGGCCTTTTCCAGCATGGCAAACACCGCGCTTGCCGGCTCGAACGACAGAATCGGGCCGCCATATCCGATCTTCCGGCACATCTGGCCGAACCCGCCAACATGCGCCCCGACGTCGATCAGTAGGTCGGTACGGTGGTGCTTGAAATAGCGCTGCAAATGCAGATCGACGCTGTCGGAACGGCGCACGGTGCGCAGGTCATAGCCGAACATGAGCGCCAACGGTCGCAGCAGCGTCGAAGACATGTCGGGTCCTTCTACATCGAAGCCACTGCTCCATAGCCGCCGCAGCCTACTGTCGTCTAGGGCTGGCATCGGCGCGTGCGAGTGGTGTAGCAGGGGGCCGATCAGTCACAGCCCCGGCTTCGCCAGCGGACCAGAATCGCCATGACCACCGTCGTTCTCGTGATCCACCTGATGATCGCCGCCGCCCTCGTCGGCGTCGTGCTGATGCAGAAGTCGGAGGGTGGTGCGCTCGGCATCGGCGGCGGCGGTGGCGCCGGCGGCTTGCTGACCGGCCGCGGCACCGCGAACCTGTTGTCGCGCACCACCGCGGTGCTGGCGGCGGCGTTCTTCGTGACCAGCATCGTCCTGACGATCCTCGCCCAGCGCACGGCCGCTCCCCGCTCGGTGTTCGAGACGCCGGCCGCCGGCGGCGCACCGACGACGACCACCGACGACAAGGCGGCGCCTGCCGTTCCAGTCGGCCGCGGCGGCGTACTCGACAAATTGCAGGGTACCGGCCCGACACCGGCGCCAGCAGCGCCCGCCGCACCCGCCGGACCGGCGGTTCCGCAGACCCGCTAACCCAAGCCTGAAACATCGCGGTGGAAGGCGCTCATTTGCCTCTTCGAATCGCTTCGTTTCTGTGTATTCTGCAAGCCCATGCAACGGTACATCTTCATTACCGGCGGCGTGGTTTCCTCGCTTGGAAAAGGCCTCGCCTCCGCAGCGCTCGGTGCGCTTCTACAGGCTCGCGGCTATAAAGTCCGGCTGAAGAAGCTCGACCCCTATCTCAATGTCGACCCCGGCACGATGAGCCCCTACCAGCACGGTGAGGTGTTCGTGACCGACGACGGCGCCGAGACCGATCTCGACCTCGGCCATTACGAGCGCTTCACCGGCGTGCCGGCGCGCAAGGCCGACAACATCACCACCGGCCGCATCTACCAGGAGATCCTCGCCAAGGAACGGCGCGGCGATTTTCTCGGCGGCACGGTGCAGGTGATCCCGCACGTCACCGACGCGATCAAGGCGTTCGTCACCAACGGCAACGAGGATGTCGATTTCGTGCTGGTCGAGATCGGCGGCACCGTCGGCGACATCGAGGGCCTGCCGTTCTTCGAGGCGATCCGTCAGCTCGGCAACGATCTGCCGCGCGGGTCGAGCGTCTACATCCATCTCACCTTGATGCCCTACATCCCCAGCGCCGGCGAACTCAAGACGAAGCCGACGCAGCACTCGGTCAAGGAGCTGCGCTCGATCGGCATCCAGCCCGACATCCTGCTGTGCCGCTCGGACCGCGAGGTGCCGAAGGCGGAGCGCCGCAAGATCGCGCTGTTCTGCAACGTGCGCGAGGAGGCCGTGATCCAGGCGCTCGACGTCGCCTCGATCTACGACGTGCCGCTCGCCTACCACCGCGAAGGCCTCGACGACCAGGTGCTGGCAGCCTTCGGCATCAAGGAGCTGCCGGCGCTCGACGCCAGCCGCTGGGAGACGATCAGCCGCGCCATCGCCACGCCCGAGGGCGAGGTCACGATCGCCATCGTCGGCAAGTACACGGTGCTTAAAGACGCCTACAAATCGCTGATCGAGGCGCTGGTGCACGGCGGCATCGCCAACAACGTCAAGGTCAAGCTCGAGTGGATCGATGCCGAGGTGTTCGAGCGCGAGGACCCGGCGCCCTACCTCGAGGGCGTGCACGGCATCCTGGTGCCCGGCGGCTTCGGCGAGCGTGGCACCGAGGGCAAGATCCTGGCGGCCAAGTTCGCGCGCACCCGCAAGGTGCCCTACTTCGGCATCTGCTTCGGCATGCAGATGGCGGTGATCGAGGCGGCGCGCAGCCTGTGCCACATCCCTGAAGCGAGCTCGACCGAGTTCGGCCCAGCCAAGGAGCCGGTGGTCGCGCTGATGACCGAGTGGATGAGCGGCGGCCAGTTGCAGACCCGTGCCGCCGGCGGCGATCTTGGCGGCACCATGCGGCTCGGCGCCTATGAGGCGAAGCTGTCGGGCAACTCCAAGATCGCCTCGATGTACGGCGCGACCACCATCTCCGAGCGTCACCGCCACCGCTGGGAGGTCAACACCGACTATCGCGAGCGCCTCGAACGCGCCGGCCTCGCCTTCACCGGCACCTCGCCCGACGGCCTGCTGCCGGAGACCGTCGAATACCCCGACCATCCCTGGTTCATCGGCGTGCAGTATCACCCGGAGCTGAAGAGCCGCCCGTTCGACCCGCATCCGCTGTTCAAGGGCTTCATCGCGGCGGCGGTGGAACAGAGCCGGTTGGTGTAAAAGAGCGGGGGCGGCGGCTTGCTATGTCGATGGTGCCTGGCTTCAGCCTGGCACCATGGCTCCGTTGGTGCCAGGCTGAAGCCAGGCACCGTTCCCCGTTTTGCTGCCGTGCCCCTGCACGAGCGGCAGAGGGAAATTGGCCGCATCTGCCTTGTCGACATCTCCAGCAAACCTGCCTTGCCCCGCGCGGGGCGCGATGGTTCACTCGTGCTGAACGACGAGGAACCGCATCATGCCCGCCGCCGCCGCGATGCCGCCGAGCCATATCGACATACCGTCTGCCTGGTACGGCGAGGATATGGCCGCGCATCCCGAACAATGGCTCGTCCAACTGTCGGCCGCCGACATCGCCGAACTGGAACAGGCGGCAAGATCGTTTCTCGCTGAAACCGATGCGATCGGCGAGATCACCGCGCAACGCTTCCCGCTGCCGCGCCTCGGCGATTATCTCACCAAACTCAGGCGAACTCTGATCGAGGGGCGCGGTTTCGAGCTGCTGCGCGGCCTGCCGGTCGCCAACTACAGCCAGCAGATGGCCGCCACCATCTTCTGCGGCATCGGCGCGCATCTGGGCTCGGCCCGGTCGCAGAACGCCATGGGCCATATCCTCGGCCACGTCCGCGACATCGGTGCCGACGCCAGCAATCCCAACACCCGCATCTACCAGACCGCCCAGCGCCAGACCTTCCACACCGATTCAGCCGACGTCGTCGGCCTGCTGTGCATCCGCGAGGCGATGGCAGGCGGCAAGTCGCTGCTGGTCTCGACCACCACGATCTACAACGAGATGATGCGGCAACGACCCGACCTGGTGCCGCGGCTGTTCGAACCGATCGCCACCGACCGGCGCGGCGAGGTGCCGGAGGGGCAGAAGCCGTACTTCGAAATCCCGGTACTTAACTGGCACGCAGGGTTCCTGACCGGGATCTATCAGCGCCAGTATATCGACAGCGCCCAGCGTTTCCCCGATGCGCTGCGCCTGACGCCCGCCCACGTCGAGGCGCTCGACCTGTTCGACGCGCTGGCCAACGACCCGCGCCTCCATTTCGGCATGCAGTTGCAGCCCGGCGACATGCAGTTCGTCTATAATCACGGCCTGCTGCACGACCGCACCGCGTTTCGCGACTGGCCGGATGCGGCCAGGAAGCGGCATCTGCTCAGGCTGTGGCTGTCGGTGCCCGGCGACCGGCCGCTGCCCCACTGCTTCAAGCAGCGTTACGGCGCAATCGAGATCGGCAATCGCGGCGGCATCATGACCCGGGGCACTAAACTCAATGTCCCACTCGATTAGTAGCAGCCGGCGACGCGAGCCGCGCCAGTCTCAGTAACGAGCGACACCTGTGGTAACGGATCTCGCACACCACGATTTCGCCCGAATTCCATTCCGATAGGCTCGACGCATGAACCCGGATTCCCCGCAGCTCTACGTCATCGTCGATGCCGGCCCGACGGCGTCGGCGCGCCTTGCCGCAGTGCTCGGGTCCGCCCGCAATGTCGCAGCCGTCCTGATCCGGCCAGGAGCTGGCAAGCTCGATGCAACCAAGCCCGGCCGCTGGTCGAGCTGGCGCAACAGGCGAATGTCGCGGCTCTCATTGAGGACGACGCGAGCCTCGCCCGGACGTTGCGCGCCGACGGCGTGCACCTGTCGTGGTCGCCGACGTTGCGCGCCCGCTTCGAGGAAGCACGCGAGATCCTCGGCAATCGTTTCATGATCGGCGCCGGCATCGCGCCCGATGCGCCTGCGGTCCGCCACGACGCGATGGAGATCGCCGAGGCCGGCGCCGACTATATCGGCTTCGCCGCCGGCGCGGGCCAATCCGACCTGGTCGCCTGGTGGGCGGAAATCTTCGAGGTGCCGTGCGTCGTCTTCGATGTCGCGAGCCCGCAGATTGCGAGCGCGCTTGCCGGTGCGCGGCCTGAATTCATTGCCATCGCACTGCCCGCCGGCGCCGCGCCGGCCGATTGCGTCGCCCATGTAACGGCGATCGCTGCCGTGATCGGTGACGCCATGCACGTGGGTGCGGATTGATGCGCTTCATTCGTCACACAGGTGCGGCAGCCATCGGCCTGCTCGTCCTCGCCGGGCCGGCTTACGCGCAGACGAGTTCGTGGAATTCGACCATCGACCCGACGGTGCCGAAGCCGCCGCCGGCAGCGGCAAAGCCTGTGGCCAAGCCTAAGGCGATCAAGCCGCCGGCCCATTCGAGCGATCCGCTGATGCGGTTCCAGAAGCGCCAGGTCGGCACCCCGGCGCCACGCTCGGAACCGCAGCCGACGGCAGAGGATGCGGCCTTGCTCGCCTTCGAGAAGGGCGAGTATTTGACCGCGTTGACGCTTGCCGGCCAGCGGGCCAAGGACGGCGATGCCGCGGCCAACACCCTGGTCGGCCGCATCTACGACGAGGGCCTCGGCGTCGATCGCGACGAAGCAACGGCCGCCAAGTGGTATGCCCGGGGCGCCGAGCTCGGTGATACCGAAGGCGCCTTCGCGCTCGGCGTGATGCGGGCCGAAGGCCGCGGCGTGCCGAAGGACTACGACGGCGCCGCCGAGATGTTCGAGCGCGCCGCCCGCAAGGAACACGCGCTCGCCAATTACAACCTCGCCCTGCTGTTCCTGTCCGGCAAGGGCAAGCCCGAAAATCCCTATCGCGCCGCCCAGCATCTGGCGTTCGCCGCGCAGAAGGGGATCGCTGCTGCGCAATACGATCTTGCCACCCTCTACCAGAAGGGCCACGGCGTTACGCCCGATGCCTACGAGTCCTCGCGCTGGCTGCGCCGCGCCGCCGAGCAGGGCATGGCCGAGGCCGAGTACGATTATGCCGTGCTGCTGCTCAAGGGCTATGGTCTCAATGCCGACATGCCGCGCGCCGTCGATTATCTGAAATCGGCGGCCAACAAGGGCCTCGCCGGCGCCCAGAACCGGCTCGCCTACGTCTTTGCCGAGGGTGTGACGGTGCTGCCCGATCCGGTCGAGGCGGCCAAGTGGCGCATCCTCGCCCGCAATGCCAACGTCGCCGACGAGACTATGGACAAGTTGATCGGCAAGCTGTCACGCGCCGATCGTGAGAAGGCCGAGAAGGCAGCGCAGGCTTGGCGCGACGAGACCGCGCTCGAGCTGATGCGCTAGAGCTATTTCGCATTTAATGGAAGCGCTCTTTCCCTCTCCCCCTAGCGCTCTTCGCGCGTAGGGGGAGAGGGTCAGGGTGAGGGGCAGCAACGCGAAGGTTCTCTCAACAGCGGTCGCGCCGAGACACATGCGGCGTGGCGCGAAATGGCATTCGAGCAAGCGGCTGCCCCTCACCCTCGGCCGGCAAGTGCCGGCCTCTGCCCTCTCCCCCGAAATGGCGGGGGAGAGGGCCAATCCGCGCGTTCGGGTGCTATCTGCCTTTCGCCGGCGTCATGCCGCCGTTGCCGTGCTCCCAGCTCGCGCCATACCAGTCGTCGGTGCCCATCAGCCAATGCTTGAAGCGGCTGCGCTGCTCCTCGCGCCTGGCGGTGAAGCGCTGCAGGCTCTGCACGTTCGACTGCAGGCTTTCCAGGATCTGCAAGGGCTTGGCGTTGGCCCGCTCGACACCATCGAGCCGCATCAGCAGTGCCGACAGCTCGTTGCCGTTGTCGAGGCGCCACTGGTCCATGGAGGCGGCCAACGTCTGCTGGTTGCCGTTGAGCTTGACCAGCGCGTTGTGTAGCTCGACCAGATCGGCGCCGTGAGCTGCGTGTAGATCGAGCGTGCGCTGGCCGAAGCCCTGCAGCACCTTCTCCAGCGCGCCGATCCGCTCGCCCATGGCCGCGACGACCTGCGAGCCTTCGGCGCGCTGTGTCTCGACGAGACGTGAGACCTGGCCGGCGCGTTCGCCGACCACCGCCTTGATCTCGCCGCCGAGGTTGGTTGCAATCTGCGCCGCCTGGTTGCGCTGCGCCGTCATCGCTTCCTCGATCGCGCGCAGCCGCTCGGCCGCTTGCGCCACCACGCGCTCAGCGGTGCCCGCGCCGGCATCGAGCTTGCGCTCGAACTGGCCGACGCGCTCGGCAATGCCGGCCGCACCGCGATTGATCTCGGCGACGCGGGCCTCGATCGCCTGCAACCGCTCGAGCACCGGCGCCAGATCGATCGCCTCGCTCGCGCGCCGGGCAACCGTCTGCTCCAGGCCTTCGAGCAGTTCCATGATCGGTTGCAGCTCGACGGCGGCATTGCCCGCCTGCCGCGCCTGGCCGCGTTCGAGCCCGGCCAGCCGCTCGGAAAACGCGGCCAGCGCGGCGCCGATGTTATCGATCCCCTGCAGTCGGTCGACCAGGCCCGCCGGCACGCCGCCCACGCCGCGATCGGTCATCACCGCCTGTTCCAGGCTCTGCAGCCGCTCGCCGAGCACCGTCCAGCCGCGGGCGATGTCGGCGAACTTGGCGTCGACGCTGCGCTCGACGGCGGCGAGCCGGTCGTCGATGCCGCCGCGCATGCGCGTGGTGCTGTCGGTATGGCCGGTGACGTCGCTGCGCAGTTCGCCGACCAGCTGGCTGAATGCCCGCCGCTCCGCCAAGAGCTCGCCCGACAGCTCGCGGATGGTCCGCTCCATCTGGTCGAGGCGGGAGTTCTGCACTGCGTCGGTGAGGTTGCCGGACGCCGGCACGGGCTGGGCCTCCGCGACATAGTAGCCGGGCGGCGGAGCTTGGTAGTAGGCGGCCGGCGGCGGCGCCACGCGCATCCACTCGCGCGACGGCTCGCCCTGCAGGTAGCGCGGGTCGGCCTGATAGGCGCCACCGCCCAGCGGTGGCAGCGGTTCGGAGCGATGCGGCTCGCCTGCGCCACGCGGCGGCCAGCCAGAAGCATTACGTTTCAGCATGACTACACCCGGTTGATCTGAGTTCAGTTCGAGAATGGAGCGCAGGATATCGGCGATGGCAACAATCGAATTGCGACTTCGCGCATGCTCGGCGGCGTTGTGGAGTATGTCGGCCAGCAGCTGAGACCGGCGCGGCGAGATCCGCTCGTTGCCCGGCACGATCGACTCGTCGGACGCGATCAGGTTCGCCGCGTCATGGCGCAGCCCGGCGACGTCGACGCCGTGCACCGCCAGCACCGCCACCGCCGCGTCGGTGCGCGTCATGGCGTTCAAGAGATGCTCGAGCCGCACCTCGCGGGCACGATGGGCGAGGGCCAGATCGTAGCCGTGGTTGCAGCAGGCGAGCACCGCCTCGTCGACCAGCAAGGCATCCGGCGGCAATTGCTCGGACGCCTGCGGTGAGCGCTCGGGCGTGCGCAAATCGAGATCCCGGCCCCTATAGCTCATTCCCCATCCTCCAGTATTCGCTCACCGCTGCACCGGCCAGCCGGGACACCGAGCAGTCGGGGCAGTGCAAACGTCGATTTCTTGCCTACCCTAGCTGCAATCGCCGCCCGCTACGAGGTACACGGGCAGACCGTAGCGAGTTTTGGTCAATGCCGTCGCGACCGCAGCTCCAAGGCCGCCACGAATCGCGCTGTTCTGCCCGCCCGGAGCAGAGCCCAAGTATCGTTAACGCCGGCTAAAGCAGACGTGTTTGTCCAACCGGCTGCTGCAGTTGTGCGCCTTCGTTACGAGGATTGTTGAGGCGCGGATCGACCTCGACGACATCGAGCAGGTCCGCTTCGGCCGGCCGCAGCAGGGCAGTTGCCGCCTTGGCATCGACACCACGGCAATCGAGCCAGGCATCGAACGCCGACGGCGGCAGGATCGCCGGCATCCGGTCGTGGATCGGGCTCACCGTGGCATTCGCCGCAACCGTCAGGATCGCCATGCTGTCGAGTTCGCTGCCGTCGGCGCCGAGCCAACTCTCGAACAGCCCGGCGAATGCCATCGGCCCGCGGTCGCGCGGCCGGATCAGATGCGGCCGCTTGGCGCCAGCCGGCCCGGTCCACTCGTAGAAGCCGTCGGCCGGCACCAGACAGCGTTTGTGTCGGAAGGCGCCACGGAACGACGGCTTTTCCGCAGCACTCTCGGCCCGCGCATTGATGAGCGTGGTGAAGGTGCGCGGGTCCTTGACCCAGGCCGGCAGCAGGCCCCAGCGCACCAACGTGAACACCCGCTGGCCGGCTTCATCGATGCGCACGACGCCGACCGGCTGGGTCGGGGCGATGTTGTAGCGGGGCGGGAACGCCACCTCGTTGCGAAAGCCGAAATAGGCGCGTACCGCTTCTGCAGGCGAGGTCAGACTGTAGCGCGAGCACATCGAGGCGAATTCCCGTTCCGGCCGGTCCGCGGCTGTGCCATCAAGATGCGCATGAACCGCGCCGACGACAAGTCGACCAAAAATGTGACCTGGCCCAAGGCCGGGGCGAGCTTCGCCCTGTTCCGTGGCGACAGCGTGCTGCTGGTCAACCGATTGAAGCCGCCGCGGTTGTGGAGCCTGCCAGGCGGCCACATCGAGCCGGGCGAGACGGCGGCGGCAGCGGCGACCCGGGAGTTGCTGGAGGAGACCGGGCTCACCGCTACCGCCGCAGTGCTGATCGACGTCCTCGACGTGATCGTGCGCGATCCCGACGGGGCGTTGCGCGCCCACTACCTGTTGACGGTCTATGGCGGCCTGTGGCGCGACGGCGAGCCGCGTGCCGCCAGCGATGCCGGTGATGCCCGCTTCGTTCCGCTTGCTGGCCTCGACGAATACCCATTGACCCCCGAGGCGAAGCGGCTCATTTCGCAGGCTTGGACGAAACTGTCGGATGCGCAATGACAGTCACGATTTCGCCCGTTGCCGGTTGCAGGGTCGCGCGCTGAACTGCCGTCGTTGCACGGCCTCAACAGGAGAGCGGACAGTGCCGACGCCCGCCAGCTTTCGATCACGCAGCCTGCTGGGGCTGATCTGCGCCGCGGTCGTCGCGGCCAGCGCGGCACGGGCGGAGGACGCCAAACCCTACGACGACAAACTCGCGCGCCTGTCGGAGATCCTCGGTGCCGTGCATTATCTGCGCGAACTGTGCGGCGCCAACGATGGCCAGCTGTGGCGCGAGCGGATGAAGGAGCTGATGGATGCGGAGGGCTCCTCGGCGCTGCGCCGGGCGCGCCTCACCCGCAGCTTCAATCAGGGCTATATGAGTTTCAGCCGGACCTACAAGACCTGCACTCCATCGGCGCAGACGACCGTAACGCGCTATCTCACCGAAGGCACCCAGATCTCCGAGACGCTGGTCAAGACCATTCCGTGAGCGCACCGCGCCGCGACGTTCACCGTGAATTGCATTTGCATCCGTATTGCCAAAAGCCCCGTGCTAGTCGTGTCGCCAAGGAGAGGCGCCGGCCGGCGTTCGAACGGCGCGGCACCGCGGCAAGATCAAGGGGCGACGATGGAATTCCAGCAGCTGACGAAGAGTTCCGATGCGAGCCTCAAGGCGCTCGGATTGATCCTTGATGCGTGGGACGAGGGTGCCGATGCGGGCGTCGCACCCGAACTCATGGCCTATGCCGCACTTTTCACCGCGCTGACCGATCTGGTCGAGGCTTATGGCGAGGAAGCCGTCGACAAGCTGCTCAAGGGCCTGATCAGCCGCGTCGCCGGTGGCGAGTTCACGGTCGCCCGCAACGTTCAATAGCTCAGCGCACCAGGATGGAGCCTAACTGCGCGACCACCACGTGCAGCGCCTTCAGCACGATCTCGCCGATCAGCACCGCCGCGAACACGCCGAGCAACAACCCTGCGATCATGTTGATCTGGCGCAGACGGTTGACGTTCAGCCGGTGCCGGATACGGCCGATCATGTTGGCCAGGATGAACCACCACGACAGGCCGCCGGCCATCACCGCTGCCACCATGGTGAAGGCATCGACGTAGCTCTTCACCTCGACGAACGTGCTGACGCCGCCGAAGATGGCGAACAGCCCGAGCACCGCGCCCGGGTTGGTGATGGTCAGGAAGAACGTCTGCGGAATGTCCCAGGCGAAATCGGCAAGCGTGGCCTTCTCGTCGTCGGCGCTCGTCGGCGGCGTCTGCGGCGGCGGCGTCAGATAGAGCTTGATGGCGAAGCCCAGCAGCGCCAGCCCGCCGATGATCTGGATGGTGTTGCGCCAGTCCTTGATCGCGACCGAGATCGAGCCGACGCCCATGGCCGCGAACATGGCGATGAAGCCGTCGCCCAGCACGGCGCCGATGCCGGCGGCGAAGCCACCCATGACGCCGCGTGAGACCGCGCGCTGGATGCACAGCACGTTGACCGGGCCGACCGGCGCCGATACCAGCACGCCGATGACCATCCCGACCGGGATGATGTAGGGGTTTGGGATGATCTGCATCAAGGGGCCAACGAGCCCCCCGATAGCACTGGAAGCGAGGAGCCCTGGCGGGGCATGATGCAGCACGACTGTTCGAATGCCGTCATCACTTCCGAGGTACCCCGATGCCGCGCGTTGCCAAGCTCTCTATTCGTGCATGGATAGTGTTAATGGCCGGTTTAGTGCTTGTCCATGCGGCCTCGCACGAAGGTGTTGCTCAAGGAGCGAAAACAAGAAAGACACCCGAAGCCGCGTCCAAGACGGTGTCGACACCGAGCGCGCTGCCGGCCGCCGTCGCCGAAATGCGCGATGGCATCCTGGCGGCAGTGAAGTCGGGCCGGATCGAGGACCTCAAGGCGCCGATCGCCTGGAACGAGTTGCCGCCGGCGATCGCCCGCGACAAGGTCGCCGACCCGATCACCTATTGGAAGCAGCAGTCGGCGGACGGCGAGGGCCGGGAGTTCCTGGCGATCCTGGCCAACCTTTTCGACGCCGGTCACACCGTCCTGCCGGTCGGCAAGGATATCGAGAACGCCAGGCTCTACGTCTGGCCGCGCTTTGCCGAGATGGCCCTCGACAAGCTCACGCCGCAGGACGAGGTGCAGCTCTATCGGCTCATCACGCCGGCGATGCTGCGGGCGATGCGGGAGAAAAAGCAGTGGACGTGGTATCGCCTGGCGATCGGCGCCGACGGCACCTGGCATTCCTTCCAAAAGGTTGATTAGCTCGGCTGAACATTGTGCCGGTAACCATATTCGAAACGACCGTTTGGGATCGCGCCGTGCGTTAACTAATTGAGCATCATCAGCTGTAGGTGTTTTAGGATAGCTACGATGGTTCGATTGACCGTTTTCGGTTTGGCGGGGCTGATATCGCTCGCCATGGCGGTGCCCGCCGCCGCCCAGGGGTTCAATCCGTTCGGCGACACGACGGTCAACATCCCCCGCAACTATGGCCCGCCGGCGCGTTCGGCGCGCGCCGCGCAGACGGCGCCCAGGACGGCAGCGACGGCGCCTGTCGCCTTCCCGTTCCAGTGGGACGGCGCAGATGCGACGGCGTCGGCCCGGCAACGCTCCTTGAGCCAGGCGCCAGGGCCGCTCAACTCGGACGGTGGTCCACGTCCCTCGATTTCTGGTGCGACGCCGCCACTGGTCCCGTTCCGCTCGAGCTATGGCGCCGGCAACATCGTGATCGATAGTGGCGGCCGCGCCCTCTACTACGTGGTGTCGTCGAGCCAGGCCTATCGCTACCCCGTCGCCGTCGGCCGCGAAGGCTTCGCCTGGACCGGCGTCGAAAAAGTATCGCGCAAGGCCGAGTGGCCCGAGTGGCGTCCGCCGGTTGAAATGCGCGAGCGCCAGCCGGGCTTACCCGAGGTGATGACCGGCGGCCTGCGCAATCCGCTCGGCGCCCGCGCGATCTACCTCGGTTCCTCGCTCTATCGCATCCATGGCACCAACGACAGCCGCTCGATCGGCAGCGCCAGCTCGTCAGGCTGCTTCCGCATGGCCAATGTTCATGTCGTCGATTTATACAACCGCGTGTCGAGTGGCGCGATCGTGCACGTCGTCGGCCGCCTGCCGGCGTCGATTGCGCGCAGCGTCGCCGACAACGACACTGACGATGCCCCGGCAGCACCACCGAAGAAGCGCAAGCGCGCGTCTTTGTAGTTTCGGCGATTGCAATCAACCTGCTTCATGGAATCGCACCGGTTCACCGGCAGCGGCGCCTACAATGGCGCCGTCGCGCATCGCGGCGTGGCCGCGCACGAAGGTCGCGACCGGCCAGCCCTTGACCTTCACGCCGTCGTAGGGCGTCCAGCCGCACTTGCTGGCGATCCATTCGTTGCGAATGGTCTCGGTGCGGGCGAGATCGACGATGGTGAGATCGGCGTCGTAGCCGACGGCGATACGGCCCTTGGAGACGAGCCCGAACAGCCGCTGCGGCCCGGCACTGGTCAGATCGACGAAGCGCTCGAGCGACAAACGGCCGGCGTTGACGTGGTCGAGCATCGTCGGCACCAGCGTCTGCACGCCGGTCATGCCCGAGTGCGAGCCCGGGTAGGCGTGATCCTTCTCCTCGCGCGTGTGCGGCGCGTGATCGGAGCCCAGCACGTCGACCACGCCTGAATTGACGCCCCACCAAAGCATCTCTTTGTGGCTGGCATCGCGCACGGGCGGGTTCATCTGTGCATAGGTCCCGAGGCGTTCATAGCACTCCGGCGCCTCGAGGGTCAGATGATGCGGCGTCACCTCGACACTCGCCCAGTCGCGATGAGCGCTGAGGAATTCCATCTCCTCGGCGGTCGAGATATGCAGCACGTGCACGCGGCGGCGATGCTTCTCGGCAAGCCCCACGAGCTGCTTCGTCGCGATCAGCGCGGCTTCGGGATCACGCCACACCGGGTGCGAACTCGGATCGCCGGGGATGCGCTCGCCCATGCGGGCTTTCAGCCTGGCTTCGTCCTCGGCGTGGAAGGCGGCGCGACGGCTGATCCGGGCGATGATCCGGTCGAGCGAGGCATCATCATCGACCAGCAGGTTGCCGGTCGACGAGCCCATGAACACCTTGATGCCGGCCGCGCCTTCGAGCCGCTCCAGCGCCGGGATGTCGGCGATGTTCTCGCGCGTGCCGCCGACGTAGAAGGCGAAATCGCAGAACATGCGGTGGCGCGCCGCTTTCACTTTCGCCGCCAGGGTGTCGGCCGAAGTCGTCAGCGGATTGGTGTTGGGCATCTCGAACACAGCGGTGACACCGCCCATCACCGCGGCGCGGCTGCCGGTCTCGAGGTCTTCCTTGTGGGTCAGGCCCGGCTCGCGGAAATGCACCTGAGTGTCGATCACGCCCGGCAGGATGTGTAAGCCTTTCGCTTCGATCACCTCGGCCGCCTTGGCGGTGCCGAGCTGGCCGATGCCGGCGATCCTGCCGTCCTTGATGCCGATGTCGCGAACGCCGGTGCCATCGTGGTTGACCACCGTGCCGCCGCGCACGATCACGTCGAAGTTCGTTGCCATTGCCTATTCCATCCATCAACCGCATGAAGCGGTGCCGGGCTTCAGCCTGGCACCGGCTGTGGCAGGGCGCCAGGCTGAAGCCAGGCACCCGATCCACTGGTCTTATCCGCCGCCCGTACTATAACAGGGGCCAATCGGAAAGGCTTCGATGACCATGGCAGGCCATATCGCACTCCTTGCTGATCGCGGCGTTGTCCGGGCGAGCGGCGCGGACACAGCCAAGTTGCTCGACGGCCTGATTACCAACGACTTGGATGCGCTGGCGACAACACCTGCGGTCCACTCCGGACTGCTGTCGCCGCAGGGCAAAATCCTGTTCGCGTTCTTCGTGGTGAAGGCGGGACCAGATTTCCTGCTCGATGTGGCTCGCGATCAGGCCGCGGCGCTGGTCAAGCGGCTCAACTTCTACAAGCTGCGCGCGGCAGCGCAATTCACCGACATGGGGCCCGAAATGACGGTTGCTGTCGCCTGGGATGGCAAAGTTCTGGACGTGCCGCGCGGCATCCTCGCCTATCCCGATCCGCGCCATCGGGAGTTGGGAACCCGCCTGCTGCTGCCAACCGGACGGTTGCCGGAACTCGGCCTGATCGATGCCGGCGCCGACGCCTACCACGCTCTTCGCGTTGCACTTGGCGTGCCCGAAGAAGGACGCGACTACCCCCTTGGCGACACCTTCCCGCACGAGGCCGACTTCGACCTGTTCGGCGGCGTGTCGTTCACCAAGGGCTGCTATGTCGGCCAGGAAGTAGTGTCGCGGATGCAGAACAAGGCGGTGGTACGCAAGCGCGTCGTCCGCATCAGCAGCGACGGTCTCGAATGCGGCGCGGAAATCAAGCTCGGCGACGCCGTGATCGGTACCGTCGGCTCGGTCGCGGGTAACAACGCACTCGCCATGCTGCGCCTCGACCGCGTTGCCGAGGCCGCGGACAGGGGTGAAATACTGACCGCGAACGGCCATCCTATTTCGGTCGACGCGGCCGACCTCGCGCGCTATCGCGACAGCGTCGCCAACAAGCCGGTAATCGACCTGTGATTACAAAAGAACCGAAGCGCTGCACCTGGGTCGGCATCGATGATCCGATCTATGCCAACTATCACGACACCGAATGGGGGGTGCCGAAGTCGCGCGACATCGACCTGTTCGAAAAGCTGATCCTGGAAGGTTTCCAATCCGGCCTGTCGTGGATCACGATCCTGAAGAAGCGCGACAACTTTCGCCGGGCCTTCGACGGCTTCGATGCCGAGAAGATCGCCCGCTACACCGATGCCGACAAAACCCGCCTGATGGCGGACGCCGGCATCGTGCGCAACCGGCTGAAAATCGAGGCCACCATCGACAACGCGCGCGCCTATCTGAAGCTCACCGACAAACGCTCGCTGGCGTCATTCCTGTGGGAATTCCTCGACGGAAAGCCGCAAATCAACGCCCCGCGCAAGCACGGCGACATCCCAGCCGAGACCGAACTGTCGAAGCGCATGTCGAAGGCACTGAAGGCGGAAGGCTTCCGCTTCGTCGGCCCGACCACGATGTATGCCTTCATGCAGTCGAGCGGCATGGTCAACGACCACCTCGTCTCCTGCCACCGGCACGGCGAGTGCTGCGCGCTGATGAAGAAATTCAAACTGCCGAAAATCGCTCCATGGCCAAAGCTGACACCGAAGACGGCCGGCCGCGCGCCTGGCAGCGCATGCTGTCCGGTCGCCGCCTCGACCTGCTCGATCCGGCCGCCGCCGATATCGAGATCGACGACATCATCCACGGCCTCGCCCGCGTCGCTCGCTGGAACGGGCAGACCGTCGGCGCGCATGCCTTCTCGGTGGCGCAGCACTCGCTGCTGGTCGAGGCGATCTTTAGTGCGCTGCACCCGGACGCCGAGCCGCGCTGGCAGCTGGCGAGCCTGCTGCACGACGCGCCGGAGTATGTGATCGGCGACCTGATCAGCCCGTTCAAGGCGGCGATCGGGCTTGATTACAAGGCTTTCGAACTGCGCCTGCTGGCTGCCATACATCGCCGCTATGGCCTGCCGCCCGCGCTGCCGAGCGAGATTGCCAGCCAGATCAAGGCCGCCGACAGGATCGCCGCTTTCTTCGAGGCAACGCGCCTCGCCGGCTTCTCGATCGAGGAAGCACGCCGCTTTTTCGGCGAGCCGCCGCCTTTACCGGCGGCATTGGCGGGCAAGCTCGAAGACCTGGCACCGAGCCCGGCCGAGGACGTCGGGCGGGCTTTCCTTGCCCGTTTTCGTGCACTTGGCCGCGCCGGCGGCTTGCAATAGTGCCCGGTTGCAGGCAATTGTCGCGGCGCGAACCGCGCGTTGCCAGAAGAATTCCAATCATGCCTGCAGTGCGAACAGCCTCGAAGCCGTTGCCCGCGACGAGCGTTCACGTTTGTCCGCTGGCGGCCATCCACGACGTTGTAAGCGAGGCCGGCGCAGCGCATTTGATCACGGTTATCAACGCCCACACGCCGGTCGATACGCCGGCGAAGATCGAGCCGCACCGACATCTCAAGATCCTGATCAACGACATTTCGGTGCCGCAGGCGGGACTGGTTCATGCCCAGGCCGAGCATATCGAGGAGATCCTTCGCTACGCCCGCGCCTGGGACCACGCCGGTCCGCTCGTGATCCATTGCTGGGCCGGCATCAGTCGCTCGACCGCGACAGCCTTCATGACCCTGTGCGCACTCAACGAGGACGGCGTCGAGCATGCCATCGCCCGCAGCATCCGCAGGGCGTCGTCGACTGCGACGCCGAACCCGCTGATGGTCCAGATCGCCGATGATCTGCTTGGCCGGCGCGGCCGGATGGTCGACGCAGTCAAAGCGATCGGTCCGGGCGAAACCGCCTTGTCGGGCACGCCATTCTCCATTCCGAGCAGAATTCCGGCGATGAACTTATAATTCAAGGAAAATCTGCGTTTCCAAAAATCGCCATGTTCCCTCCGTAACCGACAAGACCAACGGAGGCGCACATGCCAGCAGACATGAAGCCGATTGCCGCCAGCCCGCGGCGCATGCCGGAAGATCATCTTCCCGCCCGCACCATATCGTTGCGTGCTGTCAACGACATCCATGCCAGTCACGCCGCGGTCGCGGTGCCGACGGCGAGTGTCAGCCTCACCGCTGCCCTGCTCGCGGTCAGACATGACGCGCCAATGGTACTGACCACCGCCAATGGCAGCCAGGACGCGCTGCCTTCAACGCAATTCCAGGCGCCAGCGCAGCTCTCGCTCGATGCCTGCCTACGCCAAGGCGTCGCCGACCAGACCAGCCTGACGCTTGGCCACGCCGAACAATTGCTCGCCTTCGCCGATCGCACGACCGGCCTCGCCATCGGCTACCTCGCCCTCACCAGGGCGCAATCGGCGCCGCCGCCGGGAGCGAATTGGCACTGCTGGTATGAATACCTGCCGTGGGAAGACTGGCGCAATGGCCGGCCGGCGGTCATTGTCGAAACGATCGTGCCGCAACTGCGCGAATGGTCGACCATGCCCGACGCCGCCGACGAGCCGCAGCATTTGCTGTCGCGCGTCGACCGCGTACGCATCGCCTTCGGGCTCGATCGTGCGCCCTGGAACGAGGAGCGCGTCATCGACCGCTACGAGTTGCTGGCCGAAGCCGGCCTGCTCGGCGCCGCAGACCTGTCCAACCGGATCATGCGCCCCGACCATGCCCGGGTGCTCGCCAGCGCTATTGGCCGGCTGCGCGCCAAACTCAAGATCCGGCCGGTGATCTTCGAGCTGATGGAGCCCGATTTCACCCTGTTCGAACTGCAGAAAACGGTCGAGGCGATCCTCGGGCCACATCTGCACAAGCAGAATTTCCGCCGTCTGGTGGAAAGCGCCGGTCTGGTTGAGCCGACCGGCGAGGTCCGTGCCAAGACCGGCGGCCGTCCGGCCAAGCTGTTCCGTTTCCGGCACGAGGTGCTGATGGAACGTCCGGCACCCGGCGTACGCGTCCACGCGCAGCACGGCTGAAGCCGGCGATTGGCGAATTCGGCCGTCTTGGCTATAGCTCGCTGGCCGGCCGGTTGGCCCGGTAGTTCAGTCAGGGCCTATGACCGTCGCCGTTGCCAGCAAGTTCCGCCCCGCCGATCCGGCTGCCGCCACCCTGCTGACGGCGGTTTTCGGCGGTGCACTGCTGCTTGCCCTCGGCCTGCGGCTGCCAGGCTTCGTGCACCACGATACCGCCGAGGTGGTGATGTGGGGGCACAGCGGCTGGGCCGCGGGGTTCTGGAAGCACCCACCATTGCTGCCGTGGGTCACCCGCGCCTGGTTCACGTTGCTGCCGCTGCACCCGACCAGCCTGGCACTGCTGACCGCACTCAATCTGACACTGTGTGCCTGGGCGGTCTCGCGCATCGCTGCCATGGCGGCGGTGAGGGATGATCGCCGCCTCGGCGTATTCGCGGTGCTGCTGTTGGCGAGCGTGCCCTACGCCAACGGCATGGCTGTCAAGCTCAATCACAACACGGCGCTGATCTCGCTGTGGCCATTGACGACCCTCGCCTTCCTGCGCGCGCTCGATCGCCCGACGGTCTTGCACGGTGCGCTGTTCGGACTGGCCGCCGCAGCCGCGGTGCTGACCAAGTATTACTCGGGGCTGCTGCTTGTCGCCTGCCTTGTCGCGTCGATTGCGGTGCCAGCACGTGCAATCCGCTTCTACCGCTCGCCCGCGCCATACTTGGCGGTCGCCGTGTTCGCGCTGGCGATGGTGCCGCATGCGCTATGGCTGCTCGATCACCGAGCCTCGACGCTGGCCTACGCCTTTGCCGCGGGCGCCAGCGGCGGCGCCGAAATGAAGCGTGGCCCGGCGATGGCACTGTCCTTCGCCCTCCAGACGCCGCTGATCCTCGCCCCGCTGGCTCTCGCCGCGCTGTTGTTCCGGCGCGCCGATGGTGGCCGGGCCATCGGCGCGCCGCATCGGTTCGAACGCGAGATCCTGATCCTCGCCGTGCTGCCCTATCTGTTGACCATAGTCATGACCGCCGCTTTCAATCTGCGGGGCGCCATCGCCTGGGCGATGCCGGTGTTCTTGTGCCTACCGGCACTGGTCGGGGCAAGGCTCGGCACGCCGTCGCCAGCCGCCACCGGGCGTGCGGCGATGATTGCCGGCGCCATCGTGCTCTGCCTCGCACTTGCCGGCCAAGTCGGGCTTCGCATGGCTCTCGCCCGCGGCGCCGACGGCATTGCAGAGCCCAGGCAAGCGATCGCCGAAGCCGTCACCGGCATGTGGCGTACGGCAACCGGCCGGCCGCTCGCCCTGGTGGCTGGCGACCAGCGACTGGCGTCTGCTGCGGTGATCCTGTCGCCCGACCATCCGCAGGCCTGGCCGAGCTTCAATCCGGTGCACGCGCCGTGGGTCGACCCGGCCGCCGCCGCCCGGAACGGGTTCATCGCTTTATGCCGCGCTGGCGATGCCGCTTGCGCCGCCACGGCCGAGACCTACGCCGGCGGCCGGGCGGTGCGCTGCACCCTGAAAAGGCGCGTGACCTATCTTGGCACCGCCGGCCCGTGGTTCGAGGTGCTCGTATTGCTCGTGCCGCCAGCGGGCGTTACGCCAGCGCTTGCCTGTCCAGCTGAATGATCGGTGAATTTTAACGACGCACCAACGATTTATCGGCGCATATGAATGCTTGATTACGCCACAGTTGCATACCACTTGTGGGTGTGACACTGACGGTGCAGGATTGCCCGGCGCCGAGGAGAGGCTGCAATGGTCAAGTGGATCGTCATCTGGGGCGCGGTGGCCATCGGCTCGGCGATCGCAGCCGGGATCCTCGCCGGCATCAAACGGCGCGATCATTCGTTCTGGGCGGCGTGGTCGTTCGTGTTTCCGCCGATGCTGCTGCTGCTGCTGGTACTGCCGAAGAACCAGGGCCCGAAGAAGCGCCAACCCACCCTCGACGAAGAGGATGCGGCGGGAGTGTCGTAGTACCGAACAGCAGTGAATGATGACCGCTTCGCAGGTCGGGTAGAGCCCGAGTTTCTCTGTACGTCGGCCAATGAGCGGAGGCGGGCAAGAAGACCAGCCTCACCCTTCCTTGGCCGTGACCTTGCCTGCGATCGCCGCCTGGGCCGCGGCGAGCCTTGCAACCGGTACGCGATAAGGCGAGCACGACACATAGTCGAGGCCGATCTCGTGACAAAAGGCGACCGAGGCCGGATCGCCGCCGTGCTCGCCGCAGATGCCGAGCTTGATGCCCGGTCGCGCCTTGCGTCCCTCATCGCAGCCCATGCGAACGAGCGCGCCGACGCCCTCGACATCGATCGACACGAACGGGTCGACCTCGAACAGGCCACGCTCGGTGTAGCTCGACAGGATCGGCGCCGCATCGTCGCGCGACAAGCCTAGGCAGGTCTGGGTCAGGTCGTTGGTGCCGAACGAGAAGAATTCGGCGCCACCCTCGCCGCCGGCGATCTCGGCCGCCCGGATGCAGGCACGCGGCAGCTCGATCATGGTACCGATCTGATAGTGCAGCGTGGCGCCGGTCTCGCTCTCGACTGCCTTGGCCGTGGCCACGATCAGGTCGCGCAGCATGTCGTACTCCTTGCGGAAAGCGACCAGCGGAATCATCACTTCCGGCATTACCGGCTTGCCGGTTTTGTTGGCGGACGCGACCGCCGCCTCGAAGATCGCCCGCGCCTGCATCTCGGTGATCTCGGGATAGCGCACGCCCAGCCGGCAACCGCGGAAGCCCAGCATCGGATTGATCTCGCTGAGTTCGGCGACGCGCTCCTGCACCCGCCTCACCGGAACGCCCAAGGCGGCGGCGACGGCGCCGGCTTCGGCCTCACCGTGCGGCAGGAACTCGTGCAACGGCGGATCAAGCAGGCGGATCGTCACCGGAAGGCCGGCCATGATCTCGAACAGGCCCTCGAAGTCGCGGCGCTGCATCGGCAGGATCTTGGCCAGCGCCTTGCGGCGGCCGGCCTCGTCGAGGGCGACGATCATCTCGCGCATGGCGAGAATGCGATCCTCGTCGAAGAACATGTGCTCGGTGCGGCACAGACCGATACCCTCGGCGCCAAACTGGCGCGCCTGCTTGGCGTCGCGCGGCGTGTCGGCATTGGCCCGCACCTTGAGCTTGCGGGCAGCATCGGCCCAGGCCATCAGTGTGCCGAAGTCGCCCGACAGCTCCGGCCGGCGCATCTTGACCTCGCCCTTAAGGACCTCGCCGGTACTGCCGTCGATGGTGATCTTGTCGCCGCGGCGGAACACCTGACCCATGGCGGTCATGGTCTGCGATTTCAAATCGATGCGCAGCGACCCCGCGCCCGACACGCAGGGGCGGCCCATACCGCGGGCGACGACGGCGGCGTGGCTCGTCATGCCGCCGCGCGCGGTCAGGATGCCAGCTGCCGCATGCATGCCGTGGATGTCCTCGGGGCTGGTCTCGACGCGCACCAGGATCACGTCCCGACCCTGGGTCTTGGCGGCCTCGGCATCGTCGGCATCGAATACGATCTCGCCGGTCGCAGCTCCCGGCGACGCCGGCAGCCCGGTCGCCACCACCACCTTCTTGGCCGATGGATCGATGGTCGGATGCAGCAGCTGGTCGAGCGCGCCAGCCTCGATCCGCATCACCGCTTCCTCGCTGGCTGATCAGTCCCTCGTTGGCGAGATCGATCGCGATCTTGAGCGCTGCCGCGGTGGTACGCTTGCCGGAGCGCGTCTGCAGCATCCACAGCTTGCCGTTCTGGATCGTGAACTCGATGTCCTGCATGTCGCGATAGCGGCCTTCGAGCTTGACGAAAACGTCGCTCAGTTCCTTGAAGGTCGCCGGCATCAGGGCTTCGAGCGACGGGCTCTTGTCGCCGGCTAGCCTGCGGGCGGCCTCGGTCAGGCTTTGTGGCGTGCGGATGCCGGCGACCACATCCTCGCCCTGGGCGTTGACCAGGAACTCGCCGTAGAGCGCCTTCTCGCCGGTCGAAGGATTGCGGGTGAAGGCGACGCCGGTCGCCGAGGTTTCGCCCATGTTGCCGAACACCATCGCCTGGACGTTGACCGCGGTACCCCAGCTGTCGGGGATATTGTGCAGGCGGCGATAGGTGTTGGCGCGCGCGTTCGCCCAAGACCCGAACACCGCCGCGATCGCGCCCCACAGCTGCTCCGACGTCGACTGCGGGAACGGCTTGCCGGTCTCACGCTGCGACCGCCGCCTTGTACTCGGTGATGATCTTCTTCCAGTCGGCGGCATCGAGTTCGGTGTCGCCCGACTTGCCGGCCAGGTTCTTGTGGTTGTCGAGGATGTCCTCGAAGATGCCGTGGTCGACCTCCAGCACCACATCGGAATACATCTGGATGAAGCGGCGATAGCTGTCGTAGGCGAAGCGCTCGTTGCCCGAGCGGGCAGCCAAACCCTGCACGGTGATGTCATTGAGGCCGAGGTTGAGGATGGTGTCCATCATGCCGGGCATCGAGGCGCGGGCGCCCGAGCGCACCGACACCAGCAGCGGATTGGCGGCGTCGCCGAACTTGGCGCCGACCGCCGCACCGACCTGCGCCACCGCCGCCTCGACCTGCTCCGTCAAGCCCGCCGGCCACGACTTGGCGTTGTCGTAGTAGGCGGTGCAGACCTCGGTGGTGATGGTGAAGCCGGGCGGAACGGGGAGGCCCAGGCTCGCCATTTCGGCGAGGTTCGCCCCTTTGCCGCCGAGCAGCTCCTTCATGCCGGCGTCGCCGTCGCTGCGGCCGGCACCAAAGACATAGACCCATTTCGCCGTGGCACTCGAGGTCGATGGGGCGTTGCTCATGGGTTGCATCTCCATGCAGTCAGATAGGCGATCACGACTCCGCTGGCCACCACTTACTCGCCCGCAATCGCGCGAGCAAAGGTCATGTCGCCGCCCTCCCGGCAAATTGCCGCAGCATCGGCCGGATGGTGCCTGGCTTCAGCCTGGCACCATGGTGATGCCGGTGCCAGGCTGAAGCCAGGCACCGAAACCGCCGTGGCATTTGCCTTTGACAGTGCGAGGCCGAATTCGCACTGTGCCGGCCGACACCGCCTGCCTCCCCAGCCGACGAGATCCACCGATGTCGAACCATCTGCCCGCCGTCCTCAAATCGCTCGAAGTCAACGAAGACGAAGCCATCTTTCGCCTGTTCGAGCTGTTGCGAATCGACAGCATTTCGACCGATCCGGCGTTCAAGGACCGCTGCCAGGCTGCTGCGGCATGGTGTGCGTCGGCGCTGAACGAGATCGGCTTTACCGCTTCCGTGCGTCCCACGACCGGCCACCCGATGGTCGTCGGGCACAGCCACAAGACAGTTCCGAAGGGCATGCCGCACGTGCTGTTCTACGGCCACTACGACGTGCAGCCGGTCGATCCGCTGGAGCTTTGGACCTATCCGCCGTTCGAACCTCGCATTGCCACCGAGAGGGGCAATGGCCGCGTCATCATCGCCCGGGGCGCTGAGGACAACAAAGGCCAGCTGATGACATTCTTCGAGGCGGCGCGGGCCTGGAAGAGCGTCGCCGGCGGCCTGCCGATCGCGGTCACGGTGCTGCTCGAGGGCGAGGAGGAATGCGGCAGCCCAAGCCTGCCGGGATTCCTCAAGACCACCGCCAAGGAGTTGCGGTGCGACTTCGCGCTCGTCTGCGATACCGGCCAGTGGGACAAGGACACGCCGGCGATTTCGACCATGCTGCGCGGCCTCGCCTCGACCGAGGTGATCATCCACGGGCCATCGCGCGACCTGCACTCGGGGCTCTACGGCGGCGCCGCGATGAACCCGATCCGGGTTCTCACCCGCATCCTCGCCGACCTGCACGACGCCAAAGGCAAGATCCGCATTCCGGGCTTCTACGACGGCATCAAGATGCCATCGAAGGCGGTGCGGGCGCAGTGGGCCAAGTTGGCCGAGCAGCGCCGGGATTTCCTGAAAACGGTCGGCCTATCGGTGCCGGCCGGCGAAGCAGGCTTCAATATCATCGAGCAGATGTGGGCGCGCCCGACCGCGGAAGTCAACGGCATCGCCGGCGGCTACCAGGGCGCCGGCTCCAAGACCGTGATCCCGGCGCAGGCCTCGGCCAAGCTCACCTTCCGTCTCGTCGCCGGACAGGACCCGGCCAAAATCGTCAAGGCGTTCCACGCCTTCGTCAAAGAACGCCTGCCGGCCGACTGCCGGGCCGAGTTCATCGGCGTGCGCGGTTCGCCCGCGGTCGCTTTCGATACCACGCAACCCTATATCGCGGCGGCGGCCGCGGCGCTGGAAGAGGAATGGAAGCGGCCGGCCATCATGATGGGCATGGGCGGCTCGATCCCGATCGTGCAGTCGTTCAAGGAGACGCTCGGCATGGACAGCCTGTTGGTCGGCTTCGGCCTCGATGACGACCGCATCCACTCGCCGAACGAGAAATACAATCTGTCGAGCTTCAAAAAAGGCGCGCGCAGCTGGGCCCGCATCATCGACCGGCTTGCCAACTCCGGCTGATCGCCATAATTGCCGGGTAGCCCGGCCCACCGGCTCCACCAACAAGATAGGTTGCAGATGGCACGCTTCAGGTTTCTCCGCGTCTCGCGCAAAGGTCTCTTGCCGATGGCACTGGCGGCGCACTTCGCCGTGTTCTCCGGCATCAGCGCCGAGGCTCAACGCCAGTCGCGCAGCTACGAGGCCGGCAAGTTCGACTACTATGTGATGTCGCTGTCGTGGAGCCCGAGCTACTGCGCCAGCGCGCAGGGCGGCCGCAGCGACGACCAGCAGTGCCGGCCGCGCGGCGGCAAGCGCTACTCTTTCGTCCTACATGGCCTGTGGCCGCAGTTCGAGCGCGGCTGGCCGCAGGACTGCCAGACGCCTGATCGCGGTTTCGTGCCGCGGCCAGTTGCCAATCGCATGCTCGACATCATGCCGAGCGACAAACTCGTATTCCACGAGTACCGCAAGCACGGCACCTGCTCCGGCCTCGGCGTCGACGGCTATTTCGATCTCGCCCGCAAGTTGCACAACGAGGTCAAGATCCCGGCGCGCTATCACAATGTGAACGATCCGCGCCTTGTGGTTACGCCGGACGAATTGATTGCCGACTTCCTTGGCGCCAACCCGAACCTCAAGCGCGACATGGTGGTCGTGAAGTGTGGTGGCCCCGGCAATCGCCTCGAGGAAGTGCGCGTCTGCTTCGACCGCGAGGGCAAGTACCGCGCCTGCGGCAGGAACGAGGACCAGCGCAAGGCCTGCTCGGCGCCGCGCATGTATGTGCCGCCGGTACGCGGTTGAACGCATATCCACACGCCCGGCGGCTGTGGATATCGCCGCAGCTGATCCGCGTTCAGCCATCGAATCGTTGATCTATCGCATCGCCATCGGCGAACCTTGGCTGTGCGCGTAGCGATTCGGCCTCGAGCCGGACCAACGGTGGCGATGCGACGGGCAACGATCGAGCAGCAATGGGATGATGACGCCGACTGGCTGATCGACCGCCAGCGACCACCATTGCACGCGCGCGGGCAGCAGCGGCCGCCGCCATTGCCGAACGCCGTCGCACCCCATGCCACGCGCACGCCACCGCCGCCAGCCAAGGAGCGTCGCCCGGCCCCGTTCGTCATGCGCCGGGCCGGCTCGGCGGTCGTCTACGGCCTGCTCGGCTTCGTACTCGGCGCAATTTTCTGGCACTTCGTCGGCTTCTGGGATTTCGTCGGCCAGGTGATGTTCAAGGGCCGCCCGTCCGAGACCCAGATCAGCCAGGCGCCGCCGCCGGTCAAGCTCAAGGAGCGGGTTTCGGGCGTGTCGCCGCTGGCGGTGGTGATCGAGCCAGGCGCATGCACCACGCTCGAGCTCGACCGCTCGAGCGGCGCCACCCGGGCTGTTGCCTGCGAGATCGAGGCACTGCCGTTGCGCAGCCTCAAGGCGGCGCGGCGCGAAGATCTGTGGGTCACCGCCGGACAACGCATCCAGGAGGCGACGGCTCGTGGCTGGTCGTTCGTCACTGTCGAAGCACCGGGCAGACCGCTGGAACAGGCCAGCACCGATTGAGCCGCACCGCGTTGACAATATGGCTCACGCACTGCATATAGCGGCCCATGAACAACGCCGATCACAGCCAGGTCCGCCGACGCCGCACGCATACGATTTCGCGGCGATGACGGATTTTGCCTGAGCAGAACCATCGATGCCGCGCCGCAAGCGCGGTTTTTTTGTTTCTGCCGCGCAAGATCCCGAACCGACCCAGCGAAAGGTGCCCTATGTCCGCCACCAAATTCGACACCACGTCGAGCACCGGCCACATCCTGAAGAAACCGACCGTCTTCATCGACGGCGAAGCCGGCACCACCGGCCTCGGCATTGCCCAACGCCTCGCCGCCGTCGACGGCATCGTGCTGCGCTCGATCGCAGCCGACAAGCGCAAGGATGCAGGCGCCAAGCGGGCGCTGATGCAGGAGGTCGAACTCGTCGTACTGTGCCTGCCGGACGATGCCGCCAAGGAGACCGTGGCGGTTGCCGACAGCCTGCCGGGAGGCGGCCCCAGGATCGTCGACGCCTCGACCGCGCACCGCGTCGCGCCGGGCTGGGTCTACGGCTTCCCCGAGCTGACGCCGCAGCAGACGGCGCTCGTCGCCAAGGCCAGGCGCGTCTCCAATCCCGGCTGCTATCCGACCGGCGCCGTGGCGTTGCTGCGGCCGCTGGTCGATGCCGGCCTAATCCCCGCCGATTATCCGGTGACGATCAACGCCGTGTCCGGCTACTCCGGCGGCGGCAAGTCGATGATCGAGGCCTACGAGACCGGCAAGGCGCCGGCGTTCGAGCTGTACGGTCTGGGCCTCACCCACAAGCACCTGCCCGAGACGCAGCTGCATGCCGGCCTCAGCCGGCGGCCGATCTTCGTGCCCTCGGTCGCCAACTACCGGCAAGGCATGCTGGTGTCGATCCCGCTCCATCTCGACACCCTGCCGGACAAGGTCGGTGTTGCCGATCTGCAGACGACGATTGCCAAGCGCTACCAGGGCTCGACCTTCGTGAAGGTGCTCGGTCCCGACGATGCCGCGATCAAGGGCGGGCGCATCGAGCCTGAGGCACTCAACGACACCAATACCCTGGAACTGCGCGTGTTCGGCAGCGACGCCCTGCGCCAGGCGGTGCTCGTTGCCCGCCTCGACAACCTGGGCAAGGGCGCGTCCGGCGCTGCCGTGCAATCGATCAAGCTGATGCTCGGCGTCGAATAAAGTCTTTCGGGCTCAGATAGAAACGTCGAAGTCGAGCGCTCTGTGCCCGCGCTCCGCGAAATGGCGGGGAACCGGCAATCCTGTTCCTCGGTTGACGGGGACATGTGATAGGTGAGAAACGCTGGCCATGCCGATCACCATTGCCTCCCCTGCCGAGCCTCATCCAAACGCCGCCCCTCGCGATGTCGGCGCTGCCGTACTCAACGGCATGAAATGCCGGTGCCCGAAGTGCGGCAGGGGCAAGCTGTTCCGCGCCTATCTCAAGGTCGCGGACGCCTGCCCTGCCTGCGGCGAGGCCATGCACCACAACCGCACCGACGACGCGCCGCCGTGGGCGGTCATGCTGATTGTCTGCCACATCGTGGTCGGCGGCGTGCTCATGATGGAACAGACCTGGGCACCGCCGTTATGGTTGACGCTGGCAATTTGGATGCCGGTGACGGTCGCCATGTGCCTCGCCCTGCTGCCGGTCGCTAAGGGCGGCTTCGTCGGGCTGCAGTGGGGCCTGCGCATGCACGGCTTCGGCATCGGCGCCGACCCGGCCGGTCCGCAGCCGGAGCCGCTGCCTTCGCGGCAAACTTAGTCACACCTGCAGAAGTGCGGGCAGAGCGGCGAGCGTTTCGACGACGTGATGCGGTGCGCCACCTTCGGCTACCCTAACACCTGCATGAATGCGTTGCGGCCGCACGATCTGCACCGTCGTCCAGCCCATCCGGTTGGGAGCGATGAAGTCCTTTGCCGGATTGTCACCGACGTAGACGAAGCGATCGCCTGTCTCGCCGAGCGCCGCCGCCATCGCCTGGAACGAACCGGCATGCGGCTTGGCGAACTCCCGCCCGCCGAGTTCGTGCGTGTAGACGATGTGCTTGAATTGATTGGCGATCCGCAGTGCCTTCACCTTGGAGCGCTGCACCGCCGGCGTGCCGTCGGTGATCAGTCCCAAGGGTGAGACCTGGCCGAGACGATCGAGCGCCGGCGCGACATCGGCATATAGGTCGAGCTGGTCCGGCTCGTGCCCGCGATAGGCTTCGATCAGCTGCGCCGCATGCTCCTTGTCGAGTCCTCGCCGCTCAAGCACGAGCGCGAACAACTGGCCAAGATGCCCGTCGTCAAGAAGCCGCGTCATATCATCGGCGAGGCCCGATACGCCCAGTCTCTGCTCGGCCCAGGCGCCCGCCGCCCCGAACGCCGACACCGCGAATGAGCGCTCGGGATAGAGGGTGTCATCGAGATCGAATACGACGCGCAGGCGACTTATCGAGGCTCTCCGTGGTCGACGCTACAGCCGCAATTGTTGTTGCAGGCATCAGATAGCATGCCGGCGGCTTTGAGGGCCGAGATAAGCGCGCCGCGGCAATCCGTTCAGCTTTCCCATCACGCCGACG
Organism: uncultured Alphaproteobacteria bacterium; assembly: GCA_963741505.1. GTDB lineage: Bacteria > Pseudomonadota > Alphaproteobacteria > Rhizobiales > Hyphomicrobiaceae > JAKFWF01. Next base: position 214,990 of record CAVUIJ010000010.1, on the reverse strand, counting down.
GCTTGAAATCATGCCGCCTTGCGGATTCGCTCAGGCCGCCAGTTGCCCGGTGCCAGGCCGATGATGCCAGTAGCGGGCTCGCCCCGCGGCGCGCCCTCGATCTTGATCGGATCGATGCTCCAGCGACCGGCGAGCCGCATTACGTGTTCTTCGGTCGGATGCAGGATCAGCGCTCCACCGGCATCGCCCTTGCGACCTTTGACGCCGCGCAGCTCGAACAGCTTCAATCCGAGCGAGCGCTCGTCCTTCGTGGTCTTGCCCTGGCTCAGGATGACGCCCTCGTCGCCGATCGCGAAGGCGCGCTGAACCCGGCCGTCGATGATGCGTACCCAGGCGAACAGATCGATCGGCGGATAGGCGAGGTAGTACTGCACCTCGACAAAGCGGCTAGCGAGGCCGGCGAGCAGCGGCATGCACTTGTCGACGAAGGCCGGGCCGGCCGGATGCGGCAGGGCCATGCCGACGACGAACGTCCAGCCGTTGACCGGCGGCGACACGAACACGTGGCTCTCGCCAAGGCCGTGGTCGTAGACGCTGCCAATGCCGGTGCGCCAGTTTGCCACCTGCGGCGCGACGAGGCCCAGCGCCGCCGCCACCGCCCGGGTGTCGCGGCTGCGCACCGCGATCCACGCCATGCGATAGCCGAACGGGCAAGGCCGGTCTGGCGTCACATCGAAGATCACGCGGCCTTCGGCCATGCCCGGCGCCATCACGAAGGTGATCGCAGCCACGGTCGCCAGGGTCATGAGTAGAACGAGCCAGATCACGGACGGGGTTCACGCCGGGTTCGCACGCACGCACCAGATGCCGAGGTAATCCCCCTCGCCGTCGCCCAGCAAGGGTTGCAGCGCCATCGCCTGGGGAAAAGTCACTGCCGGTGGGAATCGGCCGCTTCACCCACGATTGCGGCAACCTCGGCATTTCGATCGATTTTAGCAGCAACAACGAGTGAGTGGCCCAATGAAAAAGGCGGTGACCGATATCCGGTCACCGCCCGACTTGAAACATCGCTTCCCGCAATACTTTCCGTAGTATTCTGTCTCAAGACTAGTTTCAACATGGATCAACAAGACTCCTCATGCAACGACCTTGCCAAGTGATCCGTCCGCTTCTTGCTCAGCTAGATGTAGAACAGCAACGCCGCCAGGGTTTGGGGCCATTTCCGATGTCAAACTCGTGTCGCAGATGCCTCAAGACGCGGAAATTGACCAAGAAGCAGTGTTCCGCCCCCGCAGGCTTGAACCAGAGATCGAACATACTGGCTCTTCCGATCGCGCCAGCGGCTCAGGCCAGTTAACCGTGGCCTCACGCGCCGCCGCCAGGTAAGTGTGCCGTAAGTCGTCGCAAACCGCTCCACCACTGATCCCATGACATCGGCTACCAAACCCGTCGCACTCGTCACCGGCGCCGCCCGCCGTATCGGCCGCGCAATCGCCCTCGACCTCGCTCAGGCCGGGTGGTCGATCGGTCTGCATTACCGCAGCGGTGGCGCCGAAGCCGAAGCGCTGGCGCGCGAGATCGCGAACCTCGGCGTCTCGATCGTCCCGCTCGCCTGCGACCTCGCCGAGCCCGCGGATCTCGCGACCCTGCTGCCGCGCTGCACGTCGGCCATCGGGGCGCCGAGCTGCCTCGTCAATAATGCCTCGGTTTTCGAGTTCGACTCGCTCACCACCCTGCGCCCCGAGGGCTGGGCCCGTCACCTGGCGGTCAACCTGACGGCGCCCGTGATGCTGTCGCAGGCATTCGCGGCGGCGCTGCCTGGCACTGCCGCCGGCAACATCATCAACATCATCGATCAGCGGGTGTGGGCCTCGACGCCCGAGTTCTTCTCCTATTCGCTGTCGAAATCGGCGCTGTGGACGGCGACACGGATGCTGGCGCAGGCGCTCGGCCCCCGGATCCGAGTCAATGCCATCGGTCCCGGGCCGGCGCTACGCAGCATCCACCAGAGACCGGAGGAATTCGACGCCGAGGCCGCCTCGACCATCCTCAAGCGCGGCACCAACCCGGCCGAGATCGCCAGCGCCGTGCGCTTCATCCTTGACGCCCCCGCCATGACCGGCCAGATGATCGCGCTGGACGGCGGCCAACACCTCAGATGGTTTTCCGAAGTGACGCCGCGGCACGCCGCATCTGCCGCTCGACAGGCCATGAGGGTCCGCCTTGAACGCGATCGACCGCGACAGCGATTTCGAGGACTGGAGCCCGCAGCCGCTCGACGGGCACCGGCGGGTGTTCGTGCGCGGGCTCGAATTGATCGGCTCGATCGGCATCTACGAGCACGAGAAACGCTACGAGCAGCGCATCGTGGTCTCGCTCGACCTTGCCGTACGCGATGACTACGACGGCCATTCCGATCGCATCAGCGACGTTTACGACTACGACCTGGCGATCGCGGCCATCAAGACCATCGTCGGCAGCGGCCATTTCAACCTGCTCGAAACGCTGGCCGAGCGCATCGCCGAGACCTGCCTCGCCAACGATGCCGTCGTGCGCGTCGCGGTGCGGCTCGAAAAGCCGGACATCCTGCCGTCCTGCCGCGCCGTCGGCATCGAGATCGTGCGCTCCCGCGCCCCGGCCTGATCGCCAGCGACGGCCGCCAACATTACAATGCTGCCACAATCTTTCCCCCTGGCGCCCCCACTCGCGCCCCAAAGCGGCATCAAGATTGAGCTTCGCCGACGGGGGCGAGACGACCGCATCAACGCATTGTTAAGGTTAAGCCTCTATTCGTGGGCTTGATGTCGAGGTGCGTACGTCTCCCTGAGAATTGTGTCAGTTCGGGTGTCCTCATGATGAATCGCTTTGGAGCGACAGCGCTCCTTTCATACGCATTTGCAGCCGGCGCTGCCCATGCGGCAGGCCTCCCCGCCGTCAAGGCCAGCGACCAGAACCAGGTGCCCGGCCTGCGCCACGCCGGGCCGCCTGATGGCCTACCTCAAGGATCGCAATCCCAAGCTCGACAGCCGCTTCGACGGCATCGCCACCGACTACATGCAGGTCGGCAACAGGCTCAATGTCCGCTGGGACTATGCCTTCTTCCAGATGGTCGTCGATACCGGCGGCCTGTCGTTCAGCCGCGAAGGCCGCTCCGGCGACGTTCGCGCCGACCAGAACAATTTCGCCGGCCTCGGCGCCACCGGCAAGGGCGAGCGCGGCGAGCGCTTCCCCGATGTCACCACCGGCGTCACCGCGCATCTGCAGCATATCCTCATCTACGCCGGCGAGAAAGTTCCCGACGCGGTCGCCGAGCGCACCCGCAAGGTGCAGGAATGGGGCGTGCTCGCATCCTGGCAGAAGGGTATCAAGGGGCCGATCACCTTCGCCGAGGTGGCGCGCCGCTGGGCGCCCGGCGCCGACGACTACGGCCGGACCATCGAAACCGCTGCCAAGCGTTTTTATGACGACCATTGCAGCAAGCCCGATCCGGCGCCGGAGCTGGTCGCGGCCGTCGAAACAAAATCCGGACCCGCGACCGCGAAACTCAAGACCGAGGAGCCGGTCGAGAAGGTATCGGGGGCCGAGATCGCCCGCAACGCCATCGCCGCCGCCCGTGCCGATGCTGCCGCCGGCAAGCGCACCGGCCTCGGTGCCGGCAACCTCGCCAAGACGGCGCCGGCCGTGGTCGAGCCGGAGGTGCCGGCCGCGACCGCGGCCCTCGCTCCGAACGTCACCATCCTCAATGCGCCGAAGCCGGAGGCATCCGAGAAGGCGCAAATCGAAAAACCGGCAGCCGTGCAGCAGGCCGCGGCTGGCGGCCTTGCCAAGCCCACGGCACCGTCTGCCACCGCAGGCTCGAAGTGCCGCGTCTGGCAGGCGAGCTACGGCGGCCAGCGCGCCATCATCATCCGATCGAAGAGCGAAGGCTTCACCAACTACACCGTGCTCGACGTCAACGAAGGCGCCGAGAAGCGCGAGGCGGACGCCTACATCCAGGCCTACGCCAAGGGCGGCGAGGCGGTGGCCGAGTTCGGCAACCAGACGCAGGCGCTCGACAAGGCTTTCGACCTGTGCCCCGAGGGCTGATGTAAGCGGCTCCCCGGACACGTTGCTCGCTAGAGGATTGCATCGCCTTGCGACTTCCGCGCTTCGACCGTTTCTGGCTTGCCACTGCGGCGCTGTTGGTGGTCGCGTCGGCCGCTTCGGCGGCGCCGCCTGCAATTCGCATCAGCGACTACAACAAGGTCCCCGGTTGCGTGACGCCAGCCCGACTGATGCATTTCCTGCGCGAGCGCAACCCGGCGCTCGAAGCACGCTATGACGATATCGCCAATTGGTACAAGCGGCATGGCGAGACCTGGCGGGTTCGCTGGGACTACGCCTTCTTCCAGATGATCGTCGAGACCAACCACCTGAAATTTAGAACCGGCAGTGGCCGCGCCGGCGACGTCAGGCCGCAGCAGAACAACTTTGCCGGCATCGGCACCACCGGCGGCGGCGTTGCCGGCGATGGCTACCCGGATGTGTCGACCGGCGTACTTGCGCAGATCCAGCACCTCGTCGCCTACTCGGGCGAGCGCATGGACCAGCCGGTAGCGCCGCGCACACAGAAGGCGCAGGACGACATCATCGCGGTGTCGGCGCGTCTCAAGCGCACCGTGACCTTCAGCGACCTCGCCGGCCGCTGGGCGGTCGACCGGCGCTACTGGCGCACGATCGAGGGCGTGGCCGAGCGCTTCCGCGAGATCCACTGCAACAACAACAGCCCGGTGCCCGACGATCAGCCCTCGGCCCCTGCACCAAAGCTCGTCAAGCCGCCGCAAGTGGTTGCGCTTCGCCAACGCCCGTCGATGCCAACTCCGGATGCAAAACCGGTGGTGACCGCGGCGATGATGCTGCCGATTGCCACTCCGGCGGCGCTGCCGTCCGCCAAGCCCGCCTCGTGCAAGGTGCAGACCGCGAGCTTCGTCGGTCAAACCGGCGCCCGCAAGACGCTGCTGATCCGCTCGCAGGTCGAGGGCGAAGTGCACATCACCGCCCTGCAGGTCCTCGACGGCTTCGAGCGCTCGATGGCCGACAGCTACATCAAGTCCCGCGCGCCCGGCGGCACCACGGTCGCCGAATTCGACAGCCACGAGGCCGCGATGGGCCGAGCACACGCGTTGTGCGCGGGATCGTAGGGTGGAATAGCGCAGCGTATTGCACCAGGCCGACCGACCATGCCGGCCGTGCCCCCGCGGCGCATTACGCTATCGCTAATGCGCCCACCGCGCTCGACATTGCGCTTTCATAACATCCCCAGTGGCACCTTCCGATGTGGCGGCGGAAATGCCTTGTCGAGCGTCGCCAATTCGTCGCCGGAAAGCACCAGATCCTGCGCGGCGGCATTGGCTTCGACGTGGGCGATGACCGACGACTTCGGAATCGCGATGACGTTCGGGTGCCGCAGCACCCAGGCGAGCGCGATCGTTGCCGGTGCCAGCCCACGGGCCTTGGCGACGGCGCCCAGCGCCGCGTTGTCCAGCACCGCGCCCTGCCCGAGCGGCGAATAGGCCATGATCGCAAGCCGATCGCGCGCGCTCGTCGGCAACAGGTCGAACTCGATGCCGCGCGAGCCCAAGTGATAGAGCACCTGATCGGCGAGGCAGGCTTGCGGCGCGGCGACCCCGGCCAGTTCCACCATGTCATCGGTGTCGAAATTGGAGACGCCCCAGGCGGCGATCTTACCTTGGGCTCGCAGCCGCTCGAAGCCCTCGACGGTTTCTCTCAAGGGGTACTGGCCGCGCCAGTGCAGCAGATAGAGATCGATGCGGTCGACCTTCATGCGCTTGAGGCTGCGCTCGCAGGCCGACTGAACGCCCGCCCGCGAGGCGTTGTGCGGATAGACCTTGCTGACGAGATAGACCTGATCGCGGCGGCCGGCGATCGCTTCGCCCACCACCTCCTCGGCGCCGCCCTCGGCATACATCTCCGCCGTGTCGATCAGCGAGAGCCCGAGATCGAGCCCGCGCCGCAGCGCCTTGACCTCGATTGAGCGGGCGCGGCTGCTTTCGCCCATATGCCAGGTGCCGAGCCCGAGGGCTGGAACCTTGGTGCCGCTGGCAAGCGTGACGTGGCGCATGGCGACCTCCTGAGGCGAATGGCCAATTGCCAATGGCCGTTAGGGTGCTTCGATTGCTACTGCGGCCCCTAGCCATTGGCTATTGGCTATTGGCCTTCTTCGAACTCCCCTTCACGATCCTTCTGCCGAGAGCGAAGCGGTGCACTTCGGAGGGACCGTCGTAGATGCGGAACGCGCGCACGTCGCGGAAGATCCGTTCGACGACGGTATCGCGCGTCAAGCCGAGGCCGCCGAGGATCTGCATCGAGCGGTCGACGACGCGGCCGATCGCCTCCGAGCAGATGACCTTGGCCATCGAGCTTTCGGTGCCGCCGCGATGGCCCTGGTCGAGGGTCCAGGCGCACTGCCAGATCGCCAGCCTCGAGATGTGCATGTCCATCAGATTGTCGGCCAGCATGAACGATACGCCCTCGTGCTCGCCGAGGATCTTGCCGAACGACATGCGCTTGCGGGCATATTCCGTCGCTATGTCGTGCGCGCGCTGCGCCGATCCGAGCCAGCGCATGCAGTGGGTGAGCCGCGCCGGCGCCAGCCGCACCTGTGCATACTTGTAGCCCTGCCCGACCTCGCCGAGGATGTCGTCGCCCGACACCCGCAGGTTCTCGATGTCGATCACCGCGTGGCCACCCATGAAGGACGAGTCGAGGGTATCGAGGGTGCGGGTGATCTTGAACGCCGGGTTCGGCAGCGGAGTGAGGAACATCGTCGCGTCGTGCGGGCCCTCGCCGGTGCGCGCCATTATAATGGCAAAGGCCGCGCCCTCGCCGCCGGTGATCAGCCACTTGCGCCCCGATATGACGAAGCCGTTGCCGTCAGGCGTCGCCCGCGTCATCAGCATGGCGGGATCGGCGCCGGCACCGGGATGCGGCTCGGTCATGGCGAAGCACGAGCGGGTTTGCGCCGGTCGCCAGCGGCCTGAGGTACTTCTCCTTCTGCGCCGGCGTGCCGACCACGTCCATCAGGTGGATGTTGCCCTCGTCCGGCGCGTGACAGTGCAAGGCGACCGGCCCCAGCATCGAGTAGCCGGCGGCTTCGAGCGCGATCGCCTTGCCGAAGTGGTTGAGACCGCGCCCGCCGAACTCCTTCGAAACGTGCACGCCGAGCAGACCGGCGGCTCGAGCCTTGGCGTTGAGATCGCGCCGCATGTCGTCAGACGGCCCGTGCGCGCCCCAGCGCGGGTCGCACTCGAACGGGATTACGTCACGGCGCACGAAGGCGTCGATTTCGTCTTTGAGCTGGCCGAGATCTTTGGGGATCGAGAAGTCCATGGGCGTGGTCCTTGGGCGTGCGCCTGATCGTCGGATAAAGGCTAGCGCAAGTCGATTGACGACGACAGTTACCGATTGCCGCTGCCCTACCCCTGCATTCGCCGCTTAGCGCCCCTGCGCCCGCCCCCTAGCCAGCGCCACCCAACTGCGACACGATGCGCCGCAACAATCGATCAGACGATCCCCGAGGAAGCCCATGCCGACCATCCGCGCCGACGCGCTGCAAAAGCTCGTCTCCGACATCTTCGTCAAGGCCGGCACGTCGCGCGCGCAGGGCGACCGCATCGCCGAGAGCCTGGTCGGCGCCAACCTCACCGGCCACGACAGCCACGGCGTCGTGCGGGTGCCGTGGTACGTCCAGAAGCAGGTCTCGGGCGAGTTCATCGCCGACCAGAAATTGAAGGTGATCTCCGAGACGCCGGTGCTGGCGGTGGTCGATGCGCAATACGGCTTCGGCCAGTCGATGGCGCCTGCCGCCGTGCGGATGGGCCTCGACAAGTGCAAGGCGATGGGCCTGTCGGCGATCGCGATGCGCAATTCCGGCCACGTCGGCCGCGTCGGCGAGTGGGCCGAGATGGCGGCCGCCGAAGGCATCGTCTCGATCCACTACGTCAACGCGGCGCAGAGCGAGCTGGTCGCGCCGTTCGGCGGCGTCGACCGCCGCTTCTCGACCGCGCCTTACGCCTGCGGCATCCCGCGCCCCGGCACCGATCCGCTGATCCTCGATTTCGCCACCTCGATCGTCGCCGAAGGCAAGGTGCTGGTGGCGAGCCAGGGCGGCAAGAAGCTGCCCGACAATGCGCTGATCGCCCAGGACGGCGTGATGAGCGGCGATCCCCGCGTGCTCTATGGCGACTTCGACCCGAAGGCGATGCGCTCGTACAAGAACGGCAAGGGCGCCATCCGCGCTTTCGGCGAGCACAAGGGCTCGGGCCTCGCCTTCATGTGCGAGATCCTCGGCGGCGCGCTGACCGGCACCGGCGCTGCCAACGAGAAGCGCGCGCAGTGGGCGAACGGCATGCTGTCGTTCTACATCGACCCGAGCAAGATCGATGCCGAGGGCTTCTTCCCGAACGAGGTCACCCGCTATACCCAATACGTCAAGAGCTCGAAGCCGGCGACCAAGGGCGGCGAGGTGCTGGTGCCGGGCGAGCCGGAGCTCGCCACCCGCCGCGATCGCCTCGCGGGCGGCGTGCCGCTGCCGGACGACACCTGGAACCTGATCGTCGGCGCCGCCAAGGGCGTCGGCATGGATGATTACCGCCTGAAGCAAGCGCTGAATTGAGACTGTCGATGGTGCCTGGCTTCAGCCTGGCACCACTGCCCCGACGGCGCCAGGCTGAAGCCAGGCACCGATTTGCTCCCAAATCAAGGATGAGAGAACCAATATGACCAAGCACTCCCGCCGACCTGCTCGCCAAACTCCGCGCCGTGGACACGCCGACGATCTGCAATGCGCTGGAGCTGATCGACGCCAAGTACCGTGTCACCGGCTTCACCACGAAGCCGCTGGTCTGTCCGTTCCCCGACCTGCCGCCGATCGTCGGTTATGCCCGTACCGCCACCATTCGCGCCACGCACGCCAACGAGCTCGACGGCAAGGCGGCAAAGGCCCAGCGCGTCGGCTACTACGAATACGTCGCCGACGGCGGCCCCAACCCGAGCATCATGATCATCCAGGACCTCGACGGCGCCGACATGGGCTTCGGCGCGTTCTGGGGCGAGGTGCAGAGCGCCGTGCACAAGGGCCTCGGCTGCGCCGGCGTCGTCACCGACGGTTGCATCCGCGACATCCCGCAGTGGGCACCGAACTTCCAGGCGCTTGCAGGTTCGGTGATGCCGAGCCACGCCTGGGTGCATCTGGCCGACTACGGCAAAGAAGTCCGCGTCGCCGGCATGGTGGTGCGCTCGGGCGACCTCGTCCACGCCGACCGCCATGGCGCCGCCGTCATTCCGCACAGCGTGGCCGAAAAGATTCCGGCTGCCTGCGATCTGCTCGGCCGCAAGGAAGCGGTGATCTTGAGTGCCGCACGCGCCAAGGGCTTCTCCATCGCAAAATTACGCGATGCACTGAACAAAATGGACGAGATCCACTGACTAAGAAGCGTGCGCGCTGCCTCACAGTGTGCCGCGCGCGCGCTTCCCACAGTCGCTGCTTGTGTTATCGTCATGTCGTGACTAACGGACTTGGTCCTGAGTGTCGAAACACATACGGAGGTCTGTCGTGAGTATGTCGCGTTGCATTGCCCGTGTTGCACTTGGACTTGCATTCATAACCGCTGGCGCCACCGCCGCCCTCGCGCAAAAAATCGATAACAGCTCATTGGCCCCGCCAGCCTTCCGCAAGCACGTCGCTACCTATGGTCTGGTCTATCGGCTGCCGAAGGATGTCACCGACGTTCTCGATGCCAAAATCAAGGCACCGCTGAAAGACCAACTGGTCAAGAACGGCCTCATCGCCGAGACCAAGGTGTCTAACATCCCACACGTAACGGTGATGCATCTGCATAGCGCCGACCGCAGTACTCCGGCCAAGATGCTGAAGGCGATGCCGAAGCTGCCGGGACCAGTCAGCCTGACCCTCAAGACTTTCTACACTACCGAAGCGGCCAAGGGCGCCGGTCACCCATGGTGGTTCGACCTCGGCATCGTCAAGAGCGGCGACGGCTTCGAGAACATGATGGCGTTCAACACCCGCGCTACCGCGGCCCTGACGCCGCTGCGCGACGGCCCACTGCCGCGTGTCACCGGCCCAGTATATGCGGTGATGAGCGAGGCCGGCCGCGACCTGGTCAAGACGGTGGGCGTCAGCGGCGTCAACGTGATGAAGGACGGCAAGGAACTGCGCGCGCATAATCCGCACAACACCCTGGTTTACAGCATGGCAAAGTTCACACCCGCCGTGCAAACCGCGTTCAACGCAGTGGCCGAGGATTTCAACAAGGTCCTGCCCGACGGCATCAACACCACCGTTCAAGGACGTCTCGATCGTCGAAATCGGCTTCGCCGGCAATGTGCTGCGCGAGATCTATCGCATCGATCTCGCGACCGGTGCAGTCACCGACGTCAAGAGCGGCAAAGCGCTGGCGGCGGTCGGCAAGTGACCGTCTAACCCCGGCCGGCACCGATGTCCTGCGTCCGGCGCGCACCTTGGCCCCATTGCCGGGAGGTGACGGACGCCCAGCGAGTTCTTAAGGTCGCCGCGCGATCCCGTTCGGCGCCTGACGTCCGCCTGCGTGCGCCAACCAGATAACCACCCATGAGGAACCCCGATGAAAGCCAATAACCTCAAGAAGCTGCTCGCCGAGGGCAAACGTACCGTCAACGGCTGGGTGTCGATCCCGAGCCCATTTGCCGCCGAGATCTACGCCGCCCAGGGCTTCGAGAGCGTCACCATCGACATGCAGCACGGCGCCCTCGACATCAACGACGTGATCCCGCTGCTGCAGGCGATCTGCCTGTCGGGCGCGACGCCGATGGCGCGGGTGCCTTGGAACAACCCGGCCGACATCATGCGCGTCCTCGACAGTGGCGCCTACGGCATCATCTGCCCGATGATCAACACCCGCAAGGAAGCCGAAGCCCTGGTCCAGGCCGGCCGTTATGCGCCGATGGGCGCGCGCAGCATCGGCCCGTTCCGAGCCGCCCACTACGGCGGCGCCGACTATGCGACCCATGCCAACACCGAGATCCTGCTATTGGCCATGATCGAGACCACCGAGGCGATCAAGAACCTCGACGACATATTGTCTGTCCAAGGCCTCGATGGCGTCTACGTCGGCCCCGGCGACCTGTCGATGTCGATGGGCCATCCAGCGTCCCTCGATCCGACCGACAAGGGCGTGATCGCGGCGATCGCCGATATCGCCAAGCGCACCCGCGCCAAGGGCAAGATCGCCAGCGTCCATACCGACAGCCCGGCGACCGCTGCCAAGCGCTACGACCAGGGCTATCAGTTCTGCACCCTGCTCAACGACATCCGCGTCATGGCCAATGCCGTCAACGCCATGGTCAAGGAGACCAAGGGCGTCGCTGGAGCCGAGAAGTCGAAGATGTATTGAGTGCAAGGGGACAGTTACCGATCGGCTCCATGGCTGCTCATGGCTGGTGCCAGATCAAATCGGCAACTGTCCCTCTTTTGCCCCTTCTACCGCACCGGATAACCAGACATCGCCCGCACGGTGCGGATGGCGAGGTTCGACTGCAGCCGCGAGATGTGCGGCAGGTCGGCCAAATGCTGGCGGTGGATGCGCTCGAAGTCGGCGAGGTCGGCCGCCACCACGCGGAGCAGGTAGTCGGTGCCGCCGGCCATCAGGTGGCATTCGAGGATCTCGTCGCGTTGCCCCACCGCCTTTTCGAAGGCATCGAAGGCCTTGCGCGACTGTGAGTTGAGCGACACCTCGACGAAGAACTCCATGGTGAGCCCCAGCGCGCGGCGGTCGAGCTGGGCCGCGTAACCGGCGATCACGCCGGCTTCCTCCAGCAGCTTCACCCGCCGGTGACAGGCCGACGGTGACAGCCCGACCTTGGTCGCCAGATCGGCGATGGCGATGCGGCTGTCGCGCTGAAGCGCAAGCAGAATGCGGCGATTGGTCTGGTCGATGTTCATTGGAATATTTTCCGATATTTTCTGTCAATCAATGAATGTCATTCGAGCAATGCCGCGTCCAGCACCAAAAAACGGGACACTTTTCGGACGCGGTTCGACTAATCTCGGGCCCACAACCACAAACCCAGGGAGACGACCATGCTGCTCGGTGTGCCCAAGGAGATCAAAACCCGCGAATATCGCGTCGGCCTGACGCCGTCGAGCGTGCGCGAGGTGGTGGCGCATGGGCACAAGGTGATGGTCGAGACCAATGCCGGCGTCGGCATTGGCGCGACGGACGCCGATTACACCCGGGCCGGCGCCACGATCGCGACAACCGCGGCCGAGATCTTCAAGTCAGCCGACATGATCGTGAAGGTCAAGGAGCCGCAGTCGGCCGAGCGCAAGATGCTGCGCCGTGACCAGATCCTGTTCACCTATCTGCACCTGGCGCCTGACCCCGAGCAGACCAAGGATCTCGTCACCAGCGGCGCCACCTGCATCGCCTACGAGACGGTGACGTCCGCCACCGGCGGCCTGCCGCTGCTGGCGCCGATGTCGGAGGTCGCCGGCCGCATGTCGGTGCAGGCCGGTGCCTATTTCCTCGAGAAGGCGCACGGCGGCGTCGGCGTGCTGCTCGGCGGCGTGCCGGGCGTGACGCCGGCGAAGGTCGTGGTGCTGGGCGGCGGCGTGGTCGGCACGCACGCGGTCGACGTCGCGCTCGGCATGGGCGCCCGCGTGCACGTGATCGACCGCTCGGTCGACGCGCTGCGCCGGCTGTGGGTGCAGTTCGGCCGTGGCCTCAACACCGTCTATTCGACCCGCGACGCGATCGATCACCATCTGTCGGACGCCGACCTCGTCATCGGCGGCGTGCTGATCCCCGGCGCCTCGGCGCCCAAGCTGATCACCAGAGCGCACCTCAAGACGATGAAGCCGGGCTCGGTGATCGTCGACGTCGCGATCGACCAGGGTGGTTGCGCCGAGACCTCGAAGGCGACGACGCATGACGAGCCGACCTACATCGTCGACGGCGTCATCCACTACTGCGTCGCCAACATGCCGGGCGGAGTGCCCAAGACCTCGACCTACGCGCTCAACAACGCTACCCTTCCCTTTGTACTCGCGCTCGCCGACAAGGGTTGGAAGCAGGCGCTGAAGGACGATGTTCACCTGCGCAACGGACTCAACGTTTGGAACGGCAAGATTACCTACGAGGCGGTGGCGAAGGCCCTCGGTCACGCCTACGTTTCGGCCGACACAGCGCTCGCCTGATTGCAGCTGCGCTCGCGGGCCTGTTGGCGCTCGCGAGTGGGCAGGCCGCAGCCGAAGATGACATCCTGGTCGCCGTCGCCGGGCCGATGACGGGGCAGTACGCGGCGTTCGGCCGGGCGATGAAATCCGGCGGCCGGCAGGCCGTCGACAAGATCAACAGTGATGGCGGCGTCGTCGGCCGCAAGTTGCAGCTGATCGTCGATGACGATGCTTGCGACAAGGCGCAGGCGGTTGCAGTCGCCCACCGCCTCGTCGCCAAGCAGGTCGCACTCGTCGTCGGCCACCACTGTGCGAGTGCATCGATCGCCGCCGCCCCGATCTATGCGGCGGCCGGCATAATCATGATCTCGCCTGGGACATCCGATCCACTGCTGACGGACAAACGGGCCGGCCCAACGATTTTCCGGCTGGCCCATCGCGACGACGGCGAGGGGGCAGTCAGCGGCGCATATATCGCGCGCGCGTTCGCCGGCAAGCGGGTTGCCATCCTGCACGACCGCACCGTCGTCGGCATCAGACTGGCAAACGATACCAAGCGGGCCATGAACGCCGGTGGCCTCGTCGAAACGTTCTACTCCGCCTTCATCGCCGGCGAACGCGACTATTCGCAGCTTGCGCGTGACCTGCGCGCCCATCACATCGATATCGCATACCTCGGCGCCTACCCGAGCGAAGCCGACCTCATCCGGCAGGCCCTCGCGCGCCACAGCCAGACGATCGTCGTCGTCGGCAGCCAGCTCCTTGCTCACCCCAGCGCCAGAGACAGCATCAGCCGGGATGCGCTGCTGCTTACGAGCCTTTCGCGACCAAGTGACAACGCGGGTGCCGAGCCCCACTCGCTCGATGCTTCACGAGCGGCCACCAACACCCAGGCGGCAGTGCAGGTGTGGGCTCAGGCCGCGACTGTGCCCGGTCAAGCCGATACCGTCACCAGGGCCCTACAGCACGGATCGTTCAAAACGATCCTCGGCGATGTCGCCTTCGACAAGAAAGGGGACGCCGCGGTTCCCTTCTTCAAGATGCATCTTTGGAAGGGCGGGGAACTCGTCCCCGCGCCTTGAGCGAGTTCAGCGCCCCTGGCTCTCTGCCATGCATTCGCTCATCAGATTGCGCTCGACCCGGATCAGGTCATCGGGCACGGCCCAGCCGGCCGAACGGAACTCATTGATGCGGTCCTGGACGAGGGCATATGCTTCGCGAGGATCATCCGCGCTGTGGATCTCATCCATGATTACGGCGAAGTCTTCGTAGAGTTTTTCTGCTTTACGACCCATGTACTTTACTCCTCTTCGACGACCATGTGCTCGTCTGCACCGAACTTTTCGATACTGCAAGCAGGTGATCTCGCGCCGCAGCAACAACTCATAGCAACCCAATGCGATGTTTATTGCTCGCTGACGCCCTTGGCGTTTGCAATGCACAATTTCTGTGCACTCCTATATTCGAGATTTCGCACCGGCAACATCGATATGACCGTCGCGGGCTTGCGTCTCTTGGCGCGCACCATACGCTTCGATGTGGCTCGACGAAGGCGGTTCGTAGGCCATTGCAGGACAATCGCGCAACCGCCCCTTGACCCGCGCGATGACGCGCGCAACGTAGCCAAGACCTCATGCCTGCGCAGCCCATGAATGCGATGAATAGACATAATAATCTCATCACAGACATAACCGGCGTGCGGGTCGGCAATGCCCACGATGCGCGGCTGATGAGCGGCGTCACGGCGGTGTTGTTCGACGCCCCGACCGTCGCCGCCGCCGTGACGCGCGGCGGCGCGCCGGGCGGGCGCGATACCGGATTGCTGGACCCGGAAATGACAGTGCCGGGCGTACACGCGGTGGTGCTGTCGGGCGGCTCTGCCTTCGGTCTCGACGCCGCGGGTGGGGTGTCGGGATATCTGCGACAGCATAAGATCGGCTTCCCCGTCGGCCCAGTGCTCGTGCCGATCGCGGTGCAGGCGATCACGTTCGATCTCCTCAACGGCGGCGATAAGGCGTGGGGCCGCATGCCGCCCTATTGGGAGCTTGGCTGGCGCGCGGCGGAATCGGCGCGCAGCGGGGTATTCGAGATCGGCTCGGTCGGCGGCGGATTTGGTGCGACCACGGCCAACCTGCGTGGCGGGCTCGGCTCGGCAAGTGCCAGGACCGGCAGTGGCCATCATGTCGGCGCGCTCGCGGTGGTCAACGCCGTCGGCACCGTCACGATCGGCGTCCGACCGCAGTTCTGGGCTGGCCCATATGAGGTCGATGCGGAATTTGGTGGCTTGGGATTTCCCACGACAATATCGGCCGACACTCTGGACCTGCAGATGAAGGGCGGGCTGCCGCCGTCAACCACCATCGCCCTCGTCGTCACCGATGCGATTCTGACCAAGCCGCAGGCCAAGCGCCTGGCGACGATGGCTGACGACGGCATCGCCAAGGCGGTGCGCCCGGCGCACGCACCGATGGATGGCGACACGGTGTTTGCGGTCTCGACGCTGGCCCGGCCAATGACGAACGAGCAACACGACCTGACCGCGATCGGCATGGCGGCCGCCGACTGCCTCGCCCGCGCTATCGCCCGCGGTGTCTACGAGGCGGCAGCAGCGCCGGCCGGATGGGCTGGTCCACCGTCACACCGCGAGAAATTCCCGCGAACCTCGGGCCCGCAGCCGTGAGCCGCAATCGCCTCCTGGTTTCGGTCGCACTCGGCTTGATCGTCGCTGCGTTGATGGTCTGGCAGTACCGCCGCAATGCCCTGGTACGGGGATGCATCGAGGAGGGCGGCATCTGGACCGGGGTCGGCTGCCGCCCCGATCCCGGCCGCATTCACATCCAGCGCGAGTTGCAGCGCAGCTGATTGAATTCTTCCGTTGGCTCAGGTGCCTGGCTTCAGCCTGGCACCGCCCGCACAAGTGGTGCCAGGCTGAAGCCAGGCACCATGCTAACGATAAAGATCGGCCCGCGTCGGTGGCAGCGGCGTCGGGCCCTTGGCGCTCTTCGATGCCAGCGTCTGGAACAGCCGCATCGTGCCGCGCTCGAAGGCGAGCGAGCAGCCGGCGAGATAGACCACGTAGATACGGTATTTGTCCTCGCCGACGAGCCGGATCGCCTCGTCCTTTCGCGCCGACAGCCGCTCGCACCAAAGCTGGCAGGTGCGGGCGTAGTGCATCCGCCAGCCCTCGACGTCGTGCACCTCGAAGCCGGCCCGCTCCATGGCGGTGACGCTGTGGCCGATGTCATCGAGCGCGCCACCGGGGAAGATGTACTTGATCATGGCGCGCTGCTCGGGCCGCATCCGATCGGGCAGCAGCCGCTTCTTCTTTGCCCGGCGCGAGATCGCGTGATTGAGGAACAGGCCGTCCTCGGCCAGCAGCGAGCGTACCTTCGACATGTAGGCCGGGATGTTGGCGAGACCGATGTGCTCGTACATGCCGATCGAGGCGATCTTGTCGTAGGTACCCTTGACATTGATGTAGTCGATCAATTCGAACGTCACCTGCCCGCTAAGCCCCATGCGCTCGATTTTGGCGCGAGCGAACGCGAGTTGCTCCTCGGACAGAGTGATGCCGTGCGCGGTGACGCCGTAGGTTTTCGCGGCATGGGCGACGAGGCCGCCCCAGCCGCAGCCGATGTCGAGCAAGCGCTCGCCGGGCTTCAGGCGCAGCTTGCGGCAGATCATGTCGAGCTTGTCGACCTGCGCGGCTTCGAGCGGACCGTCCCAGGATTTGAAATAGCCGCAGGAGTAGACCATCTCCGGGTCGAGGAAGAGCTGGTAGAACTCATTCGACAGGTCGTAGTGGAACGAGATGAACTTCTGATTGTCGCCGGCCTTGCGTGCCTTGCCGGTGATCTCGCCGGCAAACTGGCCGGTTCCCGGCATCACCGGATCGCGAGGCGCAAAGAAGAATGGCGCCAGGTTCCGGGCAACCTTCAGCTTCTGCATCGTGCCCAACTTGACGCTGCGGCCACCGCGATTGAGTTGCCGGCCGAAGTCGAGCAGCGTGCCGCCCTCGAAGTCGATGCGCTTTGCCACATAGAGTTCGATCAGCATGTCGATCGTCGGCCGTCGCAACAGCGAAGCGACGACGCCCGAATCGGCGATCTTGAGTACGAATGGGCCGCCGGCGTTGCTCCCGAGCGGATGCCGGCTGCCGTCCCACAGCTCGACGTGCGCGTCGAGGTCGAGGCGCGCGCCCACCTCACGCGCGAGCCTGATGGCGCGATCGAGCAACCGCCTGTTCTGTTGTTCGTCCATGGCGCCCGCATATCAGGCGGCAGCCGGGATTTCCACCTACTTCGCTGCTTCCATGATCGCGGCGACGCCCATGCCGCCGGCGGTGCACACCGAGATCAGACCGCGACCGCCACGCTGCGACAGCAACTTGGCGAGGTTGGCGGCAATGCGCGCGCCGGTCGCCGCGAACGGGTGGCCATAGGCCAGCGACGAGCCCATCACGTTCATTTTCGCCCGGTCGATGCTGCCGAGCGGCTGATCCAAGCCCAGTATGTCCTTGCAATAGCGCGGATCTTCCCAGGCCTTGAGCGTGCAAAGCACCTGCGCGGCGAACGCCTCGTGGATTTCGTAGAAGTCGAAATCCTGCAACTTCACACCGGCGCGCTTCAACATCTTGGCGACCGCGATGGTCGGCGCCATCAGCAGGCCGTCGCCGGCGGTGAAGTTGTTGGCCGCGGTCTGGCCGTAGGTGAGGTAGGCGAGGATCGGCAGGCCGCGCGCGCGCGCCCACTCTTCGGACGCCACCAGCACGCTAGAGGCGCCGTCGGTCAGCGGCGTCGAGTTGCCGGCGGTCAGCGTGCCCTTCTCCGACTTGTCGAACGCGGTTTTCAGCTGCGCGAGTTTCTCGATGCTGATGTCCGAGCGCATGTTGTTGTCGCGATAGACGCCGGCGCACGGCACGATCAGATCGTCCATGTAGCCCGAGTTGTATGCCGCCCCCGCCTTCTGATGGCTTTCGAAGGCGAGCTGGTCCTGCTCCGCCCGGCCGATCTTCCACGCTTGAGCCATCAGCTCGCAGTGCTGGCCCATGCTGAGGCCGGTGCGCGGCTCCGAAACGGACGGCGGCTGTGGTGCGAGCTCCGCCGGCGAGAAGCCCTTGAAGACGCCGACCTTGGCCCCGAACGACTTCTGCAGCGAAACGTCGCGCAGCCGGGTGGCGAACTTCTTCGACACCACGATCGGCGGATCGGAGGTGGTATCGGAGCCAACCGCGATGCCACATTCGATCTCGCCGGAAGCGATCTTGGCGCCGATCATCATCGCCGCCTGCAGCGAGGTACCGCACGCCTGGATCAGCGTGATGCCGGGCGTCGAGGGGGCGAGCTTGGAGCCGATCACCGCCTCGCGCGCGAGGTTGAAATCGCGGCTGTGGGTGACGACGGCGCCGCCCACCACCTCGTCGATATGGACGCCGGCGAGCTGGTACTTGTCGGCGAGGCCATTCAGCACCGCCGTCATCATCTCGAGATTCGACAGATCGGCATAAAGCGTGTTCGAGCGACAGAACGGAATGCGGACGCCACCGACGATGGCGATGCGGCGAAGGGTCTGGGTCATGGGTCGAGGTCCTTATCGTCAAAAGTTGCCGAACGAGGCAATTCATTGCTTCGATGGCAGGCTTCATATTCTGGAGACCGACAGCACGGCGAGTGTTCCATATGATCAAGCTGTCGAGCTGATCATATTCGTGGCGAAGACGGTTGCCGATTGCGCGAACCTTCGGCCACGACACGTTCGGATATCTGCGCCGTCATCTTCGGACGGAATATGGCGGCTGGCTTCGGAAATGATCTCGACACAGCGCTCGATGGCCAATTTTGCAGCGTCGGTCGGTCTCGATCTTGTAATCGACGAAGCCGATACCATTGACCGCATTCGGCAACAGTTTCGATCTCGACGTGTATGTCTTCGAGACGCGGACTCGATCGAACGCGGTTCCATTTCAGAGGACTCCGGATGCTTGACTTCTCGATCTCGCGCACGAACCGCGGATGCAAGTCCTTCCGCTTGTCGTCAAACATCCACTTTGCGTTGCAGACTCTCGCTCAGGAATTCCTTGAGCCCGAGAATTCGACGAATGTGAATGTGCCCGTCCGGCTCGTATTCGATAAATACATCGATGTCGCTGTCCGCCCTCAGCTCGTCGCGGGCCGCCGAGCCGAATAGATACAACGCGGTCGCACCGTACTTCCTGCATCGGTTGCCCCTTCACATTTGAGCGCCGCCACCACCTCGTCGCGTGTCATGTTCGCAACTCTCTGGATCTCACACCGCCGGCCTACTCCGCCGCCGCGCGTTGCGGCATGGCGACGACCTTAGCCTCGATCGCCTTGAAGTGCAGCGGGCCGCCGCGGAACGGCGCGAAGCCGGTACCGAAGATGACGCCGGCGTCGACCAGATCGGCGGTGCCGACCACGCCCTCGTCGAGCGCCCGTTGGCTTTCCGCAATCAGCGGTTCGACCAATTCGCGGCCGAGCCGTTCCAGCGCCGACTTGGTGGTGGCGAGCTCGCCCTTGACCGGCTTGCCGTCCTTCCAGGCATAGAAGCCCTGGCCCGACTTCTTGCCAAGCTTGCCGGCCGCCACCAGCCTGTCAAGCGTCGAGCCTTCGGGATTAGTTGCCGAGAATCTTGCCGACGTGGGCGCACACGTCGAGGCCGACGGTATCGGCGAGTTCGATCGGCCCCATCGGCATGCCGAAAGTGCGCGCCGCCTCGTCGATCTTCTCCTTCGTCTCGCCGCCCTCCAGCCGCTTCATCGCCGCCATCATGTAGGGCGCGAGCACGCGATTGACGAGGAAGCCCGGCACGCTTTTGACGATCAGCGGGAACTTGTCGATGGCGGTGACGAAGGCCGCACCCTTGTTCACTTCCTCGTCGCGAGATCGTAGCGCCGCGCACGATCTCGACCAGCGGCATCTGCGCCACCGGATTGAAGAAGTGGATGCCGATCAGCCGGCCGGGATCGGCAAGACCCTTGGCGATGTCCTCGATCATGATCGAGGAGGTGTTCGACGCCATCACCGCGCCGGGCTTCAGGCGGCCCTCGATCGACTTGAACAGCGACTGCTTGACCTCTTGCCTTTCGACGATCGCCTCGATGACGACGTCGGCGCGGCCGATGCCTTCGCCTTTGGGATCGGCGATCAGGCGCGCCTTGGCGGCGTCGCGCTGCGCCTTGGTCTTGAACTTGCGGGCGAGGGTCTTTCCCTGCGCGGCGATGCCCTTGGTAATGGCTTCAGCGTTGAGGTCCTGCAGCGTCACTTCCATGCCGGACGCGACGCACCAGCCGGCGATGTCGGCGCCCATGGTGCCGGCGCCGATCACGTGCACACGTTGCGGTCTGAAGCCGAGGCCCTTCGGCGCCTGGGCTTTGAGCTGCTCGGACAGAGCGAATACGCGGCGCAGGTTGCGCGAGGTCTCGCTCACCATCAGCGGCGCGAAGGCGGCCGTCTCCGCCTTCTTCAGTGCGTCGAGGTCGCCGCCGTGCGTCTCGAACAGGTCGATCAGCCGGAAGGGTGCCGGATAGTGATCCTCGCGCACCTTGGCTGCCGTCTGCTCGCGCATCTTCTTGGCGAGGAAGCCGCGCGCCGGCCACTTGGCGGGCAACGCCTTCCAACCCGACGCCGGCTTCGAGCGGCGCTTCTGCATCACCGCCTTGCGCGCGGCCCAGCGCAACTGCAGCGGGCTGTTGACGAGTTCGTCGATGAGGCCCATCGCGCGCGCCGCCGACGAGCGGATCATCGAGCCGGTCAGCATGATCGTCATCGCCTGCATGGCGCCGGCCTGATGGATCGAGCGGGCGGTGCCGTTGAAGCCGGGGAAGATGCCGAGCTTCACTTCCGGAAAGCCGACACGCGTGCTGTCGTCGCGCGTCGCGATGCGATAGTGGCAGGCGAGGATCAACTCTAGCCCGCCGCCGACGCACACGCCGTGGATTGCCGCCACCACCGGCACGGGTAGCTTCTCCAACCGGTCGAGCATGGCGTTGACCGGGCGGATGCCCTCGATCACCTTGGCTTCGGTGTCGAGCTGGTCGAATTCGCGGATGTCGGCGCCGACGATGAAGCCCTTTTCCTTGCCCGACAGGAACACGAGGCCGCGCACGGATTTGTCCGCAGCACCCTTCGCGACGAACTCGACGATCTGCCCCAGTTCTTCGAGTGGACGGCGGCCGAGCGAATTGGCGCTCTCGCCCTCGCGATCGAACACCGCCCAGGCAATGTTCTCCTGATCGACGGAGACTTTCCAGTCCTTGAGGTTGGGCAGTTCGGTCATTGCGGCCTCCACTGATGTTTTTTCTGTTCCCCTGGCGGGGACAGCAGAAGGTGCCTGGCTTCAGCCTGGCACCACTACTCAGACGGTGCCAGGCTGAAGCCAGGCACCGTGCATCATTCTATTCCGCCGCCGACTGAACGGCGCGGGCATTGTGCCCCGCCGCCATGTAGTTCGGCCGCACCTCGGCCGGATCGAAATGATCGACCGCGATCACCCGCGCCGTCAATGCCTCGACCTCGCGCAGCAACGTGCCTTCGCTCTCGCTGATCACCTTCTTCGTCACCGCGTCGCCGATCCAGTCGACGCCATGGTAGCGCATGACGACGCCGTCGCGCACCGCCCGGTCGAGTTTCTTCTCGGCCGGCTCGGCGGCAATCACTTTCTCCAGCGTCACCTCGAGCAGGCCGGTCGGGTCGTTCACATCCTTCGACACGAACATGAACCGGGTCAACCGATCGCGCACCTCGCCGGGCTCGATCGCCAGGCGGACGACCTCGTGCGCCAGCTGGTCCGGCGCCTGATGATAATGGCTGCCGAGCGGATAGACGAGGCTGCGCATCAAGATGCGGGCCCAGGCCACGGGGAAGTTCTCGATCGTGCCGCGCAAGGCGACCTGGAAGCGGTAGAGCCCGTTGCGGGCCGCCAATGCCACGATCAGCCGGTCGGATGCGGGCTTGCCGTCGTCCTCGTAGCGCTTCAATACACAAGCCACCATGTAAAGCTCCGACAACGCGTCCGCCAAGCGACCGGTGAGCTTCTGCTTGACTTTGAGGCCGCCGCCCAGCAGCGCCACCGTCAGATCGGCAACCAGCGCAAAGTTGCGGGACGAGCGGGACAGCTGCCGGTACCATTCCGCGGTGCCGTAGGCCTTCTCCGGCACGTGCGCGAGCAGGCCGCCAGTCAGATTATGAAACAGCGCACCGAACACATTGCCGACGGCGAACTGGATGTGGCCGAGGAAGGCGTCTTCGAACGCTGCCAGTCCACGGCTCGCGTCCGCATCCTGCACCGCCTTCACCTCCTTGTAGAGGTAGGGGTGCGAGCGCAGCGCGCCCTGCGCGAACGTGATCAGCGTGCGGGTCAGGATGTTCGCACCCTCGACGGTGATGCCGACCGGCACCGCCTGGTAGGCGGCCTGGATGTAGTTGGTCGGGCCGTCGCAGATGGCGCGACCGCCGTGGATGTCCATGGCGTCGTTGACGGTGCGGCGCATGCGCTCGGTGGTCTGGTATTTCATCAGCGCCGAGATCACCGACGGCTTCTCGCCGCGCGCCACCATCGCGGCGGTGACCGCGCGCGCCGCCTCGTTGACGTAAGCGGTCTCGACCATGCGGGCGAGCGGCTCCTCGATGCCTTCCATCTTGGCGATGGGCAAGCCGAACTGTTTGCGGATGCGGGTATAGGCCGTCGTGAACCGCAGCATCGCCTTGGCGGCGGCGGTGGCCGACGACGGCAGCGAGATGGCGCGGCCGGCAGCGAGGCATTCCATCAGCATGCGCCAGCCGTGACCGGCCATCTTTTGCCCGCCGATGATCCATTCGATCGGAATGAAGACGTCTCGGCCCCAGTTCGGCCCGTTCGGGAAAGCGGAGCCGGAGGGCAAGTGGCGGCGGCCGATGTTGACGCCTGGATGGCTCGCCGGCACGAGCGCGAGCGTGATGCCGACGTCGGCCTTGTCACCCAGCAACTTGTCGGGATCGAACAGGCGGAAGGCCAAGCCCACCAGTGTCGCCTTGGGGCCGAGCGTAATGTAGCGCTTGTCCCAGGACAGCTTGATCCCCAGCGTCTCGCGGCCCTGATGAGTCCCGCGCACCACCGTGCCGATATCGCGCATGGTCGCCGCGTCCGAGCCCGAGGTCGGGCCGGTCAGCGAGAAGCATGGGATCTCGAGGCCCTTGGCGAGGCGCGGCAGGAAATAGTGCTTTTGCTCGTCGGTGCCATACTTCTCGATCAGCTCGCCTGGTCCAAGCGAGTTCGGCACCATGACGATGGTGGCGACGTCGGGCGAACGCGAGGCGATCTTGCCGAGGATCAGCGACTGCGCCTGGGCCGAGAAGCCCAAGCCGCCGTGCTCCTTCGAGATCAGCATGCCGAGGAAGCCGTGCCGGCCGACGAACTTCCAGATCGCTTCCGGGATATCCTTGTCGTTGAAGCGGATCTGCCAGTCGTCGATCATCCGGCACAACTCGTCGCACGGACCGTCGATGAACGCCTTCTCTTCAGGCGTCAGCACGATCGGCGGCACCGCGCGCAACTTTTCCCAGTCGGGCCGGCCGGAGAACAGCTCCGCATCGAAACCGATGGTGCCGGCGTCGAGCGCCTCCTGCTCGGTGTCGGACACCTTGGGCAGAATCTTCCTCACCATCGTGAACGCCGGCTCGACCAGCAGCATGCGACGCGCCGAAGGTACTGCCATGAGGACCGCAATTAGCGCCGGGATCCAACCCAGCAGCGACCACAGGCCGAGCTGCAGCCCGTGATGTTGACCCTCCACCAGGCCGCTCTGCCAAAGATAAGTTGCCGCAACGGCCGCCAGCGCCCACAGCCACATCGGCGCGTTGCGCATGGCCAGCGTCACCACTACGGCAAAGCACAGGCTCAGAAATACGAGCTCAGCCATTGAGGACCCTCCACAGCAAAGAGCGCACAATTGCTTCAGCATTGCACGCCCGACATTGTGAAAGCCATACCTTTCCTTGACCTTAACGTCAACTTCAAACTTGACGTTTACGTCAAGTGAAATACGGCGTAGCGCCCATGCCTGCTGCAACCACGTCGCGCGCGATGGGGTTAATGCGGCGCACTCCCGGCCATCGATGCTGCGTGACGCGGGGGCGGCGTGGGCCATCCGGCTGGCCGCAATCAAGCGTTTCGGCAACACGTTCGCGGCGAATTGCAAGTGGGCGCCAACAATTATCCCCAGAATCAGTCGCATTAACTATTCGTTAACCGAAGCAGTAGGGAGTGGATCACGCTCGGCCGTCATTATGCGTTGCAATTCGACCGCCCACCGCGTCGGTCGAAAAGTCGAACCGGGCGCGGGGACCTTTTTCGGGGCAATTGGGACAAATGGCAACGATACATCGCATTGAACCACTCTCGGCGCGTCAATCACAGGGCCGGCCGAGCGAACGGCAGGCGTCGAGCGCACAGATCATTCTTTTTCCAGGGGTCCGCTACGAGCGCTGGAGTGAAAATCAACAGGGATCATCCGCGGCCAAACGCAGCCGCAAGCAGCGCGACCGTCTCGACATCGCCGACTGAGCCGCCGGCACCACGATCAGTTCAAGAACGCCGGGGTGCGCAGGATGCCTTGGCAAGCTCGGCATCGACTTGGGCGCGATAAGCGATGCCCTTGTCGGGCGCCCGGATCAGGACGATCCCATCTGCGCTCGGCATTGAGACTTGCGCAAACCCTGCCGCCAGCCGCGCCTCAGGCAACACACCGACGAAGCGATCGCCCGGCGGCAATATCAGCACAGCGATTTCGGTGCGGCGCTGATCTTGGCCCGTCACCACATAGACGCTGTCGCCTACCTCATTGTGCACCGAGAACGTCCAGCCCGCTTCCGGCAATGTGGCTCGCACCGCATAGCCCCACTCCGCCACATTGAACCGACAGGCGGCATAACGAATGTCGGGACCCTGGAACGCCACCAGCTGCGACTTCGGCGTGGTCGGCGGCAGCACCTGCATCACGTCGGCGGGCAGCGCCGCGCTGATCCTGCGCACGGCATTGCTGGCCGCCCAGTAAGGCCAGGCCAACGTCATGCAGATGTGCACGATACCGGCGCCGATCACCGCTAGCAGGATGGTGTGCAGACGCAATCGTGGAAAGCGGCGGACCTCGTGGACATCGGCATTGGCGGCCATGTGTGCCTCCTAGCGACAGGCGATGCGGCGGATCGTCGGCAGCCCGCGTAAGGCCGCCTCGACCTCGGCCGGCGTCGCATTTGGCCGCGGCGCCGGTCGCGACAACATCAGGACCAGCCGTCCGGCGCCACCGGTCGGCAGCCAGTTGCCCGGACGCGCATCGCGCGCCAGGGTGACGATGAAACTGCCGTCGGTGCCAAGCGCAATGGTGGCGGCGTTGTAGGCGTGCCGGCCCGCCGAATTGCTGATCACGTTGCCCTTCTCGTCGAACACGGCGAGGCTCCACCAGTCACCGACGAGGCCCTCGCCCTGCAGCACGTACTCGCACGACGAATGCAGCTTCTGGCCCTCGTCGTCGAGTTGCGCCTCCCAGGTATAGAGCGCAGTCGAACTCAGCGGCAGGCTGCCGATGCGGGCGAAGTGGGCGCGCGTATAGGGATCGGCATCAGGCCGGCCGGCACTGTGCCACAGCACCCAGGCGCCGCTGGTCCGGGTCGTCAGCGACGAGCCGCGATCGACCATCACCCAGCTCGACCAGACGCCGAAGCCGAGCGCCACCGCGACGAACACGCCGACGTTGAGGATCGCCTCGAGCGCGCCGACCACCACCTCGCGCACGCGCGATACGGTCGGCACCGCCGGCAGCCGCGCGCGCGACAGGCTCTTGAGCGACGCCATCGCCTTGGCCGCCGGCATGCTCATCTCACGGCTGCCCGCGTGGGCGCGCCGCCGGTGCCGCGGCGGCCGCCCCGGCCTCGGCGCGGCGATCCGGCGCACTCGCAGGCGGCGATGCTGCTGGTGACGTCGGTGCCTCCGGCGGATTGCCGCCGGCCCGGCGCAGTGCCGTGGCCAATTTTTTCAGCGCCGCTCGCGTCGGCTCCGGCATGATGCTGGCGTTACGCCGCTGCGGACTGTCCGTCTGTGCCGCCCCGGCCGTCACCGGTTCCAGGCGGCGCATCTCGGCGAGACGCTGCTTCTCCGCGACCTGCGCCGGATGCAATGTCAATCCGGCAATCGGCGGAATGTCCTTGTTCGGATGGGCTACCGACATGAAATTGTTCCACGTCAACGCCGGCAGGCTGCCGCCGGTGATGTTGTTCATGCGCGTGTAGTCGTCATTGCCGAGCCAGACGCCGGTCACCAGCGAACCGGTGAACCCCAGGAACCAGGCATCGCGGTAGCTCGAGCTGGTGCCGGTCTTGCCGACGGCATGGGTAAAATCGAGTGCGGCCTTCTTGCCGGTGCCTTCGGTGACGACGAGTTGCATCAGCTGGTTCATCTGCTCGACGACGCGCGGCCGGATCACCTGCGGTGCCGGCGGCTCATCCCGCTCGCGGCTGTAGATCAGATCGCCCCTGGAATTGAACACTTCCAGGATCGCATAGGGCCTGGCCAGCTTGCCGCCGTTGGCGAAGGTGGCATAGGCGCCGGTGTGCTGGATCGGTGGGATGCCGGTATCGCCCAGCGCCATCGAGCACGTCTTCTTGACGCCTTCGACACCGAGCCGCCGTGTCATCTCGACCACCTTGTCGCGGCCGACCTTCAGCGACAAATCGACGGCGGTGGTGTTCAGCGACTGCTTGAAGGCGTCGCCGATCGCGAGCGAGCGGCCGGTGCCGCCGCCGCCGCTGTAGTTCTTCGGCGACCAGTTGCCGCAGCCGGCCGTGCTGTCGCTGACGATCGACTTCGAGGTGTAGCCGTTCTCGAGCGCGGTCGCATAGACGTAGAGCTTGAACGAGGAGCCCGGCTGCCGGCGCGCGTGCGTTGCGCGGTTGAACTGGCTCTCGCCGTAGTCGAGGCCACCGACCAGGGCGCGGACGGCGCCGTCCGGGTCCATCGCGACGAGCGCGCCGGACTTGACCCGCGCCGCCTTGCCCTCGAGCCTGATGGTCGATTGCAGGGCGTTGTCAGCCGACTGCTGCAGGGCGAGATCGACAGTGGTGCGCGCGGTCAGCACGAACTGGCCCTTGCCCTCCATCACCCGCTGGATTTCCTCGTAGGCAAAGTCGAGGAACCAGTCGGGACTGGCCGTGCTGCGGGTCTCGATCACCTTGGCCGGATTGAGCCGGGCATTGTAGATCTGCCCGCCCGTGTAGTAGCCGGCCTCGACCAGGTTCGACAGCACGTCGTTGGCGCGGGCGCGCGCCGCCGGCAGGTTGACGTGCGGTGCGTACTTGGTCGGCGCCTTGTACAAGCCAGCCAGCAGCGCCGCTTCCGCCATGTTGATCTCGCGCACCGACTTGCCGAAATAGAACTGTGCCGCCGCTTCGACGCCGAAGGTGCCGCCACCCATGTAGGCGCGGTCGAGATAGAGCTTGAGGATGTCGCGCTTGGAGAGCCGGCTTTCCAGCCAGAACGACAGGAAGACTTCCTTGATCTTGCGCTGCAGCGAGCGTTCCGACGACAGGAACAGGTTCTTGGCCAGCTGCTGCGTCAAGGTCGAGCCGCCCTGCACGGTTTCGCCGGCATTGACGTTGGCGACCAGCGCCCGGAACGTGCCGATCACGTCGACGCCGAAGTGATCGTAGAAGCGCCGGTCCTCGGTCGCCATGGTGGCGCGGATCAGAACCTCCGGGATCTCCTCGAGCGGAATGGCGTCGTTGAGGTTGATGCCGCGCTTGCCGATCTCGTTGCCGCGGCTGTCGAGGAATTTCACCGAATACTTTCCCGGTGTCAGGTAGGTCTCTTCGTTGACCTCCATGAATGCCGGCAGCGCCAGGGCGTACATGACGACAAGGCCACCGGCGCCAAGCGAGAGAAGTTCCGAGCCGGCCTCGTTGGCGAACCGCTGCCAGCCCGAGAGGCGGAACCGCATGCCGAAGCTCGAAGCCGCGTTATAGGCGTCCTTCAGCCGTTCCCACGTGTCGGAAAGCGCCGAATTGATCCACGAGTTGAGCCGCAACCAGCCGCTCAACTGGAACCTACCCTCGCTGTTGTCGAACCAGTCTTTCAAGCCTGCTTACCTTCGATGGGCGATGGGGCACGCCGATGTCGTCGTTGCGAGCAGAATCGCAAAGACTTACGGCTGCCAATCATTTACACCTGACTGCGGCAGCAATGCGAGGGTTAACGAGTTGGCAGCGGTCACAAAAGCGTCGGATGTTCCGTTTTGGGAACGCAAGACGCTCGACGAAATGACGGTCGAGGAATGGGAAAGCCTGTGTGACGGCTGCGGTCGCTGCTGCCTGGTCAAGCTCGAGGACGAGGACACCGGCGACATCCATCTGACGCGGCTGTCGTGCCGGCTGCTCGATGTCGGCTCCTGCCGCTGCACCAACTACCCAGAGCGCCACGCCCACGTTCCTGATTGCATCGCCATCGATCCGGCAAAGGTTCGCAACCTGTCGTGGCTGCCGCCGACCTGCGGCTATCGCCTGGTCGACGAGGGCCGTGGCCTGCAGTGGTGGCATCCACTGGTCTCGGGCTCGCCTGAGACGGTGCACGAGGCCGGGATTTCGGTGCGCGGCTGGGCGCTGAACGAGAACCGCATCCAGTCCGAGACGATCCACCGCTACATCATCAAGGGCTTCCGGGAGAAGGAGTAAGGCGGGCGGTGGTGAGGTCGCCAAATCGTGAGGTCGTGAGTGGTGAGTTGTGCCGGGCACCATTTCTGCCTCAACCACCGCCGTCATCCCGGCGCAGGCCGGGACACGCGACAGGCATCAAGTGCGCAGTGTTTACGGCTGAGATAAAGGCGCTGAGGCTGCAGTATTCCGCCGCTTGCAGTACATATTCGGCGGCTTGTCGATCGTCCCGGCCTGCGCCGGGATGACGGCTGTGGGGAGGTTGGCGGCGCGAATCACCGCTGCCGCCGCATGCTGAAGCGGCTGGGGACAGTTACCGATCTGGCGAATGACAAGTAACTACAATGAGCAGTCCGGAATCGGCAACTATCCCCGTCAACTCCCCGGGACCTTTACCTGTCGGCGGACAAGGGCGAGACTGCGGCTCACCTTCCGAAATCCCGCCAGGACGCCCCCGCCATGACCTCGCCCGCCCTCCCCTCGCACGCCCGTGCCGTAATCATCGGCGGCGGCATTGCCGGATGCTCTGTCGCCTATCACCTGGTGAAGCTCGGCTGGAACGACGTCGTGCTGCTCGAGCAGGGCCGTCTGTCCGGCGGCACCACCTGGCACGCGGCCGGGCTCGTCGGACAATTGCGCGGCCATTCGAGTTTGACCCGGCTGATCCGCTACTCGACCGAGCTTTATGCCAGCCTCGAAGCCGAGACCGGTCAGGCGACGGGGTGGAAGCGTTGTGGCTCGCTCACCGTCGCGCGAACGCCAGAGCGCATGACACTGCTCAGGCGCGTCGCGGCCTCCGCCAAGGCACAAGGTGTGGCCTGTGACGAGCTCACGGCGAAGGACGCCGGCGACAAGTATCCGATCATGCGCACCGACGACCTGGTCGGCGCGGTGTGGCTGCCGGGCGACGGCAAGGCCAATCCGGCCGACATCACCCAGGCGCTGGCCAAGGGCGCACGCATGGGCGGCGCAAAGACCTTCGAGAAGACCCGCGTTACCGAGATCCAGGTGAAGAATGGCCGCGCCACCGGCGTCGCCGTCGGCGAGCATCGCATCACCGCCGACGTTATCGTGATCGCCGGCGGCCAGTGGTCGCGGCAGATGGCGGACAAGATCGGTGTATCGGTGCCGCTGCACGCCTGCGAGCACATGTACATCGTCACCGCCCGCATTGCCGGCGTCACCCCCGACTTGCCGTGCCTGCGCGATCCCGACGGCTACATCTACTTCAAGGAGGAAGTCGGCGGCCTGCTGATGGGCGGCTTCGAACCAACCGCCAAGCCGTGGCTCACGCAAGTGCCGGACGAGTTCGAGTTCGGCATGCTGCCCGACGACTGGGACCAGTTCGAGATCCTGATGCAGAACGCCTGTCTGCGGGTGCCGGCCTTGGAGACGGCCGCGGTCAAGCAGTTCATGAACGGCCCTGAGAGCTTCACCGCCGACAACAACTACATCCTCGGCGAAAGCCCGGCGGTGAAAGGCCTTGTTTGTCGCTGCCGGGTTCAACTCGATGGGCATCGCCGTTCGCCGGCGGCGCCGGCAAGGCGCTCGCCGAATGGATTGTCGCCGGCGAGCCGCAGCTCGACCTATGGCCGGTCGATATTCGCCGCTTCGCCCGCTTCAACACCAACGGCCGACTGATGAAGGAGCGCGTCGCCGAGGTACTGGGCCTGCACTACAAAATGCCGTGGCCCAACCGCGAATTGGAAACCGCGCGGCCGTTCCGCCGTTCGCCCCTCTACGACCGTCTCGACGCCAAGGGCGCGATCTGGGGCTCGAAAATGGGCTGGGAGCGGCCGAACGTGTTCGCACCCACCGGCGAAACCCGCGAGATCGTCTACGGCTGGGACCGTCAAAACTGGTTCCCCTGGCACGCCGCCGAACAGAAGGCCTGCCGCGAGCGTGTCGCTCTGTTCGACATGACCTCCTTCGCCAAGCTCATGGTGCAGGGCGCCGACGCCGAGGCCGAGCTGCAGCGCATCTGCGCCAATGACATCGCGGTGGCGGACGGCCAGTCCGTCTATACCGGCATGCTCAACGTGCGCGGCGGCTACGAGAGCGATGTCACGGTGTCGCGCCTCGCCGACACCGAGTTCCTGGTGCTGACCGGTACCGCGCAAGCGATCCGCGATCTCGACTGGCTGCGCCGCAGCATCCGGCCGGGAGCGCGCGCCACCGTCACCGACGTCACCGGCGCCTACAGCGTACTGCCGGTGATGGGCCCCAACTCGCGCGCACTCTTGGCGCGGGTCGGTCGCAACAAGCTCGACGATGCGTCCTTCCCGTTCGCCGCGGTGAAGCCGGTCGAGGTCGGCTACGCCAACGTTCTTGCCTGCCGACGCACCTACATGGGCGAACTCGGCTGGGAACTCTATGTGCCGACCGAATTCGTCACCGGCGTCTACGACACATTGCACGCCGCCGGCCGCGACCTCGGCCTCGCCGATGCCGGCTATTATGCGATCGAGGCGCTGCGGCTGGAGAAGGGCTATCGCGCCTGGGGCCGCGAGCTGACGCCCGATGTCACACCCTACGAGGCTGGCCTCGGCTTCGCCGTGAAACTCGACAAGGGCTGCGATTTCATCGGTCGCGCAGCGCTGATCGACGCCGCCAAGAAACCGCCGGCCAACCGCTGCGTGTCGCTCATCGCGATCGATGCCGCGGCACCGCTCGCCCACGGCGGCGAACTGCTGCTGCGCGACGGCCGCCCGGTCGGCGACGTGACCTCGGCAGCCTTCGGCGCCAGCCTCGATCGCGTCGTCATGTTGGCGATGCTCAAGACTGGCGGCGAGCCGATCAGCGAGGCCATGCTTGCCGCCCAGAAATTCGAGGTCGATATCGGCGGCACCCGCATTGCCGTGCGTGCCACATTGAAAGCGCCCTACGATCCTGGCAACCTGCGCATCAGGGGCTGACGTGAGGGGCGCACGTTCCACATGATCATCGATGGGCTGCAATACTGTAACTGGTCGCGCACAGTGTTCGAGCAGATGCGGGCCGGTGACGTCACGGCGGTGCACGTTACCGTCGCCTACCACGAGGATTTCCGTGGGCTCGTACAACAGATTGCCGACTGGAATCGCCGCTTCATCGACCACGGCGATCTCATCTTGCATGCCCGCACCGCCGCCGACATCGAAGCCGCGAAGGCCTCGGGGCGCACCGCGATCATCTTCGGCACCCAGAACCCGTTGCCGATCGAGAGCGACCTCGGCCTCGTTGAAATCCTGCACACGCTCGGCATCCGCTTCATGCAGCTCTCCTATAACAACCAGTCGCTGCTGTGCGCGGGCTGGCAGGAGCCACACGACACCGGCGTCACCCGCTTCGGCCGCGAGGTGATCGGCGAGATGAACCGCCTCGGCATGGTCATCGACATGTCGCATTCCGGCGAACGTTCGACGCTGGAGGCGATCGACATCTCGGCCCGGCCGATCACCGTCAGCCACGCCAATCCGTCGTGGTGGCGCGACACCGCGCGCAATAAGTCGCGGGCCGTCATCAAGGCGCTGGCGGCCCGCGGCGGCATGCTCGGCTTCTCGCTCTACCCGCACCACCTCAAAGACGGCTCGGCGTGCACCATCGAGGACTTCGCGGCGATGGTCAGCGAAGTCGCCGGCCTGATCGGCACGAGCCTGATCGGCATCGGCTCCGACCTGTGCCAGGGCCAGCCCGACAGCATCGTGCAGTGGATGCGGATCGGCCGTTGGACCTTCCCGCCGGCCGGCAGCCCGGACGCCTCGGCGACCTTCCCGCAGCAGCCGTCTTGGTTCGCGGACAATCGCGATTTCGGCAAGATCCGCGATGGCCTCGCCAAGGCCGGATTCAAGGATCAGGACATTGCCGGAATCCTGGGCGACAATTGGTATCGCTTCATCAAGGCATCATTCGACCCAATGCCGGGTTAGTACTCGCAGGACGTGATAATGGCGCCAGCACCAGCCACAACCATTACCCTCACCGAGCCCGAGATCGCAGCCCTCGCCGCCAAGGCGCTCGTTGCGCACGGGGCGAGCGCTGAGCAGGCCGATGCGCTGGCGCGCGGGATCGCTGCCGCCGAGGCCGACGGCCTACGCTCGCACGGTCTGATGTATCTGCCGATCTACTGCGGCCATCTCGACGTCGGCAAGGTGATCGGCAATGCCAAGCCTGCGGTCACCCGGCCGGCGCCGGGCGTCGTCCGCGTCGATGCCGGCAGCGGCTTCGCCCATGCCGCGATCGCAGCCGGAATGCCGGCGTTGATCGAGGCAGCGCGCAGCCAGGGCATCGCGACGATGACACTCGCCAACTCCTACAACTGCGGCGTCCTGGGCTTTCATACCGAGGCCATTGCCTGCGCCGGCCTGGTCGCGCTCGGCTTTACCAACGCACCGGCCTCGATCGCACCGTGGGGCGCGAAGAAGCCGGTACTCGGCACCAATCCGTGGTCGCTGGCCGTGCCCGACGGCCGCGGCGGCGCCGCCTTCGTGATCGACCAGAGCGCCAGCGTCGTCGCCAAGAGCGAAGTCATGAAGCGGGCGAAATCCGGCGAGCCGCTGCCGCCCGGCTGGGCGCTCGACCCGGACGGCAGACCCACAACCGACGCACAAGTCGCGCTGAAGGGCACGATGGCACCGTCCGGCGGCTACAAGGGGGTCGGCTCGGCGATCCTGGTCGAGGTGATGGCCGCCTGCCTCGCCGGCGCCACCCCCGGCATCGAGGCCTCGACCTTCGGCACCAATGCCGGCGGGCCGCCGAAGACCGGCCAGTGCTTCATTGCCATCAATCCCGAGGCCACGTCCGGCGGCGCGTTTGGTGCCCGCATGGCGACGCTGCTCACCGCACTTACCGCCGAGGATGGCGCCCGCCTGCCCGGCGCCAGGAAGGCCGCTGCCCGTGCCGCCTCGAAGCGCGATGGCATCACCATCGACCGGACGATGTACGATGCCGGCGTCGCTTTGGCGGGGGCGAGATCGTGACTATTGCTCAGGCGCGGCACGCCTTGCCGGTAGGGCTGCGCCCGCCCGAAGAGGTGATGAAACTTGCCCGCATGGGCGCGGCGCATCCGATGCGGCTGAGCTTTCTGCGCACGCTGCTGCGCCGGGCCGAGGCCGAACGCTGGCGTTTCTCGCGCCCGGTCTGGAATATCGGCGGCGACGGTTTCGGCCATGCCGTCTATCGCATTGACACGCCCGACAGCACACTGTCGCTGGTCGCGTTCTCGACCTATCTGGCGCCCGAGAACCGTACCGACCGGGTGATCGCCGAGGCCTGGGATTCGAGCTACGTGCTCTATGACGGCATGCCCGATGCCGCCGAGATCGAACGGCTGAGCCGCGCCGCGCCGCGGCAGGAGGCCGCCCGCTATGCCAGGCGCGATCTGGCACTCTCCCGCGCCAACAAGAGCGTGCGGCTGTTCGATCACGTCGTCGACGCCCTCGCCGCCGGCCGTCAACCCGACCCGGCACTGGTCGACGAGGTCGGCTACCTGATGCGCACCACCGCGGTCTACGGCAACGGCAAGTTCGGCATCGCCGACCGCGACCAGGTGATCGTCCATCCGGCATTGCAGGGCCCCTACCAGGCCGAGATGCTGTCGGTGTGGCTGACCCGCAGCTTCACCCTCGATCTTGTCGATCATGCCGCCCGCAGCAAAGCGCCGGCAACCGCTGTGGCGCTGACGCCGGCCATGCGCCGCCGGTTCGGCGTCGGCAATGCCACCGGCCTTGGCATGGCGCCGTATCTCGTCCGCCACCCGGCGCTGCTGCACCAGTGGGTGAGCGCGCGCGAGACGGCGCTGGCCCGAGTGCGCGCGATCCCGGCGGCCGGCGCCGCCGAATGGCAGGGCTTCCTCGATGCGCTCGCCGCCGCCCAACGCCTGGTCGCTGCCTGGCGCACCGACGACGCGATCCAGGCCGCGCGGATCACTGCGCTCGCCGACGATCTCGTCACCCTCGAGGCCGAGGCCCGACGGCTGCACATCAAGTCGCACGTCGGCTTGTGGAATACGATCTGGCTGTGGTCCGGCGCCAATCTGTCGCTCGAGGGCCAGGGGATGACGCTGGCGCTGCTGCTCGAGCCGCACGGGGCCCTGGTCGACGACCTCGCCGACACGATGTCGGTCGACGAGGATGCAGCTTTTCGCATCGACGGCACGATGACGTGCGCCGCCCTGCGCCACAGTGTCGAAAGCCAGTACGGCTGGGCGGCCGACCTCGACTTCGCCGCGCCCGATACGCAGGCCCGCTTCTGGTACGTGTCGGAGGAAAAGCTCGAGCCGCGCCTGGGCGAGCGCTTCGAGGAGCCGGGGGCCGATCTCGAGATGCCGCTCGCGACCGCACGCGATGCTCTTGCCCTCAAGCAAGCGCTGGCCGCGACGCCCGCTGACATGCTGGTCGCGTCGTTCCTGCTCGCTCACCCCCAGCATCGCCACACCGTACGCCGCATCCAGCAGGGTGCGACACGGCCCTACGGCGAGATCCGCGACAACCTGATCGGCGCCGATCTGCGCCCGATCGACATCCTGCGCTTCAAACTCGCCTTCTTCGGCGCCACGCGGTTCGATCCGCGCTCCGACCGCTGGGTGCGCATCACCCTGTTTCGCGACGCGGCCCTACCCGAGGACATTTGCGAGAGCCCGCCATGATCGATGCTTCGCTCAACGAGGTCGAGGGGTTGGCTGCCAAGGCGGCACGCGGCGCCGGTCTCGCCTGGGGGCTCGCCGAGGAGACGGCCAAGGCCGCACGCTGGCTTGCCGCCTGCGGCCTCGACTGGGCGCCGAGCCTCGTCCGCCTGCTCGAACGGTCGGCCGCGCTGGTGGGCCCAGCACCGGCAACAGCGGCGCCGGTCGCGCTGCGGGCGTCGAATGAGGGCACCGAGCTGTCACCGCTGCTCGCCGGCGCCTACCTCGACGACCTTGGCGCACTGGCTGGCGATCGCACGCTCGAGCGCGTCGCCCATCCGCTCTGGCTGTTGCCGTTTGCGGCGCGCGCGGCGAGTGCGACCAGCACCGCCATCAAACTCGAATGGACCGGCATCATGGTTACCGTCTGGCCGTTCACAGTCGATCTTGACGGCGATCCTGCCCAACTCTATGTGCCGCGCGCCGAGCGCGTGAGCTGGGAACAACTCACCCCCGCCGGTATCGCGAAGGCTGCGACCCGGCGGCTCGCACGGGTCGATCGCAGTGCCGTCGACGATGCCGCCTGGCACGACCTCATCCGTCTTGGCGCCCGCACCTATGTACCGGCATCGGCCCTGTCGCGGGCGCGCGGCGCCGGCGCCGGCCTCACCGACAACGACTGAGAGCCCGGCCGCCCGGCACCGCCGGCCAGCAAATCTGTGCGATCCGGCGTGGCGCAAGGCTGCAAAACCGGTTACGAGGCATTACATGCAGATCTCTCTGTTTGAAATCGCCCTGCTGCTGGCGGCGGCCGCCATCGCCGCCCCGATTGCCAAGTGGCTGAAAGTCGGCACGGTTCTCGGCTACCTGCTGGCCGGCGTGCTGCTCGGCCCGTTCGGCTTCGGCAAGGTGTTCTCGGTTTACGAGGCCAAGGAAATCCTGCACGCCGCCGAGTTCGGCGTCATCCTGCTGCTGTTCCTGATCGGACTGGAACTGCGGCCGAAGCGGCTGTGGTCGATGCGCACCTCGATCCTCGGCCTCGGCGGCGCCCAGGTTGCAGGCACCGCCGCGCTGATTGCCCCGATCGCGGTACTGCTCGGCCAACCGCTGCCGGCGGCACTGTTCATCGGCCTTGCCCTGTCGCTGTCATCGACCGCGTTCGCGTTGCAGGTGCTCGAGGAAAAGGGCGAACTCACCGCCCGGCACGGCCGCGCCGCATTCTCCGTGCTGCTGTTCCAGGATCTGGCGGCGATCCCGCTGATCGCGCTGGCGCCGCTGTTCGCGGTGACCAGTATCGCCAACCCGGCACCGATGGACCTCGGCAGCGCCGCCATCGCCATCGCCACCATCGGCGCGGTGATCGCGATCGGCCGCTTCATCCTCGACCCGCTGTTGAAACTGGTCGCGCTCGCCAACCTCAAGGAGGCGATGACGGCGACGGCGCTGCTGGTGGTGGTGGCGGTCTCGGTCGTCATGCTGCAGGCCGGGCTGCCGGCCTCGCTCGGTGCGTTCCTGGCCGGCGCGCTGCTGGCCGAATCCTCCTACCGCCACCAGCTGGAGGCCGACCTGAAGCCGTTCGAAGGCCTACTGCTCGGCTTGTTCTTCACCGCCATCGGCATGTCGCTCAATCTCAATTTGCTGGTCGAACATCCTTTTCGGATCGCGGCGTTGGTCGTTGTGCTGATCGCGCTCAAGAGCATCTGGCTCTACGTATTGGGCAATTGGCAAGGGCTCGGCAGCTGGGCCTCGCGGCGGCTTGCGATCTCGATCAGTCAGGCCGGCGAATTCGCCTTCGTGCTGTTTGCGGTCGGTGCGGTGGCCGGAGTGCTGGCAAGGGACCTGATCGGACTGCTGTCGGTCGTCGTGACGTTGTCGATGGCCGCGACGCCGCTGCTGCTGCTGGCCGATGACTGGCTTGGCAAGCCGGCGGTCCCGGCGCTGCGCGCGTTCGATACGTTGCCCGACAACGACGGCCATGTGATCATCGCCGGGTTCGGCCGCTTCGGCCAGATCACCGCCCGCATCCTGCGCGCCAAGCGGCTGCCCTTCACCGCCCTCGACATCAGCGCCGAGCAGGTCGATTTCGTGAAGAAGTTCGGCTCCAAAGTATTCTACGGCGACGCCAGTCGCCTCGATATCCTGGCTGCTGCCGGCGCCGACAAGGCGCGCGCGTTCGTGCTCGCGATCGACGACGTCGAAGCTTCGATGCGCACCGCGCGAATGGTAAAGGAGCATTACCCGCAACTGCCGGTCTATGCCCGCGCCCGCAATCGCAACCATGCCCACCGTCTGCAGGACCTCGGCATCGAGATCGTGCATCGCGAAACCTTCGCCTCGGCGATCGAGATGGCAGGCGACGTACTGCGCGGCCTTGGCCAGCCCGAACGCGAGGTCAAACGGGCGATGACGATGTTCCGCGCCCACGACGAGCGGCGCCTGATGGAGGATTACAAGCACTTCACCGACCAGCAGAAATTGCAGGAGCAGGCGCGCGGCGACGCCAACAACCTCGAAAAGCTATTCGACGAAGATGCCGCCGACCAGGCGACCGCCGAGGGGCTTGCCTCCGCATTGCCATCGGCGCGGCCGCAGGCTTCACTGGTGGCCGCCGGTGCGGCCGACACCAGCCACAAGCACAAGGAGCCGACTGCATGAGCCGCGTCATCTGCCTGGGGCACGCGGCGCTGGACCGCCTGTACCGGATCGAGGCGTTCCCGCCGCATCCGACCAAGGTGCGTGCCATCGAGCACATCGAGAGCGGCGGCGGCATGGCGGCCAATGCCGCCGCCACCATCGCCCGGCTGGGCGGCAAGGTCGAGCTTTGGAGCCGGCTCGGCGAGGACGATGCCGGCGTCAAGATCCGCACCGGCCTCAAGGCCTACGGCGTCGACGTGCGCTACGTGCAGATGTTCGAAGAGGGCCGCTCGTCGACCTCGGCGATCATCGTCGACGATGCCGGCGAGCGACTGATCGTCGGCAATCGCGACACCAACATGCCGTCCGGAACCAGCTGGCTGCCGCTCGAGCGCGTCGCCAAGGCGTCCGCCGTGATGGCGGACGTGCGCTGGCTCGAAGGGCTGCGCGCGCTGTTCACGCAAGCCCGCGCCGAGGGTGTGACGACCGTTCTCGATGCCGATCTCGGCGCCCGCGAGGCCTTGTCCGAAATCCTGGCACTGACCGATTTCGCGATCTTCTCCGAACCGGCCCTCAGGGACTTCGCCCACAAGCTCGAGCCGGAAGCCGCGTTGGTGCGAGTGCGCGAGTTGGGACCGCGGCATGCCGGCGTCACCCTCGGCGCCCGGGGCTACCTGTGGACCGACGGCACCGGCACCAGCCGGATGCCGGCGTTCGAGGTCGACGTCGTCGACACCACCGGCGCCGGCGATGCCTTCCACGGCGCCTTCACCCTGGCCCTCGTCGAGGGCCACGACGCCACCTACTGCGCCCGCTTCGCCTGCGCCGCCGCCGCCCTGAAATGCACTCGCCTCGGCAGTCGCGCCGGCCTGCCGAGGCGCCGCGAGATCGAGGCGTTCCTGGCATTGCACGCTTGATTGTTGGCGGATGCGCCGTCGCAGCGGCCGGCCGTTGAGAATGACCAGAGCCATCGTCCACCTGAGAGCCCCGTTCCATGCCGCAATTCGCCTCCGACAACAATGCCGGCATGTGCCCGGCAGCACTCGACGCCCTCATCGCCGCCAATGCCACCGGCCACGCCGCCGGCTACGGCGACGATGCCTGGACGCAGCGCGCCAGCGATCTGATCCGCGACCTGTTCGCGGCACCGGCCGAGGTCTTCTTCGTCTTCAACGGCACTGCCGCCAATGCCCTGTCGCTGGCGCAACTGGCGAAATCCTACAACGCGGTGATCGCTCATTCGTTCTCGCACATCGAGATGGACGAGGCCGGCGCGCCGGAGTTCTTTTCCGGCGGCGCCAAGCTGATGCTCGCCGACACCGCCCATGCCAAGCTGACGCCGGCGGTCGTCGAAAAGCTCGCGACCAAGCACAGCGGCATCCATCACGTGAAGGCCGCGGTGTTGTCGCTGACGCAGGCGACCGAACTCGGCACTGTCTACTGCGTCGACGAGGTTCGCGCGCTGACCGCGGTCGCGCGCGAGCACGGCCTCAAGGTGCATATGGACGGCACTCGCCTCGCCAATGCCATCGCCCGGCTCGGCTGCTCGCCAGCCGAAATCACCTGGCAGTCGGGCGTCGATGTCGTGTGCTTCGGCGGCGTCAAGAACGGCCTCGGAGTCGGCGAAGCGGTGGTGTTTTTCGACAAGGGCCTGGCGCACGAGTTCGAATGGCGGGTGAAGCAGGCCGGCCAGCTCAACTCGAAAATGCGGCTCGTCACCGCGCCATGGATCGGCCTTCTCCAAGACGACGTGTGGCTCAACAATGCGCGACACGCCAACGCCATGGCCGACCGTCTGGCGGCGGCGATCGTCAAGATCCCGGGGGTAAAGCTGATCGAGCAGGTCGAAGCCAACGCGGTCTTCGCCGACATCCCGCCCAGACTGCAGGCGGCGGTGCGGGCGAAGGGCTGGCGGTTCTATACTTTCCTCGGCGAGACCGGCTGCCGGCTGATGTGCGCCTGGGATACCACCGCCGACGTCGTCGACCGCTTCTCAAGCGATCTCGCCGCCGCGGCGCGCGAAGGCTAGCAGTCGACCATCGATCACCAGCAGCGACAGGGCGATGATCGCAGCGCCTGCAAAATGGCGGGGCAGTAGCACCTCGCCGAGCCTCCAGGCGCCGAGCGGGATCGCAAACACCGGGATCAGCAGGGTCACCAGCATGACGTTGTTCGAGCCCGACACCGCCATGATGCGAAAGAACACGACATAAGCGAGGGCGGTTGCGAGCGCAGCGAGCCCGACCAGGGCGAAGATCGCCTCCATGCTCGGCACCGGCAATGACCCAGGCCGGTCGATCACAAGCGTCAGCGGCAGCAGAATCAGCGTCGAACAGATGAGCTGCGAAGCCGCGCTGACGAGCGGCGGGTGGCCGCGCAAGCGCCGTCCCCACAGGCCGGAGAACGCATAGCCGAGCGCCGCTCCCAGCATGCACATCATGCCGAGCACGCTGGAGGCGCGGCCGAACATCGCTTCCGGACCGACCAGCACCGCGACACCGGCGATGCCGAGAATGACGCCTGCTAACTTGTTGGCGCTGAGCCGCTCATCGCTGCCGAAGATCTGCGCAACGAGCAGAGTGAAGACCGGCGTCGTCGCGTTCAGGACCGAGGCAAGACCGCTCGCAATCTGTCTCTGGCTGGTGACGATCAGCCAGAACGGGATCACGTTGTTGAGGATCGCCATCACGAAAAACGGCTGCCAGAACCGAAGCGTCGACGGCAGCCGGTGGCCAAGGGCGTAGACCACAGGGATCAGGATCAGCGCGGCCAGGCCGACCCGCACCAGCACGATCGTGAAGGTCGGCAACTCACGCGCAGCAATCCCCATGAACAGGAACGAGCAGCCCCACAGAAACGCAAGCAGGATGAGCAGTGCCCATTGGCCGGGCGACATGTGCTGGGCAGGGGCGTTCATGGAAGTTCCAGTTTCAAGCAGTTGTCTGTGTCCAGAATTTCTTCCGGCTTACATCGCAGCAAATGGCACAGGTCGTGCCCTCCCAACGCCGTCATCCCGGCGAAGGCCGGGACACACGACAGGCCGCCGCGCGTTGGATGCCGGCAATTAGTCTTCCACGTATCCGCAACGAATACGCGCCGCATGCACCGCTCCTGAGGACACTTGTCGATCGTCCCGGCCTGCGCCGGGATGACGGCATGGGGTGGGAGGCCGGCGCGTTTTTACTTCAACAAGTAAGCACCTAAAGTGCCGGCGCCTGCGAAGCGACCCGAAAGATGTTGCCGTCACCACCAATCGAAACGGGCAGCCGACAAGGCTGCCCGTCCGAATAGGTCCAGCGCTGAACTTGCGCGCTGCCTACTGCTTCGAAATCAAGGACTTGAGGTCAGTCGCGACGGCCGCGGCCTCGTTGAACTGCTTGGCGTCGCAGTGCGTCTCCATCTTGGTCAGCATCTCCTCGACCTTGTCGAGCTGATCATTGGGCAAATTCTTGCCCTCAGCAGCCTGGGCGATGTCGAAGGCGACCTTCAGGCAATCCTCGGCACTTGCAGCCGGCTTCTCCTGTGCGCACGCCGCGCCAGCGGCGAAAGCTGCCAGCACGGCTGCGGCAAATACAGACTTCATCATTGGCTCATGTCCTTCGACTAGCGTTCAGACCGCGGCCAGGTCAGCCCCGCCTTCGCTACCTAGCGGCTTGATGGCGACCGAATATGGCGCTTCCGCGACACCAGTTGAGATCAATCCACAACCCCCAATGCACGGCGCATCCATAACGTCCTGATAGGCCACGATCCGGCGCAGATACAGGAGAAACGCCTCACGTTCTTGTTATCACCACGCTGCCAGCACCTGCGCCAATGCCGCGTCGAAGGCACGATAATCGTCGATCACCGCACCGGCGCCGAGTTGGTGCGCCGGCACTTCGGTATAGCCGAAGGTCACCGCGATCGATGGCACGCCGGCCGCCCGCGCGGTCGCGATGTCGGTATCGCTGTCGCCGACCATCACGGCGCGACGGCGCCCGCCGCCGCCCAGCCGGATCGCGCCGAGCAGGTGGTCGGGGTGTGGCTTGCACACCGGGAACGTGTCGCGGCCGGCGATGGCGTCGAACAGATCGAGCATGCCCAGTTCACCCAGCAATACCCGCGACAAATGCTCGCGCTTGTTGGTGCACACCACCAGCCGGCATCCCCTGGCGCGATAGTCGTGCAGCAGCTCGACGACATGGGGAAATGGCCGGCTGCTGACCGCGATATTGGCCTCGTAATGGCGCAGGAAATCGCCGAGCAGGCGATCGACCTCGGTGGCGGAACGCGGCGCCGCCGAGACCTTCAACCCTTTCTCGATCATGGCGCGGGCGCCAAAACTGATCTCCTGCCGGATCGCTGCCGCCGGAACCGGCGCCAGTCCCTCGGCGGCGAGCACATGATTGGCCGCCGCGATCAGGTCGGGGGCGGTCTCGACCAACGTCCCGTCAAGATCGAAGGCCAGCGTCAGGTCCTTCAGCATCGATGTCATCCAAACCGCTTGCGAGCCTGGGCAGGCGCCCTTGCGAACACCGCAACCGCCTCCAGATGATGTGAATACAGGAACTGGTCGATCGGCGTCAGCTCGACGAGGTCGTAGCCGCCGTCGAGCAGGATGACGGCATCGCGCGCCAGCGTCGAAGGTTCGCACGAGACCGCGACCACCTTCGCCACCGCCGATTTCGCCAGCATCACCGCCTGCGCCTCGGCGCCGGCACGCGGCGGATCGAACACCACCGCGTCGAAGCCCTCGAGCTCCTTGCGCGACAACGGTTCGCGCATCAGGTCGCGGGTGCGGGTCTCGATTGGCTTCAGGCCCTTGGTATTGCGGGCAGCGCTGTCGAGTGCGCCGAGAGCTGCGGCATCGCTGTCGATTGCCAGCACCCGCGCCTTGCGTGCCAGCGGCAGCGCGAAGGTGCCGACGCCACAGAACAGATCGGCAACTGCCTTGGCCTTGCCGACCGCTGCAATCGCGAGATCGATCATCGCCCGCTCGGCCTCTGCCGACGCCTGCAGGAATACGTTCGGTGGTGGCACGACCTTCACGTCGCCGATGGTCAGCACCGGCGCGGCGCGGGCGATGATCGCGTCGCCACCAGCGCTGAGGCGCAGGATGCGTCCCTGCGAGACGAGGTCGGCGAGTGCGGCCCGATCGGCGGCGTCGATTTCAGCCTTGCAGCCCTCGACCGCGACGTCGAGACCGGCATCGACCCTGGTGACCGTCATACGCATCTCGCCGCGGCGCGGCAGCAGCCTTGCGGCGAGCTGCCGCAGCAGCGGCAGCGCCGCGACGATCATCGGGTCGGCGATGACGCAGGTCTCGATCGCTAGCAGCCGGTCGCTGCCGCGCTCGTGAAAGCCGAGCCCGACGCCGGACGGCAGCCATCGGGCGGATAATACCAGCCGGCGCCGGCCGCGGTCTGCGAAACTGCGCAATGGCGCCACTCGGGCGTTGATGTCGGCTTTCTGGAACGCATCGATTAGGAGCTGGCGTTTCCAATTGGCATAAAGCTGTGGCGCCATGTGCTGTGCGACGCAACCGCCGCAACTGCCGAAATGCTGGCAAGGTGCTGTCTGGCGCTCGGCGCTGGTGCTGCCCACCAGCGTGAACCCGCCCGCAGTCCTCGCCCATCGCTCGCCCGGCAGGGCAGACGGCACGAATACGGTGCCGGCGGGCCCGGTTGCAATGCCGTCGCCCTGGGCGCCCAGCGCCGTGATCTCGAATACCTCCGCCTCAGCCACCGTAGATCGCTCCAAGCAGATATTCCTGGTTGCCGGCCTTGCCCGGCAGCGGCGAGGCACAACTGCCGGTCACCCGCCATCCCGGTTGCGCGGCGATCCAGTCAGCCACCCGCGCCAGCGCCCGCGCACCGTCGGCCGGGTCCTTGACGATGCCGCCCTTGCCGATCTGTGCCGGGCTCAATTCGAACTGCGGCTTCACCAGCGCCGCGAGCCAGCAGCCAGGTGCTGCCAGCGCCAGAGCCGCCGGCAGCGCCTTGGCGAGCGAGATGAAGCTGACATCGGCGGCGATGGCCTCGACCGGCTCGGCTATCAGCTGGCGATCGAGCGCGCGCGCGTCGGTGCCTTCGAGACATGCCACGCGCCTGTCCGCGGCGACACTCGCGTGCAGCTGACCGTGGCCGACATCGACCGCATATACCTTGGCCGCGCCGCGCTCCAGCAGCACCTGGGAGAAGCCGCCGGTCGATGCGCCGATGTCGAGCGCGATCCGACCCTTGGGCGAAAATCCGAACGTGTCGAGGGCGGCGATCAGCTTCGCAGCCCCGCGTGACACATGATCGTTGCCCCCGCCGATGATCGCCAGTTCCACGTTTGGCGCCACCAGCGCCCCGGCCTTATCGACCGTGCGCCCCGCAACCTGCACCTCGC
Source organism: uncultured Alphaproteobacteria bacterium (assembly GCA_963741505.1). Taxonomy (GTDB): domain Bacteria; phylum Pseudomonadota; class Alphaproteobacteria; order Rhizobiales; family Hyphomicrobiaceae; genus JAKFWF01. The sequence continues at coordinate 170,517 of CAVUIJ010000010.1, read as the reverse complement.
CGCGCACGATCAGATCACGCGCGCGCGCCCTGGTCGCAGTCAAACCGCGCGCCACGAGCGCCGCATCTAGCCTCACCCGCATGGCATTTCAATTGCTGTCATGTTGCTGCTATAGCTGACGCGGGCGCAGGTTGCCCCAACAAACTGATCCATCGCCACGACCTGAGGAACGCACATATGATACGTATGTTCGCCGCCGCCGTCTTTTCGGTCCTGGTCGCAGGCGTGGTCAACGCCCAGGACTTCCGGCAGCCTGCACCAGCCGGTGCCAAAGTCTACTTCATCGAGCCGAAGGATGGCGCCGAGATCACCGGCCCGGTTACCGTCAAGTTCGGCCTCGCCGGCATGGGCGTGGCACCCGCCGGCGTCGAAAAGAAAGACACCGGCCACCACCACCTGCTGATCGACCAGAAACTGGCCGACAACATGGCCGCTATCCCGGCTGACGACAAGCATCGCCACTTCGGCCTCGGCCAGACCGAATCCACGCTCACCCTGCCGGCCGGCAAGCACACCCTGCAACTCTACCTCGCCGACCACCAGCACATCCCGCACAACCCGGCGGTCGCCTCCGAGGTTATCACCATTACCGTGAAGTGAGTTGCCATTCGCGTTGGCGCACCCGGGTGGATGAAATAGAAGTGCCATTGTTGGTTCTGTTGGCATTTCCGCTTCGAGTTTCTGGATGGCGGCAGGCGCGAACGGCTCGCCGCCATCAACCGCCTCACGGCACTCAAGTCTCCCTCAGCGCCCGGCCCGCGCAAGGACGCCGCCAGTGGTCGGCACGGCGACGCCGGTGGTGCCCGGAAAGGTGATCGGCAGCTTCAACAGCGAGCGCACCGCGAGATAGGCCCAGGCCTCGGCCTCGATCGCATCGCCGTCGAGGCCGACCGCCTCGGCCGGCACCACCGCGTTCTGCACCGTCGCTGCCAGCATCGCCATGATCGTCTTGTTGCGGCGGCCGCCGCCGCAGACGATCCATAGCAGCGGCTCCTCCGGGAAATGTTCGCGCGCACGGCCGATCGCGGCTGAGGTGAATGCGGCGAGCGTCGCCGCACCGTCCGCCACGGAAAGATTGTCGACGACATCGGCGATGAACGTATTGCGGTCGAGCGACTTTGGCGGCAGGTCGCCGAAGTAGGAGTGGCTCAAATAGAAGCGCAGGGCATCGTCGGCCACCCGGCCCTTGGCGGCCGTGGCGCCGTCGTCGTCGCGCGCAGTTCCGATGTGCTTCAGCATCCAGTCGTCGATGAGCGCATTGCCCGGGCCGGTATCGAAGGCGATCAGCGTGCCGTCGCGGGCGACATAGGTGACGTTGGCGACGCCGCCGATGTTTACGACCGCCACCGGCCGTTGCGGCAGTTTGGCGACCAGCGCGCGGTGATAGACCGGCACCAGTGGCGCGCCCTGGCCACCGGCTTCGCAATCGGCCGCGCGCAAGTCGTACACGACGTCGATGCCGGTGAGCTTGGCGAGCAGCGGGCCGTCGCCGAGTTGGATGGTGAGCTTGTACCGGGCGCGCTCAACTCTCAGGCTGGGGTCCGTGAGTAGGGTCCGCCAGTCGTTCATGTCGCTCACAATGTCCTTGTGCAGCACTGTCTGGCCATGAAAGCCGATCGCATTGATCGTCGAGGCGGCAATCTTCTGCTTTTTTAAGAACGCCTTGATTGCACTGGCATGTCGCTCAGTCAGCTCGCGCTCTATGTCAGCCAAGTTGCCTGGTCGCTTCAGTCGCCCTGTGAGCCCCTTCGCCGCCTCGATCGCCTCGACCAGCCGGGCGCGAAACTCGGCCGGGTATGGCACCGTCATCGACGCCCCGCGCTTCACTTCCTGGCCGCCATCGGTGTCGATCAGCGCGACATCGATGCCGTCGAGCGAGGTTCCGCTCATCAGCCCGATGGCCCGCATCGTGCCGGCCTTGGCCGCTTCACCCATACTTGCCCTCATGCGCGTTGCGGTGCATGGTCCGGCCCTCAAATCAACCGGTTAACGAGACGGAGGCGCCGTTCGCGCGGCGCGGTACCGATGACGAGCCCCAAGTCCGACTTCCTTCGCATCCTGACAGAGCGCGGCTACATTCACCAGTGCTCGGATATGGCCGGCCTCGACGCACTCGCCGGCAAGGGCGAGGCCGTCGCCTACGTCGGCTACGACTGCACGGCACCATCGCTGCACGTCGGCTCGCTGATCTCGATCATGATGCTGCACTGGCTGCAAGCGACGGGCAACAAGCCGATCGCGCTGATGGGCGGCGGCACCACCCGCGTCGGCGACCCGTCCGGCCGCGACGAGACCCGCGCCATCCGCTCGATCGACGAAATCAACGCCAACAAGGACGGCATCAAAACGGTATTCTCCCGCCTGTTGAAGTTCGGCGACGGCCAGACCGACGCGCTGATGATCGACAACGCCGAGTGGCTCGCGCCCTTGAACTACATCGAGTTCCTGCGCGATGTCGGCCGGCATTTCTCGGTCAATCGTATGTTGACGATGGATTCGGCGCGCATGCGGCTCGAGCGTGAGCAGGAGCTGTCGTTCATCGAGTTCAACTACATGCTGCTGCAGGCCTACGACTTCGTCGAGCTCAACCGCCGGGTCGGCTGCAACATGCAGATGGGCGGCTCCGACCAATGGGGCAACATCGTCACCGGCATCGATCTCGGCCGGCGCATGGGCTCAGCCCAACTTTATGCGCTGACCTGCCCGCTGCTGACTACAGCGTCCGGCGCCAAGATGGGCAAGACCGCCGCCGGCGCGGTTTGGCTCAATGAGGCACAGCTCTCCGCTTATGACTACTGGCAGTTCTGGCGCAATACCGAGGATGGCGACGTCGGCCGCTTCCTGCGCCTGTTCACGACGCTGCCGATGGCCGAGATCCAGCGGCTGGCCAACCTGCAGGGCGCCGAGATCAACGAGGCGAAAAAGATCCTGGCGACCGAGGCGACGGCGCTGCTGCACGGCCGCGACAAGGCCGATGCGGCGGCGGCAACCGCGCAGAAGACCTTCGAGCACGGCGCGCTGGCGATCGACCTGCCGACGATCGAGGTGCCGCGTTCGGATATCGAGAACGAGCTTGGCGTGCTGGCGGCGTTCGTCACCGCCGGTCTGGTCAAGTCGAACGGCGAAGCCCGCCGGCAAGTGCAGGGCGGCGGCTTGCGCGTCAACGACAGACAAGTCACCGACGAAAAAGCCAAGTTGCGCAGCGGCGACATCGGCCTGGACGGCGTGATCAAGCTGTCGCTCGGCAAGAAGAAGCACGTGCTGCTGAGGCCGGTGTGACCGGTTTGCCGGTACGACGCTTGATGCGCGAAAACCCTAATTCTTGCCGCCGGTGGTATCGGTGCTCCAGCCGCTGGACACTTCCGGCACCACCGCGCGCGGCGCCTTGGCTGCAGGTTGGCGGATTGCATCGCCGCCAGCGGGCGCTTGCGGCAGCTTCGCCTTCGGCGTCGCCGCCGGCTTCTCGTCGCGCGGCACGACGCGCGGGTTCTGCGTCGTCATCTGGAACATCTCCCGAAACAGCCCCGGCGCCAGCATCGACAGCGGATTGACGACGACCTGCGGCTGCGCCATCGGGCCGACGATGCGGAAGGTGATGCCGAGCACGCCCTCGCCCTGCGGGCCGGCGACGATCTGGCCCAGCAGCGGGATGCCGCCGAGCGCGGAATTGAGGCCCTGCAGCGGGATGTAGGAGCCGCCGATATCGATCTGCTGCGTCTTGAAGTCGGCCTTGCCGCCGAGGCGAGCGCCAAGCAGCGGGCCGCGCAATTGCGCACTGTCGAGGACGAACTGGTTGTAGCCGACCGAGAACGGCGCTTGCATCCACTCGAACTCGACTGACTGCCGTTCGACCTTGCGTCCCGGGCGCTTTCCCGACTCGGCGTTGCTGCGCGCCTCGTCCGGCGTCTGCAGCACCTCGCTCACCACCGGGTCGCCGAGAATGCGGAAGTCCCGCACGTACAGCAGGCCGGTCTTTTCGGCCGCACCGCGGCCATCGAGATTGATATCGAGGCGCATCTGCCCGCCCTGCAGGTTCGGGTAGAAGCCGATCAGCCGGAACGCCTGGCCGGCATCATCGGTCATCACCACCAGCTTGCGCGGCTCGTTGGCTGCCTGCTGCATGCCGACCTCGATCGGCTTGCCGCCCTCGATGTTGCCGCGCGCCAGCAGCCCGGCGAGCTTCTGCGCCCGGCGCGACATCTGCAGCCGCAGGCCTTTGAGCGATATGTCGCCATGGCCGAGCACGGTGTCGACTTCGGCCTTGAGATCGAGGCCGGCCTGATCCTTCTTGCCCGGCGCGACCCTTTCCGCGCACCTGGCCGATCGCGAACAGCTGGCGGAAGAATTCGCGGCCGTCCCAGTAGGCACCCCGTGCCTTCACGTCCCAGACGTTGTCGGCACGCAAGGTGCCCTGCAGCTCGAGCCGTGACACCAGGGTCAGCGCGAAATTGGGGAAATGGAATTCGGTAAGGCGGCCCCGGCCGTCCACTGCCAGGTTGCCATCGATAGCGATGTCGTCGCCGACGACCTTGAAATTCTGCAGCTCGGTGCGGTGCTTCTGTCCCCGCCCGACCTCGAATTCCATCAGCGCCTGACGGCCGGGTGGCTTGCGCCAGGCGAGCGGCTCGATGTTGATCTCCGCACCGGACAGATCGGCGCGCACGCGGATCTGTCGTTCGGCGCCGCTGCGCGTCATCGAAAGGTCGATCGGGATATCGCCCTGGACGGCGTGATTGATGTCGAGGCCGAGCTGGTTGCGGTCGGAAGCGTCGAGATTGGCGGTCAATCGCAGCGGCGGCTGCTGCTCCTCGCTGGCGCCCAGGAAACGCTGGAAGGCGAGCCTGGTGTTGACGCCGCCAACCAGCATCTGACCGGTGGCGTTGACCGCACCATCGCCGATGTCGACGGCGATCGTTGCGCCCTGGACATCATGGTTGCCGATGATCTGCTTGGCACGGCCGTCGGTGACGCGGGCCTTGCCCTCAATCTTCATGTCTGAAAGTGCGACACCCGCAACCAGCGGCAGGTTGATCTTGAGCTGGCCCTCGACCCGGCCCTCGAGCCCTTCCGTTGGCAGCCCAAGCGCACCGATGCCAAGGCTGTCCTGCTCGAGGTAGTCGACGGCGGCGGGCAGGGCGCTCTGGAAGCGGAAGGCAAGCTCGCCGAGCGTCGGCTCGTCGTATATGGCGACGGCGGTGAACCGCCCGGTCTTGATGGCAATGCGGCGGTTGGCGCCGATCTGCGAGGAAGCTTCCGGCGTCGAGATCTCCAGACTGTCGCCTTCGATCCGCAACAAGGCGCGCGGCACCTCGACCGGAACCAGGGTCTTGGCTGGAACGAAAGCCACGTCGGTTGCTTCGAGCGTCAGCGATATGCGCCGGTTCTCCGGCGTCACCAGGCCATGGCTGCCGGCGAGCGCGACCTTGAAGGTGGCACCGGTGAGCCGGCCTCGCGTGACATGCCGGCCGACCCAGCGTCGCGCACCCGGTCCCAGCATTCGCGGCCAGACCGCCTTGGCGATCTCGGCAGTCGTCGGGCCCATTCGCCCTTCGATCCGCAACCATGGGCCGGACGGCGATGCCGACATCTCGCCCGCCGCCTCGACCTGCGCCCCGCCGGCCCGCAACCGCGCCTGGGTCAGTGTGAAAACTCCCGTATCCGGGGCAAAACCACCCCGCACCAGCCCTTCCTCGATGGTGACGCCGGGCACCGCGAATTCATCGCCCGACAATTGCCCGGCAGTCGATTTGATGTCGACCGCCCAGACCGGCTTGCCGCCGCTTTCGGTGGCGCTGATGGTGCCGGCGATGGTCGCCCGCCCCTGCTCCCATCGCAGCGTTGAAGGCGCGATCACCACGCGCCGCGCTTCCGGATCGAACCTCATATCCAGGTTGCCGCCTTCGAGCGGCATCGGCCGCCTCTCGATCCCGGGCATCATGATCGCACCGCGGCCGACATCGAGCTTCATGCCGGCGGCAAGCACCCGGCCATCGGGGTTGAGCTCCAGTCGCGCCTGACCGCTCAACGGCACATCGATCGCGTCGAGGCCGGGCAGTTCGGGCAGCATGGCAGCAAGCCCGCGCGGCACCAGATCACGCACCGTCGCCTCGAGGCCGACCGAGTTCGTCTTCTCGGCCTCCTCGATCTTGAACGTCGTGGTCCAGGGGCCGGCGGCGCTCGCAAGCGACATCGTCCCGGTGACGATGCTGCGCTTCTTCTTGTGTTCGAGATCGACGTCGCCTTCGATCACTGTCCACACGCTTTGGCGGCCGCCGCGATCGAGGATGACGGTAGCGTTGCGCACACCGACCTCGCGCAGGAACGAGGCCGCATCCGAGCCGCGTCGGGCGCGCTGGCCTGCCTCAGCGATCAGGCGCGCGATGTCGATCCGCTGCAATGCCGACAGAGCATTCCCATCTTCGGGCTTGGCGGCCATGGCAGAGGGGGCGGGCGGCGCGGCTCTGGGGGCGGCGATTTCATGTGCCGTATTCGGAAAGCTGACGCTGAGGCCGCCGTGCTCGGTGTAGACCAGCAGCAGCCGCGGCTCGATCAGCACCACCTTGTCGGGAGCGAGCCGGCCTGACCACATCGCTGCCCCGCTCATGCTCACCGCGGCTAGCGGCGCAACTGCGATCGCCGCGCCTTGCGCATCGGTGAAGCGGACATTGCGCATCCGGAACTCGACGCTACCGCTGTCGGTGAGCCGCACCAGCGCGTCCTCGATCGCGACGTTCACACCGGGCAGCTCGGCGGCGATGCTGCGGCCAATAGGCGCTGCCAGGAATTTGAGCGAGATCGGCCCGTTGAGCAGCCGGACGTAGACGATCGACAGGCCCAGACCGACCAGAATCACCAGCGGCAGCAGGCACTTCACCAAGAACCAGGATGGCCGGCCGATCGAGCGCGCAACGCTGCGACCACGACCGGTCGTGCCGCGCCGATGCGGCGCAGTGCGCTTTGTCGTCGGCGTTCGCGTCGGCGTGTCCACCTGGTCCGTCCAAACAAGTCTCGTTCGAGCCCGATGGCAGCAACCGCCATCCGGTCGATCGCACGCGATACGCACAAGTTGCGCTACACGAGGGTTGCCTCTGGCACAACCAATTCCAATTGGGTATGGCCTGAAAAGCGTGCGCAAAAGCGTCAAAAGAAAGGCTCTCATAGCATGGTGGATAACGGCGATGCGGCCCCCGATTTCGCGCTTCCTGCCGATAACGGCAAGACGGTGCACCTGGCCAAGCTGAAAGGCCGGCCGGTGGTGCTCTACTTCTACCCCAAAGACGATACCTCCGGTTGCACCGCCGAGGCCAACGACTTCACCGCCCTCGCCGATCGGTTCAAGGCGGCCGGCGCCCAGGTGATTGGTGTTTCACCCGATAGCGTCGCCAGCCACCAGAAATTCGCGAAGAAACATGACTTGCAGGTCCGCCTCGCCGCCGACGAGGACAAGTCGGTCGCCACCGCCTATGGCGTGTGGATGGAAAAATCCATGTATGGCCGCAAGTACATGGGCGTCGAGCGTGCGACCTTCCTGATCGACAACACCGGCCGGATCGCGAAATCCTGGCGCAAGGTCAAGGTGCCGGGGCATGCGAGCGAAGTCCTGGCCGCGGTCGAGGCGCTCAACAAGTGACCACGACCGAATCGATCGGCCGATCCACCATGCTGCCTCCCACCGACCTCGCCGGTGCGGCCCGCGCCATCGTCGCGACCGCCGACCTCATGCAAAAGGTGGCGCTGGCGAAAGCGACTGCCAAAGCCTGGTTCGGCGGCCAACTTGCCCTTGGCGCGCTCAGCACCGCAGCCCCAATGCCGGATCAGCCCGGCCGGCCGGCGAAACCCGAACTGATGCTGCCGCGACATATGCCGCGCCGGTCGGCCGGCGGCGAAAAGGGCCGTTTCGCGCTGCTGCACGCGCTGGCCCACATCGAGCTCAATGCCGTCGACATGACCTGGGATCTGGTCGGCCGCTTCGCCCACATCCCGATGCCGCGGCCGTTTTTCGATAACTGGGTGCAGGTCGGCCTCGAGGAAGCCAAGCATTTCGACCTGCTGTCGCGCCGGCTCGTCGAATTGGGCGGCGCCTACGGCGACCAGCCGGCGCACGACGGGCTCTGGCAGGCGGCGCAGGCCACCGGCCACGACCTGCTCGCCCGCCTTGCGGTCGTGCCCCTGGTGCTGGAAGCGCGTGGCCTCGATGTCACACCCGGCATGATCCGCAATCTGGAGGCAGCCGGCGACCTCACCTCGGCAAAGATCATCGCGATCATCTACCGCGACGAAAAGCGCCATGTCGCATTCGGCATGAAATGGTTTCGCCACCTGTGCGCCGAGCGGCGACTGCCGCTGGAGGCCACGTTCCACCGGCTGGTGCGGCAAAATTTTCGCGGTCCGGTCAAACCGCCCTTCAATGACCGCGCCCGTGGCGAAGCCGGGCTGACACCGGGATTCTACAAGCCCCTGTCGGCGTTCGGCGCACCTCGCTGAGAGGCCATTCCAGTGGCCCAGAGCGCGACAAAATCAACCATGTCCTGCAAACGGCGTATCGGCGTCCCGATTTCAGGCGCATTTTTCGCCAGTGAGCCCCAAGGCCATCTAGGCAAGCCTCATTGCCGCGCGTACAAGACAACAACAAGCACGGAGGTCCCATTTCCGACCATATCGTGGTCGCCGCCGCGCAATTCAGACCGGAGTTCCAGCGTTAATGCTGTCGAATTTCGCCTCCAACAGAACTGCAACTGAGAGTGGTCCGATGAGTCTTGCTGCGTCCTCGCCTGCCGTTCCGCCCGCGCTGCCGCAGGCCGGCGGCCCTCGTCCTGCAACCAGCGCACAGCGCCCGCCCGACAAGGCGGCGGCTTCCGTCATCGGCCCCGACCTGACGATCCTCGGCAACCTCATTTCGAAGGGCGAAGTCCACGTCGAGGGCGAAGTCCAGGGCGACATCCACGGCTCCCACATCACCATCGGCCAGAAGGCCAAGATCACCGGCGGCATCGTCGCCGACGAAGTGGTCGTGCGCGGCCACGTCGCGGGCTCGATCCGCGGCCGCCGCGTCATGCTGCAGGCCTCGAGCCATGTCGATGGCGACATCTACCATCAGGCACTGGCGATCGAGCAGGGCGCCTTTTTCGAAGGCAAGTCGCGCCGTGCCGAGGATCCGACCGCCGGCGTAATGCGGCCGGAGATCAGCGGCGGCAGCCTGCCAATTCCCGGCGGTGCGAAGGTCTGATCGGCGCCATTCAAGTCAAGCCCGCCAGCACGTTGTCGGCAGGCGTCCATGGTGTCATGCCGACTACTGCGACGCGAGGACGCCCGCCCAAGTCAGCAATGCGCCCCTGATGACACGTCAGCATGATCACTTGATGATGCTCGGCTGCGAGTTCCAGCGCCGCAAACATCGCCTCGAAACGGACCTCGTCGGCATAGACAAGCGGGTCGTCGAGCACCAGCGGCAGCCCCTCGCCGCGATCGGCCAGCAGGCGGGCGTAGGCGAGCCGGACGAGGATCGCGATCTGCTCCGAGGTGCCGCCGCTTAGGCGCTCTGCGGCCAGGCTGACGCCTTGGCGCGCCAGGCCCGAGACCACCAGCCTGTCGGCAAGCGCGAACGTCGCCTGCGGAAAGACGCCGCGCGCGTAGAGCTGCAAACGATCGACCACGGGTCGTAACTCGGTTGCGCGTGTCGCCTGCTCCTCTTCTTCGAGCAGCCGGCCGAGCAGCGCCAATTCCTCGACCTCGCGTTCGAAGGCTGCGACCCGCGCCTGCGCAACATCGAAGGCGGCGCGCGCCTCCTCGACGGCGACCTCGACTCCGTCCTGCCGGTCGCGCAGCAGCGCGCTCTCGAGCCCCTTGATCGCAAGCGCAACCCGCTGGCGTTCCTCCTGGTTCTGCGTCTCGGCCCGCACTGCCGCGGCAATATCGGCTTCGAGTGCCGCTCGGGCTGCCGCCGCCAGCCGGCCGGCGGCCCAGCCGCCGCGCTCGCGCACGGCGGTATTGAACTCGGCTTCGGCGGCGGCCAACCTCGCACTTGCCGCCGCCAGTTCGGCATCACACTGTGCCGAGGGCGGCAGTGCAGCCTCGATCTTCGCCAGACCGGCCTCGGCGATGGCGAGTTCCGACTGGAGCCGGGAGTGGCGCCTGGAAGCCTCCAGCAAGGCATCCTGGCCGGCGCGCTCGGCCGCATCGAGCTGCGCGATCGCAACCCGCAGATCCGACAACTCCTGGGCGAGCTGCGCCCGTGGCTTCGGCGGCAGATCGGTCGCGACAATCGGCGCCAAGGCGCGGACGTCGGCCTCGGCCTGGGCGCGTTGCCGCTCCAGCGCTGCGAGCCCTTGCGGCGCCACCGCCGTGAGACGGCCGGCGATGGCGTTGTGCTCGGCTGCGAGTTGCTGGCGCGCTTCGAGCCGCGCCTCGGCGGCCGCGATATCAGCGACATTTGCCGCCTTCAACATCGCCCGAAGCCGCTCGAGCGCCGCGGCCAGACGTTCGGCAGTGTCGTCACCCGCTACCGCCGGCGCCGACACCGTGACCCGGCCGATGCCGGCGATGTCGAGGATCAGCGCCGCGGCGGGCGCCACATCGCCGCTGCCGGCAATTGCGTTGCCGGCGATGCTGATGCGGCCCTCGGCGCCGGCGGCGTAGTCGATCCGTACCCGAGGCAGCGCGGCCGCAAGCCGCGCCCGCAGGCTTTCGATCTCGCTTTGCTTCCGCCGCATCTCGGCAGCGATCTTTTCCGTCACCGGCTCCGCCGCCAGCGCCGTATCGATCTCGGCAATACGAGCCGCGTCCGCCGATGCCGATGCCGAACGCCGTAGCAGATCGGCGACGGCAGCGGTCGCCGCCCGGTGCCGCTCATGACGGTCGCACGCCTCGATCAGTGCCTGCGCATCCTGGGCGCGAGCATCTGCGTCCGCCCGCCGGGCCTGAATTGACCGACGTTCGGTGGAACGGCTCTCAACCTCGCCGGCTGCGGCCGCGAGGCCGGCCCGGGCGGTGGCGATCTGGTGGCGCAGACGCGCCGCCTCGTCGATCGCCGCAGCCAGCCGGCTGCGCTCATCGCGTGCCAGATCGTGCGCCGCCTGCAGTTTCTCGACCACGAGGCTGGCGAGTTTCCAGCCTTCCTCCGCCCGGTTGCCGTCATCCAGGCTCTTGCGCAAGGCGGCGAGCCTCGCCGCGCGTGTCGCGGCTGGCTCGGGAGCTGCGAGTTCGGCGGCGCGCGCCTGCACCGCCTTGAGTTCGGCCAGCCGCGTCGCCGCCGCCTGCGCATCACCCTCGGCCTGGTCCAGTTCCGCCCTGGCGCGGTCGCGCGCATCGATCGCGGCCTTGTAGGGCGTACCGGCTTTCGGCTTGCGGTTGGCTTTGCTGACGAGACCATCGAGCGCCGCGGCGACCACCTCCCGCACCCGCCGCGCCACCCCCTCGCCGCTGGCGTCGGCGATCTCGTCCTCGATCAGGCGGCCGATGCTCTTTGGCACTTCGCCCGGCCGGTCGTCGATCGGCCTCAGGACCTTGTCCTGGCCGACCCACAACAACTTCAGCATGCTCCTGCGCCCGAGCCGGCCGGCGACCAGCTGATCGAGCTGATTTTCCGCATCGGCACCGCGCAGCACGACCGAATTGCCGAGGTCGACCAACTGGACCGACCTGGCCGCGAGGTACCGCTTGCGCAAGCGCCACGTACGACCATCGGTCTCGAAATCGACCTCGATCAGCGGCGCGCCGCCCATCACCGGTTGCAGCGCGTGCACGTCGCGATGGCCCGAGGAATGCGGATAGCCGAACACAGTCTCGATCGCCCGGAAGATCGTCGACTTGCCGGCTTCATTCGGACCGGCGACGACGTCGAGCCCACCCGACAGGCCTTCGAGCGCCACGCCGGTGCGGAAATGGCCGACTTCGCTCAAGCGAACCGCGCGCAGCTTCACGACCGCTGCCCTTCCGCCTGGCGCGCCAGCGAGAACAGCCGGCGCAGCGCTCCTTCCGCCACGGCCCGGCGTTCGGGCGAAGCGCGCATTTCGTCGAGCTTCGCCGCGACCCGGGCAATCTGAGCATCGCTGATGCCGGCGATGTCGCCGCCAGCGGTGTCGAGCACGAGATCATCGCGCCGCAATGCCAGGTAAAATATGCTCGCCTCGAGCGCCGACAGCCGTGCTGCGATGCGCCGTGTCGGTTTCGAGCGACACCGTGCCGCGCAGCGTCAGCTCCAGCAGCAGCTCGGGTTTGGCCGCGCCGAAGGCTGCGACCTCGGCCTCGATTGGTGAGAGATCGGCGGCGGCGCTGACCGTCGCGGTGCGCCTGATCCAGGTATAGGTGGCGGTGGCGATCCGGCTGATGCGTGGCGCGGCGCCGGCGCCGTCGATTGCGACCGAAAGCGCAAAGCCCGGCTCGTTGTCGGGAAACTGGTCGGGCTCAGGCGTACCGCAGTACCAGACGCCGGCGGCTACCTCGCGCACGCCGTGCCAGTCGCCCAGCGCCAGATAGTCGAGTTGGGCTGTGACCCGGCGGCCCGGGGCGATGCCGACGCTGGCGGTGGCGGCGCTGCCGAACCCTTGCGTCGAGCCGTGCGCAACCCCGATGCGGATCGCCCCGGCCGGCGTCACCGCGCCGTCCATCCAGGCGGTCGGATCGCTGCTCACCGATTTTGCCAGCAGCGGCGCCGGCAGCAGGAACACGCCGGGCGCGATCGGCTGCGGTTCGGCCGCCAGCAAGGGCCGCGCATTGGCCGGCAGGCCCAACGCCGAGAGCCGCTGCCAGACGCCGCCGGCGCGCGCCGGATCGTGATTGCCGGGCAGCAAATGCCACACGACATCTGGATGATTGGCCAATCTCGCGGAGTGCCTCGCGCAAGCTGCGATCGGCGAGGCCAGGGCTGTCGAACACGTCGCCGCAAACGACGACATCGCGCGCGCCGGCCGAACGGGCGGCCTCGGCAAGGCGATCGATCGCCGCCAGCCGGGCGTGTTTCAGCAAGGCGCCCTTGTCGGCCGCGAAGCCGCCGAAGGTCTTGCCGATCTGCCAGTCGGCGGAATGGATGAACGTGAACGCCATCGAATCTCCGAAGCTCGCAATATCCCTGCCGGGCTTTACGTTCCATTTTTGTTCTAGACAAGACCCGGCCTTGTCTCCTCAACAGATTGTGCCGCAGACGGCGGTGGAACGGCGCACCAATTCGTGCGATCAGCAGCCTTAGGGTGGTGCAGTTTCGATAACGGGCGGTCACGGGTCGTCATGGCGGCGGATGTCGAAATCATCGTGGTTGGGGCCGGCGTCATCGGCCTCGCCATCGCCCGATCGCTCGCGGCGGCGGGGCGCGAGGTGCTGGTCGTCGAGCAGCACCGCCTGATCGGCTCGGAGATCTCCTCGCGCAACAGCGAGGTGATCCACGCCGGTCTCTATTACCCGACCGGCAGCCTGCGCGCGAAATGGTGCGTCGAGGGCAAGCGGCGGCTCTATGATTTCTGCGCGCAGAACGGCGTCGCCCACAGCCGATGCGAGAAGCTGCTGGTCGCCACCAGCGACGATCAGTTGCCCAAGCTCGAGGCGATCGCCGCCACCGCCAAGGCCAACGGCGTCGACGACCTGGTGCGTCTCACCGCCGCCGAGGCGCGCCGAATCGAGCCGGCAGTTGCCTGCGTCGCGGCCCTGCTGTCACCATCGACCGGCATCGTCGACAGCCACGGCCTGATGTTGGCGCTGCAGGGTCATGCCGAAGCTGCGGGCGGCCAGATCGTCCTCAATAGCCCGGTCGAGGGATTGCAGGCACTGCCGGGCGGCGGCTTTGCGGTCGCGGTCGGTGGCGAGGTCGCGGCGCAGGTGACCTGCGACCGGCTGGTCCTGGCCGCCGGCCTGCACGGCAGCCGGCTTGCCCGGATGCTGGCATTTCCATCCGGTTACGTCGCGCCTGAGACCTACTTCGCCAAGGGCCAATACTACGCGCTCGAAGGCCGCTCGCCGTTCACACGCCACATCTATCCGATGCCGCAGGGCGCCTGGCTCGGCCTGCATTCCACAGTCGACCTCGGCGGGCGCTGCAAATTCGGCCCCGACATCGAGTGGATCCCCGAGATCGACTATTCCTTCGCGCCGGCCAAGCTCGACAAGTTCATCGGCTCGATCAGGAGCTACTATCCCGATCTCGATCCGGCCGCGATCCATGCCGACTACACCGGCATCCGTCCCAAGCTCTATCGCGACGGCGAACCGGCGCCGGACTTCCGCGTCGATGGGCCGGCGGCGCACGGCCTCGCCGGACTGGTCATGCTGTTTGGCATCGAGAGCCCGGGCCTCACATCCTGCCTCGCCATCGGCGAACACGTGGCCAGCCTGGTCTAGATCGGTTTCGCGGCTCTCGTCTGGCAAACGAAAAGGCGGCACCGACAAGCGGCACCGCCTTCCCATATTTCAATTGTGAGCGACGCTCGCCTGATCAGTCGCAGACGACGCGGCTCGGCTCGCAAACGCGATAGCCCTTGCGGCAGACTTCCTCGCCGTAGCGATTGATCCAGCAGCGGCCCTCACGCCAGGAGCAGGCGCCGGCGACGCGATAGCAACCGTCGCGATAGCCACGGGCGTTGGCGGCAGCCGCGCCAATGGCAACCGCGCCAAGTACGCCAAGGCCGACGATGGCAGCGGTGCGGCCACCGCGGGCTTCGGCCGGCTGTGCCGTCGCCGCAATTCCAAGGCCGACGGCAACCACCGTCGCCATGACCGTGTTCGTGATCTTGTTCAACATGGGTCCTGTCTCCCTTCGCTGTAGTCGATGCCTTGAGTAACTTACCACAGGCCGGAGTGACTCACCGGCGTGGTCAACTCGTTTGAATCACCATATCCCACGATCCACCTAACTGGAGATCGTATGAATGTGGCATGAACGGGGAAAAACGCGAGCATGTCGCGACAATTCACCGCTTTGAGAGCAACTCACCAGTGCCACGGCCAGTGCCGGCCATGGTTCTCTGCGTGCCATTCCCTGTTGTGCCAGTGCTTGGTGTAGCCCCAGGCCGGATAGTACTTCGGCAGGACATAGCGCGGCCGTTCGCGACCGCTCGCCGGATGCCAATAGCCCGAATTGTAGTAGGGGTAGTAGCCCCGCGTCGCCGGCCGGTAGGCATAGGGATCGCTGGTGCCGTGCACCAGATACACGTGTCGATAGCGCGGATAGTACATGTGGTGCTTGACCACACGTTCCTTGCCCCAGCCCTCAGGCGCGGCAGAGCGATGCAGGTCGGTGGCGCCGGCCGGAGCCGCGCCCGTGAGGCCGAGCGACAGCACGACCGCGAATGCAATACCGAGAAGTCTCCAACGCATTGCCGATACTCCGCAGACGCCGACACTATGACGGGTTAATCGCAATTTAACGCGGATTTTCTAAGATTTGATTAACATGATGCCATAGTTGATGGTTGCGCCGCTGTCATCACCAAGACACGCTCGCTCTTAATCGAAAAATCACCGTCTTCACCGCAATGTTGCACCGTCGACAAGCAGGCAGGGCAGCCCCGCCTGTACCGAGCCGATCTGCGGCGTAGTTTCGTGATACGTGAGCCGAAATTGGTGGCCGAGGAACCCGTCGGCGACCTGGCCCTCGAAAACAGTCCGATCGAGAAGGAACCGTCCGACGCGACGGCGCGGCGCATGCACGCAGCCGTGCGCAGGCTCGAGCAGCTGCAAGCCGACAGCAGCGCCGCGCCCCCATCGCCGGTCGCGCCGAACAGCGAGCGGCCGGTCACCAATCCCGGCGAAGGCGAGATCCGCGCTGCCATACGGGCGAGCGCGCGTGCTTTCATCGCCACCGGCGTCTTCAGCCTCGTCATCAATGTGCTGATGCTCGCCGGTCCGCTGTTCATGCTGCAGGTCTACGACCGCGTCCTGACCTCGGGCAGCATCGCAACCCTGGTCGCACTGGCGGTGATGACTGCCGGCCTCTATGCGATCATCGGCATCCTCGAGCTGGTCCGCTCGCGCGTCATCGTGCGCATCGGCGTCGAGGTCGACAACCGCATCGGTGACCGCATCTTCCAGGCATCGCTGAAGCACAGCCTGGCGAGCCATGGCTCGTCGCTTCAGGCGCTGCGCGAACTCGACAGCCTGCGCCAGTTCATCGCCGGACCCGGGCCGCTGACATTCTTCGATGCGCCGTGGACACCGGTCTATATCCTGGTCATCTTCCTCACCCATTGGACCCTCGGCCTGACGGCGACCATCGGCGCGGTGCTGCTGCTGATCCTGGCCTGGTCCAGCGAGACCTCCAGCCGCGCGCCGCTGAAGGCCGCCGGCAACGCCGCCGGCCGCAGTCTGGAGCTCGCCGAGACCGGCCAGCGCAATGCCGAGGCGATCACCGCCATGGGCATGCTCGCCGCCTATCGCCGGCGCTGGCAACAGGCCAACGGCGAGGCGCTGGCCTGGCAGACCATCGCTGCCGACCGGCTCGCCACGATATCATCGATCTCCAAGACCATGCGCCTGCTGCTGCAATCGCTGATGCTGGCGGTTGGTGCGGTACTCGCGCTCAAGGGCGAGATCTCGTCCGGCGCCATCGTCGCCGGCACGATTATTTTCGGCCGCGCCATCGCCCCGGTCGAGCAGGCGATCAGCCACTGGCGCACCTTCGTCAAAGCGCAGGAAAGCTACCGCCGCCTCGACGAGCTGCTGCGGCGCGAGCCGGAAGCACCGCGCAAGACCGCTTTACCGACGCCAAAGGGCCACGTCGAGGTATCGAACCTGCGCGTCGCGGCCCCTGGAACGCGCCGGCTGATCCTGTCGAATATCAATTTCGAGGTACTCCCCGGCCAGATGCTGGCGGTGATCGGCCCGTCCGCCTCCGGCAAGTCGACGCTGGCACGCACGCTGGTCGGCCTATGGCCGCCGGTTGGCGGCACCATCAAGCTCGACGGCGCCAGCCTCGAGCAGTGGTCGCAAGATGACCTCGGCCAGCATCTCGGCTACCTGCCGCAGGACGTCGAGCTGTTTGCCGGCACGGTCAAGGAGAATATCTCCCGCTTCCGCGCCGACGCGATCGATGCCGAAGTCATCGCCGCGGCGCAGATGGCGCACGCGCACGACATGATCCTGGCGCTGCCGCAAGGCTACGACACGGAGCTTGGCAACTACGGCGCCTACTTGTCGGCCGGCCAGCGCCAGCGCATCGGCCTCGCCCGCGCGCTCTACGGCTCGCCTGCCCTGGTCGTGCTCGACGAGCCCAACTCCAATCTCGACCGGCGTGGCGACGAGGCGCTGGCGGCGGCGGTCGACGGCATGCGCGGGCGCGGCCAGGCGGTAGTACTGGTGTCGCACCGGGTGCAGGCGATCGGCCAGGCCGACACCCTGCTCTACCTCGACCGCGGGGTACAGCGCGCCTTCGGGCCGCGGGCCGAGGTGATGACGATGTTCCACGGCCAAAGCCTCGCCGGCGCGCCGGCCACCAAACCTGAGGCTGCAGTACGCGACGCTGGCGCCGTCAGGTAGGCAGAAAGAGAGACGATCGTGACCAATAGCATCGCCATGGACGAACCCCGATCGGCCCGCGCTCTGCTGCGGCCAGCGAGCGGCACGGCTACTGCCGATGCCGCGTGGCACGCGACCGAGCATTGGATCACGATCGGCAATCGTACCGTCTGCTGGTTGCTCGGCGGCCTGCTGCTGTTCACTTCGGTCGTGCCGATCAGCGGCGCCGTGGTGGCGACCGGCACCGTCACGGTCGAGAACAACTACAAGTCGGTACAGCACCTCGACGGCGGCATCGTCGCCAAGATCCTGGTGCGCAACGGCGATCGTGTGGCGCAGGGCGACGTGCTCGTCCGCCTCGACGACACCACGGCGCGCACCAGCCTTGCCGTGGTCAAGGGCCGCGTCAGTGACCTGCTGGTGCAGCAGGCTCGTCTCGAAGCCGAGCGCGACCGCAAGCCGGCGATGACGCTGCCGCCGGAAGTGCTGACCGCCGCCGCCGATCAGGCGCTGGCCAAGATCGTCGCCACGCAGCAAAGCCTGTTCGCAGCACGCAGCAATGCGCACCACGGCGAGCTCTCGGTGCTGCGCCAGCGCATCGCGCAGCTCGATGCCGACCGCACCGGTACCGAAGCCCAGCTGCAGGCGCGCACGCGTGAGTTCGAGCTGGCCTCACGCGAGCTCGACAGCGTCAGGCCGCTGTTCGACAAGGGCCTCGTCAACCAGCAGCGCTACGGCGCCCTGCAGCGCGACGCGGCCCGCCTCGAAGGCGACATCGGCCGGCTGAAGAGCGACCTCATGCGCTCGATCGGCGCGATTGGCGAGTTCGAGCTCAAACTGCTGCAGAGCGACAAGGAGTACACTCAGCAGGTGGTCGACGATCTCAAGAAGGTGCAGGCGGCGCTGGCCGAGCAGGAGGAAAGTCGCACCCAGCTCGCCGACAGGCTCGGCCGGATTGAAATTCGCGCCCCCCGCGCCGGCCACGTGCACGCGCTCGCCGCCCACACCGAAGGTGGCGTGATCCAGCCCGGCAGCACCATCCTGCAGATCATTCCCGAGGGCGAGAAACTGATCGTCGAAGCGCAGGTGCAGCCGCAGGACATCGACAAGCTCCACAAGGGCCAGACCGCCAGCCTGCGCTTCACCGCATTCGCCGCCCGCACCACGCCCAAGCTCGACGGCACCTTGAGCAACATCTCCGCGGCCCAGTTCACCGACCAGCAGAACCGGTCCTATTTCACCGCCCAGATCGAGGTCTCGGCGCAGGAATTGAAGAAACTCGGCGGCGGCCACGCATTGAAGCCCGGTATGCCGACCGAGGTCTACATCGAGACCAACTCACGTTCGATCCTGAGCTACTTCGTCAAGCCGCTCGGCGACCTCATGTCGAGGTCATTGCGCGAGACTTGATCAGCGCCCGCCCTTGCGGCCGACGGTGACGCCGGCCGCCGCCTCCATGCCCTGGATGACCTGGGTGAAGTCGGCCGCCGGGCCTTCCTTGTTGAGCGCCTGCAGCCAGGTCTGCTTGACGGCATTGCCGATCCACATCGGCGTCTTCAAGTGGTCGGCTTCGGCCAGCGCCAGCACCACGTCCTTGGTCATCAGGCCCATCGAAAAGCCGTAGTCGAAGGTGCGCGGCAGGATCGCCTTCGGGAACTTGTCGCGGCTCGCCGTATTCATGCCGGAGCCGGCGTTGATCACGTCGCACATGATGAACGGATCGAGGCCGGCTTTGACGCCGAGCACCATCGCTTCCGAAGTGGCGGCGGTGGCGGTCGCCGACAGCAGGTTGTTGATCAGCTTCATCATCTGCGCCTGGCCGGGCTTCTCGCCGATCCAGAAATACTTGCCGAACACGTCGAAGATGGGCTTGAGCTTGTCGCACTCCGCCTTCGGGCCCGATACCATGACCGCGAGCGTGCCCTTCTCGGCGCCGCCGACGCCGCCCGAGACCGGCGCGTCGATCGCCACCACGCCGTGGTTGGCGAATTCGACCGAGATGCTTTCGGCGACCCGCGGGCCGGTGGTCGACAGATCGACGAACACGCGGCGGCGGTTGCCGGATGCGATGCCGTTCTCGACCAAAGGCGACCTCGCGCACGATGTCGGGCATCGGCATCGAGACCAGCACGGTTTCGCACTGCGATGCGACCTCGGCCGGCGACGACGCGGCCCTGGCGCCCTTGGCGGCGATACGCTCGACCGCCTCTTTGCGGATATCGTAGGCGACGACTTCGTGCCCGGCCTCCAACAACCGGCTCGACATGGGAAATCCCATCATGCCGATGCCGATGAAACCGATACTGCCCTTGGTCATGTGTCACTCCGGTGGATCTTCGTGGTCGGGGGGAAGCCTGACACGACGCTCGTCAGGGCCACAAGCTTGACGCGCGAGCGTCTGCTGCGCGCCGGGCGCAAGCAGAGCCAGCGTCCGACTAGTACCCGCAATCACACATGGATAGCACACATGACGATCGAGGATGTTCGCCGGCCAGGAGCGCCGCGCCGGCCGATGCTGCCCCATCGGACAAGCGGCGCGACATGCGGACCGCATGCTTCCAGCATGACGCCGGCGAGCATCCTCGATCGCCCGCTAAGGGTCGCGGCCCACGGTCGCCCGGGGCGTCGGACGCCTCCTCCGCTAGCATGGGCTACGGCCTTCGCCGCGCTCCTGGCGGATCGCCTCGTGGTTCCGCGATCAGGTGTACTATCCATGTGTGATTGCGGGTACTATGCTTTTCCTATCTCCATCGCGTGGCAGGCGACCGTGCTGGGGCCGGCCGATGCAATCGGCTTTGGCACCTCGACCTTGCAGCGCTCGAACGCCTGCGGGCAGCGCGGATGGAAGGCGCAGCCGGGCGGCGGCGAAATCGGATTCGGGATCTCGCCCTCGATCATCTTGCGCGGCCGGCCGCTCATCTTGAGGTCGGGCACGGCGTCGAGCAGCATGCGTGTGTAGGGATGGCGCGGTGCCTTGAACAGCTCGGCCGACGGCGCCGTCTCGACCAGGCGGCCGAGGTACATGACGCCGATCCGCGTCGCCATGTGGCGGACCACCGCGAGGTTGTGGCTGATGAACAGGTAGGTGAGGCCGAGGCGGTCCTGCAGGTCGCGCATCAGGTTCAGGATCTGCGCCTGCACCGACACGTCGAGCGCCGAGGTCGGCTCATCACACACCAGGAATTCGGGGTTCGACGACAGCGCCCGAGCAATGCAGATGCGCTGGCGCTGGCCGCCGGAGAACTCGTGCGGATACTTGTGCATGTCGGCCGGGTCTAGGCCGACGAGGCGCAACAGGTCGCCGACCTTGACCTCGGTCTCGGCGGCGTCCTTGGTCAAGCCGAAGGCGTTCAGCGGATCGGCGATGATGGCGCCCACCCGCCAGCGCGGATTGAGGCTGGCGTAGGGGTCCTGGAAGATCATCTGGATGCGACGGCGCAGCGCCGTCATGTCGGCAGCCGAGGTCGCACCCCACATGTCGACGCCGTCGATGGTGACGCGGCCGGCGGTCGGCGGCAGCAGCCCGACCACCATCTTCGCAACCGTCGACTTGCCGGAACCGGATTCGCCGACCAGCGCGAAGGTCTCGCGGCGGCCGATCACGAGATCGACGTCCTGCACGGCCTTCAGCAGCAGGCGCTGCTCGCCTTCGAGCATGCGGTTGAGCCACGGCTTCGACACGTCGAACGTGCGCGACAGCCCCTTGACCTCGACCAGAGCCGCAGCGCTCATGCCGGCGCTCCCGCCGGCGCCTTCACCGCCAGCCAGCAGGCGACTTGCGAATTGCCGACGGCGATCGGCTCCGGCCGCTCCAGGCGGCAGCGCTCAAGCACTTGGCTACAGCGCGGGTTGAAGGCGCAGCCCTTGGGTATCGCGGTCAGACGCGGCATCGAGCCCGGGATCTGCATCAGGCGGGCATTGTTGCCTTCGAGCGTCGGGATCGAGCCCATCAGGCCTTTGGTGTAGGGATGCACCGGCCGCTGGATCACATCGCGCACCGGGCCGATCTCGGCGATGCGGCCGGCATACATCACCGCGACGCGGTCGGCGGTCTCGGCGATCACGCCCATGTCGTGGGTGATGAGCATCACGGCGGTGCCGTGATCGCGGCACAACTTCTTCATCAGCTGGATAATCTGCGCCTGGATCGACACGTCAAGCGCTGTGGTCGGCTCGTCGGCGACGATCAGCTCAGGCTCGGCGGCCAGCGCCAAGGCCAACACCACGCGCTGGCGCATGCCGCCGGAGAACTGGTGGGGATAGCTGTCGATGCGGTCGCTCGCCCCCTGGATGCCGACCTCGCCCAAGAGGTCGAGCGCGCGCTGCCGCGCCTCCCCTTCGCTCATCGGCAAATGGGTGCGAATGGTCTCGATGATCTGATCACCGATCCGATACAGCGGGTTGAGGCTCGTCAGCGGGTCCTGGAACACCATGCCGATGCGCTTGCCCCGGATCTTGCGCATTTCCTCGTCGGCCAGGTTGTCGATGCGGCGGCCTTTGAGCCAGACTTCGCCGCCGGCGATGCGGCCGGGCGGCTCCAGCAGCCCGATCACGGCGGTGCCGGTCATCGACTTGCCGGCGCCCGACTCGCCGACCACGCCCAGCACCTCGCCCGGGGCGATGTCGAACGAGACGTCGTCGACCGCGACCAGCGTGCCGCGTCGGGTCGGGAACTCGACGCGCAGTTTGCGAACGGACAGGACAGGCGAAGGCAGTGTCATCAGCGCAGCTTCGGGTTGAGGGCGTCGCGCAACCAGTCGCCGAGCAGGTTGACGCTGAGCACCAGGATCGCCAGCGCCAGGCCCGGGAACAACACCATCCAGTAGTCGCCCGACAGCAGGAATTCGTTGCCGGTGCCGATCATGGTACCAAGCGACGGCTCGGTCGGCGGCAGGCCGACGCCGAGGAACGACAAAGTCGCCTCGGTGATGATGGCGAGCGCGAGGTTGATCGTGGCGATGACGAGCACCGGTGACAGCACGTTCGGCAGCACATGGCGGAACATGATCGCGAGCCGGCTCATGCCGATCAGCCGCGCCGCCTGTACATAGTCCTTGTTGCGCTCGACCAGGGTGACACCGCGCACGGTGCGGGCGTATTGCACCCAGTAGGACAGGCCGATCGAAACCACCAGGATCCAGAATTTGCCGCCGCTGCTCTCGTGGTGCTTGAAGACCACGCTCGCCACGCCGTCGACCAGCAGCGCCGTCAGGATCGCCGGGAATGTCAGCTGCACGTCGGCGATGCGCATGATCAAGGTGTCGACGCGGCCGCCCAGATAGCCCGCGAGCAGTCCGAGCGAGACGCCGAGCGTCATGGCCAGCGACACCGACAGGAAGCCGATCAGGATCGACGAGCGGGTGCCGTAGAGCATGGTCGAGAGGATGTCGCGGCCCTGGTTGTCGGAGCCGAGCAGGAACTTGGCCTCGCCGCTTCGTCTCCCACACCGGCGGCGTGTTGGCGTCGAGCAGGTTGACGCCGTTGAGGTCATATGGGTTCGATGGCGCGATCAGCGGCGCGCTCATGGCGGCGAGCACCATCAGCACCGCGACCACGCCGGCGGCGATGACCAGCGGTGAGCGCAGAAAGCTCGCCGCGATGTCGCTGTCGAGCATGCGTGCGATGCGGCCCATGGCGGCCTTGCCGGCGATCGACGTCTTCACGGCCGTGTTCCCATCAATGCCCCGCGCCCTGACCGGCGATCCTGATCCGGGGGTCGATCGCAACGTACAGCAGATCGACGATGAAGTTGATTATCACGAACATGAATGCCACCAGCAGCAGATAGGCCGACATCACCGGAATATCGGCGGTCTGCACCGACTTGATGAACAAGAGCCCCATGCCCGGCCACTGGAACACCGTCTCGGTGATGATGGCGAAGGCGATGATGGCGCCGACCTGCAGGCCGATGATGGTGACGACCGGCACCAGCGTATTCTTCAAGGCATGGCCGAAATAGACGGCGCGGTCGGAGAGGCCGCGGGCGCGGGCGAACTTGATGTAGTCGGTGCGCAGCACCTCGAGCATCTCGGAGCGCACCAGCCGGGTGATCAGCGTCATCTGGAACAGCCCGAGGGTGATTGCCGGCAGGATCAGCGCCTTGAGCCCCGACCAGGTGAACAGGCCGCTCTTCCAGAAGCCGAGCCTGACAACGTCGCCACGGCCGTACGATGGCAGCCATCCGAGCTTCACCGCGAACAGGTAGATGAGCAGGATGCCGATGAGGAAGGTGGGCAGCGAAATTCCGATCAACGAGATCGTCAGGAACGCCTTCGACAGCGCTGAGTGGCGGTGGATGCCGGTATAGACCCCCATCGGAATGCCGAGCAGAATGGCGAACAGGGCGGCGGCCAGCGCCAGCTCAAGCGTCGCCGGAAAGCGGTCGGCGATCAGCGTCGTGACCGGTTGCTTGACCTGATAGGAGATGCCGAAATCGAAATTCACGGCCTTCCATACAAAACGCCCGAACTGCAGCGGCACCGGGTCGTCGAGGCCGAGCTCGGCGCGCAGCCGCAGGCGCTCCTCCAGCGTCGCGTCTTGACTGACGATCTGGTTGACCGGATCGCCGACGAAGCGGAACAGCACGAACGACAACAGCGCCACGGTCAGCATGACGAAGGTCGCTTCGATCAGGCGGCGGATGGCGAAGGCGAGCATTAAAGCCTTTCCGGCTGTGGTGCGTGCAGTAATTCCCTCTCCCCGTCCACTTACGGGGAGAGGGCAGAGGCCGGGCATCTTGGCCCGGCCGAGGGTGAGGGGCGGCTACTTGATCGGAAACACTTTCCCAACAATGAACCATGAGATGAGACAGCGGAGCGAGTTGCCGCCCCTCACCCTGACCCTCTCCCCGTGCAAGTGCAGAGCACAGGGAGAGGGGAAAAATCGCCAGATCTGTTCGGCCGCGCCGCTAGTTCTTCTGCGTCAGATAGAAGTGGATCTGATTGTCGGCGCGCTGCGCCATCTTTACCGACTTGGAAACGCCCCAGGCCAGCGACTGCTGATGCAACGGCGCGATGCCGACGTCCTCGTAGACGATCATATAGGCTTCCTTGATCATCGCGTCGCGCTTCGCCTTGTCGGTCTCCGAGACGATGAGCTTGGTCAGCTCGTCGACCCGTTTGTTGCAGTAGCCGCCATAGTTGGCTGAGCTGCCGGTGCCCTTTTCGTCGCGACAGCCGACGAGGTTGGCGAGCACGTTCCAGCTGTCGAACGAGCCGGGCGTCCACCCCAGCAAGTTGAACGAGCTGTCGAAACCGCCGGTCGCGCCGGCGAAGTCGAAGTACTTCGCCTTGGGCTGGGCGTTGAGCGTGCCCTTGATGTTGATGCGCGCCAGCATCGCGATCACCGCCTGGCAGATCGCCGCGTCGTTGACGTAGCGGTCGTTGGGGCAGTCCATGCGCAACTCGAAGCCGTCCGCGTAGCCGGCTTCCGCCATCAGCTTCTTCGCCGCCTCGACGTCATAGGGATGACGCTTGAGGTCGGCTAACGGCTGGAACAGCAACGGCGAGATCAGCAGCGCCGACGGCACCGACATGCCGCGCATCACCTTCGACTTGATCGCCTCGATATCGATCGCCTGGTAGAACGCCTTGCGCACCCGCGGATCGCGGAACGGGTTCTTGCCCTTCACGCTCGAATACTTGAGCTCGTCGCGGAAGCTGTCGAAGTTGAGGAAGATCGTGCGCAGCTCCGGCCCGATCATCACGTCGGTCGAGGGATTGGTCTTGATCCGGTCGATGTCCTGCACCGGCACCGGATCCATCATGTCGATCTCGCCGGTAAGCAGTGCGGCCACCCGCGTCGCATCCGACTTGATGGTGGTGAAGATCACCTCGTCGAGATTGTGCACCGGCTTGTCCCACCAGCCGGGGAAGGGCTTGAACACGGTCTTGATGCCAGGCTCGTGACTGACGACCGTGAACGGGCCGGTGCCGTTGGCGGTGAGCGCCCAGGCGTTGAGCGAGGTCGCCTTGCCCGAATGCGGTTGCACCGCGCCCACCTTCTCGGCCCAGGGCTTGGAGAAGATGTGGATCACGTCCCATTCGTAGTGCAAGATCGGATTGGGCTTGCCGAGCTGGACCTCGATGGTGTGGTCGTCGATCTTGATGAACTTGGCGTCGGCCTGGACCTTGTTCTTGACCTGGCTGTCGGGCGCGCGGGCACGGTCCATCGACATGATGACGTCGTCGGCGGTGAATGGCTCGCCGCCGTGGAACTTGACGTTCTTGCGCAAGTAGAAGCGCCATTTCAGCGGGTCGACCACCTCCCAGCGCTCGGCCAGGCCCGGGATGATGTTGAGATCCTTGTCGCGACGGATGAGGCCCTCCATCACGTTGCTCAAGATGCCTTGCGTGAAGGTCTCGTTGAGCGTGTAGGAATTGAGCGCGTTGAGATCGCCCTGGAAAGCGAATTTGAACGTCTTGGCAGGCGCGGCACCGGCGAGCGCGGCCGACATCACGGCCGCCGCCAGGTACGTTCGAATTCCTCGCATAGTCTACTCCCTTTGACGTGATGCAAATCGGGCCGGAGTGCGGTGGCGCTCCGGCCCGGAACAAATGCATGCTACTTCTTTTGCGCCCAATAGAACAGGATCTGATTGTCTGCCCGTTGCGGGATCGCAACCGACTTCGAAACTCCCCATGCCAGCGATTGCTGATGCAGCGGCATGATGCCGACCTCATCATGTACGATCTTGAAGGCCTGGAAGATCAATTCATCACGCTTTTTCTGATCGGTTTCGATGGCGATCATCTTGGCGAGGTCGTCGACCTTCGGGTTGCAGTAGCCGCCATAATTGAATTGCGCGCCGCGCCCGTCGGCGTCGCGGCAGCCGATGATGTTGGTCAGAACGTTGTGGCTGTCGAACGAGCCCGGTGTCCAGCCCAGCATGTTGAACGAGCTGTCGTACTTGCCGGTGGACCCGGCGAACTCGAAGAACCTGGCCTTCGGCTGGGCATTGAGCGTCACCTTGACGTTGATCCGCGACAACATGCCGGCAACCGCGGCACAAATCTCGTCGTCGTTGACGTAGCGGTCGTTGGGACAGTCCATCCGCAGCTCGAAGCCGTTGGCATGGCCAGCCTCTTCCATCAGCTTTCGCGCCGCCGCCACGTCGAAGGGTGCCGCTTGAACTCGTCGGAACGCGAATAGAGCAACGGCGAGATCAGCAGTGCCGACGGCGTCGACATGCCGCGCATCACCTTCGTCTTGATCGCCTCGATATCGACCGCCTGATAGAATGCCTTGCGGACCCGCGCATCCTTGAAGGGGTTCTTGCCCTTAACGCTCGAATACTTGAGCTCGTCGCGCAAGCTGTCGAAGTTGAGGAAGATCGTGCGCAATTCCGCGCCGGTCATAACCTGTGTCGTCGGGTTGTTGGCGATCCGCTCCATATCCTGAACCGGAACGGGCTCGATCAGATCGACCTCGCCGGAGAGCAGCGCTGCGACGCGGGTCGCATCCGACTTGATGGTGGTAAAGATCACTTCGTCGAGGTTGTGCTCGGGCCGGCCCCACCAATTCGGGTTCTTTCTGAAAACGGTCTTCACTCCAGGCTCGTGGCTGACAATCTGGAATGGGCCGGTACCATTGGCCTTTAGCGCCCAGTTGCTGAGCGCGCTCGACTTCGCCGATTGGACCTGTGTCGCCCCCACCGCCTCCGCCCATTTTTTCGAGAACATGTACCATGTGTCCCACTCCGCATTTAGGATCGGATTGGGCTGGCTCAGTACGAAATCGACGGTGTGATCGTCGACCTTGACGGCCTTCATGTCGGCCGGTGCCCGGCTCTTGATCTGCGACCCGTCCGAGCGCATCCGGTCGTGGGAAAAGAGCACATCGTCGGCGGTAAAGTCTTCGCCACCATGGAACTTCACGCCGCGGCGCAGATGGAAGCGCCAGCGAGTCGGCTCGACGATCTCCCAGCGCTCGGCAAGACCGGGGATGATCTTGAGGTCGCGGTCGCGCTTCGTCAGGCCCTCCATCACGTTGCCCAAGGCACCGAGCGTGAAGCTCTCGTTCAAAGTGTAAGGATCGAGCGCGTTGAGGTCGCCCTGGAAGGCATAGCGGAAGGTCACCGCATTTGCCGTCGTCGCCGCGAACCCCAACAACAACACAACCGCAAGATGTTTTAGTAGCCGCATGCGTTGCCCCTCCAACACCGGCTTGCGCCTACGCCTCGCACCCGCGACTGGCGGCAGCCGATTGCCATGCACCCAAGGCCGAGCGGCCAGATAGTGCAACAATAGTGATAAGCGGTCTAGGCGTCGCCGGCGGTCGTCGCCTGCTTCTTGATGATTTTTTTGCCCTCCAACCCCATGGGAACGGCGTGACAGCTTGACGCCGCCCCCTGCAGTCAATCAAACCTGACCGACCAAGCCACCGCCAGGGGTTCGCGCAGTGCCGATCGTCAACCGGGTTGCCGCACTTGCCGACGAGGTCGCAGCCTGGCGCCGCGACCTGCACCGCCACCCCGAACTTGGCTTCGATGTTTATCGCACTGCCGCCATCGTCACCGAGAAGCTCCAAGCGTTCGGCTGCGACGAGGTCGTTTCCGGCTACGCCGAGACCGGCGTGATCGCCATCATCAAAGGCCGCGGCAATGCCTGCGGTGCAGTGATCGGCCTGCGCGCCGACATGGACGCGCTGCCGATCCGCGAGACCACCGGTCTGCCGCACGCCTCGCAGATCGACGGCCAGATGCATGCCTGCGGCCATGATGGCCACACCGCAATGCTGCTCGGCGCCGCCCGCTACCTGTGCGAAACCCGCAATTTCGACGGCACCGCGGTTTTGATCTTCCAGCCCGCCGAAGAGGGCGGCGGCGGCGCCCGCAGGATGGTCGAGATGGGCTTGATGGACCGGTTCGGCATCCAGGAGGTCTACGGCATGCATAACTGGCCGGGCCTGCCCACCGGCCATTTCGCCATCCGCAAGGGACCGCTGATGGCGGCCGCCGACCGTTTCAACATCACCGTGCACGGTCGCGGCGCGCATGCCGCACAGCCGCATCTGAGCATCGACACCCTGGCGATCGGCTGCCAGCTGCATCAGGCGCTGCAATCAATCGTATCACGCAATGTCGATCCGCTCGACTCGGCGGTGGTCTCGATCACCCTCTTTCACGCCGGCACCGCTCACAACATCATCCCGCCGGCTGCCATACTTGGCGGCACCGTGCGCACGCTGCGCAAGGAAACCCAGGCGATGGTGGTGGCCCGCATGCAGGAGGTCGCCGCCAATCTCGCAAGCCTGCACGGCACCCAGATCGATTTCGAGTATCTCTACGGCGTGCCGTGCACCTTCAACCAGGACCAAGCGACGGCAACCGCCATCGCGGCAGCGTCCGATGTCGCCGGTGCCCAGGCCGTGGCGACCGAGGTCCTGCCGACGATGGCGGGCGAGGATTTCGCGCTGATGCTGGAAGCCCGCCCTGGCGCCATGATCTTCATCGGCAACGGCGACAGTGCCGGCCTGCATCATCCCGACTATGACTTCAATGACGGCGCGATCGCTGCCGGCGTGTCCTACTGGGCGCGCCTGATCGAGACGCGCTTGGCTGCTTGACGATCGCGTGAGACAGTACCGGTAGGACAATAGTCTGTTTTTCCGGAGCACATGATCGACCTGCAAGTGAACCTGCGGTGTGCCGCGATTTACGTCTAGACAAGCATGCAAGTTTGGGGTGACGCCCCTGAAAGGAACGATCATGGCGCTATATGAACTGCGCACCTACACCCTCTACGTCGGCAAGATGGCGGAGGCGGTCAAGCTCTACACCGAGCTCGGCTTTCCGGCGATGCAAAAGGGCGGCCAGGACAAGAAGCTCGTCGGCTATTTCCAAAGTGATTGCGGCACCATCAACCAGCTGGTGCACATGTGGAAATTCAACGATGACGCCGACCGCCGCGCGCACTGGGCCTCGCTGTTCTCGAACAAGGACTTCATCGACGGCTTCGCATCGAAATTCCGCCCGCTGGTGATGACGCAGGAGGTCAAGCTATTGCTGCCGGCACCATGGGGTCCGCAGCCTTGAAACCGTGGTTGTGCCCGATCATGCGACAGCGAACGGCAGCAAGTTGGAAAGCGCCATGCAGCACATGACCTTTGGCGCCCTCGAGGTGTCAGTGATCGATCCGCACCGGCGCGATACCCAATACATCTACGACGAGATTTTCGTCGAAGAGCTCTATCGCCACCCGCGCTTCACGATCCCCGCGTCACCCATGTTCATCGACGTCGGCGCCAATATCGGTTTGTTTTGCATCTGGGCGCATCAGGTCTATCGGGCGAAGACGATCCATGCCTTCGAAGCAAGCCCGCAGACCTATGCCTACCTGCAGGACAACGTTCAGCGGCTGATAGATCCGAAGGTCACCTGCGTACGGGCAGCAAATGCGGCCGTCTCGAGTGTCGCCGGCCAGACCCTCACGCTGCATCAGTCGCCGCTCGTCTCAGGCATCAGCACCCTGCTCGACCAGAGCAAGGTGGCTTGGGTGAAAGACCTTACCGACAGCCGTGAGATCGTCACTCATGAGGTCATTACGACCACGCTGTCGACTGAGTTCGCAACCCACGATATTGCTGCCGTCGACCTCCTCAAGATCGACGTCGAAGGCCACTACATGGAGGTCTTGCGCGGGCTATCCGACGCCGATTTCGCCAAGATCCGCAATGCCGTGGTCGAGATCGAATACGCCGCGGCAACCGGCAACGACCCTGATGAGGTCGCCCGTTTGCTGCGAGCCAAGGGCATGTCGATCGAGGCCCGCGAGCAGACGCTCTATGCCTGGCGTGAGTGACTTGCGACCAAACAGCGCCGTGAAAAAGTCACGCCACGAGACGCTCGGACAGCCTGTTTTCGTTTTGCCCAAACCCCTCGCAGATCACCGCACAGCCAACGACTATCGCCGACGATGGCCGCTCCAACCTCGCTCGAAAGCCACATCAGTACCGCCGGATCAGGCCCACCAGCCGGCCCTGGATCTCGACCTGATCGGGACCGAAGATGCGCGTCTCGTAGGCCGGGTTGGCGGCCTCTAGTGCGATCGCCGCACCGCGCTTGCGCAGCCGCTTCAAGGTCGCCTCCTCCTGCTCGACGAGGGCGACGACGATGTCGCCGTTCTCGGCCGAGTTGCAGCGCCGGATGATCACCGTGTCGCCGTCGTGGATGCCGGCATCGATCATCGAATCACCCCGCACTTCGAGCGCGAAGTGCTCGCCGTTGGTCAGCAGGTCGGGCGGACAGGCGATGTCGTGGCTGTGGTTTTGAATGGCGCTGATCGGCACGCCAGCAGCGATGCGCCCCATCACCGGTACCGAGACCGTGCGGCTGTCGAGCACCGTCGACGGCGGCGGCACGAACGGTTGCTTGCCGCGACTGCCATCGATCACGCTCGGCGTGAAACCGGGCCGCTTCGGTGCCGCCACAGGCTCGACCGAGTTCTCGGGCAGCTTGATGACCTCGAGGGCGCGCGCCCGATGGGCCAGGCGACGAATGAAGCCGCGCTCCTCCAGCGCCGTGATCAGACGATGGATCCCTGACTTCGACTTGAGATCGAGTGCGTCCTTCATCTCGTCGAAGGATGGCGGCACGCCTTCCTCCTGCATCCGCTTATGGATGAACAGCAGCAGCTCTTTCTGTTTTTGAGTAAGCACTTTCCACCTCCGGTCGCTCGCATCGTTCGACGGCGGCCCCGCCACGGGGCGCCACTCCCAACGCAACGCGAACAAACAAAACCAGAACGTACCCTAGCTGTTCCCGGGTCGTTCCGCAAGTGCTTTGGAGATCGCAACTGGAATTGCCGCATTTCTCGAAGTATTCTTCAACATCGCTGCCGTCGGCACGCGTCTCGTCACAGGTATTCCATGCGCTTTGCAGCAACAGGCCGCTCTATTCGATAGCCTCCAGGATCCTGATGGCCGCCCGCGACGCCCAAAATCGTGACATCACGCCGCAAGTCCTGCTGAAGGCCTATTCCTGCGGCATCTTTCCGATGGCCGAGAGCGCCGACGATCCGCAGCTCTACTGGATCGAGCCGATCAGCCGGGGCATTCTGCCTTTGGACGCCGTCAGGCTGCCAAAGCGCCTCGCCCGCACCCTGCGGCAGGCCCCGTTCGAGGTCCGCATCGACAGCGATTTCGACGCCACCATTGCCGGCTGCGCTGCCTCACGGCCCGGCCGGCGCACGACCTGGATCAACGACCAGATCCGCTCGCTTTATCGGGAACTCTACACGCTCGGGCACTGCCACACCGTCGAGGTATGGAGCGCCAGGCGCATGGTCGGCGGCCTCTATGGCGTGGCGCTCGGCGGCGCGTTCTTCGGCGAGAGCATGTTTTCGACCGAAACCGACGCGTCGAAGATCGCGCTGATCCATCTTTGTGCGCGGCTGATCCGCGGCGGATTCACGCTGCTCGACACCCAGTTCGTGACCGATCACCTGCGCCAGTTCGGCACCATCGAGGTCGAGCGGCCCGAGTTCCATGCGGCGCTGGAAAAGGCCCTGCCAATCGTCACCGACTACAAGCGGCTGCGCGCCGACGCCACGCCGCAGGAGATCATCGACATCATCGAGGCGGCGCGAAAACCGCAAGCGGACGAGGTCTAGCGCGGCGGCCGGCGCCGGGTTGGGATCGGCTGCTCCTCGGGCACCTGCCCGGTCGTGGCAGCGCCCGTGGCGGCCTTGCCGTCCTTGGTTGCCGGTGCGCTCGCGGTGCGTGCCGGCTGGCCGCAATCGGTCAGCCAGACATCGAACACCGGATGCTCGACGGCGTTGAGGCCGGGGCTTTCGGCGAACATCCAGCCCGAGAACAGTTTCTTCACTTGGCCGTCGAGCTGGGTCTCCTCGACCTCGACGAAGCTTGTGGTCTTCGGCGGCTCGGTCGGCGGCCGCGAATAGCACACCCTGGGTGTCACCTTGAGCGAGCCGAACTTGACCGACTGGCCGAGCGGCACCTCGAGCTTGGAGATCCGCGCCGTGACCTTGTCCAGCGTGGCGAATATCGCGACCTGATTCTCGATGCGCTGCGCGTGGGCGGGAAAGGCCCAGCACAGCAGGGCCGCAGTCAGAGGCGCCGTCAAATTCCTGCTCGAGATCAATTGCCCGGTTCCCGATTGCATAGTGCTGCGCCAAGTGTGGCTGGAGTCTCTCGTCGCGCGCAATGGTGGCTCTAGTGTGATGCCCAACTCGCTCCGGGCGATTGAGTTCTTGAGTTTGACGAGATGTAGGTTGGGTCAAGCCCTCTTGCGCGACCCAACATTCACGGGCTGCGCCAGCCATGTCGGGTCGCGCTGCGCTTGCCCCAACCTACGGGCGCGCGCGTATGCCCCCCCTGCCACTCACTCCGGCTTCCAGGCTTTGTAGTCGCCGGTCGCCTTGGCCCGGACGCTGGTGCCAAGGATCGACCCCTTCGGCCGCCAGGCGTTGGGCGTGCCGGTCATGTTCATGGTGTGCGGCTTCTGCCAGGGCTTTGGTGCGTAGCTTTCCTCGGTCGGTGGCGTATCGACCGTATAATGCAGCCAGCCATGCCACTCGGGCGGCACCTGCGAGGCCTCGGCGAGGTTCTTGTAGATCACCCAGCGGCGCGGCACGCCAAGGGGGCCGACGCCCTTCTTCTGCCGGTAGTAGCAATTGCCGAACTCGTCTTGGCCGACGCGGGCGCCGCGGCGCCACGTGAACAGACGGGTGCCCCAGGTATTGCCACCCCACCAGCTGAAGATCTCGGTCAAAATGCTCATCACCCGCCTCTGGCCGCTCGAACGCTGTTGTTGGGGGTAGCGCAGCCGGCAGGCCAGTGTCCAGCACCAGGATGTCTGCTGCACATTTGTCACACAGGCGCGATGTGGAATCGCACTAGCATTTGTGGGCGCAAGCACGGCGTTCGAACTTACCCCCACCGGCACCGTTTGCCGCACCCTGCGCAAAGCGCCAATTCATTCGGGTTTGACCGCGGTCATTCAGACCAGTGGACAAGAGCAAGTCGACGCTGGACGCAACATCTAGTATGGTTGCAGTGGCGACCCACAAGCGCTTGGTGCCCGAGGTCGAATCGCCTAGCTTCGTTTCACTGGTTGCGGTCACCCGAGTAAGCGTCGACCTCCCACCTCAAAATCGAGTCAAAGTGCTGCCTTCGGTTACATCGCAGGCAGCCAAAGTATCGCGCGGTCCCACGACCGCCACTGCGTAAGCCGAAGCGCGCGCCGGACGGATTTCCCGCCGATGCCGCGAGGGCATGGTCATTGCGTCCGCCGGGCCGCCGTTTGGGCGCCAGGCGAGGTACTGCGTCACAACAAAACGAGCGTCGCCGACCGGCACCGCATTGGGCGGGGTCGGGTTTGCGCGGCAGACAAACAAAACGCGAAGAGACGCGGGGATACGATGAAGATCACACGGCGCTACACCGAAGCTGGCAAGTCACCATACGAGACGATTCCTTTCCGTAGCGCGCTCAGTGAGATCAAGAACCCCGACGGCTCGACGGTATTCCGCCTCGACGGCTTCATGGTGCCCGAGCACTGGAGCCAGGTCGCCGCCGACATCCTGGCGCAGAAGTATTTCCGCAAGGCTGGCGTGCCGAAGCGATTGCGCCGGATCGAGGAGACGCAGGTGCCGTCGTGGCTGTGGCGGTCGGTGCCCGACACCCGCGCGCTTGCCGATCTAACGGAGAAGGAGCGTACCGGCAGCGAGATCGATGCCCGCCAGGTGTTCGACCGTCTGGCCGGCACCTGGACCTACTGGGGCTGGAAGGGCGGCTACTTCACGAGCGAGGAGGACGCCCGCGCCTTCTTCGACGAACACCGCTACATGCTGGCCATGCAGATGGGCGCGCCGAACAGCCCGCAGTGGTTCAATACCGGCCTGCACTGGGCCTACGGCATCGACGGTCCCGGCCAGGGCCATTTCTACGTCGACCACCAGACCGGCGAGCTCGTCGCCTCGACCTCGGCCTACGAGCATCCGCAGCCGCACGCCTGCTTCATCCAGTCGGTGCACGATGACCTCGTCAACGAGAACGGCATCATGGACCTGTGGGTGCGCGAAGCCCGCCTCTTCAAGTACGGCTCCGGCACCGGCACCAACTTCTCGTCACTGCGTGGCGCCAACGAGCGCCTGTCGGGTGGCGGCCGCTCATCCGGCCTGATGAGCTTCCTCAAGATCGGCGACCGCGCCGCCGGCGCCATCAAGTCGGGCGGCACCACGCGCCGCGCCGCCAAGATGGTGGTGGTCGACGTCGATCACCCCGATATCGAGGAATACATCGACTGGAAGGTGAAGGAGGAGCAGAAGGTCGCCGCCCTCGTCACCGGCTCCAAGATCGCGTCGAAGCGCCTGAAGGCGATCATGAAAGCCTGCGTCAACTGCGAGGCGGAGAGCGGCGCCGGTGAAGGCGAAGGCGCGGTGCTCAACGAGCGCTGCTTCGACCCGGCCAAGAACCCCAAGCTCAAGGCTGCGATCAAGGAAGCGCGGCGCGACCACGTGCCCGACAACTACATCCGCCGCGTTATCCAGTTCGCCCGCCAGGGCTTCAAGGACATCGACTTCGCGACCTATGATACCGACTGGGACAGCGAGGCGTATCTCACGGTCTCGGGCCAGAACTCGAACAACTCGGTGCGCGTCAACGACGAGTTCCTGAACGCCGTCGTCGAGGACAAGGACTGGAAGCTCACCTTCCGCAACTGCGACAAGGTGGCCAAGACCGTCAAGGCCCGCGACCTGTGGGACAAGATCGGCCATGCCGCCTGGGCGTCCGCCGACCCCGGCATCCAGTTCCACACCACCATCAACGACTGGCACACCTGCCCGAAGTCGGGACCGATCCGGGCCTCGAACCCGTGTTCGGAGTACATGTTCCTCGACGACACCGCCTGCAACCTCGCCTCGCTCAACCTGATGATGTTCCGCGGCAAGGACGGCGTCTTCGATACCGCGAGCTTCGAGCACGCCTGCCGGCTGTGGACCGTGGTGCTGGAAATCTCGGTGCTGATGGCGCAGTTCCCGTCGAAGCAGATCGCGGAACTCTCCTACCGCTATCGCACCCTCGGTCTCGGCTTTGCCAACATCGGCGGCCTGCTGATGGCGTCCGGCATCGGCTATGACAGCCCTGAGGGCCGCGCCATCTGCGGCGCCATCTCGGCGATCATGACCGGCGTCTCCTATGCCACCAGCGCCGAGATGGCCAAAGAACTCGGTCCCTTCCCCGGCTACAACGAGAACGCCAGCGACATGCTGCGGGTGATCCGCAATCATCGTCGTGCGGCCTATGGCGAGAAGACCGGCTATGAGAAGCTCAGCGTGCTGCCGGTGCCGCTCGACCACGCCTCGATCCATGACAAGAAGCTCGCCGCGTCGGCCCAGCGGGTTTGGGACCGCGCCATCGAACTCGGTCAGGCATTCGGCTTCCGCAATGCCCAGGCGACGGTGATCGCACCGACCGGCACGATCGGCCTCGTGATGGATTGCGACACCACCGGCATCGAGCCCGACTTCGCGCTGGTCAAGTTCAAGAAGCTCGCCGGCGGCGGCTACTTCAAGATCATCAACCAGGCGGTGCCGCAGGCGCTGCGCACGCTCGGCTATCGCGAATCCGAGATCGCCGAGATGGAGGCCTATGCCGTCGGCCATGCCTCGTTGCGCCAGGCGCCGGCGATCAACCACACGACGCTCAAGGCCAAGGGCTTCACCGACGAGCTGCTGGCCAAGATCGAAGCCGGCCTCGGCTCCGCCTTCGACATCAAGTTCGTGTTCAACAAGTGGACGCTGGGCGAGGACTTCCTCACCGGTACCTTGAAGATTCCGGCCGACAAGCTCAACGATCCGGCGTTCGAGGTGCTCGTTCACCTGGGCTTCTCGAAGAAGGACATCGAGGCGGCGAACGAGCACGTCTGCGGCGCGATGACGCTCGAAGGCGCGCCGCACCTGAAGCCGCAGCATCAGCTGGTGTTCGACTGCGCCAATCCGTGCGGCCGCAAGGGCCGGCGCTACCTTTCGGTCGAAAGCCACATCCACATGATGGCGGCAGCGCAGCCGTTCATCTCGGGCGCGATCTCGAAGACGATCAACATGCCGAACGACGCGACGGTCGAGAACTGCAAGCAGTCCTACATGCTGTCGTGGAAGCTCGCCTTGAAGGCCAACGCGCTCTATCGCGACGGCTCCAAACTGTCGCAGCCGCTGAACTCGCAGCTGCTGGCGGATGACGCCAACGATGCCGACGAGGTCGCCGAGCAGATGATGGCCGACAAGCCGATGGCGGCGCGCGCCACGGTGACCGCCGAGCGCATCGTCGAGCGCATCATCGAGCGCCAGCGCGAACGCGCGAAGCTGCCCGGCCGGCGCAAGGGCTACACCCAGAAGGCGACGGTTGGCGGCCACAAGGTCTACCTGCGCACCGGCGAGTACGAGGATGGCCAGCTGGGCGAGATCTTCATCGACATGCACAAGGAGGGCGCCGCCTTCCGCTCGCTGATGAACAACTTCGCGATCGCCATCTCGCTCGGCCTGCAGTACGGCGTGCCGCTGGAGGAATATGTCGAGGCCTTCACTTTCACCCGCTTCGAGCCGGCGGGATTGGTGCAGGGCAACGAGACGATCAAGAACGCCACCTCGATCCTCGACTATATCTTCCGTGAGCTGGCGGTGTCCTACCTCGAGCGCAACGACCTCGCCCACGTCGACCCGAGCGAGATCGTCACCAGCGGCACCGCGCTCGGCTCCTCCGACGAGGAATTGGAGGATGGCCAGGCGCCGGTGACGCCAGCGACCAAGTTCGTCTCGCGCGGTCTCGTGCGCGGTTCGGCGATCGTGACGCGGACGGTTTCGCGCAACATCACCGGCGGTTCTGCCTCGATCCAGGGCGATGCCGGGGCGATCTTCGCTGCGGGCACATCGTCGGCGGGGCAGACCCTGATGTATGCCCGCAATACGACGACGGAGGTGTTCGGCCAGTCGACAACGGTCACCAGCGGCAACCTCGCGCTCAAGGTCGACACCGCGCAGGAGCTGCGCGCCCAGGCCCGCATCCGCGGCTACGAGGGTGAGGACTGCCGCGAGTGCGGCAACTTCACGCTCGTGCGCAACGGCACCTGCCTCAAGTGCGACACCTGCGGTGGCACGAGTGGGTGCAGCTAGAGGCGCAGAATTATTCGAAGGAAACGCACTAGCCGCTCATGGAGAATCTGATGCGTGAGATTTGAAGACTATCCAGTCCCTGATCTCTGCCATCCATGAGATCGACGAAGCGCGCAGCTCATTTGAGAAACGCGCTTCCCGGTTCCCTAGAGCCTGCGCCCGATATCATCGGGCTTGCAGAGTATATGCGGATCGGCGCGCCGCTAGCATTCGAACCTGACCACGCTCCCCGACAATCACATGGGCCGCGCACATGCGTACGTATCCAAGGATGGACAGCAACTACTCTTGAGCGAATCAGTTACATATGCCGCAACATGAATCGAGTTGGGCACGTTTCATTGTTGCGCATGAGCTTGGGCATATCGATCTGGGACATGCTACGTTTCATAAGAGGCCTATGAATAGAATTGTGGGCGGTAATGCTGAAATCAAGTTCATACCGCCGAATGAATCGTCTGAATGGCAAGCCAATGCTTTTGCCCGCTGTTTCCTCATGCCTCAATCCATTGCACGAGGGGTCGGTTCTGCCACGAAATTGGCGGCTCTTTGTGCTGTGCCAAGTGATCAAGCAGCAATTCGGTTTGCGGAAATCACCAACTTCCTGAGCGGCCGGAGAGCAACGTCAAGCGATATTGTGTCGATATTGGCGTCGCAACAACGGCCGTCGCAATCGGGCTTTTTCGCCGCACAAGCCGCTTGGGACGATGCACGCCAAATTCCCGATGAAAATCCCACGATTTATCGCCAGACCCTCGCGGGTTACAGAATCAAGCGCTCAGATTACAACAAGATAACAGAGACCGGATGGTTCATTCGGAATGGCAAAGCCATTTCGGATTACGAGTATAGAAATCGATAGTTCAACCCAGAAGGCAGGTTAAAGGCATGGCTACAAATCCTCCCAAAGGTGATGGTCACCGCAATGGTGCCGTTCGTGATCGCAGTCAAGTTCACAATCCGAAAACTGACCAGTGGGTGAAGCGCGATTCGGATAACGGCCGTTTCATGGACGTGAAGCAGGACGGAAAGCCTTTCAAAGGCGTAACAAAAGAAAAATAGATGAGTTTGCTCAGCACGCAAAACCCTTCTCAAGGCACCGGTGTCCTCAGCTCGCTCCCTTTAAAGGGACAGCCAAGAGCCCCAGCCGACATCCTGCACCTCGCCGAACTGGTGCCGGTGGTGCGGACACGCTTCGACCTCGCCGAGACGTTCCCGGACGATGCGATCCTGGCGAGCCTCAAAACGATTGCCGGCCAGTCCGAAGCACGCGAGCGCTGGCGGGTGGCATTTGCCTCGAACCTTGGCGTTGCGCTGTCGCGCCAGGGCCGCGACCTCAATACCGCGCTTAATACGCTGCTTGCCCTGCTACCGAGGCCGACATCATGAGCACCCAAGACCTTCAATCACTGCCCGTTCCGGCCGCTGTCTACCTCGTCGCCGACAATCTCGACGCGGTGCTGGCGGCGGGCGAGGATCTGCTGGCGATGACCCACGAGAGCGGCGCAGCGGACGATCCGGTTGGTGCGGCCGCCACCGATCGCCGTTTCGCCGATCAGCTGCGCACGCTCGAAATGACGATCGCAGCCCGCGCCCTGCAGGCCCGCGCGCGGGCGGCAGATCTGCGCGCCGCCGATCCACGCTACAAGCCGCTGATCGATTTATTCATCGCCGGCACCGCGGCATTGCAGGACGCCGTCGCCGAGCTCGGCGATTCGACCGTGGCCGATTTCCACGCCGGCAACGATGTCGTCGCCTACCTGCGCAGCCGCGGCGTCATCGCCGCCGACGCGCCGGGCCTCAGCCATTTCGGCACGCTGAGGATGCCCGAGACCTTCCTGGTTGCCGAGCGCATCGAACTTGGCCTGCTGATGGACCTGTGCGCGACGTTCCTCGACCGCCTCGAGGATCACTACGAGTTGTATGAGGAGGTGGACGCAGTCACCGTCCGGCCGTCGGCCGGCACCACCGCCGACTCCGCCGCCGCCCGCGAGGCGTAAGGCGCGCTCCAGTTGCCATGCACTCGGCGGCGGACATTGACTTTATCATCTCATTATTGATATATTTGTTTTGATGACCTGGATCGTCTCGACTTTGAATGATCTCGTCGATGCCGAGATCGAGGCGCTGCCTGCCGATATGCGCGCTCGCCTGGTGCGGTTATCCGAGATCATAGAGCATCATGGTCTGGCGGCATTGCCACGGGACGCAGTCGATCATCTCGGCGACAAGCTATGGGAGCTTCGAATCAGGGGCAGGACCGGCATTTCGCGAGCCCTCTACGTCACCGCCAGCGGCCAGCGAGTGGTCATCCTCCGGGTCTTCGTGAAAAAGGCACAGAAAACTCCGCAGCGCGAATTGGAACTGGCGCGAACGCGCCTGAGGGATCTGAAATGACCAGGATCAAGGACCTGCACAAGAAGTGGATCAAGAACGCAGACTACGCTCGGGAGTACGATGCTCTGGAGGAGGAGTTCGCCCTCGCCTCGGCGCTGATCGAGGCTCGCGCCCGTGCCGGCCTCACGCAGGAGGAACTGGCTGAAAAAATGGATACGTCGCAGAGCGCGATGCCGCATGGAAAGCGGCCGCTCGGTGCCATCCGGCACCACCCTCCAGCGCTTTGCCAGGGCGACGGGGACCCGTTTGCGTATTTCATTCGAACCGGCAGCCAAGCGCAAGCGCGCCTAGACTTTTTCCGACCTTGACGAAGACAACCGCGCCGATCGTGTCAGGGAACAGCCCGCGCCTTGCTGTCCACACATGACGGTTGTGGGGCGGCGACACCGGTGTTTCGCACTTCAAGCTATTTCGAAATGCTGCTTGTGACTCGAAACCAATTTTAGCGCCCTCGACGCACCTACCCGCGGCCAGTGAATATAAAGGCGACGCCGGCGGCGATCAGGGCCAAGCTCAACCGCAGCTCCCAGGCCAACGTCTTTTCCACCAGCGTCGGCGCGGGACGGCACATGCCAGCCTTGCGCCGCCAACGCTTCCAGCTGCCGAGCGCTGGTGTTTACATCGCTGAACGCGCCGGCGATCGGCGAATGCTCAGGGGTGGAATTGGATGAACAGGCTCGATGGCAAGGTGGCGTTGATTTCGGGCGCGGCGCGCGGCATCGGCGCGCGAACGGCGCAGCTGATGGCGCAAACCGGTGCCGCGGTGGTACTCGGCGACATCCTCGAGGAAGCCGGACGGGAGACCACCGGCCACATCATCCGGGATGGCGGCACCGCGCATTATCTCACGCTCGACGTCACCAGCGAGGCGTCGTGGACCGCTGCTGTCGCCGACGCCACCGAGCGCTACGGCCGCCTCGACATCCTGGTCAACAACGCCGGCATCTTCTCCGGCCGTGATTTCGAGGAGGCGACGCTCGCCGACTGGCACAAGCTCGTCGCCGTCAACATGACCGGCGTGTTCCTCGGCACCAAAATCGCGGCGCCTGCCCTACGCGCCGCCGGCCTGACAAGCCCGCACGGCAGCGCCATCGTCAACCTCGCCTCGATCGCCGGCCTGGTCGGCTCTGCCCTCGATCCGCTCTATTCGATGACCAAGGGCGGCGTGACGCTGTTCACCAAATCGACGGCGCTCGCGTTCGGCCGCAAGGGCGACCGCATCCGCGTCAATTCGGTGCACCCCGGTGTCATCGAGACCGACATGGGCGAGCAGACGTTCCAGCGCCGCATGGCGATCCTCAAAACCAACGACATCGAGGTGGCGCGCGAGAACTCGCGCCAGATGCACCCGATCGGCCGGCTCGGTACCGCCGACGATATCGCCCGCGCCATCGTGTTCCTCGCCTCCGACGACGCCAAGTTCATGACCGGCTCGGCGATGGTCGTCGACGGTGGTGTGACGGCGGCATGAACACTGCCGGCCCCACCATGCCCACCACCGACCCGAACGCCCAGATCGACCGCTGGCTGATGCAATTCGACGATGCGCTGGCGCGTCGCGACGTCGCCGCGGCAACCGCTATGTTCGACGCCGGCGAGTGCTTCTGGCGCGATCTCGCAGCCTTCACCTGGAACATCGTGACGCTCGAAGGCCGGCCGGCGATCGCCGATATGCTGCAGGCTCGACTTGCCGACACGGCGCCGTTCAAGGCTGGGCGCACCGGCGAAGCGCGGCTCGACGATGACATCGTCGAGGCTCGTCTGACGATCGAGACGCGGCTCGGCGCCGGCGAGGGGTTCGTGCGCCTCAAGGGCGGCCGCTGCTGGACGCTGCTGACCTCGATGCGCGGCCTCAAGGAATTCCCCGAAAGACAAGGCCATCTGCGCCCGAACGGCGCACTGCACGGCGTCCATCGCGGCCGCAAGTCGTGGAGCGAGCTGAGGGCCCAGGAGGTGGCGGAGCTCGGATTTTCCCGCCAGCCCTATTGCCTCGTCGTTGGCGGTGGCCAAGGCGGCATCGCGCTTAGCGCCCGCTTGAAACAGCTCGAAGTCCCGACGCTCGTCATCGAGAAGCAACCGCGCGCCGGCGACACCTGGCGCAACCGCTACCGCTCGCTGTGCCTGCACGACTCGGTGTGGTACGATCATCTGCCTTATATTCCGTTCCCGGCGCATTGGCCGGTGTTCTCGCCCAAGGACCAGCTCGGCGACTGGCTCGAGATGTACGTCAAGGTGATGGCGCTCAACTACTGGACGTCAACCGAATGCACGCACGCATCATATGATCCGGCGAAAAGGGAATGGCGGGTCGACGTGATCCGCGATGGCACACCGCTGGTGCTGAGGCCGCAGCACCTGATCCTCGCCACCGGCATGTCGGGCGTGCCGAACTATCCGACCATTCCGGGCCAGAGCGAATTCAAGGGCGAGCAGTGCCATTCGAGCGGCTTCGTTTCGGGCGCACCCTACGCCGGCCGCCGCTGCGTCGTCGTCGGCTCGAACAACTCAGCGCACGACATCGCCGCCGAGCTGTGGGAACACGGCGCCGAGGTCACCATGGTACAGCGCTCGGCGACCATCGTCGCCAAGTCCGAGACGCTGATGGAGCTGGGCTCGGGGCCGCTATACTCGCAGGCCGCGGTCGAAAAGGGCATCACCACCGAGATCGCCGACCTCATCAATGCATCGGTGCCGTACAAGGTCGCACCGCGCCGCCACAAACTCGTCTACGACAAGATCCAGGAGCGCGACCGCGATCTCTATTCGAGACTCGAAAAGGCCGGCTTCATGTTCCATTTCGGCGACGACGGCTCGGGCATCCACACCTCCTACATCCGGCGCGGCTCGGGCTACTACATCGATGTCGGTGCCAGCGACCTGATCGCCGACGGCAGCATCAAACTGAAATCGCGGGTCGAGATCGAGCGGCTGACGGCCAATGGCCTGGTGCTGTCGGACGGTTCAAAGCTGGCCGCCGATCTCATCGTCTACGCCACCGGCTTCGGCTCGATGAACGGCTGGGCGGCGCAGTTGATCAGCCAGGAGGTGGCCGACAAAGTCGGCAAGTGCTGGGGCGTCGGCTCGAACACGGCCGGCGATCCGGGCCCCTGGGAGGGCGAAATCCGCAACATGTGGAAGCCGACGCAGCAGGAGAACCTGTGGTTCCACGGCGGCAACCTGTTTCAGTCGCGGCTCTATTCGCTGACCCTGGCGCTGCAGCTGAAGGCTCGCTTCGAGGGATTGCCGACGCCGGTCTACGGCCTGCCCGAGGTGCATCACTTGAGTTGAAGTTCGCGGCGCGCATTTGCGCGCGCCACTCACTGTGCTGTCATGCCGCGGGCTTATCCCCGGGATGACAGCGGAGGTGAGGCGCAAGTGATGCTCATCGCCAAATTCCCGTTTTCATATTGTCGAACGTCGCTTTATAATGCGGCATGATCGGCGCGTCGCCGGCGGCGCGCTCGCCAAGCAACAAGGAGACCAGCCGATGGCGCGGATGAAGGGTGGCGATCTGATCGTCGAGCATCTGATCAACAACGATATCCCCTACGTGTTCGGCATCTGCGGCCACGGCAACGTCGGCCTGCTCGACTCGCTGCACGAGGCGCGCGATCGCATCAAGATGATCTCGCCGCGCCACGAGCAGGTCGCAGCCCACATGGCAGACGCCTATTTCCGCGTCCGCCACGAGGCGGTGGCGACGCTGACCTCGTGCGGGCCGGGCTCGTGCAACATCGTGATGCCGCTCGCCGTGGCGCTGTCGGACTCGTCCGCGATCCTGGCGATCACCGCCAACGTGCCGACGCAGCAGTTCAACCGCTCACCCTTCCAGGAGATCAACCGGCACTACCAGGCCGACTTCCCGAATATCATCAAGCCCGTCGTCAAGCGCTCGTTCCAGCCGACCCGGGTCGACATGCTGCCCTTGGCGCTGCGCCAGGCAACGACGACGATGCTGCAGGGCAGGCCCGGGCCGGTCAACGTCGACATCCCCTTCAACGTGTTCCAGGAGGAGGACGAGGTCGAGATGCCGCCGGCCTCGCCCAAGCTCAACGCCCAGCGCAGCGGCGCCTCGCCCGAGGAAGTGTCGGCGACCCTCGACATGATCCTCTCGGCCGACCGCCCGGCGATCTTCATCGGTCACGGCGTGACGCTGTCCGAGGCGAGCCAGGAACTCACTGCATTCGTGCACAAGCTCGGCATCCCGGTGATCTCCTCGCCCAACGGCATGGGCTGC
The DNA here is from genome assembly GCA_963741505.1 of uncultured Alphaproteobacteria bacterium. Lineage (GTDB taxonomy): Bacteria > Pseudomonadota > Alphaproteobacteria > Rhizobiales > Hyphomicrobiaceae > JAKFWF01. The sequence continues at coordinate 126,312 of CAVUIJ010000010.1, read as the reverse complement.
CTCGACATGCGCGACGAGTTGTCGCTCGGCTTCATCGGCCGCAACGGCGCCTATCCTGCGAACCAGGCCGGCCGCCACGCCGACGTGGTGATGGCGCTCGGCGCCCGCTTCGACGACCGCTCGGCATCATCCTGGCTGCCCGGCTACTCGTGGAATTTCCCGCACACCAAGCTCGATCCACGTCGACGTCGACCCGAGCGAGATCGGCCGCAACTATCCCCCCGACATCGGCATCCTCGCCGATGCCCGCACCTTCCTGCGCCAGCTGCTCGCCGAGTTCGACCGCCGCGGAGCAAAGCGCGGCGACAAGCTCAGGGCCTGGCACGCCGACATCAAGGGCTGGCGGGCCGAGTGGGAAAAGTTCACGGCGCCGAACTTCGCCATGCATTCGAACCCGATCCGACCCGAGCGGGTAGTCGCCGACTGCCAGGCGGTGCTGCCCGACAACGCCATCCTCGCCTGCGACGTCGGCGTCAACCACAACTGGTACATGCAGTTCTGGAACGCGCGGCGCCCGCAGACGATGCTGAACTCGTGGGGCTTCTCCGGCATGGGGTTCGGCGCCGCCGGCGTGCTGGGTGCCAAGCTCGCAGCGCCTGACCGCCCCTGCGTGTCGATCGTCGGCGACGGCTCGTTCACGATGGTGCCGCACGTGTTGTGCACCGCCGTCGAATACCAGATCCCGGTGGTGTGGGTGCTGTGGAACAACTTCGGCTGGGTCTCGATCCGCGACATCCAGCTCGGCATGTTCGGCGGCCGCGAGCTCGGCACCATGTTCCACGCCGGCGCCAACAACAAGCCGTACAATCCGGACTTCGCGATGTGGGCGAAGGCGTCGCGGCGTCGATGCGCTGACGATCACCAAGTCGGAGGACTTCAAGGGCGCGCTCGAGCACGCGGTGGCAGCAAACAAGCCGTTCCTGCTCGACGTCCACGTCGATGCCGAGATCCGGCCGCCGGCAACGGGCAGCTGGCAGCTGCCGCCGACACCCTATCGCGAGCCCGGCTTCGGCAAGCCCTGGGTGCCGGGGCAGTGACGCTACTTCCCCTCTCCCCGTCCACTTACGGGGAGAGGGCAGAGGACGGCCCCTCTTGGCCGGCCGAGGGTGAGGGGCGGCTGCTCGGTTCGACTCCCCTTCTCCGTTCTGCAACATCACTCCGTTCGCATCCGAGCCGACCGCCGCCCCTCACCCTGACCCTCTCCCCGTCAAAACGGGGAGAGGGGATAACTCGCGAAGGACCACACCCCATGACCAACCCTGAACCCAAGGCCTTCATCCGCAACATCGCCGAGGTGCCGTGGCGGGAATTCCCGAACCACTTCGGCGGCGCACTGTCGAAACCGCTGGTCATGCCCGAGACGGCGGGCGCGAAACACCTCGACTATCGCATCTCGATGTACCAGCCGATGGCCCGCGTCGCCGTGCACACCCACAAGGTCCAGGAGCAGATCTACCACGTGCTCGAAGGCGAGGGCCTGATGCAGATCGCCGGCAAGGACCACGTCGTTCGCAAGCACGACGTCATATTCCTGCCGCCCGGTGTCGAGCACGCGATCGAGAATTCCGGCCTAGTCGATCTGGTGTTCCTCGTCATCACCTCGCCTGTGAGTGACGAAGTGGTGGGGTAGATTCCATCCTCGCCGCAGCACGCGGAACACCACATCGGCGGTCACCGTCAGCCGGTCGAGCTTCGACAATGCCGCGCGGCCGGCGACGGGTGCGCGGTGATCGTGCGGGGTCATGGCGAGCAGGTCGGCGATCTGGGCGGCGCTAGAAAGCTCGACTGTGAACTGCAGGCGCTGCTCGTCGGCCAGTTGATAGCCGGCGCGCCGTGCCGCATCGAGCGACGGCGGCTCGCTCGGCGTGACGACGGGGTAGATGATGCGCCGCAGCTCGATCAGATGATCGGGACCTGGATCGACCAGGAGTACGCGACCGCCGGGCGGCTGCACTTCGGCGAACGCATCCCAAAGCGCAAAGCCGAACATCGACAGGATCACGTCGACGCTGCCGGCCGCGAACGGCAGGTGCCGGTTGCTTGCGACCGCCCAGAACACTTGTCGGTTGCGCTTGGCTGCCGCCCGCACCGCCCATTTCGAGATATCGATGCCGGCCCATTGGATGGGGCCAGGCAGTGATCGCGCCAGCGCATCGAGATAATTGCCCTCGCCGCAGCCGGCATCGAGGATGCAGCGCGCGCCACCGGCGTGGTTTCCGACGATCTCGCAGGCGCGATCGGCAATCGGCGCATAGATCCCGGCATCGAGGATGCGGCGACGGGCGGCGACCATCTCGCGGCTGTCACCGGGATCGCGCGAAGCTTTGTGCTGCACCGCGAGCAGGTTGTAATAGCCCTCGCGCGCGCGATCGAAGCTGTGGCCACGGCCGCAGCGCAGCGCGCCCTCGACAGCGGCCAGCGACGCCGTGCAAATCGGGCAGGCAAGCCCATGCGGCAGATCGGCTGACTTCATGAGCGAACGCCGAGCAGGCGCAGCGTGCCGGCGTCGCGTTCACCGGCGAAGTACTTGTCGAGCGCGGCTTGGAACTCCGGTCGCTCGGGGGCTGCGATCGCGAACAGCGTCATCGACGAGTGGAATTTGAGGTCGTCCGGCGAGCCGAGTATCTCGGTTGCGCTCTTGTCACCCGGCGCCAGCATCAGCATCGTGCATTCGAGCAGCCGCCGGCCCAGGATCGGATGCGCCAAGTAGGCCCGCGCCTCGTCGAGCGAGGCAATGGCGTAGCGCCGCGCCATCGGACTGCGGCCAAGGCCTGCGAGTTGCGGGAACACGTACCACATCCAGTGGCTGCGCTTTTCGCCACGGTTGAGCTCGGCGACGGCGTCGTCGTAGTTGTTCGCCTGCGCGTCGACGAAGCGCTGCAGGCCGTATGGGTCGAGGTTCGTCACCGCCTGCGCCTATACCGATCGGGCAGTGGCCGCAACCGCCGCGTTCCGTCCCGCCCTGCGTCCCGACGCAAAGGCCCAGCCCAGGTGATGGCCATGGCCCTTGAGCAGCAGGCCGCCCTGGCCGGTCGAGCCCGCCGCGTAGAGGCCGGCGATCGGCTGGTCGTGCGGTCCAAGCACGCGATGTTCGCTATCGACCGCGAGCCCGCCTTCCGCATGCACGAACACCGCCTGCACCGGTCCGAGGCTGACGTAGGGACCGGCGCCGAGCGTGGTCGCCGCCTTTGCCAGCGCGCCCGGTGACATGCCGAGCTTGCCGCCGAGAGCATCGAGCGTCGGCGCGCTCGTATAGATGTCCGGCCGGTTGCGGCGGTAGTCGTCGACATAGGCGTAGGCAACGCCCGGCGCCGTCGAAATGAAATGCGGCCAAGCCTGGAACGCCGTTGCCAGCCGCGCATCGAGGACAATGTAGCCGATCTTGCCCGGCTGCGCCGGCATGTCGAACGCGGGCGCCGCCTTTTTGTCGGCAAAGCGCTCGCCGCGGCTGTTGACCAGGATCGCGCCCTGCTCGAACAGCATCGGCGACGGCGCCAGCGCCGTGGTCACGAAACTCATGATGAACGGCCGCAGGATCGCCGGCGGCATGTGCTCGAGCGACCACGCCATGATGTTGGCGAGGATCGGCCACGGCGGCAGGTTGAGCAGCGGATTGCGCTTCTGCGGCGGCACAAAGCGGAGCTCCGGCCCGAGTGCCAGATCGCCATTGACGATGCGCGCACCGACACTGAGGCCGAGCTTCTGGCCGTCGCCGGTGGCAGTGACATTGACGCCGTCGATCTGGGCTTCGCGCGGTCCCATGTGCTGGGCTTTCAGTTCCGGATCGGAAGTGAAGTCGCCGCTTGCCAGCACTACGCCGCCGCGAGCGTCGAACCGGCGCCGACCCTGCGGCGTCTCGCAGTCGATGCCGATGACGCGGTCCGCTTCCCTCACCAGTGCCACGCCCCGCGTATTGCAGCGGATATCGACGCCTGCCCGTCGCGCCGCCTTGCCCAAATGCGTGATGAACGAGCGCGAGTTCGGCAGCACGTTGTGCATGCGCGGCTTGCCGTGCGGCGGCTCCGGCATCGGCCCGAAGAAGCGGATGCCGTGCGACAACAGCCAGCGGAAGGTATCGGGCATGGCGTCGGCCAGCACGCGCCGCAGCGCGGGATTGTCGCGATTGTCGAGCGCGCCGTTGAAGCCCGCCATGTCGCGCCAGTGATCCTCCGGCCTGTCCTCGATGCCCTTGGCGCGCTGGTGCGGCGTGTCGCTGGCCGTCACCGAGCCGATCGACCAGGCGGTCGAGCCGCCGAGCCCCGGGTTCTTCTCGAGCAGCACGACCGAGCGGCCGGTCGAGCGCGCCTCGATCGCGGCCGCAAGCCCGGTGCCGCCGCCGCCGACCACGACGACATCGAAGGCGTCGCGGCCATCGCTCATGATGCGAACGCCTTGTCGGCGTAGCCCATGCCAGCGAGCTTGTCGGCGCTGGCGAGAATGTCGCTGTCGGGCGTCTGCGTCGTGATCTCGAGAATTGTGCGCCGGCGATATCCGACTTTCGCCAGCGCCGCCGGCAGCGCGGCAAACGGCACGTCGCCGCGGCCGACGGCGGCATGGGCATAGGTCTTCTGGTCGGTGTCGGACAGATGCACGAGCTTCAGCCGCGACGCGCAGCGGGCGAGCGACGCCGCCAGATCCTCTTTCACGAAATGGCTGTTGGCGGCGTCCCAGACGACGCCGATGTCGGCATTGCCGTAACGGTCGAGGGTGGTCATCAACTCATCGATGCCCGGCAGAAACGCGAACGGCATGTTCTCGGCCCATAGCGCCGTGCCGCAGCGCTTGGCCAGCGGCGCCAGCACATCGAGCGCCTCGAAGAAATAGCCGATAAGCCGCTCGCGCGGCGCCGGAAACAGCGGGTTGGCCTTGCCCGGCCCGACCACCACGCCGGGGACACCGAGATCGCCGGCAAGCTCGACGATGCCCTTCAGCAGGCCGATTGTGTAGCTGCGCATCTCGGGCGCGATGCCGGCGACGTTCATGTCGATGTTGGGCATGTTGAGCGTGACGATCTTGGCACCCAGCGCGTCGACACGACGCCGCAGCGCCGTACGGGCGGCTGCATCGAGTTCGCCCGGCCAGCAGTGGCCCGGCAGCATCATCACCTCGTACTCGCGGAAGCCCTTTTCTGCGAGATGGGTCAGGCACGCCGCGGCGGAATGCGACAGCGTATAGGAATAGCTGTTGCAGCCGAACGCCGATGCCGAATTGGACGCCATTGAACTCGCCTCCCCCTGCCGATCGGATCGCATCCTAGTACCCGCGACCGCCACTTTGTCAAACCCAGTTCAATAATGCGAAGGGCGCTTTCACATCATAGGAAGTTTCTGCCATGATGCGGCATCGCCCCGAGCAGGAGAAGCGCCGTTGAGGACCCGATCCGCCCCGAAAGCGCCGGCTGCCGCGCCTCGCCGCAGCAAGGTGGCAGCGAAGCCTGTTGCCCCGCGCCGCATGTCGTCGATGCCCGACGATGCCGGCGACAGCGACGGCCTGCCGCGCGGCGGCGGCGTGCAGTCGATCGGCCGCGCCTTCGCCATCCTCGAGGAAATCGCCCGCACCCGGGAGGGCATCGGCCTTGCCGAGCTGTCGAAGCGCGTCGGCTTGCACAACAGCACCACCTTCCATCTGGTGCGCACCATGGTCGGCCTCGGCTACGTGCGGCAACTGAAAGACAAGCGCTACCGCGTCGGCCGGCCGCTGTTCGCTCTCGCCGCCAGTGCCCTCGACGATGTCGAGATGGTGAGCCTTGCGACGCCGATCCTGGAAGCCCTGTCGCGGGAGACCGGCGAAGCGAGCCACTTCGGCGTGCGCATGGGCGACCAGGTGGTGGTGATCGCGCGCACTGGCGGCGCCGGCGCCTTCCAGCTCACCGATCGCGTCGGCGTGGTACGCCCCGCCCACTGCACCGCGCTCGGCAAGATCGTGCTTGCCGGCCTCACCGAGGAACAGCTGACGCAATTCCTCGCCCGCGACGAACTCAAGGCGTTCACGTCGAAGTCGATCACCGACGCGGCGCTGCTGCGCCGCGATCTCGATGAGGTGCGACGCGCCGGCATGGCCTTCGACGACGGCGAGTTCGACCCCGAGGTTCGCTGCGTCGCACTGCCGGTTCGCGATTTCACCGGCCGCATCATCGGCGCGATCGGCATTTCGGGGCCGGTCTGGCGGCTCACCATCCAGGCACTGCAGAGCCGCGCCAGACTTGTCGAGGCGGCGGCCGCCAGGCTGTCGGCGGAATTCGGGGCACCGCAACCGGACTAGTCCGGTCGCATTGACAGGCCAGCCGAGTTGCCTGAGATTGTCATACAATAATATCGGATGCTGTTTCATCATCCGGCATTCGCAAAAAGTCGGTCCGGCGGTTTGACCGGACCATGCGGGCAGGAAGCGACAGGAGGACTACGGCCATGAGCCTCAAGACGCGACGCACAGTTCTGAAAGGTGGCGCGGCACTTGCCGGCGCCTGCACGTTCGGCTTCCCGGCGATCGTCCGAGCCCAGGCCGACAAGATCAAGCTCGGCCACCTGACGCCGCTGACCGGCTTTCTCGGCGCGCTCGGTGAGTACGCCCAGCTCGGCATCCGCATGGCGGAGGAGGAGATCAACAAGGCCGGCGGCGTCATAGGCCGCCAGATCGAGATCATGTCGGAAGACTCGGTCAATCCCGCGACCGCCGCGACCAAGGCCCAGCGCATGCTGGAGCGCGACGGCGCCGTCTTCCTGCTGGGCGAGATCAATTCCGCCTCGTCGCTGACCATCTCGCAGGTCGCCGCCCGCAACAAGCGCCTGTTCGTCAACATCGGCGCCCGTTCCGACGCGCTTCGGGGCAAAAACTGCAACAAGTACACGTTCCATATCGACATCCCCTCGACGGTGATGGTCAACGCCGTCGGCAAGGCGCTGTTGCGCGATGGCCAGGTCAAGGACAAGAAATTCTTCTCGCTCACCGCCGACTACATCTTCGGCCACGACCTGCTCGGCGTCGCGAAAGCCTTCTTCGCGGCCAATGGCGCGACCTTGCTCGGCGACGAGCTGGTGGCGACCGACGCCACCGACTTCAGCCCGTTCCTGCTCAAGATCAGGCAGGCCAATCCCGACGTGGTGTGCTCGAACCTGGCCGGCAACCAGGTGACGAACTTCATCAAGCAGTACGCCGAATTCGGCCTGCCCTTCCCGATCGTCGGCTTCAATCTCAACACCGCCGACGCCTGGGCCGCCGGCGACGGAAATCTTTCCGGCACCTGGCCGACGAGTTGGCATCACGACCTCGACACCCCGGCCTCGAAGGCATTCACCGCCGCGTTCACCGCCAAGCACGGCAAGCCGCCGGAGAACCATGCCTGGATCGAGTACGTCACGCTGAAGCTCTTGGCGCAGGCGATGAACGAAGCCAAGACCACCGACAACGACAAGCTGATCGAGTATCTCGAGAAGGGCACCGAGTTCGACATCCTGAAGGCCCGCAAGGCCTATTTCCGCGCCTGGGATCACCAGCTGATGCAGGAGGCCTATCCGTTCACGGTGAAGCCCAAGGGCAAGGCGCGGGACAAGTGGGACTTCCTGGCGCTCGGGCAAGCCGTGCCGGGCCCCAACGAACCTCTCGAGGTGCTCGCCGTGCAGAAGGACAAGAACACCTGCGTGATGTGATGTGCGGCGGAATTCCGATCAAGCCACATTTCGCCTTCTCCCCCACCCCTTTGGGGGAGAGGGCAGAGGACCGCACGCAAGGGCGGTCCGAGGGTGAGGGGCGGCCGCTTGCGCCGGCCCACTTGTCATCCAACCGTAGGCAGCGGCGCCTGTTCGCTGTTGAGGTGGTCCCCGTGTGGCCGCCCCTCACCCTAACCCTCTCCCCCGAAGGGGCGGGGGAGAGGGGATTGCCTCCATGCAGGTGACGTTCCTCATCGAGCAGATGGTGAACGGGCTGGTGCAGGGTGGCTATTACCTGCTGATCGCACTCGGCCTGTCACTGATCTTTTCCGTCGGCGGCGTCGTCAACCTGGCGCACGGCGCCTTCTACGCGCTCGGCGCCTATGCGCTCGTCGAACTCGTGAAAGTAGTCGGCTTCGGCCCCGCGGTAGTGCTGTCGCCGATACTGGTCGCGCTGCTTGGCATCCTGTTCGAGCGTTACCTGCTGCGCCGCTTCTATAGCGCCGACCCGATCCTGAGTTTGCTCGTCACCTTCGGCCTCGCCATGGTCGCCGAGCAGGCGATCCGCATGATCTGGGGTGCCGCCCCGATCCCAGTATCGATGCCGCAGGAACTCAAAGGCCGCGTCATGCTCGGCGACTTCCTGTTCTCGCGCTACCGCCTGCTGCTATTGGCGATCGTCGCCGGCATCCTCGTCGGCATCTGGCTGCTGCTCAACAAGACATCGTTCGGCCGCGTCGTGCGCGCCGGCATCCAGCGGCCGGACATGGTGGCGTCCCTCGGCATCAAGCTCGAGCCCTATATGCTGGCGATCGTGATGCTGGGTGTCGGCATGGCAGCCCTCGGCGGCGCGCTGTTCGCGCCGATCACCAACGTGCATCCGGCAATGGGCGCCGACATCTTGACCGTCGCCTTCGTCGTCGTCGTGATCGGCGGCCTCGGCAGCTTCTGGGGCGTGGTGCTGGCCGCGCTGTTGGTCGGCGTCGTGCGCGGCATCACCATCCATTTCATGCCGGCAGCCGGCGAAGCCTCGATGTACATCCTGATGTTCCTGGTGCTCATGTTTCGCCCGCGTGGCCTGCTCGGCGAACGCATCGAGAAGTTCGAGTGAGACACGGGATGGCACTGCCGGGGGCGAAATCAAAACTCATGGCCCTGTGGATCGGCATCGCCGCCGTCGTGGTGATGCCGCTGGCGATGCGTGTCTTGGGCCTTACCCTCGACAACGGCACGGCGGTGGTCATCTTCGCCATGGCGGCGATGGGGTTGAACCTGCTGGTCGGCTTCACCGGCCTCGTGTCGTTCGGGCATGCGGCCTGGTTCGGTGTCGGCGGCTACGCGGCGGGCCTGGCGCAGAAGCACTACCTGCCCGGGCAGATCGTGTTGCCGATCCTGCTGGCGGTCCTGCTGGTGGCGGCGGCGTCGACGATCGTCGGCTTGCTGATCCTCAGGCGGCGCGGCGTCTACTTCTCGTTGTTGACGCTCGCTTTGTCGGCGCTGACCTACGCTGTCGCCTTCCGCTGGACCGCTGTGACCGGCGGCGAGGACGGCCTCGGCGGCCTGCAGCGCGGCCAGCTGGGACCGCTCAACTTCGATGACAGCACGCACCTACTACGCCCTCGTCGCGGCCATCGCCATCGCCGTGTTGTACAGCCTGATGCGGGTGCTCAATTCTCCGGTCGGCCATGTCTTGGTGGCAATCCGCGAGAACCAGCAGCGGGCGACCTTCCAGGGATATGCCGTCGATCGCTACCGGTTGGCGGCGTTCGTGCTGTCGGCCGTCATCACCGGGCTCGCCGGCGCGCTGTTCGCCTTCCTGCATTACCTGATTTCGGCCGATGCGACCTCGGTTGCGTTTTCCGGCGAGCTGCTGGCGATGGCGGTGATCGGCGGCATCCACCATGTGCTCGGACCGGCGCTCGGCGCGATCTTCTATCTCCTGTTCCGCGAGCTGTTCTCGATCTGGACCGGCAACTGGTTGTTCTGGTTCGGCATCGTGTTCGTCGCCTTCGTGATGTTCTCGCCGGGTGGCCTCGTCGGCGTCTGGGGGCAGCTGATGCGGCGCTTGTGGCCGCCGCCGCAGGAGAGCGCGGCGATGAGCGCGCGAACCATCGCCGACAGCCGGCCGCTGCCGGGGTTCCTGAAGGCCACCCGGCATGACGGCGTGATCCTCGAGGTCGATGCCGTCTCGCGCAACTTCGGCGGCATCCGTGCGGTGAAGAACGCGAGCCTCAAGCTCGCCGCCGGCCAGATCCACGCCCTGATCGGACCCAACGGCGCCGGCAAGACCACGCTGTTCAACGTCGTGTCCGGAATGTTTGCGCCATCGAGCGGAACCGTAAGGCTCAACGGCCGGCCGATCCACGGCCTTGCGCCCGACACCATCTGCGCGCTCGGCGTCGCCCGCTCGTTCCAGATCACCAACCTGTTCAAGGGGCTCTCGATCTACGAGAACCTGCGGCTGTCGGTGCAGGCCCATCATCCGGCCCGCTTCAACGCCTGGGCCGACATCGACAGCTTCCCCGAAATCCACGCGGAGACGGCAGAACTGATCACCTTCCTCGGCCTCAATGGCATCGAGAGCATTGCCGGCGGCGATCTGTCCTACGGCGGCCAGCGTCTGGTCGACATGGGCATCACGCTCGGCTCGAAGCCACAGGTGCTATTGCTCGACGAGCCGCTGGCCGGTCTCGCCGCCGCCGAGCGCGAGCGCGTCTCGGGGCTCGTGCGCACGATCGCCGAGGGTATCCCGGTGCTGGTCGTCGAGCACGACATCGACCGTGTGCTCGGCTTCTCGCAGACCGTGACGGTGATGAACCAAGGCGAGGTGCTGATGGCCGGCACGCCGGACGAGGTGCGCCGTGACACGCGCGTGCAGGAGATCTACACCGGCCGCGGCACGCCGGCATTGACGGCCCGCCGCGCTCGCGGGCCGGCGATGTCTGCGCCACTGCTGCGCTTCGACCGCGTCAATGCCTTCTACGGCAAGAGCCACATCCTCGATGATGCGACCCTCGACGCGCGCCGAGGCGAGATCGTCGCCCTGCTCGGCCGTAACGGCGCCGGCAAGTCCACGCTGTTGAAGACGATTGCCGGCTTGGTGCGGCCGGCCTCGGGCACGATCACCTTCGACGGCCACGAGATCGCGGCGATGAGTGCGCCCGATATCGCCCGCCTCGGCGTCGGCTACGTGCCGCAGGGGCGCGGCCTGTTCGCCGGCATGACGGTCAGAGACAACCTTTCGCTCGGCCGATTGGCGCGCAAGACCGATGGCGGCGACGGCGTGGTGTGGAGCGAGGACAAGATCCTCGAGTTCTTCCCTCGTCTCAATGAGCGCATGGACGTCGCCGCCGATTATCTTTCCGGCGGCGAGCAGCAGATGGTGGCAGTGGCCAGGGCACTGTCGGGCAACGTCAGGCTGCTGCTGCTCGACGAGCCGTTCGAGGGCCTGGCGCCGGCCGTGGTGCAGGAACTGTTTACGGTGTTCGACCGCCTGCGCGCGCAGATCTCGATCATCATCGTCGAGCACAATCTCGATTTCGTGCTGGCGCTCGCCGACCGAGTATTCGCGCTGGAACGCGGCGCGGTGTTCCACGGAGGGCCGGCGGCACCGCTGCTCACCGATCTCGACTACCGCAAGAAAATCCTTTGGCTATGATCAGGTCCGAAATGGTGCCTGGCTTCAGCCTGGCACCGCCTGCACAGTGGTGCCAGGCTGAAGCCAGGCACCATCGACACCGCAATCGCTCGCGTCCACAGTCCGACGCACCACAATCGATCTGGAGGCTCGCCCCATGAAAGCAGCAGTGATCGGCGCCAACGGCGTTGAAATTTGCGACGTGCAAAAGCCGACGCCCGGGCCGGCGCAGGTGCTGGTGCGGGTGCGCGCGAGTGGCCTCAACCGCGCCGACCTGATCATGGCGTCTGGTCACATGCACGGCTCGGCCGGCGGGCCAGGTGCCGTTCTCGGTCTCGAATTCGCCGGCGAGGTGGAAGCCGTCGGCGCGCAGGTCAAGGGCATCAAGGCCGGCGACCGGGTGATGTGCTCCGGCAATGCCGGTTACGCTGAATACGCCGTGACCGACTGGGGCCGCGTCGCGCCGATCCCAGCCAACAACATGAGCTTCACCCAGGCCGCCACCCTGCCGATCGCGCTGCAGACGATGCATGACGCGCTCGTCACCAACGGCCGGCTCAAGGCCGGTGAGTGCGTGCTGATCCAGGGTGCGAGTTCCGGCGTCGGCATCATGGGCCTGCAGATTGCCAAGCACATGGGCGCCAGGCTCGTGATCGGCTCGTCGACCAACCCCGGACGGCGCGCGAAACTCGCCGAATATGGCGCCGACCTCGCCATCGACTCGAGCGATCCGACCTGGCCCGACGTCGTCACCAATGCCACCGACGGCAAAGGCGTCAACCTGATCGTCGACCAGATCTCGGCCGGCGTCATGGACGCCAACATGAAGGCCGCCGCCGTCCTTGGCCGCATCGTCAACGTCGGCCGGCTTGGCGGCATCAGGGGCACCTTCGACTTCGACCTGCACGCCTTGAAGCGCATCGACTACATCGGCGTCACCTTCCGCACCCGTTCGCTCGACGAGGTGCGCGAGATCAACCGCCGCATGCGCGCCGACCTGTGGGCAGCGGTGGAAGCCGGCCGCCTTGCGCTGCCGATCGACCGCACATTCCCGCTCGACGAAGCAGCTGCCGCGCTCACCCACATGAAGGCCAACGCCCACTTTGGCAAGATCGTGCTGACGCAATGAGCAAGGAACGTTGAATGTCCCGCAGCTATCTGCCCGTTTCCGGCCTCGAGTCACCCCGCTTCGCCGGCGTGCCGACCTTCATGCGGCTGCCACTGATCGATCCCGGCGGGCCGGAGGCGGGCGACGTCGCCGTCGGCTTCGTCGGCGTGCCGTGGGACGGCGGTACCACCAATCGGCCCGGCGCCCGGCATGGGCCGCGGCAATTGCGCGACCTGTCGACCATGATCCGCCGCGTCCACCCGGTGACCAATCTCGATCCGTTTGCCGCGGTCAATTGCGCCGACCTCGGCGACGTGCCTGTGAACCCGGCTGACGTGCAGGACACGCTGCAGCGCGTCACCGCCTTCTATGACGTGCTGGTTGCGGCCGCCATCACGCCGGTGACCGCCGGCGGCGATCATCTGGTGTCATTGCCGGTGCTGCGCTCGCTGGCGCGCAAAAAGCCGCTGGGCATGATCCATTTCGACAGCCACACCGACCTGTTCGACGACTACTTCGGCGGCTTCAAGTATACCCACGGCACGCCGTTCCGCCGCGCCATCGAGGAAGGCCTGCTCGACCCGAAGCGTATCGTCCAGATCGGCATCCGCGGCACCATGTACGACGGCGAGGACATCGAGTTCGCCCGCGCCCAGGGCGTGCGCATCGTGCGCATCGAGGAATTGATGGAGCGCGGCATCGCGGCCGTAATGGACGAGGCGTGCACAATTGTCGGCGCCAAGCCCACCTACGTCTCGTTCGACATCGACGGCATCGATCCGTCGCAGGCGCCCGGCACCGGCACGCCCGAGATCGGCGGCTTCTCGACCTATCAGGCGCAGCAGATGGTACGAAAGCTGTCCGGCCTCGATATTGCCGGTTGTGACCTGGTCGAGGTGTCGCCGCCGTTCGATCCGTCGGGCGGCACTGCCTGGGTCGGCGTCTCGATCATGTTCGAGCTGTTGTGCGCAACCGTGCCGGCCATGGTACAGCGGCGACAGATGTCGTCGCGACCTTGAGTCGGCGCCGAGCCCAATTACCAGGAACGAGAGCCCAATGGACGAGAAGACGATCGATCGCACCGCCATGGCGCGGCTGGCGAAGGCACTGGTGTTCATCTGCGGCGCCGACCATCCGACGACCAAGGCGCTGCAGACCGCCGCCGACACCGGCACTGATCGCGACATCAAGGCCGCTCGTGCCGCGTTTCTCAAGCTGAAGCCCGGCGACCGGCGCGCCGCACTGACCATGATCGACGACGCCGAGTAGCGCCGACCTCATGCTTTGCCGATGCGATCGAGCCGGTCGCGGATGCGCAGCCAGGCGAACACGCCCGGCATGAACCACGGCGTGCCGTTGTACAGCGGGATCGCCGCCGGCGGCCGGAAGTCGAGGGCGGTGCGGCCATCTTCGGATTCGAGGATCTGCAGCGCCGCCTTCTTGCCCGCCCACGGCGCCCACACCAGCCCCGAACCGCAGTAACCGACCGCATAGCCGGTGCCGTTGCGATGGAACACGCGCGGAAACATGTCGCGGTTCATGGCGACGTGGCCGTACCAGCTGTGCGTCAGCTCGACGTCGGAGAGGATCGGGAACACCTGTACGAGACCGCGTTTCAGCAGATTGGTCGCGCCGTTGCCGTCGCCGGCGACGTTGCCGTCGCGGCCGCCGTAGAGGATGCGAGAGCCGTCGGGCGATGGCCGGTAATAGTAGTGCAGCCGCCGGGTGTCGCCGGCCATCACGCCTTTCGGCATCAATTGCTTCATCAGGTTGCCCGACAGCGGCGCGGTGGCGATGATGCGGCTCCTGACCGGCACCAGCCGCCGCCGCAGCCACTTGTCGACGCCGTCGGTATAGCCGTTGGTGGCAACCAGCAGATTGCGCGCCTTGACCGGCCCCCGCGCGGTGGCAACCAGATAGCTGTCGCCCCGGCGCTCATAGCTCGTGACCGCGGTTTCGCCGTGGATGACGGCGCCGGCCTTGAGCGCTGCCTGCATCAAGCCGCGATGGAACTTCGCCGGATGCAGGCCGCCGATGTCGGTGCGGGCGAGGCCGCCGTGATAGAGATCGCTGCCGAGGTATTCCTTTTGCTCCGCGCGCGGTACGGCGCGCGCATCGATGCCGAAGTCGCGCCGCAGCATGTCGGCCTCGCGCGACAGGCGCTCGAAGGCGGCCGGACTAGCGGCGCCGGTGAAGCGGCCCGTCATCTGGAAATCGCAGTCGATGGCCTCGTCGCGGATCGTGCGGGCGAGGTCCTCGCGCGCGAGTTTCGCCTCCAGCAGCACGCCGCGAGCGCGCTCCTCGCCGAATTTGGCGGTGAGCTCGGCGAGGCTCGGCCGCAGGCTGCCGCTCGCAATGCCGCCATTGCGGCTCGAGGCCCCCTCGCCCGGCTTCTGGCGATCGAACACCTGCACGCTGCGCCCCGCCTTGGCGAGTGTCAGCGCCGCGCTCAAGCCGGTGTAGCCGGCGCCGACGATGACGACGTCAGTTGACGGTGCCACCGGCAGCTGCGGCAGCGTCGTGAGGGGCGCGGCCTCCCACCAATATGGCTCGGAACTGATCATCGTGTTGTCCCCTCAACTGTCCCGCACGATCTGCGAATGCCTGCGAGGACCATCGTAAGGAACGCCACGCCGCGTGCAAATGCCATTAGCCTGCGGGACAGCCATGACACCTTTGCAGTCGGATCAGGTCGGCATTCGTCACCGATCACTCATTCTTAAGGTTTCATTCACGCCCCGGAACAGAACTTCGACTTCTGACTATTGAGGGCGGAGCCGGTTAAGCGGATACTGTAGCGCGTCCAAGCGCCAGGACATCTCGTCATTGAACCCGGGGCACCTCATGCGGATCACGACTTTGCATTGCGTGCGCTTGATCGCGAGCATCGCGGCCGCCTTCGCGTTCCAGTCGGCAGCCCTGGCCCAGCCCGCCTGCAAGGGCCGCGACATGCTGGCCGAGCTGCGCGAGACCGATCCGCTGGCGCATGCCAGGATCGTTGCCGCCGCGGCAGCCACCGAGAATACCGAAGCCATGTTGTGGCGGATCGAGAAGGCGGGCCTGGCGCCGTCCTTCCTGCTCGGCACCGCGCACGTCTCCGACGACCGCATCACCACGCTGTCGCCGAACATCCGCGCCGCACTTGCCGCCGCCAAGACCATGGCGTTCGAGGTCGCCGATCTGTCGTCGGCCAGCATGGCCGCGGCGGTGTCAAACAACGTGCACCTGTTCCTCTATGCCGACGGCCGGCAGCTCGATCGCACCCTTAAGTCCGACCAGTTCGCCAAGGCCGTGACGGTGCTGGCCGCAGCCGGCATGCCGCCCGAGGTTGCCGCGCGCATCAAGCCCTGGCTGGTATTCATGCTGCTGGCGATCCCGCAATGCGAGCGCCAGCGTCAGAGCACCGGGCGTCACGCGCTCGACGTGCAGTTGACCGATAATGCGCGCCGCCGCGGCGTGCCGGTCGTCGGTCTCGAAACGATCCAGAGCCAGCTCGAGGCCCTGGCCGCGATCCCCGAGGAGCAGCAGGTCGCCATGCTGCAAGCGGTGCTGCACTACGCCGATCGCACCGAGGACCAGTTGGAGACGATGATGCAACTCTATCTCGGCCGCCGGATGGGCTTTGCCGTGCCGTTCCAGCACGAACTCGCTCGCCGCGCCGGTGTCGCACCCGGCGCCTTCGCTGCGTTCGAGAAGGAAATCGTCGGCGCGCGCAACAAGGGCATGGCCGAGGCAGCCAAGCCCCTGCTCGAAAAGGGCGCCGCGTTCATCGGCGTCGGCGCCTTGCATCTGGTCGGCGCCGACGGCCTCGTCGCCCTGCTGCGGCGGGCGGGCTATACGGTGGCGGCGGTCGAGTGAGCGGTCAGGCGACCGGTACCAGCGCGTAGCCGTTGCCGTCCTTGACGATGGTGCCGGCGCCGGGCATGCCCCAGTGATAGCCGGTGCACACCATCTTGTCGGCGACCGCCTTGTCGAACGTGCTGCGCCGGACCGCTTCCGCCATTTGCGGGTCCTGGTCGAACATGATGTGCCAGCCCGGATTGGCCATGTTGATCGGCGGGATGTTGGTGACGTCGCCCAGCACCATCAGCTCACCGCTGCCGGCACTGACGTGGTAGCTCGTGTGCCCCGGCGAATGGCCGTGGGTTGCGACCGCGCGGACGCCTGGCACCGCCTCCTGGCCGACGCCGAGCTGCTTCAGGTTCTTCCACCCGGGCATCGTCGCCTGCACGCGCCGGGCGATGCCGCGCCGCGCCTCCGGCAATTTCTCGATCACTGCCGGGTCGGACCAGTACTTGTACTCGGGCTCGGGTACGATGATCTCGAGGTTGCCGTAGATCTGGGCGTTGTCCTTGGTCATCAACCCGAAGATGTGGTCGGGATGGAAATGGGTGACGACGATCGCCGACAGGCTCGCCGGATCGATGCCGGCGGCCTTCATGTTGTCGGTGAGCTGACCGGTGCCGGCGGCACCTGCCGGGCCGTTGCCGGAATCAAACATCACCGTGCGGCCACCGAGCTTCACAATGGTGACGGTATAGGTATTGGGCACCTTGTCGTCGGCGAGCTTGGCCTTGCGCAGCGCCGCCTTGACGTCGTCGACCGAGGCATTGTTGACGAAGGCCGGATTGTGCTCGCGCGCGATTTCGCCGTCGAACACCGTCGTCACCTCGAGATCGCCGACCTTGAACTTGTGGAACTTCGCCGCCGCCGGATTGAGCCCGCCGCCGGCCTGAGCGAGGGCGGAGGGCAGCATTTCAACCGGGCCGGTAAGGCCAAAGGCGGCACTGGCTGCGGCGGCGGAAAGCACGACGTTGCGACGATTGAACTGCGACATGGGAGGCTCCCTGGCTGGACGCGAAGTTTTCCTCAGTTGTGTGTTCGCTCCGCGCTCGAACTTGTGGACAGTCCGTCACGCAGCCTCGCGAACTCCTGTATGCTCGCGTGCAATCATGGAGGACGAGATGGCATTTGTCATTGGCGATATCGTGGCGAGCGACGACGCGGAATTCCCGTTCAAGGTGGTCTTCAAGCACGGCGAAGAGGTGGTGACCGAGTGGCTCGCGCAGTCGCGCGCCGATGCAGAAGAGCAGATCCTCGAAGCGTTGCGCGGCCTCGGCGATTTTGCCGACGGCGAGGAGGAAGGCAAGACCTCGTAGCGGTCAGGCGTGTTTTGGACCGCGCCTGACCGGCTCGACGCCGCGGCCGGCGGTTTTGGCATAGCGCGGCAGCTCGTCGTGGGCGTCGAACCACGACACCTGCTCGGTAACGTAGGCGTGGCCGGTCGGCGGCCACTGCGACGGATCGGACAAGGTGCCGTGGAACAGGTGCACCTCGCCCGGCCAGCGTGACCCTGCATAGGCCATCGGCGAGCCGCAGCGGCCGCAGAAATAGCGCTTCACGCCGGGTGATGACTCGTAGACCGCGGGCTCGCCCTTGAGATAGCGGAATTGCTCGAGCTTGACGCCGATGTAGGTCGCGACCGCCGAGGACACCGCCCGCCGGCAGTCCTGGCAGTGGCAATGCATCACCCACTTCGGGCGGCCCTCGAACTCGTACTGGATGGCACCGCACTGGCAGCGCCCGGTGGTGGCCTGGGTGGCGGCTGGCTTGGACATGCAACGGGCTCCTTCAGGTCGGATGCCGCAGCCTAGCCTGACTGCCCCCTGCGCGCATCCCTTCCCGAACCGGCGATTGTTAAAATTGCCGGCTTGCAGAGCACTCATTGTTCAGTAATCGCTGCTAAATTTGACCACCGATTAAGGTTCTCGGAATTCCGCCAGGAGATCCACCATGACCACCGTTGCGAGGCAGACGCGAACACTCGGCTCCGGCCTGTCGCGCATCGGCACGCCGAGGATCGTGGGCAGCACCGACGCCGCGCTCGCGGACAACCGCCGGTGGGCGAAGCGCCGCGACAGCGCCACCTTGGCCACCATATGCAGCAACGACATCGGCGATCCACTCCCCTGCGTCGTGCTCGATTCGTCCTCGACAGGCGCCCGCATCAAGCCGCATTTCGCTCGCGCCGCGCGGTGCCAGAACCTCAAGGACCTGCCGGCCCACCTGACCCTGTTCTTCACCATCGACAGGGTCGCGATCGACTGCAAAATCGCCTGGCGCCGCGACGGCGAGGTCGGCCTCGAGTTCGTATCACCAGCGCGCTCGATCCCCAAGCCCCGCTCCAACCCGACGGCGGCGCCGAAGCGCAAGTAGAAAGAGGCGCGTGGCGCGAAAGATGCGTGCTGCTCTGACGCTGGTCGGCAGTTAGCGATAATTGCAGGCGACGCCGTCATCTCCTTTGCCCGTGGCGCCTTTCGCGCCTGGGGGGAAGGCGTCATGGTGCGTGGCAAGCGGCCGCAAGCCAAGTAAGTTGGCGACCCCGGCAGGGCTCGAACCTGCGACATCTCGCTTAGAAGGCGAGTGCTCTATCCAGCTGAGCTACGGGGCCTTGGACCGGGCGAGCCTATAGCATGGCTGGCCGGGGTTTGCCGAGACGGCAAACCGGGGACACGAACTGGTGCGGCCCAGCAGGACGGGTAGGGATCGGCGTCGGCCTGCCGGCTCACTCGTCCTCGGCCGCCTTGTCCTTCTCGCCACCCGACAGGCCCTTGAGCTTGGCGAGCACGCGGGCCTGCTCCTCGGCCTCGGTTTCCGCCTTGGGCTCGGGCTTTTCCTTGGGCTGGACGATCGACGCCGCGCCAAAGCCGGTGGTCGCCGCCGTCGGCAGCAGCGTGCCGGCGCGCTCGGGCTCGGGTATGCCGGCATCGCGGCGCTCCTTGGCCGCCCGCGCCGCCGCTTTCCTGACCTCGGCATCGAGGTCGATCTGCGAGCACAACCCCATCGTCACCGGATCCTGCGGCACGAGGTTTGGCGAGTTCCAATGCGTGCGATCGCGGATCTGGGCGATGGTCGGCTTGGTGGTCCCGACGAGGCGCATCAGCTGGCTGTCTTTGAGCTCGGGATGATTGCGCAGCAGCCACAGCACCGCATTCGGCCGGTCGTGACGGCGCGAAACGGGTGTATATTTCGGCCCCTTCTTGGTCTTGACCGGCGGCACTTCGACCTTGGAGGCGGCGAGCCGTAGATGGGCGCCCTCGTCGTCCTCGCAGCGCTTGATCTCCTCGCGCGTCAGCTGGCCCGAGGCAATCGGGTCCATGCCCTTGATGCCGGCCGCGACGTCGCCGTCGGCGATGCCCTTCACCTCGAGCAGATGCATACCGCAGAATGCCGCGATCTGGTCGAACGACAGCGAGGTGTTCTCGACCAGCCAGACAGCAGTCGCTTTCGGCATCAGTGGTTTGCGCTCGGTCATGGGGCATCTCCTGCGGCCGGCCCAGAAATCGCGCGGCGGCGGTTAAGCGATTGAATGAAGGGGATAAGTGAACTCTATATCGGCGGCGCGGCTCGATTGCAACACCGCAGATGCGTTTGCCGGCTTTACGGCCGAATTGGCTATGCTGTTGGGAGGCGTACGACATTTGCCGTTGACCGGCTTTCCGGCAACTGGATTAATGCTCCCGTGAGGTCGAATGACCGGACCAAGCGCTTAGCCAAGCGCGGGGCGAACGATCATTTGCCTGCCTCTGCCGTATCGCCGCTGCCGGCGCCCGCCTATACCGTCACCGTGAACGCGACGTTTGAGGATCCGACGCGCGCATGAACATCTACCTGCCGATCGCCGAGATGAGCGCCAACGTCCTGGTGTTCCTCGGCATGGGCGGAGCGGTCGGATTCCTCTCCGGATTGTTCGGCGTCGGCGGCGGCTTCCTGATGACGCCGCTGCTGATTTTCTCCGGCATTCCGCCGGCGGTCGCGGTCGGCACCGAGGGCGCCCAGATCGTCGCCTCGTCGGTGTCAGGCGCGGTCGCACAGTGGCGCCGCAACAACATCGATTTCCGCATGGGAACGGTGCTGCTGACGGGCGGTATTCTCGGCTCGGTACTCGGCGTCATCCTGGTGCGGGAGCTGCGCAAGGCTGGCCAGTTCGATTTCGTCGTGGCGGTCAGCTACGTCACCTTCCTCGGTGCCATCGGCACCTTGATGCTGATCGAGAGCCTCGACGCAATCCGCAAAGTCAGAGCGGGCAAGCCGCCACCATCGCGACGAGCGAACAACCATTCCTGGATCCAGCGGATGCCGCTGAAAATGCGGTTCCATCACTCCAAGCTCTACATCAGCGTAATTCCGCCGCTTCTGATCGGCGCCTTCGTCGGCATATTGGCCGCGATCATGGGCGTCGGCGGCGGCTTCATCATGGTGCCGGCAATGATTTACCTGTTGCGGGTGCCGACCAACGTCGTGGTCGGCACGTCGCTGTTCCAGATCGTCTTCGTCACCGCCGCGACCACCATCCTGCATGCGAGCCAGAACAAGAATGTCGACGTCATCCTGGCCCTGATCCTGATGCTGGGCGGCGTGATCGGCGCCCAGTTCGGCGCGGTCGCCGGCCAGCGGCTCAAGGGCGAGCAGTTGCGCTTTCTGTTAGCTGGACTGGTGCTGCTGGTCTGCCTGAGGATCGGCTGGAGCCTGGTCGCCCAACCCGACGAGTTCTATTCGATCGCCACCGCGATCGGGAGGCGGTGATGATGGCAGGTCGATATGGAGCGGGGCTCGCAGTCTTGTTCGCAGGCTTCTTGCTCGGCGGCGCCGACTGGGCAGCCGCGCAGCAGACGCCGACGGCACCGGCAGCTCCCCAGCCAAAGCGCGCGCGACCGGCGCCGCCGCCGAAGGCACCGTCGGTGACGCCGGCGCAACCTGGCGCCGCAGCGGCCGAGCAGAAACCTGCTGCTCCGGCTGCGGCTCCAGCTCCAGCCGCAGCCCCGGCCGAAGTCAAAGAGACGGTGCAGGCGGACGTGTCGACCCGCAGCGTCGCCATCACCTCGAGCTTTACCGGCACCGAAATCGTGATTTTCGGCGCCATCGACAACAGCCGCCAGGCCAGCGCCGAATCGGGTCTATACGACATCGTCATCGTGCTCGAAGGCACACCGAGCCGGCTGGTGTCCCGCCGCAAGAGCAACGTCGGTGGCATCTGGATCAATACCCAGTCGGTGACCTTCGAAAGTGTGCCGAGCTACTACGCAATCGCCTCGACCAGGCCGCTCGACGAACTCGCCGATCCCATCCTGCTGCGCGATACCGATATCGGTTTCGAGCAGGTCCGCATGACGCCAATCCGCGGCTGGGAGACGGGCTTGTCGACCGCCGATCTCGCCGAGTTCAAGAGCGCCGTCATTCGCCTGAAGCAGAAGGAAGGGCTTTATGTGAAGGAGGAATACGGCGTCGCGTTCATCGGTCGCAGCCTGTTCCGCGCCTCGATCGAGCTGCCCGCGAACGTGCCGGTCGGGCCGCTGGTCGCCCGCGTCCATCTGCTGCGCGAGGGTCAGCTATTGTCGACCTATACCGCCCGCGTCACGCTCGAGCGACAGGGCCTTGAGCGCCTGCTGCACAACTTCGCCTTCGACCAGCCGCTGCTCTACGGGCTGTTCACGGTCGCCGTCGCCGTCGGCGCCGGGCTGCTCGCCTCGACGATGTTCCGGCGCGCGGCGCATTGACGGCGACGGCCGCAAGGGCTCACATTGCCGATCTGTGATCACAGTCAGCCTCGACGGAGAGCAATGATGAGTAAGAAGCGCAAAGTCATCATCACCTGTGCCGTGACCGGTGCGATCCACACGCCGTCGATGTCGCCCTACCTGCCGATCACGGCGGAAGAGATCGCCGATGCCGCGATCGGTGCCGCCGAAGCCGGGGCCGCGCTGGTCCACGTCCATGCCCGCGATCCCAAGACCGGCAAGCCAGACCAGTCGCCGGAAGCTTTCGCGCCGTTCCTGAAAGTGATCAAGCAGCGCTCCAACTGCGTGATCAACATCACCACCGGCGGCGCGCCGACGATGGGCCTCGAAGAGCGCCTGAAACCGTGTGCCTACTTCAAACCCGAAGTGGCCTCGCTCAACATGGGCTCGATGAATTTCGGCCTTTACCCGATGCTGGCCCGCCAGAAGGAATTCAAGCACGCCTGGGAGCGGCCCTACCTCGCCGAGTCAGACGATCGCATCTTCAAGAACACCTTCAAGGACATCGAAGGCATCCTGACCAGTTGCGCCAAGAACCAGACCCGGTTCGAGATCGAGTGCTACGACATCGGCCACCTCTATACCCTGCGCCACTTCGCCGACCGCGGCCTCGTCAAGCCGCCGTTCTTCATCCAGTCGGTATTCGGCATCCTGGGCGGTATTGGCCCGCACCCGGAAGACGTGATGCACATGAAGCGCACCGCCGACCGCCTGTTCGGGACCGAGTACCAGTGGAGCGTGCTGGGTGCCGGTCGCAACCAGCTGCCGATCGCGGCACAGGCGGTGTCGATGGGCGGCAACGTCCGCGTCGGCCTCGAGGACAGCCTGTGGGCAGGCGCCGGCAAACTCGCCACCAGCAATGCGCAGCAGGTGACGCTGGTGCGCTCGATCATCGAGAACATGGGTCTCGAGATCGCAACCTCCGACGAAGCCCGCGAGATGCTGGAGCTCAAGGGCGGCGACAAGGTAAACTTCTGATCGTGTGGCGATTCGCTGTTGCGCCACGCGATCGAACAGAGCCCGAACTCCCGTCCAAGAACGCGCGAAAATCATGGTCGATCACCGGCCGTGAAAACGTCGAGCGAGTTCGTGAATGCGCCTGCTGTTCGTTGGAGATGTGGTCGGCCGCACAGGCCGTAGGGTGCTGCTGGAAACGCTGCCGCGCCTGCGCAAACGCTACGCGCTCGATTTCGTCATCGTCAACGGCGAGAACGCTGCCGGCGGCTTCGGCATCACCGAGGCGATCTTGGGCGAGTTCCTGGAAGCCGGTGCCGACTGCGTCACGCTTGGCAATCACGCTTTCGACCAGAAGGACGCGCTGGTCTTCATCGACCGGCAACCACGATTGGTCCGCCCGCTCAACCTGCCGAAGGGCACACCGGGGCGCGGTGCCGGCCTCTACAAGGCGGCCAATGGCGCTGACGTGCTGGTGATCAATGCCTTAGGCCGTGTATTCATGAACGAGATGGACTGCCCATTCCGGGCGATCGATGCCGAAGTCACGGCCTGCAAGCTGAAGCAGGGCGCCGACGCCATCTTCATCGACTTCCACGCCGAGGCGACGAGCGAGAA
Source organism: uncultured Alphaproteobacteria bacterium (assembly GCA_963741505.1). Classification (GTDB taxonomy): domain Bacteria; phylum Pseudomonadota; class Alphaproteobacteria; order Rhizobiales; family Hyphomicrobiaceae; genus JAKFWF01. The sequence goes on along the minus strand of CAVUIJ010000010.1, from coordinate 102,771 downwards.
GCAGTCGGCCGGCCATTTCCTCGATGGCCGGGTGTCGGCGGTGATCGGCACCCACACTCACGCACCAACCTCCGACCACCGCGTCATGCGCGGCGGCACCGCCTACATGTCGGATGCCGGCATGACCGGCGACTACGATTCGGTGCTCGGCATGGACATCACCGAACCGGTGCACCGCTTCCTGACGCGGATTCCCAACGAACGCTTCACGCCCGCCGACGGCACCGCCACCCTCGCTGGCGCCGCCATCGACATCGACGACAAGACCGGTCTTGCGACCGCCATCATGCCAGTACGGCTCGGTGGTGTCTTGGCACCTACCGAGCCGCTGGCTTGGATCGAGAGAGAGATTTAATCGGCCTGCAAAGCTGCAGTTATCATCGCCGAGAAGGGCAGTCCGCTATAAGCATCCGTTTGCGGACCCGTCGCCGTCCTCGTTGCGACCGGCCCCCGGCTGATTGAGGGCCTTGCTGATGGCTCCTGGGCGAGGAGCGATGAAGAGAGCATCGCTGCTTCGCGGCGATCCGGCAAGATGGATTTTTTCGTTGCGCCGCCAACTGTTACGTCGAAGACGCAGGTGCCGGTGGATTTTCGCAGCGGCGCCGAATTATAACGCTTGCGCAACGCGCAGCACCGATGCGGCGGCAGGACGACAGGATTCGAGAGCACATGGCCGGACATTCGCAGTTCAAGAACATCATGCACCGCAAGGGCCGCCAGGACGCGGCTCGCTCGAAACTGTTCGGCAAGCTCGCGCGCGAGATCACGGTTGCAGCTAAAACCGGCCTGCCCGACCCGGCCATGAACGCCCGCCTGCGCCTCGCGGTACAGGCGGCACGCGCCGAGAACATGCCCAAGGACAACATCGACCGGGCCATCAAGAAGGCGGCGGGCAATGACGGCGAGGCGTTCGAGAGCATCCGCTATGAGGGCTATGCTGTCGGCGGTGTCGCAATCATCGTCGAGGCCTTGACCGACAACCGCAATCGCACTGGCGGCGCCATTCGCGCGCTGTTTACGAAGCATGGCGGCAATCTCGGCGCCACCGGCTCGGTCGCGCACATGTTCGCCCACGTCGGCGAGATCGTCTATCCGCCGAAGGCCGGCAGCGCCGACGCGATACTGGAGGCGGCGATCGAGGCCGGCGCCGACGACTGCGCGAGCGATGCGGGCGGCCACACCATCGTCTGCGACTTTGAAAACCTCGGCAGCGTGGCGGCGGCGCTGGAAGCCAAGCTCGGCGAGGCGGCCACGACCAAGATCATCTGGAAGCCGACGCTCGTAACCCCCGTCGACGAGGAGGCGGCGCAATCGGTGTTCAAGCTGCTCAACGCCCTCGACGACGATGACGACGTGCAGAACGTGTTCTCCAACATCGACGTCGACGAAGCGACCATGGCCAAGCTGACGGGCTAGCCCGCCCGCCTGCACCGGGTCAGGCCGGTGGGAGTGAGCAGCCAATCGACGGGCTCGTCGTAGTGCAGGTGGGGTACCTCGTCGATGATTTGCTCGTCGTAGCAGATGCCGACGGCGACGATGGCCTTGGCCGCGCGCAGTTCCTTCAGGGAGCGGTCGAAGAAGCCGCCGCCGTAGCCCAGGCGGTGGCCTTCGAGATCGGCGGCAAGCAGCGGCACCAGCAGGATGTCGGGTTGTACCGGCTCGGCGGTGGCGAGTGGCTCGTGGATACCCCAGGTGCGGGCCGCAAGGCTGTCGCCGTGGGCGTAGCGGCGAAACACCAGCGGCTTGCCCTTGCCCACCATCACCGGCAGGCACAGCGAGGCCCCACGCGCCACCAGCGCCGCCTCGAGCGAGACCGGATCGATCTCCGGGCCAATGCCCCAATAGGTCGAGACCACCGGCGCCGGATTGCCGGGCATCAACCGCAACACCGCCTCGGCGTGGGCCGCCACCGCGCCGGCCGCGTGCGAGCGCTCATCCTGCGGCAATGCCTCCCGCGCCTCGAGCATCCGCTTGCGCAGCGCGGCCTTGTCGATCGTCATCGGTGAGCGCCCGAGTGGAGGCAAGAAAATAAAGTGCCGCGAAGGCCGTTGGGACCCGTTTATCCCGCCGAGTCCCTTCTGTGAGAAGGTGGGCGCCATGTGTCCGGGACCACGGCCCCGGTCAGATACAGCTCCCTAGCGGATCTTATAGGCCCAGGGGATGTTAGGTCCCTGACGTACCCCGCAGCACATTTGACATAGGACGCGGTTCAACAAAAATCCAGTGGCGGAAATGTCGGATGACCGTTCGGCCGAAATGATCGGCCAGAACTTCAGATGAACGCGACGCCGAGGCGGGCGATGCCACGGCGCTTGACCTGGACGCGGCGGGCCTGTCCGGTCGGCGCCTGCAGCATGAATTCGTCCGGCATGCCGAGCACGCTCGGCACCATCAGCTGCACCCCAGTGGCGGAGAAATCCTTAACCTTGCAACGCACGATCCTGCCGCCATCCAGCGTAACAGTGACGCTGAAATCAGCCGGGTAGCGTAGCGCGCGCCGCTTTTCGCTCATCTGGCAGTTCTTGTTCATGGCGAATACCCAGCACAGCTCCGCGATCATGCCCCACGACAGCCAATCTGGCCGAGGATCGCTTACAACTACGTAAAATGCGAAGCACTTGCGACCTCAAAGGTTCAGAAGAACTAACCGATCGTTGCCGCGATCGTTCGAATTGCAGGTATCGCAACAACGCGCGCCATGCGACGTCTCAGCCGGTGCGGTGCGGCTTGCGCAATGCGACGGATGGCTGCGTCGACTTGCCACTGAGCTTCGCGGCCGGCTGTGGCGTCGATCGCGGTGCCGGCTCGCTCGGCTTGCCGGCGCCCGCGGACTCGGGCGCAAGGCTGGCAGCCGCCGGCGGCTGCCCGGTCCGCTCACGCGCCTCGAACAGCTCGTCGGCGACCAGCAGCGCCGCCATCAGGAACAGGCGGTCCTCGCCGACCTGGCCGAATTGCAGCGCCAGCGTATCGACCTTCGATTTCACGTGCGCGGCGAGGTCGTGCAGGCGCGCCTCTTCGCCGTCGCCGCAGGCGAAGCGGTAGCTGCGTCCATTCAGTGTCACCGCTACATGGCCCATCGAACTGCCGTGCTGCCAATTGACGCGATTCGAGCCTGCTCACTCGGCCCCATGTTGCCCGACTATCGCACGCTCTCGGCGAGCGAATTGATCGAATCGATCACCCACGCGATCCGGTTCAAGGCCGCGTCACGCTGCCGCTCGAGCAAGGCAATCTTCTGCTCGGCCGCCGCAAGCTGCTTCTTCAATGCGGCGTTTTCAGCCTCGAGGTGAACCACCCTGGCCTTGCCCCCGGCAGCGGTTGGCCTTTGCGCAGCCGCGCCACGCTTCGCCGGCGGCTTGGGTTTCTGTGTCATCGCTGTACCTCTTTCCGCGTCAGACCCCCCCGACAGCGCGACATACGGAACGGACGTGTGTTCAAGAATCTAAGCAAAACGATAGAAGCCGATATCAGCACGCGTCAACCAAACGCTTGCATCGACACCGCACTTTACCCGCCGGCGGTGTCCCACTGGCAGCATTGCGCTGTGCCGTTGACGCTGCGTCCGGCCAATAGCATAAGGCGCTGCATAGGTTGCTGCAGCCGCGATCCCCGACTTGTGCCCGCTTTGACTGCAAGATCTGTCAACGTTCATCTGAACCCTGACCCGAGGAACATGCCATGGCCGTGAAAGTCGCAATCAATGGATTTGGCCGCATCGGCCGCAACGTGCTGCGCGCGATTATCGAGTCCGGCCGCAAGGACGTCGAGGTCGTCGCCATCAATGATCTCGGGCCCGTCGAGACCAACGCCCACCTGCTGCGTTTCGACAGCGTGCATGGCCGCTTCCCGCACAAGGTGACGGTCGAGGGCGACACCATCAACGTCGGCCGCGGCCCGATCAAGGTCACCGCCGAGCGTGATCCGGCGAAGCTGCCGCACAAGGCCATGGGCGTCGACATCGCGCTCGAGTGCACCGGCATCTTCACCGCCAAGGACAAGGCAATGGCGCACATCACCGCCGGCGCCAAGCGGGTGCTCGTATCGGCCCCGGCCGATGGCGCTGATCTCACCGTCGTCTATGGCGTCAACCACCACAAGCTGACCAAGGACCACATCGTCGTCTCGAACGCCTCATGCACGACGAACTGCCTGTCGCCGGTGGCCAAGGTGCTGAACGACGCGTTCGGCATCGAAAAGGGCATGATGACGACGATCCACGCCTACACCGGCGACCAGCCGACGCTCGACACCATGCACAAGGATCTCTATCGCGGCCGCGCCGCCGCCCTGTCGATGATCCCGACCTCGACCGGCGCCGCCAAGGCCGTCGGCCTGGTGCTGCCAGAGCTCAATGGCAAACTCGACGGTTTCGCCATGCGGGTGCCGACGCCGAACGTCTCGGTCGTCGACCTGAAGTTCATTGCCAGGAAGAAGACCACCAAGGACGAGATCAACGCCGCCATCAAGGCCGCAGCCGACGGTCCGCTCAAGGGCATCCTCGGCTACACCACGGCGCCGAACGTCTCGATCGACTTCAACCACGACGCGCATTCCTCGATCTTCCACATGGACCAGACCAAGGTGATGGACGGCACGCTGGTGTCGGTGCTGGCGTGGTACGATAATGAATGGGGCTTCTCCAACCGCATGAGCGACACCGCCGTCGCTATGGGCAAGCTGCTGTGAGTTGCGCCCTGCCGGCGCCGAAAGCAGTCGGGTGAGTTTCATAGAAGGTCGCGTGCGACGGCTCCGCCTCAGCGGCCGAAGAAGGTCTCGCCCCAGTTGGCGTCGGCATTTTTCTGCGCCCGTGCTTTCGGCGAGGCCTTGGCGGCCGCTGCCGTGCGTCTTGCGTCGGTCGCCGGTGTCACAGCCGCCGCTGGCGCAAGGTCGCCAGCAGCACGGGCCGGAGCGGGCGCTGCGGCCGTAACCGGCGCCGGTGGCACGGCCGATACCGGTTCGTCGCTCCCCGCTGCCGGCACCAGACCGGGGCGGCGGCCCCGGCTCTCGACCAACCTGGCAAGCCTGCCGCGCGCTGCCGTTGCTGCCGGATCGTCGTGGCCCAGCGCCCGCTCATTGATCGCGAGCGCCCGTTCATAGAGCGCCTTCGCTTCATCGATACGGCCCTGATCCTGGTAGAGCCGGGCGAGATTATCGAGCGAGTTGGCGACGTCGAGGTGGTCGGGGCCAAGCTGGCTCTCGCGAATCTGCAACCCGCGCTTGTGCAAGCCGCTCGGCTTCGAGAGTGTGGCCCTGGTGATGGTGCAAGACCGCGACGACGTTGAGGAAGGTTGCAGCTTCCAGGCTGTTGGCGCCGTACCTGGCTGCGGCCGAAGCATACAGTCGCTCGGCATTGGCCAATGCCTCGTCGTGCCTGCCCTGCTGATCGATGACCGCCACCTGATCGTAGAGCATGGCCATCTCGTCGGGCGATTGCGCCAGCACACCGGCGGCGGACACCACGCCTACCAAGGCCGCCGCGCAAAGTCGGGCGAGCACGCTTCGCAAAATCCCCGCACGCATGCAGAAACCCCTCAAGAGCGCACCTAAGTGACGCTAAGCGCATATTGCTGAAGATTTTCAGTTTTGCCTAGCCTACCCAGACTTCGGGTCGCGGGTCGGTAGTCACCTGCGGCCGCCGGGCCTCACCTGCCGCCGTGTCGCCGCACCAGACCCGGCAGCCGCGCCCGAATGTCCGGCAGGCTCGCCTCGCGCGGCTGGTAGAGGCGCGCCTCGAGAAAATGGCCGGTGAGCGCGAGGCCCGCGATCACTGCCTCCCGCGTGACCTCGCTCGGCCGCTCGGCGGTGAGGAACGCCGGCAACGCCAGCAGTCGCTCCTTGTAGGGCTCGCCCGCTGTCCGGCTCACCGCCCGGCCGGACTTCGGCGACACGTAGACGAGATCGAACTTGTCGCCGGTCGCGGCGCAGGTCTTGAGGTCGAGGCCGAAGCCCAGTTCCTCGAGCAGCGCCAGCTCCCACCGCACGTAGAGCGCCGGCCAAACTGTCGCATCATCAAGAAAACCCAACACAAATAGGGTGATCTCGTAGAGATTGGGATGGGGATCGCGCTCCGGCACCAGGTGCGAGAGTGCGGCGATCGAGCTCAGGCCGGCGAGTGACAGCGGCTCCTGCATGGCAGCCGACGCGTAGCTGCGACGCAGCTCCAGGGTAGCGTGACCGAGGTGCTCGGCAAGCCGCCCCTTCCAGGTTGCATCGACATGATTGCCCGCCTGCAGCGCTGGCCGCAGCCGCCGCGAGCGGCCGCCATGAACGAGGGCGCTATGCCGGCCGTGCCGTCGCGTCAGCAGCTCGACCACGGCCGCGGTCTCACCGTGCGGGCGTACCGACAAGATGATCGCTTCGTCCGTCCACTCCATGGACGCGAGTATAGCGCAGAGTCGCGGGCTTTGGAGCGCTGCCGACGACCGAGGATTTCGTATAGGGCTTTGCCCTCAGACCTTGATCGCTCTTGCCGGCGGCACCGTGATTATCTTCGGTTCCGGCGGCTTCGGCTTGATTGCCGGGCCATTTTTCGGCGGTGCCTGCATGATGGTGCATGGTATGCCGCGGGCCTCGCACACGACCCCCCTGTCGGTGGCCGGCGTGCAAGTCAACGACTTGGTCAGGGCGAGCCGCCAGCTCACGTATTCGTCGCCGGCCTTGCGCGCCGCCTTGACCCAGGCATCGATGGCCAATCGCTGGCCTTGCGCCACCGTGGCGGCGACCTGCGGCCCGCTCGACACCTGCTCCAGGCAAAAGCGCACGGCAGCGTTGGCTGGCGCGTCTCCAGCGACAAGCGCCATGATTACAGCAGCAAGCCACTTCGAGACACCTGCCAACACCGGCTACTCCTTGGGAAACTCCAGGCCGATCTCGCGATACCGCTCCGGGTCGTTGCCCCAATTCTCGCGAATTTTCACGAACAGGAACAGATCAACCTTCTGCTCGATCAGCTGGCTGAGCTCCTTGCGCGCCTCCATCGAGATCGACTTGATCGTGGCGCCGGCCTTGCCAAGCACGATCTTGCGCTGGCTTTCACGCTCGACAAAGATCGTCTGCTCCACCCTGACGCCGCCGTTGCGCAAGGCCTTCCACGACTGCGTCTCGACGGTGATGGCGTAGGGCAGCTCGTCGTGCAGGCGTTGGAAGATCTTCTCGCGGGTGATCTCGGCTGCGAGCATCCGCACCGGCAGGTCCGAGATCTCGTCTTCCGGGTAGTGCCAGGGGCCGGGCGGCACCGTCTCGGCGAGGTATTTCTTCAGGTCCTCGACGCCATCGCCGTCAAGGGCCGCGACCATGAAGATCTTGTCGAAGCCCTGGCGCTTGGTGATCTCCTGGGTCAGCGCCAGCAGCTTCTCCTTGTCCTCGAGCCGGTCGATCTTGTTGAGGATCAGGAGCCGCTTGCCGCGCGCCTGGCCGAGCCGGGCGAGGATGCGCTCGACGTCCTCGTCGAGGCCGCGGGCCGCATCGACGACGAGGGCGACGATGTCGCCTTCGCCGGCCCCGCTCCAGGCCGCCTGCACCATTGCCCGGTCGAGCCGGCGCTTCGGCTCGAAGATGCCGGGCGTATCGATGAACACGAGCTGGCTCTTGCCCTCGATGGCGATGCCGCGGATTTGCATCCGTGTCGTCTGCACCTTGTGGCTGACGATCGATACCTTGGCGCCGACGATGCGATTGACGAGCGTCGACTTGCCGGCATTGGGCGCGCCGATCACCGCGATGAAACCGCAGCGCATGTCGCCGTTCGCGGGGCCGCTACTCATGATGTGATCTCGTCCAGACCTTGTGCTGCGTCAGAAAAGCGGTGGCGGCGGCCTGCTCCGCCGACCGCTTCGACGGGCCTTCCCCGACCGCCGGATCGAAGCCTGCGACCCTTACCTGCGCCATGAACTTCGGCGCATGATCGGGCCCCTTGCGCGCGCTCTCCTTGTATTCCGGCAGCGGCAGCCCCTTGCCTTGGGCCCACTCCTGCAGCGCCGACTTGGGGTCGGCCGCCGCGTGCGGCAAGCCATCGAGCATCGGCTCCCACAGCGCCCGCACGATATTGCGTGCTATATCGAAACCGGCCTCCATGAACACTGCGCCGAGCACCGCCTCCATGGCGTCGGCAAGGATCGTCTCCTTGGCCCGGCCGCCATGCACCGCCTCGCTGTCGCTCAGTACCAACTGCGCGCCAAGGCCGATGCGGCCGGCAACCAGCGCGCAGGTACCGCCGCGCACCAGCCGATTGAAACGGCGGGCAAGGTCGCCTTCGGAGGCCTCCGGATAAGCCTCGCTTACCAACTCGGCGATGGCAAGACCCAACACCCGATCGCCCAGGAACTCGAGCCGCTCGTAATCCGACCGTGGTTGCGCCGCAGCGCGCGCGCTCGAATGCGTCAGAGCGTTGAGTAGCAGCGCCCGATCCTTGAAAACATAGCCGATCGCCTTCTCGACCGCGGTCGCCTTCCTGGATCGCGAAAACACCATGGGGACTAGTACCCACAATCACTGAAGGACGCCGCGTCTGATCGCGGATCCACGAGTCGATCCGGCAGGAGGGCGCCGAAGGCCGTAGCCTTAGCTACGGTCGAGGCGTCCGACACACCGGGCGACCGTGGGCCGCGACCTTGCGGGCGATCGAGGATGATCGCCGGCGGCGTCGCGACCCTCGACCGATGCTTGGGCATCGCTCTTCGCGTCGCTCCTGGCCGGCGAGCATCCTCGATCGTCATACGTGCCGTCCTTCGGTGATTGTGGGTACTAGCGCACGCGGTTGAAGAATCGCGACCAACGGATGTCGAACGGCCAGGTCCACGGCGTCAGCAGGCGGAATGCTTTCGGCTCGTCGAAGGCGCCAGAGAAGAAAATGATCTCGGCGCGGCCAACGAGATTCTCGAACGGCACGAAGCCGACGCCGCCGCGAACACGGCTGTCCGACGAATTGTCGCGGTTGTCGCCCATCATGAAGTAATGCCCCGGCGGTACCTTGAAAACGCTGGTATCGTCGTAGGTGCTGTTTTCTTCGGCATCGAGCACGTGGTACTTGAGGCCCTCGGGCAGCGTCTCCTCGAATACCTGGATATTCTTGACCGGACGGCCCTCCTCGTAGGTGTCGAACGTGCCTGCGGGTTTCTTCGGCACCGCCCGGCCATTGATATAGAGCACGCCCTTCAGCATCTGGATTTCATCGCCTGGCAGGCCGATCAGCCGCTTGATGTAGTCGGTGGAGTTGTCGCGCGGATACTTGAAGACGACGACATCGCCGCGCTTCGGCTCGCCGGCAAAAATGCGGCCGTCGAACAGTCGCGACGACAGGATCGACCCGCCGTAGGGGATCGAATGGCGGCTGTAGCCGTAGGACAGCTTGGACACGAACAGATAATCGCCGACCAGCAGCGTGTCCTTCATCGAGCCGGATGGGATATTGAAGGGCTGGTAGAAAAAGATCCGGACAAAGATCGCCAGCGCCAGGGCCTGGATGACGATTTTCGCCGACTCCCGCCAGCCGCCTTCGTGCTGCTGCTGCGCTTCCATCTTGGTTCCGGTCTCGAGGCTCATGGGCACACACTCCTTGGGCGCCCCGCCGGCGCGGCAAGCGCCCATCGCGGCCCGCCTGCCTATAGCCGTTTCAGGGCCCACGCGCAAAGCCGTAATCACGCGCGGCACGCGGCCGTGCGATGTGTGCGGCGCATCTCTCGGCGGCCGATCCGGTACCGGCCGATGTGGCGCAGGCGCCACAGCCGCCGTCGAGCGGTCAATCGATGTACTTCACACTCTTCGATTTCAGCAGGTCGGCCATTTTGTCGAAATGGCTGATGCCGGTGGCGATCTTGGCCTGGGCCGCCGCCTCGGCGACACGGATCTGCTCGAGCCGCGCCAATACCTGATCGAGCATACCGGCCGGGATCACCACGACGCCGTCGCGATCGCCAACCAGCACGTCGCCCGGCGAGATCGCGACGCCGCCGGCAACCACCGGCACGCCGACCCGACCGGGTCCGGTCTTGACGCAGGAATTGGGCGTTATGCCGCGCGAGAACAGCGGCAGGCCGATGCCGAGCATGCCTTCGAGATCGCGCGCCATGCCGTCGATGACGATCGCCTTGATACCGGCGTTGCGCGCAAGCCAGCAGACGTTGTCGCCGACCACCGCAGTCTCGGCGAACGCGTCGGCTGCGACCACCACGCAGTCGCCCGGCTTGGCGAGCGCAACTGCCGCCAGGATCGCCAAATTGTCAGAAGGACCGGTCTCGGCTGTGATCGCGGTGCCGACGAACTGGGCCCGGGCGGGATCGATCGGTTTGATGGCGGCTGCGAGCGCGCCACGCCCGTCCATGGCGTCGACGATATGGCCGGTCTGCGCCCCGATGAGCTTGTCGAGCTTGTCGCGGGCGGGCCTTGCCCAACTCTTCTTGACCACCAGCAGGGGCGGATCTTCCAGCATGACACCCTCACAGTTTGCGGCTACGTGCAATAGGCTAACAGACCACGTTGCCGTACGATCCGGCAATCGCCGCCATTCGAAGGCCGATATGCAGATCTACCTGCCAGTCGCCGAAATGACGATCAACGTCGCACTTCTGCTGGCCATGGGCTTGTCGGTCGGCGTGCTGTCGGGCCTGTTCGGCATCGGTGGCGGCTTCATCGTGACGCCGCTGCTGATCTTCCTCGGCGTGCCGGCGCCGATCGCGGTCGGCACCGGTGCGGCGCAGGTCGCAGCCTCCTCCGTTTCCGGTGCGATTAGCCACTGGACCCGCCGCACCATCGATTTCAAGATGGCCGGAATCCTGCTGCTTGGCGGCCTTTTCGGCTCGTCGTTCGGCGTCATGATGCAGCGCTGGCTGAAGGCGGTCGGCCAGCTCGAGCTGTTCATTTCGTTCGTTTACGTTGTATTGCTTGGCACCATCGGCACTTTGATGCTGATCGAGAGCATAGAGGCGCTGCGCCGTCGTACGGCCGCCAAGGCCGCCGGCACTTCCGGTCCCAGCCGCGGCAGCCACCACAACTGGATCCAGGGTCTGCCCCTCAAGACCCGCTTTCCGGTCTCGAAGCTGTACATCAGCACCCTGCCGCCGATCGCGCTCGGCATGCTGGTCGGCTGGCTCACCGCGATCATGGGGGTCGGCGGCGGCTTCCTGCTGGTGCCGGCGCTGATCTACCTGCTGCGCATGCCGACCCGCATCGTCATCGGCACCAGCGTGTTCCAGATCATGTTCGTAACCGCCTACACCACCGCGATGCAGGCTTGGCAGAACCAAACTGTCGACCTGCTGCTCGGCCTGCCGCTGATGATCGGCGGTGTCATCGGCGCGCAATACGGCTTGCGTCTCGGCCAGAAGCTGCAGGCCGAGCAGCTCCGGATCTTCCTGGCGCTGCTCGTGCTCGGTGTGGCCTTGCGCATCACGGTCGATCTCGCGGTCCCACCGCAGGAGGTCTACTCGATCGAGACCACCCGCAAGAGGTAACCGGAGCGCGACGGCGGCCGGGGCTTCAGGCCGCCTCGTCGAACGACAGCTTGAAGCCATGCAGATCGGCGAGCTTCTGGATCGCCGCCTTGGCATCGGCTTCCGGCATCGCGATGAACGGCGGCCGTACCTCGGCCCAGCCCGGATCGCCGCGATAATGCGCGATCGTGGCCTTGAGCAGCGGGATTACCGGATAGGTCTGGAACGTCTTGCGCAGCGCCGAAATGTCGGCCTGCATGCGGTCGGCGTCGGGACCCTGCCAGTTGTCGTAGAGCTTGCGCATGGCGGCCGCACCGATGTTGGCGGTTGCCGAGATGGTGCCGACGGCGCCGGCCCGCAAGCCGTCGAGCAGGAACAGCTCGGCCCCCGGAAACAACTCGAAGCCCGGATAGGTCTCGAGGATCGCCTTCATGTTGCTCCAGTCGCCGGACGAATCCTTGAGGCCGACGACGATATTGGGGAACTCCTTGCGCAGCCGGCCGATCAGCGACAGCGGGATGCCGACCTGGGCCACCGGCGGGATGTGGTACAGATAGACTTTCAAACGGTCATCGCCGACCTCGTCGATCACGTCGGCGAAGAAGCGGAACAGCCCCTCCTCGCTCGGGTTCTTGTAGTAGAACGGTGGCAGCATCAGCACGCCGCCGCAGCCGACGTCGACTGCGTGCTGGGTCAGGATCGCGGTGTCGGCGATCGAGCAGGTGCCGGTGCCGGGCATCAGTGCCGTCGGCTCGATGCCGGCGTCGACCAGATCCTCCAGCAGCTCCATGCGCTCGTCGAGGCCGAGCGAGTTGGCCTCACTGGTGGTGCCGAACGGAGCCAGGCCGGTGCAGCCGTTGTCCATCAGCCACTCGGCGTGATCGATGAAGCGGTCGCTGTCGGGCGCGCCATCCTCGCCGAAAGGGGTGAGCACCGGCGCGATGACGCCGGAAAAGTTGGGTTTGACTGCCATGACGTCAGCATCCTCGTTGGGTTGTCGGATTGGTTCAGCCGGCGGCGCCTGGCGCCGTCACGGCATCGGAATTTCGGGCTGCTTGATCGGGATGTGATAGCCCTTCTGCACGGCCGGGCGCGCGGCGATCTCGCGATACCAGCGCAGCACGTTGGGGAAATCCTTGAGGTCGATCGTCTGCCATTCGAAGCGCGAGGCCCAGGGCCAGATCGCCATGTCGGCGATCGAATAGTCGCCAGCGACGAACGGCACTTCGGCGAGGCGCCGGTCGAGCACACCATAGAGGCGCTTGGCCTCGGCCAGATACCGCTCCTCGGCGTAAGGCGCCTTGCCCTTGTTGTATTTCACGAAGTGGTGCACCTGGCCGAGCATCGGGCCGAAGCCGCCCATCTGCCACATCAGCCACTCGATCGTGCGCCAGTGCGCGTCGCCCTTGGGCGCCCAGAACTTGGCCGTCTTCTGGGCAAGGTACATGAGGATTGCGCCCGACTCGAACACCGACTGGCCGGTCTCGTTGTCGACGATGGCCGGGATGCGGTTGTTCGGGCTGATCTTCAGGAACTCCGGCTTGAACTGCTCCTGCTTGTTGATGTCGACTGGATGCGCGCGATAGGGCAGGCCGGTCTCCTCCAGCATGATCGAGACCTTGCGGCCGTTCGGCGTCGACCAGGTATAGAGATCGATCATGACTGGCGCTCCTGCCGTTTTAACGTTTGAGGACTGCGCGGCGCACTGCCACTTCCGGCACGGCGCTATCGCGAGATCGGCCTGCACCGTAGACGATGATCATGGTCGAGGGCAATGCCGCCTGGGGCCACGCTCTGGAATGGCCGGCCTGCACCGGCTACACTCTTGCCACCATGCGTACGGTCACACTACTGCGCCATGCCAAGTCGAGTTGGGCGGCAACGCCAGCCGGGAGCGCGCCACCGGCAGACAAGGCTCGTCCGCTGGCACCGCGCGGCCTGCGCGATGCGCCGCGCATGGCCGCCTGGATGGCGGCGCACGGCATCAGACCGGAGCTGGTGCTGTGCTCGACCGCGGTGCGCGCCCGCCAGACGCTCGAACTCGTGCAGGATGCCGTGCTGGCGGCCGAGGGCACCGTCACTTTTCGCGACGAGCTATATCTCGCCGAGGCCGAGGATCTGATCGAAATCGTGCGCAACCTAGCCGAAGGTGTGCACCACGTCATGCTGGTCGGGCACGATCCGGGCATGCACGAGGCGGCACAGCTGCTGATCGGCGCCGGTGACATCGCCATGCGCCGCCTGCTCGCCGACAAATTCCCGACTGCCGCCGCCGCCGTCATCGATTTCAAGGTCCGCCATTGGCGCGACATCGCGCCTGGCGAAGGTCGCCTGCGCCTGTTCATGGCACCGAAACGGCTGCCCGATTGAGCGGCGAGATGCCGCGGCTGGCTGGGCATCGCCCCCGCTTCATTGCTTGAGAGTACTTCCGATTTGAATGGAAGCGCCGGCGCCGACCCTGGCAATCGGTCAGTCCACCCTATGCCGTCCTCCCGGCGCAGGCCGGGACACACGACGAGCTGCCGCAAGACGCTTGCCTGCGGACCCGACGGCTCTGACTGCGCCAGTGTCCGATCCAACGGAGCACGCCGGTTGACATTTGTCGATCGTCCCGGCCGTCGCGCCCCGCGCGCATACGCACGACGCCGGGATGACGGCGGTGGGGATGAGGGAGCCTCGATTCCAATATGGCTGGGACTCTAGCGGCCCCGGCTCCACCTTTGCCACAGCATGATCGTCGCCGGCAGGAACACCAGGTCGCCGATCAGGGAAGCCGCCAGCGTCACCGCGCAGACCCGGCCGAACAGGCGCAGCGACGGCAGGTCGGAAAACACGGTCACGCCGAGGCCGAGCACCAGCACGATGGTCGTCAGGATGATCGCCGGGCCGACCAGCACGCGGGCGCGGCGAATGGCGAGCGCCGGGTTTTCGCCGGGGCGCTCCTCGCGCCGCAGCCGGTTGAGGAAGTGGATCAGGCTGTCGATGCCAAGGCCGAAGATCACCACCAAGGCGACGACGCTGGCGAACTCGAGGCCGCCGTCGGTGAAGCGCAGCAGCGCACCCGACGTCACCACCGGGAACAGGCCCGGCAGCAGACTGAGGATCATCACGCCCACCGAGCGAAACGCGAGGCCGAGCAGGATCGACACGAAAATCACTTCGGCGAAAAGACTGGTCTTCAGCTGGCCAATCATCCGAGCGCTGGAGCGGGCGGCAATCGCCGGCAGACCGGTGACCGAAATTTCGAGGCCTGGATAATCCTTGCGCACGCCGTCGAGTGCCCGGTCGAGCTTCTCGACGACGGGCAGGATCTGGCTCGAGTCGACATCGGGCAGCCGTCCCGTCACCAGCACCGCCGTCTCCTCCTTGGCGATGAAGCGGCGCACCAGCGTCTCGGGCAGCACGCCGACGAACTTCTTCAACGTCTCGAGCCGCGTATCACCGGCTTCCGCCAGCCAACGCCGCAGACTGTCGAGCGACCAGACATTGCCGACGCCGGCCTGCTTTTCGAGCGCATCATGTGCTTTCGCGATCGCCGCGAGCACGCTCGCGTCGTACATCGAGCGGCCGTCCTTCCACTCGATCATGATGTGCGCCGGGTTGCCGCCGGTGAGCTTCTTGTCGAGGGCCGCCGTCGCCGACAGCGCCTGCTCGCGGTCGGGCACCTGGTCGGCGAGGCGATAGCGCGGCTCGAGGCCCTGGTAGATCAGGCCGAGGACGACAAAGCTCGCGACGCCGAGCAGGGAGAAGAACACCGGGTGCCGCACCACCCGGTCGACGACAATGCCGACGAAGCGGCCAAGTGCGTCCATGGCACCATCGACTGCGGCCGCCCCCCCCGCGCGTTCGCCTTGCCGCTTGAGCAGCAGTCGCCCGAGCACGGGCAGCGCCGCAATCACGACGACGTAGGACACGATCACGGAGAGCACACCGGCCATGCCGAAAGCCCGGATCAGGCCGGACGGCGAGAACGTGAGTGCGAGGAACGACAACAACGCAGTGCCGTGCGCCAGCACGCAGGCCGGCCCCACCACCTGGACGCCGAAGCGGAGCGCCTCCTCGCGGCTGTCGCCCTGGCGCAGCCGGTCGCGGATCGCGCTCGTCATCTGCATGCTGTCGGCAAAGCCCATCACCATGACCAGCGGCGTCATGACGTTGAGGAACAGGTTGAGCTTGAAGCCGGCCCAGCCGAGCGCGCCCAGCGACCACACCACCGCCAGGATCGGCGGCAGCACAGCCATAACCATGAAGGCGAAGCGGCGAAAGAACACCATCGAGATCACGGCGCCGAGAATGAAGCCGAGGCCGTTGTAGACCAGTCGGTCGCGCTCGACCGCATTGCGGATCTCGAGCTGCATCACCGGCGCACCGGTCAGCTTGACGGCGAGCCCGGCCGGCGCGAAAGCCTTTTCGGCCGCCTCGCGGATGCCCTCGATCACCGGTTTGGCACCCTGGCCCTGCACGGTCGCGCGGTCGAGCGACATCACGATCATGGCGAGCGTGCCGTCGTCGGACAGGAACTTGCCGGCGACGATCTCGTTCCGCCGTAGCGCCTGCACGATAGCCGCAAACTGGGCGTCGTCGGCCGGCAGGTCGTCGGGCACGATCGGCGCGGCGTAGCCGGTGGCATCGGGCTTGCCGCGCGCCGACAGCATCGACACGATGCCGCTGACGCCGTCGGCGAGCTGCAGTTCGACCGCGGCCCTGCCGAAGGCTTCGAGCCCGGTTCGCGACAGCAGCCCCGGCCCTTCGACCACGGCGAGTACGTCGTACTCACTCGACGGGAAGCGGCGGTCGATCTCCTCGTACTTGGCGAACTCGGGCGTGTTGGTGCGGAACAACTCGGACAGGCTGTCGTCGACCTGGATGCGGCCGAGACCGAGCACTGCGAAGACGGAAAGCAACAGCAGCAACGTGGCTGTCAGCCACGGCCGGTCCAGCGCCACGAGCCCCAGGCGTTCGAGCCCGAAGCCGAGCTTCGAGGCAGCATGCGGCGTGTCGGTGCCAGCCATAGCAGTCGCCGTCTCCCTGGCGCACGCCGCTTGCGTTGCTCGTGAATCAGTTTTTCCCCTGAACGATGGTCGCACCCCGGCCAGCACCTCGGCAAGGGCAAAGGCTAATCATCCCCGTCGCATATCAGGCGACACCCCGGTGGCGATGTCGCCACCAGGGTGGATTGCTACGTCAGCGTTTTATCATTCCAAGCCCGAAAATGAAGACGACGGCGCCGATCAGGGCACTGATGATGGCACCGATGACGCCGCCTCCGAGCGAGATGCCGAGGACGCCGAGCAGCCAGCCGCCGATGAACGCGCCGATAATGCCGGTGATGACGGTATCGACCATGTGGTTGCCCGTCATACTCAGGCCGCCGCTTTTCATGATCTGGCTGGCGAGCCAGCCAGCGATGCCACCGATGACGAGCCATACGATGAGTGATTCAAGTGCCATGTGGTTCTCCCAAGGTTGTCTCAGCTGTCCACAAGTAGGTCTTGAAACCCCGCAATAGATCCGGAACTGATTCGTACTATCTTCAGGCTGAAGCTTTCTTCGGCGCGATGCAAGCACGACGAGGCCTGCACCGGGGCTTTGCCGTGCCGGACTGCTCAGGGCGGCAGCCTTGGCCGGGAGGATCAATGCTGGTCAGTCAAGGACGACACATGTCGGCTGGCGGCGGTGCGCGCCATCTGAGGAGCGCAACCAGGACGCGCAGTCGAATCCAACTCAGAAGAACGCTTGCAGCCCGGTGATGGCGCGGCCGAGGATCAGCGCATGCACGTCGTGCGCGCCTTCATAGGTGTTGACCGTCTCCAGGTTCTGGGAGTGCCGCATCACATGATATTCCTGGGCAATGCCATTGCCGCCGTGCATGTCACGTGCCTGGCGGGCGATGTCGAGCGCCTTGCCGCAATTGTTGCGCTTGACGATCGAGATCATCTCCGGCGCGGCGCGGCCCTCGTCAAACAGACGGCCGACACGAAGCGAGGCCTGCAACCCGAGGCTGATCTCGGTCATCATGTCGGCGAGCTTCTTCTGGACGAGTTGGGTGTTGGCCAGCGGCCGGCCGAACTGGCGGCGGTCGAGGGTGTACTGGCGGGCGCGGAAGAAGCAGTCCTCGGCAGCGCCCATCGCGCCCCAGGAGATGCCGTAGCGGGCGCGATTGAGGCAGCCGAACGGGCCTTTGAGGCCAGATACGTTCGGCAGCAGCGCATCCTCAGGCACCACCACACCGTCCATCACCACCTCGCCGGTGATCGAAGCGCGAAGTGAGAGCTTGCCTTCGATCTTCGGCGCCGACAGGCCCTTCATACCCTTTTCCAGCACAAAGCCGCGGATCTCATCGTTGTGTGCAGCCGACTTCGCCCACACCACGAACACGTCGGCGATCGGCGCGTTCGAGATCCAAGTCTTGGAGCCTGTCAGACGATAGCCATCTGCGACCTTTTCGGCCTTGGTCTTCATGGACGACGGGTCGGAACCGGCATCGGGCTCGGTCAGGCCGAAGCAGCCGACCCACTCGCCGGTGGCAAGCCGGGGCAGGTATTTCATGCGCTGCGCCTCCGAACCATAGGCGTAGATCGGATGCATGACGAGCGACGACTGAACCGAATTCATCGAGCGATAGCCGCTGTCGACGCGCTCGACCTCGCGCGCGACCAGGCCATAGGCGACGTAATTGGCGCCGGCGCAGCCGTACTTCTCCGGCATCGTGACGCCGAGCAGGCCAAGCGCGCCCATCTCGGTGAAGATCGCGCGGTCGGTCTGCTCTTTCGCATAGGCCTCGATCACCCGCGGCGCCAGCTTCGACTGGCAATAGTCGCGCGCCGTGTCGCGGATCATCCGCTCGTCGTCGGAGAGTTGGTCCTCGAGCAGGAAGGCGTCGTCCCAGGCAAATTGCGACTTCGACGACTTATGGGCGGCTGGAGCTTTGTCTTGCATGGCATTCGGTCCTCGGCGGCTCGGGCGGCGGAGTGCCGCGAGTTATGTTGTCGCGAAGAGGATTCCGACATTCCGGCGCGCGATGCAAGGTCTCGAAGGCCGCGACGGGTTTTCTGCGCTCATTTCGTTATTGAAACGATGAAGTCACCCCCAGCTCGGCGTGGTGGGTAAAGCGAGAGGAGCCAACATGATAAAGAAACTGGCATTGATGGCGCTCGCCGCCGGCACGATAGCGATCGCGCTGCCGCAACCGACAGCGGAGGCCCGCAGCCGCGGCGTTAGCGTGCACAGGCAAGGCCCGGTGCATTTCCGGCCGCAACATTTCCGGCCGCAACATTTTCGGCCACAATATTTTCGTCGCCACCACTTTGCGCCGATCTATGCTTACAGCTACGCGAGTCCCTTCTACTATTACAATGACTGCTACTGGCTGAAGCGGCGCGCGATCAATACCGGCAGTCGCTACTGGTGGCGCCGTTATCGCGAATGTCGCGGTTGGTGATGCGGGAGCCGTGCAGACCAACCGTTCAGCCAATATCTTCGCGCGCCGGTGATGGCTGAGCACTGACGACGACCTCGCCGACCAGCTTCGGCAGGTCGTCGCGCAGGCTCCATATCTGCGTGTTCATGGTATCGAGCCGCAGCAGCATGCGATCGAGCATGACGCCGATGCGATTGCAGCCTTCACTGCTTTCCCGCTGCATCGCCGACAACTCCGGCTGAATGGTGCCGAAGCGAGCGGACAAGACATTCATGGCCCCTTCCAGGTCGCCGACGCGGCGCTTGAGGTCATCGATCTCGGCACTGACATCCATCACGCGTTCCTCCCGTCAAGAACAATACGTGAACTTGTGGGCCGCGATGGCCTAGGTAGTGACCGGGGCGGGAGTTGGCGCGCTGCGTCGGTTGGGTCTGCGCTCAGCTACTCACCCGCGCACCGGAACCGTGCCCAGAAGCGGTTATAGGGATGTACCGCGCGGGTCTCACCGTGCCGAGTGGCAAGCGTGTGGCCTTCGTTCGCCCAGCGGAAAACGCCGCCGCTCAGATTGGCGACGCTGGCTGGGCCGCATGCCTCGAAGGCAACCTGCAGACGCCTTGCCAGTCGGCTGCTTCTCATTCCGACCGAGCAGTAGAGCACGACATCGCGCCCGCCGATCAGCGCGCCGTAGCGGGAAAGGAATACGTTCGCGTCGCTTGCCGGCTCGAGATGGATGGCGTCTGGGATGTGGCTGACATCGAACTCGGGAAGCGTCCGTACATCGAAGATGACCGGGAGCGCGCCGGCCTCAGGCCCCGCGCATAACGCCGCGAGCTCGGCGGGCGAAATCTGTCGCAGCGCCGGGAAGCGCGCAGCCACGTGCTGCTCGACAAGACGTAGTGGATTGTCGCCGTGCGCCGGCAATACCCACGGGCCAAGTCCTGCGAGCCACAACAGCGTCCGGTAGGTGATCACGCCCAGCATTCGATAGCACTAGTACCCGGAATCACAAATGGCTGGCACACATGACGATCGAGGATGCTCGCCGGCCAGGAGCGACGCGCAGGCCGATGCCTACGCATCGGACAAGGGTCGCGACGCCACCGGCGATCATCCGCGATCGCCCGTAGGGTCGCGGCCCACGGTCGCCCGGGGCGTCGGACGCCTCGTCCGTAGCTCAGGCTACGGCCTTCGGCGCCCTCCTGCCGGATCGACTCGTGGTTTCACGATCAGGTGTACCAGCCATTTGTGATTCCGGGTACTAGACCGGGCGCATCATTTGCGCATGTATGTCGCGGCGATCACGCGGCGGTGCGGCGGTCGCCCTGGGTCCGTGTTGGCGACGGCGCGGCGATGCCTGCATCCTTCGGCTCGGTGAAGGTAATGCGGTCGCGTGGCGGCGAGATGCCTGCTGACGCAGTCTGAGCCTGTCCGGCATCCGCTAGCGCACCAGCAATCGGCAACACGCTGCTCCAGGCGGCAGCGATGCGGCGGCTGGCCTCGGTGCTCTGTTGGAACGCGGTCTGCCAGAACTGCATCTGCAGCGCCATCAGATCCTGCGGCGCACGACACTTGCCGACCTCGCCCGCGAGAGCAACCAGCGCCTGCGACCGGCGGCTCGCCAGGGCCATGACTTCGGCGCCGGTCTGCGTGCCGGCCTTGATCAGGCCATGGCTGCCCTGCATCGCGCTGTGCATCGCCGCCTCAACCGCCTCGGCCGGTTTAGGCTGGGCCGATACCCCATTGGTGGCCTTGTCTTCGCTGCAGCCGAATAGCGCGCCCAACCAGACTTGTGGCGACCAGGCCATGAACGGCGCCATCATCGGCCATACGCTCTTCGGCTCGTGTCCATCCTGCATTGCCAATTCTCCTGTGACGCAACGTTACTACGAGGAGCCCGCCGTCCTGGAGATACCGCACTCCGACGCTGGAGGCTGCTCCGCTTTCGCACCAATTGGCTTACGGCTTCTACTGCAGTGCAATACTCTACACCGCGTAAAGCCATTTACCATAAATAAGACGGTAGCAAACCAATTTCGTGCATGCGCAGTTGGTTATTCATAGGGCTTCTCAGCGCGCTTGGCTTGAGACAGATCAACATCAGCGACTTTACCAGCGCTCGAGCACGGCCGCGCGCACCTGCCGCCGATCGGCGGCGGTGGCGGTCCTGGCCGGCGATCGGCATCGACCTGCGAAGAACAATCTTCGGTTGCTGATTGGGTGTTACTTTAATTAAAGGTAGTAATTCTTGGTGACCTGCTCTTTTTTCAATGTTTGGCGCCTAGGCGTCTACCTGGTCCAGAACATCTGCAGGCACGATACTGTGAATTACTGCTCGCATGTTTGCGGGGGATCGTATCGTGTGGCGTCGTGCGTACTCGCTCCGGTTTGTCGTCGCCTGGGTTGGCACCCTATTGGCGGTTCCGTGCGTCGCGATCGCAGCGGACGCAGTCGCGACCGTCGAGCCGGCCGGCGTCGCCGCTCCCTGGCGCGAGATCGCAGTCGGCGCTACCGTCACGCCGTTGAGCTGGGCGCTCTACAGCAGCGCGACGATTGCCCCGCTCGGCGGCCTCGACGCCGACGGTGTGCGGCTGCGGTTGGGCAGCGGTTACGGCAAGTACCGGTACGATACGTTGCCGCCCGCTCGCGGTGATTGCCGTTACGGCTTCGGCGATGGCCGCACCAAGGTCATCAATGGCCGGGTCACGTTCGCCGATATCCTCGCCGGTTATCAGCTCGGCATCGGCAATACCACGATCAAGGCCTTCGCCGGCCTGGCGATGGATCAGCAGGAGCTGACCCCACTCGACATCTGCAACCGCAACAGCGGCCGCGACCTCGGTTTCAAGGCGGTGGTCGAGACCTGGACCAATCTCACGCCGGCAATCTGGCTCGCCCTCGACGGCAGCTGGACCCAGGCGCATGAAACCTATTCTGCACGGGCCCGGCTCGGCTATCGCGTCTTGCCCCAGCTTTCCATCGGGTTCGAGGAAGCGCTCCTCGGCAACATCAGCGGCGACCTGGCCCGCAGCGGCCTGTTCGCCCGCTACGACTGGTCGGGCGGCGAGGTCGCACTTGCCGCCGGCGTCAGTGGCCAGCGCTTCGACTTCAAGGACACATCGACGGACCGAACCTGGATGGCGCTAAGCGTCATGTTCCGCTTTTGACCGGCTCACGCTGAACGCGGGCTTGATTCGCGATCCTCGGCCAAACTCGGCAGTGCCCAGAACAGGAACATGCCGATACAGCTGCCGGCGATGCCGAGGGCAAACGACGCGAAATAGCCGCCGGTCAAATCGTGCAGGTAGCCAGAGCCCCACGACCCCACCGCCGCACCGATACCGGGCGCCAGCGTCAGCGCGCCAAATATGCTGCCGACCGCGCCACCCCGGAATACGGTCGCGACCAGCGCCAGGATGATCGGTCCGCGTACCCCCTGCATCAGTCCGAACAGTAAGATGAACAGGTACACCGGCCAGAACGCGGCAAGCGGCACCACCGTGATCAGCGCCAGCACGCCGGCGATCGATATCGCATATGAAATCAGCGCCGCGCGGCGCCGGCCGATGCGATCGGAGATTGCCCCCATGGAAATGATGCCGACCACCGAGCAGGCGCCCGTCATGCCGAAGGCGCCGGCTGCCAGCAGCCGGTCGTAGCCCTGCTCGACCAGGTAGGCGACCATCTGCGGCGCCACCGCGTAGGACGCGACGGAGGTTGCGAAATAGGCCCCGAACAGGCCCCAGAATGCGCGTGTGGCCACCGCATTGCGCAGAGTCCAGCCATGGATGCCGCCGTTGTCGGCGGCCGCGCGCGAGGCCTTCCAAGCCGCCGAACCGGCACCGATCCGGCCGAGCGGCAGCATCAGCAGCAGCGGCAGCAGCAGCAGCACGAAGCTGCCGAGTACGCGGTAGGCCTCATGCCAGCCCAGACGCTCGATCAGCAGTTGCGTCGCCGGCGGAATGATCAGCATGCCGGCACCAAGCGCGGCGTAAGGCAGCGACATCACCGCCCCAAGTCGGTTGACGAACCAGCGGCTCATGATGCTCGAGGCCACGACCATGCCAAGACTAGCCGCGCCGAGGCCGCCGAGCACGCCGACCCCCAGATAGTACAGCGGCAGCGAGGTCGCAGTGCCGGCCAGCAGATAACCGCAACCGAGGGCAACGAGACCGAAGCCATAGGCCAAGCGCGGACCCGCCCGATCGACCAGCTGGCCGGCGAATGGCGCCGCCAGTCCATACACAAGGTTGTATATAGAGTAAGTAAGCAGCATGTCGGAGCGGGAGGCGTGAAAAGTCGCCTCCACCGGCAGCAGGAACACGGCGAAGGTTTCGGTCACCCCGCGGCCGACCATGTTCATCGCGAACATCAACAGCAACACCGCACCGAGGAAGCGGTGCGAGGGTGGTTGTTCGGTGGCGTCGGCGCTAGCGCTCAAGTCGTGGCTTCCCCGTCAATCTCGAAAATGAAAAACCGTGTTCGCCTCAACTCCACTGCCCGTGCTCGGTGGTCGCAACAAAGTCGGGGTCCTTTTGATGCTCGCGCTCGAAACTCAAGAAATCCCAATATCCGCAACGCTTGCCTTCGGGAAAGCTACGACACACCGCCGGCCGGGCAAGATAGATCGTGCACCGTCGCTTTTCAGTGTCAAAAAAACGGCAAATTCGACCGAAATGCTGGTCTTTCTTGCGTCGCATCACCCGTTTTCGTCCGTGCGCGCTCTTCGTGTACCTCCGTTCGGCCTCAAGCCGCGTGATTTTGAAATGACGGGCAAGACGCGTCACGTCTGGCCGGGTGAGCTGAATGACCGGGTAGGAACAGCAATAGCCCGGGCATTTCAGGCAGTCGTAGGCAGGCGGCACGCGATTTCCGAATTGCTGGAGTGGGTGGGGCGGTGGATGGCAGGCCAGATCGGCGGATCACAACCTACTCGAAGCAATGCCGGCTGTGGTAGGAAAACCCATCGTCTCCACCGCCGATGCGGCGGTCCCTGTGGCACTTTTCATACGGAGCATTGTCATGCCCCCTTTTGATCTGTCCGGCAAGGTCGCCCTCGTCACCGGTGGCAATGGCGGCATCGGCCTCGGCATGGCACGCGGTCTGGCCAAGGCCGGAGCCGCGATCATGGTCGCTGGCCGCAATAGCGAGAAATCGAAGACAGCAGCCGCCGAACTCGCCAGGCACGGCGTCAAGACCGCAACCTTCGACGGCGACGTCGCCAAGCCCGATACCGCCAAGGCCATGGTGGCAGCGACTGTCGAAAAGCTGGGGGGCCTCCACATCCTCGTTGCCAACGCCGGCATCAACATACGCAAGCAGCCGCAGGACTACACGCCCGCCGAATGGCAGAGCGTGCTCGACGTGAACCTCAATGGCCCGTTTTTCTGCGCCCAGGCCGCCTACCCGCACATGAAGGCGGCCGGCGGCGGCAAAATCATCACCATCGGCTCGATGACCTCGATCTTCGGATTGCCATTCGCGCCGGCCTATTCGTCGACCAAGGGCGGCATCGTGCAGATGACGCGGGCGCTGGCCACCGCCTGGGCAGCCGACAACATCCAGGTCAATTCGGTGCTGCCGGGCTGGATCGACACCGACCTCACCAAGGGCGCCCGCGCCCAGGTGCCGGGGCTGCATGAGCGGGTTCTCGCCCGCACCCCGGCCGGTCGCTGGGGCGATCCGGCCGACTTCGGCGGCATTGCCGTTTTCCTGGCGAGCCAGGCCTCCGATTTCGTCACCGGCACCGCGATCCCGGTCGACGGCGGATTTTCAGTCGCGGGGTGAGGGTGGAGCAAGCCTAGTCTCGAGTTTTAGCCGAGGCTACCACCTCCCGCTCATTTGCCATCAACTGGCGCTGCACATCCACCGTGTAATCGCGCACGATCGGTGCGGCGTCGCGACGGCGAGCGAGCTGCATCTGGAACACTTCCTGGGCGCCGGTGCGGAACATCATTTCCGCACTGATCAGGTAGAACTCCCACATGCGGCAGAACGTCTCGTCGTACATCGCCGCGATCCGGTCGCGGCTGGCCTCGAACCGCTGGTGCCAGTGCAGCA
This sequence comes from uncultured Alphaproteobacteria bacterium, assembly GCA_963741505.1. Classification (GTDB taxonomy): domain Bacteria; phylum Pseudomonadota; class Alphaproteobacteria; order Rhizobiales; family Hyphomicrobiaceae; genus JAKFWF01. The sequence goes on along the minus strand of CAVUIJ010000010.1, from coordinate 77,868 downwards.
AGGTCGTCGCGTAGTGGAGGCGCAGGAACTCGAGATCCGTCACCCACAGGCTGCTGCGCTCGACCGCCGGGAACACCTCCGACAGCGCCGGTGAATAGGCGCCGGGGAAGATGTATTTGCGCAGCCAGGGGCTGGCGGTGCCGGGCGGGCTCATCTTGCCGATCGAGTGCAGCAGCATGATGCCGTCATCGACCATCAGCTCGTTGATCTTGGCGAAGAACTCACCATAGCGGGCAACGCCGACGTGCTCGAACATGCCGACCGAAACGATGCGGTCGAACTTTCCGGCGAGATTGCGGTAGTCGATGAGCTCGAACCGCACGCGCTTCTCGAGGCCGGCCGCGCGCACCTGCGCCTCGGCCAAGGCATGTTGCTCCTTCGACAGCGTGACGCCAAGCACCTCGACGTCGGCGACGCGCGCGAGATACAGGCCAAGCCCGCCCCAGCCCGAGCCGATATCGAGCACTCTCATGCCGGGCTGCAGGCACAGCTTGGCCGCGATCAGCCGGCATTTGTTGATCTGGGCGGCCTCGAGCGTCTCAGCCTCGTCGCGAAAGTAGGCGCAGGAGTAGAACAGGCCCTCGTCGAGGAACAACTTGTAGAACTCGTTGCCGAGATCATAGTGGTGCGCCACATTGGCCTGCGCTTTGCCGACCGGATTGGCCTGCTGGAGCCGCTTCATCGCCCGGCTGGCGCCCTGCAGCACGCGCTGCATCGGGAACGATTTGAGCGCCCGCCGGTTGATCGAGAACAGGGTGAGGAATTCGCGCAAGCTCGACCCTGGAAAGCTCATCCGGCCGTCCATGTAGGCTTCGCCTGCATGCAACTCGGGATTGAAGAACAGCTTGCGGTAGAGTGTCGGATCGGTGAGCTTCATTGTCACATTCGGCGCACCGGCTGCGGCGGCGCCGAACACGTGCCGGCGCCCGTCCGCGTCGATCACGGTGAGGCTGCCCGACTTGATGAACGACGTCAGCATGGTCGACAGTGGAAACATCAAGATCTCCTGTCTTGCCGCGACTATTCAGTGCGCACGCCCGAAACCAATCACCTCCGCATGGTGCCTGGCTTCAGCCTGGCACCCGGGCACCAACGGAGCCAGGCTGAAGCCAGGCTCCATATCCCACAACGCTTTTGCCCGACACTTGCACCGGTTGCACCGGACGGCTACTGAATCACCATCACATCATTTTGTACTCAACCGGGGAACCGACCCATGGCCCGTATCACCCTTCGCCAGCTTCTCGACCACGCCGCCGAACACAGCTACGGCGTGCCGGCGTTCAACATCAACAACATGGAGCAGGCACTCGCGATCATGAGTGCTGCCAATGAAGTCGACGCGCCGGTGATCATCCAGGCCTCGCGCGGCGCCCGCAGCTACGCCAACGACATCATGCTGAAGCACATGATGGACGCGGTTACCGAGATCTACCCGCACATCCCGGTCTGCGTGCATCTCGACCACGGCAACGAGCCCGCCACCTGCATGACCGCGATCCAGGCCGGCTTCACCTCGGTGATGATGGACGGCTCGCTCAAGGCCGACGGCAAGACCCCCGGCGACTGGGACTACAATGTCGGCGTCACCAAGGCGGTGACCGACATGTCGCATCTGGGCGGCATTTCGGTCGAAGGCGAGCTCGGCGTCCTGGGTTCGCTCGAGACCGGCATGGGCGACAAGGAAGACGGCCACGGCGCCGAGGCCAAGCTCTCCCACGACCAGCTGCTGACCAACCCGGACGAGGCCGTCAAGTTCGTCAAGGAGACCAAGGTCGATGCGCTGGCCATTGCCATGGGCACGAGCCACGGTGCCTACAAGTTCAGCCGCAAGCCGGACGGCAAAGTGCTCGCCATGCACGTGATCGAGGAGATCCACAAGAAGCTGCCGAACATGCATCTCGTCATGCACGGCTCGTCGTCGGTGCCGCAGGAGCTGCAGGACGTGATCAACAAGTTCGGCGGCAAGATGAAGCCGACCTGGGGCGTGCCGGTCGCCGAGATCCAGCGCGGCATCAGGCACGGCGTGCGCAAGATCAACATCGACACCGACAACCGCATGGCGATGACCGGCCAGATCCGCCGGGTGCTGGCCGAGGAGCCCGGCGAGTTCGACCCGCGCAAGTACCTCAAGCCCGCGATGGAAGCGATGACCAAGCTGTGCAAGCAGCGGCTGCAGGAATTCAACACCGCGGGACAAGCTTCGAAGATCAAGAAGGTCATCACGCTCGCCGACATGGCCAAGCGCTACGCCAAGGGCGAATTGGACCCGAAGTTCGGGTGAGGCTCTAGTGGTCGCGGGCGACTCCGCTGGCGCGGAGCCGGCCGCCCGCGATGAGGCAACTGAGCAACCTTAAGAAAAGGCCGCTTGGCGAGAGAATGGCGAGAACCGGCTGGATGCGCGTTGGACAATTGGTCTTCATTATCGTCGTATTCGTTATTTTAGGGCCGCTCATTGGATTGGTGATATTCTCGATCATGTCAGAAGCCTACGTACTCGCCATTGGCACCAAGCCGGGCAACGGGCTGTTTCTCTTCATCCCGGGATTACTGTTTGCCCACCTCGTCGGAGCAATTCCAGCCGCAATGGCAGGGCTCTTGGTTGCACTGATCGCTGCCATCCGACGAAATGTTCCACTTTGGATGGGGTTCGGCGTCGGACTTGTCGTTGGAACTATATTGGCTGCCTACGTGCAATCTCTTCCGAGCCGCGGCGAGCCTGTAAGCACACAAGCCTTGCTGGGCTTCACATTTCTTTGCGCGGTCGCCTCCGCGGTCTCTACCCACCTGACGCGGCGCTGGCAGTAGGCCAGGACATGACGGCCATTGCTTTGATCAACGACTTGACTAATAGCGTCTGACCCTCGTGCCGCTCTCACCGACCGACACTTGCGCTCTCCCCAAAGAAAACGGGGAACTCGCGGACCCGAGAATGCGGGTAGGGGTGGTGCTCAAGAGAACCTCGGCCACGCAATCGCCGCAAAACCACATCCTTCAAGTGCATTCTCCGCAGCTTGACCATAACCGCCTTTGCTGAAACACCACTGCCGAAGCACCGAGCCCGACCAGGAGCCCACGCCAATGTTCGCCGTCGAAGTTCGCGATCGCATCATGATCGCCCATTCCCTGCCCGACCCGTTCTTTGGACCCGCGCAGAACATGCACGGCGCGACCTTCGTGGTCGATGTCGCCTTCTTTCGCGATCAACTCACCAAGCAGAATGTCGTGGTTGACATCGGCGCCGCCTTGACCGTGCTGAACGAGACCCTGAAGCCGCTCGCCTACAAAAATCTCGACACGCTGCCGCAGTTCAAGGGCCATCTCACCACCACCGAGTTTCTGTGCAAGCATGTGTTCGACGCCATGGCGGCGGCAGCCAAGAATGGCGCGCTCGGCGACGACGGCCGGGGCCTGTCGAAGATCCGGGTGACGCTGCACGAGACCGATCTCGCGCGTGCCATGTTCGAAGGCCCGGTGGGCGCCTGAGCCATGATCCGCTGCGGCTTCGCCATTCCGGGTGACATCGACTTGGCCACCGGCGGCTATGCCTATGACCGGCGCGTCCTGGCGCTGCTGCCCGAAATGGGCATCGACGTCGAGCACATGGTGCTGACCCAGCGGTTTCCGGCGCCAACGAAGCTCGACCTGTGCGCTACGGCCCAGGCACTGGCGGCGGCGGCATCCGGCACCGTGCTGCTGATCGATGGCCTTGCCTACGGCGCATTCTCGGCGGCAACGCTGACCTCGATCCCGCACCCGATCGTCGCCCTCGTCCATCATCCGCTGGCGTTGGAGACCGGTATCGGAGCTGAGCGCGCGGCGACATTGCTGGCGAGTGAAACCGCTGCGCTCGCGCATGCGAGGCACATCATCGTCACCAGCCCGATGACGAAGGCGATCGTGGAGGCGAACTACGCGGTGCCTTCGTCGCGGATCACGGTCGCCGAGCCCGGCACCGATCCCGCGCCGCGCGCCACCGGCACCGGCAAGCCGCTGCAGATCCTGGCGGTCGGCTCGATCGTGCCGCGCAAAGGTTACACGGTGCTGATCGAAGCACTGCAGTCGCTGGCGGCGCCCGATTGGCGCCTCACCATCGCCGGCGCTACGCGCGACGGGACCGAACTCGCCCATGTCAACGCAGCGATCGCGGTCAGCGGTCTCGACGACCGCATCACGCTCGCCGGCGCCATCGAAAACGATACCCTGGCCAAGCTCTATGCAGGCGCCGACCTGTTCGTCATGCCCTCCCTGTTCGAGGGCTACGGCATGGTGCTGGCCGAAGCCATGGCGCGCGGGCTGCCGATCGTCTGCACGACCGGCGGCGCGGCGGCCGAAACCGTGCCCGACGGCGCCGCGCTCAAGGTACCGCCGGGCGATGCGCCGGCCTTGTCCGCCGCCCTCGCCAAGGCCATCGGCGACGCCGACCTGCGCGCACGCCTGGCCGACGCCGCCTGGGCCGCCGGCCGGAAGCTGCCGCGCTGGAGCGACACCGCCCGCATCGTCGCCGGCGTCATCAAGGATATTGCCCGATGAGCTTTTCACCCGAGTGGCTGGCACTACGCGAACCGGCCGACCACGCCGCCGTCAATGCCGAGGTGCGGGACCGCTTACGCGCGTATTTTGCCGGTCGCGAGACGGTCAGGATCGTCGACCTCGGCTGCGGCGCCGGCTCCAACCTGCGTGGCACGTGGAGCGCACTCGGCGCCAGCCAAAGTTGGACGCTGGTCGACTACGACCCGAAGCTGCTCGCCGCTGCAAGATCGCGGCTCACCGCATTCGGCAATGACGCGGCGGTCTCGGTCGAGGGTCTGCGGCTGACGCTGCCCGGCGCCGCGATCGAAGTCTCCTTCAGGCAGTCCGACCTCGCGCGCGACGATCTAGGTAGCGTCATCGACGGCGCCGACCTCGTGACCGCCGCAGCACTGTTCGATCTTGCCTCGATGAAGTTGATCGATGCCCTCGCCGATGCCGTCGCAGCGCGACGCCAGACCTTCTTCACCGTGCTGACCTATGACGGCATCGCGTCGTGGCTGCCCGAGCACCCAGCCGACGCCGCCATGCGCGACGCCTTCAACGCCCACCAGCGCGGCGACAAGGGCTTCGGGCCGGCGTTGGGTCCAACCGCGACCGACGCGCTGGCGAAAGCCTTCGCACGCCACGGTTATCAGATCGCGCGGGGCAAGAGCCCGTGGCTGCTCGACCGGCACTTTCTCGAACTGCGACGCGAACTCGATCAAGGCTTCGCCGGCGCCGTCCGCGAGACCGGCCGCGTGCCGGCAGCCGACATCGACAGTTGGCTCGCTAAACGGCTCGCCAATGACGATGCCGTCACCATCATCGGCCATGAGGATCTGCTGGCGGTGCCGGGGTAATGGTTTCGTAGGGCACAATAGCCCGCTCGGGCGTATTGTGCCGAGCCGCAAGAACAGTGGCTGTGGCCGGCGCGATACGCGTTCCGCTATTGCACCCTACGCGCCCTCGCCAATTCAATGCGCCGCCGCTGTTCCGATCAACTCCTCGGCCAGTTCGGCTTTGGCCGCAGCGTCGGTCTGTGATTTCAGGCGGCGCTCTTCGCGGCGACGCAGCACCTCGAAGGCAATCGCGCCGATGATCGAGACTGCGATGATGACGACCGCCAGCGCGCTGATCGCCGGCGTCGTGCCCTGGCGCACGCGGCCGGCGAGCACGGTCGTCAGCGTCTTGTCGGCGAGGATCGCGAACGTCGTCGTGTTGTAGTTCTCGAACGACGACAGGAACGCGATCGCCGACGCCGAGATCGACCGCCGGCTTCAGGTACGGAATGCAGGATGTGGAAGAACACCTGCGTCGGCGAGGCGCCGAGGTCGAGCGCCGCCTCCTCCTGGCTGCGGTCGTAGCGCTGCAGCCGCGACATGAAGATCAGCATGCAGTAGGCGGAGATGAAGGTCGACTGGCCGAGCGTCGCGAGGAACATGCCGTTGTAGACGCTGTCGGCGCCGGTCCATTCGGCGACGTCGCGCCAGAAGATCACGGTCGAGATGCCGATGATGACGCCCGGCGTCAGCACCGGCGACACGACGACGAGGTAATAGAGCGAGCGGGCGCGGGAATAGACCTGGGTCATCACCAGCGCGCCGGCGAGGCCGAGCGGCACCGACACTGCAACCACCATCAGCGCCGATGATGAAGCTGTTCCGCAAGCCTTCCATCAGGCCGCGGTCGGCGAACAGCACGCCGAACCAGTCGAGCGTCAGCCCCTCGATCGGGAACGCCTGCGGATACTGCGGCGTATTGAACGCCGACAGCCCCATCACGATCAGCGGCCCGAACAGAAACAAGAAGAACAGCGCGATGTAGAAGCCCATCATCGCGCGCCAGATGGCCGACGACGTCATCGCGCGATCTCCGAGAAGCTGACCCTGAACAGCCGCATGACCAGCAGCACGAAGGCGATGCAGGTCAACAGCAGGATGATGGCGTAGGCCGAGCCCTGGTTCCAGTTGAAGGCCTGGTAGAAGCGGTCGTAGACGATCGGCGTGAACCACAGGCTCTTCGGCCCGCCGAGCACCAGCGGTGCGGCAAGCGCGCCGGCCGCCAGCATGAACACCAGCGTGCAGCCCGACGCGATGCCGGGCTTGGCGAACGGCATCACGACGTTGAGGTGGATGCGCCACCACGGTGCGCCGAGGTCGCGCGCCGCCTCGATCTGGTTGTGATCGAGCGCCTCGATGGCGTTGTAGAGCGGGAACATCATCAGCAGCAGATAGGCGTAGGTCAGCCCGGCGTAGAGCGCGATGTCGCGGCCGATGAAGTCGATCGGCACCGACAATATGCCGGCCTTGATCATCAGCGTGTTGATCACGCCGCCGGTGCCGAACAGGATGCCGAAGGCGAAGGCGCGCAGCAGCTCGTTGACCCAGTAGGGGATGATCAGCAGCAGCATCAGCATGCGCAGTACCGAACCGGGCCTCGCCGACCTGCGCCAGGAAATAGGCGAGCGGATAGCAGACCGCGAAGTTGAGGATCGTGATGAAGATGCTCATCACGATCGTCAGCCAGAAGGCATTGAGGTGGGTGACGTTCCAGTTCGCAGTCGAGCTCGTCGAGCCGAACAGGAAGTAGCGGTAGTTCTCGAGCGTGTAGACATCGCGCGGGCCGCCGCGCGCGGCCGAGCGGCAGCTTCGGGTGGAACGAATAGTCGACCATGTAGAGCTGCGGGAACACGATCAGGAACAGCATCCAGATGCCGACGCCGAGGATCAGGTAGAGCGACACCGGCCAGCCGTTGCGTTCGATGAAGCCGGCAGTCTTCGCGCCGGCGTCCTGGCGACGGTCGAACCAGGCCATCGCCACGAATGCCAGCAGCACCGCTACCGGCATGCCGAAGATGAACAGCGCGCTCAGCGGTTTCATCGATGGCCATCCGCCGGCAGGATCACGGCGTCCTTGGCCGTATAGGCGAGCCCGAGCTGCCGGCCGGCGGCGAAGTCGGCCGCGTCCTCGCGCCGGGACAGCAAGACAGTGATCGGCTTGTCGTCGGCGCCCTTGAGGAACAGCTGCGTGGCGTTGCCCTCGAACGCCTGCGCCATGACGGTCGCCTGCAGCAGCGCCGGAATGCCGGCGTTGGCGATGCGCAACGCCTCGGGCCGGATATAGATCGTCGCCCTTTCGCCAACCTTGCAGGCCATCGAGGCAGCGACCACCGAGTCTGCCGAGCGCGGTGTCGATCACCGCCTGGTCGCCGTCGACCGACATCACCGTGCCGTCGAAGCCGTTGTTCTCGCCGACGAAGGAAGCGACGAAGCCGGTGCGCGGGCTGTCGTAGACGCTGCGGCCGTCGCCGACCTGCTCGATGACGCCGGCGTTCATCACCGCGACGCGGTCGCTCATGGTCAGCGCCTCGCCCTGGTCGTGGGTGATGTAGATGAAGGTGATGCCGACCCGCTTCTGGATCGCGCGCAGCTCGTTGCGCATGTGCTGGCGCAGGCGCAAGTCGAGCGCCGACAGCGGCTCGTCGAGAAGCAGCACCTGCGGCTCGACCGCCAGCGCGCGCGCGATGGCGACGCGCTGCTTCTGGCCACCGGAAAGTTCCGACACGCGCTTGTGGCCCTGATCGGGCAGCGCGACAAGGCGCAGCAGCTCGGCCGCCTTGCGGTCGCGGTTCTGCCGCGACACGCCGCGCACGCGCAGGCCATAGCCGATGTTTTCCGCCACCGTCATCAGCGGGAACAGGGCGAGGTTCTGGAAGATCAGCGCCGTCGGGCGCTTGTTGGGTCCGATGCCCGCCATCGGCCTGGCCGCCGATCCGGATCTCGCCCTCGGACGGTTCGAGGAAGCCGGAGATCGCCCGCAGCAGCGTGGTCTTGCCGCAGCCGGACGGCCCGAGGATCGAGAAGAACTCGCCGCCCTTGATCTTGAGAGATCGCGCTCTTCACCGCCGTGAAGGCGCCGAAACGGATGCTTACGTTATCGAGATCGACGTCGGCGCTCATGCGCGCGCCTCCAATCGGGCCCCGAAGCCGGAGAATTTCATCGAACGGCCTTCATCGAATTCGTTGTCGTCCGGAAGGCCACGCGGCCTCCCGGACGACAACAGACTGCGTTTGCGGACAGCTGTTGATTTGTTACGCAGCCTTGAACTTCTCGGCGTACTGGGTGCGCAGATCGGCGAACCAGGTCGGCTCGACCGGGCGCCACCACATGTTCTTCGAGGCAATCGCCCGGATAGGCCTCACTGAAGATCGCCTTCGCCTTGTCGGACAGCAGCGGCGTCGCGTCCTTGTTGCCTGGGTTGTAGCCCGAGCCTTCGGCCACCGCCGCCGAGCCTTCCTTGGAGTGGATGTAGTTCAGGAACTCGTAGGCCTGGGCCACGTTCTTGGCCGCCTTGGTCAAGGCGAAGCCGTCGATCCAGCCGATCGCGCCCTTCCTTCGGCGCCTGGAACTGAATCGGCTGGCCGGCCTTCTTCAGGCTGATCGCCGGGCCGTCCCAGGTCTGGCCGATGACGACGCCGTTCGAGGTGAAGCCCGACTTGGTGTTGTCGGCCGAATCCCAGAACTGCTTGATCCACGGCTTACGCGCGATCGCCTCCTTGAGGAGCACGTCGTAGATCTTCTTCATCGACGCCTCGTCCTTGAAGGCGTCGAGCATGCGGTTCGACGGCAGCTTGCCGGCGCCATCCATCCACAGGCCGATGCCGAGCAGCAGCGAATGCGGACGGCCCTGCACCTTGCCCTTGTACTCGTCGTTCCACAGCGTGCCGTAGCGACAGTGTCGCCGGATCGATCTTGGTCAGGTCGTTGCGCCAGGAGATCGCTTCGGTGCCCCAGCAATGCGGAACCCAGGACAGCTTGCCGTCCCAGGTCCAGTCCTTCTTCGCCGGCTCCAGCAGCGACGGGATCAGATCGTCGAGCTTGAGCTTGCTCTCGTCGAGGCCGGCCAGCACGCCGATATCCTTGAACTGCGGCGCCCGGTCATGGGTCGGCATGCACAGGTCGAAGCCGGCGCCCTTGGTCGCCTGCAGCTTGTTGATCTGCTCCTCGTTCTGCGAGAACGGCGTCAGATTGACCTTGATGCCGGTCTTCTTCTCGAAATCTGGCACCACCGGATTGGGCAGCTCGTCGTCCCAGTTGATGATGTTGAGCGAGCCCGAGGAAGATTGCGCATCAGCCACGATCCAGGGCCCCATCGCGGCGAGCGAACCGGCAGCAGCCGTCGATTTCAGGAACGTGCGGCGGGAGAACCGGCGCACCGCGAGCATTGTCTCTTCGGCCGAAGTCTGTTTCTTCTTCACTGCTAGCACTCCCTTTTCCTGTTGCACGTCAACGCCGCGCATTGATCGCAGCGTCATCTCGAACTGCGGCGTCGGACAGTCGCACGATGCTGTTGTCTCGAAATTCGAGACGTCGCGTACCACTGGTCACAACTACAGAAATACTAGGCCGACGCTTGCGACCACCGCAAGCCGTGGTTTTGCGCACAATGCACTGTTGCTTATCGACAATGACATCCTGACTACCAGTACGCGGTCAAAATGCTATTGCACCAATATCGCCGATTGAGCAGCACTCATTCCTGCCGCAAAGTATGAACAGGCAAAGCTCACACAGGCGGCATATTGCAATGCAGCAAGACGGACGATTGCGCACCGACATACTTGCCAAGGTTGCAGCCGGTTTCGAAGCGCAGATCGAGTTCACGAAGCAGCTGATGCGCTTTGCCTCGACGCGCGGCGCTGAGCACGCGATCCAGGATTTCGTGCACGACACGTGGCGCAGCCGGGGCTACGCGAGCGAGCGGCTGGCGATGGACCGCGCCGCGATCGAGCGTCATCCCGGCGGCTCGAAGTTCGCGCCCGGCCATTCGACGGCGCCCCTCGTCATCGCCCACCATCGGCCGCAACGCGAAACCGGCCGCTCGCTGATCCTGCAGGCCCACGTCGACGTGGTGCCGCCGGGTCCGGCCGATCTGTGGACGCGGCCCGCTTTCGAGCCGGTCGTCGAGGCAGACTGGCTCTATGGCCGGGGTGGCGCCGACATGAAGGCCGGACACGCCGCCAACCTCGCCGCCCTCGATGCGCTGCGGGCTCTCGGGCTGCAGCCGGCGGCGCGGGTCTGCCTGCAGTCGGTAGTCGAGGAGGAGAGCACCGGCAACGGCGCGCTAATGACCCATATCGCCGGCTATCGCGCCGATGCCGTGATCATTCCCGAGCCCGAGGACGAGAAGCTCGTCCGCGCCAACGCCGGCGTGCTGTGGTTCGAGATCGAGGTTCGCGGCCACCCGGTACATGTGCGCGAGATGGGGGCCGGCGCCAACGCCATCGATGCCGCCTACCGCGTCGTTGGCGCGCTGCGCAACCTGGAAGAAGAGTGGAATGCGCGCAAGGCCGGGCGGCCGCATTTCGAAAAGGAGGCGCATCCGATCAACCTCAACATCGGCCGAATTGAAGGCGGCGACTGGGCATCATCGGTGCCGGCCTGGTGCCGCATCCAGTGCCGCATCGCGATCTATCCCGGTGTTCGCGCTGCCGACGCGGCAGCCGAGATCGAGGCCTGCGTCGCCAGCTTCGCCCGCGCCGACCGCTTCCTCGCCAACATGCCGCCGCGCGTCACCTTCAACGGCTTCTTTGCCGAAGGTTACGTCCAGCCGGAAGGGACCGAGGCCGAAGCGGTGCTCGGCCGCGCCCATCAGGCGGCGGTCGGCCGACCGCTCGAGAGCTTCATGTCGCCGGCCTACCTCGACGCCCGGGTCTATGCGCTCTACGACAAGGTTCCGGTCCTGTGCTACGGACCGTCGAGCCGCAACATCCACGGTTATGACGAAGCCGTCAGCCTGTCATCGCTGCAGCGGATCACCGGCACCATCGCATTGTTCATCGCGCAATGGTGCGGCGTCGAGCCGATCGGCACGCAGGCCTGAGGACGAACTCAGTCCTCGCGTTCACCCGACATCGGGTCTTCGTCCTCGTTTTCCGGACGCTGGCGGTCGATGCCGCCTAGGAGGTCGAACGGCGGCACGAAGGCACCCAGCCGCGATCCGGTGGTGGTCGCTCGCTGCAGCAGCGGCCGACGGACGTCGCGGCTGCGTGCCCACGGCCGATCGCCGCGCAGCTGCGCCACCGTCTTCATCCGCACCTGGCCGGCCTCGATGAACAGCGCGATCGTGCCCTGCGCCCGCGCCGTGAAGAAATCGATCACCGGCCCCCGCGTCGCATTGCATCCTGCGGGTCGCGGAAAAGTCAAAATGAGGATATGGGCGCGGGCGCAATCGTCGGCGAGCGCCGACGGATGGGTCGCCAGTGCCAGCGTCATGCCCTTGACGGTCGTCGCGCAACCGCTGCCGTCGCAGCGGAACGCCTCGCCGCCGACCGCCTGTTTCGCCGTGCGGGCATCGGCCTCGTGCTCGAGCCAGCGCGTCAGCTCGAAATTGGCCCCCCTCGCCGGAACGCTCGACAGCGCGCCGGAAGCGGTGCGCACCGCGACCAGCGCGCCATCCCGCCCGATCAGGATGTCCGGCTTGTCGCGCAGCGGCGCCACCCCGAGGCCGGCGGCGATGAAGGCCAGGCCCGCGAGCCTGAGCCGGGTGTGGAACAGGCACAGCCACAGACCGCCGATCATCATCAGCGCGAACGCCAGCGTCGGGATTGCTGGAATGCGGGCGACCGCTCCCGGCAGCCGTGCCACCCGGTAGGCGATCCAGGTCATCAGATCGATGCCCTGGCCCATCGCCCACAACGGCCATGCCTCGAGTCCCACGGGCATCACGATCAAGGTCGCGAGCGCCGCCGGCATCACCAGAATGTTGCAGATCGGAATCGCGATCAGGTTGGCCAGCACCGCATACTGCTGGCTCTTGTGGAAATAATAGGCGGCGAGCGGCGCCACCGACGCGCTCGCGATCAGCGTCGTCAGGATGATGCCGCCAAAGAACAGCCAGCCGTGCATGATCGGATGGCGCGGCTCGGCTGGCCCCCGCGCCTCCTCGCGCTCGCGCAGCCACTCGTAGACCGAGACCAGCGCGACGACCGCCGCATAGGACATCTGGAAGCCGACGTCGAACAGGTTCTCCGGAAATACCACCATGATCATCAGCGCCGACAGCGCGACGTTGCGCAGGCTGAGTGCCGGCCGATCCATCACCACGGCGAAAAACATCATCGAAATCGTGATCCAGGATCTGACCGTCGCCGGCGCGGCGCCCGAGATCAGCAGATAGCCCAGCGCCGCGATCGTCGCCGCCACCGCCGCGATCTTCTTGATCGGCAGCCGCAGCGCGATTGCCGGCACCAGCGCCAGCAGCGCGCGCACCACCCAGAATACCGCGCCGGCCATGATCACCATGTGCAGGCCGGAGATCGACAGGATGTGGAACAGGCCGCTGTCGCGATAGGCGTCGTTGGTCGCTTGCGTGATGCCGCCGCGCTCGCCGGTGATCAAGCCCATGGCAATCTGACCGGACTCGCCTGACAGCGCTGCGCCGATGCGCAGGCCGATCGCGAGGCGCACCCGTTCGACGCTCGCCCAGAACTGCAGCCACTGCGGCGGCGCGCCCAAGTCCGGATCGAGCATCGGCTTTGCGAAGGTGTAGCCGATGCCACCGAGCTTCATGAACCAGGCGGCGCGGGCGAAGTCGTAATCGCCGGGCAATGCCGGAATGCCGGGGGGGCCAAGCGTCGCTTTCAATCGCAGTCCGTCGCCGGGTTTCAAGCCTGCGATCGCCGACATCGTGCGCACGCGGATGCGATAGGGCATCTTCTCGTGTGCCAATCCAGCAAATGAGGTGAGCCGCAGCGTGATGCGCTGGCCTCGGCTCGGTCGCGGCTCGACAAGCTCGACGAAGCCGCGCACGTCGGCAAAGCCATACTGGCGCTCAAGTACCGGCGCGGCTACGAGGTCGGTCCTGATCTTGGCCAGCGCGAAGCCCATCGCCGAGGCCAGCAACGCGCCGGTGACGATCACCGCGAGGCTGCCCCGCCGCCACAGCAGCGACAATACGAGCGCAATCGGCACCGGCGCAACCGCGAGCAGCAGCTGCGGCTCGCTCGGCAATTGAAAGTAGGCGGCAATGCCGGCGCCGAAGAACACGGGTAGCCACAGGAACCAGCGCTCCTGCTCGGCTTCGAGAGCCTCCACAAAGGCCGCCGGGGTCAACCGGGCAAGGAGCACGCGGACAGTCGGGCGCCCGGATTGCGTCGTCTCGCCAAACGCCGCCGCTGTTTCGGTCATCGCAACCGCTCTTAACCCGCTTCGCCGCACATGCTACACGGGCGCCCATCAACTCCAACGTAAAAAAGCAGCAAACGAACCATGAGCAGCAAAGTCGCTTCGGCCAAGGTCGTCGTCACCCGGTTTGCCCCTTCGCCGACCGGTTACCTCCACATCGGCGGTGCGCGAACCGCCCTGTTCAACTGGCTCTACGCGCGCCACTGCGGCGGCAAGTTCCTGCTGCGCATCGAGGACACCGACCGCGCGCGCAATACGCCCGAGGCGATCGAGGCCATCCTCGATGGCCTGAAGTGGCTGGGCCTCGACTGGGACGGCGAGGTCGTGTCGCAGTTCAGCCGCGCTGCCCGCCATGTCGAGGTCGCGCACCAGTTGCTGGCCGCCGGCAAGGCCTATCGCTGCTATCTGAGCGCTGACGAACTCGCCGTCATGCGCGCGAAAGCCGAGGCCGAGAAGCGCCCGTTCATGGTCATGAGCCCGTGGCGCGACCGCGATCCGGCCGAAGCACCCGAGGGCGCGCCGAGCGTCATCCGGTTCAAGGCGCCGCGGGACGGCGAAACCGTGGTCGAGGATCTCGTGCAGGGCCGCGTCGTGTTCCAGAACAAGGACCTCGAAGACATCGTCATCCTGCGCTCGGATGGCTCGCCGATCTATAATCTGGCGGTGGTCGTCGATGACCACGACATGGGCGTCACCCATATCGTGCGTGGCGTCGAACACCTCATGAACGGCGCCCGCCAGACTCAGATCTACCGGGCGATGGACTGGGACGTGCCGGTGTTCGGCCACGTGCCGCTGATCCACGGCGCCGACGGCGCGAAACTCTCGAAGCGGCACGGCGCACTCGGCATCGAGGCCTATCGCGCTATGGGCTACCTGCCGGCGGCGCTGAAGAACTACCTCGTGCGCCTTGGCTGGAGCCACGGCGACGACGAGATCTTCCCGCTCGAAAAGTTGATCGAGTGGTTCGACCTGACCTCGCTCGGCAAGTCGGCGGCGCGGATGGATTTCAAGAAGCTCGCCGACACCAACGCTCACTACATCCGCGAGACGCCTGATGCCGAGTTGCTGGCGGCGATCGAGGCCGTGCTGCCGGAGCTCGGCTCGACCATCGCGCCGCCGAAGCTGAACCAGGCCCAGCGCGCGGCGCTGCTCGCATTGATCCCCGACTTGAAGCCCCGCGCCCAGACGCTGCGCGAGGTCGTGGATGGCGCCGCCGCGATCTTCGTCCAGCGCCCGATGAAACTCGACGACAAGGCCGCGAAGCTGCTCGACGCCGACGCCAAGGCGCATATCAGGGCACTCGCCACCCGGTTCACCGAACTCGATGCCTGGGACGCCAAAGCCTTGGAGGATGCGGTGCGCGCCTACGCCGAGGCCGGTGGCCACAAGCTCGGCAAGATCGCCCAGCCGTTGCGCGCGGCGCTGACCGGCACATCGGTGTCGCCGCCGGTGTTCAAGGTCATGGAGGTGCTGGGCCGTGACGAGACGCTGGCGCGGCTGGCGGATCAGGCGGGGTGAGGACGGTGCGATGGTGCCAGGCTGAAGCCAGGCACCAGACCGACAAGGTGCCTGGCTTCAGCCTGGCACCACTATGGCGGACGCCGCTGCATCACACCCACGACGGCCGTCGGCGCCGCCGCGATCGCCGTCGCTGGCATGAACAGCAGAGCGTAGGCAACGAAGCGCACGGCGCGGGCGGCTTGCAGACCGACCCGATTGGGATAATCCGCCGCCGTCTCGGGCGGCCAGATCTTGTTCCACCATTTGCGCGACACCGGCGTGCCGACCGCGCCCAGCAGCAGCAGACCGAGATAGCCCCACGTCGCCCAGGCCGGCAGCCAGCGAATGGGCCGGCGATCGAGTTCGCGCTGACGGGCCGCGCTTACCAGATGCATGTGGATCGCCGTCGGCTCGATGCGGCCCGTGACCCCACTCGACAAGTCGGCAGCCACCCGCCCCAGTGCCTCGCCAATGGCGCCAGCAGTCGAAGGCGGTGCGGCGGCGCCAGGAACCGCGATCATCGTCATTCGCCCGGCATCAAGCCGCGCCAGCCGCACATTCAACGGCCGTGCCTCGGAGGCGAACGCACCCAGCAGCGCGTCGAGGCCGGCGTCGGGATGCAGGGCATCGGCGCCCTGCAGCTCAGCCCTGAGCCACAGCCAATTGCGCGCGCCCGGCTGCCGGCCGGCGGCCGCATCGAGGATGACGAGATTGACATCGTTGGCCGCTGCCGCAGCGATCAGATCGTCGGCGATGACGCTGCGGTCGGGGCCGCCCGACACCTGGAAATTCAAGAACTTGCCATCGAGACGGCCGGTCACCACCACGGTCTGGCCGCCAAGGGCCGAGATCGCATCCCGCAGTCGGACGGGATCGAGCTTCTCGATGAGATCGGCCTTCGACGGGGCATCGATCGGCGGCCGGCGGGCAAGCGTCTGCGGCCCGCTCGGGTCCAGCGCCAGCACCCGGATGCCGCCTCGCGCCAACGACTTGTCGAGTTGCAGCAGGACCTCGTCGAAGGCCGCACGCTCGCCGATCTCGACGCGCAGCTTCGGGCTCACCTGCACCTGGCGCGGCGGCGCGCCGGCAAGCGGATAGACACCCGTCGCCGTCGACAGCCGCACTGTCGCCTCGCGCGGCAACTTGGCCAGGGCGTCCGCCTGGCCGAGCACGCTCGACCCGGTGATTACCAGCATGAGCTTGGCCCCAGCGGCCTTCGCCTCTGGAGCCAGGACGCTCGTCATCCTCGCCATCTCTTCTGGCGTCGCTGCCGTGAACCGTTCGCCCTTGCCACTGACGAATGTCCAGTGGCCTTCTGGCGAGGCGCTGGCCGCCAGCACCACCGTGCCCGCCGGCACGATGAGCCGCTGCGCTTGAGTGAGGGCAAGGTCGAGAGCCGTATCTGCGGCGCGCACGACCCGCCCGAATGCCAGCAAAGCCAGCAGCACCGCGACGATGGCAAACGACCAGTCGCCAGTTCGCGCAACTCTGCTTCGACGCATCGCCGAACGCCTCACCGTCACAAAAGCCCAGCTCGATCGGATACCATGCAATCCAAACCGCAAGAAGGTGTTCGCGCCACGGCTACAGGCGCGCGGTGGCATAGCGCAGCACGATCTGCGCCGCCGCCTCGCTCGGCGTGCCCGACGCGAGCTTCATGCGCGATGGGATCGCAGCCAGTGTTCGCAATTGCGCAGTGCGCGCCGGCGTGTCGGCCAGCAGCGGCGCGACCGCCCGGCTGAGGATGTCGCCGTTGCACTCGTCCTGGACGTACTCGGGAAAGGCATTCTCTTCGGCTACAAGATTGGCCAGCACAATCGAGTGCACCTTGATGAAGTGCTTGAGCTGCGACGCCACCACGTCGACCTTGTAGGCGACCACCATCGGCACGCCGGCGAGGCCGAGTTCGAGCGTCACCGTGCCGGAGGCGGCAAGGGCGGCGCGGGCGAGCTTGAAAGCGCGAAACTTGTCCTCCTCGCCGTCGAGCAGGGTCGGCCGGACGACCCAGTCGCGGGCCGCTGCCTCGATCAGGTCGCGCACGTGCGGCATCGCCGGAATGACAATGCGCGGCGTATGGCCCGCAGCCTTCAACCGGCCGACCGCATCGCCGAAAGGTTGGATCAGGCGCGACACCTCCGATACGCGGCTGCCCGGCAAGACGACCAGGATCTGCTCGCCTGGCTCGAGCCGAAGCCGCGTCGCCAGCGGCGCCGGATCGAGCGCCTCGATCCACGCCAGCCGCTCGATCAGCGGATGGCCGGTATAGGTGCATGGCGGTCCGCCGAGCCGGCGATGGGCTGCCGGCTCGAACGGCAGCAGCGCCATCACGTGGTCGACGTAGCCGCGCATGCGCTTCGCCCGCCCGGGCCGCCACGCCCAGACGCTCGGGCTCACATAGTCGATGATCGGAATATCCGGTCGGCGCCTGCGGATGCGCTTGGCGATCGGGTGGGTGAATTCCGGCGCGTCGATGATGACGACGGCATCGGGCGCGAAGGCGAGCGCCGCCTCCACGGTGCGGTACACGCGGGCGACGATCCGCGGCAGGCGCGGCAGGATCGACAACGGCCCCATCACCGCCACGTCGGCCATCGGAAAGAGCGAGGCGAGCCCCTGCGTGCGCCATGCCCTCGGCGCCGACGCCGGCGTAGGCGATGCCGCCCGGCCGGAGCGCATTGAGCGCCGCCATCAGCTTGGCGCCCAGCGCGTCGCCCGAATGCTCACCGGCGACGAGAAAAAGCTTCAGCGGGCGACGGAGCAGCTCGCGATCGCTCATGGTGTCCGCCCCTGCCAAGGGCCCAGCACAGCGGCAATCGCAAGCCCCCTCTCCTCGGCGATCCTGCCGGCAACGTCGACTTCTTCCGGCGCCATTGCCGACGGCAAGGCGATGCCGGCAAGGCCGGCATCGGCGGCCGACGCCATGATCGATTCGAGGCCCGACGCCGCGATCGCCGAAGCTGCCAGCGCCAACGCGCCACGTCGCCTTGAGTGCGCCGTCGCTCCCCATTGCCGCAGCGTCTTCACGCGATCGAACATCGCAGCGACACCCTCGCCGGTCTCGATCGCAATGACGTGCCGCCGCACTACCACGACACCGGCACTGTTGGCGTAGGGCGCCACGGCGGCGATCAAATTGGCGCCGCGCGCCATGTCACGGCGCAGATACTTGTCGGCCGGCAGGCGATTGAGCGGTGCCAGCGCCAATGCCGGACGTGCCGCCACCGTCGCCGCCGCGCTGCGCTCGACACCGGCGACGAACAGGCCCGTTGCGTCGGCCGTGGCGATCAACTGGGCGCGTTCGGCCGCCAGCACCCGGCCGGCCTCGACAGCGATCCCGGCAAGCCCCGCCGTTGCGCCAAATTCGACCGTGCGCGGCCCGATCGCCGGCATGTCGATGCGCAACTCCTGGCCGGGCTTCGGTTTCTTGACCAATACGCCGCCCGCCGCCCGGCGATCGCCGCTTGCTGCCAGCCGGGTCAGCATCCGGTCGGTGCCCTCCGCCGCTTCGATCGCCACCGCCCGGCCATCGCGCATCACCACCGCCTGGCCGACATCGGCGAAACCCAATGCCTCGATCAGTGCGAAGCCGCGGGCCGCGTCGGCTGAGTAGCTCGGCGCCGGTGCGATGCGGCCGAGCGCGCCGGCCGCCACAACGAGCTCTGGCGCAACCTCGGCGACGCCGCGCACGGTGAAGCCCTGCGCCTCGAAGAAACGCACCACCCGGCGCAGCACGTGATCGTCGCCGCCACCGAACAGCCGGATGATGGTTGGAACAGCCTTGATCAGCCCGAGGTCGGGCCTGACCTTGCGCCAGTCCGGCCGCGTCACCGCACCAACCAGGATCAGGTCGCGGCAGCCGGCGGCCTTGAAGCTTGCCGTCATGCGGCCGATCGCACCCCAGTTCGCCCAGCTATGGGCGAAACGCTCGATGCCGCGCCCGGCCTCGCCCTCGATGCCGACGATGTGGACGCCGCGCCCGCGTGCCAGTGTGCTGTCGGCGATCTGCTCGGGCAGGACGCCGCCGCCAGCCAGAATGCCGAGCGGGCCGTCCGATGCCGCCGCCGCTGGCGAGCCGTCAGCCGTCATGCCCGTCGCGCGGCGTGCACACCGAGCGCTTGCCGCCGGCGCGGATGAAGGCGACGATCTCCTGCACGATCGGATGGTCGCCGAATTCGCTGGCGACGTCATCGATGCGCTCGAGCAGCGTGCCCTCGTCGGCAAACATCAGCCGGTAGGCGCGACGCAGGCTGTGGATGTCGGTGCGCGAGAAGCCGCGACGCTGCAGGCCGATGATGTTGAGGCCCGACAGATGAGCGCGGTTGCCGAGCGCCATCCCATAGGGGATGAGATCGTTTTCCAGGCCCGACATGCCGCCAAGGAACGCGTGCGCACCGATGCGGGCGAACTGGATCACCGCGGCGCCGCCGCCGATGATGGCGTAGTCACCGACCGTGCAGTGGCCGGCCAGCATGACGTTATTGGAAAAGATCACGTTGTTGCCGACGCGACAGTCGTGGCCGACGTGACTGTTGGCGAGGAAAGCACAGTCATCGCCGACGGTCGTCACCGAGCCGCCGCCGGCGGTGCCGGGGTTCATGGTAACGCCCTCGCGGATGGTGCACCTGGCGCCAACCGTCAGCGTCGCCGGCTCGCCCTTGTACTTGAGATCCTGCGGCTGATGTCCAATCGAGGCGAACGGAAAGATCCGGGTGCCGGCGCCGATCGTCGTGTCGCCCGCGACTGCTACATGGCTGATCAACTCGCAACCATCGCCGAGCGTGACCTTGGGGCCGACCAGACAGAACGGGCCGATTTTCACACTGGCACCGATCTTGGCGCCATCCTCGATAATCGCAGTTGAGTGGACTTCGCTGTTAGCCATTCTTGCTCGCAAACGCCCTGGCCTCTGCAGTGTCGGCCAGCATGGCACTAATCTCGGCTTCCGCCACGACCTGGCCGTTCACTTTGGCTTCGCCGTAGAAGCGCCAGACCCGACCGCGATTCCTGATCTTGCGCACATGATAGTGCAACTGGTCGCCGGGCAATACCGGTTTGCGGAACTTGGCGTTGTCGATCCCCATGAAATATACGAGTTCGGCCTTGTAGTTCTCGCCGATGCTATGGACGCACAGAGCACCGGCCGTCTGCGCCAGACCTTCGATGATCAGCACGCCTGGCATCACCGGGTATTGCGGGAAGTGGCCCTGGAAGAACGGCTCGTTGATCGAAACGTTCTTGACGCCGACGCAACTCTCGTCGCGGTCCATGTCGTACATCCGGTCGACCATCAGGAACGGATAGCGATGCGGCAACAACTTCATGACCCGGATGATGTCCGCGGTCGCGAGCTTCGGGGCGGAACTGGCGTCATTCATCGGTTTGCTCATCGTCCATCCATCAGGCGCGGCTATCAGGCATCCGCTTCGGTATCCGGGGCGGCGCCGGCCGCCGCCAATCGCTTCAATGCCGTCTGCTCTTTCATCCACTGCCGGATCGGCCGGGCCGGCGTGCCGATCAAACGTGCACCGGCCGGGACATCGTCCTTGGCGTGGCTCGCACCGGCGATCTGCGCACCTGCGCCGACCTTGATGTGTCCAACTAGCCCCGCCTGGCCGCCCATCACCACAAAATCCCCGACCTCGGTCGAGCCGGAAATCCCACACTGGCCGACGATCACGCAATGTCGGCCGAGAACGACGTTGTGCCCGATCTGTACCAGATTATCAATTTTGCTGCCCTCTCCGATGATCGTATCCTTAAGGGCACCGCGATCGATCGTGCTGTTCGCACCGATTTCGACGTCGTCCTGGATGATGACACGGCCGATCTGCGGCACTTTCAGATGTCCGCGCGGCCCCATCGCGAAGCCGAACCCGTCCTGGCCGACACGTACGCCGGCATGCAGGATGACCCGGTCGCCGATCAGGGCATGGGTCACCGTCGCGCCCGGCCCGATGAAGCCGTCGCGGCCGATCGCGCACCTGTAGCCGACGACCGCGCCGGCGGCGACAATGGTGCCGCGGCCGATCATCGCTTCGGCGCCGATCACCGCGCCGGGCTGGATCTCGGCACCCTCCTCGATCTGGGCGGTCGGGTCGACCAGCTGGCGGGCGCCGGGGACGCAGACCCGAGGCCGCATCGCCTGCGGATAAAACAGCGCGAGTGCGAGCGCGAAGCCGCGATAAGGCTGCTTGGTCAGCAGGCCGACAGTTGCCGCCGACATGCGGTCGGCGAACGCCGGTTGCACCAGGCAGGCGCCGGCGGTGGTTCCGGCCAACAGCGGCAGGTACTTCTTGTTGTCGAGAAACGACAGGTGGTCGGCGCCGGCTTCGCCGAGCGGGCGGATATCGGTCAAATGGCGCTGGCCATCGGCCGCCGGCGCCAATTCCGATTCGGTTGCACGAGCGATCGCCTCGACCGTGAACGGGCCGGCCCGATCGAAAAAGCCCGGATGCTCCATGGTGGCTGCCTTCGCTCGCAAGACTCGTTTGCGCGAGTTTAGCCCATCCGCCAGTGCTGTCGGAAACGAAAAGGGCGAGCCTGTGCCCGCCCTTTCGCTCGACTCAATCGGCTGCCAGCCATTTAGAACTTGGTCGAGGCGCCGAAACGGATCATCTGGGTCTTGTCGAAGTCGTCCTTGGTCAAGGCATGCGCGTAGTCGAGGCGCAGCGGTCCGAGTGGCGAGGCCCACAGGATGCTGGCGCCGACCGAGGTGCGGATCACGCTCGAATCCTCGCAGGCAGACGTTCGGGCGCTGCGCAGCCGATCGGGACCCGCGCACTGATTGTTGAGCGACTTGGCCAGTTCGCCGGCTCCGAACAACGAGCCGGCATCGGCGAACACGGCGCCCGAAATGCCAAGCTCATCCGGGATGAACGGCAGCGGGTAGCGGATCTCGGCAGTCGCGGACCAGAACGTCTTGCCGCCGAGCGCATCGGTCGTGATCGTGTCGCGCGGGCCGATGCCCGACTTGTCGAAGCCGCGGATCGTCTCGCCGCCCTTGTAGTAGAGATCGAGCAGGCGCACGTCCTGACCGCCCCAGCCTTCGATCTGGCCGCCGACGACGCGGCCGACGAAGGTGATCTTCTCGGTGATCGGGTAGTAACCGCGGCCTTCACCCTGGACCCGCACGTACTGCACGTCGCCGCCGACACCGGCGAAGTCGGCGCCAAGCTGCATGTAGATGCCGCGGTTCGGGTTCTTCGGGTGGTTACGTGTGTCGTAGGTGATCGCCGTGCCGACCGCGGACGTGAGCGCGGCACCCTTCGCCTCGACGACGGCGCGAGACGCGGTCAGCGTGTCGATCTCGTAGATGTCATCGTACGACAGCGTGTAGTTATTATTGAGCCAGATGTTCTCCGACAGCGGGAAGCCGAGGCGCACACTGCCGCCCTCTTTCCGGCTCTTGTAGGACGAGGTGCTGAGCGCGTTCACGTCCTTGTAGAACAGGTCGAAGCCGGCGGCGAGGTTGCGATCCAGGAACCGCGGCTCGGTGAAGCTCAGGTCGATCTGGAAGCGGTTGAGCGAGCCCGACAGCTTGAGGCGCAGGAACTGGCCGTTGCCCATCAGGTTGCGCTCGGTGACGCTGACGTCGCCGATCACACCTTCGTTGGTCGAGTAGCCAGCGCCGAACGACAGCTCACCGGTCGGCTGTTCGACGAGCTCGACGTCGAGCACGACGCGATCCGGCGCCCCGCCTTGACGGCGCTTGACGTCGACCGACTTGAAGAAGCCGAGCCCCTGCAGGCGCTTCTTGGCGGCTTCGACCATCAGCGGGTTGAATGCGTCGCCTTCGACCAGTCGGAACTCGCGGCGGATCACGTGATCCTTGGTGCGCAGGTTGCCGATGATGTTGATGCGCTCGATATAGACGCGCTGGCCTTCGTCGACGGTGTAGACGAGGCTGATGGTGCGGCCGGCCTCGTTGCGGTCGGCGCGCGGACGTACACGGGCGAACGGGTAGCCCCTCTCGGACACCTGCAGCGTCAGCTTTTCGACCGTCTTGTCGATGTAGCTGGCGTTGTAGATCTGACCTGGCGTGGTCAGCAGGTCGCCGCGGAAATCGTCCGGCTTGATCGAGGACAGCGCGCTCTCGATACGGACATCGCCGAAGGTGTAGAGCTCGCCTTCGTCGATCGTATAGGTGATGAAGAAGCCCGAGCCGTTGCGGTCGATCTCGGCATTGCCGGCGACGACGCGGACATCGGCATAGCCGTTCTTCAAATAGTATTGGCGCAGCAGTTCCTTATCGAGGTTGACACGGTCCGGATCATAGACGTTCGTGCCCTTGAGGAAGTCGAACCAGCCGGACTGCGTCGTCGACACGATGTCGCGCAGCTGCGAATCGGAGAACGCGCGGTTGCCGACGAAGGTGATCTTCTGAACCTTGGTCGCCGCGCCTTCGTTGATCTCGAACACGAGGTTGACGCGGTTCTGGTCGAGCTCGATCAGCTTCGGCTCGACCGAAGCGGCAAAGCGGCCCTGACGGCGATAGACGTCGAGAATGCGCTGGACGTCGGCCAGCGCCTTGGCGCGCGTGTAGACCGAGCGCGACTTGAGTTGCACCTCGTTCGTCAGTGTCGGGGTATCGACCTCGCTGTTGCCTTCAAAGGCAACCTGACCGATCACCGGGTTCTCGGCCACCGTGATGACCACGCCCGAACCATCACGGTCGATGCGCACATCGGCAAACAGACCGGTCTGGAACAGCGCCTTCAGCGACCGGTCGACCTTGCCCGCGTCGTAGGCGTCACCAACCGAGAACTGCAGGTAGGAGCGGACGGTCTCGGGCTCGACGCGCCGATTGCCGACCACCCTGATTTCGCGAATGGCACCTTGCGCTTGCGCGGCTTCGACCAGCACCGGGAATCCCGTGATCTGCTCGACTACGGCCGCCGCCGGAATCATAGCGCACAGCACTACGACGAGGCGCAGCAGCCGCGAGGCGATTGACTTGAATTGAGGCATACCTGCGTCTGCCCTTCGCTTTGCCCGAGTCCCCCAAGTGCCTCGGTGCGCCCTGTCGGAACCAGGGAGCACCGGATCACCGTCAGTCGCCGAGTTCGGGCGATCCACCCCGTTGCAGACTCGCCCACGACATACTGACAGCTGGCGCAGGTTTAACGATTCAGCAACCCGATTGGAAGTGGCAAGAATGCTTCACAACGTCCAATTCGACGGGGCGACGCGGGGTGCGCTGATCGCCTCGTTCCGGCCATAATCAGCCGCTTCCGGGCAGCCACCCGAGCAAGATGAAGCGGTCGTTCCAGAACGCGAACAGCATCAGCGCCATGATCAGGCCGAAACCGACCCGGAACGCCATCTCCTGCGTGTCTTCGTGCAACGGTTTGCCGCGCAGCGCCTCAATCGCGTAGAAGGTCAGATGCCCACCATCCAGTATCGGCACCGGAAACAGATTGACCAGACCGAGACTAACCGAAATAAACGCGACGAAGTAGACGAGCTGATCTATGCCCATCTTGGCAATCTTGCTCGACGCATTGGCTATTCTGACAGGCCCGCCGAGTTGATCGGCGCTCTGGCGACCCATGATTACATTGCCAAGATAAGCGAATGTCGAACGGACAATGCCGTAACACTTCTCCACACCCATGATGGTCGCATCGATCGGCCCGTACGTCGTATGCTTCCAGTCCTGCGGCTTGGCCGACAGCTGAACGCCGATCTTGCCCATCTTCGCCTTGCCGCCGAGGCCGTCGGGCACTTCGGCGAGTTCCGGCACCGCCTTCAAGGTGATGATCTGACCGGCGCGGTCGACACCGAAGGTCAGCTCCGCGCCGACGTTGTCGTTCACATTTTGCTGCAGTTCGTGAAAGGCATCGATCCGACGGCCGTTGATCGAAATGATCAAATCGCCCGGCTTAAATCCGGCGCGCTCCGCGGCGCCGCCGGCAATAAGAGCGTCCACACGCGGCGCCGTGCTGATTGCTCCTACAGTCATGAAGACGACTGCGAAAATTGCAATCGCCAGCAGAAAATTGGCGATCGGCCCGGCCGCCACCACCGCCGCCTTCTGCCACAACGGCTTGGCGTGAAACGAAACCGCCCGCTCCTCGGGGGTCATTTGTTCCAGCCGGTCCTTGATCGGCATGCTGGCGCCGTTCTCGTCGTCCATGAACTTGACGTAGCCGCCGAGCGGTATCCAGGCAAAGCGCCAGCGGGTGCCGTGCTTGTCGTCGAAACCATAGATCTCCGGTCCAAAGCCCAGCGAGAACGCCGAGACCTTGACGCCACACCAGCGCGCCACCAGGAAGTGCCCCATCTCGTGCACGAACACGACGATGGAAAGCACGAACAGGAACGCCGCGAGGCCGAACATGAGGCCGCCGAAGCTTCCCGCCAGATTGTTGATAAAGCTCATCGATCTCTTTCCATTACGATTTTGCTGCGGCACCGCTGCGGTGCCTGATCGGCTGCTTCGAAACGCGTTCGGCGACGCACTCTCGCGCCAACCTGCGTGCTTCGGCGTCGATGTTCAGTATATCATCGATCGACGCCGTATTGCATGGCGCACTCGATTGTTCGGCTTGGTCGAGGCAATCCTCCACGACGCCGGCGATATCGAGGAAGCCAATGCGGCGATCCAGGAACGCTTCGACCGCAATTTCGTTTGCTGCATTCAATACCGCCGTCGCCCTGCCACCGCTGGCGAGCGCGGCCTCGGCGAGCGCCAGGGCCCGGAACTTGACCCGATCCGGAGCTTCGAAAGTAAGCATCGACAGTTTGACCAGATCGAGGCGGGGCGTCGGCGTCTGCATCCGCTGCGGCCAGGATAGCGCATAGGCAATCGGCGTGCGCATGTCGGGGTTGGCGAGCTGGGCCATCACCGCCCCGTCCCGGAACTCGACCAGCGCGTGCACGATCGACTGCGGGTGCACCAGTACATCGAGCTGCCTCGCCTCGACGGGAAACAGGTGAAACGCCTCGATCAACTCCAAGCCCTTGTTCATCATGGTCGCCGAATCGATCGAGATCTTGCGGCCCATGTTCCAGTTCGGGTGCTTTAGGGCCTGCTCCGGCGTCACGTGCAAGAGTTCGGCCAGTTTCCAGGTGCGGAATGGGCCGCCGGACGCCGTCAGCACGATCCGCTCGATCGCATCCGGGCTCGACTTTCCGAGCGCCTGCAACACCGCTGAATGCTCGCTGTCGACCGGCAGCAGCTCGGCGCCGCTGCGCTTCACCGCGGCCACGAACAGCTCGCCGGCGGTCACCAGGCATTCCTTGTTGGCGAGTGCCACGCGGCGGCCCTGGCCGACGGCTGCCAGCGCCGGCTTCAAGCCGGCGGCACCGGTCATCGCCGCGACGACGACAGTCGGCTGGCATCGCGGCGGCCGCCACGAGGGCCGCAGGGCCGGCCGCGACCTCGATGCCGGAGCCGGAAAGCTGCGCCTTGAGATCGCCATAGCAGGCCTCGTCGCCGATCACCGCAAGGCGAGCCCGCGCTGCCTTGGCGGCAGCTGCCAGCTTGCCGACACTGGTCTGGGCAGTCAGCGCCACGACTTCAAAGGCATCGGCCTTGCCGGCGATGAGATCGAGCGTCGAGGTCCCGACCGAGCCCGTGGCACCCAGGACTGAAACGCGCTGCACCACTGTCAGAACCCCAACAGCAGGGCTCGCGCCGGCGCATAGACGTTACGCAGCAGGCCGATGACGGCCGCCAGGACGGCTGCGACCACCAATCCGTCCATGCGATCCATGAAGCCGCCGTGGCCGGGCAAGAGGCCGCTCGCATCTTTGACGCCATGGCCGCGCTTCAGCGCCGATTCAGCGAGATCCCCGCCCTGCGCAACGAGGCCGAGGGCGAGACCGATCGCCGCCAGCCGCACGACAGAAGCGCCCGGCAGCAGTAGGCCAAATACGATGCCGACGACCGCGGCGCCGCCAACACCACCGACCAGGCCCGACCAGGTCTTGTTCGGCGACACCTGCGGCCACAGCTTCGGTCCGCCGAAACCGCGACCGGTGAAATAGGCGAGGGTGTCGGTGGCGATCACCGCCAGAATGACGAACAGAACGGCCAACAGCCCATAAGGCTCGCCGCCGGTGCGTAGTGTGATCAAGGCCACCGCCGGCAGCCCGACGTAGAGAACGCCGATCGCCGATAGGTGCGCCTTTTCGCCGAAGCGCAGCGCGACGACGACGAAAGTGCCGGCAATCAGGGCAATGACCCCGAGGGCCGGATTTCTCAGAACCGCCAGGATCACGGCGGTCGTGACCGACGCTGCGTGCACGACCAGCACCGCATCGAGGGCATCGGAATGGCGCACCACTTGGCCCCATTCCCAACACATCGCCAGCGTCACGGCGAGGACCAGCACGGCAAACGGGATCACGCCGGCATAGGCCAGACCGAGCGCCACGGCACCGAGCAGGACCGCCGAGACGACACGGGCGCCCAGGTCCTTCATCGAGCCGCCCTTGGCACCAGCTGTGGCAGCAGCCGCGCTTGCGCCCGGCGGCGCTTCGACGCGATCGGGTGGGTCAGCTTGCATGGCAGTGGTGCCTCACGCGGTCGACCGCTTGGAAAGGCCGCCGTAGCGTCTATCACGCGAATGATATTCGGCAATCGCCTGCAGCAGAAGCTCGCGACCGAACTCGGGCCAGTAGCTGTCGAGAAAAACGAATTCGGTATAGGCCGACTGCCACAGCAGGAAGTTCGACAGCCTGAGTTCGCCGCTGGTGCGGATCAACAGGTCGGGGTCGGGTATGCCGCGGGTATCGAGACTATCGGCGATCAGGCGCTCGGTGATCTGCGCCGGTGACAGCTTTCCCGCCGCCACCTGCTCCGCCAGCGTCCGTGCCGCCATGACGATTTCCGCCCGGGCACCATAGTTGAACGCCACCACAAGATTGAGCGCGGTATTGCGCGCGGTCAAGCGCTCGGCCTCCTCAATCAAACCGCGCATTTCGACCTCGAGGCCGGCCCGCTCGCCGATCACCCGGATGGCGACACCGTTCTGGTGCAACTCGACAAGATCGCGGCGGATGAAGCGCTTGATCAGCCCCATCAGATCGTCGATCTCGTCGGCGGGCCGCGACCAGTTCTCGGACGAGAAGCTGTAGATCGTCAGATATTCGATGCCGGCCTCGATCGCCGCGCGCACCGTCCGCCTGACCGCCTCGACGCCCTTGCTGTGGCCGATCGCGCGTGGCAGCCCGCGTTCCTTGGCCCAACGGCCATTGCCATCCATGATGATCGCGACATGGCGAGGCATCGCCCGCCCGCCGCGCTTTGCCGGATCGGTTTCGCTCCGTGCAGCGGAGCTCGGCGGCGCTATTTGTGTCTCGGTATCGGCCAAGGAGGCTGGACTTTCGGTTATTCGGCTGATCGGCGGCGACCGCCGCGCATCAGACCTTGTTGATTTCGGCTTCCTTGGAGGCGAGCGTCGTATCGATCTCCTTGATCATCCGGTCGGTCAGCTCCTGCACCTTATCCGAGTTCTTGCGAATCTCGTCCTCGCTGATGTGACCGTCTTTCTGCAGCTTCTTCAAGTGCTCCATGCCGTCGCGACGCACATTGCGCACCGCGACCTTGCCGTGCTCCTCGGCATACTTACGGGCGAGCTTGACGAGTTCGGCCCGCCGGTCGGCGGTCAGCGACGGGATCGGCAGCCGAATGACGGTGCCGTCGATGATCGGATTGAGCCCGAGATTGGCTTCGCGGATTGCCTTGTCGACGGCAGGCACCGTCGACTTGTCCCACACCTGGACGGTAATCATACGCGCTTCCGGCGTCGTCACGGTGCCGACCTGGTTGATCGGCATCCGCTGGCCGTAGACGTTTACCATCACCGGATCGAGCAGATTGGCGCTAGCGCGGCCGGTGCGCAGGCCCTGCAGCTCGCGCTTCAAGGCGTCGAGGCCGGTCCGCATGCGCTTTTCCAGCTCTTTGATATCGAAGTTGGCGGGTGCAGCCATGGTAAGCTCTTTCGTTTGCCGCTTCCAACTCCGCTGCGCGGAGCCGACCGGAAGCGGCGGGAACATTTCAACTATGCCCTGTCCGAGACGAGGGTCGCCCGTGCCTCACCCCGCAGCACTCTTAGCAGGTTCCCCGGCTCCTCGATCGAGAACACAATTACCGGAAGATGATTGTCGCGGGCAAGCGCGATCGCGGCGCCATCCATCACCTTCAAATCCCGAGCCAGCACGTCGGCATAGGTCAGCCGGTCGTAACGCACGGCGGCAGGATCCGTCTTGGGATCGGCCGAGTAGACGCCATCGACTTGAGTTGCCTTGGCAACCGCGTCGCAGCCCATCTCGATCGCCCTCAGTGCCGCGGTGGTGTCGGTGGTGAAGAACGGATTACCCGTGCCGGCGGCGAATATCACGACGCGACCTTCCTTCAGGTGATGCAGCGCCTTCGGCCGCACATAGCTTTCGCACACGGTCGGCATCGGGATCGCGGAGAGCACGCGGGCCGGCGTGCCGTGCTGTTCAAGCGCATTCTGGAAGGCCAAAGCGTTCATCACCGTCGCCAGCATGCCCATATAGTCGGCGGTCGCCCGATCCATGCCCTTGGCAGCTCCGGCAAGGCCACGGAAGATGTTGCCACCGCCGACGACGACGCTGATCGCACAGCCGGCGCGGTGGGCCTCGGCGACGTCGCCGGCGAGGCGCATCGCGACGCTCATGTCGAAGCCGTACTGCCCCTTGCCCATCAGCGCTTCGCCGGACAGCTTCAACAGCAGCCGCTTGTATTTGAGTGGTCCGTTGGCCGTCATGTCAAAACTCTCCCACGAATCCTCCCGCCCTACATAGCAATCACGGGGCGGGGTGGGAACGCCGCACCGTCATTGTACCGAAAAGAATAGCGCCGGATCTCGACGCCGGCCTGCACCAATGCCAGCGGCCGGCCAGGTTGCGCTGGCCGGCCGTCGGACTTGATCGCTCTACGGGCGCGGGGCTGGCGCCTCAGGCGGCGCCGCCCGCCTTCTTGACCTCGTCGGCGAAGTCTTCGGACTTCTTCGTCGATGCCTTCGCCCAGCGCATAGCGCACGAAGGCCGCGATCTTGACCGGCGCGCCGGCTGACTTCTCGGCTTCCTTCAGCACCTGGGCCACCGACTTCGAATCGTCGATGACGAACGCCTGATCGAGCAGGCAGTTCTCCTTGGCGTAGGTCTTGAGCCCGCTCTCGGCGATCTTCTCGAGCACGTGCGGCGGCTTGCCCTTGTTCTTGTCGAGCAGGATCGCCTTTTCACGGGCGAGAATGTCTGCCGGCACGCCGGTGATATCGAGCGCCACCGGATTGCGGGCGGCGACGTGCATCGCGATCTGGCGACCCAGCGCCGAAAGCGTCGGCGCATCGCCCCGGCTCTCGAGCCCGACCAGCACGCCGATCTTGCCGAGGCCGTCGGCGACCTTCGAGTGCATGTAGTCGGCGACCACACCCTCCTTGACCCTGACGGTCGCGGTGCGGCGCACGTTCATGTTCTCGCCGATGGTGGCGATCATCTCCTTGACGACGCCGTCGACGGTCGCCGTCTTGCCGGGATAGGTCGCGGCCAGCAGCTTTTCGACATCGCCGTTGGCGGCCGACGAGATCGAGGTGATCGCCGACACCATCTCCTGAAACTGCACGTTGCGGGCGACGAAGTCGGTCTCCGAGTTGACCTCGGTGACAGCGCCGGTGTGGCCGCCGGCGATGATGCCGACGAGGCCCTCGGCGGCAATGCGGTCCGACTTCTTGGCGGCCTTCGACAGGCCCTTCTTGCGTAGCCAGTCGATGGCCGCTTCCATATCGCCCTTGGTCTCGGTGAGCGCCTGCTTGCAATCCATCATGCCGACGCCGGTCTTCTCGCGAAGCTCCTTGACGAGGGCAGCGGAAATAATATTCGACATGGGATCCTCTTTGGCAACGTGCCTATGGGGTCCGATACGGGCCCAGGCCCGGAGCGGAAGCGGCTATCACTTTGTAGGTCGGGTTAGGCCGCCCCCTTGCGGCCGTAACCCAACAACTTTAGACCGCCCGTGGGATGCTGGGTTACGCGCCAATTGGGGCGCAAACCCAACCTACGGCCTGCTCGCTGTTCGCAACTTCTTATACTGCGGCGGCGGCGACGAGCTTCTTGGCCTGGCCGACCCAGTCGTCCTTGGCGATCTGGCCCTTCAAGCGCAGCTGCTTGTCGAGCATGCCGAGCGCATCGGCATCGCTGTCGGCGATCTGCCAGAAGTGGAACACGCCGGCATCGTTGAGGCGCTGCTCGATCTTCTCGGTGATGCCGGTGATGCGCTTCAGATCGTCGGCCTCGCCGCGGGCGGCCTCGATGCCCTTGAACACGGCCTTGGCGGGAATAGCCTCGGCGACCGGGTTCTCCATGGCGCCGAGATCGACGCCGGAGCCGGCCTGGCTGCGCTGGATGCCGTCGATGGCGGCACGGGCAATCAGGTCGCAGTAGAGCGTGATGGCGCGGCCGGCGTCGTCATTGCCGGGAATCGGGAAGTCGATGCCGTCCGGGTTGCAGTTGGTGTCGACCACGGCGACGATCGGAATGCCGAGCTTGCGGGCCTCGGCGATCGCGATCTGCTCCTTGTTGGTGTCGATCACGAACAGCAGGTCGGGCGTGCCGCCCATCTCCTTGATGCCGCCCAGCGCCTGGTTGAGCTTCTCGCGCTCGCGCGTCAGCGTCGAGAATCTCCTTCTTGGTGCGGCCCTGCGGGTCGGCCAGGATGTCGTCGAGTTGACGCAGGCGGCGGATCGAGGCCGAGATCGTCTTCCAGTTGGTCAGCGTGCCGCCGAGCCAGCGATGGTTGATGTAGTACTGGGCCGAGCGCTTGGCGGCTTCGGCGATCGGCTTCGGAGGCCTGGCGCTTGGTGCCGACGTAGAGCACGCGGCCGCCGGCGGCGACGGTATCGGCGATCTTGACCAGCGCCTGATGCAGCAGCGGCGTGGTCTGGGTCAGGTCGACGATGTGGATGTTGTTGCGGGCGCCGTAGATGTACGACGCCATCTTGGGGTTCCAGCGATGCGACTGGTGACCGAAGTGAACGCCAGCTTCGAGCAGCTGACGCATATTGAAGGCGGGAAGCGCCATGAGATTGCAGTCCTTTTTTCCGGTTGAACCGCCGCGGATCGGAACAGGCGCCTCGGGTTGTCGAGGTGCCCACCGGAGCGTCGAAGCGGAAGATGTGGTCCGCCCCAACGCGATTGATCCGCGTGTGGAGTGCGCGCCTGATACACGCGGGGGCGGTGTTTGGCAAGGAATATGGCTGGACGAACGCCAATCCGATTGCCGGTCGGGCGGTATGGTGCCCGTCAAGAGTCGCATCAAAGTCGGCAAATGGCGTCCGTTGACCGGGGCCAAGGCAACACCTACCCTGCGACCATGACCGACACCATCGACAAGCGCGTCAGTGACCTCGAAGACTTGCTGGCCGACATACCTCAAATGTTGAGCTTGCGGCTGGAAGGGATTACGGCGGCACAGCAGGAGTCGACGGCGCGGATCGGCTTTCTCGACAAACAGATGGCGATGCTGATCCGCGACGTGCGCGACATGCGCAGCGGCGTTACGCGCCAACTCAAGGTGCAGGACGAGCGGCTGTAGCTGCACTGGACGAACGGCTAGGCTCGGTATTCGACAATGCGGCGCGTTCGACGGGTCTCAGAACAGCAGTATTGCCGAACTGCACCTGAAGCTCGATAAGCTTCTCGAGCCGCACGCCATAAGCCGCGATCGTGTCGCTCACGTAACGCGGCAATCCTGTTCGCGCTGCGACTTCGCGTCTCGCATGATGCAAAGTGCCGGGATCCAAATGCGGGAGACGGCGTATGCCCTCGAAGCCAACGCTCACCGTCGCCGTCGAGCATTTCCCGATCGCCGGCGCGTTCACCATCTCGCGCGGATCGAAGACCGAGGCCGTCGTTGTCACCGCGACCATCACCGACGGGCCTTGCACCGGCCGCGGCGAGTGCGTGCCCTACGCCCGCTACGGCGAGACGGTCGAGGGCGTGGCGGCCGACATTGCCGGGCAGGCTGATGCGATCGCCGGCGGCATGAGCCGGGCCGAGTTGCAGCGCCACATGCCGGCGGGTGCCGCGCGCAATGCCATCGACTGCGCGTTGTGGGACTTCGAGGCGAAGCATTCGGCAAAGCCGGTGCACTTGCTTGCCGGCGTTGCCGCACCGCAGCCGTGCGTCACCGCCTACACCATCAGCCTCGGCACGCCCGATGCGATGGCGATCGCCGCCGGCGCTGCTGCCCACCGCCCGTTACTCAAGGTCAAGCTCGGCGGCATTGGCGATTTCGAGCGGATCGCTGCGGTACGGGCGGCAGCACCGAACTCACGTCTGATCGTCGACGCCAACGAAGCCTGGACGCCCGATCTCATCGCGGCCAACCTCGCGGCCTGCCAAGCCGCTGGAGTCGAGGTGATCGAACAGCCGCTGCCGGCCGGCCGGGATGAAGCGCTCGACCGCATCGCCCGGCGCGTGCCGTTCTGCGCCGATGAAAGCGTGCACGACAGCCGCACTGTCGCGGCGCTGGCCGGCCGCTACGACGCGATCAACATCAAGCTCGACAAGGCCGGCGGCCTGACCGAGGCGCTGGTGCTTGCCCGGCAAGCCCGCGCGTCGGGCCTGAAGATCATGGTCGGCTGCATGGTCGGCACCTCGCTCGCCATGGCGCCGGCGATGCTGTTGACGCCGGGAGCCGCCTGGGTCGACCTCGACGGACCGCTGCTGCTGCACCACGATCGCGACAGCGGGCTGCGCTACGACGGTAGCATCGTGCAGCCGGCGACACCGGCTTTGTGGGGCTGAAGCTGGGCGTCGTCGCAGCCGGCCCGGCCGCAGGCTCAGGGCTGATCAGCTTGGCTGCAGTGGCAAATACACAAGCAACTGTCGTCCTCGGGCCAAGCCCGAGCTGACACTGATGGGGCGGTGGGACGCGAGGACCGGATTGCCCTGACCGCAGACGTCTGCTTGATCACAGCTGTCTTGCACCGCCGCCCGAACCTTCCTATAGGGTGCTTCGACGGTCCCTTCGTCTATCGGTTAGGACACGAGATTTTCAATCTTGGAAGACGGGTTCAACTCCCGTAGGGACCGCCAATAACATCTTGCCGGCAATTGCGCACGGCGGGCTGAGGGCGCCGCTTCAGGCGGCCGAAGTCCAACGTTTGCGCCGTGAACGTTGGGCTGCGCGCGAAAGGCGCTCGGCCGCAACCGACAAACGCGAGCCAAATGTAATTGCTCCGGGCTGTTCCGTCACTGACATAAGGTCCCCGTTCCGCGCCCCGTCAGTGAGCGACCACGGCCCCATCAGCGTTCCCGGACAGCCTGCGGAAGCAGGCTGAGCCGGGATCGCGTCCGGGGGATGGAGCAAGGTGGTTGCCCCCGCGGACCGACGCGACCCCGGGTCTTGGCGCTATCGCGCCCCGGGGAAGCAAGTGGTGTGAGTTGGGCCGGCTTTCTGGTGCCATTGAATTATAACCAGTCCTGATGAGCGCGGTGGGCACCAAGTGTCACAGTCAGGACAGGCGGAGTGGGAATGTGCGCTTTCCTAAGAGCGCAAAGACTCTAGGCGCAGTCGATCATAGAGCTACAGCTTGCGGCTGTCGTACGCCCAGTGCAGCAAGGCTTGGCGTTGTCGAGGCCGGCACAGCAAATTGCCGGGATCGCAGTTGTTCTGAATTTGGCGGATGTGCCGCCGCATGGCTTTCCAGCGCTTGATCTGCCGATCGTCCTCTCCGGGCAGTCTTCGTCCCATGTAGTACCGGCAATACCACTGGAACCATCCGCGTGGATCTTCAGGGTGGATCCATCCTTTCTTTCGCCACACCGACAGCGGTTGGCTGGCGGCGACACCAAAGTAATTGAGCGAGCTGTCGGCGCGGCCCTCCGCGAGCTTCGCCTCGGCGAACCAGCTGCGCGGGAATTCGGAGCGGCAGTCGGTCATGTATTTGCCGCCGAACATGCCGAGGCGGAGCATTTCCGCAGGCGTCAGTTCGGGCTTGAATTCGGGGGCGAAGTTGCGTCCCGCCGGCTCGGCGAGTTCATAGCGATAACCTTGCTGCATCCGGTCCATGACCGTGACAGTTTTTTTTTACTCACGTCGGCACCAGTTCGGTTGGACACGGCCTGCAGCCGCTAGTTGCTCGAGCCGCTCTCGCAGCGGATTGGCCATGCCTTGCCACAAACCGCATGACTACGCCAATCGTAGTGAACCGTGGCGCCCGCGTCTTGGCGTTCGCGACCGAATAGCACGCCTACTGACTTCGCCGGTTGATCGGAGGCTATGCAAAAGGCTGATTTTTCGATATTTTCGACCAACGCCATTACCGGCAGTATGCCAGCGCCGAAGGCATGGCGCAGCTCTTGCATTGCCGGTTTGACCAATGTTCAAGCCATAGGAATTCACCTCGTTTATGCCCAATCCGATCCGCACAGCACTGGTCGACGATCATCCGCTATTTCGGGAGGGCGTTCGCCTGACGCTGGGGCACATGGCGGACTTCGCGGTGGTCGCCGAAGGCGCCACCGCCGATGACGCCATTCATATCGCACGCACGGCGGCGCCCGAAATCATCCTGATGGACGTCCGCATGCCCGGCAGCGGCATCGCCGCCGCAGCAGCCCTCGCCGAGACCAACCCCGAAATCAAGATCGTGTTGCTGACTGCTTCGGAGAGCGAAAGCGACGTTACCGCTGCCATGGCGGCCGGCGTGCGCGGCTATGTGCTGAAGGGTGTTGGCGGTCTCGAGCTCGCCGAAATCCTTCGTGCCGTCCACGCCGGCCAGTTCTATGTGGCGCCGGCGCTTGCCGCCGTCATGCTGCGCCGGATCAGACAGCCGGGGTCGCAAGCCGCAGCAATCGACGCCAACGAAAACCTGACGGCGCGCGAGGACCAGATCCTCAATCTGGTTGCGCAGGGCCTCACCAACAAGGAGATCGCGCGCAAGCTCAACATCAGCGAGAAGACCGTCAAGCACTACATGACGCTGATCATGCAGAAGATGCAGGTGCGCAACCGGGTCGAGGCCGTGTTGCAGCGACAGCGGCGGTAGTACCCGGAATCACACATGGATAGCACACATGACGATCGAGGATGCTCGCCGGCCAGGAGCGCCGCGCCGGCCGATGTTGCCCCATCGGACAAGCGGCGCGACGCCGCCTGCGAGCATCCTAGATCGCCCGTAGGGTCGCGGCCCACGGGCGCCCACGGCGTCGCGCGCCTCGACCGTAGTCTGGGCTACGCTCTTCGGCGCGCTCCTGGCGGATCGCCTCGTGGTTCCGCGATCAGGTGTGCTAGCCATGTGTGATTCCGGGTACTAACACCTGCACGACT
The DNA here is from genome assembly GCA_963741505.1 of uncultured Alphaproteobacteria bacterium. Lineage (GTDB taxonomy): Bacteria > Pseudomonadota > Alphaproteobacteria > Rhizobiales > Hyphomicrobiaceae > JAKFWF01. The sequence goes on along the minus strand of CAVUIJ010000010.1, from coordinate 41,360 downwards.
GTTCCGCAGGCAGCACCGGCCCGGCGCAATTGATCGCAACCGCGATCGCGTGTACTTGGAATTGCTTTGCCACGGCGGGATGGCCTAGCCCCCGCACGAAGGGACAACATGGCACCGCCAACCGCAACCGGAGTGCCGATGTCGGACCGCGCAACCATCCACGGCGTCGCCCACGCCAAGCCGGCCTTTGCGGTGCCAGCAGGCGCCACCGACTGCCATGTGCACGTCTTTGGCCCCGGGAATACCTATCCGTGGGCGCCGTCGCGCGTCTACACGCCGGGCGATGCTTCGATCGCCGATCTTGAACGGCATCAGGCAGCGCTCGGCCTGTCGCGCGTCGTGATCGTGCATCCGAGCCCCTACGGTACCGACAACGCCTGCACGATCGACGCCATCGCCAGGCTGGGTGCGAAGGCGCGTGGCGTCGCAGTGATCGATCCGACGACGATCACCGATGCCGAACTCACTGCGCTGTACGCGGGCGGCATGCGCGGCGCGCGCGCCAATCTGTCGACCGCCGGCGTCGTCGATCCCAAGGCCGCATGGCAGACGCTATCGGCGATCCGCGACCGCGTCGCCCCGCTCGGCTGGCACCTGCAGACGTTCACCAATCTCACCGTCATCGAGGCGCTGCGCGACGCGTTGCACAGCCTCGGCGTGACGCTGGTGGTCGACCACTTCGGCGGCGCCAAGGCCGCACTCGGCCCATCGCAGCCGGGTTTCCAGGCACTGCTGTCGCTGGTCGCGGCCGGCCGCGCCTACGTCAAGCTGTCGGGCGCCTATCGGGTATCGACCGCGCCTGATTTCGCCGACGTGGCACCGCTTCGCCCGCGCGCTGATCGCAGCCAATCCCGACCGTATGCTGTGGGGCTCGGACTGGCCGCATCCGGGCGGCGCCAATCGCACCGGCGCGCTGCTCGCCGAGATCGAACCGTTCCACGCCATCGACGACGGCGCCGCGTTGAACCGCCTCTACGGCTGGACCGGCGGCGATGCCTCCATGCTCAAGCGTATCCTGGTCGACAACCCGGCGCGGCTCTACGGCTATTGACGCCGGCCACGCCGATTTGTGCTAGTACCGGAATCACAATGGCTGGTACACCTGATCGCGGAGCAGTCGATCCGGCAGGAGGATCGCCGAAGGCCGTAGCCCTGCTACGGACGAGGCGTCCGACGCCCGGGCGACCGTGGGCCGCGACCTCGGCGATCGAGGATGCGCCGGCGTCATGCTGGAGCATGCGGTCGGGCTCCTGGCCGGCGACATCCTCGATCGTCATGTGTGCTGTCCATGTGTATTCCGGGTACTGAGATCGGCGCGGATCAAACCGCCGATAAGGACAGGGTTGCTGCGCAGATGAGCGAAGAGGGTACAACCCCGCCGCCGAACAAGGCTCGGCTGATCGCGATCGATCTCGACGAAACCTCCATTGCGCGGCCGAACGCCAACATCGACCACGAGCGCGAGGTGGCGATCTTCGACATTCTCGACGGCAACAGCTTCGCCCTTGTCGGCCGCGAGGACGGTCCCTACAAGCTCAAGCTCGCCATCGCCGACGACCGTCTCGTCTTCGCGGTCGGCACCGAGACGCAGGAGGCGGTGGTCACCCACCTGCTGTCGTTGTCGCCGTTGCGCCGGATCATGAAGGACTACTTCATCGTCTGCGACAGCTACTACCAGGCCATCCGCACCCAGCCGCCGTCGCGCATCCAGGCGATCGACATGGGTCGGCGCGCCCTCCATGACGAGGGCAGCCGGCTGCTGACCCAGCGCCTCGAGGGCAAGATCACGCTCGACCACGACACCGCCCGGCGGCTGTTCACCTTGATCTGCGCCCTGCACTGGCGAGGCTAGACGCACCTTGGCAGTCGATGGCGCCAACGAGCTGCCGGCCGCAGTGCTTTTCGCCTGCACCATGAATGCCGTGCGCTCGCCGATGGCGGCCGCCATACTTTCCCACCTCGCCGCCCGCCGCGTCTATTGCGTGTCGGCGGGCGTCAGGGCCGGACAGCAGGACCCGTTCGTCGTCGCAGTGATGGAGGAGATCGGCATCGACGTGTCAAGGCATGCGCCGCAAACGCTCGCCGATCTCAACGACACCTCGTTCGACCTGATCGTCACCTTGTCGCCGGAAGCGCACCACCAGGCGCTGGAGCTGACCCGCACCATGGCGGTCGACGTCGAATACTGGCCGACGTTCGATGCCTCGTTGATGGTCGGCCGCGGCAATCGCGAGCAGGTGCTGGCCAGCTACCGGCAGGTGCGCGATCAGTTGTTCATGAAGATCAAGAAGCGGTTCGCCCTCGCCGGCGGGCCAACGGTTTGATTGCGAAGTGCTGCGGCATGTAGGTTGGGTTGGCGCCCTTCGGCGCGTAACCCAACAACTTCGCTCCTCACCGAAAAGTCGGGTTACGACCGGCAAGGGGGCCGGTCCAACCCAACCTACGACCACACATCGCGTCCTGAGAAACCAAACCATGATCCGCGTCACCGAACTCAAACTGCCGCTCGATCATGCGCCCGAGGCGCTGGCGGCAGCGCTTGCTCAAGCGGCTCGCGATCGGTCCCGAACAGCTGGTCGGACTTCACGCGTGTTCCGGCGCGGCGCCGACGCCCGCAAGCGCTCGGCGATCGAGTTCGTCTACACCCTCGACGCCGAGGTTCAGGACGAAACTGCGGTCCTTGCCCGCTTCGCCAACGACCACAATGTGGTGCCGACGCCGGACATGACCTACAAGCCGGTCGCCCGCGCCCGTGGCGACGAAAAGCTGCGGCCGGTCGTGATCGGCGCCGGCCCATGCGGCTTGTTCGCTGCGCTCATTCTCGCCGAGGCCGGTCTGCGGCCGATTATCATCGAGCGCGGCGCAAGCGTGCGCCAGCGCACCAAGGATACCTGGGCGCTGTGGCGGCGCGGGATACTCTCGCCGGAATCGAACGTGCAGTTCGGCGAGGGCGGCGCCGGCACCTTTTCCGATGGCAAGCTCTACAGCCAGATCAAGGACCCCAAGTTTCACGGCCGCAAGGTGCTTGACCGAGTTTGTCGCCGCCGGCGCGCCGGCGGAGATCTTGTGGCAGGCCAAGCCCCACATCGGCACGTTCCGCCTCGTCACCATGGTCGAGCGCATGCGGGCCAAGATCGAGGCGCTCGGCGGCAGCTATCGGTTCCAGACCCGGGTCGAGCGGCTCGAACTGGAAATGGGCCCCGACGGCAAGCGCCAAGTCGCAGGCGTCACGCTCAGCACCGGCGAGACGCTGGCAGCGTCCCACGTCGTACTGGCCGTGGGCCATAGCGCGCGGGATACCTTCGCCATGCTGCATAGCCTCGGCGTCGCGATGGTGGCGAAGCCGTTCTCGATCGGCCTGCGCATCGAGCATCCGCAATCGATCATCGACCGTGCCCGCTTCGGCACCTTCGCCGGCAACCCGCTGCTCGGCGCCGCCGACTACAAACTCGTCCACCATGCCAGCAATGGCCGCAGCGTCTACTCGTTCTGCATGTGCCCCGGCGGCACGGTGGTGGCGGCGACGTCCGAGCCCGGCCGCGTCGTCACCAACGGCATGAGCCAGTATTCCCGTGCCGAGCGCAACGCCAATGCCGGCATCGTCGTCGCGATTTCGCCCGACGATTATCCAGGTGACGTCCTCGCCGGCGTCGATTTCCAGCGGCGATGGGAGACGGCGGCGTTCGAGGCCGGTGGCGGCAGCTTCGCGGCGCCGGCACAGCGCGTCGGGGATTTTCTCGCCGGCCGGCCCTCGGCGTCGCTCGGCGCGGTCGTCCCCTCGTACAGGCCCGGCGTCACCGCAACCGACCTTGCGACCTGTCTGCCGCCTTATGCGATCGCGGCGATCCGCGAGGCGATCCCCGCCTTCGACCGCCAGATCAAAGGCTTTGCCATGGCCGATGCCGTGCTGACCGGCGTCGAGACCCGCACCTCGGCACCGATCCGATTGCCGCGCAACGAACTGTGGCAAAGCCTCAATACCATCGGGCTCTATCCGGCCGGCGAAGGTGCCGGATATGCCGGCGGCATCCTGTCGGCCGGGGTCGACGGCATTCGGGCGGCCGAGGCGGTCGCCCTCAGCATGACAGGTGGCGGTGCCCCGCCGGTTTACCGTGCAACCGGCGCCACGGCATTGGCGTATGGCTAGCATCCGTCTATACGTGTGAGAAAAGCTGGGGGATCGACGCAGGAAAATTCGGAGCTTCGGGTTGGCGCCCCCTCTTGTGCGTCGCGGACGGCGCGGCCATAACTCCGCCTCACAACGCTTCGAAACATCCGAACTAGCGAACCATCAATCGAGCGACCCGCACCAAGTGCAGGCAAGGACACCATGTCGACCCGACAGGACGGGGGCGCGAGCCCGACCATCAGCTCTCGCGACGATCTCGTCAGCTGGATCGCCGCCGGCGAAAAGATGCCCGCCAAATGGCTGATCGGCACCGAGCACGAGAAGTTCGTGTTCAAGCGCGATGGCCTGGCGCCTGTGCCCTATGCCGGCCCCAGCGGCATCCGCGCGCTGATGGAAGGCATGATCGAGCGGTTCGGCTGGGAGCCGATCGAGGAAGGCCCGCACATCATCGCTCTGAAGCGTCCGGCCGGCGAGGCCGGCGGGACCATCTCGCTCGAACCCGGTGGCCAATTCGAGCTGTCGGGTGCGGCCGTCTCGACCCTGCATGAGGTCGCCGCCGAAACCGCCACCCACCTCGACCAGGTCAAGGCGATCGGCGACGACCTCGGCCTCGGCTTCCTCGGCGTCGGCTTCTCGCCGAACTGGACGCTCGCAGAGACGCCGCAGATGCCGAAACAGCGCTACGGCGTGATGACCCGCTACATGCCGACCGTCGGCCGCCACGGCCTCGACATGATGTACCGGACCTCGACCATCCAGGTGAACCTCGACTTCAAGGACGAGGCCGACATGGTCAAGAAGTTCCGCGTCTCGCTGGCCTTGCAGCCGGTGGCGACTGCGTTGTTCGCAGCTTCTCCGTTCAAGGAGGGCCGCCCCAACGGCTACAAGAGCCTGCGCTCGGAAGTTTGGCGCGACACCGACCGCAACCGCACCGGCATGCTGCCGTTCGTGTTCGAAAGCGGCATGTGCTACGATCGTTACGTCGAGTACGCGCTCGGCGTGCCGATGTACTTCGTCTATCGCGACGGCAAATACGTCGACGTAGCCGGCGCCTCGTTCCCCGACTTCATGAAGGGCCGGCTGCCGCAATTGCCCGGCGAGCGGCCGACGATCGACGACTGGTCGGATCATCTGACAACGCTGTTTCCCGAGGTGCGCATGAAGCGCTTTCTCGAGATGCGCGGTGCCGACAGCGGCGGCCAAGCCAAGATCACCGCCCTGTCGGCTTTCTGGGTCGGCCTGCTCTACGATCTGAACGCGCTCGACGCCGCCTGGGACTTGGTCAAGGGCTGGTCCGCCGACGATCGCCAGAGCTTGCGCGACGAGGTGCCGAGGCAGGCGCTCGATGCCCGTTTCCGTCGCATGAAGGTGCTCGACCTTGCGCGTGAGGCGCTCGACATCTCGCGCCATGGCCTCGCTGCTCGCAAGAAGCTCGACGCCCGGGGGCAGGACGAGACCGCCTACCTCGACTGCCTGGCCGAGATCGCCAAGTCCGGCCGCACCACCGCCGACGACATGCTCGAACGCTTCAATGGCAAATGGCAAGGCAAGACCGATCCAGTGTTCACGGACTATGCCTACTGAGGCGGCGGCATCTTCGAGGAAACATGGCGGGCAGCGCGCGAAATCGTGATCGGACACGCCGGTCGGCGGCGTTATTCTCCGCCGCCACCCAAATTGGTTCAGCTTACGTTCATCGTGCCGGCGGTAGTGGCTTGGCTTGAATTTGGCAGCCGTTTCGCGGTCCCGCGGCGGAACGAGCAAGCATCCTCCAAATCAAGGAGTGGGCCATGCGCAGACGTTCGTTGATGATGCTCGCCGGCCTGGTCTGCGCCGCGGCAACGGCCGGCATTGGCCTCGCGCTCGGCGATGGTGCGCGCAGCTGCGCCAATGCCCAGAACAGCTCTTGCGTATCCGCCTGCCGCGCCGCCCACAACGACTGCCGCATCCGCACCAAAGGCAGCGCCAGCTGCGACGCCCAGTTCCAGGCCTGCATGCGGGGCTGCATCAAGCGCTGAGCGTAGCAACGTCTATTGACATACCCGTCAGTTTTACCTGAGCCTGCGCCGCAGGTTCGGCAACTACGAGCGGGTAGGTCATGGCACAGCAAGACACCGCGGAGGCGGCCAGGGCACTGGTCATCGGCCGCGACGAGGCGAAGAGCTATTGGCAGCCGGTGCCCGCCAACGGCTTCGTCTGCAATATCCTCAACCAGCAGATCACCGGCGGCGCCGCCAACTTCTCACTCGGCACTCAGACGGTGGCGCCGCAGTGCTTCATCCGCGAGCACACCCACGCCCATCAGGAGGAAGTGATCCACGTCGTCGAGGGGCGCGGGCTAGCCCGCATCGACGGCGTCGAGCACCCGATGGAAGCCGGCACCACCGTTTACGTCGGCCGGGGCCGCAAACATCACTTCCTCAATCCCAACGACGAGCCGATGACCTTCGTCGTCATGATGATCCCGGGCGGGCTCGACGCGTTCTTCGCCGAGATCGGCCGCGAACGCATTCCAGGGCAGCCCGCGCCCGAGCCTTTCCCGCGGCCGGCCAACATCGCCGAGATCGAGGCGCGCACGGTGTTCGGCTGGACCGACAAGTCATACGACCAGACGAAATAGGATCACAAATGACCGTATCTCGCTTGACCCTGCCCGACAGGGCGGAACTGGCCGTGACTGTCGATGGCGCCGGCCCCGATCTGATGCTGGTCACCGGGCTCGGCGGCACTGCCGCGTTCTGGGACCCCGTGGTCGCCGCCTTCACCCGCAATTTTCGCCTGATCCGGTTCGATCAACGCGGCATCGCCGCCAGCACACGGGGCACGGCGCACACGGATATCGCGCAGCTCGGCCGCGATGCCGCAGCCGTACTCGATCATGTCGGCTCGAAGCGGGCCGTCCTACTCGGGCACTCGACCGGCGGCGTCATCCTGCAATCGATGGCCCTCGAGAGCGAAGCCCGCATCGCCGGACTTGTGCTCAGCGGCACCTGGGCACGGCCCAACCGCTACATGGCCGAGCTGTTCGGCTCCCGCATCAAGGTGCTACGGGCAGCGCCCAGGGAATACTCGGCCATGGTCGGCTTTCTCGGCTACACCGCCGAGTGGCTCAATGCCAACTGGGACAGTTACGAGGCGAACCTGGCAGCAGCGCCGATGACGCCGGCGCAGCAGGACGTGGTTGCCGAGCGCATCGCCGCGATCCTCGAATTCGACCGCGCCAGGGATGTGCACAAGATCACCGTGCCGACCTTGGTGCAGGGCGCCGAGGACGACCTGATCGTGCCGGCCTTCCTCAATCGCGAACTGGCACGCCTCGATCAGCCATGCCGAGCTGCAGATGTTCCCGACTGGCGGCCACATGTATCCGATCACGCGCTCGGACGCCTTCATCGCCGCAGTCACCAAGTTCGCGCTAGCCTGCAAGGGGTAAGAACATGCGTCTCAAGGGCAAGATCGCGATCATCACCGGCGGCGGCTCGGGCATTGGCGAGGCGACGGCGCGGCTGTTCGCCCGCGAAGGCGCGACGGTGATCGTCGCCGACAAGAACCTGCCAGCCGCCAAGGCAGTCGCAGCCGAGGTCGGCAACGGCGCCACCGCCGTCGAGGTCGACACCGCCCGGAGCCCATCGGTCAAGGCGATGATCGACGGCACGGTCGCCAGGCACGGCCGCCTCGACGTCTTGTTCAATAACGCCGGCTACGGCATTACCGGCAACGTCGTCGAGACCAGCGAGGAGGACTGGAGCGCGCTGCTGGCGGTCAACGTCAACGGCGTGTTCTACGGCTGCAAGCATGCGATCCCGCACATGGCCAAGCAAGGCGGCGGCGCCATCGTCAACACCGCCTCGACGACCTCGGTCGCCGGCATCAAGGACCGCGCCGCCTATGTCACGAGCAAGGGTGCGGTCGCCGCCATGACACGCGCAATGGCGCTCGACCATGTGCATCAGAATATCCGGATCAACGCGGTCGGCCCGGGCACCATCGAGACCGAGTACTTCACCAAGATCTTCGCTGATAGCCCCGATCCCAAGGCGCTGCGCGCTTCGCTCGAAGCCCGCCAGCCGATGATGCGGCTGGGCCGGCCGGAAGAGATTGCCAACGCGGTGCTGTTCCTGAGCTGCGACGAAAGCTCGTTCTGCACCGGCACCGTGCTGTTCGCCGACGGCGGCTGGACCGCGCGGTAAGTGGCGCAGGCGCGGTGCCGACGCTATCGCGATGCACCCGGCAGCGGAAAGTCGCCGCCCTGAAGAGCGAAGTGGGAGTGGGCGATAAGGGCGCGAAAACCCGATCCATCCAGCTTTGTCAGCTCTCTTCAGTAGCGGCGCTCGAGGCTTCCATTGACGCTACGCAATGCGCCGGCAGCGGGTCGGTGCAGGGTGATGTGACTTACGCTCGTGAGGGGGGTGTGGTCCTGCTGTCCAATGCAATCCAAGAGGAGGCGTTCAATGGCCAATCCGTTCGTGCATGTTGAGCTGAATACGACAGACGTCGCCCAGGCCAAATCGTTCTACGGCAAATTGTTCGACTGGAAACTTCAAGACATGCCCATGTCCGACGGGGGCTACACCATGATCGAGGTCGGCGAGGGAACAGGCGGTGGGCTGATGAAACACCCAATTCCCGGTGCGCCGTCGACGTGGTTGGCCTATGTGCTCGTCGATGACGTCAAGGCAGCTACCGGTAAGGCCAAGTCGCTTGGTGCGACGGTGTTGAAAGACGTTACCGAGGTCCCCGGAATGGGCTGGTTCAGCCTGATCGCCGATCCAACGGGCGCAGCACTTGGCATGTGGCAAACCAAGAAGGCCTGAGACTGTTGTCAAGTCTCACCGTCAACTCAGGTCCAGACGATCCCGGTGCCGTCGATAGCGCATTACCGGATGCTCCGGGACGGATGTGCGACTTATGCTTTGGAGGCAGATCATGAGCAACGTTGAGAACAAATCAATCAACAGCTCGGAGCCGCCAGGAAAGACGGCCTACGCGCGTCAGCTGGAGGCCATTACATGGGCTCTTTTTCTGATCTGGATCGGCGTGGCCGTGCTGGCCAATGTCGGTTGGGGATGGGCCCTGCTCGGCATGAGTGTCATCATTCTCGGGGCGCAAGCCGCCCTTTTTCGAAGGGCCGAGACGGTCGACGGTTTCTCCGTTGCATGCGGGCTCGTATTTCTTGTCGGTGGCGCGTGGATCGTGCTCGGGCTGACATGGCCGCTTGCTCCGGTGTTGCTCATCCTGCTTGGCGCGGGAATGCTTTGGAACGCGGTGTTCGGCGCGCGAGCGCAATAGCATTGCAGGAAGCGCCAGCTCGCTCGAAGTCCGAGCGCACGACTGGCAGTCGTTTTCCTGGCGGAGTTCCAGCGATGCGAAGTCTTGGCGATCACCGCTCAACCAAACCCGCAATCGCTCCCGCACCCTGCCACCGAGGAGTTCACCCGCAGGCCTGCCGATAGCAAGCGTGAACCCCTGGTCGTCGATTTGCATGCCAACGGCATCAAGCCGGTGTTCCAGGTGCGGGGCTTCGCTCAAGACGGACCTGCACCGGTGAGGAGCCTTCACCTTGTAGCTGCTCGAGCCGGTCAACTCCGATGATGCAATTGAATGCGTCGGACCATTCGTAGCCCGGACCGAGCGGTCCGCAAGACTGCTCGCAACGTGCCACGGTGTTGCGCGACGACGCATTCGGGGTGTGATGCCGTTCGGCGGCTCAGGGTCAGCCGCGTCGATTGCGACTTCGCCAGTTTCCGTCAGCCTATACATTGGCTGCGGACATATTGCGGCGGTCTGGACGACGCGATCACGGATGGTTGGAATGCCGCGCGGACGCACGCCATCGCCATGTGCCTTTGGGATCATCACCCGCTGCACCGGTGCGGGCCACACAACCGGCCGTCGATCGACGAGCTGCGCTCTATCCGGGCGTCAACCCGCCAACGCACATTCGAAGCCAAAGAGCCTGACAAAATCTCGGCAACTGGCGCATCACCCGGTCCAATCGCTCGACCGTCTCAATTTGCGCAGGGTCAATGATGAGATCGGCTGCGCGTGATTCTGAGGGCTGCGGGGGCGCAGTGAGTTTCGGTTCCGACAGGTCGATTTTCGAGCATGCAAAGGAGCGATCATGATGACGCGTCGCCAAGCCAATGCCGGAATTGCCGCCAGTGCAGCGGCGGTTGCGCTGTCAGGAGAGGTTCTGGCACAGGATCTGAAGCCCTTGCCGTTGCCGCCGCCTCGGACCGAGGGTGGAATGGCGCTGATGTCGGCGCTCAAGGCTCGGCGTTCCACCCGCGAGTACTCCGATCGGCCTATTCCAGCGCAGACGCTCTCCGATTTGCTATGGGCGGCCTACGGCATCAATCGCCCGAATGGAGACCGCACAGCACCCTATTGGCGGCATATCATGGTGATCGACGTCTATGCCGTCATGGCCGACGGCGTGTGGCTCTACGATCCCAAATCGCACAGCCTGGTGCCGTATTTGAATACCGATCTGCGCGCGCTGACCGGCACTCAGGATTTCGTTCGCGGTGCGCCGCTCAATCTAGTTTACGTTGCGCATGGCGAGCGCATGACTGGTATCTCCGCCGAAGAGCGGCGACTCTATGCCTCGGTCGATGCAGCCTTCATCGGGCAGAACGTATACCTGTTCTGCGCCTCGGAAGGGCTTGCGACTGTGTTCCGCGGTGCCCTCGATAAGACCGCGCTCGATCGAGCCATGAAGCTGCCCGACCAACAGTTCGTGACATTTGCGCAGACGGTCGGGTATCCGCGCTCCTAGGAGCCCGCAATCATAGATGGCTGGTACAAGCTCGGCGGCGCGCTGCCACTCGAACGACAGCGCGACGACGGACAACGGTTGTGCGACATGGCGGCGGCCGCGTCTACTCGGCCGACTGAGGTGGATCGAGGCGGATAATGATCCCCTCGCTATTCGAAGCCACAGTCGAAGCAATGCTCACCCAATCGCGCGTCCGTCGCTCAAAGCCGTCGCGAGCCGGAACGCGGCAATCGCGAGGATCGCGACCGCTCCGGCGACCGGATGAATGGCCTTGATCATCCGGTCCGTTCCTTTCGGCGATCTGGTTATGCGACGCAGATGCCAGGCACGGCAACCTTCTGAAACAGGTGGGGTGAGGCGACTACGGACGACGGGTAGACAGAGAGCTTTGCCTGGAACTCAGGATGACTGAACGCAGCGCGGAAAGTGGCGGTGGATTCCCAAATTGCATAGTTCAGGTAGGTGCAGCCGTCGCCGATGGCGCGATGGAGCTGGGTCGAAATGTACCCAGGCTGGCGCTGCATGAACTGCGCGTCTGACGTCCAGGCTTGAAGCATTGCCGTCTCATCGGCCTTGTCGAGGTTGAACGCATTGACGAGGACGACCGGGCCTGTCTCGACACCCAGCTGGCGCTCGATCGGGAACGCAGGATCCATGGAACGGAGTTGAAGCATGACAAATCTCCAATTTGGTTGTATAATGTCATAATGACACGATGAAGGCCTACGATGTTGACATTATAATGTCAATATCATTACATGGTGACACATGCGAAGGATGAAACGAACTCCAGCTGGCGAAGCTTTAACGGGCCTGATGCTGGATCTCTTGCGTCTCAACAGCCTAATTCTGACGGCTGGCGACCGGCTGGTCTCGCGGCTGGGTCTGACGAGCGCGCGCTGGCAGATCCTCGGCGCCATCGTGAGCGCCGAGCGTCCGCAACCCGTGGCGTGGCTTGCCCGCGATCTCGGCGCCAATCGGCAGAACGTGCAACGGATCATCAACGACCTGCACAAGGATGGATTGGTCGTCTTCGAAGCCAATCCACATCACAGGAGAGCACAGCTGGTCGTACTGACCGACAACGGAAGGAAGGCCTTTGAGAGTGCCATGGAATTACAGACGCCATGGATCAACCGATTGTCAGAGGGGTTAGCCGTCAAAGAATTGGAGACCGTGCACCGCGTGATCACCGCTTTGCGAAGGAAGCTGGACGGCAATGACGAAGCTGCGCGGCCATGACGAAAGCTCGGTCATTTTTGCCGAGCCATGGCGCGGCAAGAATTGCCCTGCAAAGTTCATCTGCGATGCCCCTGCCTCGAAGAGGGCGGCAGTGACGGCGTTTGTTGCGGTGGCTGCGCGTCAATCATCGAGCTGAAGTTGCTGCACCCGAAAATTATCCACGCTTCGCCGGCCCATCCAATACTGCTGGCCTTCAGGTCGTGGGATCGGGATGGACGTTTCCGGTCAAGCAATCCCGTACGCACGGGGACGAACCGGAGGGTACCGCGTGCCCCATGCGTGAGCATTGGGGACGCCTGAGGTTCCAATGCCAGTACTAACCTCGAAAGGCTCATCTACGCGGAGGCGCCCAGCGAAAAGGCGTCCAAGTGGGGTGGCTCTGGGCCACTTGAATACAAGAAACGCGGAAGACCGCCGTGGACCACGGCCGCCCCGCCCCCTCGTTTCGAGGAGGAAGATTTTGAATAAGGCCAACGAAACCGGCGGACGTAATGGATTATATTGGTTGCATCACCACCTATACTTCCGGCAGCAGACCGAAAATGGCGCGCTCATGACCGGACGAATTCGTGCTGTGTTATCATATCCGTTGCACGCCGCGCTCCAAGAGGTTTGACGCTCGATCCATGACCTTCGAAATCATCCTGACCGTACTTGCAATCATCCTGCTGCTGCTGCTGTCGGGCTTCTTCAACCTGAGCGAGACGGCACTCACCGCCGCCTCGCGGGCCCGCATGCATGCACTCGAAGGCGAGGGCAACAAGAAGGCGTCGCTGGTCAACCGGCTGCTGGCAGCGCCGGAAAAGATGATCGGCGCCGTGCTGCTCGGCAACACCCTCGTCGACGTGCTGGCGGCGGCGCTGGCGACGAGCCTCGGCCTCTCCCTGTTCGGGCCGGCCGGCGTCGTCTACGCCACGGGCATTGTGACCATCCTGATCGTGATCTTTTCGGCGGTATTGCCCAAGACCTTCGCCATGGCGTCGGCAGACCGCACCGCGCTCGGGGTCGCGCCCTTCATGCGGTTCACGATCCTCGTGCTGGCGCCGCTCACGACGGCCATCCAGTTCGTCGTACGCCAGCTGCTGAAACTGACGCCAAGCAAGGCCGACGACGCTTCCAATATCCTGGCCGCCCGCGAGGAGCTGCGCGGCACCATCGAGTTGTCCGAGAAGGAGGGCACGGTTGCGCGCGGCGACGCCAAGATGCTGGGTGGTGTCCTCGATCTGCGCGAGTTGCAAGTTCTCGACATCATGGTCCATCGCACCAAGATGGAGACGGTCAACGCCGACGACCCGCCGGCGAAGATCATCGACGATGTGCTGAAGAGCCAGTACTCCCGCGTGCCTTTGTGGAAGGACGAGCCGGAGAACATCGTCGGCATCCTGCACACCAAGGATCTGCTCGCCGCCACCGCCAAGGCCGGCTGGGACATCTCCAAGCTGGACGTGATGAGCTTCGCCCTCACCCCCTGGTTCGTGCCCGACACCACCGGCGTCAAGGATCAGCTCAACCAGTTCCTGAAACGCAAGGCGCAGCTGGCGCTTGTCGTCGACGAATACGGCGAGGTGCAGGGGCTTATCACGCTGGAGGACATTCTGGAGGAGATCGTCGGCCAGATCGCCGACGAGCACGACACCGGCGACACCGCGATCCGGCCGCAGGCCGACGGCTCGGTCAACGTCGACGGCACGGTGGCGATCCGCGACCTCAACCGGCACATGGCCTGGGAGTTGCCCGATGACGAGGCGACGACCATCGCCGGCCTCGTCATCCACGAGGCGCAAACCATCCCCGAGCCCGGCCAGACCTTCACGTTCCACGGCTACCGTTTCGAGATCCTGCGCAAGAGCCGCAACAAGATCACCGCCATAAGGGTGAAGCCAACCGAAGCGGCGGCGACGAGGCCGAAGCCGTCGCAGGAGCAGGACCCGATGCTGGCAGGCTGAGGGCGGCGGCGCCGTCCGGCACCGTTCCAGCACCACCTCGACTGCAAATATTGCAACCAAATTAACATCTTGCCGCCGATTGGCGGCGCCATCGTGCCAACCCGAAGCACCGTGAAGGCAGGTTTTTACCATGCCTGGCGAATGGTCGGGATCGGTGTACTCGACCGGCCAAATTTCTGCCCAATCCTAAAGACAGCCTGAACCTTCTTGCCCGTAAATGCGTTGAAGGTTGCGAGCGCTCATCGCAGAGCGTAGGGTTAAATTGGGTAGGTCGCGTTATGGCTGCAGCGGTCGTTGACTTGTCTGAGTTCGTTGCCCGTCGTGGGCCACGTCCACGCACAGGCAATCGTGCGCCAGCGCCGCGCCCGACCGAGCGGCCGGCCGCCGCCGACGAGCAGTTCGCCTCACCGATTGACTTCTGCTTCTGGCAAGGCGCCAGCGGCGAACGCTACGTGCATCACGTCTACAGCCTGATCGGCTGCCCGCAGGCTGCCTGCCGCCAACTACGCCCTGTTCGCCCGCGATGCCGACGGCACGCGCAAGGTGCTGCATGTCGGTCGCACGACGCACGATGCGCAATCGCTCAATCTGGCCGATATCCGCCACCGCGGAGCCAAGCTCGGCGCCAATGAGGTCCATGTCCACATGCTCGCCAGGAGCGAGGCCGAGCGCGGCGTGATCGAGATGGATCTGCGCACCGGCCTCGGCCTCGGTCCGGATAGCCGGCCGCTGTCGGCGTAATCACGGCTGGTCGCGGCTCACGCCTTCACCCAACCTACTGAAGTTCCGCCAATAAGCATTTCAGCGTGCCGTAGTCGAAGCGGCCGTCGAGGGCCGCGTGCACGGGCCCGAGCTTGCCGCTGTCGAGGGTGCTACAGCGCTCGAAGGCGCCAAGGATTTCATCGATCTCGGCGTCGTTGAGGCCGACCACCGAGCGCGCCTCGATCAGGCCGGCCTCGATGGCTTCGGCGAAATGGCCGTAGATCGTCGCCACATCGAGGCGGCGTTCAGCAGCGATCGTGTCCGCGTCTTTGCCGGCAAGATGCAGTGCAAGCGTCTGATTGACCGTCGCCGACAGCCGGTTTTCCAGCAACGGGTGCTTCTTGAAGCGGCCGACACAGTCGATCAGCCGGGCGCCGAAGCGCTTGATCTTGACCTCGCCGAGGCCGCTGACGTTGGCAAGTGCTGCGAGATCGGCCGGCCGCTTGGCGGCAAGGTCGATCAGCGTCTTGTCGTGGCAGATGACATAGGGCGGCACCTTGGCGTCGGCCGCGAGTTCGAGCCGCAGCGCCTTCAGGGCGGCAAACAACGCTTCGTCGCCGGCGCCGACGGTTGCCGTCCTGTCGCGCTTGCCTTTGGGCTTCGCCCGCAAGGCGTCGCGTGGCTGCACCCGCATGTGGAAGGCTATCTTGCCCTTGAGCAGCAGCCGGGCGCGCTCGCCGAGCATCAGCGAGCCGTGGCCTTCCTCGTCGATGGTGAGGTAGCCGTTCGCCGCCAGCTGCCGGAACAGGTTGCGCCAGCCCGAGGTGTCGAGTTCGCCGCCGATGCCGAATACCGACAGCCGGTCGTGGCCGTTGCGGCCGATTCGATCGTCGGCCTTGCCGGTCAACACATCGATCACGTAGCCGACACCGAAGCGCTCGCCGGTGCGATAAACTGTCGAGAGCGCCTTCTGCGCCGCAACCGTGGCATCGGTGGTGGCCGGCGGATTGAGGCAGTTGTCGCAGTTGCCGCAGGGCTGCGGCAGCGTCTCGTTGAAGTAGGCAAGCAGCGCCTGCCGCCGGCAGGTCGCGATCTCGCACAGTCCGATCAGGGCATCGAGCTTGCGGCGCTGCACCTGCTTGAAGGCGTCGGAGCCTTCCGACTGGGCAATCCACTGCCGCAGTTGGATCAGGTCCTGCATGCCGTAGGCGAGCCAGGCATCGGCCGGCTCGCCGTCGCGGCCGGCGCGACCGGTCTCCTGGTAGTAGGCCTCGATGGTCTTGGGCATATTGAGATGGGCGACGAAGCGCACATCCGGCTTGTCGATGCCCATGCCGAAGGCGATCGTCGCCACTACGATCAGCTCGTCCTCGTTCAAAAAACGTTCCTGGGTGCGGCGGCGCACGTCGGCTGGCAGCCCGGCGTGGTAGCTGAGCGCGGTGCGGCCCTTCTTGCATAGGAACTCGGCGGTTTCCTCGACGCTGCGCCGCGACAGGCAATAGACGATGCCGGCGTCGTTCGGGTGCTCGGCCGCGATGAACTGCCACAGCTTCTCGCGGGCACTGCCCGAGCCCATCTCGGCAATGGTGTAGCGGATATTCGGGCGATCGAAGCTGGCGATGAAGCGCTCGGCGCGCTCGAGCTTGAGCTCGGTGACGATCTCGTCCCGGGTGCGCTCATCGGCAGTGGCTGTCAGCGCGATCCGTGGCACGTGCGGGAACTTGTCGGCGAGCACCCTCAGCTGACGGTATTCGAGGCGGAAATCGTGCCCCCACTGCGACACGCAATGGGCCTCGTCGATGGCAAACAGTGACGGCTTGGCCTTCTGCAGCAGGGCCAGCGTGCGCTCCTGCACCAGCCGCTCGGGCGCAATATAGAGGATATCGAGCGCGCCTGCGACCAGCTGCCACTCGACCTGCTCCTGGGCGGCGCGATCGAGGCTGGAATTGAGGAATGCGGCCCTGACGCCGGCCGCCTTCAGGGCGTCGACCTGATCCTGCATCAGCGCAATCAGGGGCGAAACGACGATGCCGGTGCCGGGTCGCACCAATGCCGGGATCTGGTAGCACAGCGATTTGCCGCCGCCGGTCGGCATCAGCACGAGCGCGTCGCCACCGTTGATCAGCGTTTCGACGATGCGCTCCTGGTGCGAGCGAAAACTCTTGTAGCCAAAGACGGACTGGAGGACACGCAGTGCTTCTGGCATCGATGCCGCCGGGTCGGAGGATGGCTTCAACTTCGCAGCGGCGGACATGATGACGGCAATGGCTCCGGCGGGTCAATGAGCCGGCAACCTAGTTCAATTCGTACCCGGCGCGCCTGCCAATCCCAGAAAGGTCACAAGCTTGAGCGACACTGCATACGAATTTGCCGTTGATGGGCACGTTTCCGCCTGTTTTACATGGCCATTTCCTCAGCTAAGGTCATCCACAGCATTCGAGTATTAGGGGTCTGGTGGGGCACATGGCGCGCACGCGTAAGGACGACACACCATCGACGCGGCTTGGTCGCGTGCTGAGCACGCCGCGCGTCTTCCTCGCCCGAATGTTCGTGACATTGATGCTCGCCGGATTTCTGGCCGCCATCCTGTCGCCGCAACTGTCGGCGGCGTTCAAGACCAATCCGTTTCTCAATGGCGTCATCGTCGCCGTGTTCCTGATCGGTTCGTTCTATGCGTTCTGGCAGGTGCTGCGGCTCTATCCCGAAATTCGCTGGGTCAATGCCTTTCGCATCGCCGACCCCGGCCTCGTCGCGGCGCGGCCGCCGGTGCTGCTGGCGCCGATGTCGACCATGCTGCGCGAGCGCACCGGGACGCTGTCGCTGTCGACAACAGCGATGCGCTCGATCATGGATTCGATCGGCTCGCGGCTCGACGAAGCACGCGACACCGGCAAGTACGTGGTTGGGCTGCTGGTATTCCTCGGCCTGCTCGGCACCTTCTGGGGCCTGCTCGAGACGATGCAGGCCGTCGGCCAGACTATTGCTTCGCTCGACACCAAGAGCAGCGACAGCGTGACCGCCTTCGGCGAGCTGAAAGAAGGCCTGGCCGCGCCGTTGCGCGGCATGGGCACGGCGTTCTCCTCGTCGCTGCTCGGCTTGTCCGGCTCGCTGGTTCTGGGCTTTCTCGAGCTGCAGGCATCGCAGTCGCACAACCGCTTCTACAACGAGCTCGAGGAATGGCTGTCCGGCATTACCGAGCTCACCCCAGGCTCGGCCGGATCGGAACAGCAGCTCGGCCGCCAGATCTATGCCGCGGTGTTCGAGATGCAGCGCGCGGTCACCGCACTTTCGGAGCGTCTCGGCTCGATCGCACCGCAATCGCTCAATGCCGCCGACGCCCCGGCCGTCAAGGAACTGGCGTCCGGCGTGAACCAACTCGTCACCCAGATGCGCAAGGAACAGACGATCGTGCGCCAGTGGGTCGACGAGCAGGCAGCCCAGCAGGCCGAAGTCAGCAAGATGTTGAAAAGCCTGGTCGCGAAGGTGCCGGCGAAGTCGGACAAGCGGGGCTGAGCCATGGCCCGTCGCGGACGCACAGCCGAATACGGCGAGTTCTGGCCGGGCTACGTCGACGTCTTGTCGACGCTGCTCCTGGTCGTCACCTTCCTGCTGTCGATCTTCATGATCTCGCAGTACTACGTCAGCCAGGAAAGCACCAGCAAGGACACCGTGCTGCGCCGCCTCAACCGGCAGATTGCCGAGCTGACCAACATCCTGTCGCTGGAGAAGGGCAAGGCCAAGACCGCCGAGGACGAGCTTTCCGCCCTGCAGGCGACGCTCGTCGCCCTGCGCGATGACAATGCCAGGCTTGCCGGGGTTGCCGCGGGAACCGACGAGAAGATCAAGGGCGCGACCGGTCAGATCGCCGCGCTGACGAGCCAGCTCGACGAGAACAGGAAGATCTCTGACGAAGCCCAGGCCAAGGTCGACCTGTTGAATCAGCAGCTGCTGGCGCTGCGCCGCCAGATCGCAGCCCTGAACGAGGCGCTGGAAGCCTCCGAGAAGAAGGACCGCGACAGCCAGGACCGGATCAAGGACATGGGCGCCAGGCTCAATGCGGCGCTCGCCCGCCAGGTACAGGAGCTGCAGCGCTACCGCTCCGACTTCTTCGGCCGCCTGCGCGATCTGCTCAAGGACCGGAAGGACATTCGCGTCGTCGGCGACCGCTTCGTGTTCCAGTCCGAGGTGCTGTTTCCCTCCGGCCAGGCGACGATGACGCCCGAGGGCCTCGCGGCAATAGACCAGCTCGCCCAGGCGATCGTCGAATTGCAGCGCTCGATCCCGAACGAGATCGACTGGGCATTGCAGGTCGACGGCCACACCGACCAGCGGCCGATATCTTCGCCGCAGTTCGCATCGAACTGGGAGCTGTCGACAGCGCGTGCAATTTCGGTGGTGCGCTACCTCGTCAGTCGCGGCGTGCCGGCCAAGCGCCTGGTCGCCGCCGGCTACGGCGAGTTCCAGCCGCTGGAGGACGGCGCGACCGAAGAGATCTATCGCCGCAATCGCCGCATCGAACTAAAGCTGACCAACCGGTGAACTCAAGTTGGCCGGCATGCACATAGGTTGAGTTAGGTCGCACACCGGGGCAGCGTAACCCAACATTCCGCGGGTGGTCGAAGTTGTTGGGTTACGCGCGGAATGGACCGCGCTAGCCCAACCTACGCCCAAACGCCCTTTCGTTGCGTGGCTACTGCCCGGCAGCAGCTGCAGCGAAGCCTTCGAGCGCTGCGCCCATGGCCTGGAACTGCGCGTCCTTGTCGTTGATGCCGAAGCGAGCCTTGAGGACATCGGGCGTGGTGTAGCCGATCATCGTCCGGCCGGCATTCGCCTGCCAGATCACGATCTTCAGCGGCAGGTCGACGGCAATCTGCGGGTTCGACTGCATCAGGGCAGTGCCGAGCTTCGGATTGCCGAAGATGATGACCTCGGTCGGCGGCATCTCCATGCCGACGGATTTGGCGCCGGCGGCATGATCGACGCGGGCAGCAACGGTCAGCCCTTTGGCTTCGATCGCTTTGACCAGCCGGTCGGACGCGTCCTTGACGGAGGCGGTCGTTTCTCGAACCTTCAATGCCTGCGCGGACACAGGCGCCGATAGCAATAATGCGGCGATCGCCGCCAGAATGATACGCATTGGTTTCCCTCTCGAAGGTTGTCCAATGTCTAGGACGGAGTAGCTGGTCCGCATACCAAGATCATGCGCTGCTCACACAGCTGTGTTGCGGCCGTGATCAGCCGGGCTTGGTATCGGCCGGCCTGGCCTCAGTCTCGGGTCCCTTGTTCTTCCACAGGAAGTACAGGTTGCGGCCATAGATGAAGACGCCGAACTGGCCGAGGATAATCACCGGATCGGCCTTGTGGATGCCATAGGCCATGACCATCAGGCCGCCGACGAAACTGAAATACCAGAACGTCTCCGGCACGATCGAGCGCCGGGCTTTTTCACTCGCGATCCACTGCACGAACCAGCGGCCGGTGAACATCACCTGGCCGAGCAGGCCTAGCGCCAACCACCACATCTCGGCCGGAGTGATGTTGGTCCACCAGGCTGAGAGCTTGGCTAGGAAGTCGGCGATCAAGGTCTCGGACTTTCGTTTGTCGCAGCGCGCTTTGCGTCGAGCCCGCCGTCGGGCCATTGCTCGACGATCACCGGCGCCTTGGTACGTCGACGGAGCCAGCTGACGCCAACGAGATCGTAGATGCCGATCAGCGCCCGGCCGAGGTTGTTGTACTTCGATTGCCCGGCCTGACGCGGCCGGTCGTTGACCGGCACGTACGCCACCTCGCGGCCATAGGTCAAGAACAGCGCCGGCAGATAACGGTGCATGCTGGTGAAGAACGGCAACAACAGGAAGGCTTCCCGCCAGTAGACCTTGATGCCGCAGCCGGTGTCGGGGCAGTCGTCTTTCAGGATGGTGTCGCGGATCCAGTTGGCCGCTTTCGAGGCCCATCGCTTGGAGCCGGTGTCCTTGCGGCTGGTGCGCCAGCCGCCGACCAGCGCCGGCCCGGGCGCACCAGGCTCGGCGAGGCGTTCGAGAAGGCGGGGGATGTCGGAGGGATCGTTCTGGCCGTCGCCGTCCATGGTGGCGATTACGGGATAGCGTGCCGCCAGGATGCCGGAGCGCATCGCCGTGCTCTGGCCCGAGCGGGCATCGTGCCTGAGATAACGCAGGTTCGGCAGGCGACCTGAGCTTATTAGCGTCTTGATCTCGTCCGCTGTCGCATCGGTACTGGCGTCGTCGACGACGATCACTTCGCCAAGCAGTGCGGCGGGCACCACGCGGTAGGTTTCCTCGACCAGCCGGCCAATATTGCCGGCCTCGTTGAGCGCAGGAATGACGACGGAAACGCGCATGCCGCCTCCTGATTCGCGCGTTGCTTCCAATCCGCAGGACTCGAATGAACAGCGGCTCCAGCTGCGGTTTCACTATCAGGCTTCCCGCAGTGCACACAACCTTGTAATTGGGGGCTGGATATTGCCGACGTCATGCCGGTGCAATCGAGGATCAAGGCAGTTGTCGATAACGATTGGCAATCGATCATCCAAAGCCGCCGACAGCGCAGATCATGCCGGCACCTATGCCTAATGCTCGTCGCGAGCATGCTGGTGCTGCTGGCGATCCGCATCCTCGCCCTCAGCGGCAATGCCACCGACCTGTTCTTCGACGAGGCGCAATACTGGTCCTGGAGCCTGGAGCCTGCGTTCGGCTACTACTCGAAGCCGCCGTTGATCGCCTGGGTGATCCGGCTCTCGACCGACGCCTGCGGCTTGAGCGAGTTCTGCATCCGGCTGCCGTCGCCGCTGTTCCATGCCGCCACGGCGTTCGTGATCTTTGCCCTGGCCAAGCGCCTCTATGATGCGCGAACCGGGTTCTGGGCCGCGATTGCCTTCGCGACGCTGCCGGGGGTGTCGTTCTCGGCTGGCATCATCTCGACCGATGTGCCGCTGCTGTTCGCTTGGGGTCTGGCGCTGTGGGCCTACGTCGGGCTGAGCCAGAGCCGCTCATGGCTGCCGGTGCTAGGGCTCGGTCTGGCGATGGGCATCGGCCTCAACGCCAAGTATGCGATGGCCTATTTCCTGTTGTGCGTCGCGGTCGACATGATCGCGACACCGGACCGGCGGCATCTGCTGCGCGATGCCCGGCTGTGGATCGCCCTGATGCTCGGGCTGGCGCTGATCGCGCCGAACCTGATCTGGAATGCTGGCAACCGCTTCGCCACCTTCTCGCACACCGCCGACAATGCCAAGTGGACCGGCTCGCTCGTCCATCCGTTGAAGGCGCTGGAGTTCCTCGCCAGCCAGTTCGGCGTCTTTGGGCCGATCCTGTTCGCCGGATTGATCACGATCGCCGTCCGCGCCTATCGCCGCGGCGTTGCCGCCGGCGATCGTCTGCTGCTGGCGTTCGCACTGCCGGTGCTGGCGGTGGTCACGGTGCAGGCGTTCCTGTCGCGGGCGCACGCCAACTGGGCAGCCGTGTCCTACATTGCGGCGGTGGTGCTGGTTATTGCGACCATGATCCGCGATCTGTCGTGGGGCTGGCTCAAGGCCTCCCTCGCGCTGCACATCGCCCTGCTGCTCGGCTTCGCGGTCGCGACCTCGACCGCAGGAACAGTAAAACTTCCAGGCTTCGCCGACCCGTTCGCCCGCACACTCGGCTGGAAGGAAGTGGCTCGCGAGACCCGGTCGCTGCTGACGGAGGCCCGCAATGCCGGCACACCTTTTGCGGCGGTCATCACCGACGATCGCGCACTGTCGGCGGAACTGCTCTACTACATGCGCGACGAGCCGACGCCGGTGCTGGCCTGGCGTGCCGGTGACCGGCCGACCGACCATTACGAGCTGACCCGCCCCTTTACGGCGGCCACGAAGGGCCGCGTCCTGCTCGTCGCCATGCGGCCCGACGCAACGGCGATCACCGGCCGCTTCGACCAGGTGCGATTGCTGGCTGCGAAGGATCTGCCCGCGGGCCGCAATGCCACTCGTCGCTATTCGTTTCATGCGATCGAAGGCTACCGCGGGCCTTGATCGTCCGAACCCTGAGAACTTCAATCGAGAGAGGAACCCATGCAGCTCAAAGGCAAGACCGCCATCGTTACCGGCTCGACCTCCGGCATCGGCCTCGCAATCGCCCATGCGCTGGCCGCCGAAGGCGCCAACATCGTCATGAACGGGCTCGGCACCGAAGCCGAGAATGCGGTTGCGATCCAGGCGGTTGCGGCCCACGGCAGCCGCGTCGCCTTCGATCCGGCCAACATGCTGCGCAACAATCAGATCGCCGACATGGTGGGCAAGTGTGAAAAGGATTTCGGCAGCGTCGATATCCTGGTCAACAATGCCGGTATCCAGCACGTCGCCCCGGTCGAAGAGTTTCCGATCGAGAAGTGGGACGCGATCATCGCCATCAACCTTTCTTCAGCGTTCCACGCCGTGCGCGCCGCCATTCCCGGCATGAAGGCGCGCAAGTTCGGCCGCATCATCAACATCTGCTCGGCCCACTCGCTGGTCGCCTCGCCGTTCAAGTCGGCGTACGTGGCGGCCAAGCACGGTCTTGCCGGTTTTACGAAGTGCATCGCGCTCGAGGTCGCCCAGAGCGGCATCACCGTGAACGCGATCTCGCCCGGTTTCGTCTGGACGCCGCTGGTCGAAAAGCAGATCCCCGATCTCGCCAAGACCGAGGGCATCAGCATCGAGGCGGCCAAGACGAAGCTGCTCGCCAAGCAGCCGACGCAGCAGTTCGTGACCGTCGAGCAGGTGGGCGCGCTCGCCGTTTTCCTGGCCGGCCCGGGTGCGGCCTCGATCACCGGCTCCAACTATTCGATCGACGGCGGCTGGACGGCCGAATGACCATGTGGGCGCCGGTGGCCGTCAAGAAGATCAACGTCGCGCTGCAGGGCGGCGGCTCGCACGGCGCCTATGCCTGGGGCGTGCTCGACCGCCTGCTCGCCGACGATCGCATCGAGATCGAGGCGGTGTCCGGCGCCAGCGCCGGCGCCATGAACGCGGTCGTCATGGCCGAGGGGATGGTCGAGGGCGGCCGGCCCAAGGCGCGCCAGCAGCTCGCCGATTTCTGGCATCGTCTCGCCTACCAGGCGCCCTCGTCGGCGACTTCCGGCTGGGACAACGGCTGGGCAAAAAGCTGGGAGAAGGCCTGGGGCCTGGACCAGAACCCGGCGGTGGCGATGTTCGGTTGGATGACCCAGATTGCCTCGCCCTACCAGTTCAATCCGCTCAACATCAATCCGCTGCGCGACCTTTTGCTGCGCGAGGTCGATTTCGCCAAGGTCGAAAATTGCGACTGCATGAAGCTGTTCATCAGCGCGACCAATGTTCGAACCGGCCAGATCAAGGTGTTCACCGATGGCGAAGTGACAGCCGAAGCGGTGTTGGCGTCGGCCTGCCTGCCAACCGTCTTCCAGGCCGTCGAAATCGGCGGCGAAGCCTATTGGGACGGCGGCTACATGGGCAATCCGGCGATCGAGCCGTTCTTCGGCGCTTGCGATTCGTCGGACGTGTTGCTGGTCCAGATCAATCCGATCCGGCGCGATGAGTTGCCACGTACTGCCAACGCCATCCTCGATCGCGTCAACGAGATCTCGTTCAATGCGCCGCTGCTGCGTGAGCTGCGCCATGTCGAATTCATCAACGATTGCCTGCGGCGCGGCCTGCTGAAGGACAGCGGCTACCGCGAGATTTTTCTGCACCGCGTCGGCGGTGACGCTGATCTCGGCGCCTATCCGGCATCGACCAAGCTCAGTGCCGACAGCGCCCTCATCGAGGGTCTGAAAGATCTCGGCTACCAGGCCATGGACAAGTGGCTCGAGGCGAATTTCGAGAGCCTAGGCACGGCGTCGACCATGCCATTAGGGACCATGCTGCCGACCACCGGCCACAGGAAGGGCCGAGGCTGATCAGCCGTCGGAGAAGATCGAGCCCTTCTGGCCGAGGTTGCGGAACAGCTGCTTCAGGATGCCGTCGTCGTTCTGATTGGCCGACGCGGTGGTGCGGCTGATGGTGTCGAACACCTTGCCGTCCTTCATGCCGTAGTTGGCCACCCGCTCGACCGTGCCGACCTTGTTGAAATAGACGGCTACCACCTGCCGGTCGGTCTCGCTCGGCGCCATGAACGAGGTCTGCTTCATGGTCGATGACATGTAATAGTAAGCATTGGCGTTGCCGGCGGTCGACGTCGTCGTCGGCGTGCCGAGGGTCAGCTTGACCTGCTCGGCGCTCATGCCGGGCTGGATCTGCTGCAGGTCGTTCTCCTGGAACAGATGCCCGTGCCGCGTCACCGTCGCGGCACAGCCAGCCATGCTCAAGCCGAGGCCGGCGACCATGGCGTAGCCGGCGGCGCGGCGCGCCCGCCATCGCAGCGATTTGTCATTGCCACCCATTGCAGTCCACCTTGGCCCAAGAATCACTTCTGGTAATGCTTCACGAGCTAAGGCCTCGACACTACCATTGGCAACGCCGCTCGCCCACACTATCCGCAGGAAGTTCACTGCTTCCACGGCGGCAAACATCGGTGGAAAACGACACGTGCTGAACTGGCTTAGATCGCGATCCCTCTCGGGGCAGACCGCAGCAGGGCTTTATGGCTCGATCGTGGCGCAGGCCCGCAATGCGGCATTTTATGCCGCCGGCGGCGTGCCCGACACGATGGAAGGCCGGTTCGGCATGATCGGCGTTCACATGTTTCTGGTGCTGGAGCGAATTCGCCACGAGGGTAATGCCGAAAAAGGCCTCGGCCGCGCCCTGATCGAAGCCTTTGTCAGCGACATGGACGACAGCATGCGCGAAATCGGCATCGGCGACATGGGCGTGCCGCGACGGGTGAAGAAGGCCGCCGCAGCCCTGCATGAGCATCTCGACAGCTACCGCGCCGCCCTCTCGTCCGGCGACGATCGGAGCCTCGCAGAGGCGCTTCGGCGCTATGTCTTTCTCGAAACCGGCACGGCCGCACCGCAGCGCCTCGCCTCGTATATGCGCACGGCCAGCGCCGATCTCGACAAACAACCGTGGCCCGCGATCGCCCGCGGCCACATTTCGTTCCCCACATTCGGCACCTGAGCTCGCGGAGGACGCCATGCCCGTTCTGACCGATTGGACAATTCCTGTCACCGCCGTGCCCGAAGGCGGCATGCGCTTCACTCGCACCGGCACCGAAAAGGAGCGCCGGGCACTCGCCGATGCGCTCGAAATCCTCGAAGTCACTGCGCTCACCTGCGACCTGCGGATCAGGCCGCTGCGGCAAGGCCGTTATCAGATGGCGGGTACGGTCAAGGCGGATGTGGTACAGGCCTGTGTCGTCTCACTCGAACCCGTCAAGGGCAGCGTCGAAGAGACAATCGATCTCGAGTTCTGGCCGGAAGGCCAGATCCCCGGCCCGTCGAGTACCGCCCAGGACGAATGGTTCGATCCGCAAGCCCCCGATGGCGCCGAGCCAATCGAGCACGGCCGCATTGCCGCCGGCCGGTTGGTGTTTGAGACCCTATCAGCCGCGCTCGATCCCTATCCCCGCAAGCCCGACGCAACGCTCAGCTACCAGGAAAAGCCCGACATGAAGGCGCAGGTGCACCCGTTCGCAGCCCTTGCCAAGCTCAAGCAGCCAAAGTCGTGATGCCGTTGCGACAGGCGCGACGGTTCCCGACCAACGCCGGTAGTCATTCGCGGCCGCGGCGGAATGGTGTAGAATTTCGAATTGAGATTGCCGATCCGCGCCAATGCCGGTAGCTGGACCAATGGCGGTCACGTCGCTACGCTTGTCGTGACGGCGCCAGCCGCACCGAGGACTGAGATCATGCTGTCTGAGCACGTCATCGCCCTCGACGCCATGGGCGGCGATCATGGCCCGGAGGTCGTGGTGCCGGGAGCCGCCACGTCGCTCGTGCGCCACCCCAGTCTGACATTCAAGTTCTTCGGCGACGCGGCGCGGATCAAGCCCATCTTGGCGCAGCACGCGGCGCTCGCCGGCAGATCCGAGGTGATCCACACCGACCTTATGATCCAGATGACCGACAAGCCGAGCCAGGCGCTGCGCCGCGGCAAGGGCTCCAGCATGTGGCTGGCACTCGAAGCCGTCCGCGACGGCCGTGCTCAAGTCGCAGTGTCGGCTGGCAATACCGGTGCGCTGATGGCAATGGCGAAGCTCGTGCTGCGGCCGATAAAGGGTATCGAGCGGCCGGCGATCGCGGCACTTTGGCCGACGGTCAGAAGCGAATGCATCGTGCTCGATGTTGGCGCCAACATCGGCGCCGACGCTCGCCAGCTGTGCGATTTCGCGCTGATGGGCGCGGCGATGGCACGCGCGCTGTTCCATGTCGAAAAGCCGACTGTCGGACTGCTCAACGTCGGCGTCGAGGAGATCAAGGGCGCCGAGGAAGTCAAGCTCGCGCACAGCTGGCTCAAGGAAACCGAAGGTCTGCCGATCGACTATCGCGGCTTCATCGAGGGCGACCAGATCGGCCAGGGCATTGTCGACGTGGTGGTGGTCGAGGGCTTCGCCGGCAACATCGCGTTGAAGACCGCCGAAGGCACCGCCAAACAGATCGGCCAATATCTGAAAGCCGCGATGACCCGATCGCTGCTGTCGAGGATCGGCGCCATGCTCGCCCGCGGCGGCTTCAAGGTGCTGAAGGAAAAGATGGACCCGCGTCGCGCCAACGGCGGCACCTTCCTCGGCCTCAACGGCGTTGCGATCAAGAGCCACGGCGGTACCGACGCGCTCGGCTTTGCGAGCGCCATCGATCTCGGCTACGACATGTCCGAGAGCGGGCTGATCGGCCGGCTGACCACCGATTTAACCGCGTTTCACGGTAAGCTCGCCGCCGTCACCACGGAATGATTAAGTCGGGCACAAACGAGCGCGATACCTTGCATTCGGGGGATGGCAGGGTTATCGCGCACTTCAGGCGAACTGCCCGATAGGGGGATACCTTTGGCTGTCATTCGATCCGTTATCCGGGGAGTTGGCGCGCACCTGCCGAAGCGCATCATGACCAACGACGATCTGGCCAAAATCGTCGACACCACCGATGCCTGGATCACAGAACGCACTGGCATCAAGCAGCGCCATATCGCCGATGAGAACGAGCTGACATCGGATCTCGGCATCGCGGCGGCACGGCAAGCTCTCATTCGGGCCGGTATCGATCCGGTCGACATCGATCTCGTCATCTGCGCCACCGCGACGCCGGATCGCACGTTCCCCGCGACCGCAGTCACGATCCAGGCGGGACTAGGCGTTACGAAGGGCGCGGCATTCGACATCCAGGCGGTTTGCTCAGGCTTCGTCTATGCAATGACGATCGCCGATAATTTCCTGAAAACCGGACAGTTTCGACGCGCCCTGGTGATCGGTGCCGAGACCTTCTCGCGTATCCTCGACTGGACCGACCGTGGCACTTGCGTGCTGTTCGGCGACGGCGCCGGTGCGGTAGTGCTCGAAGCACAGCCACAAAGCGGCGGCCGCGGCGATCGCGGCATCCTGGCCACGCGCATCCGCTCGGATGGACGCTTCGAGGACCTGCTCTACGTCGATGGCGGCCCCGGCTCGACCAAGACCGTCGGCCACCTGCGCATGAACGGTCGCGAAGTGTTCCGTCACGCGGTGCAGAAAATCTCCGGTGTGATCGAAGAGACACTGGTGATGACCGGCTACTCGGCCGCCGACATCGACCTGTTCGTGCCGCACCAGGCCAACGCCCGCATCCTCGATGGCATCGCTCGCAAGCTCGGTGTCGCGCCGGGAAAAATCGTCGTCACGCTGCAGAAGCACGGCAATACCTCGGCGGCGTCGATCCCGCTTGCCCTCAACCAGGCGTTCGAGGAGCACAAGGTCAAGGACGGCAACCTCGTGCTCATGGAAGCGATGGGCGGCGGCCTCACTTGGGGCGCGGTGCTGGCCCGCTGGTAGTCTTCACGATCGCGTCAGTGACTTGG
Source organism: uncultured Alphaproteobacteria bacterium (assembly GCA_963741505.1). Taxonomy (GTDB): domain Bacteria; phylum Pseudomonadota; class Alphaproteobacteria; order Rhizobiales; family Hyphomicrobiaceae; genus JAKFWF01. The sequence goes on along the minus strand of CAVUIJ010000010.1, from coordinate 12,621 downwards.
AAATTCCTCTCTAGATTTCAGCTGCTTGGGCGATACTTCTCGTTGACCGCCGTGGTTGCAGTCGGCTACCATCCAAACTGATGCCAGGGGCGGTTGGAGGCTTGAGCGGGCCATGAGTGGAAATACGTTGACGCGTGCCGATTTGGCCGAGGCGGTGGTCGACAAGATCGGGCTACCGCGGAACGAGTCGCAGGAACTCGTCGAGCTGGTGCTGGGCGAGATTTCGAACTCGCTGGCCCGCGGCGAGCAGGTCAAGCTGTCGTCGTTTGGCTCTTTCGGCATTCGCTCGAAGGGCCAGCGCATCGGCCGCAACCCGAAGACCGGCCAGGAAGTGCCGATCACGCCTCGCCGCGTGCTTGTGTTCCGGCCGAGCAATATAATGAAGGGCCGCATCAATACCGGCCTCAGCCGCCGCAAGGCTGCAGAATAGCCCTCCAAGTCAGCTTAATGCATGGATTTGTGTGATAGAGGCCGCGGGTCGATCCCGCAGGCGGGCCGAATCTCGTATATGAGTCGGCAGGAATTGAATTGGGGCACGCTGAGCTAACTGGCGCGCGTCACGACCCGGCAAAGGAGCAGCCCATGGCGAAAGCACTCGAGGCTTTCCGCACCATCAGCGAGGTGGCTGAAGAACTGGATGTGCAGAAGCATGTTCTGCGCTTCTGGGAGAACAAGTTCCCACAGGTTCGTCCGATGAAGCGCGGCGGCGGCCGACGCTATTACCGCCCCGATGACCTCGATCTGCTGCGCGGCATTCGCTTCCTGCTGCATCGAGAAGGCTACACCATCAAGGGGGTTCAGAAGCTGTTGCGCGAGCAGGGGCTCGAGTTCGTGAAGGCCTGCTGGCAGGTGCCGGCGTCGAGAAGCGCACCCAAGGCGGATGGGATCGCCGCCAAGCCAGGCCGCAAACCACGCGTGAGCATGGGCGTCGTCCCGGCCGCGCGACAACCAACTGGCAGTGCGGCGGCGAAGGCTGCAGCTCAGATCGTCCCCACAGCCACTGCCGTTGGCCGCGACGAGCACGTCAAGCGCCTCAAGGCACTGGTCGCCGAGTTGGAGGAGTGCCGCCGCATTCTACTTGGCGGTGATCTGGCGCCTGCCGCGCGGGCGGGCGCGCAGCACGCAACCAAGTGACGACGCCACATTGCGATGCAACTGGCGCTACCGCCGAGATCGAGGCGGACAGCAGCATTTGGCTGCTCGATCGGGCAGCACTGGCCGACCTGCTGGCTGATATCGAGGTGGCGACGCCACGGCTGTCGGCCGACGAAAAGCAAAGGGCCGCCGCCATGGCGGACCGGCAGCTGTCGCAACTGTGGAGCGCCGGGCGCGTCGCACTGCGGTTGCTGCTCGAAGCCGAGTGCGGTGCGACGATCCGGCAGCAACCATTCTCGCATGATCGCAGCGGTCGACCTTTTCTCGAACGGCACGGGCTCGATTTCAGCATCGCCGATTCCGGCCCGCACATGATGATCGGCCTGGCCACGGTCGGCCGCATCGGCGTCGATCTCGAGCAGCGGCGGGCACTCAAGATGGCGCCGCTGCGCGTCGAACTCATCATTGCCGCCGGTGAAGGATTGGGCAGTGCGCCTGCGGAAGCGCTGCAATCGTGGACCCGCATCGAGGCGTTTGCCAAGGCCGCCGGGCCATCGCTCGCCGCCATCCTGTCGCGGCTGGGCATACAAGGGCACGGCGAAGGCATGCTGGCGGCAGATATTGTCCGCACCAGGTCTTGCTCCGCGCGTGCGGCGGCGGGCATCGAAGTCTTGGACCTGCAGTTGCCGCAAGGACTGGTCGGCGCCGTTGCGCGAGCATCGATCGCGGCCAAAACCCGGCCGCCCCCGGACGTGCGCATGCTCGATTTCGCCGAAATCACCCGGTTGGCGCGCTGACGCGAGCCTGCCATTGCCAATCCAGCCCGACTGTTCCACAATAGGCGCGTTCCGAGGGGGGTCGGCAGTAGCCGGCTGAGATGGGGCTGCACGCTGCCCCGCCACCCTTAGGACCTGATCCGGGTCATGCCGGCGAAGGGACGGACATGGGTTCACCACACGACATGCAAACCGCAAGTGCGGAGCAATTGCGACAGGTTCTGTCGGCCGCGCAGATCATGCTGGTAGATCACGAACCGGCGATGGCCGAACTCGTCGGCGGCGTGCTGAAGCGCTATGGCGCCGGTGCGATCGAGCGCGCGACAAGCGCCGACGACGCGCTCGACATGCTCGGCTACACCACCCGGCCCTACGATCTCGTCATGCTGCGCGCCGGGCTCCCCAATCACGAGGCGATCCATATCCTGCGCATCCTCGCCCGCCAGGGCGCGCGCCTCAGGGTGACGCTGCATGGCGCCTCCGATCTCGCCAATCTCGCCGAGCCGCAATCGTACATCGGCGTCGCGCGCTGCATCGAGGTCGCGGGCCTGCCGGGCATCGTGCGCGGCGTGGCGATCGTCCTTGCGTCGGACGCGACCCTCGCTGGTATTTTCGCCACCAGCATCGTCCCCGACACCATGTCTGCCGACTGGGCCGAGGCGATTTACGGCGCTTTGCCGAACCATCCGACCAGACGACCTCTCAAACGTTAGATGCAGCTGACTAAGGGGTTTGCGGAGCAACGTACGCCCCACATCGAGGAGACACGAGCGATGAACAAGATGACGCGCCCGCAGGACATCATGTTGCCGACGGTGACGACCGGGCCGATCCAGGGCTCGCGGAAGATCTACGATGCACCGGCCGACCACCAGGATGTGCGCGTGCCGTTCCGCGAGATCGTGCTGCAGCCGGAGGCGAACGAGCCACCGTTTCGCGTCTATGATCCGTCCGGCCCCTACACCGACGCCGACGCCAAGATCGACGTCGAGCAGGGCTTAGTCCGCCATCGCGCAGCCTGGATCGCAGCCCGCGGTGGCGTCGAGGCCTACGACGGCCGCGACGTGCAGCCGGAAGACAACGGCAATGTCACCGGCAAGGCGCTCGCCCGCGACTTCCCGAACAAGCCGAAGCCGTTCCGTGGCGTCGGCAGTGCGCCGGTGACGCAGCTTGAATTCGCCCGCGCCGGCATCGTCACCAAGGAGATGATCTATATCGCCCACCGCGAAAACCTGGGCCGCACCGAGGCGCTCGCCCGCGCCCGCATGGCGCTCAAGGACGGCGAGAGCTTCGGCGCCGCGATCCCCGAGCACATCACGCCGGAATTCGTGCGCGACGAGGTTGCCCGCGGCCGCGCCGTGATCCCGGCCAACATCAACCACGCCGAATTGGAGCCGATGATCATCGGCCGCAACTTCCTGGTGAAGATCAACGCCAATATCGGCAATTCGGCCGTGACTTCCTCGGTCGAGGAGGAGGTCGACAAGATGGCGTGGGCGATCCGCTGGGGCGCCGACACGGTGATGGACCTGTCCACCGGCCGCAACATTCACAACACGCGTGAATGGATCCTGCGCAACTCGCCGGTGCCGATCGGCACGGTGCCGATTTATCAGGCGCTGGAGAAGTGCGGCGGCGATCCGGTCAAGCTCACCTGGGAGCTCTATCGCGACACGCTGATCGAGCAGTGCGAGCAGGGCGTCGACTATTTCACCATCCACGCCGGCGTCCGCCTCGCCTACGTGCCGCTCACCGCGCACCGCGTCACCGGCATTGTGTCGCGCGGCGGCTCGATCATGGCCAAGTGGTGCCTGGCCCACCACAAGGAGAGCTTCCTCTACACCCACTTCGAGGACATCTGCGACATCATGCGCAAGTACGACGTCACCTTCTCGCTGGGCGACGGTCTGCGACCGGGGAGCCAGGCCGACGCCAACGACCGCGCACAATTCGCCGAGCTGGAAACGCTCGGCGAGCTCACCCAGATCGCCTGGAAGAAGGGCTGCCAGGTGATGATCGAGGGCCCCGGTCACGTACCGATGCACAAGATCAAGATCAACATGGACAAGCAGCTCAAGGAGTGCGGCGAGGCGCCGTTCTATACGCTCGGGCCGCTGACCACCGACATCGCGCCTGGCTACGACCACATCACGAGCGCCATCGGCGCCGCGATGATCGGCTGGTTCGGCTGCGCCATGCTGTGCTATGTGACGCCCAAGGAGCATCTGGGGCTGCCGAACCGCGACGACGTCAAGGTCGGCGTCATCACCTACCGGATCGCGGCCCACGCCGCCGACCTTGCCAAGGGGCATCCGGCGGCGCAGTTGCGCGACGATGCGATCAGCCGGGCGCGGTTCGACTTCCGCTGGCAAGACCAGTTTAACCTCGGCCTTGATCCCGATACGGCGCGCTCGTACCACGACGAGACACTGCCGAAGGACGCACACAAGGTCGCGCACTTCTGCTCGATGTGCGGCCCGAAGTTCTGCTCCATGAAGATCACGCAGGACGTGCGGGATTATGCCAAAACCTTGAACGACCAACAGTCGGGCATGGACGAGATGAGTGCCAAGTTCAAGGAAATGGGCGGGCGGGTTTATGTGGATGCGGATGCGGCGAAGTCGGCGGCTGTGAAGGAGAGTAACAAGGAGTTGGGGTGAGCACAGCAACTTCGCCAACAAAGGAAATGATCATAATTGCCGGGCCGAACGGGGCCGCCAACACCAGCTTTGCAAACGCCCATCTGCCCGCAGCGACGAACGATCTCGTCTTCGTCAACGCCGATGAGATAGCAAGAGAACTACCAGCACTCAGTATCGCTGCAAACGAGCGCAATTTCCGACCGGCCGCTTGATGCTCAAACGGATCGACGAACTGACGACAGCCGGTGTCGAGCTACTATTCGAGACAACGTTAGCCTCGCTGGCCTACGCCAAGAAGATCCCCGAGTGGCAAGCCCTAGGATACAGCGTGGCACTGATCTATTTGCGCTTACCAGATGTCGAGACTTCATTGGCCCGTGTGCACAAGCGCGTCCAAGCGGGCGGGCATGACATTCCGGAGGACGTCGTGCGCCGAAGGTTCAGTCGCAGTTGGGAATATTTGAACCTGCACTACAAGCCAATTGTGAACGAGTGGTACGTTTATGATAGTGTGGAAGGGGACTTCCACCTCTGTGATGATTGGGAACACCAATGAAGCGGAAGACGGATATTCGCGCGATTGAAGCGGCACTCAAGAAGGCCGGGCGGGACGCCGTCTCCGGGCCGCGTGAACTGCGCGCCGGCAAATTTATCGCCCGTGATGCCTCATCCGGTAAATTTGTCGCTCCAAAGGCGGTTTCCGCACACGGAATGCAGCACAAAAAATAGTCCCGTGATCCGCCGCATGTCCCTCACCCTATACGGCATCCCTAACTGCGACACGGTCAAGAAGGCGCGGGCCTGGCTCGACGCGCAGGGACTGACCTACACCTTTCACGACTACAAGAAGTCCGGCGTGCCGGCCGCGCGCCTCGATCGCTGGTGCGACGAGGCGGGGTGGGAGAAGGTGCTCAATCGCGCCGGCACAACCTTCAAGAAACTACCGCCCGAGGCGAAGGACGGTCTAGTCGAAACCGCCGCCAAACGGCTGATGATAGAGCAACCGTCGATGATCAAGCGCCCGATCGTCGAGTTTCCGCGAGGTCTGTTGGTCGGCTTTTCGGCTGACGAATGGGCGGCCACGCTCGGAAAGTGACGGCAAGGGCTGTCGCCCTTGGACCCGTTCGAGGGGGCCCGACCCCCTCGAACTCCCCGCAAATCGATCACCCCCCGAGCTTCGCGGCGATGGCTTCGAGGGCAGCTTCGGCTTTCGAAGCATCGGGACCGCCGGCCTGGGCGAAGTCGGGACGGCCGCCGCCACCCTTGCCACCCAATGCCTCGGCACCGGCCTTGACCAGATCGACGGCGCTGATCTTCGCGGTGAGGTCAGCCGTCACACCGACCGCGAGACCGGTCTTGCCCTCGGCCGAGACGCCGACCATGGCGACAATACCCGAGCCGAGCCGGGCCTTGCCTTCGTCGATCAGCCCGCGCAGGTCCTTGGGCTCGAGGCCGTGCACCACGCGGGTCAGGACTTGATAGTCGCCGACCTTGCGGGCGGCCCCGGTGGAGGCAGAGGCGCCGTCGGCTTCCGACGGTCCGCCACCGAGCGCGATCTGCCGGCGGGCATCGGCGAGTTGCTTCTCCATCGTCCGGCGTTCTTCGAGCAGGGTCTTCAGGCGCTCGACCACGTCGTCGGGCTTGGCGCGCAGCAACGATGCTACTTCGCGCAGCCGCTCGTCCTGCGCCATCAGGTGAGCGCGGGCGCCATCGCCGGTCAGCGCCTCGATGCGCCGCACGCCGGCCGACGAGCCGCTTTCGGCGATGATGTGGACGAGGCCGATGTCGCCGGTACGGCGCACATGAGTGCCGCCGCACAGCTCGATCGACCATGGCTTGTTTGGCCGCTCGACGTCGTCGGGCAGGCCCATCGAGACGACCCGGACCTCGTCGCCATACTTCTCGCCGAACAGCGCCATGGCGCCGGTCTCGCGCGCATCTTCCAGCGCCATCAGCCGGGTCTCGACCGCCGAGTTCTGCAGGATGATGGCGTTGGCCAGCGCCTCGGCACGGTGGATCTCGGCCGCACTCATCGGCTTGGTATGCGAGAAGTCGAAGCGCAGCCGGTCGGGACCGACCGATGAGCCCTTCTGCGCCACGTGATCGCCGAGCACCCGGCGCAGCGCCTCGTGCACCAGATGGGTCGCCGAGTGATTGGCGCGCGTCGCCGTGCGCCGCGCGTGATCGACAACGAGTTCGACCGCGTCGCCGGCCTTGAGGCCGGCGCCTTCGAGGTGGCCGAAATGGACGACCAGGTCGCCGAGCTTCTTCACCGTGTCGGTGACGCGAAACACTGCGCCCTTGGCACCCCTGATCACTCCCTGATCGCCGAGCTGGCCGCCCGACTCGCCATAGAACGGCGTCTGGTTGACGACGATCGCGGCTTCGTCGCCAGCCTTCAGCGCCTTCACTTCCTTGCCTTGCCTGACGACGCCGACGATCTGGCCTTCCGCCGTCTCGGTGTCGTAGCCGAGGAACTCGGTGGCACCGACCCGCTCCTTCAGCTCGAACCAGACGGTTTCGGTGGCGGCCTCGCCCGAGCCCTTCCAGGCCTTGCGGGCTTCCGCCTTCTGCTTTTCCATGGCGGTGGCGAAGCCGGTCGGTGTCGACGCCGATGTTGCGGGCACGCAGCGCGTCCTGCGTCAGATCGAGCGGGAAGCCGTAGGTGTCGTAGAGCTTGAAGGCGACGTCGCCCGGCAGCGTCGCGCCGGCCCTGAGCTTGGCCGTCGCTTCGGACAGGAGGCCCAACCCGCGCTCCAGCGTCTTGCGGAAGCGGCGCTCCTCGAGTTCCAGCGTCTCGGTGATCAGCGGCTGTGCGCGCACCAGCTCCTGGTAGGTCTCGCCCATCTGCCGCACCAGCGCCGGCACCAGGCGGTGCATGAGCGGATCGGCGGCGCCGAGCAGATGGGCGTGCCGCATGGCGCGGCGCATGATCCGGCGCAGCACGTAGCCGCGGCCCTCGTTCGACGGCAGCACGCCGTCGGCGATCAGGAAGCTCGATGCCCGCAGGTGGTCGGCGATGACGCGGTGGCTCGCCTTGTGCTCGCCCTTGGCCTCGACGCCGGTGGCCGCGACCGAAGCCGCGATCAGCGCCTTGAACAGGTCGGTCTCGTAGTTGTCGTGGGTGCCCTGCAGCACCGCCGAGATGCGCTCGAGGCCCATGCCGGTATCGATCGAGGGCTTGGGCAGGTTGATCCGGTCGCCGGGCCCGCGCTGCTCGTACTGCATGAACACGAGATTCCAGATTTCGATGTAGCGGTCGCCGTCGGCGTCGGCCGAGCCCGGCGGGCCGCCTGGGATCTTCGGGCCATGGTCGAAGAAGATTTCCGAGCACGGACCGCACGGGCCGGTGTCGCCCATCGCCCAGAAGTTGTCGGAGGTCGCGATGCGGATGATCTTCTCGTCGGCAAAGCCGGTGAGCTTCTTCCAGATGCCGAACGCTTCGTCGTCGTCATGGTAGACGGTGATGTAGAGGCGCTTCGGATCGAGGCCGTATTCCTTGGTGATCAGGTTCCAGGCGAACGCCTGCGCGTCCTTCTTGAAGTAGTCGCCGAACGAGAAGTTGCCCAGCATCTCGAAGAAGGTGTGATGCCGCGCGGTATAGCCGACGTTGTCGAGGTCGTTGTGCTTGCCGCCGGCACGCACGCACTTCTGCGAGGTGACAGCGCGATTGTAGGGGCGCTTTTCCTGCCCCGTGAACACGTTCTTGAACTGCACCATGCCGGCGTTGGTGAACATCAACGTCGGATCGTTGCGCGGCACCAGCGGCGAAGACGCCACGACCTCGTGGCCATGTCTGCCTGAAATATTCGAGAAACGTGGATCTGATCTGGTTGACGCCGCTCATGCCGACTACCTGTGCGAAGGACCGTGCCCGTTGACGTGGAAACGGCCGCACCCGAAGCGCGGCCGTCAGGGCCGTCAAGACCCGCTGAAGCTTGTAGCCGGCGCCCTCGCGCCTGTCCAGGAACGGGCGCCGGCGCTAAAGTCTAGCGCTTGGCGCGACCGGCCTTCGCGACCGGCGCGCTCACCATCGATGTCGTCCGGCCCTTCGACCGCCTCGACCGCTTCCGCGCCCTCCGGCTGGACCAGCATCTTGTCGACGATGAGCCCGGCGTTCTGCCGCACCGCCTTCTCGATCGCCGCGGCCACCGACGGATTGTCCTTGAGGTAGGCCTTGGTGTTCTCGCGGCCCTGGCCGATCTTCTGGCCGCCATAGGCGAACCAGGCGCCGGATTTCTCGATCACGCCGGCCTTGACGCCGAGGTCGACGAGCTCGCCGGTCTTGGAAATGCCCTCGCCGTACATGATGTCGAACTCGACCTGCTTGAAGGGCGGTGCAACCTTGTTCTTGACCACCTTGACGCGGGTCTGGTTGCCGACCACCTCCTCGCGCTCCTTGATCTGACCGATGCGGCGGATGTCGAGGCGGACCGAGGCATAGAACTTCAGCGCGTTGCCGCCGGTGGTGGTCTCCGGATTGCCGAACATGACGCCGATCTTCATGCGGATCTGGTTGATGAAGATCACCATGCAGCCCGACTTCGAGATCGAGCCGGTGAGCTTGCGCAGCGCCTGGCTCATCAGCCGGGCCTGCAAGCCCGGCAGGCTGTCGCCCATTTCGCCTTCGAGTTCGGCCTTGGGGGTGAGGGCCGCGACCGAGTCGATGACCAGGATCTCGACCGCGCCGGAGCGCACCAGGGTATCGGCGATCTCGAGTGCCTGCTCGCCGGTATCGGGCTGCGAGATCAGCAATTCGGCGACGTTGACGCCGAGCTTCCTGGCATAGACCGGGTCGAGCGCATGCTCGGCGTCGATGAAGGCGCAAACGCCGCCATTCCTCTGCGCCTCGGCGACGACATGCAGCGCGAGCGTGGTCTTGCCGGAGCTTTCCGGACCATAGATCTCAACCACACGGCCCTTCGGCAGGCCGCCGATGCCAAGCGCGATGTCGAGCCCCAGCGACCCGGTCGATACCGCCTCGACGTCGATCTGGTGATCGTTGGCACCGAGCTTCATGATCGAGCCCTTGCCGAACTGCTTCTCGATATGGGCAAGCGCCGCTTCGAGCGCTCTATGCTTATCCATTTTGTCCCCTTCGACGACGCGGAGCTGTGGCGCGGTCATGTCAATCACCCTATGGCATGAGTTGCAGATCAGCAATTGACGGTAAATGTACTCTATTTGTTCTCGTTTGTCCAGTGCCATTTAAAGCATTGATCAGTCACGGAAATCAGCGGCGCGTTCTGGGGATGTTTCGGGGGGGGAAGAACACGTGGTGGGTCAGTTTGAAAGCTTCAGGACTTGCTTCTGATTCGATGAGTGACCAGAGCAAGTCGCTCTCGACGATGAAGGCATAAAGACACGGAGTTGTGGCACGCCAAGCTAAACTTGGGCGGATTTGATCAGGAACGGAGCCCGCTGATACCCAAGTGCAAATTCCGGCCCTTGCACTAAGTCGCTGCGCGACAGCCCGCTGAGGCGGGCGCTTTGGCCGACAAGCCGGTAACCAGTCGAGACGAGATGTGTAACGGGGTGGGGAGCCCCGTCCTGAGGATCGAGGTGTTTGGCAACCTCACTCAGGACAAGTCTCCCCATGACCGACACTATCACCGTCACGCCGCTCCGCCAGCGCATGCTGGAGGATATGACTTCCAGGCAACTCGCCAAGGGCACCCAGATCGGCCACGTCCGCGCCTGCAGGCGCTTCGCGGCGTGGCTCAAGCGCTCCCCCGACACTGCGACCGTCGATGAAGTGCGGCTCTTCCAGCTGCACCTGATGGAGAACGGCACGTCGATCCAGACGCGCAACCGCACCATGACGGGGCTCAGGTTCCTGTTCCGCGTCACCATGCGCCGGCTCGATCTCGCCAACGAGATCCATCACATCAAGGAGCCGACGCGGATCCCGCAGATTCTCAGCGCCGAGGAGGCGGCTCGGTTGCTCTCGATGGCCGACAACCTGCAGGCCCGCGTGCTGCTATCGATCGGCTATGGCGCCGGCTTGCGCGTCAGCGAGGCGGTCAAGCTCAAGGTCAAGCATATCGATCGCTCGCTCGAGATCATCCGCGTCGAGCAGGGCAAAGGCCGCAAGGACCGGCAAGTGATGCTGTCGCCGGAGCTTTACGCCCTGCTGCGCGAATGGTGGCCGGAGCGGAGCACGCACAATGACGAGGGCGTGCCGTCAGCCGAACGCTGGCTGTTCCCCGGCCGCGGCGACAACACACATCTGACGGCGCGGCAGGTGACGCGCCTCTTCCAGCAGTCGCTTGCCGCCGCCGGCATCAAGAAGCACGTGACCCTGCATGCGCTGCGGCACTCGTTCGCGACGCATCTGTTCGACCGCGGCGTTGATATCCGGACGATCCAGGCACTTCTCGGACACGAGAAGTTGGAAACTACTGCGCGCTACACGCGGGTTGCCACCGGCTTGATCACGGCGGTCGAAAGCCCGCTCGATCAGCTGGCGATGCCGCACGGTGCGCGGCGCCGGCGCGGCAAGCGTAAGCCCACGGATGACACGGCGGCGTAGAGCCGCCGAATGTCAAGGCCCGCTCTGGAGGTCGCGGACATATTCCGCGACCATGGTGCTGCTTGGCGTGATTGCAACCGCGGCCACGTCAGTCTTGCCCAGTTGAAGGTGATGAGTGCCATCGAGCGTTGCAGAACCGCAGCGCTCGGCGGCCATGTTGCGCGTTGCGAGAACGCGGCCTGCGGCCACACGACGATCGCATTCAACAGTTGCCGCAATCGCAGCTGCCCGAAGTGCCAAGGTGCGGCCGCGCGCCGATGGCTCGATGACCGCCGGGCCGAGTTGCTGCCCGTGCCCTACTTCCACGTCGTCTACACGTTGCCAGCTCCGATCGCCGACTTCGCCTACACCAACAAGGCGGTGATCTACGACATCCTGTTCAAGGCTTCGGCTGAAGCAACGCTGACGATTGCTGCCGACAAGAAGCGGCTCGGCGCCAGGATCGGCATCACCTCGGTGCTGCACACTTGGGGCTCGGCCATGACCCATCATCCGCACGTGCACATGATCGTGCCGGGCGGCGGCCTATCCGAGGATGGCAGCGTTGGATCGCGTGCCGGTCCGACTTCTTCCTGCCCGTGCGCGTGCTCTCGCGGCTGTTCCGCCGCCTCGTCGTCGAGATGCTCGGCGCGGCCCATGCGAGCGGCAAGCTCGCCTTCTTCGGCGCGCACGCCGGGCTCGTTGACGCGCAAGCCTTCGCCGCCTTCCTTGCACCCCTGAAACGCTGCGAATGGGTCGTTTACGCCAAGCAACCGTTCGCCGGGCCCGAGCAGGTCCTGGCCTATCTCTCGCGCTACACGCACCGCATCGCCATCTCGAACCGGCGTCTCGTTGCCGCCGATGCAACCCGGTCTCGTTCAAATACAAAGACTATCGCCTCGATGGCGACGCGCGCTTCAAGACCATGACGCTAGCGACAGCCGAGTTCATCCGCCGCTTCCTCTCACACGTGCTCCCGAAAGGCTTCCATCGCATCCGGCACTACGGCCTTCTCGCCAATGGCCAGCGCGCCGACAATGTCGCGAATGCCAGAGAGCTGCTCGCGGTGCCAGCGCCCGTCGAGGCAGCCGACCCGACCGAACAGCTCCGATGATCCGGCAGAGCGCGTGCACCCGCGCGCCTGTCCGTGCTGCGGCTCGACGATGCTCATCATCGAGGTCTTCGCGCGGGGAGAGATGCCGCGTCATCGGCCGACGCCGATCGTGATCCGGATTGACACGTCATGAGTACCGGCCACACCCGCGACGACAACTTCGGCCTCGTGATCGGCTGGCAAGCCGCCGGCGTGGAACCCGCTCGGCCGCATCCGATCATCAGAACCGCCCCGATACTTGATCAGCCACCTTCGATCACGGCTGCGACGCCTGTCAGGCACCACCTGGCCTGCCATCCGCCGCCGCAAGCAGCCTCACCGCTGGCCGGCGCGCTCCGCAACAGGCGAGACGCAAGCTCAAATCCCCATAGAGCCCGCGGCACCGACTCTGCCAAACCTCCCGCGACTTCGTGCCTGGGCGCTTCTCGAACGTCGGCCCGAGCCAGCCGCACCCACATCCATGCCGACGTTCAAGAAACCTGC
>CAVUIJ010000009.1:0-35876 GCA_963741505.1 uncultured Alphaproteobacteria bacterium | reverse complement strand
ACGCAGCAAACGCAAAATATTGCAAGAAATCAAAATGACTTCAAATCGCCATTTCTGAACTAAATCGATGGCGGGTGGTATGTAAAGAGTAGGCGAAAGACCCCACATGTGTTGCATGGAAACTTTCGACTACAGCGAACCCGCCGAAGTCTTTGTCGGCAGCAGCCGTTTCGGCAAGCGATCGTCAATGGCTTATCGGCGATTCTCGAGTGGGGCGGAGGCCGTCCATTTGCGATCGAACAGCAGAGTGCGGACAAGCTCGTTGCCACGGTTGTGGAGGCGGACGACCTGCGCTTTGTCGCCGAGGAAATCCGAGCCCTCTATGACAGCGCCGCCTATCCTTTACCACGACGGCCGGCATCATGAGGCGCGCCACAATTGCGGGCTTGATCGAGGAGTAATCGGCCATGCCCGCTCGGACGACGCAGGCGACTGTTGTCTTTCGTCACCCGGCCAGGCTCGACGGCGTTGACGGATGGCTGCCTGCGGGAACCTACATCGTCGAAACCGAGGAGGAACAAATCCCGGGGCTTTCATTTGCGGCCTATCGCCGCCTGCAAACGACCATCTTCGTTCCTGTGAATACGGCTGTTTACGCTGGCCGACAGGTCGTCGCGATCGAGCCACAAGCACTGCAACAAGCCCTGGAAAGAGACGCGCAAGTCCCGATCGAGGGCCCTGGGTATTGATTGCATTAGTATTACCTACTCGCGCGGAGCAACTGCTGTTTGATTGACTTTCTTGCTTGCATCCCGAGTGACGTCGGCGATCTTAAAATCTGACCTGAGGTGACCGACGATGACGATCGAGCGAGCATGTGTTCTGGCCGAACCCAAGCCCTGGGGAGTTGCCAACCTGCAACCGTGGAGCGACACTGGCGATGGCACGACCCGGATCGGAGAACTTGTCTACGTAAGGTCGAAGGCGGCGCGCCCCTCCCGACGCTACTTCTCAAGCTGCTATTCACGAGCGAGCCACTTTCCATTCAGGTGCATCCTGATGACGTTTACGCCCGGTCGATTGGACTGCCGAACGGTAAGAGCGAGGCCTGGTATGTTCTCAGCGCGATTCCGGATGCTAAAGTCGCGCTTGGGTTGAAGTCACCTCTCACGCGTCAGCAGCTGCGTCAGGCAATCTGCGACACCTCGATCGCACAACTCGTCGATTGGCAGGGCGTGAAGTCGCGGATGCAATAACGGTGCCCGCCGGCACGATTCACGCGATCGGCGCTGGCGTGGTCATTGCCGAGATACAGCAGCGCAGCAACGCCACATTCCGCTTGTTCGATCACGGCCGCACGCGCGCCCTGCACGTCGACGACGCTACAGCCGTGGCAATCTGGCACCAGCCCCAATTCAGCCGCGCCCGCAGCGGCTGACGACCGAGCGCACGCTGCTGCAAGCACGCCCCACTTCATTCTGGAGCATATCACGCTCGCGCCCGGTTCCGCGTGGTGCCTCGATGCGGCACGGGAGACGTGGCTGCTCGTCCTCGATGGTAGCACCAACGCAGGCTCGTTCGACCTCAGCCGGGGAGACGCTATCTTTGCCGAGGCCGAGCGGGTCGATATCGGTATCGGCCGGACGGGCGCGGAGTGCCTCGTCGCCTACGCCGGTGAAGGCGGACCGGCGCCGCAGTTGCTGCAGCGCATAGCGCAGCAAGAATTGAGAGACGCCAGTGCCCCGGGCAATGAAAAGGTGTCGAGCATACCAGCCGGGGCAGTCCAATGAGCCCGATACGCAGCATTGCTTTCATTGGCAATCACCTTCCGCGTCGCTGTGGCATTGCGACCTTCACCCACGACCTCCATCGTGCCGTTGCATCAGCTCGCGCCGACCTGCACACGAGCGTGGTCGCCATGAACGACCCTGGCAACAGCTACAGTTATCCGCCCGCCGTGGGGTTCCAGATCCGCGACGACATCGCCGCCGACTACCGCAATGCGGCGGCATTTCTGAATGGCGGCAATTTCGATGTCGCTTGCCTGCAGCACGAGTATGGCATCTTCGGCGGCCAGGCCGGCAGCGACATCCTTGGATTACTGCCGTTACTCGAGATGCCAATCGTGACGACACTGCACACCATCCTTGCCGAGCCTACGTCGGCCCAGGGTGCCGTGATGGATCAGGTGATCGGTTATTCGTCGAAGCTTGTCGTCATGTCCGAGAAGGGTCATCAGCTTCTGCGCGCTGTGCATGACGTGCCGGCATCGAAAATCGAGATCATCCCGCACGGTATTCCTGAGTACCCGTTCATCGAGCCGCAACATGCGAAGTTGAAATTCGGCTACAGCGGTCGCACCGTCATTCTGACGTTTGGACTGCTGTCGCCGAGCAAAGGCATCGAGACAGTGATCGATGCAATGCCGGCGATCATCAAGTGTTGCCCTAACGCCGTCTACGTGGTGCTCGGCGCGACCCATCCGCACCTCGTGCGTGACCAGGGCGAGGCCTATCGCGAAAGTCTCATCGCGCGCGCCCACGTTCTCGGCATCGCCGACCACGTCGTGTTCTGCAACCAGTTCGTCGATCAGGCAACGCTGCTAGACTACATCTCCATGTGCGATGTTTACGTCACGCCTTACCTCAACGAGGCCCAGATGACTTCGGGCACGCTCGCCTACAGCTTCGGGTTGGGCAAGGCGGTAGTGTCGACACCATATTGGCATGCTCAGGAGCTGCTTGCTGATGGGCGCGGCGTTCTGGTGCCGTTCGGCAATTCTGCGGCAATCGGTGCCGAGATCGCCGGCCTACTGGTCAATGACGTTCGCCGCCACGCGATGCGCAAACGCGCTTACAGCAGCAGCCGGCCGATGGTCTGGGGTCAGATCGCGAAGAACTATATCACGGCGTTGATGCCGCATTGGCGGCAGGCCGCTCTGGCGCCGGGCGACCGCGAGGTTCCGCGACGGCGCAGAACGCCGGCAGCAAGGAACCGCTTTCCATCCCCGACTTGGCGACGGGCCATCTTCTTTCGATGTGTGACAGCACAGGATTGCTGCAACATGCCGTCCATTGCGTCCCCGACCGTTCGCATGGCTATTGCGTCGATGACAATGCGCGTCCTTGCTCCTCGCCTGCAAGCTTGCCGACTGCGGTGAGCGAGCGCTACCGGAAATGATGGTTGCGCGTTTTGCTGCGTTTATCGAGCACGCCTGGAATCCCGACACGCAGCGCTTTCGCAATTTCATGAGTTACGATCGGCGCTGGCTGGAAGATACGGGCTCCGAGGACAGCCACGGCCGGACTCTTTGGGCGCTGGCGGAGTGTGCCGCCACGGACACCAATCTGACGCGCCGCCGCTGGGCAGCGAACCTGTTCATCAAGGCATTGCCCATAGTCGAGCACTTTACATCGCCCAGAGCCTGGGGCTTCACGCTTCTGGGTTTGAATGCCAATTGCACGACATTTGACGGCAATATCCCGGCGAACCGAATGCGCCGCTTGCTGGCCGATCGGCTGTTGGCTCTGTTAGCGGCGAATCGGATCGGCACCTGGCACTGGTTCGAAGATGTACTCGCGTATGACAACGCGCGCCTGCCGCAAGCCCTGATCGAGACCGGCCTGGCAACCGGCATCCGCGCCTACACCCATGCCGGCCTGGAAGCGCTGCGCTGGCTCATGGTGCATCAGACCGCGCCTTCGGGTTGTTTCCGGCCTGTCGGGTCCGACAGCTTCGGCAAGATCCGAAAGGCACCTGCGAAGTTTGACCAGCAGCCGGTCGAAGCAACTGCGACAATTGCAGCGTGCCTCGCTGCCGCGCGAGCGGATCTCGCCCCCGAATGGCCGGCTGCAGCCCAACGGGCATTCGACTGGTTCCTCGGCGGAAATGATCTTAAGGTTTCCTTGGTCGATTTAACGTCGGGTGGCTGCCTGGACGGCCTCCATTCCGATCGGCCCAATCAAAACATGGGCGCCGAATCGGTATTGTCGTATCTGTTGGCCCTGGTCGAGATTTGCCAAGCCGCGCGCGCGGGTGTTGCCCCCGGCGCAATCAAATCCGTTCCGATGCTCGCCCTGAGCGCTTGACGTTCAACAATCCACGACCAATTACCCGAGGGGGCAAGTCAAGTGTCTCAGCCGATATTCTTCAATCGCCAGGCCCTGTATCTACGCCCCGATCCAGCGCGTGTCATCGTGCGCCCGTTCAAGCCGGCGACCGAACCCAGGGACTTCAATCGCACCGACAAGACCAGGGCCAATCATATTGTCGACCGCGTCCTCGCCCTCGATGCTGAAACAGCTGCTCAGCAGCTCGCAGACGTGCTGGAGAATTTCGAAGGCCGGCACCGGAACCTGCTCGATACGTTCGATGCGCGATCCGCCGAAATGGAAGATGCCTTCGAGCCCCACGCAAGCTTCACCAAGACCCAGCGCCGGCTGGTCGGTGCCTATTTCCTGCACGAGTACAGCTTCGAAGCATCGGCTTTGTTCAATCCGAGTATCGTGCGACACCCTGACCAATCGGGCGCGCCCAATGGCGGATGTCGATTCATCCTCAGTCTTCGGGCGGTCGGTGAAGGGCATATCTCATCGCTCACATTCAGATCGGGCACAATCGACGCCGACGGTAACGTGACTGTGGAGCCGACCGCGCGGCTGGCATCCGGACCGAGGATTACGGACCGCACTTCAAGGCCCGATGGCGACGATGTCGAGATTGTCTTCCAGGAAGAGACCCTGCTCAGTGAGCGCGTGATCTTTCCGATCACCGACTTGCAGGTCAACGGCATCGAGGATGCACGCTTCGTCAGTTTTGAGAATGAAGGCCGCAGAATCTACTACGCCACCTATACGGCCTACAACGGCCGTGCCATTCGCTCGGAGCTGATCGAAACCAAGGATTTCCGCACGTTTCGCATGACGCCGCTCGTCGGCTCGGCAACTCGCAACAAAGGGATGGGCCTGTTCCCACGGAAGATCGACGGTCGTTTTGCGATGATCGGCAGGCAGGATAACGAGAACCTGCACCTGATCTATTCCGATGACCTCTACACTTGGGAAGGCGGGCAGGCATTCCTGCAGCCGCAATATCCGTGGGAGTTCGTCCAGCTCGGCAACTGCGGCTCACCGATCGAATTGGACGAGGGCTGGCTGCTATTTACCCACGGCGTGGGCCCAGTCAGGAAATATACGATCGGTGCAGTGCTGCTCGACAAGAAGGATCCGTCGAAGGTGCTCGCCCGTTCTCGCGAGCCGTTGGTGCGCCCCGACGCCACCGAGCGCGAGGGCTATGTGCCGAACGTCGTCTACACCTGTGGCGCGCTGCGTCACGGTGATCGGATCGTATTGCCGTACGCAATATCCGATACCTTCTCGAACTTCGCGACCATCAAGACCAGTGCGCTTTTGCGAGCGCTGGTGGGCTGAAACAGAGCGCCTGCGCGATTCAATGCAATGACAGCCCTGGGGGCCGACAATCAATGAGACGAACCGAGAAGTGTCCGGTGGACCTTCGGCCGCGTAGCTGTGTGCTCCGTGTGCAACCGGCAGCCTGGGGCCAGGCGCGGACATTTCGGCTGCGCGACTAGCGAAGCCAAAAATCAGGCGTCGGAACGTCGTGCCAGAACCCAGCAGGCCAGATATTCTGGTTCTGTTTAGAAGCAATTAGCCAGGGAACCTGCCTACTCACATGACGTTTCCTTTCGAGGTTGTCGTTCTGAAGGAGTTCCCATGCCCGACGTATATGTCGACAGCTTCGTCATGACAGTCCAAAAAAACAAGGTTGAGGATTACCAAAAGTTTGGAGAGGGATGGCTGCGCCAGCCAAGGAGCATGGCGCGCTGGAATACGTGAATCTGGCCAGCGACGATGTGAAGCCGCGCAGGAAAACTTACCTTCCGCAGGCAGTAAAGCTGTATGACAACGTGCTCGCTCACGCGGCGCGGTGTATAGCTGGTCCGTGGCCAGACTGGCGGTCCGCCGGACTGTAGGGTGCCCGGCCTCCAGCCCGCTCTACTGCTGCTTAGCGTTAACGTAGCCCACCGTCATGAATGGTCGGGACTCGTTGGAAAGACCGACGTAGACAAGAGGCTGTGGGATGCTGAGGCGGCGCCTCCGATAGGAAAGACCGTAATGGCCGCGGTTTCGACGCAACCAGCCGATAAGGCTGCCTCCGGAATTGTTGGCCTCGACGACGTGTTGGCCGGCGGGTTGACGCGCGGTTGCCTGTTCCTGCTCGAGGGCATGCCGGGAACCGGCAAGACCACCATCGCGCTGCGCTTACTATTGGAAGGCGCGCGGGCCGGAGAACATACCCTCTACATCACGCTGTCCGAAACCAGTGACGAGCTGTCGAGGGGTGCGGCCTCTCATGGCTGGAGCATTCCAGACAATGTCGAGATTTTCGAGCTGCAGCCCCCTGAAACTGTTCTCAACCCCGACCAGCATCAAAGCCTGCTCTATTCTTCGGATCTCGAGCTCGGCGAGACCATTAAGCTGATCTTCGACGCCGTCGAGCGGGCCAAGCCCACGCGCATCGTAATCGACAGCCTGTCCGAGGTCCGCCTGCTTGCCCAGAGCTCGCTCCGCTACCGCCGCCAGCTACTGGCTATCAAGCACCACCTCGTTCGCCAAGGTGCCACCGTATTGGCACTTGATGATCTCACCACCGACGCACTCGACAAGACGGCGCACAGCATCGCCGCCGTCGCGGGCAAGACGGCGCATCTCGATCGCGGTATCACGTGCTGTCGCGAGCGGCACCAGCCGGGCGCTGCCCAGTCCGATGTCGCGGCGGCGGCGCTGAATCACGATGCGCAACAGCCAGCGGCGGGCGCCCGAGGGATCAACGACGAGATAGAGCCCGTTGCCGTCCGCATAGCGACCGGGCGTGATCAGCTGCCGGACCGCGACCGCGGTGAGTGGTTTCTTGTTGCTTGCGCGTGGCTGGAACATGGCTACACCCCCAGCCCCGAGTTCGAACAAGCACCCTCTATTTTAACCCCACATTTTACCCCACACTGTGGGGTGGATGAGGGCGGACACCTCGAGCTGGCATTAATCAGTCTAGCGACATATTGCGGTAAATGTATGTGCAATATCAGACGGTTGTCGGACGCGCCCGGACGGCCCCGGACACTCTGAATTTTCTTGTTCGATCTCGCTTGGCTCCACCAATTTTCTTCAATGACGGCCTAGTCCACTTCGCGGCGCCGGCCGAATGCGGCGGCCCAGCCGGCCCATTCGGTCGACGTCGTGGACGTCGGTTGGGTTAGGCCCTCTTGCGGCCGTAACCCAACAACTTCGACCACCCGCCGGATCTTGGGTTACGCATGACGGCCGCGCCGACCTGATCTGCGAGCATGCTATCCGCCGCAGTCTAATCAATATCGTGCTGCTTGATCCAGCCGCAGCCCTAAGCCAAGGTCGCCCGGAATCAATTCGAGGATCATGAGCCACATGCGCGCGCCGACCGCCTTCCCTCAACATGTCCACGCCGCCAACGCTGCCGCGTCGGCTGCGACCGCCGAACTCGGCGCCATGCCGGAGTGGAACCTCGCCGATCTCTACGCGAGCATTGATGCGCCGGAGGTGAAGGCCGATCTCGCCAAGGCCGCCGCCGAGGCCAAGCGCCTGCAGGAGAAATACCAGGGCAAGCTCGTCGGCCTCGACGGCGCGGCACTGGCCGATGCGATCATCGCCTATGAGGCGCTGTCGGACGTCATCGGCCGGCTCGGCTCGTACGCCGGCCTGCTCTATGCCGGCAACCAGGACGACCAGGCACGTGCCAAGTTCTACGGCGACATCTCGGAGCAACTGACCAACATCTCCGCCGAGCTCATCTTCTTCGAGCTTGAATTGAACCAGATCGACGACGCGGCATTGGCAATCGCGCTTAAAGTACCGGCGCTCGCCCGCTACAAGCCGTGGCTCGACGATTTGCGCAAGGAGAAGCCGCACCAGCTCGACGAACGCCTCGAAAAGCTGTTCCACGAGAAGGGCCAGACCTCGCGCGCCGCCTTCAACCGGCTGTTCGACGAGACCATGACCGGCTTGCGTTTCAACGTCGCAGGCTTCGCCGAGCCGCTCACCATCGAGCCGACGTTGAACCTGCTGACCAGCAACGACCGCGCCAAACGGCAGGCCGGCGCTGAAGCCCTCAGCGTGACCTTCAAGGACAACATCCGGCTGTTCACGCTGATCACCAATACGCTCGCCAAGGATAAGGAGATCTCCGACCGCTGGCGCAATTTCCGCGACATCGCCGACGCCCGCCACCTGTCGAACAAGGTCGAAGGGCCGGTGGTCGAGGCGCTGGTGGCGGCGGTGCAGGCAGCTTATCCGCGCCTGTCGCATCGCTACTACGCAATGAAGGCGAAGTGGCTCGGCCTCGATCGGCTCGCGCACTGGGACCGCAACGCACCGTTGCCGGAAAAGCCCGAACGCATCATTCCCTGGGCCGAAGCCGAGACCATGGTGCTCGACGCCTATCGCGGCTTTGCGCCGGAGATGGCGGGCATCGCCGGTGAATTCTTCTCAAAGCGCTGGATCGATGCGCCGAACCGTCCCGGCAAGTCGCCCGGCGCCTTCGCCCATCCGACGGTGCCCTCGGCGCACCCTTATGTGCTGCTCAACTACCAGGGCAAGTCGCGCGACGTGATGACGCTGGCGCACGAGCTCGGCCATGGCGTGCATCAGGTGCTGGCGGCGAAACAGGGGCCGCTGCTGTCGCAGACGCCGCTGACGCTGGCCGAGACCGCGTCCGTGTTCGGCGAGATGCTGACCTTCAAGGCGCTGCTCGCCGGTGCCAAGGACGCGCGCGAGCGCAAGGCGCTGCTGGCCGGCAAGGTCGAGGACATGCTGAACACGGTGGTGCGCCAGATCGCGTTCTACTCGTTCGAGCGCAAGCTGCACACGGCGCGGCGCGAGGGCGAACTCACCTCCGACAAGATCAACGAGCTGTGGATGAGTATTCAGGCCGAAAGCCTCGGTCCCGCGGTCGAGTTCAAGCCCGGCTACGAGGTGTTCTGGACCTACATCCCGCACTTCATCCATTCGCCCTTCTACGTTTATGCCTACGCTTTCGGCGACTGTCTGGTGAACTCGCTGTACGGCCTTTACAGCGAGGCGCACCCGGGCTTCGTCGCCAAATACTTCGACCTGCTGAAGGCCGGCGGCTCGAAGCATCATTCCGAGCTGTTGGCGCCGTTCGGCCTCGACGCGTCCAGCCCAGAATTCTGGAGCAAGGGCCTCAAGGTCATCGAAGGCATGATCGACGAGCTGGAGGGGATGTGAGGGCTGGCTGCCGGCGGCGATGTGGATAGCGCAGTCTGCACCTTCATTCGCAGCCAGAGCGATGCTACCGGTGACGTTCGATTCCAGCCAGGAGCTGCGCCCATGTCCGCCGAGCCGAAGATCATTGCCCGCATCGCCGGTGAACTGGGCGTCCAGGTGGCGCAGGTGGCAGCCACTGTCGAGCTTTTGGCCGAAGGTGCGACGGTCCCCTTCATCGCCCGCTATCGCAAGGAAAAGACCGGCGGTCTCGACGACACCCAACTGCGCAAGCTCGACGAGCGGCTCGGCTACCTGCGCGAGCTCGAGGACCGCCGCGCCACGGTGCTCAAGAGCATCGAGGATCAGGGCAAGCTGACGCCCGATTTGGCGCGTGCCGTCAACGGCGCCGAAACCAAGGTCGAACTCGAAGATCTCTATGCGCCGTTCAAGCCGAAGCGGCGGACCAAGGCTGCGATCGCCCGCGAGGCTGGCCTCGAGCCGTTGACCGACGCACTGCTGGCAAATCCGGCGCTGGTGCCGGAGGCGGAGGCGGCGAAGTTCGTCAATGCCGAGAAGGGCGTCGCCGACGCCAAGGCGGCACTCGACGGTGCGCGCCACATCCTGATCGAGCGCATCGGCGAAACGCCCAAGCTCGTCGGCGAGCTGCGCGATTGGCTGTGGGAGACCGGCCTCGCCACCGCCAAGGTGATCAAGGGCAAGGAGGTCGAGGGCGCCAAGTTCTCCGACTACTTTGATTTCTCGCAGAAGATGAAGGAGCTGCCGTCGCACCGTATCCTGGCCATGCTGCGCGGCCGCAACGAGGGCTTCCTCGACCTCGAACTCGACGTGCCCAAGCAAGACAAGCAGCCGCATCCGGCGGACGGCAAGATCATGGCGGCGTTCAACATCGCCGATCGCGGCCGGCCCGCCGACAAGTGGCTGGCCGACACCGTGCGCCTCGCCTGGAAGGCCCGCCTGCACGTGTCGCTGTCGGGCGACCTGATGACGCGGCTCAAGGAGCGCGCCGACGCCGAGGCGATCTCGGTATTCTCGAAGAACCTCAAGGATCTTCTGCTCGCGGCTCCGGCGGGTCCGCGCGCCACCATGGGCCTCGACCCCGGTATTCGCACCGGCGTCAAGGTGGCGGTGGTCGACGCCACTGGCAAGGTGGTCGCGACCGACACCATCTATCCGCACGAGCCGCGCCGCGACTGGGCCGGTGCGATGGCTACGATCGCGGCGCTGTGCATGAAACACAAGGTCGAGCTGATCTCGGTCGGCAACGGCACGGCGAGCCGCGAGACCGACAAGCTCGTCGCCGAAGTCATGCAGAAGATGCCGCAGCTGAAGCTCACCAAGGTGATGGTGAGCGAGGCCGGCGCCTCGGTCTATTCGGCTTCCGAACTCGCCGCGCAGGAGTTCCCCGACCTCGACGTCAGCTTGCGCGGCGCGGTGTCGATCGCGCGCCGCCTGCAGGACCCCCTCGCCGAGCTGGTCAAGATCGAGCCGAAGGCGATCGGCGTCGGCCAGTACCAGCATGACGTCGATCAGGGTGGCCTCGCCCGCTCGCTCGATGCCGCGGTTGAAGACTGCGTCAACGCCGTCGGCGTCGACGTCAATACCGCCTCGGCGCCGTTGCTGGCCCGTGTCGCCGGATTGAATTCCACGATCAGCAGCAACATCGTTGCCTTTCGCAACGAGAACGGCGCTTTCAAGACCCGCACAGCGATCAAGAAGGTGCCGCGGCTTGGGCCGAAGGCATTCGAGCAGGCGGCAGGCTTCCTGCGCATCATGAACGGATCAAACCCGCTCGACGGCTCTGCGGTGCACCCCGAAGCCTACAGCCTCGTCGAGAAAATCGCCGAGGCAACCAAGAGGCCGCTCAAATCCATGATCGGTGATCGCGCGTTCCTGAAATCAATTCAGCCGAAGCAGTTCGCCGATGAGAAATTCGGCGTGCCGACCATCACCGACATCCTGGCCGAGCTGGAAAAGCCCGGCCGTGACCCGCGGCCCGAGTTCAAGACCGCAACCTTCCAGGATGGCGTCGAGAAGATCTCGGATCTGAAGCCCGGCATGCAGCTCGAGGGCGTCGTCACCAACGTCGCAGCCTTCGGCGCCTTCGTCGATGTCGGCGTGCACCAGGACGGCCTCGTACATATCTCCGAGCTGTCCGACCGGTTCGTCAAGGATCCGCGCGAGGTGGTGAAAGCCGGCGACGTGGTCAAAGTGCGGGTCAAGGAGGTCGACGTCGCCCGCAAACGCATCGCGCTCACCATGAAGTCGGGCGCGCTCCAGAGCGGTCATGCGGCCGGCGCCCGGCCGTCGCCGGAGCCATTGTCGGGCGGCAGCCACCGCCCTGGCGCGCCAATCCCGAAGAAGCCAGAGCCGGCCGGCGAAAGCGCATTCGCGGCGGCACTGCGCAAGGCGCAGCAGCAGGGCAAGGGCTGAGCCGACTGCGGCTATTGTGCAACGCGAGGGCGCGTTCAGGGTTGCCATGCCATGCTGTCGCGATGGCAAGGCGCTGCGAATGCGCTATCACACAGCGATGAAATCACAATCGACCTTCTGGAATGGCCTGCTTGCAGGTCTGGTTGCCGTGTTCGCGCTTGCCGGCGCTGCGCCGAGCCATGCCCAGGGAGTGTCGCCATTCATCTACGAGGCCAAGTTCGGCGTGCTCTATCACGACGTACCGGGCCTGTGGAGCGGGTTCCGACTCGAGACCGGCGGCGTCGATCTCAACGGTGAGTTGATGCTGGCACCGGCGCTGCCGATCCTCGGTGGCGCCATCCGCCCTGTCATCGGTGGCACCTTCAACACCGACGGCTACACCAGCAAGGCCTACGCCGGCGCCCGCTGGCAGGTCGAGCTGCCGCACAACTTCTATTTCGGCGTCGGCCTCGGTGCCGCCGTGCACGACGGCCATATCAACCCCGACGCGCTCGACCGCAAGGCGCTGGGTGGCCGCTGGCTGTTCCACATCCCGGCCGAGATCGGCTATCGGTTCGACCAGCACAACTCGTTCTCGATCTATTTCGAGCACATGTCGAACGGCAACACGCAACGCCTACAATGAGGCGCTCGACAGCATCGGCGTGCGCTACGGCTACCGGTTCTAGGCGCTTGTTTTCTGGACACTTCCGTCCTCGATGTGTATGAATTCTGATATTCATACACATCGAGGGCATGGAACAATGCGCACCAACATTGACATCGACGACGACCTCATGAAGGCCGCCATGGAGGCGACCGGCAAGAAGACCAAGAAGGAAGTGGTCGAGGAGGCGTTGCGAATTGCGATCCGACGCAAGCGGCTTCAAGGATTGCTCGATATGCGCGGTGTCGGCTGGGATGGCGATCTCGACGCGATGCGCATCGACAATCCCAAGTTTCATGACGAAAAATGAACAGCGGCCGCGTATTTGTCGACTCGTCCGTTTGGGTCGACCATTTTCGCGATGTGCAAGGGCCGCGGACAGATGCGTTGCGCGATCTGCTAGGCGAGGATGCGCTGCTCTTGGGCGACCTCGTCCTGATGGAAGTGTTGCAGGGCTTCGGCAGTGACCGGGTGTTTAAGGCTGCGCAGCACGAGTTATTGCTCGTTCCAATTGTACAACTCGGCGGCCGCGATCTGGTTCTGGCCGCCGCCGCCAACTACCGTTTCCTGCGCACCAAAGGCGTCACCGTGCGCAAGACCATCGACGTGCTTATCGGCACCTGGTGCATCGTCAACCATACGCCGCTGTTGCATTCCGACCGTGACTTCGATCCGCTGGAACAACATCTGGGATTGCAAGTCTGGCGCGGCTGATCCCGCTTCGCCGCCGCCCAACGTGCGCTTCCCCCTGGCGGCTGGCTCCGCTATAAGCCGCGGCAACGCTTGTCGATTTCGCCGAAAAGGCTTCAGAATTCAATGTCCAAGACCCCGAAAGACAATCGCCCCGAGGCGCGGCTGCCGCGCGGCTTCCGCGATTACGGCGGGCCTGAGATCGCCGCGCAGCGCGACATGCTCGACAAGCTCAGGGTCGTGTTCGAGCGCTACGGCTACGATGCGCTGGAAACGCCGGCGTTCGAGTACACCGAGGCGCTGGGCAAATTCCTGCCCGATACCGACCGGCCGAATGCCGGCGTGTTCTCGGTGCAGGACGACGACGAGCAGTGGATGAGCCTGCGCTACGACCTGACGGCGCCGCTCGCCCGTCATGTCGCCGAGAATTTCGACAAGCTGCCGAAGCCGTACCGGCGCTATGCCATGGGCCTCGTGTGGCGCAACGAGAAGCCAGGTCCGGGCCGCTTCCGCCAGTTCATGCAGTGCGACGCCGACACCGTCGGCACCGACAACGTCGCCGCCGACGCCGAAGCCTGCATGCTGATGGCCGACGCCATGGAAGCGCTCGGCATCCCGCGCGGGCAGTACGTGATCAAGGTCAACAACCGCAAGGTGCTGGATGGAGTGCTCGCGGCGTATCGGGATTGACCCGACGTCAGCGAGCGAATGCCGGACGTCGGCTGACTGTGCTGCGAGCATTGGACAAGCTCGATCGGCTTGGCCAAAGGGCGTTGCACTACTCTTGGGACCAGGCCGCAAAGATGAGAGCGGTGACTTCACCAAAGGCGCTGGCCTGGATCAGCCGACCAGTCCGATTACGTGATGGCGGATAGTTGACGAAGCAGCCCGGCTTCGCGCACGACTACAGATGGTATGGAGCGCGTCAAAGTCTGGAACAAACGAGCTAGAGACAAGATCCGCTTCTGCAATGAAGGCTTTGCCGAACTGTCCAAGAATCGAAGAATTGGTCAAGGGCATGCAGGGCTATGGTCGGGAGCACGATCCGCATCGACCCCTCCATCGTCCGTGGCCTCGACTACTACACCGGCCCGGTGTTCGAGGCCGAGCTGACTTCGAAGTCCAAGGCGACGATGGCAAACCCGTCCGCTTCGGCTCGGTCGGCGGCGGCGGACGCTATGACGATCTCGTCGCCCGCTTCACCGGCCAGAAGGTGCCGGCGACCGGCTTCTCGATCGGCATCTCGCGGCTGCAGGCGGCGCTCGCCCTGCTCGGCAAGACGCGAAGCCAAGACCGCGCTCGGCCCGGTCGTCGTCCTCGTCATGGATAAGGCCGAGCTGCCGCGCTACCAGAAAATGGCGCAGACGCTGCGCGACGCCGGCATCCGCGCCGAGATGTACCTCGGCACCGCCGGCATGAAGCCGCAGATGAAATATGCCGACAAGCGCGGCGCGCCCTGCGTCGTCATCCAGGGCAGCCAGGAGCGCGACAGGCAAGAGGTCCAGATCAAGGACCTGATCGAAGGCGCCAAGCGCGCCGCCGAGATCAAGGACTCGAAGGAATGGCGCGAGGGCCGCCCGGCGCAAATCTCGGTGGCTGAAGCCGATCTCGTCAAGGAAGTCCGCGCCATCCTCGCCCGGCACGCAGGGTGAATTGGCATGGCAACGAATGTACAGCCAGCATCCCGGCGAATGATGATCCGTAGGGCTGCGGTTGGGCACTCATTCACAGCTGCCTTCCCGGGCGAGCGCTGGAAGCGCGAGACCCGGGATCGCGTCCATTGGGTGGGGCACTTGCAGCGCCACATTGAACGCCAGCTGCCGACGCGACCCCGGCTCTCCGCGCTGCCGCGCTGCGGCCGGGGAGGCAGGCTTATAGGGTGGTGGCAAACTAACACGGCGCGGACCACCGAGGCCGGCCCATGACCACCGGCCTCGATCGCCACTCGGCCCGCTGGCTCGATGCACTGGCGAGCCGCGCCGCGACCATCATGCAGGTGTTCGACGGCGCCGGCTTCGAGCGGGTGGCGCCGTCGCACATCCAGCCGGCGGCACTGCTCGTCGATCTCGTCGGCGAGGAGATGCGCGAGCGCACCTTCGGCGTCACCGACCGCAGCGGCCGAGGAACTGTGCCTGCGCACCGATCTCACGGTGCCGATCTGCCGGCTCTACCTCGAACGGCACCCGCAAGCCCAGGCGATCGCCAAGTACGCCTCGAGCGGCATGGTGTTCCGCCAGCCGACCGGGGCCGAGACACATGATCTCGACGCCGGCGAGCTGCATCAGTGCGGCATCGAGATCTTCAATAGTCGCGATCCGGCCCGCGCCGAGGTCGAGGTGCTCGATCTCGTGCTCTCGGCGTTGCGCAGCAGCGACCTGCGCGCGGTCAGGCTGCGCATCGGCGACGTCGGCGTGTTTCACGATCTGGTCGATGCCATCGACATGCCGCCGCGCTGGCGCGAGCGCCTGAAGCACCACTTCCGCCGGCCGAAGGCGTTCATGAGCTACCTGCGACGCCTCACCGGCCGCCGCACGGCGAAGCTCGACCGGGCGCTGCGTGCACTGCTCGATCCGTCAGACGCGGTGAAGTCGGAGCAGGCACTCGCTCGCCATCTCGATGCGAGCGGCATCAATGTGGTCGGCAGTCGCTCGCTGGCCGAGGTCACCGCGCAACTGCTCGAGCAACTGGCGGACGAGACCGAGCCGCCGCTCGAGCTGTCGGCGGCCTCGATCATCGACACCTACCTCAGCATCGAGGCGCCGCCGCAGGAGGCGCTGAAGCGTATCGCCGAACTCGGCAGCCGGCAGCCGGGTCTCGACCTGTCGCGCTCGCTCGCCGCCTTCGAGAAGCGCCTCACCCTGTTCGCCGATGCCCGCATCGATACCGCCGACATGACATTCGCCGCCGACTTCGGGCGCGATTTCGAATACTACACCGGCTTCGTGTTCGAGGTGACGCAGCCGGGCGCCGCGAGCGGCCGCGCCATTGCCGGCGGCGGCCGCTACGACCGGCTGCTGCAGGCGGTCGGCGCGCCGGTGCGGGTGCCGGCGGCGGGTGCGGCGATCTATACCGACCGCTTGCTGGCTGCCGTCTGGGGAGAGGGATCATGACCCAGGACAGCAATCTGATCTTCGCCATTCCTTCCAAGGGCCGGCTGATGGAGCAATGCGCCGAGGCCCTGAAGATCGCCGGCATCGTTGTCGCAAAGACCGGCCCCGAGCGCGGCTATCGCGGCGAGATCGAGGGGCTCGGCGGCGTCGAGGTGGCGTTCGTGTCGGCGTCCGAGATCGTGCGTCACCTGCGCACCGGCGAGGCGCACCTGGGCATCACCGGGCGCGACCTCGTCGAGGAATACATCGACGACTGGTCGTCGAAGGTCGAGATCGTCCGCGCCTTCGACTTCGGACCGGCCGATGTGGTCGTCGCGGTGCCGGATTTCTGGCTCGACGTGCACAAGGTCGCCGACCTCGAGGAAATCGCGGTCGCGTTCCGGCGCAAGCACCGCCGACGCCTCAGGGTCGCGACCAAATACATGAACATCACTCGGCGGTTCTTCGCCGCCCACGACGTTGCCAGCTACCGCATCGTCGAGAGCCTGGGCGCTACCGAAGGCGCGCCGGCGGCCGGTAGCGCCGACTTGATCGTCGATATCACCACCACCGGCGAGACGCTGCGCGCCAATGGCCTGCGCATCCTCGATGACGGCGTGATCCTGAGGTCGACGGCGAGCCTGGTGCGCGCCAAATTGCCGGCGCGATCGAGCCTGGCGACGCTGGCCGAGGCCGAGATCATGCGGCGGCTCGGCCACGGCTCGCAAGCGCCTGGCTGATCGGCGAGGGGCGGTTGCAGGCGAGCGTCTACGCGCCCTTGCTTTCGGCCCCGCTTCCGACGCATTGTCCGGCATCTCTTGTGCCAATCCGTGGAAACATTCGCCGATGTCGGTTGCCAAGTCCGCCCTGCTCTCAGTACTCGGCCGTGCAAACGTGCCGCAGCGCGAAAGTCTGCGCCGGATCCTCGCGAAGCAGCGCGCGCAGTCGAACAAGGTTCTGGAGCGGCCGAAGCTGGTGTTGGCGAGCGCCTCGCCGCGGCGGCTGTCGCTGTTGGCCCAGGTCGGGGTGACGCCCGACGCGCTGCGCCCGGCCTCGATCGACGAGGCGCCGCGGCGCGCCGAGATGCCCCGCGCGCTGGTCTCACGCCTCGCCCGCGCCAAGGCGGAAGCGGCTCGCGACCAGCTCGCCAACGATACCGCGCTCGCCGACGCCTATGTGCTGGCGGCCGACACCGTCGTCACCGTCGGCCGCCGCGTCCTGATGAAGCCGAAGTACGTCGAGGAGGCGGTGGAGGCGCTGCAACTCCTGTCGGGGCGCGCGCACCGGGTACTGACCGGCATCTGCCTGATCACCCCGGACGACCGGCAGCGGGTGAAGATCGTCGACACGCGGGTGCGATTCAAGCGGCTGTCGCGGGCCGAGATCGAGGCCTACATCGCCTCGCGCGAGTGGCGCGACAAGGCCGGTGGCTATGCCATTCAAGGGCTGGCAGGTTGTTTCGTGCAGAAGATCATCGGCTCCTATACCAATGTCGTCGGGCTGCCGCTGTCCGAAGTCACGGCGCTATTGACCGGCGAGGGCTTCCCGGTTCACTTCAACTGGGTCAAAGCCGCCGATGTCGACCCGGACTGACCGGGGCGCACGGCGCGAGCAGCGAGAGCCGGTCGTGGCGGAAGAAGGCAAACCAGGTTCCGAAAAGGCAGCACGGGCACGCTGCCCGATCTGCCGGGCGCCGACGGTGCACGAGTTCCGGCCGTTCTGCTCGCGCCGCTGCTCGGATGTTGACTTGTCGCGCTGGCTATCGGCGTCGTACGCGATTGCCGGCGGTGGCGCCGATGCCGACGAGGACGGCGACGATGCCGCCGCCGCCGCAGCCCAGGCAGCGACGGCCAAACCCGAGCCTGGCCATGAGTGAGGCGGGAATTCCGTTTCCCGGGCCGGCGCCGCTGGACACCGGTCCGATCAGCACCTATAACGCGCGGGCTTCGTGAGCGAACGCAAACGCGGTCGGTCAACATGACGCAAGATGCCCGGGTAGCTCAGTTGGTAGAGCATACGACTGAAAATCGTAGTGTCGGCAGTTCAATTCTGCCCCCGGGCACCACTATTTCAATGACTTAGCCGATTGGTCACAAATCGACCACCCGCTTTGCGGGAGTTTTGCGAGACCCGACTTGCAGCGCGCCGCGCATGACGAGCAATTCCGGGCACCAGGCACCGTCGCGACGCCGATGTACGGCAGAACGTGCGCGAGTTCGTCCCCTTTGTCGAAACCGGCACCGCATTCGGCGGCCGGCGCCAGTGGTTCCAGCGTCTGTCATGCCGAAACTATGCGGCCTGCAACCCTTGGCGCAGGCAGGCTTCGAAGAAATCTCGATTGGGACAAAATTGGGGGGCGCCATGTCGTTGAAGAAAGGCGGCAGCAGCGTGCCATTGACGGCACTCGCCAGCCGCGAGGCAGTCGATGCAGCGCGTTCTAGCCTCGAACCAAGCCGCTCCAGCATCGCGCCGGATCGCGATGAGCGGGTCGACGCCAACCTTCGCCATCATCGTATCCATCATCTCGGCCTGGGCGACAATCCTCTCGAGCACCGGAAGACTGTAGCAGAAGTCGCTCACTGACATCTCCCCTCTGATAACAGGGCTTTGTTATCATTATGCACAAGCTCCACGCCGGCGACAGCCCGCCAGTTGACCTGCGTCAACATTGCGCTGCTCGGGGCGGTGATCGAGCGCCGCTGCCTCTATGGTCCTCGGTGGTCCGCTCCATAGAGTACGCGAGCGGCATAATGGGCCAAGCCAGGCGCGGCCGCGGTGTGATTGACTTCGCTTCCTGCGAACGGTTCCCGCGATCTTCGCGTCCGACAGGAATTAGTTTCCGGCGATGGGTAACTTTTTTCAAGCCGCTGAGTTCAGCATCCTCGACCTATCTTGTTTGTGGCACGCGCCAGCACCGCCCACTTCGCCAGCACCGCGTCGAGATCCCCCTCAAGTGGCCGGAAGGCTTCGTCGAGGCTCTGGAACGAGAGCCGAGCGGCGATGGCTGCGAGGTCATTGGCCGACATGGCGATGCGCAAGACGGTTCGTGATCCGAGGCGTACCGCCTGGCCGATATGGCAAATTGGACCATCACGATCGGCGCGCAGACCAGCGTGAATGCGCTGTGCTTCGTCGAATAAGGCGGGCATGCCGGTGCGATCCAGGACCGTCAAGGGGATGATCGATGATGCGCTATCGGCCTGCTGCATGCGCTTTTCGGAATTTGCAACGAAATCGAGATTGCTGGTTCGCGCGACGACGGCGGCGGCGAAGCGCCTGATGATGGCATCGCGAAGCGGTCGGTCAATGCGCGATATCTTGTCCATCGGATCGAGGGCTGCGACCCAACGCAGGCCGAGACCAATGTTGGCCTCCGTCGTCAGCACTGCACCGAAACGCGCCCGCATTGGCATCGGCCAGTCGAGCTTCGCGCTGTAGTGGCGCAGGCCGGGCGCCAGCGTGCCGTCGCGCGCGATCTCTTCCGCCAGGCCCGGTGGCAGCAGCAGCGCGCCCGAGAATGGCGGGCCGCCGGCAAATTTGGAGCCGGTCGCGATGACCATGAAGCCGTCGTCCAGGTCCTGCCGGATCGATTCAAACGGGCAACGCAGCTGGCACGCATCGACCAGGATGCGAACGCGTCGCGGTGCGCAGGCCACGAGTTGTCGGGCAATCGCGCGCGTTACTCCCGCCAGTCCCGTCTTGGAGGTATCGAGGACGTGCAGCAGCACATCACGTCCGCGGCGAAGTTCCTGCTCCACGGCCACAGCGACGTCGCGATCGACTGCTGCCGGCGCGCGCTGAGAGCCGTCCTCGGCGCGGATGGCGATGTTGCGCACTTCGGTTTTCGCGGCGAGGTCGGCTTCGATCGCAATCCCGGGCGTTACAGACGCTCCTAGTGCCGTCCCGCCGAGGAAGTGGCGACCGGCTGCGGCCATGGGCACGCCGCTGCCGGTTTCATCGGGGGCAATGAGGATGTTGGTGAGCGGTCTGTTGGTGAGGCCGGCAACTAGGCTCAGGGCGATCAATTCGGCATCGGTGCCCGACGCGGCGAGGATCGTTGCCGAGCCGGCAGTACCCAGATGCCCGGAAATCCTGGCCCGAATCTCATCGAACCACTGCGCGACATGAACATGGTCGCAGTGCGCCGGCATCAGCAATCGATCGAGTGCGCATTCGGCCGCGTGGAAGCTAGCGGGCGCGACGTTGTTTGCCGTCGTGGAGGCGAAGGACAACTCGTCAGGGCATGGGGTGGTCCTGGTGCCGTAGCGGTTGCGCCCCGTGACTGGATCGCTCGCAATGCGACTGTCACCGCCGCTGGTCAGCATGAGGGCGGCGTCGGCGGTAAGGCGGCCGGCATGTGCCAGAGCTTCGAGAGGGCTGCGGCGCGTCCGATCGGCTGATGTGAGAGCGGGGATCGGGGCAGTCGGCATAGATGCATCCAATGTCGCGAGGAGCACGATCAACTCTCCTAGCGCATTGTGGTTAAGAAATTCCCTCGCGCGCGCCGCCGATCGACAACTCGGCCGATAGAGCCACCATCGCGGTCGAACCCGGCACGACTTTGTGCTGGTGAGGGTAGGGCCGACGCGACGTCCTCATGCCCATCGAGGCAGCCGTTGAGCCGGTTCTGCATTTTGCTGCCAAGCTGGGTGCGCCGCTGCTGGTCCTCCGATACCGACCATTTCGGGCACCCGTCTTGATGTCGTGAGCAACGTTGTCACGGCCACCTACCTGTAGCTCGCCGCAATATCCATGATCGGGCGCGAACTATGTCGCATCCGCGCGAGCAGGAGGGCGCCTTCCATGGTGGCGATCAGTAACTGTGCCTTGGTTCGCGCCTCTGCCTTCGACACACCGTCTGCAGAAAATACCGGCGCAATGATGCCGGTCCAATGATCGAGCGCCTCTACACCTGCTCGCCTTAGCGCTGGCGAGTGGGGCGCGGTCTCGAGCATGGTTGTGGCAATCGGGCATCCGGAGCGGAATTCCAATTCCTCCATCCACTGGGCCATGGTTGTGCAGTAGGCCTTCACGAATGCTGCTATCGTCTGGTGGCGGGCGGAATGTTCTAAGAGCATTTCCCCGATTAGCTTTGCGGCGAGGCGGACCGCGGCTTCGCCGAGTTCCTCCTTGCCTCCCGGAAAGTAATGGTAGAGCGAGCCCTTCGGGGCACCACTCTCCGACAAGATCTGCTGTAGCCCCGTTGATGCGTAGCCCTGCCGACGGAAGAGGCGCATTGCCGTGCGCACCAGAGCATCCCTGTGCTTTGCTGCATTCGCCATGGCAGGTCCAATACCCTAGCGACAGAGGAGAAGCGTCATAGCCACTCCATGTGCGATGGGTCACGGTTGACGTTATAGTGATTGGTCTATATGAAAACTCTCAACTATAGCAATCGGTCTAGATGAGTGCGGCCCAGGCATTGGCCGCCCTTAAAGGGAGCATCGGCACATGGAGATGACGACCTACAAGGGATGTGTCTACCCCTGGCAGTGCGATCATGTCGGGCACATGAATATCATGTGGTACGTCGGCAAGTTCGACGAGGCCAATTGGAATCTGTTCGCCGTGCTCGGACTGACACCGTCTTACCTAAGGCGCGAGAACCGCGGCATGGCGGCCGTGCAGCAGAACATCAGCTACAAGCGCGAGGCGCTGCCGGGTGACATCATCGAGGTGAAGAGCCGCGTGCTCGAAATCAAGGATAAGTCGGTGCGCTTCGTTCACGCGATGACAGACGGCGAAACGGGCGAGTTGATTGCGCTCTGCGAGCTTACCGGCGTGCATATGGACCGGCACGCGCGCAAGGCCGTGGCGTTCTTGCCGGATGTACGCGAGAAGATCGCGGCGGCAGTGACACCGCATGCGTAACGCGTCCGCAATTCATCGGGCAACGGCCGCGAAATCGGGCAAAAAAGCTGTCCGCAAAGTGCCTGGAAATGGCCCTGCCCGTGTTCGTTCTCCACTGCTACCGCCGTCCGGAGCTTGGTCAATCGCGTTGCGGTTCGCCGCGCGTTCTACGATCGGCAGGTCTGTATGGGGGGCGACGGTCCCTGCTCGACATGGCAACGTCGATCGTACAGCTGACCCGTTGCGTCATAGGGCGCTCACCGATGACGATTGATTGGTGATTTCCGGTCTGGAGCCGAGTTGAAGTCTTCGGTCACAGGCGGCGCGGGTGAGCTATGGCCGGAAGTCGATGACGGCAGGAATCGGGAAGGCGGCATGGCGTGAGGTTGCTGTCTTGCACGGACCTCGTGCAAGAACGGCAAGCGCTGCTTTTCGCCGGATCGAGCCTGTCGTTGCCGGGTGCCGGGAAGGCGACCGGGCCGGCCGCCTGCCCGATCGCCGGCATCGCGGTGAACGGCCGAACCCTTGCTGGGATCATCCCGCCTGTCGCAGTGGATGCGCCGCAGCACTTGCAGCGGTGTCGTCCGATTGAGCCTCTATCGCGGCGACAGGCTTTTGACGCTGAAGCACGCTGCCGATGACCTTTTGCGCCTCGATCAGGACATATGTCGACCATGCGTCATCGACTGACTCGGCCTCCGCTATCAGTGCCTGAAGTTCGTCGATCGCCTTTTCCAGCGTTCCCATGGCTGAAGCTCCAAATATCTGAAATCGGATTTATGTGTGTCGGACTCATTCATTGCGTATTCTGCGTCGTCCTTGCGCTCTGGCCTTTCGACCCGCCACACAATTCTTGTGTCGTTCGGTGACTTACGCACATCTCGGTGCAGGCGTTGCGCCGCCGCAATGGCAACGATGCTAGGTTGATCGCGTGAGACGCGCTCGGATTGCGTGCTATTGAGACGCAAATTTGCCGAACGCCGGGCTGCAACCGCCGTCGCGCTCGCTCGCCAGGAGGCCGCCACCAGGCGTCGGCGATAACTCAGCTGTGAGCTGGCAGCGAATTGTACTATAATTTGCGAATCACAATTACAGCTGAGGTACAAACACCATGCACAAGGCACTCGTCGGGATATCCACCGCAATTGCAACCTTGCTGCTCACGATGTCGGCCCAGGCGCAGACCAAGTCGTCTGTCGGAACTCTGACATGTGTCGGCGGCGAAGGTGTCGGGTTGATCGTCGGCTCTTCGAAAAGTTACAGCTGCAAGTTCGCCGGCACCGATGGTCGGGTCCGCGAGACCTACAATGCGACTGTCACCAAGATCGGCTTGGACGTTGGGGTCACGGGCAAGACCGTGATCATTTGGTCGGTCTTGGCGGCATCGAGTGCACTGAAGCGGCGTGCGCTCACCGGCAACTATGGCGGGGCTGCCGCAGATGCATCGATCGGCGTTGGCGGTGGCGCCAAGGTGCTCGTGGGCGGCTCGAATGATTCGATCGTGCTGCAGCCCGTGAGCGTCCAAGGTCAGACCGGGATCAACCTCGCCGTTGGTGTTGCCGGCTTGAACCTCAGATAAGACGTCTTGTTGGTCGCACGCGGGCGGTCGCCTCGTCGAAGCTTGGTCGATCAAGCGCCAAAATCGCACCCGAAGCTTCGGCGGCGACCGTATTTCCTCAAAGCATTCTGCGCACGCGTCGTGCGGGCCGGAATGGTACAGGGAGGATGAAGCCCTGCGAAAGTGTTGATCCCGCTCAACTACCAGCTTGCCAATTGGTGAGATCCTATTTGGCATTGCTATGTAGTGCGCCCGTCTTCGGGCACGGGCAACACGGAGGGCTGCAGTATGGACCGACCGCTCACGGCTAGACAGGTCGCAGCAATCCCGCAGATCGACCATCCGGTGCCACGACGACATTGGCATGCGAGTGGGTACGCGATCAGCGTTTCTTCGTCGCTGTTCGTAGCCCTCGTCATCGGCCTCTTCTTCATCGGCGCAGCTGGATGGGCGCCGCCGGACAGCTGGCAGGGTCACATCGATATTGCCGTAACCTGGATCCTCTTGACGTACGTCTGGGTGCAGATGGGAAGTCTGATCCTGGTCGGTGCCGGCACAAAGAACCAGATGTGGATCGACGCCTTAACGTCGATCGTCCCATTGTTCATCATCGTTTACGTCATACTGCAGCACTACACGGGATATGTAGTTCTCTCGCCATTTCAAGTCAGGACGGCATGGGTCACCGCATACACAATGCTCCTCGATGTCGTAATCGACCTAGGCGTTACCGTTCTCTTGAGCCGTCAAGTGGTCGATGTCAGCAGTGGCGGTGTCGGATGATGCCGTTCTTCGTCCGACCGCGGGTGGGACACGTGCATTGGAATGTTTGATTCTGGGCCATGCGACGCCATATTGTCGGGGCAGCGCGCAGCCCGAGCCAGGAGGTTTTGCGCGACGTCGTGTCTCGCCTCGCATGACGGCCAATCCTAAAATCCTGCTCGCATTCAGCGTACACCACGACGATTGTGAAGGAATGAAATGCGAAGCGCCGATTTCGTGCTTCTGGGTGGCGGCCTCGCCAGCGCAACGGCGGCGGAGACGCTGCGCGAACAGGGGGAGAAGGGTTCAATTCTCGTCGTCTCCCGCGAGTCCTTGCCACCCTACAACCGGCCGCCGCTCTCCAAGCGCTATCTGCTTGGCAAGATCGCTGCGAATGACCTTCACATCTTATCGACAGAGCGCTACCGGGAGCTAGCGGTCGATCTGCTGCTCGAGACGTCGGCCGCCTCGATCGATCCGAAGAGCCACGTCGTCGCCACCGATCGCAGCGGTGATATCCGCTACCGCAAGTTGCTGGTTGCGACTGGAGGGTTTGCCAACCGGCTGACCGTGCCGGGAGCGGACCTGGATGGCATCTTCTGTCTTCGTACTGTTTCCGATGCCGACGCATTGAAGGCCGCGGCTGCACGGGCGAAGCGGGCAGTGGTGGTCGGTGGCAGCTTCCTCGGCATGGAAGTGGCTGCAACCCTGGCGGAGCTCGGCCTCTCCGTCACGATCATCGATCAGGAGCAACGGCTATTAGCCAAGCTTGATGCCCCTGAGGTGTCGGCATTCATTTCGGACCTGTACACGCGGCGGAACGTTGATATTCGCCTTTCCCAAACCGTGGCGTCGTTCGCGGGCGAAAATCGGGTCCGAGGGGTCGCCACCGATCGCGGCAGCCTAATCGATTGCGATCTGGTGGTGCTCGCAGTCGGTGTCACACCGGCCGTCGGTTTTCTCGATGGCAGCGGTATCGCGTGTGGCGACGGCATCCTCGTCAATCAGCAGCTGCAGAGCTCGGACCCCGACATTTATGCGGCGGGGGACGTCGCGAATGTTTATGACCCGGTCGTTGGACGCCACTGTCGGGTCGAGCATTGGGACAGTGCGATAAAGCAGGGCCGGATTGCCGCACGCAACATGCTCGGGCAACGCCGCATTTATGATGAGGTCTCCTATTTCTTCTTTGAGGTTTTTGATCTGAGCTTCGAAGTTCTGCAGCGGAGCGCGGATGCCGAAGAGAAAATCGCGCGCGGCGATTTGGCCGACCGATCATACGCATTGTTCTATCTGAGAGACGACATCCCGCGGGGCCTCATCACGATGGGGCGGCCGCCCAAGGAGACGCGAGCGACCGAAGCCCTCATCCGTTATCGGGTGAAACTCAAAGCCAACAAGGCTAAGCTGGCAGACCCCGCATTCACGCTGGCGGCGATCCCCAATCAGACCGTATTGGTCCTTCAGGGCGGCGGTGCCATGGGCGCGTTCGAGTGCGGCGTGTCCAGGGCGCTCGAAGAGCACGGGATCGTTCCCGATGTGGTGGCTGGCGTATCGATTGGCGCATTCAATGGGGCGATCATAGCGGCCAATCCAGGTTGCGCGACCGCGGCGCTCGAATCCTTCTGGGAAGAGCTGACGGTCTGTTCGCCGGAATTCGGCGGCGGCCAGATCGATGCCGCAGTGACGTCCTGGCAAATGATCACTTTCGGTTCGCCAAATTTCTTTCGCCCCCGCTGGACCGAACCGATCTGGAGCGCCGAGCAGCTGCCCTACAGATGGACGAGCCTCTATGACACCTCGCCGATGAAAGCCCTGCTCGAGCGCTATGTCGATTTCCCGAAATTGAAGAATGGCCCGATTCGTCTGTTGGTCAGCGCAGTCAACGTGGAGACCGCCGAGCTCGAGGTCTTCGACAGCTATTGCGATGATCTGACCGCCGAGCACATCCTGGCGAGCGGCAGCCTGCCGCCGAGCTTTCCATGGACCACGATCAACAGCCGGCACTACTGGGATGGCGGCATTATCAGCAATTCGCCACTCGAGCTTGTCGCAGAGCGATGCGGGGCAGCCGGCAAGCGGGTGTACATCGTCGATCTCTACCCGGCTGCTCGACCGCTGCCGAACAACTTGATGGAGGTCTCCGCCCGGCGCGACGAGATCGTCTACTCGGAACGGATCAGGCGCGATACGTCAGCTCGCGACATCGCCCGGGACTATGGCCGGCTCGTCGAGGAGCTGCTGCAGGAGATCGAGCCGGCGCGGGCCGCGGTAATGAGGCAACGGCCGCGCTTTATCCAGCT
The DNA here is from genome assembly GCA_963741505.1 of uncultured Alphaproteobacteria bacterium. GTDB lineage: Bacteria > Pseudomonadota > Alphaproteobacteria > Rhizobiales > Hyphomicrobiaceae > JAKFWF01. The sequence goes on along the minus strand of CAVUIJ010000009.1, from coordinate 9,312 downwards.
CATGGGAGAGAATGCGCCGCTGGAAATTGTGCGCATCATCCGGGAGGCGGAGGAAGGTGACACGCTTGGTCGAGATTTCGATTTTTCACAACGAGCAGTGCGGCGGAGCCGCGAATTGGGATATGCGGCTGCACTCAAGCACATCGGCGCCCGGAACTGACCGGCAGTTGGGGGGCGATCGGGGACAGTATACCGATTTCCTCTGCGTCAGTGCTACGTGACAGTCCAGGTTGCGCGGGAAATCGGTATACTGTCCCCGGCACTCCCTCCCATGCTCTAAGCTGCGACCTTGACGAACTTCTGCAGCGTGCGCAGCGGCTCCGGTCGCGGTTTTGCCGGGGAAGTTCGAGGCCCAGGCGGTGACGCCAACCTCGCCGACATAGATGTCACCGTGCGAGTCGAACGCAATGCCGTGCGGCGAGATGAACTGCCCCGGCCCGGTTCCGGCCGACGGCGTGCGCGCGAGCCGGCCGATCAGCTTGCCCTGGTGATCGAAAATCGCAATGCGCGGCCCGAGATTGGGCGTTTCCCGATTGACCTCCATGTAGGGCCCGATCTCGCCGATGTAGCAGATCGGGCACTTGGCCTGCGTCATGAAGATCCCGCTCGGCCGGTGCAGGTTGTTCCATTGCGTCTCGTAGCGGCCGTTGCCGTCGAACACTTGGATGCGATGGTTCTCGCGGTCGGCCACGTGGACCCAGCCGTCGGCGTCGCAGCACACGTTGTGCGGCAGGTTGGACTGGCCCGGGTCGCAGCCGGGCTCGCCCCACGACAGCAACAGTCGGCCGCCGGGATCGTACTTGTGGACGCGGGAATTGCCGTAGCCGTCGGAACCGCAGATTTCTTGTTTGGGCGACAGCGCCGTGTGCGTGCAGCGGTGGAACGGCTGAGCGTCGCGTGATCGGCGCTTCGTGCTCACCTGGCGCTGACTGGTCGCGCGCCAGATGCCGCGCGTGCCGTGTCGGCGCAGGAACTCGGCCCGCTGCGTGGCGTCGAAGATCCGTCGTCGATCAGCGTCGGCGACCGTGCGCTGAGCGCGTGCCGGGGCAAGCGTGGTCTCAGAACTTCGGGCAGATGTATCCGATGCCGCTCGGATTCTTGAAGCAACCGACGGATTCGGGCAGCAACGTCTTCGGCAGCCAGAGCACGATCTCGGGAAAGAACACGCAGAACAGGATGGTGGTGAAGAACACGATATAGAGCGGCAGCGATCTGACGACCGCAGTCAGGAAACTGACGCCTATGAATTTCGAGGACATCAGCAGGGTTATTCCATAGGGCGGCGTAATCAGGCCGAAGGCGAGCGTCGTAATGATCGTCACACCCATGTGCACAGGATTGATATTGCCGAGTTCGGCCAGCGCATTGAGGATCGGCATGAAGATGATGATCGCCGGCACCGCATCGACGAAGTCGCCGACGATCACGAACAGCGCCACCAGCAGCAGCATGATGACCAGTGCATTGGGTCCGGCGAAATCGCTGATCCAGCCGGCGACGACGTCGGGCCCTCTGAGGAAAGCGAGCATCCAGCCGAAGGCCGATGCGGCAGCGACTGCTGCCAGCGGGATCGAGTACATCAGGCCGACGTTGGCGAAATCGCGGGGCAGGTTGCGGATGTGGCCGCGGTTCATCACCGGGATCAGGAAGAAGACGATGTAGGCGACCGCGACGAGGCCGGCTTCCGTCGGCGTGAACCAGCCGGTCAGGATGCCGCCCATGATGATGACAGGGATGACGAGCGGCAGCGCCGCCGCCTTGGCCGCCTCGCTGAACTGGCCGAGCGTCGCGCGCGGGCGACGAATGCCGGGCGGCCCGAAGAAGAAGCTGTAGATCATCAATCCGACGCCGACCATCAAGCCGGGCACGACGCCGGCAAGAAACAGCCCGCCGATCGAGACGTTGCCGGTCGCGCCATAGACGACCGCCATGATGCTTGGTGGTATCAGGTTGGCGATGGTCGCGGCGGCGGCGATCAGCGCGGCAGTGAATGCGCGATCGTAGCCCTCCTTGTCCATCTCCGGCCCGATGGTGCGGGCGAGGGCTGCGACGTCGGCCGTCGACGACCCCGAGATGCCCGCAAAAAAGATGCTGAAGACGGTGACCACCTGCGCCAGCCCGCCACGAAGATGCCCGACCAATACCTGCGCGAGCGCGATCATGCGGGTCGTGACGTTGGCCGCAGTCATCAACTCGCCGACCAGGAGAAAGAAGGGGATGGCAAGCAGTGCCTCGGCATCGATGCCGTGAAACAACTGCCCGACGATCGAGGCGAAGGAGATCTTGGTCAGTGCGGCCGCGACGAGCACACCGGCGGTAATCGAGAACACCACCGGCACACCCATATAGCCGAGGCCGATGAATAGGCTCGCCATGATGAGGATGATCACGCCATTGTTCATGACGTTGTCCCCGTCGGGCGGCCGACCGGATCGGGGAAGCCATTTCTCAAGCCGTTGACGAGCTGCTCGATCTGGAACAGCGCCACGAGGGCACCGGCGATCGGCACGCTGATCGTGTAGTAGCCGAGCGGTACCAGCGACGGCATGCGAAAGCTGCCCATGTCGTTGAGGAAATTCTCCCAGCCGAAGACCACGAGAAAGACCGCCACCGCCAGCACGACCAGCCGGCCCACCACCTCGAAGTTGCGCCGTCTCGCGCCCTGCATCGCATGTACGATTTCGGCGAGGTACATGTGATCGTTGCGTCGGGATGCCAGCGCCATCCCTACGAACACCCCCCAAGCAAAAAAGCCGGTCGTGAACTGCTGTAGCCAGAGCCAGGGGCGGCCGATCTCGCGCGTGACGACGTCGCACAGCACGCAGACTGAAAAGCCGATGATGCAAACGCCGCACAGGACATAAAGCAAGGCTTCGAGCCAGTCGAGCGCCGGCCACTTGAGGTGGCGGTCCCTGGGAACCACGAACGAGGCTGAGAAGGTCATGGCTTTCCTGTCTTGGGCCAACGATCGAATTGTCGGCTGGATGAGCTTGGTGGGCCCGGCGGCATCTGCCGTCAGGGCTGAAGGCATCACCGGCGAGCCCCCGTCGCGATGCCTAACGTGACGGCAACCGCGGCGGCAAGCCAAAGCCGGGCTTGCCGCTCAACGGGTCACTTCACGCTGCGAACGAGCTCGAGGATCTTGACGGCGTGCGGTCCAAGCTCTTTGGCGAGCTGGTCCTGAATTGGTTGCGCCGCCTTCATCATGCCGGACTTGTCGACGCCTTCGACAAGCTTGACGCCTAGCTTCTTCAGTCGTTCGCCTGAATCCTTCTCCAGTGCGAGCGCCTTTCTCGGCACTGTCTTGCCGATTTCATCGGCGGCCGCCTGGACCCAGCCCTTCTCCTGATCCGAAAGGGCGTTCCAGGTCTTCTCGCTGACCCAAACGCAGTTGTTGTTGGCCTCATGCTCGGTCAGCGATAGGATCGGCGCGACCTCGTAGTGCTTGTTCGAGAGGTAGACATTGACACCGTTCTCCGCCGCGCCGATCACGCCGGTCTGCAACGAAGTGTAGACCTCGCCGAACGGCATGTGCACCGTCTGCGTGCCATACGCTGGAAAATGCGTATCCTCTGTCTTGGTCGCCTGCACACGGATCTTGACGCCCTTCAGGTCGTCGAGCGACTTGATCTCCTTCTTCGAATAGATGTTGCGGAAGCCCATCGTCATCAAGGACATGACCCGCGCCCCCTGCACCGCCTCCGAGATCATGGCACGGAAGGCAGCGGTGATCGCCGGGTCGGCCAGCACCTTGGCCAGATGATCCTCGTCGCGGAAGATGAAGTGCAGCGAGAATACGCCCGACTGCGGCGCCACCGTCGAGGCATTGGCGGTCGAGGTGATGGCGAAGTCGATATCGCCGGAGCGGATCTTCTGCAGCACCACCGGCTCCTGGCCGAGCTGGCCGCCCGGGAACTGGTCGATCCCCATCTTGCCGCCCGAGACTTCCATCAGTTTGGCATGGAAAGTGTCCGCGGCGATGCCGTAGGCCGTCGTCTTGGGCTGATCGTAGGCGAACGTGAACTTTCGGCTCTGAGCGAGAGCCCCGCTTGCCCCTGCGGCCAGCAGCAGTGTGGCGAGCATCGCGGCTCGCCGACTGAATCGAGTGAGTTTCATTACTTCCTCCCAAGCGCTCGCTTCCCGTTTGCTCGATAACCGAGCTCGGGCTCTGTTCTTCATTGCGATCATGATGGGGGCCCGTGAGAAAGCAAGTCAAGCAAATTGGCGAACATTCCCTCGACCATTGTCGCAACGGATCTACGCGCGCAAGCTCGCCGACATGATCGAATGTGGGCTGGACTGCTCCTGGCGCAGTCGGTTTCCATCCTTCTGGTTCAACATTGTTCACTACCGGCAGCGCCCCAGGGCTGGCCCTTGGGCGCTGCCGGTAGCGCATCGACGGTTTTGTGAGCGCTCTTGACTGTTTGCCGACACGGATGCGTCGGCGCACTTCGGCGCCAGCGTCGAAACGCCTTTACGCTCTACACTGCATCCGCCGGAGGGTACGGCATGCCGTTCAGCATTTCTTGATCACGATCCGCCTCTTGGCATGATGTCGCGGGCATTTGCCGAGCACTGCACTTGCGAAAGTCATTTTTCGAACCGGAACACCAGCTTTCCATCAGGCTCTTGGCTCATACGAGCCCAGGTCGCGACAGCGATTCTCCCGCCGGCAAGCGCACAAAACGAGAGAAGAAGGTAATCATAGGCCTTACCAAAAACCTAACTTCTCATAAGCACGATCACGCATTGCCGCATGGTGTGGTTCATCAAATATAGGGGCATTATCGCTAGAGTGTCCTTCTCTGCCTCAACACGCCGGCACAGCCTCCGGCAGGCGGCGCCGGAGGATAGATGTTTAAGCTCAGCCGATATTTCTCGATCGCCAGCGCTGTCGCAATCGCTCTGATCACGGCGATTTTCGCTTTTGCATACGCAACTAGCGAGAAAGCACGAGTGATCGCTCTCGAGGAAGCAAACAATGCTTCACTCGCACGCGCACTTGCGAACTCGATTCTGATCGAGCATGGATCGTATCTGAGGTCCGTTGGTCATCTCGACGGCGCTGCGTTGAGGGCACAGCCCGAGACGGCCCGGCTCGATGTCGTACTCAGGCAGTCACTGGCTGGCCTTAACGTGCACAAAGTGAAGATTTATCATCCGAACGGCCTCACAATATACTCGTCCGATCCAAACCAGATCGGAGAAAGCAAGCGGGGAGTACCAAGTTTCGAGATCTCGGTGCATCAGGTTCGGCCTTTGAGCCAGCTAAGTTATCGAGGCGCATTTTCCGCATATTCCGGTATCCGAACAAATCTCGATCTGGTCGAGACCTACGTTCCCTTCTCTAATGCCGCCGGTCAAACCGAAATCATTTTCGAACTGTATACGGACGTAACCGCCAAGATTGCGAGCATGAAAAGCCGGATTGTCCAATTCACTGGACTGTTCTTGCTCGCTTTCGCAATCCTGTACTCGATGTTGCTGCTGGTCGTGCGTCACGCCGACAGGATCCTGAAACGGCAATATGCAGAACTCGCAACGTTCAATTCAACGCTCGAGGCCCGCGTCGAGGAACGCACCAAGGCTGCCGAGCAAGCCAGCGAGAGTGAGCGCAAGGTCAACATTCAACTGAAACGGGAAATCGAGGAGCGAAAGCGCGTCGAGCAGCAGCTGATTACCCAAAGGGAAGGGCTCATGAAGCAGCAAGCCATTCTCGGAAAGCTCATCCGGCATCGCCGCCTGGCAGATCCCGATTGGGCCGGCTCGATTCAGATGCTGATGGAGGCGGCGTCGCTCTCGCTCGGCACAGAGCGGGCGAGCACCTGGCTGTTCAATCAGGACCGCAACGCGATCGACTGCATCGATCTATTCATTGCCAGTTCCAATGAGCATGCGAGCGGCGTGATGCTTAAGGCAGTGGATTTCCCGAGATACTTCTCTGCGCTCGAGACAGACGACCACATCGCCGCCGCCGACGCCCATCGAGACCCCCGCACGAGCGAGTTTTCCGCCGCCTATCTCACTCCGCTCGGAATTACATCAATGCTCGACGTGCCGATCATGCGCGAAGGGCGCGTGGCCGGCGTCGTTTGCATTGAGCACGTCGGTGCGTCCATCTGTTGGCGACCGGAGCAGCAGGTCTTCGCCACCGCGATAGCGAGTTTAGTCTCGCTGGTGCTCGAAGGTCGAGATCGGCTGCAGATCGAGGAAGAACTGCGCCGCAGCAATATCGAGCTTGAGGCGGCGACAAGAGCCAAAACCGAATTCCTGGCCACCATGAGCCACGAAATCCGCACACCCATGAACGGTGTACTCGGCACAATTGACCTGCTTCTCGATACGAAGCTTGCCGACGATCAGCAGCGATTGGCACTCACCGCTCGCAACAGCGCCGAGGGATTGCTTGGGATACTCAACGACATCCTGGACTACTCCAAGCTCGAAGCTGGCAAGGCGATGCTTGAGATCGTCGATTTCAACCCAGAGCAGGTGCTCGACGATGTCGTATCGCTGCTGGGGAGTGAGGCTTCGCAGAAGTCCATCACGCTCAAGATGGCGTCTGCATCCGAAGTCGCGATGTGGGTGTCCGGCGACCCGATCCGACTGCGGCAGGTCTGCTTCAACCTCATTGCCAATGCGATCAAGTTCACCGAGCACGGTCAGGTCGAGGTGAAGTACGGGTGGCAGCATCTCGAAAACAACCGGATATTGGCGCGGTTCGAGGTAATCGACACCGGCATCGGCATACCGGATGAGAGCATTGCGCTTCTCTTCACGCGCTTCACCCAGGTCGACGCCTCGATCACCCGACGCTTTGGCGGCACCGGCCTCGGTCTTGCCATTACGAAGCAACTCGTCGAGTTGATGGGAGGGCGAATTGGCGTAACGTCGAAAGAAGGTGAGGGCAGCACCTTCTGGTTCGAGGTACCATGGAACATCGGCACTCCCGTGCCTCAGCTGGCGGCTGGCAATGCCGATGAACTGGTGGCTGCAGTAAGAAGACTGCGGGTGCTTGTCGCCGACGACAATAGCGTCAACCGGATGATCGTCGAGATGCTGCTCGGCAGGCACGGGCACATCGTGAGAGGCGTCGCGAACGGCCGAGAGGCCGTCGAGGCGCTGCAGCTTACCGAATACGATCTCGTCCTGATGGATGTACAGATGCCGGAAATGGACGGCACCACGGCGACGCGCATTATTCGCCAGCTTGGGGAGCCGCTGCACCGGATCCCGATCATCGCGCTAACAGCCCATGCAATGCCGGGCCATCGGGTGGAGTATCTCGCTGCCGGTATGGACGACTATGTCGCCAAGCCGCTGCGGGCGCCGGAGTTGTTGGCCGCGATGTCGCGGGTTATGGCCAAGAACGATGCGGCGACCACCGCGACGTCATCGAGCGACGCCGAGCCGCAGGTTCGAGGCCATGCCGAGCCGGCACCGGCGGAAGTGGGCCATTGCACTAGCAATGGCGGGAACGCGCTCGCCGACCTTCCTGTTATCGACCGGATGGTTCTCGGCGGTTGGAGCGAGGAGCTCGATCCGGCGGCTGTCCGACTGTTGCTCGACGAGGTGCCGGACGAGGCGGGGCAGTGTCTCAGCGAGGTGAGGAAGGCAATCTCAGCCGGTGATCTGACGCAAGCCAAACGCATTGCGCATCGGCTCAAGGGCATGGCCGGAAACCTGGGGGCAACGCGCCTGGCCGAGGCCGCGCGCAACCTGGAGATCGATACGCCGGCAGCAGAGGCTGCGATGACGAAGCTCGAGGATCTTGAGCGAACCGTGAATGAGACGATCACTGAATTGCGCTTGATTGCCTAAAGGGTTGAGCAAGGTCGAGACGCCGCTCCTGGTCCTGGGCTTTGGTATCCACGGCCGAGCGCAGAGCGAGGTGATGGGTCCGGCCTCGGCGACGAGGCGGACCGGCGCTCTAGGCAGCGTCGACGATGGCGTCATGGTCGTCAGTGTGCAGGCGCAGCAAGTGGAAGCGCTCCTTCGAGTGTGCGGCAGCGCGAGCCGCTCGCACCGAGTGCGCGAAGGCAGCGCACGTGATCGATGCACGCGTCTCCGTCGGCATGTTTGTGTGGCCAGCTCAAACCCCGACAATCGTCTTGCCGCCTGACTTTGTCTGCCGCGTCGACATAGCTCTGTCGGCGCATTGCGCTATCTCGGCCCGATCTGATACCGTACCTGGTCTGCAATCAACCCGCCTGGGGTCGCTCGGCATGCGAAGACAGAAGAAGTTCTATGGCTGGGGTTATGCAGACGAGGTGGTTCCCGAAGCCGAGATCCAGGCGATCGAAGCCCAGCTCGCGACGCGGTATGGCATCTGAGTTTCGACGTCACCACCGCGCCTAAACCCGAGGAGATCGTACTGCGCAAATCGCGCGTGACGATTCCAGACGCACTCAAGGCGATCGTCTCGGCAGATCACTTGACGCGCCTCGAACACAGCTACGGCAAGGCCTGGTTCGATGTTTGCCGCATGTTGCAGCGGTCGGTGCCGAACCCGCCCGATGCCGTGGCAATGCCGGAATCCGAACAGGACGTGATCCGCATACTCGATTGGTGCGAGACGATTGGCGCCAAGATCATCCCGTATGGCGGCGGCTCTTCCGTCGTCATGGGGATCGAACCGCCAGCCAATGCTGACAAGGTCGTCACCCTCTCGCTGCGTAACATGGATCGCGTGCTCGAGATCGATCCAGTCTCTCACGCCGCACGCGTCCAGGCCGGCGTATACGGTCCTCATCTGGAGGAGCAGCTCAGAGGCAGCGGCTTCACCATGCGTCACTATATGCAAGCCTACCAGCTCTCGACGCTCGGCGGCTGGATCGCCACCCGCTCCGGCGGCCATTACTCGACGCTCTGGATTCACATCGACGATTTCGTCGAGAGCACGCGGGTCGTGACACCCGTCGGGACGCTCGAGACGCGGCGCCTCCCGGGCTCCGGCGCCGGCCCGAGTCCAGACCGCATGTTCATCGGTTCGGAAGGAATTCTTGGCGTCATCACGGAGGCTTGGGTTCGGCTGCGAAAAAAGCCGACCCACCGCGCTGCGACGTCGGTTCGGTTCAAGGATTTCTATGCCGGCGCCGACGCCGTGCGTGGCATTACCCAGGCCTACCTGTTCCCCGCCAATTGCCGACTGTTGGAAGCTCGCGAAGCCTCGAACGAAGCCTCCTGGGAAACCACGGGGGCCGTGCTCGTGCTCGCGTTCGAGTTGGCGGATCACCCTGTGGACGCGGCGATGGCACGCGCACTCGAGATCTGCCACGATCATGGCGGCATCCCCGACGATGGCGCGTTGGA
>CAVUIJ010000008.1:0-123803 GCA_963741505.1 uncultured Alphaproteobacteria bacterium | reverse complement strand
CGTCGGGGCGTCGGCCCACTCGGCGGCAGCCTTACGGTCGGCTACGGTTTTTACCGTCCAGCAGAACAGCGGCATCTCGAGGCCCTCGCGCAGGAAGCGCGTCACCGGCGTCGGCAATGCCTTGACATGATAGCTGATGAAGCTCGGTTGCACCGGACCGCATTCGAGCAGGTGCGTGAGGCGATAGGCGCGCTCGGCGCTCAAGGTGTCGAGCCACCAGCCCTCACCCTTGTAGATGCCGGATACGATGCCGCGCGGCACCTTCGGCGCCAGTTCGCGCATCCGCGCCATGACGACGGGATCGAACGACATCAGCGCCGAGCGGGCCCTTGTAGTCCTGCACCAGCCCGGCGATCGCCTTGAGGAATCCGGCCGAGCCGGCAGCCAGTCGCTCTTGATCTCGACCAGCAGCGGCACCCGGCCGCCGACCAGATTCGAGAAAGTCGGCGAACGAAATGATGCGCGTGTCTTGGCCCCGATAGCGCAGCTTCTTCACATCCGCGCGTCCAAGGGCGTTGATCGGTCCCTTGGCGTCGATCAACCGGTCGAGCGGTGAAATCGTGGAACACCATCGGCGTGCCGTCGGTGAGCGGCTGCAGGTCGCATTCGATGCCGTAGCCGTGCGCGATCGCCGCCTCGAACGCCGGCGCGGTGTTCTCGATGATGCCCTTGGGCGCATCGTGCAGGCCGCGATGGGCGATGGGGCGGAAGAATGTGGTTCTGTCGATCATGGCCGCAATTATGGACCAACCGAGGCTAGATTCAGCCACGTTTGATGCACACATAGCGTGCGGATTTTGTGTCGCGGACGGTTGAGCGGCGGCCTTTGCAAGCGCGCCCTGCCGCTCTAACCTCTCACCTGACTTGAAGTTCACGGCATTAGCGAAGGACATCGACGGATGGCGCCAGCTTTGAGATATGCGGCCTTCGCGGGGCTTGCGTCGGTTCTGTGCCCGGCCTTCGCTGCGGCCGCGACGGCGGCCGAGCCGGTCGGCCTCGCGGCCCACCGGGCGGTGTACGAGATCACGCTCGACAAGGCCAAGGCCGGCGGCGGCGTGTCGGATCTGACCGGCCGCATGGTGTACGAACTGACCGGCAGCGTCTGCGAGGGCTACACCCAGACCATGCGCTTCGTCACCCGCATGACCGAGCCAGGAGGGCGAGGCCTCGATCAACGACCTGCAGGTCTTCGACCGTCGAGGATGTCGGCACCCGCAACTTCAAGTTTTCGTCGAGCCAGTATCGCGACGACCAACTCTCCGAAGCAGGTCGCCGGCGACGCCAAGCGCGAGGCGGGCGAGGCGCCAACCAAGGTGAGTGATCACCAAGCCGAAAAAGCAGAGCGATCGACGTGCCGGCGAGCGCGCTGTTCCCGGTGCAGCATTCGATCGCGATGCTGGCGGCGGCCAGGGCCGGCAAATCGATCTTCGCGGCCGATCTCTACGACGGCTCCGAAAAGGGCGAGAAGGTCTACGCCACCACCGCCGTCATCGGTGGCCGGCAGGCGCCGGGCAAGAGCCCGAAAGCGCCCGACGTCAAGAATGCCGAAAAGCTCGATACGCTGGCCGCGTGGCCGGTGTCGCTCAGCTACTTCGACAAGAAGGCGGACAAATCCGACGCCGCGCCGTCCTACGAGTTGGCGTTCCTGTTCTTCGAGAACGGCGTCAGCCAGCGGCTGTTCATCGACTACGGCGATTTTTCCATTCGCGGCGCCTTGAAGGATCTGGTGTTCCTCGATACGCCTCCCTGCGACAAGAAGCCGTGAGCGGAGCGAAGCGCAGATGAACTTCCAGCTTTCCGAAGACCAGCAGGCGATCCAGGAAACGGCGCTTGCCTTCGCCAAGGAGCGCATCGCGCCGTTCGCATCCGAGTGGGACGAGAAGAGCCACTTCCCGGTCGATGTGATCCGCGAGACGGCGGCGCTCGGCATGGCGACGATCTACGTGCCGGAAGCCAAGGGCGGCTCCGGCTTGAAGCGCATGGATGGCGCGCTGATCTTCGAGGCCTTGTCCTACGGCTGCCCGGCGATCGCGGCCTACATCTCGATCCACAACATGGTGGCGTGGATGCTCGGCCAGTACGGCTCGGCCGGCCAGATCGCCGAGTGGATGCCGAAGCTCAATTCGATGGAGTGGCTGTCGAGCTACTGCCTGACCGAGCCGGGTGCCGGTTCCGACGCCGCCGCCATGAAGACCAAGGCCGAGCGGGTCGGCGACCACTATGTCCTCAACGGCACCAAGCAGTTCATCTCCGGCGCCGGCGTCGCCGATTTCTATTTCGTGTTCGCGCGCTCGGGCGGCGAAGGCGCCAACGGCGTATCGGCGTTCGTGGTGCACAAGGGCACGCCCGGCCTGTCGTTCGGCGTCGTCGAGCGCAAGATGGGCTGGAACGCGCAGCCGACGCAGGGCAGGTGATCTTCGAGAACTGCCGGGTGCCGGTCGCGAACCTCGTCGGCGAGGAAGGCCGCGGCTTCAAGTTCGCGATGTCGGGCCTCGACGGTGGCCGGGTCAATATCGGCGCCTGTTCGCTCGGGCCGTCGGCGAGCGCGCTCGACAAGGCGCGCGCCTACATGTTCGAGCGCAAGGCGTTCGGCCAGGACTTGAGCCAGTTCCAGGCGCTGCAGTTCAAGATCGCCGACATGGCGACCAACCTCGAGGCCGCCCGCCTGATGATCTATCGCGCCGCCGACGCGCTCGACCGCGCCGATCCGCAGGCCTCGATGTATTCGGCGATGGCCAAGCGCTACGCCACCGACCTCGGCTTCGAGATCGTCAACGAGGCGCTGCAGATCCACGGCGGCTACGGCTATCTGAAGGACTACGGCCTGGAGAAACTGGTCCGCGACCTGCGCGTCCACCAGATCCTCGAAGGCACCAACGAGATCATGCGCGTCGTGATCGCAAGGAAGGTGCTGGGGGGAAATCGGGGGTAGGGAAGCGGAGCAACCATGACACTTAGAACGATACCTTTCGATCCCGCCAAATACCTCGACAGTCCGGCGGCGGTCGCGATCTATCTGGAAGAGGCGTTCGAGAGTGGAGATCCTGCATTCATTTCCGATGCGCTCGGCGTCGTGGCCAAGGCGCATGGCATGACCCAGGTTGCAAGAGAGTCGGGTCTCGGCCGCGAGAGCCTCTACAAGGCATTGAGCCCGGATGGACATCCGGAACTGGCGACTGTTGTGAAGGTGATGCGGACGCTAGGGCTTCGACTTTCAACCACCCCGCTGCCAGCACCGAAAGCGCCGGCTTCACGAAAGCGGCGCGTGCGCGCGGCATGATCTTTCGCGCGGGCAACTCCAAGGCACCAACGAGATCATGCGGGTGGTAATCGCAAGGAAGGTGCTGGGGGGAATAGGGGGAGGAGTTTGGTCGGCTTTTTGACCCGTTGCGGAATTCGTCGGACTGAAAAAATGGAGCTTCCGCGCAGCACATTACGGCGCATGCCCGTAGATCTGATGCCCTAATTGGCTCTTGGCCAGCTCGGTGTAGCGATCGTCTATCAAGATTGTGACCCAAGCTTTTCCTTCTGAAACCTGATCTAACATTTCGACCGCTATTACTTTCACGAAATCTCCCGCGATCTTCAAGACTTGACCGGTTGCAACGGTTCCCTGGAAGCTGTCCTCTAGCACGATGGCACAACCACGCCCGGTGACCTGGAACACCTCTGCAATCGTGGCGCTGAAAGGTGGATTGCTCATTGTTTGTTCGACCTCGAATAACAGCGAATTCTTACTCACGAGCCTAGTGGACCGCCTCACACCACTCAACGTCTGAATCTGGCCCAAGCACTAAATCGCTACCGCGATAGCGCCCTGCTGCGGGGCCGGTAACCAGTTGAGAGAGCAGCTGTATCGGGGTGGGGAGCCCCGTCTTGAGGATCGAGGTCTTCGCAACCTCACTCAAGGCAGAACTCCCCATGACGAACCCTACCAATCATTTCCCCGCTGCGCCAGCGCATGATCGACGACATGGTTGCGCGCGGCCTCGTTCCGCAGACGCAGAAGGGCCATGTGCGCGCCTGCAAGCGGTTTGCGGCGTATCTGAAGCGATCGCCCGAGACGGCCACTGCCGACGATGTGCGCCTGTTCCAGCTGCATCTGATCGAGAGCGGCCTCACGATCCAGAACCGCAACCGCACCATGACCGGCGTGCGCTTTCTGCTGACGGTGACGATGCGCCGGCACGATCTCGCGGCCGAGATCTTTCACATCAAAGAGCCGACCAGGATCCCGCAGATCCTGAGTGCCGACGAAGCCAAGCGGCTTTTGATGATGGCTGCAACGCAGCCGCGCGTGCTGCTCAGCATTGGCTATGGCGCCGGCTTGCGCGTCAGCGAGGTGGTCAAGCTGAAGGTCAAGCACATCGACGCAGCCCTCGGCATCATTCGCGTCGAGCAGTCGAAGGGCAAGAAGGATCGCCATGTGATGCTGTCGCCCGAGACGCACGATCTGCTCAAAGAGTGGTGGAAGGTGCGCACCAACAAGTACGATCTCGGCGTTGAGCCGGGCGAGCGCTGGCTGTTTCCAGGCCGGCGCAAGGGCCTGCATCTGACGCAGCGGCAGGTCACCCGCCTGTTCCACGAGACTGTTGAGGCGGCCGGGCCTCAAGAAGAAGCTTACGCTGCACACGCTGCGGCACAGCTTCGCGACGCATCTTTACGATCGCGGTGTCGATATCAGAACGATCCAGGCGTTGCTCGGACACGAGAAGTTGGAGACGACGGCGCGCTATACGCGTGTCGCAACCGGCCTGATCACGGCCGTCGAGAGCCCGCTCGATCAGCTGTCGATGCCGCGCCGGCAAGCCGACAAGAGAGCCAAGAAAGCGAAGCGCCGCAACGGCAAGTCGAACGGTGCGACCGCCCGCATAACGGCCGACTGTGTCGCGTCCAGGCTTGGAGATCGCGGATATCTTCCGCGATCATGGCCGCGCGTGGCGTGATGCCAATCGCGGCCATGTCAGCCTTGCACAGATGAAGGTGATGAGTGCCATCGAGCGCTGCCGGACAGCCGCGCTCGGCGGCCATGTTGCGCGTTGCGAGAACGGCGCGTGCGGCCACACCGTCATCAGCTACAATAGTTGCCGCAATCGCCATTGCCCCAAGTGCCAAGGGGCGGCCGCGCGCGAGTGGCTCGCAGACCGGGAAGCCGAGTTGCTGCCCGTGCCTTACTTCCACGTCGTCTACACGTTGCCGGCGCCGATCGCCGACCTCGCCTACACCAACAAGGCCGTCATCTACGACATCCTGTTCAAGGCGTCGGCCGAAGCGACGCTGACGATCGCCGCCGACAAGCAGGCGCCTCGGTGCGCGCGTCGGCATCACGTCCGTGCTGCACACCTGGGGTTCGGCGATGACGCATCATCCGCACGTGCACATGATCGTGCCCGGCGGTGGATTATCGGCCGACGGATCGAAGTGGATCGCCTGCCGTCCGAACTTCTTTCTGCCCGTACGCGTGCTCTCGCGCCTGTTCCGCCGCCTCGTCATCGAGATGCTGATGGCCGCCCATGCCGCCGGCAAGCTCGTCTTCTTCGGCGCGCATCGGCGGTCTTGCCGATGCTGGCTGCGTTCGCAGCATTCCTTGCGCCGCTGAATCGCTGCGAATGGGTCGTCTACGCCAAAAAGCCGTTCGGCGGGCCGGAAGCCGTGCTCGCTTATCTGTCGCGCTACACGCACCGCATCGCCATCTCGAACCGCCGCCTGGTTGCCGCCGACGCCAACACGGTCGCGTTCAAATACAAGGACTACCGCGATCGAGGGCGAGGGCCGCTTCAAGGTCATGACGCTGGCCACGGGCGAGTTCATCCGCCGCTTTCTCAGCCACGTGCTGCCGAAGGGCTTTCATCGCATCCGGCATTACGGGCTGTTGGCGAACGGTAACCGCGCGCAGAACATCGCCAAGGCACGCCAGTTGCTCGCACTGCCCACGCCCCAGAAAGAGCCCGACGTGGAATGCAATGGCGCCGATGAACCGAGCGTTCACGCCCGACCATGCCCCTGCTGCGGTGGACGCATGCTCATCATCGAGACGTTCGAGCGCGGCACCGAACCAAAATACAGGCCGGCGCCCAAGCCGCTGGTGATCTGGATCGATACCTCATGATGCCACTCCTGAACCGCACCGTTGGTGATTGTGTCTGCTGGCCTGTCGCCGGCGTCGAACCCGCTTGCGCCGTGCCGCACCATCAAGCGGTCGAGCTGTCAATGACCATGCGTCGAAGTCGTCGACAGACCACTTGCTGCCGCCTCTTCAAGCCGCGATGGTCCCGGCGGCCGGTCTCTCGCGCCCGCCTCAGCGTCGGCGCCAACCTCAAATCGCCATAGAGCCAGCCGCACCGGCAGTGCCCCATTTCCCGCGATTTCGTGCCTGGGCGCTCTTCGGACGTCGGCCCCAGCCCGAGGCTGACACCGCCACGCCGACATCCGAAAAACCTGCACCCTATCAGACATTTCCATTGCTATGGCAAACGGGCCACGAGCGTGGTTTGTTCGCATCACAGTCGCGGAGCTGAGTAGCCTTGGACAGGCTTGGCGGCACATGAGTCCTCCGGTGCAAGCCGACAGCGGGGCTCAGATCGCCTCTGTCACATCGACGGCAATACTCATAGTCTGCCCGCTGCCGCCCAGCAGAACACCACTGATCGGACTGACGTCGTCGTAATCGCGTCCGTAGGCGACGACGATGTGCTCGTCGCTCGGCATCAATCCGTTGGTTGGATCGAATTCGAGCCAGCCCGTGCCTGGCGCCCAAATAGATAGCCAGGCGTGCGAGGCATCAGCTCCCACCAGCTTCGACTTTCCGGGGGGCGGCCGGGTCAGCATGTAGCCGCTAACGTAGCGAGCCGGCAGGCCAAGTGCGCGCAAGCAGGCCAGCGATAGATGGGCGAAATCCTGGCAGACGCCGCGCCGTGCCTTGAGCACATCCAAGAGCGGCGTCGAGATATCAGTAGCCGCCGGGTCGAATGTGAAGTCGGAGTGAATCCGCCGGGTCAGATCCCAGGCGCCCTCCAGCACAGGTCGCCCCGCCGGAAATGACGGCCGGACATAGTCGAAAGCCTCGGGGATGGCGCGGGTATGCCGCGAGGCGCGCGCATACTGCAGAACGGCGAGATCGCGCGCGCCGTCCGCCATGACTGCGGCAGCCACTACCGTCTCCCACTCAGCGCTGGCGGCCAGATCGACTGGTGCGGGCGCGCGAACATCGACCATGCTACGGGCATGCACGATGAATTCGCGATGCTCGTCCTCGATGACCAGGATCGAAGTTGGATTGCCGAAATAGTCCTGAATATCCGTGCGGATGGCCGGCGCCGGATCGATTAGCAGGCTGTGGCGGACGACGTCTTGGCGATCGAGCTGTCTTGGCGTGAGGTGCACAACGTGCTGCGACTGGGCGACGGGCACCCCATATTGGTAGCTGCTGCGATGGCTGACGTTGAACATCATCCCTCAGACCTCGAACTCGATCGCACCCACCGCTGCTCCTTCTCGGTCAGCGCGAAGTAACGCCGGCCCAGGGCCTCGGAAAGCTGCGGCAGCATCCTGATCTGCTCGTCCAACAATGACTTCAGGTGAGGGCGCGCGCCATCAAAGGCGACCTCAGCGAGATCGTTCACTTTAGTCACGCGCACCTGGGTCAGCAGCGACAGGAGGAGGCGGCTCTCCTCGATGCGCTGGAGATGCTGCCCCCCCTGCGGCAATTGATCGACATGCCTGCTGAGAGCCGCGAGCTGATAGGCGAGACTGCGTGGATTGGTCTCATCGATCAACAGCAGGTCGAGAACCAGCGGCAAGACGGGTGTCAGCCGATAGCGCGAGCGGTAGGTGATGAAGCTGTCGCCGAGCTCCAAGACGAACTGGAGGCTGCCGGCCTCGACATCGTCGTTCTCGGTCGCGCCAAAGACCGAGAGGATGACTTCGGCTTGGCCCAAGGCCCGGGCCAACCGGCGACCCATGTCAAGGAAGGACCAGCCGAAATTGCGTGTCATGTTCTCATGCATCAGGCCATTGAACGCGGCCAAGGTGCCGATCCCGGAATCGAGCAGATCGAGAGCCTCGCCGATGGAATTGGGAACAGCGCCTGCCTGCCATTCCGGCCTCACATGGAAAGAGTTCAATGTTCGCCACGCCTCTTGCGAGAGCCTGTCACGCACGAGGCTGGCAATGCGATGCACGTGCCCCAGCGTCTGTGCCAGGCCGAACGAGCGATGGGAAGAGGTCATCAGCTCATGCGCGAGTTGTCGAATCAGTAGGGGGTCTGTGGCGCGCGCTGCCTCGTACTTTGGGCGCTCGGCATTTCGCGCGACGTCCTTGTCGAGAAGTGCCTCGAGCGCCTTGCGGACTGCGCTCAATTCCTGACGTGGCCCAGTATCCTCCTCCAAGCGGCCGAGAGAATGGCGTAAGACGCGCATCGTCCAGTCCGCGCGCTCGACGTACCGGCCAAGCCAGAACAGGTTGTCTGCGGCCCGGCTCGGAAGCTCACGCGGCGAACGCTGGATCTGGGCAGCTTCGATGGTCGGCTTCCAAAGACTGACGAACGGTGGCACCGCGCCGTCGCTGACCACCCACACGTCGCGAGATTCGCCATCCGGGGCGCTGAGCGCCACTGCCGCATTTGGATCGACTGTCATGGCCAATCCGCCCGGCATTACGATAGGACCACTAGGCGTCATCGCTGCGAACAAGCGCAAGGCATAGGGTTTCGCGATCAATCCCTGCGGCCCCAGCGACGGCGTCGTCCCAAATCCGGTCTTCTCCTCGGCTACGAGCATCGCGCCATCTCTCTCGATCTCCGCGATCAATTGCAAGCGCTCGGCTGCCGACAGGCTCATTGGGTCACGCCCCGGCACCGCACGACCGGGACGCGCGGTGCCCTCGTGCGCGGGACGGATTACGAACCGATCAAAGTTCTCGATGACATGGGCACGCGCAGCAGCCTCGCCAAGCCACCACTTGGCGCCATCGGGTAGGAGAAGTTCCTCGCCCAAAAGCTCTCTTGTAAGTCCCGGCAGATAGCTGGCCAGCCCGCGGTTCTCGGCAACAGCCGCCCCTAAGGCGTTGACGACTAGGTCAGGCTGGCGGCGCACGGCCTGTACGAGCCCGACGGGGCCAAGGAAGCCCTCAGCATCCAGCTCCAGCGGGTCGGCAGCACTTCCGGCGACACAGCGCACAATCAGATCGATCGGCTTCAAGCCTTCGAGTGTCTTGAGATACACCCGCTCCCCGGTCACACGTAGATCGCCGCCTTCGACCAGCAGAAAGCCGAGGTAACGGGCCAGATACGCGTGGCTGAAGAAGTCATTGTGGTGTGGCCCTGGCGACAAAAGCGCAATGCTTGGATCGGCACGATTGGCACGCTTGGACAGTGCCAACTGCAAGGCCTGGAAGAAGGGTGCCAGCCGCAGCGCATTGCAGGCCGTGAAGATCTCTCCGGCAACCCGTGTGTGCACCATGCGGTTGGCCAACGCATAGCCGATCCCAGCGGGCGTCTCGGTGTGCGTGTCGATCACGCGCCAGCTCCCGTCTGGGCCACGCGCGACGTCGGTCGCAAAAAACTGCAGGTAGCCATTGCCCGTAGGTGTGCCATGGCACGCGCGCAGGAATGACGGGTCGCTGAAGATCAGCTCGGGTGGAATGTAGCCCGACGCCATCAGGCGCTGCGGCCCGTAGACATCGGCCAGTATCGCCTCGAACAAGCGCGCACGTTGAACCAATGCACGCTCGAGGAAGCGCCACTCGGATGACGGCAAGACGAGCGGGACGAAGTCGATGCGCCAGGGTTGTGCGGCCTTGCTCGGGTCGGCAAACAGGTCGTGCGCGATACCGGTCTCGCGCACGCGCATGTTGAGTTCGATCGACGCGCTCCGCGCGGGCCTCGGGACTGAGCGCTCCCAAAGCGCCGAGAACGGAAAGCCAATGCGGCTCCACTGTGCCGTTCATCCCGATCAGCTCATCAAATGCGCCGCCGTCACGGCTATACGTGGCAGCAAGATCCTCGACGTGCGCCATGCTGGATGCTTGTGCGCCCAGAAGTCGGGATTGACCCGGTAGCCGGAATTGGGCCGGAGCCTCGGGCTTGGGAGTGCTGCTCATCGTTCGGCCCTGCAGCCTCTCATTCTCGTGTGCACCGCTCTCGACCGCACCCGTTGGGAGGGCCATTGTGGGCGATGTCCCGGAAACTACAGGGAGTTCTGGTCGTGTCCAGCCTCTCAGGCGCTGGGTGATCGTCTCCCACGTCGTCATTGGGCAACCCGTCTTGCAAAAACATCACAGGTTCTTGTGTTCGTGACGTCAATTTCGCGATACCGCCGAAGCCGTCCGCCGCAAATCGAGCGTGAGCGGAAAATCCCGGTGTACGCCAATCTTCTGCAAGGTGATGGGACCGGCCGTATGGCCCATGCGCTCGAATCGCGCGAGGCGCCGACCCTCGGCTTCGTAGGCATTGACCGGAAAGGTGTCGGACCCGCGCCCGCCCGGATGGGTGACATGATAGCGGCAGCCGCCAACCGAGCGCGACGCCTGCGTGTCGACGATGTCGAATGTCAGCGGCGCATGCGCCGGGATGGTTGGGTGCAGGCTCGACGGCGGGCTCCAGGCGCGGAAGCGCACGCCGGCAATCTTTTCGCCGCTGGTGCCGGTCGACGCCAGAGGTACCTCATAGCCATTGCAAGCTATGGCATAGCGGTTACCGGTCAGCCCGGCGACACGAACCTCGAGCCGTTCGACCGACGAATCAACGTAGCGCGCCGTGCCGCCGGGCGCGCCTTCCTCCCCAAGCACGTTCCACGGCTCCAGTGCTTGCCGGATTTCGAGGGTGAGCCCGGCATGGTCGACGGTGCCGCAGCTGGGAACACGGAAATCGCGATGGGGGATGAACCAGTCGGCCGACACCGGCAAGCCGGCACCCTCGAGATCGCGGATCACATCGAGAAAGTCCGCCCAGATGAAGTGCCCGAGCATAAAGCGGTCGTGCAGCGCCGTACCCCAGGGAATGAGCTGAGCGCGATAGGGGCGCTCCCAGAACCACGCAATGAGGGCGCGCAGAAGCAATTGTTGCGCGAGGCTCATCTGGGCGTGCGGCGGCATCTCGAACGACCGGAACTCGACGAGACCGAGGCGGCCAGTGGGACCGTCGGGCGAATACAGTTTGTCGATGCAGATCTCTGCACGGTGCGTATTGCCGGTGACGTCGATCAGTAAGTTGCGAAACAGACGGTCGACCAGCCAGGGGGGAATCGGCTCCCCCCCCGGCGGAGGGACTTGCGCCAGCGCGATCTCAAGTTCGTAGAGATTGTCGTGCCGGCCTTCGTCAATGCGGGGCGCCTGGCTGGTCGGCCCGATGAACAGCCCCGAGAACAGATATGACAGCGATGGGTGGTTCTGCCAGTACGTGACAAGGCTCGCCAGCAGGTCCGGGCGCCGCAGGAAGGGGCTGTCGGCGGGCGTGATGCCGCCGAGCACGATGTGGTTACCGCCCTGCGTGCCGGTGTGGCGGCCATCGAGCATGAATTTTTCGGTGCCGAGGCGAGAAAGACGCGCCTCTTCGTACAACGCCGTGGTTATCTCGACCGACTGCGCCCACGAGGTCGCGGGCTGAATGTTGACCTCGATGACGCCCGGATCGGGCGTCACCTTGACGACGTTGAGACGGGGATCGAACGGCGGTGGGTAGCCCTCGATATGCACGGGTTGCTTGGACTCAAAGGCGGCAGCCTCGATCGCGCCGACCATGGCCGCATAGTCCTCGGCGTCCACCAATGGGGGCATGAACACGCAGAGCTGGCCATCGCGCGGCTCGATCGAGAGCGCGGTCCGCACTGCTCCGGAAATCTCCGTCGATACGGGCAGCGGCGGCTTCAAGGTTTCCAGCGTGACTGCGCGGCGCTGCTGCATGAGCGCCCGTCGTGGTGGCAGCGGTGCTTGCTGCGTCAACGGATCGGCGGGCACGACATGGGGAAAGTCGTCGGCCGGGATGAAGGGGAGCGCGCTCAGCGGCAGGCGGAAGCCGACGGGTGAATTGCCTGGCTGCAAATAGAGCCGTTCGCGGCGCAAGGTCCAGCGTTCCGTGACCCAGCGCCGACCGCGGTCTTGTGTTTGCCAGGCCTGAACCGGCAGCACGTAGGCGCGCGCGGCATCCAGTCCCGTGTCCAGTGCCCGGACGAGACGAGCCCGCTCGACTGGGTCGGCGAGGCGCTTGTCGCCCGGCTCCAGGTTGAGCGGTAGCTTTTGTTCGACCAGGAGAAAGTGCGCGGGGTCCTCGTAGGCGGGAATGGCGCTATCGGGCGCTAGCCCAAGCTGCGTACACAATTGGCGTGCAAACCGATCAGCGGACTCGATTGTTGCTGGACGCGTTGGGTTTTCGCGCGCGATGTGGTCCGAATTCTCCCACAGGGGCTCGCCGTCGGTGCGCCAGTAGACGGCGAACGACCAGCGCGGCAATTGCTCGCCGGGATACCACTTGCCCTGTCCGTAATGCAGCAGGCCGCCCGGTGCGAACCGCGTGTGCAAGCGGCGCATCAGTTCTTCGGCATAGCGCCGCTTGGTCGGACCAACTGCCGCCGTATTCCACTCGGCCCCTTCGACCTCGTCGATGGCCACAAAGGTTGGCTCGCCGCCCATGCTCAAGCGGACATCGCCGTCCCGCAGTTTTGCGTCGACGGCATGGCCGGCATCCAGGATCGCCTGCCACTGCTCATCGCGATAGGGCTTGGTCACACGAGGCGTCTCGACGATCCGGTCGATGCGCATGTCGAACGAGAACACGACCTCCGCCTTCTCGTGGCCACCACTGATTGGCGCCGCGCTCGATGGATTGGGGGTTGCAGCCAGCGGAATGTGCCCCTCACCCGCCAACAGTCCCGAGGTCGGATCGAGCCCGATCCAGCCGGCACCGGGCACATAGACCTCGGCCCAGGCGTGCAGATCGGTGAAGTCATTCGTCGCCCCCGTCGGGCCGTCGAGCGGCTTTTCGTCAGGCTTGAGCTGGATCAGGTAGCCGGACACGAAGCGGGCGGCGAGGCCCAGCCTGCGCAAGATCTGCACCAGCAGCCAGCCACTATCACGGCACGAACCTGAGCAGAGCTTGAGCGTTTCCTCCGGCGTCTGAACGCCAGGCTCCATGCGGATGAGATAGCCGATATCCCGCGACAGCTTTCGGTTGAGATCGCACAGGAAGTCGATTGTGACCGTCGACTTGAGACCGAGGTCGCGAACGTAGCGGTCAAATCGCGGCGTGGCCGGCAGCGGCTCCATATTCGGCTTCAACTCGGCGGCCAAGGTCGACTCGTACTTGAACGGCCAAGACTTCACTTCCTCCTCGACGAAGAATTCGAACGGATTGATGACCGCCATGTCGGCGACGAGATCGACCGTGACTGAGAATTCTCGTGTCGGCTCGGGCAGGATGACGCGCGCCTGGAAATTGCCGAAGGGATCCTGCAGCCAGTTGAGCCAATGTTTTTCGGGTGTGATCTTGAGCGAGTATGCGAGAATCGGCGTGCGGCAATGGGGCGCCGGGCGCAGCCGAATGGTCTGAGGCCCCATGCCGATGCGCCGGTCATAGGTGTAGGCCGTGCGATGCGTCAGGCTGACGTGAAGGGTCATGGGTTCAATGGGTTCCTGATCATCTCGTGCGTCATCGCCGCTTGGTCCGAAGTCAAACGTTCAGGACAGATTTTGCGAGCTGGACTGCGTCTGGGTCTGCAATTGTATTTGCGACTGCAACTGCGCTGGACTTGCGGGCGACTCCAGACTGAAGAAGGTCTTGCCCAGCTCGGATGTCAGCTCGATCAAGCGCTGTTGTAGCCAATCGTTGACGGAATGCAGCCGGCTGACGAGGTCGGGGTCGAGTGCCGCGCGCTGCAATCCCTCAAGCAGAATTTCGACTTGTTCCAGAGAACGGTGCGTCTGGCGCAGCTGATATCCCGATCGCAACTCTTGGAGAACCCGTTGGATCTCGTGAGCGCAGTAGGTGACGGAGCGGGGTTGACTGCCGTTGACCAGCAGGAAGCGGGCCACGCGACTCGGATCGGCACCATGCGGCTCGTGACGCCGGAAGGCCTGGTAGGCCGCAGCCGACCGCAGTATCACCGACCAGAACGTGGTGTCGGCGATCGTCCCGCTGCTTTCGGCGCTGGTCGCCAATTGTGCGAATTTTACGTCGAGGAGACGGCTGGTCTGGTCGGCCCGTTCGACCATCAGGCCGAGTCGGAAGAAGCGCTCGCCTTCGTCCCGATAGAGGGTGCTGTCTGCCACCCCAAGCTGAGCGTAGCAGCCGTTCTTGATGATCCCGCAGGTGCGCGACAGGCCCACAAGATCGAAATCGGCATCTCCCAAGGCCGTGAGACGCTGGTGGAACCCATTGAGCTGAATCCACATTTCGATGGGAATTACGGCACGCAGGGCACGTGCGTTCTCACGCGCCGCGCGCACCGAGAACTGGATCGAGCCGGCATTTGCGACATCGCTGACATAGAAACGGATCACGTTCTTGAACGTGGTCTCGGTGTAGTCCTCGCCAAAGCGCTGCTCGTTCGAATAGAGCGCCACCAGCCAACCCCAGGACAGATCGTCGGCACTGGCACGGCCATAGGAGCTGTGTGTCTCGATAATGCGTGCGAGGCTACCGGCGCGCTCGATGTAACGGGCCAGCCAGAACAGTTGCTCGGCGTTGCGGGCAAGCAAGCTCACGGGGCCACCTCCCTGGCCACTGCATCTTCCTCCAGCACCCAGGTATCCTTCGTGCCGCCGCCCTGAGACGAGTTGACGATGATCGAGCCCTCCTTGAGGGCCACGCGCGTCAAGCCGCCCGGCAGCACCCAGGTATCCTTGCCCGTCACCGCATACGGTCGCAAATCCACATGTCGTGGCACAACACCTGCCGTCGTTAACGTCGGGCACACCGACAGATCCACCATGGGTTGACTGATGAAATTCGCAGGGTTCGCCTGAAGCTGCGAACGACATTCCTCTAGGTCTGCCAGAGACGCTTTGGGGCCAACGACGATGCCATAGCCACCGGACTCGCCGACCGGCTTGACAACCAGCGTCTCGAGATTGGCCAGCGTATACGCCAATCCCTCGCGCTCTCCGCATATGTGCGTCTCGACATTCGGCAGGATCGGATCCTCGTCGAGGTAATAACGGATGATGCGCGGCACATAGGCATAGACGGCCTTGTCGTCGGCCACCCCCGTGCCGATCGCATTTGCCAGCGTAACTCGCCCTGCCCGAACAGCCCCCATCAACCCGGCGACTCCCAGCGTGCTCTGCGGATTGAACGCCTCTGGATCGAGAAAATCGTCGTTGATGCGCCGGTAGATCACGTCGACGGGTTTCAGTCCCGCCACCGTGCGCATGTACACGCGATCGTTGTCGACCGTCAGGTCGCGTCCCTCGACCAGCGGCACGCCCATCTCGCGGGCCAGAAAAATATGCTCGAAGTAGGCGGAATTGTAGACGCCTGGCGACAACAGCACGACCGATGGATTGGCAATACCGGCCGGCGCCACCTCAATCAGCTTGGTCAGCAAGCGTTCGCCGTAGTCGGATACCGGCTTGATGCGCAGACCCTGCATCAGGTCCGGGAAGGCCCGCTGCATCATGTGCCGGTTCTCGACCACATAGGACACGCCCGATGGCGCGCGGCCGTTGTCCTCGAGCACATGAAACGTTCCCCGGCCATCCCGAACGAGATCAGTGCCGTTGATATGGATGTAGGTGCCGCAAGGCGGATCGAACCCGATCATTTCCGGCCGGTAGTTGGCGTTCTCGAGCACCAACGACGCCGGCACCGTACCGTCGTTCAGGATATGCCGCTCGTGATAGACGTCCCACAAAAACATGTTGAGCGCACGCACGCGCTGTTTCACGCCTTGTTCGACAACACGCCACTCCGCAGCCGTCATCACCCTGGGTATGACATCAAAGGGCAGAATGCGGTCGATGGCGTTCTTGTCACTATAGATCGTGAAGGTAATTCCGAGATCGAGCAGTTCATTTTCGGCATCGGACGCCCGGCGCAGAAGCGTTGCAACATCCAATGTCTGCAGACGTTGCCAGATGCCAATCAAAGCCTTGCTGGGCTGCGTCTCCGTCCCCAGGAGCTCGCAATAGTAGGGCCTGGGGTCATAGCCATCGAACGGACCAACCTGCTTGGGATCTTTCAGCGCCGTCAATGTGCCCATTGTCATTCCGGCGGACTAGTCCGCCTCCTCATAGATGCTGCCCCGACGTCGAACCCGTCCGCAGCGTACGCTGCGCCGGTTGGTTCTCAAATAAAATTTCACTGAGACTTCAGAGCTTTGTATGAATTTCGGGCAAACCGCCTTATTTGTAATCAGTCGACGGTAAATTGGGTGTACCGTCCTCGTGTTGAGGCCACAACGGCTGAGGGCCCCCTATACCATTGCCTGGGGCACGACCATCCGTCGTGCAAGTTGTGGTCGGCGAAGGCAGAGAGGTCTCTCACAACGGCTGCCTAACCCTCACTGGTGCACGCGGCCTTGCTCGTCCTTGACAGCTGACCCCAATCCTCATTGGGACCAGCGGCTTGGCATTGTTCGCTCGCGAGCAGCGTGCTTTGAGCGAGATGATTACGACGGTGCGCTGTCCGCTGATTGTGAAGTGTGGTCACACACGTGCATCATGTCGCGCCAGGCTTCTGTCATGAGCGCGTGTTGCTGCATTCACTGTCTTGTTCGAGAACTACCTTCTGTTCTCCTTTTTCTGTTCGTGATATGGTTGCCACAGTAGCTGGCATTCCTCTGCGGCGCGTAGTCCGCAAGTGTGCCTGACCGTTTCCGTTCCAGGCTGGGCCCGACTTCTGCAGCTGAGGCCATCGCGTCGGGGTTCGTCAAGTGTTCCTTGACCGGCCGCTTTCGGATGTGGAGCATGAGTGGCGGCGACTAAGGATGCTCCGAACAATAATCGCTACGATTTAGCGGGTTGCCGGGGTCGGATCGTATAGTTCCATTCAGGATGGAACGCATCGCCGGTGATGTCGAGGGCGTCCATCTCGGCATCGCGAACTTTGATGCCTTTTTCGTAAGTGCGTTCGTCGAGCACGCAGTCGATTTTCAGCCCCGTCTTCGTCGTCGTGGCGCCGATCAGTTCGACGACCGCGACCCGATCCGTCAGCGGCCGGCCGCGCCAGTTCTGCGTGATGTGGCAGAACATCCGGTGCTCGATCTTGTTCCACTTCGAGGTGCCCGGCGGATAGTGATGCACGTGCAGTGTCAGGGTCGGTTTCGTCTGCGAGCTTTTGCAGCTCGACCTTCCACAGCCGGACGCGCGCGCCGTTCGAGCCGCCGCAATCCGCAGTCACGGTCAACTCGCTCATGTTCGGATAGCGCTTGCGCCCCGAAGCGCTTCAGCCACGTGCGAATAGCCTCGACGGCGAACTCGGCGGTGTCGCTGGTGATACCGAGGCTGACGAAGCCGGTGTTGGCCATCACATCGTAGACGCCATAAGGCACGACCTTGCCCAGCTCCTTGTCCTCGAAGTCGTGCACGTTGACACGGCGAGGCTGGCCCTTCGGCCGATAGTCGGAACCGCCGTTCTTGAAGTTGCCGACCAGTTCCTTCTTCTTCGTGTCGACGGAGATGACGGGTTGCTGTTTGACCTGTGCCGCAAGGACTTTCGCGTTGATGTGCTCGAACTGGGCGTTGCGGTCGGGATGCTTGGATCCCTCGTCCGCCTTGCGATTGTACTGCCGCGAGAAGCCGAGCTTGACGAGTTCATTGCGCACGGTGTCGGCGCTGATCGGATGTCCCATCTCGGTCAGGATCAAGGCCAACTTGTCCATACTCTTCGAGACCCACAGCAGCGGGCGCACGGGTGAGCCGAGCGTCACAGGCTCGACGAGGCGCTGCAACGCCGGGACGAGGTCGGGATCACTGACTGCGACGGCTTTGCGACCCGCGCCCGGCCGGCGCACGTGTCCCTTAGCCATCGGCTCGGCATTGTCGAGGTCGTCCTCGCCGCGATTGATGGTCGATCGGGCGAGCCCGGTGATCCGCGACACGACGGCCAAGCTGCCCCAGCCCGCCGTCCTCACTTCGCTGGCGGCGAACAATCGCCTCCCGCGCTCGTCGAGCTTCGAGCCGACGGCGTCCCAGCGTGTCCGAATGGCGTCTTCATCGATCATGCCATCCGGGCTACAACTGTTCGCTCGAAACCGGAATCCGTCCCGCCTGAGTCATACCGACGCACATAGACTGCGATTCATCTATTGTTCGGGATGTCCTAACGCCGAACGACGGTCATGACCCGGCATACTTGATCGCAGCAAGTCATCCCAACTGCAGACCCAATGAGCGGACCCTCGCCGAGCCTGCCCGCCATGCCAAACTCGGCAACGGGATTTGAAGATTACCAACGGGCTATCGCACCAGGGCTCCATTGGCCTTGCGCCAAGCGTCAACCCCGCCGTGGATGTGACGGGCCGTCGTCAACCCGGCATCCTGCGCCGCCTGCACCGCCATTGCAGAACGCTCGCCGAACGCACAGTAGAAGATGATCTTCTTGCCGGTCGCGCTGGCGAGCTCGTGCAGCATGCCGCCGACTTTGATGTTCTCCTGCAAGTCGGGATAGGGTGCATGCAGTGAACCGGGGATCACCCCCACCTTTTCTCGCTCCGCCCGCTCGCGCAGGTCGACCAGCGCCACTTCTGGTTTGCCAATCAGGCCCATCGCATGCGCTGGCGACACGCCCCAGCCCTTCCGGGCGATCTCATCTTGGGCCAGGCCCTGCCGCATGTTTGCGGGCACCGCCACGTCCATCATCTTTGGATTTGGCAGGTTGAGCCTACCCATTAGGTCGACATACTCGTCGACCGAATTGATCTGAAGGCGCGGGTTGTAGCGCTTCTCCTCGCCGATAGTGGAGACGGTATCGCCTTTGTAGTCGTGTGCCGGGTAAACTAGCGTCTCTTCAGGTAACTTGAGAAGCTTGTTGAAGAGCGATTCGTATTGCGCCCGCGCACTGCCATTCTGGAAGTCTGTGCGGCCGGTACCACGGATCAACAAGGTGTCGCCCGTGAAGACCCGATCTTGCATCAGGAAGCTGTAGGAATTGTCGGTATGACCAGGCGTGTAGAGCACGTCGAGCGCTAGGCCCTCGATGGTCAGCTTGTCGCCTTCCGTGACACGCATGGAGACGACATCGACCTTGGACTGCTCGCCCATCACAGTAATGCAGTGCGTTCGATCGCGAAGTGCGCCAAGGCCGGTTATGTGATCGGCGTGGATGTGCGTGTCGATCGCCTTGACCAGCTTGAGATCGAGTTCTCTTACGAGCTGCAGGTAGCGCTCGACCTTCTCCAGCACGGGATCGATGATCAGTGCCTCGCCCCCACGCCGGCTGGCCATGAGGTAACTATAGGTACCCGAAGCGCTGTCGAAAAGCTGACGGAAGATCATGGCAACCACCGCGTGCACGAGCGAGTAGCTCAACCGTTGTCAGAATAGTCCGGCGACCGACAGGCACTCAACGCTGAATTCGTTCTCTCTTCGCACCTTGATTGGCGGCTCCCGGGCAATCAGCTTCCGTCGCTGACCGCCATGCCAATTGACACGCCTGACCCTCTGTTGTCGTCGCCGCGTTTCAATGAATTGAATCCTGCCCGTATTCGACCACCTCCTCGATGCGGAGCATGATCGCTTGTGATATCGTGAGGCCGAGCGCGTTTGCGGTCTTGATGTTTACGACGAACTCGAGCTTGGTTGGCTCATGCACCGGCAAATTTGCGGGCTTCTCGCCGTTGAGGATCCTTGCCGTACAGACGCCGGCCTGTCGCGATCCGTCATTGATGCTGCCGCCGTAGCTCGACAGCCCGCCGGCTTCCACGAATTCGCGATACGGGGAGATTGCGGGTACTCGGTGCTGGATCGCAAGTTTGGCCAAAACTTCGTTGCGGCTGTTGAGGAAGGCATCAGCGCTGATCATAAGACCTGCAACCCTCAAGCGGAGCATGTCGGTAAATACCGCTTCGAAGTCGCCGTCGGTGCTGGCTCTCAAGAAATGAAGCTCCAGCCCGAGGCTCGCAGCGGCAGCCGGAATGGTTTTCAGATGCGTCTCGGCAACGACGGGGTTGGTGGGATTGATGAGCATCGCAAACCTGGTTGCGGCGGGAACCATCTCGTGCAGAAACTCGAGTTGTTTCGAACCTAGTTCGACCCCAAGCGTCGTCACGCCCGTGATATTGCCACCCGGCCGGCCGAGGCTGGCGACGAGCCCGGACTCAACAGGATTTACGGCCACTCGAAACACGATCGGAATTGTCGCGGTCGCGGCCTTTGCGGCCAATGCCGAAGGCGTGTTGCCAATGACGGCGATCACTTTGACCTGTCTTCGGACAAGGTCGGCCGCCAGTGCTGACAATTGGTCATTATGTCCCTCTGCCCAGCGATACTCAATCGCAACATTCCGGCCTTCGAGATAGCCGATTTCGCCGAGGCCCTGGTGGAAGGCGCGCAGCCGGCCAATCCACAAATTCGGGGACGCGCTGCCAAGGAACCAGATCACCGGCATCGCCGGCACCTGCGCGCGGGCGTCGAATGCAGCGAAAGCAGCCGCGCCGCCGAGCGAGCCCGCGAAAGTCCGACGATCCATCATTGGATCACCTCATCGGCGTAACCAACCACCGCGACTGGCACATCGCAACTGATAGCGGTGCCAAGTCGAACATTCTTAGCAGTACTTGGCAGGTGCACGTGTGAGGAATTGCACAACTATCATGCTCTACGTAGGTCCGGACCTCGCCCAGGACTGAAGAACAAGGTTCACACAGGATCGTCCGAAGCTGGATGTAATGCGTTGGGGTTCATCGCGCGCTCCCCGATCGGCAGGTCTGTGGGGGTAAGGCGGCACCCACTTCGCCAGCATCAGAGGCGCGTCATGATCGTTTGCCACGAGCTTGCGTGCCTGGTGGTGTCCGCCCGACGCAAGGGCCTCCATGCCGATTAGGCACGCTTGCATACTGGCGAGGCGCATCTGGAGGTGGTGGCGGCCCGACAGCTTCGCGCGAAGCACGATAGCCCCACGCTTATCGAGGCCGATCAGATGTAACGTGTTCTTGCCGAGGTCAATGCCAATCACGGCAATCTTGGCGGTTGCGCTCTTGGGCATGGGCGTGCTCCAACTTCTGAAGACACCTCCCTCGACCAGCGTGCTATGCTGCTCGAGGGAGGTGAGAATGCCGGACTTTCGGGAATTGTTGCCAATTACTTGCGCGCCCGCTGTCGCTGTTTGGATGCCCGGCGTGACCTTTGGTTCCAGGTAGCGAGACAGGCCTAACCTGACTGACCTCGGCGGCGCGAGGCGACGAGTTTTGCGTCAATAGCGTTGACGCTCTTGCCGGCACAAGAGAGATGCAGAATATGCGTCATATGTGCCCGGAACGCCGTCCAGTTCAGCGGCTTCACGAGGAATGATGTTGCTCCAGCGCTCAGTGCTCGCTCCAGAGAGGCACGGTCCTCGTGGCCGCTCAAAATGATAACAGGAAGATGCGCCGTGCGCGGCGCACCACGAATGCATCCCAACAAGTGAAATCCATCGAGGTGCGGCATCTCCAGATCAGTAATGACGAGGTCGAAGGCTTCGCTCTGCAGAACCTTGAGTGCCTCGATGCCATTTTCGGCTTCGATGACGTCGGCTCGGATTTGTCGGATCTTGGAGACGACGACGTGCCGAGAAAATGCGTCATCATCGACGACCAACACCTTCGCAACGGACATTTTGTCCATGTCGTATTGGTATCCTCTTCCGCGGCAGCCGGCCCACCATGATTGCAGGCGGCGACCAATTTTCTGTTATCCGGTGCAGTTAAAATATCCCTAATCTCGTGAGGCTTAGAAGTGACGCATCAAGGGCCTGCCCTCCGTCTCCGACGCTGGGATAATATGGTCGCCATCGTATTGTGTCGGCGCTCACCAGCAATTCCGGGGGGCACTCCAGTGATCGTTCAGACTTTTGCGACATGATGTGGCGGTGGGACCCAGGCTGCGAAGTTGCGCCGCTTAACGATCACATGTCGAGCATCCAGGCCTCACGTGTACGCGAAACCGATGCTTCAATCAGCCGGGAGTGCAGCACTTATGTCAATCCGCGAAGTCACCGCTCCCTCGCTAAGCAACCCGCGACCCGAGCATTATGCCGATCTCGCCCTTGTCGACGAGTGCGTTGCCAGTGAATGGCGCGCGGGCCCTGACCGACGCGGCGGACGCCGCGCGAGCCCATCCCATCAACCGCCAATGCGTTCTGATACGTCCCTGAAGCTGCCGCCGCCAACCCGGCTGGCGAAGCGCGCCGCAACGCCAACATTGAAGCACTCACGAATAAAACGGTCTAGCATGCTGCCCATTTCAGCAGTGCGAGCCGCCCTGACGTTCGAGGGTCATGCACTCGCTCATGAACTCGGCCCGGACGGCCTTGTCGGTCAGCATGTCGCCAAAGTACTCCGAGTTCACCATCCGACCGGAGTGACTGGCACGGACGCCGCGATGGGTCTTGCACATGTGGACCGCGCTGATACGCACGGCGAGGCCCCTGGGCCTGGTCTTCTCCATCACGAACGAGCCGATCTGGCGGACCAGTTCCTCCTGGATCTGCAGTCGCGCCGAGAAATGGTGCACGATGCGATCGTACTTCGACAATCCGATGATCTTGCCGTCGGCTGCAGGAAGTATACCGAAGTACACCGAGCCATAGATCGGCATCATGTGATGCGCGCACATCGAGCGCATCTCGATGGGGCCCGTGATGATCAGCTGATCGGTGTTGCCGACATTGTCAAACTCGGTGATGGTCGGCGGCTCGTTGAAGCGGCCACAAAGCAGCTCCTCGACGAACATCTTGGCGACGCGCGTGGGTGTGTCACGGGTGTTGTGGTCATTGCGGTGGTCGATGCCGAGAATCTCCAGCAGCTCGCCGATCTTCTCCGCCGCCGCCGCCTTCATCAGCGCACGCTCGGCGGCACCGACCGGCCTTTCCAGCGGATGGTTGCACATCTGGGCGGCCTGGATCGGGGAACTCAGCAAAGTCGCAAGTTCTTTGCGAAGCGGGAGTGACATTGCAGGCTCCTGGACCAACTGTTTAATGCACGGCGCGGATAGTACAGCCCTCGGCGTGACCCTCAGGGCCACGCCGCACTACGATCCGATCAACACCATCGAGCGCACCGCACAGCCGGTTCAGCAGCCATGCCGCGACATTCTCCAGCGTCGGCACCTCGAGCCCCTCGATGTCGTTCAGGTATTTGTGGTCGACCTGCCGCTGGATGCCGGCGACGACGGTCTCGACCTCGTTCAGATTGTGCGTCCACCCGTAGACCGGATGCGGCGTGCCGGTGAAATAGACGCAGACGGTGAACGAATGTCCGTGCAGTCCCGAGTAGGGTGGGGTCTGGTGTGCGGCCTCGAACGTGAACTGTTTGAACGTTTCTTGCATGATCTCGCGGACGAAGCCCGCCTCCTTGTTGCCGAGGCAATGACTAGCAGGAACTGGTTACGGCCTGTTTATTCGGAATGACAACCAAAGCATTAATTGAAACACGAGCATTGAAAGCGCTTTGGTAGCCAGCAAGGCATTCGCAGGGAGAAACCGCCACATGAACGACCAATGCTGCCGTTGAAACCCGCTGTGCACCCCGTGTCGACAACACTCCATTTAGAGGAATGGTAACATCATTCCCATATAACTGCCGGCAATGGCCACACAGGGCGCAGGTTTTGAAGAGGATATCGACAATGCTGTCTCGCAAGACGATCGCTGCCATCAGCGGCGCCGTGGTGATCCTGTTCGCGGGCGGCACCGCGTTCCTGAAGAGCGATATCCGCGCCGCCGCCCCTTCGACCAGCGCTGCACCGGTCGCGCTCGCGAAGCCGACGGACAAGCCGATTTTGACCCTGACCGGTCAGATCTCGGTTACCAATTCAGACGGAGCCGCCGTCTTTGATCGCGCGATGCTCGAGAACCTGGGGCTGGTCTCGTTTGAAACGATGACCCCCTGGTATACGACCAAGGTGAAATTCGAAGGCGTCCCGATGGGTCAGCTGCTCAAGATCGTCGGCGCGAAAGGCGAAAAACTTTCGGTCAGGGCCTTGAACGACTATCGCACCGAAATTCCGCTCGAGGATTTCGCGAAGTTCAACGTCATCCTGGCCCTGAAGCGCGATGGCCAATACATGCCGGTGAGCGACAAGGGGCCACTCTTCATCGTTTATCCCTACGATCAGAACATCGAGCTAAAATCGCAGAAATACTACGGTCGTTCCGCTTGGCAGGTCGCTCGGATCGAGGTCAAATAAGCCGCCGGCAATTGAAACGCGTGCCTGGTTACACCATCTTGAGGTCCAAAAGATGTCGCGTTTCGGCCGTGCAATGCTCCTGACCGCCGTGTTGCTGCTAGTCACCGCCGGCATCTACCTATCGCTCCTCATCCACCGGCGTGAAGGCACTCTGATCGAGGCTTCGCGCTACAATCTCCAATGGAGTGCCAGCCAGGCGGTCATCGAGCTGATGCGGCTCGAAGTGGCATTGACTGATCCAAAAGCGGGCGGCACCAACAGCCAATCGGAAGAGATCTGGTTTCGCTATCAGATCCTAGAGAACCGGATGAAGCTGCTTGGCGACGGGGAATTCCGGGAATTCGTTCACCGGGATTCGGAGCTGGTCGAAAGCCTGAATGAGGCCAGAAGCCGACTCGCGTCCGTCGCCAGCCTCATCGGTGGCATCCCTACTGTCGAGGCAATCAGCCGGGCGCAGGAAATACTGCTTCCGCTCAACAGCAAGTTCGTAATGCTTGCGGCCGAAGCCAATCGCTTCGGCGCGGAAACGGTGGCGGAGGAGCAGTCTGACCTGCTGCGCCTGCACTGGTATTTCTCGGCGCTTATGGCGGGACTGACTCTGATCGGTCTCGGACTGATCGCCATTCAGTTCCGGCACAACTGGCTGTTGCTGCGAATCCAGTCTCAACTCGAGCGCTCGACCGCGGAATTGCGCATCGCTAGCGAGGCGGCGGAGGCTGCAAGCCAGGCCAAGTCCATCTTTCTCGCAAATATGAGTCACGAGATCCGGACACCGATGAACGGCGTCCTGGGTATCACCGAGCTGCTGATGCGCACCGACTTGGATGACCGGCAGCGGCGGCAGCTCGGCACGATTCATAGCTCGGCCAACGCGCTCCTCGTGATCATCAATGATATACTCGATTTCTCGAAGATCGAAGTTGGTAAGATCTCGCTCGACGACCAGCAATTCAATCTGCGCGAGACGCTCGAGAATGCGGTCGAGCTGATCGCCGAGCAGGCTTTCAGCAAAGGCGTCGAGTTGTCGCTTTTCATCGCCGAGGATGTGCCTGTCGATGTCTGCGGCGACAATCCACGCCTCAACCAGGTCTGCGTCAATCTCATCGGTAACGCCGTCAAGTTCACCAGCGCCGGAGAAGTTGCCGTACGGGTCTCCTTGGAGGCGGCCGACGCCAAGGCCGCCCGAGTCCGATTCGAGGTCCGCGATACCGGGATCGGGATGGACAGCGATACCATGCATCGGCTCTTCCGGCCCTTTACCCAGGCTGACGACTCCATCAGCCGTCGCTTCGGCGGAACCGGGCTCGGGCTTGTCATTTCGCGCCATATTGTCGAGTTGATGAACGGCACCCTCGCGCTGGAAAGCGAGTTGCACAAGGGCACGACCGTCGTCTTTACGATCCCGTTCGGCGCAGCTGACGCTCACGCGGCCACGCAACCCTGGCCGCAAGACGCATTGGCAGGACGTCGGGCGCTGGTCGTCGACGACCGCGAAACCAGTCGGGAAATCCTAACCTGTTATCTTGCCGCGCGAGGGGCCACTGTCGAGACTGCCGCCGCCGATCAGGCCATTGCCATGCTCGACGCAGCGAACGCCCGCGCTGCGCCCTACGACGTCGTTGTCGTCGATCGCCTGGGCCCTGGCCGGAACGGCCGCGAACTCGTCGAACAGATTGCTGCTTCACGACAGCATTCGGCCGTTGCGCTGGTGCTTCTCAAAACCATGCGTCGGCGAGCCAATGCTGCTCGCGCTGGCCGGAACGACGCTTGGAGAACCATTTCGAAACCAATCCGGCGCAGGGATCTGCTCGACACCGTGATCGAAAGCCTGCGCGACGTGAGAGCGCCGACAGAACAGTCCGCGCTGCGCGAGCGACCGGCAGCGCCGCCCGTCGCGACGATATCGGCGCACATACTGATTGCCGAGGATAATCTGGTGAATATCGAGGTTGCACGCGGCTTTCTGGAAATCCTCGGATGCACATGCGATGTCGTGGAAAACGGCAGGGCAGCAGTCGCCGCGCTCGAAAAGCGCGACTTCGCCCTCGTCCTGATGGATTTCCAGATGCCCGAGATGGACGGCCTGACGGCGACACGGCTCATTCGTGCCCGGGAGGCAGAGCTCGGGCTTGCACGCACGCCGATCATCGCTGTGACGGCGAATGCGTTCGGCGAAGATCAAGACGCCGGCGCGATCGCCGGCATGGACGATCATCTGAGCAAGCCGTTCACCAGGCAGCAGCTCGAGAAGCTGCTGTTGAAGTGGATCGGGCAGCCGTCGTTACAGTCGGAATCGGTCGCCGCCCGGCCGGCAGGCGGCGGCAGTGTGACCGTCGAAGCCGGAGAACCAGCGCCGATCGCGACTGCCGTCGCCGGGTGCATCGATAAAGACATGCTGGCGCGGCTGCAGAACAGCCATCCGGCGCTGTTCACGCGCCTCATCGAAACGTATCTTCGCTATGCGCCTGAGTTAATGTCACAACTGACGGCTGCCGCGGCCTGCAACAATCATCAATTACTGCGCACGATGGCGCACAGCTTGAAGTCGAGCAGCGCCAACGTCGGCGCAACACGGCTCGCCGAAGGATGTCGCGAGCTGGAGCACGCGCTCAATGCGAACCCGCAAGCCGATGCGCCTGTCTTGCAGCCGATGGTCAGCGGTGTCGAGCACGACATGGCGGCGGCGCTCAAGGAATTGCAGGCAATGACGGCTGCCGCCCACCAGCGGGCAACTGTCGATGCGGGCGAAGCGCGCAGTCTGGACAACCGTGTGCGACGCCTGGCAGCGGAATGAATGACGAAGCACCCGCACCAATGGCTGCGCGCGCCCTTCAGGGCATGGACGCGCGCCGGCGCGGTCACCCGAGAATACTGATCCCGGCGGATCGAACATATTGCGGCCGAGGCCTGGCCCATAGGCCGATCGGCTCGAATGTCATTGCGGCCGCCAAGTGGATGGCGGTGGCCTTCGTCGCATTCTCGCTCATTGCAGTTGCCGGTCGGGCGGCCGCTCAGGAGATGCCCACCCTCGATATCATATTTTATCGCGGCTGGCTCAGTTTTGCCATCATGATGGTCGTCGTTCCGGTTTCGGCCGGCGGCATCCGACAATTGCAAACGCCCGATCTGGCGATGATCGGTGTGCGCAGCGCCATTCATTTCGTCGCCCAGTACAGCTGGTTCTATGCCCTGCCTCTCATTGCACTGACACAACTATACGCCATCGAGTTCACCGCACCCCTGTGGACCGCGTTGCTGGCCTGGCTTGTTCTTGGCGAACGCATGACTTCGAGGCGGATCCTGGCCGCCGGCCTCGGCTTCTTAGGGATGCTGATCGCATTGCGGCCAGCCAGCCTCCAGATTGGTGAGGGGGCGTTGTTCGCATTCGTTGCGGCCGTCGGATATGGCTGCCACTTCATCGCAACGAAGTATCTGATGCGCGGCAATTCGGCTGTGTCGCTGCTGTTCTACACGAACCTCGCGCAAGCGCTGCTGGCGACGCTTCTTGCCGGATCGCGCCTGTCGTTGCCGGGTGCCGAGACGGCGGTCTGGCTGGCGGCCCTAGCGGGGCTCAGCCTCGTTGCCCATTTCGCCCTGGCGCGGGCCTTCGCGCTAGCAGACGCGACTGTTGTGGCGCCGATGGACTTCCTGCGTCTTCCGTTGATTGCGATTGTCGGCTTCGTCGTCTACGCTGAGCCGCTCGAGCCCCTGACGCTGGCGGGGGCGATGGTCATTGTATTGGCCAACCTGGTCAACATCTGGCCATGCCTAGATGTTTGTGCCCCTTCCGGGGCACCAATGTCGGAGTCTTCGCTGCCGCGGCAATCCGTGCCTGTACCCGCCAATCACCGGATAGACACTGGCAGCAACAAAAACATCGGATTGCAGAAGCGGCGCGGCCGAATCTTGTAACTCTCGTCAAATTTTTTGCAGATCGCCCCCCGGCTCTTGAGCACTTCAATACGGAAACGCCACCGCTCGTGCCCTTCCCGCAGACTCGCCTATCGCAAGCGCATGTAATTCGACCCGTAGTTCGTCTGTTCGTTGGCCTCAATGCGAGATCCACCCATGCCCGATAACCCTACTCGACCAGTTGCCCTCGTGACCGGCGCCGCGCGCCGGATCGGAGCTGCAATCGCGCTCGAGCTTGGCCGGGCCGGCTATGCGGTTGCGATCCACTTCTGCAGCTCAAAGGCCGACGCCGAGGCCCTGGCTCAAGAGGTGCGCGCATTCGGGGGGGCGTCAATGGCATTGAACGCCGATCTTCGCGATGCGAGCGCGATCAATTGCCTGATTGAGCGTTGCTGTGCGACCCTCGGAGCGCCGACCTGTCTCGTCAACAACGCGGCCGAATTCAATTTCGACAGTCTGAACTGCCTCACGGCAGACAGTTGGAACCGGCACCTTGACCTCAATTTGAGGGCCCCGGTGCTTCTCGCCCAAGCGTTCGCGCGCGCCTTGCCGCGTCAGGGGACTGGCAATATCATTAATATTGTTGATCAACGCGCCTGGAAGCCCACGCCGACCTATTTCTCCTACACGTTGTCCAAATCCGCCTTGTGGTTGGCAACGCAAATGCTAGCTCAGGCGCTCGCACCGCGCATTCGAGTGAATGCCATCGGCCCGGGGCCGGTCCTCAAGAACGTCCACCAGACCGACGCTGAGTTCGAAATTGAGCGGACCTCGACACTGTTACGCCGAGGAACCAGCCCGCGCGAGATCGCATCCGCGGTCCGCTTTATTCTCGATGCACCCGCGATGACAGGTCAGATGATCGCCCTCGATGGCGGCCAGCATTTGACCTGGGAATTCGAGCGACATCCGGCCGACGGTGCGCAGAGGGCGGCCCCAGTAGTTGGCAAGTCACCGGATAACGGGGGCACCTGATTTCTCTCACCACACGCGCTGAAGTGATATCGCAGACCTGCGTCCCCATCCTGGCGGCGCCATCCATCCGCGTCGGGATCCACGAACCCGACGCATTGCCTTTCTGCTAAGCCGCCGAGATCGAAATCGAGCAGAGTGCGAAGCGGCTACCAGTTTGGACTCCGATCGGCGGGACAAGTCACTGAATTCGCTTGGCTCGGAGGGGTTAGCACTTGGCTCCGATCCACACCTTAATCAACGGAACCGCCTGCAATGAAGTCCCCTGTTCCTCCAACGGTCGTCGAACATCGACTACTTGCTTGGGCCAAGTAGTTTGCGTCGACTTCAGCGCGACGAGAATGTTCAGTGCTAGCCGGTTTGATGATTTGAATGCGCCCTCGGTCCGGTCCTGCTACACTTCGCTTCCCCTCCGCCAACGATATTCGGACGCTCGTGCTCACTCTCCGACAAATCGAGGTCATCCGCGCCATAATGGTTACCGGCACGGTGGGTGGGGCCGCCCGGTTGCTAAACGTCTCCTCGCCGGGCGTCAGCCGTGTCATGAAGCACGCGGAGAGCTCGCTCGGTATGAAGCTGTTCAGCCGCAAGGGCGGTCGCTACATGCCGACGCGTGAAGCCAGCGACATTTTTGCTCAGATCAATGGCGTCTATGAAAAAGTCGAGGATCTGGGATTTGTAATCACGCGTCTGAAGCGCGGCAGTGGAACCGAATTGAAGATCGGTTCGGTACCCAGTATCTCGGTCGCCATGGTGCCGCGCGCAATCGCCGATGTGCAGCGGCGGCTACCGAACTTGCTGATCGATGTCGACATATTGAAGCTCGAGGAGGCGGTCGACTACCTGCTGCTGGGCAAGGGCGAAGCAGTGGCCATGAGCTATAAGCTCGATCACCCGCTACTGACGTTCGAGCCGCTGGCAACGGGCCGCCTGAGATGCATCGTGCCAGAGGGTCATGTGCTCGCAAAGCGCCGGCAGGTGAGCGCGCGGGAGATCGCCCAGCATCCGCTGATCGGCATTGATCCCAACGATCCCTATGGGCGAATATTGGTCGGAATATTCACCCGTGGCGAGCTCAGTTTCGAGCTCAAGATCCGCGCACGGTTCGGCGCGACCGCATGTGCGCTGGTAACTCATGGACTTGGGATAGGGGTGATCGACGAGTTCACGCTCGCAGGCGACAACTGGCCGAAGATCCGGGCGCTCGAGATCGAGGAGCCGACCACATTCGAGACATTCGTCGCCTACCGCAAAGACGCCACGTTATCGAGCGATGGCCCAGGACACGATCAAGATCCCGAACATCATCGAGCTTTCGGGCGCTGGCGCCACCGTCGGCAAGAACTGGCAGAACGGCTCGCAGATGGCAGCCGACGAGATCAACGCCAAGGGCGGCATCCTCGGCAAGAAGATCCAGCTCGAGGCGGTCGACACGGCGTCGGATCCCGGCAAGGCCCGCGCCGGCGTGCAGCGCGCCATCGACGACAAGCCGGTCGCGATCTTCGGCCCGATCTACTCGGGCTCAGTCAGCGCCACGCTGAAGATGACCGCTGAAGCAGAGATCCCGCAGATCATCGGCGGCGAGGCGGCTCCGCTGACCGCACAAGGCTCGAAGTATATCTTCCGCACCTCGTTCGGCCAGAACGTGTCGATGCCCAAGATCGCCAACTACATCCGCGACGGCGTCAAAGCTAAGACCATCGCCGTGGTTTATGTGAATAACGACTTCGGCAAAGGTGGCCGCAATGCCATCATGAAGGAGCTTGAGAGCCGCAACATCAAGGTCGTGGCCGACATCTCGACCGAAGCGGGCCAGGCCGATTTCGCAGCCGACGTGGTGAAGGTCAAGGGTTCGAACCCCGACGCCGTATTCATCTACACCAACGAGGAAGAGAGCGCGCGCTTTCTGATTGAGGCCAAGAAGCAAGGCATCGACAAGCCGCTGATCGGCGAGACGACGCTGCTCGGCCAGAAGGTGATCGATCTCGCCAAGGATGCTGCCAACGGCGCCAAGGGCCACGTCGGCCTCACCGTCGATGCCGACATTGCCGCGGTCAAGGAATTCGGCAAGAAGTTCGAGGCGAAGTTCGGCTACAAGCCCGACCACAACGGCATCAAGGGATATATCGCGCCATACATGTTGAAGGCAGCCGCCGAGAAGGCCGGCAAACTCGACGGCAAGGCCATTGCGGCCGCTTTGCACGGGCTCACAATTTCGCCCGACAAGGAGCCCGGCATCCTGATCGAAGCCACCTGGGACGATACCG
This sequence comes from uncultured Alphaproteobacteria bacterium, assembly GCA_963741505.1. Classification (GTDB taxonomy): domain Bacteria; phylum Pseudomonadota; class Alphaproteobacteria; order Rhizobiales; family Hyphomicrobiaceae; genus JAKFWF01. The sequence goes on along the minus strand of CAVUIJ010000008.1, from coordinate 92,340 downwards.
GCGAGATCGATCGGATTTCGTTCCTGGCCGAAATCAAGAATGGCCAGCAGATGATCACGCAGACGCTGCCCAAGCTCAAGCCTTGAGCCGACAAGCTAATTGAAAATAGCAGGTTGGGTCGCGGTCCCACACCAGGCCGCCGCGATCCAACGTGATCCTGCTGTCGATCCAGCAAAGGCCGTACCATGTCCGATTTTCTGCAACTCGTGATCGCCGGCCTCGCGACCGGCGCGATCTATTCGCTGGCCGCCATCGGCTTCACGCTGCTGTGGCAGACCTCGCAGACGATCAACTTCGCCCAGGGCGAGTTCGTCATGCTGCCGGCATTCTTCGCGCTCGCGGCGATGAAATGGTGCGGGCTGCCGTTCTCGATCGCGGCCCTGCTCGCCATCGCCATGGCGATGCTGATCCTCGGCGTAATGTTCAAGACCGTGATCGTCGATCCGCTGATCCGGCAGGGCGTGCTGCCGATGGTGATCTCGACGATCGCACTCGCGATCTTCCTCAAGGACGGTGTCAAGGACGTCTACAGCGCCGAGGCGCAGTCGTTCCCGACCATTCTGCCCGACATCATCCTGCCGGTCTTTGGCATCAAGATTTCACTGGCTCAGGTCGGCGTGCTCGTCGTCGCGTTCTCGACCATCATGGCGCTGAGCTGGTTCCTGGCCGGCACCCGCACCGGCCGGCAGATGCAGGCGACGGCGCAGAACCCGACCGTCGCCCGCATCCTCGGCGTCAATGTCGAGCGCATGGTGATGTACACGTTCCTGATCAACGCCGGCCTCGCCGCCATGGCCTCGCTGCTGATCTCGCCGATCTATCTCGCCAAGTTTTCCAACGGCGAGACGCTGGGCCTCGTCGCCTTCGTTGCGGCGATCGTCGGCGGGTTCAATCAGGTACGCGGCGCGATCGTCGGCGGCCTCATCGTCGGCGTGATCGACAATCTCGCCGCCGCCTACGTTTCGACCGCATATCGGCAAGCCGTGCCGCTGGCGCTGCTGGTGCTCATCATCCTGTTCCGACCGCAAGGTCTGCTTGGCCGTCGTGAGGAGCGCGCGATATGACCATGTCCTCCCTCAAGCTACCGCTGCTGCTGATCACGCTCGTAATTCTGATTGTCGTGCCGATAGACCTGAGCGGCCTCGGGCTGCCCTGGCCCGGCCTCAAGCGCTACGGCATGTATATTCTTTCGCTATGGCTTGTGACCTCGATCGCGGCCATGGGCGTCAACCTGATCATGGGTTATGCCGGCCAGGAGAGCCTGGCGCAGGCAGCCTTCCTCGGTATCGGCGCCTATACGACGGCGATCATGACCAAGGCCGGCATCCCGTTCGGGCTGGCATTCGCCGCATCGGGCCTGGCGTCTTTCCTGATCGGCATCGTGCTGGGCTTTCCTGCGCTGCGCGTCCAGAAGCACTATCTGGCATTCGTGACGCTCGCCTTCTCGGTGTTCGTCTGGCTTGTCCTGCGCAACGAGGAATGGCTGACCGGCGGCGTCTCCGGCCTCCAGGATGTGCCGCGCCCTGAATTGCTCGGCTTCAAGCTCAAGTCGGCAATCAACTTCTACTGGTTCGTGCTGGCGATCGCCTTGATGATGGCCGGCGTCATGTGGTGGATCATCCGCAGCCCATGGGGCCGCGCCTTCACCGCACTGCGCGAGAATGCAATCCGCGCCGAGAGCCTGGGCATCGACGTGCGCGGCTACAAGCTGCTGGCGTTCGCCATCGGCTCGGCCTACGGCGGCTTCGCGGGTTCGCTTTATGCACCGCTGGTCGAATTCATTGATCCGGCACCGTTCTCGCTCGCTCCCTCGCTGCTCTATCTGCTGATGGTGATGCTCGGCGGCATGGGCACGCTGATCGGGCCCTTCATCGGGGCGGCAATCGCGGTGTTGCTGCCTGAGTGGCTGCGGTTCGCTGAAGGGCTGGCGCCGATCATCTTCGCGGTGATCGTGATGATCATGGTGGCGCTGTGCCCGACCGGCATCGTCGGCCTGTTCGAACGCATCTTCGCGCGCAAGCGCCGGCCGCACGCCGACGACAAGGGACCCGTACTGGGCGAGGTGAAGTCATGACCCCCAAGGACGCATCAACGGTCCTGCAAGTTCAAGGCATCTCGAAGTCGTTCGGCGGCGTGCAGGCCGTGCGCGACGTGTCGTTCGAGGTGCGCAAAGGCGAGATCCTGGGACTGATCGGTCCGAACGGCTCGGGCAAGATCGACTCTGTTCAACTGCATCCTCGGCCAGTTGGAGCCGACAAACGGGCAGGTGCTGGTCGACGGGACGAGACGTCACCGGCCTGCGCCCGTCGCAGCTCAACCGGCTCGGCGTCGGCCGCACTTTCCAGCTGCTGCAGGTGTTTCCGCAGCTGACCGTGACCGAGAACCTCATCCTCGCCGGGCAGGAGCACAAGGGCTCGCGGCTGTCGCGGCTGTTCGGCGCCGGCGACGCCGGCCTGACGGCGGAAGCCGAGCGCATGATCGACTTCTTCCGCCTCGGCCACCTCGCGCACGAGAAAGCCGGCGGCCTGTCCTACGGCCAGCAGAAGCTGCTCGATTGCGCCATGGCCTTCATGGCGGGGCCTCGCCTGGTGCTGCTCGACGAACCAGCCGGCGGCGTTAACCTGTCGATGCTGGCCAACCTGAAGGAGCGGCTGCAGGCGATCAACGCCGAGACCGGCGCCACCTTCGTCGTCATCGAGCACAACATGGAATTCGTGATGTCGTTGTGCACGCGCATCATCGTGCTCGCCGAGGGTGCGCATTATCGCCGAGGGACCGCCGGACACCGTGCGCCGCGACCCGAAAGTGATCGAAGCCTATCTCGGACATTGAGGACCACTCCAATGGCCAGCGAGTACCTGCTCACCCTGAAGGACGTCGTCGCCGGCTACGGCAAGATGACGATCTTGAACGGCACCACCGCCTCGATCAGGCGCGCGGCGATCACCACCGTGATCGGCCCGAACGGCGCCGGCAAGTCGACCATGTTCAAGGCGATCTTCGGACTGCTTTCGATCCGCACCGGGCGAATTGAGCTCGACGGTCGCGATACCACGAACTTCACGCCGCGACAGATGCTCGATGCCGGCGTCAGTTTTCGTGCCGCAGGGCCGCAATATCTTTCCTGAACTGACGGTGCGGCACAATCTCGAACTCGGCGGCGTCGCGCTCACCGACCAGTCGAGTCTCGCCGGCAAGATCGACGCGATGATGTCGCGCTTCCCGATCCTGGCGCGAGAAGGCGGACACGCAGGCAGGCACCATGTCCGGCGGCCAGCAAAAGCTGCTCGAAGTCGCGCGCGGCCTGCTGCTCGACCCCAAGCTGATGCTGATCGACGAACCTTCGATCGGCCTCTCGCCGCTGATGGTGCAGGAGGTATTCGGTATCCTGAAGGCGCTTCGCGACAGCGGCGTCACCATCCTGTTGATCGAGCAGAACGCCAAGCAGGCGCTCCAGATGTCGGACTACGGCCTGGTGCTCGAACAAGGCCAGACCCGGATCGAGGACAAGGCATCGACGATCCTTGCCGACCCGCGCATCGCGCAGCTGTTTCTCGGCGGCGGACTGGCGCCGGCAGCGGGGGCCGCGCGATGAACGGGGCGGCGACGCTGGTCGGCCTGATCGGCGCCAACATCGTGAAGTCGCTGTCGCCGGCGTTGCACGAAGATGCGTTCGCGGCGGCAGGCCTTCGCGGGCATTACCATCTGCTCGACCTGCAGCGGTTGCCAGGCCGCACGCTTGCCGATCTTATGGCCGCAGTGACGAATGCCGGCTTTTCAGGCGTCAATATCACGTTTCCTTGCAAGGAAGCGGTCATGCCGCTGCTCGATGAGATATCGGCGGATGCTCGGCAGATCGGCGCCGTGAACACGGTAACCATCTCAGAGCACGGGCGCACCGTCGGCTACAACACCGACCGCGTCGGCTTCCGTCGCAGCTTCGAGGATGGATTGGGGCGCGACTCCGTTGCCGGTAAGACGGTCGTCCTGGTCGGTGCGGGCGGTGCAGGGCGCGCTGTTGCCTGTGCTTTGATGGATCTCGAGGCCGCGACGGTCATTGTCCACGATACCGACGTGGCCAAAGCTTCAGCCATGGTCGCCGACTTAATGCTCCTGTTCGGCGCTGGACGCTTCCGTCTCTCGGACAATCTTCCGAAATCGGCGGCCGGAGCCGCCGGCATCGTCAATGCCACCCCCGTCGGAATGATCGGCTTTGCCGGGAACCCGGTTCCGATCGAGGCGGTCACGGGGGGGCACTGGGTCGCCGACATCATCTATTCGCCGATCGAAACAGAGCTGATCAAGTCAGCCCGGTGCAAGGGAGCGCGGGTGCTCACTGGCGGCGGTATGTGCGTCCATCAGGCGGCAGAGGCGTTTGCCTTGTTTACGTCCAAACATCCGGATGTTGCGCGCATGCACCTCATGTTTGCTGAAGCGCTGATCGCTCGCGATGCCGCCTGAAAAATGGGCGCGCACATGTTTCGAAGGCACTATCTGTTGGCCGTAGTGGCGAGGGAGCACGCTGCCTGACCCGCCGATATGCGCAACCTGTTCAAGAGTGGGTGAGCAACAAGCGGTGGATGTCTGCACGTCGCGGACCATCCGGACGGCCGAGGCACCTCGGCTCGCGCCTTGTCCTATGCCGACTCGCGCGTGATCAATCGCCTTGGCAGCACGCCGCCTTACCGGTGAGACCCATGCGGTCCTCCTGGATTGGCGGACAGGGTATCGCGCCGTAGGAGCAGAAGACGCAGCAATCACCCTGTTTCGGCTTCATGCGTGCGCCGCACTGTGTGCGGTCGTAGATGTACTGGCAGGCGTCCGTCGGCATCGTCACCGTTGTTTCATGACGGCATTCGGGGCATGTCACCGTCGATTGCAGTTCGATCATGATCCGTCACTCCTTGTGCGGGCCGACCGAAGCGAACGTCTGCCGACTAGCTCTCGTTTCCAACAATTCCTTTGTTGCCTCCGTCGTACGGCCAGACGTTGGTGCGATAGCGGCCGTGCGCGCCGAGCTCGATGTTGTTGATATGGGGCGCACGGCCGTACTTGAACACGAACACCAGCTCGTGTTGCGAGCGGTAGAGCGAGCCCATGCCGCCGTTCGACTTCGACCAGACGCAGAGGTTCTTGAACTCGGTGTAGGCCTTGCCCCCGGCGGCCAGGACCTCGGCCATGTGGCGCCAATCCATGCAGATGAAATGGATCGCACCGTCGACCGAGTGGCTTGCGAGGTTCTCGAACACCTTCTGCAGAAATGCCGAGAACTCGCTCATGCTCATTTCGCCGGACGCCATCGCGAACTCGCGATGCTTGATGCCGCCGAGGCCGCAGACGTGACCATCGATCTTGACGTTGTAGGGCGGATCGGTGAACACCATCTGAGCGCGCTCGCCGTCGAGCAAGCGGGCATAGGCCGCCGGAACGGTCGAGTCGCCGCAGATCAGCCGGTGGCGGCCCAATTGCCAGATGTCGCCGAGGCGAGTGACGGCGAGACCCGGGTCGATGGCCGGCACGCCGTCGGCCGGATCGACCTCGGGCGCGTCGTCGCCGAGCAGCAGGTCGATCTCGGCCATCTCGAAGCCGGTCAGCGTGATCTCGAAATCGAGGTCGAGGCTCGAGAGGTGCTGCAGCTCGATTTTCAGGATCTCGGGGTCCCAGCCCGCTTTCTCGGCGAGCTTGTTGTCGGCGAGGATATAGGCGCGCTTCTGCGCCTCGCTCAGATGCTCGAGCCGGACGCACGGTACGGTCTCGAGGCCGAGCTTCTTGGCTGCTTCGACGCGGCCGTGGCCGGCGATGATGCCGCCGTCCTTGTCGATCAACACCGGGTTGTTGAAGCCGAACGCTCTTATGCTCGCGGCGATCTGGGCGATCTGCTTGGCGCTGTGGGTGCGGGCATTGCCGGCGTAGGTCTTCAGGCTGCCGATGGGCCGCTCCGTGATGGTGAGCGGTGCGGTGGTACTGCGGTGGGACATAGGTTGTGCCCGCACAGGTCATCGGTGTGGAGGCGCTGCATGACTACGATCACCGCACCCTTGGCCTTGTCGTTGAGGCGCTGGAGGTCCTCGGCATCGAACCAGGCGTTGACGGCAGTGCGGCGGGCATTATCGTTGACGTAGGCCGGCGCGATCGGATCGTCGATGATGATGAGGTCGGCGCCGCGCCCGACCAGTGTGCGCCCGACGATCCCAGTAATGCGGCGGCCACCATGGGCCGGGCGGATCTCGCCGCGGCGGCTCTCGAAGCCGAGCTGCGGGAACACCGCCCGGCAGCGTTGCGCGGCCATCAGCTCGCGCGTACCCGTCTCGAAGTCGCGCGCCAGCTCCTGGGAGCCCGCGACCGACATGATCTTCAGGTGCGGGTTGCGCCCGAACATCCAGACCGGCAGCGCGATCGACGCGGCCAGCGACTTCAAGCTCCGGGGCGGCAGGTTGATGATCAGTCGCGTGATGTCGCCCGTTGCGACTCGCTCCAGGTGCTCGGCGACGACGTCGATGTGCCACGTGTTGACGAGTGGCGTGCTCGGGTGCAACTCGCCATACGCGAACCGGACAAAGGCTGAGAACTGCGTTCGATAGAGCGCGAGAACCCGTTCGGTTTTGGTCAATTGTTCTCCTCCTCCGAGTTGCATGTCGCGGAAATGGACTTGAGCAGTGCGAGGTCGTCGGCGTCGGTCGGCACGAAGGGCTCGACCTCACGATGCTTCTCGAGATGCGCGATCATCATCTGCAGCGGCTTGGCGTCGCCCTTGATCGCGCTGTTGACCAGCTGCTTGATGATCGCCTCGCGCTTGCTGATGCGGACCTCGCGGCCGCCCTCCTTGAGGACGATCGTGGTGTCGAGCTCGTGCCGGATCAGCGCCTCGACCTGCTTCGATTTGCGGGGGCGGCCACGCGGGTTGCCGGATTGGCCGCGCTTGAACTGCGTGTGCTTGGGCGGCCGGCCGTAGCCGACCTTGTAATCGTCAGAAGGAACGTCGCCGGACATGGGGCTCGCTCCGCGTCACCGAGACCCAGTGATTTAGGCCGTGCCCGCCCCGTCTTCATCGACAACAAATCAGGAGGATTCACGAGTACGGCGCTCGGGCCGGTTCCTCGGGCCGAGATTGCGGACCTCGTAGGCGATGTTGCGAACGCGCTCCCAGGACATGGCGAGCCGATAATGCCTCTGTACCATTCGTGCCGCCCGCTCGCTTGGCGGGCCCTGCCACCACTCGGCGCCGCGGATCCTCGGCCAGCCCTCGAGCCCGTGACGTTTTGCGCGTTGCTCCAGCCAGGCCTCGCAGCGCTGGTGCATGGCCGCGATCAATGTGTTTCGGAGGATTGTGGACGGATTGATCCGGCCGCGGCCCTGGCGCTTGCGAGCTGTGCCGTCGAGCCGCTGCCGCAGGTGCGCAAGGACGCTTTCGGGGAGCGGAACGCGCGAGGCGGACACGATGTCGGCAAGCAGCGACTCCGTCTCGACCCAGGCCATTGGGTCGGCCTCCAGCTTACGGGCAGAGCCCGCAAAAGGTGTCAGGTCAATCGAGCGTCGATCGATCACGCGGGTAGGGCCAGACATGGTGGGCGGCTCATGGTAAACGGACGGTGACGGTGAATTCGAGCAAGTCTCGTGCCGCGCGGGTATCCGCCATACCCTGTTCCGGTGGATAAATTGCCTGTTCGGTACCGAGCACACCCTGTTCGACGCAAAGTATTCCCTGATCCGTTCGCCAGAGAATTCATGGACGTAAGGCCGAGGTCTCGGCCTCTTCCAACGGCTACAGGGGCCGAAATCGACCAAAGCGCGGCGAAATTGCCTGTTATTGAACGGCGGCGCGCCGAGACCCGTTCGCCGCAGACTCGCCCCGGTACAGTCGGTTCTGTAGGATCAGATACAGGATGCCGCGCGAGAACGGCCTGCCTCCGGCGAGACGGCTGCCAGCTCCGTCGCGACGCTTGCTGCGAAGGCCACGTCGAGCGAGTCGCGCCACCTCGCATTCAAGTGGGGCAACACCACCCCCGGCAACATCAAGACCGCGATAGTGGACACTTACAAGGCCGTCCACAAGAAGCACATGGTGCGTACGCTGGCCAACTTCTGGTGGCGCCACAACCACGACGGCGACCTTGCCGTTATGATCCCCTCTGACTCCCGTACCGCTGCGGGTTCGAAGCCGGCTCCCGACTTGTGACTAAAGACGGCTAGCCATGCTACGCAATTCGGTGCAATATTTCAAGAATGTAGGTAGGGAGAAAGTGATGCGCAGTAAGCTGAAGGCCGCGCGGTTCTCGCTCGTGGTGTTGTTTGGCATATTGGCGCTGCTTGGCGCCGCGGCTCTATTTCATGACAACGAGGCAAGGGCAGAGTATGGCGATGTCGTCATAAACAACTATTCGGACGCGGCCGGCATAAGGCCGGTCGTCTTTCCCCATTGGTTTCATCGAATACGATTTCGCTGCAAGGTCTGTCATGCTGATTTGGGCTTTAAATTCAAGGCCGGCGGCAACGACATCAACATGCTGAAGATTTTCGATGGCCAATTCTGCGGCCACTGTCACAACAATACCATCGCATGGGGTGTCGAGAACTGCGTGTTGTGTCACTCAGGAGTACCCAACATGAAGACCCGGGCGCACAATAGCACTTCCGACCGTCTCGTCGCGCCGGTCGGCAAATAGGCGAAGCCTCGAGTTCAAGGAACGCCGCTATGATAAGTTGTGCATACGTTCGCTTTGCCCGGGCGACGACCATTCTTGCGCTACTCGGACTCTTGGTGGCCGGCGCATTATCGCTTGCCGGCGACGGTCTGGCGCAGCAGAAGGGCACCGCTGCGAACACTTTCAACCGTCTTCTGAAGACGCCGACGGCCAAGAACGCCGCTCCCGCGGAAGACGGGGTCCATGATGCGCAGAATCCGGGCATCGGCATGCTGCAATGGCCCTCAGAAGCCTTCACCGATTTCCCCAAGACAAATGACGGCAATCTGGTGGACTGGGTGGCGACCCTGAAGGAGCAAAAGATCGCGCCCTGGTACGACTTCGAAAAGAAATCGACCGAGCCATTCCTGTTCGATCTGGTAATCGTGCGCGAGGTGAAGGGCAGCATGCCCAATGTCGTGTTCCCGCATGAGGCGCACACTCAGTGGCTCGAATGCTCGAACTGCCATGACGAAATCTTCAAGCCGGAGAAAGGCGCCAACGAGATCAGCATGGCGGCGATCCTGCTCGGCCAGAAATGTGGCGTCTGTCATGGCCGCGTCGCTTTTCCGGTGACGGATTGTCGGCGGTGCCATGCGAAACCGAAGACGGCCGACGAACTGCGCGCGCTCGCGGAGAGATCGAACTGGGCCAAAACGTCGGCAAAGAAATAGTCTGCGCCCCAGGCGTAGGTGCGAGCATTCTGCCGCTCGACCGCGGGCAAGTGGATTTCCCGTTTCGGGGCCCGCTCCGAGCGGAAGCTCTGCAGAAGGAGTAGACGTCATGTGTCATCGTCTTGCCCGGTTCTGTGCCGCGATGCTTGGCATCGCGGTACTCGCGGCCGTTCCGGTTGCGGCCCAAAAGGGTCCGCGCGTGCCGGCCACCCAGTCGGGCGTGGACGAAAAGCAGCTGCTGGTCGAAAGCATGGCCTATCGGTCGGTCGCGGCGAGGACCATCGCGGAAAGCGGCGACAAGGAAGCCATCGCAGCGCTGGACAAAGCCAAGAGCCTGATCGGCGACGCCAAAACGGCCGGTGCGGGCGGACAGTACAAGGAGGCCGACGAAAAGCTCAACGAGGCACTGAAGCTGATTAACGACCACTCTAGACGCCTGACACTCGGCTCGGTGGGCGCCGACCGCGCCAAGGTGCTTTTCGAGCGGCGGCGCCATGCGGTCGAGACCTTCTTGAACGCCTATGAGCGGGTCTCGTCAGATCCCAAAGCGGATGCCTCGCAGCTCCCGAAGGAGCACACGGGCTGGATCGCGGAAAAACTCGCCGGGGCCGACGCCCTGTTCGCGAAGGGTCAGCGTGAGAACGCGCTGGAGCTGCTGGAGGCCGCCTATGAGCGAACGCGGGGGCTGATCCGCTCCATGCGCACCGGGCAGACCCTCACCCGAGACTTGAACTTCGCGACGGCCGAAGAGGAATACAAATACGAGTTCAAGCGAAATGACAGCTTTTTCGCGCTGCTTGAATTTGCCATCGTCGAGAAGAACCCGAGCGGCAGCATCGTCGACCGCATCCGCGAGAACCGAGACAAGGCGCGCGAGGCGCGCGGGGCCGCGGAGGCCTTGGCCAAGAAAGGTGACTATCCGGGCGCGATCGCAACGCTGAGTTCGTCGACCAACGTTCTGCTGCAGGCGATCCGGATGAGCGGGATTTATGTTCCTGGTTGATAGTTAGAGGGGGGGGACCATGTCCGCCGCGAAGGTTGCAGAGCGAGCGGTGGGGGCCGTCTTGGCGGTCCTGGGCGCATTGTCGGTCGGCACGGCATCGGCGCAGCAGCAGGCGGAGGCAAAGAGCGAGACGGAGCGCCTGCTCACCCAGAAGGCATTGATGCTGGAGGCCTATCTCGGATCGCAGAGGGCCGCCGACGCGTTGCGCAGTGGCGAGCCGAAGAACATCGAAGTGGTGGAGCGCGCGCGCGCCGACCTTGCCGAAGGCGCAGAGGCGCTCGGCAGAGGTGAACTGAAGCGGGCCGAGCAGAGCCTCAATGCTGGGCTGCGTCAGGTCTCGACACTGGTGTTGCAACAGGGCGCGCGTGCCGCGAATCCCGCTGCCAAGAAAGGCGATTTCAAAGCCCGGCGAAGCCAGATCGACTCGTTCATCCGGTCTTTGGAGGCGGGCAGCGACGCAGCCTCGCTCAGCCCCTGGACCGGGCGTCTGGCTGTCGCCAAAAAAGGGCTCCAGCAAGCCGACGCACTCTATGATCAGGAAAAATATGCGGAGGCGCACGCCCGGCTGGTCTCGATCTACGAAGATGTGGTGGTCATCGTCGGCGAGGCACGCCGAAATCAGTCCATCGTCTACCGGCTCGCCTTCGCCACTCCAGCTGACGAGTACGCTTATGAGCTGGAGCGAAACAAGAGCTATGAAATACTTGTGGATATTGCGATTGCGGAGAAACCGAATCCTGATAAGGCATTGCGGCCGTATATTTTGAAGCTCGTCGGACAAAGTCGGGAACTGCGAGAGCAAGCCGGGGCGCAGGCAGCGAGCGGGGATCATCTAAAGGCGATCGGTACGCTTGAGGACGCAACGAAGCATCTTGTCAAGGCGCTTCGCAGTGCCGGCGTAATGGTAATGGAGTAGGCCGTTGAGCAGACTCAATTGGAGGTGGCGTCTGGTTCGTGTCGGAGGGGCCGTAGTCAGCCTATCGACGCTTGCTACATGCACTTCACTGGAGAATTCGGGCCTGTCGAAGCCCGGACAGAGTGCGGACAGCGAACAGAGCAAGAATCTGGAGTGGCCCGCTCCGCCGGAGAAGGCGCGCTATAGGCTGAGCGCGGTGCTGGTGGGCGAGCAGACGGTCTCCGGCAAGAGTTCCGCCGGCAACATTCTGACTGACGTGGCTCGGTCGATCGCGGGCATCGCGACCGGCGAGCAAAGGTACAAGGAGTTGAAGCGGCCGACGTCGGGGCTGACGCTAGAGGATGGCTCGGTGCTGGTGGTGGACGCCGGCCTGAAGGCGTTGGTCCGTTTCGATTTCGCCAACAAAGCGTTCTCGATCTGGGACCAGTCCGGCGATAACCGCGGCTTCAAATCGCCGATCGCTGTCGTCGAAGACGGCCAGGGCGGTTACCTGGTTTCGGATTCCGAACTCGCCAAGGTGGTGCGCCTCGGCAAGGACGGCAAGCCGCGCGGGGACTTCGGTATCGGCGCTGTCACCCGGCCGACAGGGCTGGCGCGTGATCCGAGCAGCGGCGCAATCTTCGTGGCCGATTCGGCCCAGCATGTGGTCAAGAAGTTCAGCGCATCCGGCGAGTTGCTAGCGACCATCGGCGGGCCGGGCGATGCGCTGGGCCGCTTCAATGCGCCGACCTATCTCAGCTTCGCCAACGGAAGGCTGTTCGTCAGCGACACGCTGAACTTCCGCGTTCAGTCCTTCGATGGGAACGGAGCGGCTCCCACGACCTTCGGCAAGGCTGGCCTCTATGTCGGTCAGTTCACGCGGCCCAAGGGCGTCGCGGTCGGCGGCGACGGGCGCATCTACGTTGTCGAATTGCGACACGACCATCTGCTGGTCTTCGACGCGAAGGGCCAGTTGCTGTTGCCGATCGAGGGCCGCGGCGAAGTTGGCCCGTTCCACTTGCCCGCGGGGGTTTGGACAGACGGCAAACAGAATGTATATGTCGCCGACATGTTCAATGGCACGAGTGGTTGTCTTCAAAGAACTTACCAAAGTTTCCGAGGGGTAGGCATGCCGGCGCGCTTCCTGCTCCGAGCCCTGAAAGGCATTCAGGTCGTCTTGCTCGGCGCACTCTGCATCTGTGCGCCGCTGCTCGGGGCTGCCTTGGCCGAGCGTCTTTCGGACATCGCCAACACCAAGCACAATCTCTCGGTCACCGGGCCGGGCCAAGTGCGCTCCAAGCAAGACCAGATCTGCGTGTTCTGCCACACGCCGCACGCCGCTAACGAAGCGGCGCCGCCGCCGCTCTGGAACCGGCGCCTTTCCGGAGCGATCTACAGGCCCTACACGTCGTCCTCGTTCGACGCGGGCAAGCGCTGGTTCGAGTCCGCCGGGTCAGGTCAGCCTGGCGGCTCCTCCAGGCTCTGCCTCTCGTGCCATGACGGCACGGTCGCGCTCGGTTCAATCCTGGTGCTCCAGGGGCGCCAGAACCTGGACATCAAGCTCTCCAGAACCGCGCCGGACGGAACGATGCCCGAAGGCGAGGGCGCCTCGACCGGCTTCACGCGGCGGTTGGGAACCGATCTGACTAACGATCATCCGATCTCATTCACCTATGACGACCGGCTGGCGAACGATGACGGCGAGCTGCGCCGCCCGTCGTCCACGCCAGACTTGGGCTCGCACAAGCCCGGTCTCCATCCGGCGCTTGCCGCTGACGGACAACAAGCTGGAATGCACCTCGTGTCACGATCCGCATATCCGTGACACGGGCCCCGAAAACATCAAGTTCCTGCGTCTGAACCGCTTCCAGGAAACGCCGGCTGCCGGTCCGTTCTTCGACAAGAAGCGTGACCAGCTTTGCCTCGGCTGCCACGACAAGGAAGGCTGGGTCGACTCCGCGCACGCGAACAACTTGGTCGCCAACGAGACCTACTCCGCCAACGCCGCCAATCTGCGGGAGTTTCCGGTCGGAATGCCGGTCTGGCGCGCCGGCTGCCTGAACTGCCATGACACACATACCGTCCAGGGTTCCCGGCGGCTGTTGCGCGAGGCCACCGACAGCGTCACGACGCCCAAGCAGGGCGGCCAGTCGGCCATGGAGGAAGGCTGCTACCAATGCCATTCCTCGACCGAACACGTGCTGAACGGCCAGGGATCGCCGGGCTCGAGCGTTCCGGACATCAAGCGGGACTTCCAGAGCCTGCGGCGCATGCCGATCGATGAACGACCGGAAGTGCATGACATCGGCACCGGCTCTGAGCCGCAAGCTGGCAAGGACCATATCGAAAGCCGGAAATTGCTGGGCCGGGGCAATGATCGCAACCGCCACGTGGAGTGCACGGATTGCCATAATCCGCATCGCGTGATCCGCAACCGGATCTTCAACGCTCCGCCTACGGTTCCCGACTTGGTGGGCACGCGCGACCGTAGCCCGGGCGTGCCGCAGACCAACATCGCCTCGGGTGTGTTACGCGGAAGCTGGGGCGTCGAGCCGGTCTACGGCTCGCCCCAATTCCTGAGCCCGCCTGTGGTCTTCAATGTCAAGCGTGGCAACCCGCCGGTGGGCGGCTCCACCGCAGCCTCCGCGCCCTGGGTCACGCGCGAGTATCAGGTCTGCCTGAAATGCCACTCCACCTACGGCTACATCCGGCCACCTGAACTGGGCCAGAGCCGGGGCGGCACGCCGCCGGGAACCAATGCTGTGCGGCGCTACACCGACCAAGCCATGGAGTTCCAGGCGCCGCTCGCCGACCGGGGCGAGCCGACGAAGGTCATCAGCGGCTCGGGCGTCTCCGGCGGCAGCGTTACGGTTTCCGAACACCGATCCTGGCATCCAGTGATGGAGGCGACCGGGCGCACGCTCGCGATCCGCGGCGGCCCCGGCGACCCCGTCAATCCGAACCTCTGGCTGCCGCCCTGGAACCAGCCGGACCAGATCGGCGTGCAGACCATGTATTGCTCGGACTGCCACGGTTCGGAGACCGCGCCCGGCACCATCGTTCCGCAGGGCGGCGAGAACGGCCGCTCCTGGGGTCCGCACGGCTCCAACAACAACTTCATTCTGAAAGGCGGCCTCACCGCACGGACTGGCGCGCCCGGCACCGAAAACGACATCTGCTTCAAGTGCCACGTCTACGAGCGCTATGCGACGAAGGCGGGCGAGGACTTCAGGAGCGGCTTCTCGGACAAGAGCAGCGGCAGCAAGAAGAACTTGCACGCCTTCCATGCCGACAAGATCGGTCGCATGCAGTGCACCTGGTGCCACGTTGCCGTGCCCCACGGCTGGAAGAACAAGGCGTTCCTCGTGAACCTGAACGATGTGGGTCCGGAGGGAGGCCTGCCACCTGGCACGCAGGTGCGCAACAACACCACCGCGCCCTATACCAACGGACCATATTATCTCGGCTCGGTGCTGAAGGTCGTGTCATTTGCCCAGAGCGGCAATTGGGAAGACAAGAATTGCGGCTCCGTTGGCCCACCCGGTAATGGCGAGACCGGCAAGAACTGGATGAAGGATAGCTCCGAAAACTGCGCGAACCCGCCATGAGGACCGCGCCTTGAAAGAGACGTTCCGAAGCACGCTCCGCCGCCTCGGCTCGGCAGAGACAACTGCCGCGTTGATCGCACTGTGCGGCGTCATTGCCATTGCGGGTATCTATTTTCCGATCCGGACCTCCGACTGGATGGTGCTCCCTCTCGTGCTGATGCTGGCCAATCTTCTGGCGGCGCTGGCCACCAGTGCGCGGCTGAAGAGCCTGCCGATGCTCTTCGCCCTGCACGCGGCGTTGGTCGCTTTGATCGTGGTGATCGGCCTTGATCGGCTGAACTCGATGTCGGGTCGCGTCGAAGTCACCGAGGGCTCGATGTTTGATGCTGCGACAGTGACGGCGGAGGCCGGGCTGCTGCATCAGTTGCGCCTGAACGAGGTCAAGTTCCTGCAGGGCCCATTCGAGATCACCTACGCACCCGGCATGAAACGGCGCGAGACGGAGAGCCTGATCCGCATCGCCCAGCAGGATGGCACATGGCGCGAGGTGCGGGTCGGCGATGACACGCCGCTGATCTTCGGCGACTATCGCTTCTACACGACCCACAACAAGGGCTTCGCGCCGATTCTGACCTATGTGAGCGCCTCCGGCGCGGCGCAGACCGGGGCGATTCACTTGCCGTCCTACCCGATCAACGACAACCAGCAGGGCCTTGCCTGGACCCCGCCGGGCGCGACCAAGCCGTTGAAGGTATGGCTCCACATGCCCGAACCGGTGTTCGAGAAGGACAAAGCGTGGAAATTCTCCAAACCGGTCAACAGCCGCCTGGTACTGATCGACGGCGAAAAGCGCCACGAATTGCAGGTCGGCGAAGTCGTCGCGCTAGGTTCGGCCCAGCTTCGCTATGACGGGCTGCGCAGCTGGATGGGCTACACCATTGTCGGCCAGTCCTTGAACCACTGGATCGCCGCGACCGGCATCATGGCCTGCGTTGCGCTGCTGGCCCACGTGCTGTCCGTGTTCTTCAATCGGCTCCCGAATGCCGGTGCCGGAGGCAGAGCATGGGACCTGACGTCGTTGCGCAAAGCGGAGCTGCGTTCGAGGCGCAGATGCTGGGGATCGCCGTCGTGCTCTACCTGGCGGCGACGGCGCATTCCATAGTCTCGACCGCATTTCGCACGGGGCGCCAGCAGGCGACCTTCGGCCTCCTAGCGGCAGGCCTGACGTTTCACACGGTCGCCATTGCCTATAGGTGGATCCGGCTCGGCCACGGGCCCTATGTGGATATGTTCGAGGTTCTCTCGAGCAATGTCTGGAGCCTGCATCTGGCTGTCTTGGTGGTGTTCCTCAGCCTGCCGCGCCTGCGGCCTGCGCTGGCCTGCACGCTGCCGCTGCTGGCGGTGCTGACCGTCTGGATGTGGCTCACGCCCGTGAAGAACACATTGGCGCCCGTGACCTACGCGACGATCTGGCTGCCGATCCATGTGACGTTCGGCAAGTTCTTCCTCGGGCTGGCTACTCCTGCCGCCGGACTGGGTCTGGTGCTGCTCTGCCGCCAGACGCTCAGGCATGCGCTTCTCCAGCCTGCCCGACTCCGCTTCGCTGGAGACCGATATCTATCGCCTGTTGCTGATCGCCGTGGTGTTCCAGAGCCTGATGCTGGTCGCCGGTGCCGCCTGGGCGCAGAACGCCTGGCAGCGCTACTGGGCCTGGGATCAGCTGGAAAGCTGGGCCTTCGTGAACTGGACCGCGACGCTGCTGTTTCTGCATCTGCGCCCGCGCAGCACGGCGCGGCCGATGTTGGGCGCGATCTTCAGTCTTCTAATCTTCTGCGTGGCGTTTTACACGTTTTTCGGAGTGCCGTTCATCTCGACCTCGCCACATAAGGGAGCGGTTTGATGGGGCTACAGGGCGCAGTTCGGCGCCACCGCCGCTCGCACCTGCTGGCGGCTGCGTCGAGTCATGGTGGTCATCCTGGTGGTTGGCCTGATCCTGGAGATCCTGCCAGGCAGCGGCCCCGAGATCAGGACCGCGCCGCAGCAGGTCGCGTCAAATAGCGCAACTCCTTTTGGTCAGGCCTTCACTCGCGGGATAGAGGCGATGCGCCTCGGCGACGCCCAAGCGGCGGTGGCAGCCTTCGACCAGGCCCGCGCCATCAATCCCCACGTCGCCGAGGCGCATGCCAATCTGGGCTTCGCCTATCTGGCGATGGAGCGCGCCAGCGAGGCGGCGAGCGCATTCGACCGCGCGCTGACCATCAATCCCCGACAGATCAACGCCTATTACGGGCTTGGCGCGGCGCTCGAGGCCGCAGGCGATCGCAAAGGCGCGATGGGCGCCATGCGGACCTTCGTCCATCTCGCCGCCAAGGACGATCCTTTCCGGCGCAAGGCGCTTTCGGCGCTATGGGAATGGGAGGCCGCCGACAAGGGCGAGGTGCCGCAGCAAGGTGACGATGCCGCGAAGGCCCATGCCGCGGCCGCCACGGCGAAACCTCAGTCACCGCAGCTAGGCGGCGGGGCTGCGAAGGCTCATGCCGCAGCTGCCACGGCGAAGAGCGCCATGCCCGCGCCGGCGCCGCTGCCCGCCATCGCCGAGACGCCCGATGCGCTGACCCCTCCCGAAGGGATGATCTCTATCGTGAATTTCTGGGCTTCCTGGTGCGGTCCCTGCCGCGCAGAAATGCCGAGCCTGCAAGCCTTCGCCGCCGCCCTCGATCCGAAGCGCTATCGTCTTGTCGGCCTCAATATTGACAAGGATCGCGATTTCGCGCGAGAGTTCATCCGCGATACGGGGGTATCATTCGGCAATTTCTGGGACGGCAAGGGTGCCTTTGCGCGCGAGCGCTTCCAGGTGGAATCCTACCCGCAGACGCTGTTCCTGGATTCGAGCGGCGCGGTTCTGGCTCGCGTCATCGGCGCCCGCGAATGGCCCGCTGACGCTGCGGAGCGGACGGTATCGGAGATCCTGACCGCGGGTCGTCAGAAAACGGAGCCGAAATGAAACGCGTCACGCCTATAGCCCTCGCTTTGACCGCTGTCTTCTCGGCCGCGCCGGCGCACGCTGGCGATTACTTCAAGGGACGTAAGATTTACGCGGAGCACTGCGCGCGTTGTCATGGCAACAACGGCGTTCCGCAGATGCCGGGAACGCCCGATTTCTCCAGAGGCGACGGGCTGATGGCGCCCGAGCAGTCGCTCGTGCGCAGCTTGCGATACGGCAGGGGCCTGATGCCGGGTTTTGAAGTGGTGCTCCGTGGGAGGGAGCTGCTCGATGTTTTGGCCTATGTTCGATCGTTGCGGCGTTAGTGTCACTTGTCTGCTGGCCGCCTGCATTGTGGCAACCGCGCCGGCCTCGGCCGCCGGCCGCAAGGTCGAGTTCTACGGCTTGGGCGACCAGAGCTATGTCCGCTCGCTGGCGGTGGACGCCAAGCAGCGCTCCCTCTGGGTCGGCGCCTCCAACGGCGTGCTGGAGATCGACCTCACCAGCATGGATCCGCGCAATCGCTTCACGCGCAAGGATGGGTTGGCGAACGAGTACGTCTTCGCCATCGGCCTGGCGCCGGACAATGCGGTCTGGTTCGGTACCAACGCCGGCGGCGCGTCGCGGCTGCAGAATGGCAAGTGGCGCACCTTCTTTCCCATGCACGGGCTGGCGGATTATTGGGTCTACGCCTTTGCTTTCGACGACCGGCAGCGGGTCTGGATCGGCACCTGGGACGGCGCCAATCTCTACGACCCGAAGACCGACACCTTTACCACCTATCATGACGAGTTGATCAATCACTGGGTCTATGGTGTCGATATCGACGCCGAGGGCCGCGTCTGGTTCGGCACCGAGGGCGGCGTCTCCATGTTCGACGGCTCAAAGTGGCGAAGCTGGACCCATACAGAAGGGCTCGGCGCGCCAAATCTCGCGGGCGCAGCCGCCAGCACCAACACCGGACTGGGCACGCAAATCGCGCCATGACCTCGACGTCGGCAAAGAAGGCGGCAGCAGCTATAATGAGAACTACGTGTTCGCTGTGCATGTCGACCGGACGGGCAAGGGCGTTTGGTTCGGGCTTTGGGGCGGCGGCGCGGCACTACTGTCGCGAGAGGGTATCTGGACCAACTATACCAGTCGAGACGGGCTGGCAGGTGACATCGTCTACAGTCTCGCCCAGGATGAGAAAGGCGTCATGTGGTTCGGCACCAACAAGGGTGTCTCCAGCTTCGACGGGACGCGTTGGACCAGCCACGATCTCGGTCGTTCGCCCGCTCATGTCTATGCGCTTACTGTTGCCAGCGGCGGCGATGTGTTCGCCGGGGTGAAAGGCGGCGTTGTGCGGCTCATCGCGCCGAAGGCGTCCCCATGAGGCCGCGCGCGACCTACTGCGTCGCTGGCCTCTTTGCCCTTTGCTTCGGCGCGATCACTGCGGCGGCCACGCCGCCGGAGAAAGAGAGGGTGGGCGAACTGCGCTCGTCAATCAGCTTCGATTTCGGCTCCGCCAACGTCAAACACGTGCTCATGGATGGCAAGCTGACTTGGCTCGGCACTTCCGACGGCCTGATCCGCTTCGACAATCTCTCCGGAGAGAAGCGCGTCTACGACAACAAGAGCGGTCTTCTCTCCAACGGCGTCTTTTATGTGGGCAAGCTTGACGGGCGGATCTGGGTCGGCACGTACGGCGGCGGCCTGTCGATCCTGGACCCGGTGACGCAGGGGTGGACGCACTACAACATCCCCGACGGGCTGGGAGACAGCTTCGTCTATGACGTGATGCGCGATGTGCGCGGCGACATTTGGATCGCCACGTGGTCCGGCGTCAATCAGGTGATCGGCGGCGCGTTGGGGGATCCGTCCGCATGGCGGCTGCATACCGTTGCCAGCACCAAGGGCGGTCTGGCCAACGACTGGGTCTACGGCCTTGCCTCCGCTCCGGACGGAGCGGTCTGGCTGGCGACCGAGGGCGGGCTCACCCGATACCGGGGCGGCGCCTGGACAAGTTGGAATCATGCCGATGGCCTCGGCGCGCCGTGGGAGCGGGTGGCCGGAGAAGATCAGGAGCGCAGGGCGGCCTCGGCGACCTCGCGCCACCACCAGCGTCAGCGTCAGGAGCAGGGGTTGGAGCGCGCCGGGCCGGCCTACAATCCCAACTACGTAGTCTCGCTGGCCGTCGACGCCGAGGGCGTGGTCTGGGCCGGCACCTGGGGCGCGGGACTGAGCCGTTTTGACGGCGCGATGTGGCGCAGCTTCACCATGGCGGACGGTTTGCCCGGCAATCACGTATTCGAGCTGGCGATCAGCGGAGGTCGGATCTGGATCGGAACTAATCGGGGGCTTGCGTCGTTCGATGGCGGAACGTTCCATAAGCTGGTAGATGCATCAGGACCGAACGTCTCAAGCGTGTTCGCCATCGCAATTGGGGAGGGATCCGCATGGGTCGGCGGCTACGGGGGAGCGACATGGTATCCGCGCGGGATCGAGGCGGCGCTCAATGGCAAACAAGGGGGTGAGAAATGAAACGTTGCTTCGCCCTTATCGTCGCGATCGCATTCATGCTCGCCGGCGCGGCGAGGGCGCAACTTGACAAAGGGGTAGAGCTGTTCGAACGCGCGGAGTTCGACGCCGCAGCGCAGGTGCTCTTGCCGCTGGCAAAGGGCGGCGATGCGAAGGCGCAGTACGTTCTGGGCGTCATGTATTTGAACAAGATGGTCCAGCCGCCGAGCAAAACCGCCGCGGAGGAGTTGATGATCAACTCGGGCGAGGCGGGTTTCGAGAAGGCGTACGTCGAACTCGCGCGAATGTATCGCGAGGGCCACGGCGTCGAGCAGGACTTCGCCAAGTCGTTTCTTTGGAGCATAAAGGCCGCCGATGCCGGCGATGTCGGCGCGCAGTTGCAGGTGGCGGATTCCTTCGCCTTCGGCCATGGCGTCAAACGTGATCCTTTCGAAGCCTACAAATGGTACGAGATCGCCGTGCATTATTGGGGCTCGCTGGCGGTCAACGCCCGCGACATCGTAGCCGAGTCCATGCCCCCAGATCAGATCGCCGAGGCCAAGCGACGCGCAGAGATTTGGATCAAGGCCAGGGCCGAGAAGAACTAGACCGACCTTCTCACAGGGGCGGGGTCGGCACGGCGGCAAATTCGTTTGACAGGGCAGGAGCGGCGCGCAGAGCATAGCCGATCTATGGTCACCCTGCGCCGAAGGCGCGCGAGCCGGCATTGCCGGCTTTGGCCCATCCGGGCCGGACGTCGCGACGCACCCTGTCAAACGAATTTGCCCCGCCCTTCGGGTCGCACGCCCGTGGCCGCCCGCGTCATGCGGGACGCATGCTTCCAGCATGTCGCGCGCCTCAACCGTATGCGGGGGCTACGCTTTTCGGCGCGCTCGTCACGCCTCGCGTGCAGTCGCACGACGCGGATCGACTGACGCTCGTGCGATGACGATCCCCACCCCTGCGAGAAGGTCGGTCTAGGCTGAATTTCTCCCGCATGCGAGGAGCGTCGGGGCGCCGGCTGAGAGAAAGCCGTTTTGCGAGAACGACTTGATCGCTTGTGCCGCCGCTTCGAGCCTCTTTTGTCCAAATCCGCCATCGTGGTCACATTCCCGCCCATCTCGAGCTACGTGCAGCGGGAGCCTCAGCGATCCAAGGCAATCCGACAAGGCGGTGCTCACCGCAGGCAGCCGTTGCGCATCACCACGGCGAGCTTGGTCTTGATCTTCCAGGCCACCGTCTGCGCCGTGCCGGGCCGCGGCCGAGTTCGATCGAGGAGACACGTCGCTTTGACCGCGCAATGAGGTGCAAGACACTGAACGACGTCGTGACAGACAGCTCGGTCGAGTTGGAGATTGTGCCGCCCATTGGCAACGCCTACCGGCGCCAGACATTGCACTGATAGAGCGTCCTCTGACCGACGTCATCTCGAAGTCGCGCAACTTGGCCGATGGAGTGGTCGGCTTCCCCGCAGCTCGAGCACACGAAGCCTATCGGCCGGCGCCACACGACGACGAGCGCGCGGCAATTCTCTTCGTCCCCGCATGTGCCTGGGAGTGGGCCTCCGAGAGACCCCGCTGGCGCCAACGAGGCTTGGTATTGTACGCAACAATGGTGCTCTACGGCACCTAGTCCACGAAGTCGAAGCTGCGACGCCCCGCAAACCTCGCGTAGTACCCCAGCTCTCCATCGACCTGGAACAGCGTGCCTTCGAGCGACAGCCAGAGCGCACCAACACGATACTGCACCCGGTTGCGCCAATCGTTGCGGAACAGGTTCGGGCTCAGCTGGTCGCTCCAGTCGTGCGCTGGATCATTCAGCCCGATCCCATTTATCCGCACGGTAGACGTGAAACTCAAACCATTGACACCGAACAGGTTACGGTACTCGTATTCCAGGTCAGCAGGAGAAAAGACGTAGAAATCTTCTCTTCCCTGAGTACGCTGACGAACCACTTGAATGCCCACACTTCCGTGAAGGCTCTGGTTGCCGCTGAGCGGAATCTGCCGCGTGAAATCGGCATGTGCGGTCTGGTATTCGTCCGTCTGGTCGCCAAAACGATGAGTGTCGCGCAGATAGAGGCGGAAGTAACTCGCTCCATTCTCATCCGAGAAAGCCTTTGTGAATGACGAGCTGTGCGTGACGAAAGGGTTGAACTCTCCATTATAGCCGTAGTGAGCAAATCCAGTTTCCTGAAGAAAAGTGAAATTGACCCTGTCGATCCAGGGCACCCGCATCATCCGATCGAACGAGTGGCCGATGCTGACCGCGGCATCACTGCGCGGGCCGTAAATCCTCTCGTAGAGCTTCGTTTCGTAACGGTTCGTGGTGTAGGAAAGATCCCCGACCGCGCGCGCGTCCCAGTGCCAGTTGAAACCGCCCATCTGATAGGCGAGCGAACGGTAGTCGATCGAGCTTAGAATGCCGCCTGCGTAATTGGACCGGCCCACCTCGGGTTGCACAATGTTCTGTTCATCGGCGATGGTCTCGATGCGCTCGAAATTGGCGCGCGCGCCGAGGCTCATGGTGAGACGGTCGTTTGCACGCCAGCTTGCGCCCGCACTCGCGGCCACTACGGCGCTATCGGTATCCGTCTTCTTATCCTGAGCGAAGCGATGGTCGACCTGTTGGAACATCAGGCGCACGGCGCTAGTGGTAGTGAAGTCGTTCGAGGGAGAGCGCCACTGAGCCGTGCCTACCGTTTGTGCCAGCAGACGATCAAAGCGATCCTGCTTGTAGATTGACTTGTCGGAAATCAGGGTCGCGCTGAAATCATGATTGATCCTTTCCGTCGGCACCGCGCGATAAAAGAAGGTACCTGCCACGGACTCGCTCGAATTGCCCGGATCCCGTGACAATCCGCTCTTGAAATCCGTGTTGTAGTAGTTGAACGACATGCCGACGTCGGTGATGTTCAGCGGCAACTGGCCGACGCTGAAACTGTGGCGAAATGTCGTTTCTGCGCGCAGCGCGGTTACGTCGCCGAACTTAGCCCGGTCCAACTGGTCGTAACTGACAAGATAGTCGAGACTGGATTTGTCGGTGAGCGCCGCCCGGCCCGACATCCCCGCTCGCATCCGCGTATAGTCCAACGCGTATTCGCCGTCGAAACGATTGTCGCTCGCAGAGAAAAAAAGTTGGAATGGATAGCGCGATGAGGGCAGCGCCGAGAGCGTAACATCGCCTGCTACGCTGGTCGCGTCGCCGAAGCTTCCGCTGGAACTGGTCTCGAACGCCGCGTGGAGATCGGCGGTCACCGTGGCAATCCAGGGCTGCCACAGATAGGTCGAGATATGGGTGTTGCCAAGCACCTGAGAAATGACCTCGTGCTTGTCGTCGCTGGGCAGCTTGCGCGACGTCACCGAGGCTTCCAATTCGCCGGAAACTTCGACCGGAGGCTGTGCTTGTGCATCGAGGGCGCAGCAAGTGAGCAGCAGCGCGCTCACTAAGCCCCCTCCAACGCACCCCCTCCGAAGCATCTCCGCCCCCTAAACGAACTTAGCGTGCGATTCCACGCAAGATGCCCCCAATTCGTGGCCCGACCAACCAGAAAAAGACTACCGATAGAACGCTGACCGCGAGTGTGGTTTGGCCGCAACCCTAGTCACCCGCTTGGTCAGATGGCGGCAAGACCAGTCGAAAAAGCGTTAACTGATTCTTAAGATTTCACGCGACACCTCGATCATGTCGCGGGATATGCGCGGTCGGTTCCCGCAATCCAAGATTGTGTCGGCGCCTCGCGTGCCGGCTAAGGTTCGAGCCCGATTTCGCGTGCCGTTGCGCTGATCACGCCAAGCGCCTCGGGCGTATCTGCGAAAACCTCACGGGCCTTGGCCAGTGCGGTCTTGGCCTTGTCCATCTCGCCCAGAACCGTGCGTGAGCGGATAAGGCGGGACCAACCTTCGAAATCGCGCGGCTGCTTTTCGAGGCGGGCAGCCAAGCCGTCAACCATGTTGCGGATCATTTGGTCCTCGGGGCTCGCGGCTGCCATGCGCTGGCCGTCCGCCGCCGTGGGAGCTTTCGAGCCGGAGATGTTCGCGCCCGCTGGTGCCCCCGGTTGTGATCCGGACCTTTTCTCCTCTTGGAGCACTCCCGGAATGCCCGCTCCGACGCCTCCGATCTGCGCCGCCGGCCACTCAGCCGGCAGCCGGCCGGTCAGATCGACTTTGATCTCCGCGGCCGTTTGTTCGACACGCTCCCTGAGATCGCGGACCCAGGGCTCGCTCGGTGACGCGCGCCGGAGGATTGCGATCCAATCATCGAGTGCAGCCACGCGATCGCCGGCTTGTTCCTTCCTGAGCCCCAGGAAGAAACGGGCGCGCGGGTTCTCCTTGTCGCGCTTGAGTGCCTCCTCGAACAAATTGGCGGCCTCGAGAGAAACGATGCCATTGCCGACACGCACCAGAAGCTCACCGCGGGCACCATACAGGTCGCCATTTTCGGGCTGACGCTTGATAGCCTCATCGTAGGCCGATGCCGCCTCCTTGAACCGCCCTTGCGCCCCATACGACCAGGCGAGTGTGCGCCAGCCATTCGCGTCTTCCGGATTGGCCTTGAGGCGCTGCGCCAGTCTCTCGATCATTCCCTCGATGGTCGGAAGGCCGCCACCTTGCGCGTCCGCGGCGCCCGATGGCTGCGTGCGCGCGGCGTTACCCGAGATCACAGGGTGACGAGCGGGCAGTGCTCCCCTGTTGCCAGCGAGCACATCGTCAGCGTTCCGTGCAGTTGGAATGCGGCTGGGCTGGTTGATCTTGGCATAGAGAATGGCGGAGCTCACGGCGACTACGCCGACAATGGCGATGGCTGCAAAACTGCGATTGCCCATTTGCGCCGGTCCGGCCTTTGCCTGTTCTTCGCGTTCGGCGAGAACGAGGCGACCAGCCGTCTCAACTCTTGTGGCCTGCACGTCTGCTTCGTTGATGACACCGGCCTTCAATTCAGCATCGATCTGGCGCAGTCGATCGCGATAAACGGCGGAACTCTTCGCGAGCTCGTTCGAAGGTTCAGCCGCGTCGGCACGACGCAGGAACGGGATTACCGCCCACACCGCGACAACGGTCGTTATTGCCGTCAGGATGATCCACAGGTTCATGACTAAATGCCTTTCTCCAAGATCTCCCGCTGGCGCTCGTTTTCTTCCGCGGTCAATTCTTCGGCAGCACTCGTCAGGGCCGAATCCCGGATGCGCCGGGCAAGAATGATTGCTGGTGGCGCAGGAAGCGCAACAGTCCAAATAGCACACCCGCAGCGAGAAGCGCTGGAGCGAACCGGAGAAACAGAGTGTTCATTGGAACCGGCGGCTTCAACAATACAAAGTTTCCGTATCGCGCGACGATGAACGCGTGGGCTTGCGTGTCGCTCTGCTCCGGCCGTCAGCCGGTCGCGAATCAAGACACGCAGATCTTTCGCCAGCGGCGCACTGGAATCGTCGATCGACTGGTTCGGGCACACGACGCAACGCATCGCGCTACGATAATACGCCCGCAGCCGGACTGTCTGCTTCTTCGTATCCGCCCTTCCGAGAGCCTGCCGCTAAGCATCGCCAGTCTGCCTAGTGCTTACCTGAGGGCGCCTGCGAGAAACTCCGCAAATGCAGACCTATCGATGGAGAATTTCCCTCTTATTGTTTCTACGAAGCTATTCCACTGCTTTTTCGCTCGATCGCGTTCCATCAATATCGAGGCGCGTTCTTTTACCTCGGGCAACGGCATGAGTGTCGGAAGACGTTTTTCCTCGACAGCAAAAAGGGCGACGCCCTCCAGCAGACGGACGGGTCCGGCCACCTCTCCGGGTTTGGCGGGGCGCAGCGCGGCCTCGGCCGCCTCGCCCAACTGGCCCTCATGGACGAGGCCGGTCGCGCCGCCCAGTTCGGCCAAGCTGTGCTTCGAAGTAGCGCGCGCAAGCGCGGCGAAGTCCTCGCCTGCCGCGACCCTACGCGCATATTCCTGTGCCTGTACCTCGGCGGCGCGCCAGGCTTCTGCGCTCGCTCCCGGCTCCACGGCAATCAGCAGCAGCTTGAGCCGATAGGCCGCCGGGCGGGTGAACAGCTCGGGTTGGCTCTCGTAGAATGCGCGGATCTCCGCCTCGGTCGGCGGATCGGCGCGGCTTATTTCGCGCTTGAGGGCCTCGATCCGCAAATCCGTCTCGATCTCCTCGCGCAGCTTCGGCAGGCGTGATGCGATTTCGGGCCACTCGGGCCGGTCGCCGAACCGGGTCTTGATGTCCGCAAGGCGCTTTTCGACCTCGGCCTCGCCGATTTTCAGCCCTTGCGCGGCGGCCTGCTCAGTCAGCACCCGATCGATCAGGAAAGCGTCGATGGCCTCCTCGGCGAGCGCGCGTGTGCGCTCGGGTGAGCCCGAGTGATAGAGCTTGGAGCGCAAGTAGGCGCGCAGATACGGCGCGAAGTCCCCGCCGGTGACTGGCTGGTCGTTAACGCGTGCGATCACCAATTTCTGCTGCTCGGTGGCGAGCGCAGGCACCGCGGTCAGAGCCGCAGCCAGGGCCAGGACGCCGCACCAGGCCGTCTTCAATACATGCGTGCGCCTCGGCCTCGCACTCACTTGATATGGCAGGACAGACACAGATTACTGCCCTTGTTGGTGAGCCGCATGAACGCCGGATTGGTGCCCGAGCCGCGATGCGGATCGTGGCAGGTGGCGCATTCCACGAACGGTTGGTCGACGCCATCGACGCTGCGTGTGTAGAGGATCATGTCGGTCTTGTCCCGATTCCCGTTCGGGACGCGTTCCGTGTCGACCCACCAACGCATGCGCCCGAGCATAAGCGCGGATTGCAGGCCGGTAGCTCTGTTGACGAAGTCCGGATCGATCTGGCCGCGGCCTGGGTCGAAACCGCCATACTGCACGCCCACCGGATGGTCGTTGCGCAGATCGACGCCGAGATTGGCGATGACGTTCGGGCTGAGCGCGCCGACGCCCGAGCCGATGCGGCCTCTACCGAGGCCGCTGCCCGGCGCATTTATCACCGTGTCCATCGCCTGAGTGCCGTCATGACACGACAGGCAGGCGGTGGAAACCGATCCGACGGGCAAGATCTTGCCGTCAATCGTGGCGCTGTCATAAGTGCGATATGCCTGCACGCCGCCCGGCTTGTTCCACAGCGGCGCGTCGACTTCCCTGTTGGCGCCATGGGGCGTATGGCAGTAGACGCAGACCTCGTAATTGTCGTTCTGGCCATTGCCGAGGTCGTGCTTGGAGCCCCGGATGCCGCTCTGAGCCCCTGCGAGATCGGACCAAGCGACGGCAGCGACAAGCAGTAGGCCCACGACCGCGCCGGATCGCGTCAAACGCGCCCTTCTTTCCACTCGCATCGCCGACCCGCCTCCCTCATTTTGGCTGGAACGTGACTGATTTCTCGGCAATTCCCGCGCGCATCGCCGCCACCCGTCCCCCCGGAGGGGTCGACGCTGGGAGCGAGGCGGGTCGAAATACCTCGATCTTCCTAAAGTACTGATCGGCAACATAAACACGCCCATCAACGTCGACGTCAATGCCCGCAGGCAGCAGGAACCGCCCGCGCCCGCCTTGCTCGTTGCGCTCGCCGATCGAAAGCAGGATGCGACCGGACGAGTTGAATATCTGGAACACGCCGAAGCTGGCGTCGGTGACATAGATGTTTCCGTCGGCGTCGAGCGCGAGATCCTTGGGGTGCCCGAACTGTCCGGGATAACGGCCCGGCTTGCCGAAACCCGACAAAGGCGCGCCATCGGCACTCAGCTTTTGCACTCTGAAATTGCCAGTATCGACGACATACAGCCCGCCGTCGGGCGCGCGCTCGATAGCCAGCGGCAGGTTGAATTCCCCCGCGCCCCCGCCGCGCTTACCGATCACGTTCACGCGCCGACCCGCAGCGTCGAATACCACGATGCGATGTTGATTATTGTCGACGCCGCCGGTGTCCAGCACGTAGATCCGCGAGCCATCCGGCGAGACGGTGACCGAAGACGGGCGCGTCAGATCTTTGGGCCCGCCAACCGCTGCGACAAATGCGCCGCCAGCGTCATAGATCAGTATCCGCCGGGTGGTCACGTCACTGACATACAACCTCCCGCCGTCGTCGACGGCCAGCCCCAAGGGCTTGGTGAGGCGGCCGGGCTCCTGAGTCCCGATCTGGCGATATTCGCCGTTCGCCCGGTCGAGCACATGAACAAGCCGCCGCACCGTGTCGCTCACATAGAGCCGGCCGTGGCGGGCGACCAGCCCGAACGGCTTTCCGAACGCCTCGGCCGTGCGGCCAAAGCCCGTGGCGAACAGCCGAACGCGGTCGGCGTTGGTCTCGGGAATCACATCGGCGCTGCTCAGAATCGTCGCCTCGTGAATGAAGCGCACAGCGGCCGGCGCCGGCGGGTAGACCAAGGGCTTGGCCGACTCGGCGCGCTCCAGCGGCCCGCCCGGCGCGGCCGGCTCCAACTCCAGCCTTGTGCATGCGCTCAACAACGCCAGCGCGATCGCTGCAGCAGCCGCGCCACGAAAAAACTTGGATTTCAGAAATGTGAGCGGCATACCCGCCATTCTCAATCCTTCGTTCCTAGTCCGCGCGGCATAGAATCATCTTAACACTCTCTAACATAGTGCGACTACAGCTCAGTATCTGCGTTGCCACACTCCCGAGATGAACGGCCAGCGCCGACGGTAGTATAGCGCCCTCATCCGATTCTGAGCCGCGCGTGGGAATTCACTTGTGGACGAGTTCTCACAACTACTCCTGTCAACACAGCCGCTGGTTGCGCAATGCACGGGCGCTTAGCCCAGACTTCAATTCGATCGAAAGGACTTTAGCCAAGCCGAAGGCGCTCTGCGCAACGCAGCCAGACGGATTATCACTGCATTGTGGGGCGCCATCGCCGCCTGCCTCCGCGTGCTAGGAGTGCGCCAAATACTTCAGCTTCAACTGATATGACCTAGAACAAAGTATACCTCGTCCAGCTCTCGCGGCAAATGCACCACTATTTTGGTTGCTCCCCTTACCCGAGCGGTCCAATTGGTATATTGTGGATTGGTATGCGTCGCGTTACGGTCAAGGCCCTGATTCCGCAAGGCGATGTCTTGATGCGATCGATGCCGATCTTGAAGAGGGCTTCGCCCTTGCTTGCCGCAGGCGTCTGCCTAGCGGCACTCGCCTGTCTGTTCGGCTCCGAGAAAATCGCGCTTGCTCAGGAGGCTGTACGTAATCCGGCGCCCGCCGGCGGCTTCGAGCCGCTGGCTGATGCCCGCAGGCGCGCCACCTCCTACTGGGAGCGCGACGGCGGGCCGATCGACATGAAGAACCCGTGGCGTACACTGCAGGGAGACGGCCATCACGATCCGCAGAGCGACGCGGTCAAAAGGCTACAGCCGCCGGTGGAGGCGATGCGCAGCCTGCCGCGCGCCGGGGCCGGCAATTTCGTCGATTGGGTGGCGGCGCTGAAGAACGGCGTGATTGAGCCACGCGCCGAGGCCGACAAGGTGAGCAAGATGAAGCTGCTCAAGAGCGAAACGATACTTCGCAACACTGGCAGCATGCCCACCGTGACATTTTCCCACGCAGTTCATACGGAGTGGCTCGCCTGCTCGAATTGCCACAACGATTTGTTCAAGGACAAGGCGGGCGCGAACGTGATCCGCATGAGCGAGATCTTCCAAGGCAAAGCCTGCGGTGTCTGCCACGGCACGGTAGCGTTCCCTCCTGATCAGTGTTTCCGTTGTCACAACGGGCCAAGACGCCAGGCAGAAAACTGAGGGTGCTTCCGAGTTGGTCCAAAGCGGCGGAGTGGGCTTGTGCCCGGCGTGGACCGTCGCGGCGCTCTGGGGTTGTTTTTGCGCTCGTTCTGTTGCGCCGGCACCTGCGCAAGGCCGCCGCCTTCGCATTCGCTTCCCATCGTGCGCCCACCGCGATTCTATTCGCTGGCAATTCACCCTGGCGCTGATCGCGGACGCGCAACACGCCTACGGCGTCTGAAATGCGCGGCGCACATACGCCGCGATCGCCTCGACCTGCTCGCGGCTCAGTACATTTTCGAACGATGGCATGGAGGTGCCGTCAGGCGCGCGCAACGTCCGCATGACAAACCCGTCGGACGACAGAAGCGCTCGGTAACTAGGTGTGTTGAAGTCGGTCGGCGAGGGCTTGAGGAAGCGTCCGATCCAGTTCGCGCCGGTGCCATCCGCAGCGTGGCACTGCGCGCATGCCGCCTGATACAGCCGACGACCCTCCGCTTCGGTCGGCGTCAGATCGGCGATTTCTGGCACCTTGTCATGCACACCCATCTCATAGTCCGCCGGCTTGTGGCCCGTGTCCTTGTGGCTCGTGTCCGCGATTGGCGTCCCCAATCGCGTGTCACGCCTTCCGAAATGGCAGGAGACGCAGGCGCCCTTGAAGAGTTCCAACCCTGCGCGCTGCGCCGGAGACAAGGTCGAGAGCGGCGCATTGACGGCCTGTTCGCCCAACGCGAAGGGAATGGCCGGGCCGTAGCGGGCATCATGGTCCGGCCAACCGTTCTTGGCGGTGTGATAGCGCTCGTCCTCGCCTTTGCGCGCTGCGAGGCTCAGCGCCACATACTCGGCCACCGCCTTGACCTGCGCATTGGAGAGGACCTTGGCGAAGGAAGGCATGGCTGTGCCGTCGCGCCCTTTGCGGACCGCGGCGGTGACTTCATCGACGCTGAGCCGCGGCAGGCCGGTGAAGTCTCTCGGCTTGGGGGCGAGCACTTGCGCCGCGGCGGTGCGGCCATCGCCCTTTTGGCCATGGCAGTAGGAGCAGTGCTGAAGATAGATCCGCCTGCCGGCGTCCGGAGCCTCGTCGCTCGACGCGGCGTGGGCTTTCGCCGCGCTATCGCCCGCAATGAACACGCGGTACGCATACTCCGCCACATCGGCAATCTGCTGGTTGCTCAGCACTTTCGACCAGGCGGGCATCGTAGTCCCCGGCACGCCGGCGGAGATCGACACGAACAATCTCGCCCGATCGAACGCGCGTCTCGTCTGGGGCGAGGTGAAATCGAGCGGCTTCTTGACATTCATCTCCGCACGCCGTCCGCGCCCGTCGCCCGAATGACCATGGCACTCGGCGCAATTGGCGTGAAAGAAGACGCTCCCCTTGGCCGCATCACCCTTCAGCCCGCCGGGAAAGGGAACGCCAGATGGGCTCTTTGCCGCGACCTCGCCGTGGCGGGACATGAATTCCGCCCGGATGAAATCGACCACGGCGTCGATCTGCAAAGGCGACAACCGGCCGCGCCAGGCCGTCATCGCGGTCCCTTCGCGCCCATGGGCGACGGCGTCGATCATGACCACGCGGCTCAGCGCTTCCGGGTCGGTGCGTGTGAAGTCGCGCGGCGGCGGGACGAGGCTGTCGCTCGCCCAGTATGCCCCGTTGCCCCGATCACCATGGCAGACGCTACAGCGCCGCTCGTAGATGGCACGTCCCTCTTCAGCCGATTGCGCCTTCGGCAAACCCGGCCACGCCATAGAGAGAAGCAAGGCGAGCAAGAGTATAGACGGAGCCGCCCGGCCATGACGCGCCGCGTTGGCGAGGCCCCGCGATAGACGCATACGCAATATCACCGAAATCCTGGCCCCGTGGTGCGGTGACGGCCGTGAACGCCTGTCGGCGTGCCCTTGCGGCCCGAATGGCAGCGCCCGCAATTGTCCTCGATCCCCCAGGTCGTCTTCCCGTCATGACACTCGCCGCAATAGCGGCCGGAATAAACGTCACCCATGGTGATGCGGTTGCCGCCGACCTTCATCTTGAAGCCAAGTTCCACATGGCAGACTTGGCACTTGTAGACCGTGCGATGGACCCAGTGCGGGAAAATGACCGGCCGTATGCCGCCGGTCTCCGAGCGGTCATTCAGCACCACGTCGCCGTACTCGGCGTGCGCCGCAACCACCGAAATCACGGCCAGAGCGGCGGCAGCGAAAAGCACCCGTTTCATCAGTTTGCCACCCCTAAACCTCGCTCCACGCTGTGACAGCGCAAGCAGTCGGTCGGCGGGAACGCTACTGCGCCATGGCAACGGCCGCAATACTCGCCCGCGAGGATGTCCTCCATGTTGAAGCGGTTGGCGCGCGCCTTCTTGACGAAGGGGTCGTCATGGCAGTTCGAACAGTCGAGCCACTCCGTGTGCGCGCGGTGGGGAAAGCGCACCATCGGCATCGCTGCCGTGCGCGGCATGATGATGTCAGTACTGAGACGTTCAGGAGCCGCGCCCGGCCTCAGACGGTCTTTCGGCGCGATTAGGCCCTGGCGCAGAGCGGCCACCCAGTCGACATTGTTGCCGATCTCCTCCGACTTGCCCGGAAGTTTGGAAAGGGCCCGCGCCGGCTCGCGCAGCTTGCCGACAGACGGATTGGCCCTGTCATGCAGGCCATCGTTGACCAACCGGCGCCAGAAGCGGCCGTCTTGCGCGTGAATGAGATCCCTCTTTGGCTTCGGCGGTCGCGGCGGGGCGAAGGGAACGCTTTCGCCGGAGACGTCGCCACGCCGCGGCGTCTGCGCGCTCAGGTTGACGTCTCCCCAGCCCGAAACAACCACGCACGCCACCACCACCAACAACGCGCCGCGGAAGACCCACCACAACCGTCGCGCCCTGCGCGGCGAGCCATTCGACGAAGCCGACGGTTCCATCATCTGTCTCATGGATCGCTAACCCGCCTTTCACGCGGCATCTGAGGACGTCGGGTCCGGGACAACAAACATCTTTTGCCGGAACAACGTGAGTTGAGGCATAGGAAGTCCAAGATGCTGGCGCAGTATAATCGTGATTCTATTGTACGTGAAACCGTAGAAGCGGCGCCGAGTTGTTGCGGCATCCGAAGCGGTAAGATCACGTCTGATGCTGGGGAGCCACTCTTGGCTGCCCCGTGCGAGGAGATCGTCGCCGAGCCGAAGAGCTGGTCTATCCGTGCGACGGCACCGCCCTGCACATCGTCGGCGAGGACGCTGCGAACGGCTCGAGCAGGTCCCGACCAAGCATCGGCTGATCGTCGTGCGGCCTTCGCGTGTCTCTCGCTGTCAATCGGCACGCAAAGTTGCCCCCAGCTTGCAGTGCACCCTTGCAGGTGGACATGTGGGAAGCCCTTCAATTGGTCTTTGGCCGAGCGTGGTCCACTTCGAAGTCGACAAGGCTCTTGTAGCCGAGCGCGCAGTGTCGACGCCTGGCATTGTGAACGTCCTCGACGAGGCGATCAAGGAGCGCACCAGTGAGCTGCTCCGATCCGAACATCGAAGTCGACTCATTGAAATCGCGACACTATCGAACAGAGACGCAAATCGCGGTACTTTTGCGTGATGTTGCGCCTAGCGCCTTTGTGGGCGACTTTCGGGGCAGGCGGTGGCGGAACCGCTCAACACCGCCCGCGCTATGCCGGCAAGACCCGCGCAACGATCGCGCGCGTATCGGCCCTGTCGAGACCCTGCCCGTAGGTCTGCCTTGCAGTTCCGCCGATCCGCGTGGCCAAAAATGCGTCTGCCACCACTGCCGGCGCATGCTTGCGCAATATCGCGCCCGCTGCCAGCAGCGCCAGCGCCTCCACTAGCTCCCGTCCCCGCCGCTCCAGCGGCTCCGGCTCCTGGAGCAGCGCGTGCACGCGCGCAAATTGCGCCTTGAGCTGCGGGTCGGCGCTGGCCATGACCTCGAGATCCGACATGACGCTCTCGAAAGCGTGCCGATCTCTCTGGATTACGCGCAACACGTCAAGCACCATTACATTGCCCGACCCCTCCCAGATCGCGTTGACCGGCAACTCGCGATAGATCCGTGCCGCAATGCCTTCCTCGACGTAGCCGTTGCCGCCCAGGCATTCCATCGCCTCGTAGGCCAGTGCCGGCCCCGTCTTGCATACCCAGTACTTGGTGACCGGCGTCATCACCCGACGCCAAGCTGCCGCGCGCGCATCGGCCGCCTCGTCGAAACTGCGAGCAAGCCGAAAGCACAGGGCGGTTGCCGCCTCCACGTCCAACGCCAGATCGGCCAGCACCTGGGTCATCAGCGGCTGGTCGATCAGTGCCTTCTGAAAGACCAAGCGGTGACGGCAGTGATGCACCGCATTGGCCACCGCCAAGCGCATCAAGCCGGCCGAGCCGACGGCACAGTCGAGGCGTGTACATGTCACCATTTCAATGATGGCCACGACGCCGCGCCCTTCCTCACCAATCAGCCAGGCATGAGCGGATTGAAACTCGACCTCGGCCGACGCGTTCGATCGATTGCCGAGCTTGTCCTTCAGCCGCTGGAACCGGAGATTGTTGACCCGGCCATCCGGCAGGATGCGTGGCATCAGGAAGCACGACAGCCCACCGGGAGCGTAGGCCAGCACCAGGAATGCGTCGCACATCGGCGCCGACATGAACCACTTATGGCCGGTGACGAGATACTCGGCCCCCGATCCGCCAGAACCGCTTGGCGTCGCGGTCGTCGTATTGGCGCGCACGTCGGTGCCGCCCTGCTTCTCTGTCATCCCCATGCCGATCGTCACGCCGCGCTTGGCAGCTGCCGGCTTGAAACCGGGGTCGTAATCCCGCGAGAGGATTTTCGGGATCCACGTCTTGGCAAGTGACGGTTCGAGCAAGAGGGTTGGAACCGCCGCATTCGTCATCGTAATCGGGCATTGATGGCCCGCTTCCATCTGGATCGCCATGTAGCTTCCCGCCGAGCGCACGACGTTGGCGCCAGCGATCGGCTTGGCATCGGCCGTAGCGAGATGGTCCCAGGCCGAGCAATGCAGGCCCTGCCCGATGCTCATCTCCATGCACGCATGATATGATGGATGGAACTCGACCATATCGAGCCGGCGGCCCTTGGCATCGAACGGCCTGAGGCGTGGTGTGAACTCGTTCGCCAACCGCCCATGCTCGAAGGACGCCGCACTGCCGCATATGCCGCCGAGCCGTTCAAGCCCGCCGATACCCTTGTCGCCGCCCTCTCGAACGACCGCCTCGCCAAGTGCGCGATCGCAAGTGAACAGGTTTACGTTCTCGAAGGGCGGACTTTGGTTTGTGACGTCGTGAGTGGCAAAACGGTCATGCATGGCGCAGCCTCGGAGCAGTGAGTGCAGCGTATTCCCGCTCCCACCGGCGATGCCCATTATATTGTTCTACAATTGAACCGCCGTCGGCCGTGCGACATTGCGGTGGGTCAATTCGCCGCTGGCAGCATCACAATAGTCTGACCCGCTACATGCGGGATCAGTCGGCCGCGCTGTGTGCGGCTAGGTATGAATACAGGAGGCTTGGTCTCCAATGTTTGCTCCGCTCAAGCTTATCTTCGACCGCACCGTCGCGACCGGTGATCTCGAGGTGATCGACAGTGATGGAAATCATCACGCTTTCGGCGACCGGACGGGGACTGCGGTCGTCATTCGCCTCTCGGATCGCCGCCTGGAGCGAAGCCTCGCATTCAATCCGCAACTGGCACTGGGTGAAGCCTACACGCAGGGCCGATTCGTGGTCGAGGCAGGCACGATCTACGATTTCCTCGAGATCATGCTGAGCAATGCGGAGCGCAAACCCTTCCCGCGCTGGATGTGTGCGCTTGACAGCGCCAGGCGCCTGTCAAAGCGCATGCAGCAGTACAACCCGGCACCGCGGGCGCGCTCCAATGTGGCCCATCACTATGATATCAGCGGCGCCATCTACGATCTGTTTCTCGACGCTGACCGGCAGTACTCCTGCGCCTACTTCCACGACACCAGCGATCTGGAGGAGGCGCAGCTGGCCAAGAAACGTCATATTGCGGCGAAACTGGCACTGAAGAAGGGCCATCGGGTTCTCGACATCGGCTCCGGCTGGGGCGGACTTGGGCTCTATCTGGCCTCGGTCGCCCAGGTCGAGGTTACGGGCATAACGCTGTCCGTAGAGCAACTGCAGGTGGCGCGCGCGCGGGCTGAGCAATCCGCGTTGCGGCGCGCCGTCCGTTTCGAGTTGCAGGATTACCGCCATGTCGAAGGCCGCTTCGATCGGATCGTATCGGTCGGCATGTTCGAGCACGTCGGCGTCAACCACTATCAGGCCTATTTCGACAAGATTGCAGCGCTGCTCGCCGACGATGGAGTGGCATTGGTCCATTCGATCGGCCGCTCCGACGTGCCGACCGTGACCAATCCCTTCATCGCCAAGTATATCTTCCCAGGCGGCTACATTCCGGCGCTGAGCGAAGTGCTGCCGGCCATCGAGCGGTCAGGCCTTGTCATCAGCGACATCGAAATATTGAGGCTGCACTACGCGGAGACCCTGCGGCATTGGCGTGTCCGCTTCCATGCCAACCGGCTCAAGGCTGCGGACCTGCTCGGCGACCGTTTCTGCCGCATGTGGGAATTCTATCTGGCAGCTTCTGAATCCGCCTTCCGTTACCAGGGTCTGATGGTGTTCCAGATCCAATTGATAAGACAGCAACGCGCCCTGCCGCTCACGCGCGATTACATGTTGGCGGAAGAACGGCGGCTGGCAGAACTGGATCGGCCGGCCATCAGGCGCGAGAACGCTGCATGACGTCAGTCGCGGTGGCGCTCGTTTCGCGCCCACCTTGAGGTAGTAGTGATTGGCAATCGTGCGAGGGTGGATTGGCCCGGTGGAGCTTTCAGGACCCTGCTGCCAGCCCCAACTCCAGCCCCGGCGGCAGCGGCGCCATCAACTGCGCGACCTCGGCATCGCTCACCTCGGGCACTGTCGCTGGTCGCCACTTCGGCTTCCTGTCCTTGTCGACCAGCAGCGCGCGCACGCCTTCGATGAACTCGCCATCCTCGAACAGCCGGGTGACGATGCGGAACTCGATGTCGAGTGCGGCCTCGAGCGAAGGCAGCTGGCGCGCTTGCCGCAGCGCCGCCAGGGCGACCTTCATCGCCTTCGGCGACTTATGACTGAGGTCGGCAAGCGTCCTCGCCGTCCACGGGCTTGCCGATTGCGACAACGCCGCTTGGATCGCCTCCAGCCGCGTGAAGGAAAATATGACGTCGATCTCGGCCGAGCGGACGGCCAGATCGCTCGGCGGGGCGGCGCCGGCAAACGAGGCGACCGTCGCGGCGACATCCACAACCGGCGCCGATTGCAAGGCTTCGACGAGGGCGGGCAGACGACCCAATTCGACGAAGGTGTCGGCGAAGCCGGCGAAAATGGCGTCCGCGCCTGACATCCGCGCGCCTGTCAGCGCCAGATAAGTGCCGACTTCGCCCGGCGCATGCGACAGCAGCCAGGTGCCGCCGACGTCCGGGACCAGGCCGATGCCCGTTTCCGGCATGGCGAGCATCGAGCGCTCGGTAACGATGCGATGCGAGGCGTGAGCCGACAAGCCGATGCCACCGCCCATCACGATGCCGTCCATCAGCGCAACGAACGGCTTCGGGTAGCGCCCGATCATGGCGTCGAGCCGGTATTCGGTGGACCAGAATGTGCGCGCAAAACCGGAACCCTCGGCCCGGCTATTGTATAACGACATCACGTCGCCGCCGGCGCACAGTGCGCGCCCGCCATTGCCGTCGAGGATGACCAGTTCGACCGCCGGTTCGCTGCGCCACGCTTCGAGCGCCGTCGTGATCAGGCCGACCATGGGCGTAGTCAGGGCATTGAGCGCGGCTGGCCGGTTCATGGTGATACGGCCGGCGCGACCGGCGCGGCCGATGATGACGTCGTCGGTGCTCATGATGCGTCGATCTCGAAACTGTGATGGCGATAGTGGCGGCAGCCCGGTTTGGCATCGCATTGCCACCCTGGTCAACCACGCGCCGCGACACCATCTGCCGCCGACAGGGAGTTCAGGAGTCAACGAAATGGGCGTCATGCTCTTTCGACCGAAGTGGCTGCACGGTTCAAGCGACCCGTCGCAAGTTGCGCCGCGCGTGGCAGTGCCGCCGGCCGACAGCGATCTGCTCGACGCCTATTCGGCGGCGGTCGTCGCCGTGGTCGAGGCGGTTTCGCCGTCGGTCGTGCACGTGCAGGTGCGCGCGCAACATCGCGGACGCATGGCTCAGGGCTCGGGCAGCGGGGTGATCGTTTCACCGGACGGCATCGTGCTCACCAACAATCATGTCATCGACGGCGCCAGCGAAATCGAGCTTAGCCTCGGCGATGGCCGCCGCTTCAAGGCGCGGGTCCTTGGCCGCGACGCCGACAGCGATCTTGCGGTGTTGCGCGGCGAGACGCACGAAACCCTGCCGGTGGCGCAGCTCGCCAATTCGAAGACCGTCCGCCCCGGCCAGATTGCGATCGCGATCGGCAATCCGCTGGGCTTCGAGTCGACCGTCACCGCCGGCATCGTCAGCGCCGTCGGCCGTTCCTTGCGGGCCCAGAACGGCCGGCTGATCGGCGATGTGATCCAGACCGACGCGGCGTTGAACCCCGGCAACTCCGGCGGCCCGCTGGTGAGCTCGGCGGCGGCGGTGATCGGCATCAATACGGCCATGATCGCCGGCGCCCAGGGCATTTGCTTCTCGGTCGCAGCCAACACCGCATTGCACGTATTGACCCAGGTCCTCAGTCATGGCCGGGTCCGCCGCGCCCGCATCGGCATCGTCGCCGAGCAAATCCCGTTGCCGCGACGACTTGCCGATCGCGGCGGCGTGAGCCAGTCGAGCGCGGTGCGCATCCGCGAGCTGCAGACCGGTAGTCCAGCCGACCGTGGTGGTCTCAAGGCGGGTGACATAATTCTGGCACTCGACGGCATGCCGGTGACCGGTGTCGACGATATGTCGCGCCTGCTCGATCATGGGGTAATCGGGCGTCAGGTGACGACCACCCTGCTGAGAGGCGAGGCAAAGCTCGAATGCGTGATCGCGCCCGAAGAGCGCGAGCGGTCCTGATCCGATCAAAAATGCGCAAACATCTGAAGTCTAAAGCGCCAAAAGACACGACAACTATAGTGAGTTCGCGGTCGATATTTGCTGTAACTGCATGCAGTTATCTCTGGTTTGACAATATTGAATATCAGCTATTCCATTTTTGTTGCAATGCAACCCCGACGGATGTACTTTATATAAAGTAGCGCTGTCCCGAAGATCCCCCCTCGTGGCGCTACATCCCGCCCGCAGCCTCCCCCCGGCTGCGGGCATTTCGTTTTGCGCATGCCGACACGCGTTCCGCGCGCCGGCCGGCAAGCGCGGGACTCCGTTCCCCGTCGCAGGCGGCCGGCTCCCCGGAGGGGAGTCGCCTGCGACCACTCAAGAAGCCGAGGTCTTCATCACGAACGGATTGCCACCGCCGCCGGTCGCGGTGTTAACCCACACGCTCTTGGTGTGCAGGTACTCGTTGATCGCATCCATGCCGTTCTCGCGACCGAGACCGGATGACTTGTAGCCGCCGAACGGCATCGTGAAGCTGACCGCACGGTAGGTATTGACCCATACGGTGCCGGCGCGGATCTTCTTGGCCATTGTCAGCGCCCGGTTGACCGATTGCGTCCAGATGCCCGAGCCCAAGCCGTAGATCACGTCGTTGGCGATCTGAACCGCGTCGGCCTCGTCCTTGAACTTGATCACCGACAGCACCGGCCCGAACACTTCCTCCTGGGCGATGCGCATCCGGTTGTTGACGCCGGTGAAGATGGTCGGCTTGACGAAGTACTTGCCGCCGCCTTCGGCCGCGGTCGCCGGCCCGCCGCCCAGAACGCACATGGGCGCCTTCGCCCTTGGCGATGTCGATGTAGCCCAGGATTTTCTGGTATTGCGGCGGTGTCGTCACCGGGCCGACCTGGGTCTCGAAGCTTTGCGGGTTGCCGAGTTTCGCCGTCTTGGCGACGCCGAGCAGCTTGTCGACGAACTTGTCGTGGATGCTTTCCTGCACCAGCAGCCGGGAGCCGGCGACGCAGGTCTGGCCGGTGGCGGCGAAAATGCCGGAGATCGCGCCGTTGACCGCATCGTCGATCACGCAATCGTCGAACACGATGTTGGGCGACTTGCCGCCGAGTTCCAGCGACACCTTCTTGAAGGTTTGGCCGGCCAGCGACGCAACACGGGCGCCGGTCACCGAGCCGCCAGTGAAGGCGACCTTGGCGACCTTCGGATGCGTCACCAGCGGCTCGCCAGCGGCGGCGCCGTAGCCCGTCACCACGTTGACGACACCGGCCGGAACCCCGGCGGGCTCGATGACGAGCCGCATGAACTCGAGCAGCGAGGCGGAGGTGTATTCCGACGGCTTGATCACCGCCGTACAGCCGGTGGCCAGCGCCGGCGCCAGCTTCCAGGCGACCAGCAGCAGCGGCGAGTTCCACGGGATCACCATGGCGCAGACGCCGACCGGCTCGCGCAGGATGTAGGCGAAGTGGTCAGGCTTATCGACCGGCACCACCGCGCCTTGGATCTTATCGGCGAGGCCGGCGTAGTAGTAGTACCACTGCGGCATGTAGCGCAGCTGCGCCTGCATTTCCGAGATCAACTTGCCGTTGTCGCGCACCTCGATCTGCGCCAGATAGTCGCCGTGCTGCTCGATGAGGCCCGCGATCTTGCGCAACAGCGCGCCGCGTGCGGTCTGCGTCATCCCCGGCCACGGTCCGCTCTCGAACGCTTTCGCGGCCGCGTTGCACGCCTTGTCGACGTCGCTCGCGTCGCACTCGGGGATCTCGGCCCAAGCCTCGCCGGTATAGGGGTCGTAGGTCTTGAAGGTCTTGCCCGAGGCGGCATTGCACCATTTGCCGTCGATGAAGGTCTGGAAGGCTTTGAGTTTCGCTGGCGTGTCTTGCATGGTGTCCTCCGGCGGCCTGGGGCGTAACGATCGCCCATTTGGCCCGAACGAGACGCCAGGATGCGGCCATCGTCAAGCGGCCCCGCACGCAGCGCAGTACTGCGGCGGCGCCCTATCTTTGCTGATCGCCATCGCCGGCGGTTCTGCTATTTCGTCGCGATCTTCCAGCCCGCCGCTTGTGCTTCACTTTCCGTGCAGAACCAGCGCTCGCCGCGCGCGGCGCGCACCCGGACACCGGCATAGTCCGGTGACCACGGCAATACGTACGACTTGGCATCGCCGGCGATCTGGCCCTTGATCGGGCAGCCGTCCGGCGCCGCCTTGGCGGCGGCCTCCCACAGCTTGGCGCGATAGTCCGCCGGGCGTTCCGCTTCGCCACGCCATAGTCCGGTCTTCTTCGACTTGGCCTCCGCCTCGAAGGCGCCATAGCCCGTGAACAAGCCGCCGTCGGCGAATACCACGCCCTCCTTCACCAGCGCCGCCGCGACATCCTGCGCGTTGCCGGTGTTGACCGTCTGACAGGTGCCGAGCGAGCGGCCGGCGGCATCGCTGCCGGAGACCTCGCAACGCACGGTCTTCGCCTTGATGATCCGCTGCAGCGCGCTCTGGGCCGCCTCGCCGCACGACCACTTCTTCTTGTTGGCGCCCGTGCACTTCTGGTCGGCCTCCGGCGCCTCGATGCCGGCCAGGCGTATCGCCGTGCCATCGATCCGGATCGCATCGCCAGCGAGCGCCGTGGCACGGCCTTCGATGACCCTGGCTGCGAACGGGTTGAAGCTGCCCAGACCGATCAGCCCCGTGGGCGTGGCCCGAGTTCGCGATGTAGCCGACACCCACCACCAGCGCCGCCAGTGCCGCGAGCCCAAGGCCGCGACGCTGGCCTTTGCTCAACCGCGCGAGCCCGGGCACCGAGCGCTGCAAGCCATCCCCGGCGCCGCGCAGCGACCTCGCGGCGGTCATGCGCGCATGACCTGAGAACCAAGGAGCGACCGCGGCCACCAGGGCCAGCGTGCCAACGACCGCAATCAGGATCGTCTCGGCCATCGCACCACCGCCGCGCGAGCGCGCAAATGCAGCATGAAAAGCGGTCAGGCCGATGAACCCCAGCAGCAGCAGCAGCAACGGGCTGCCGCCAATCCGCTTCAACCATGGCTCGGCCAGCGTCAGGAAGCTGCGTCCGGCCGGGACGATCTTGTTTTCAGCCGTTCGGGCCATGGCATTTCCCCCTGCGATTGCACCTCTGATCATCATCTGGATGGCCGAGATTAGGCCATTCCAAGCCATCACCGCACCGCTGCTGCCGGCGCTGACGCTGGCACGGCCGGCGTATTTCAAGCCGTCGGCGGCCACTTCCTTGACGTCGAGCAGGCGGGCGCGGCGATCCTCGCGACGCAGCTTGATGGTGGTGCGCACATACTCGTGCCACTCGAAGCCATCCTTCTTACGGCTCCACCCGAACATGCCGCCCCTCCCCGCCTGCGACACCTAGTCCGCATCAATGCCGATGATTCGCATTCGCGGCGAACTTGTGCGCGAAATAGGGCGCGGCTGCGGCACGCTTCGGCGCATCCACAGTTGCGGTCGCACCCGCCACTGGGGCATATCAGCATCCATTGGCTCACCTGCCCACCGGAATGGCTCTTCATGACCGCCTATGACGCGAAGTATGTGGCACCGCCCGCGCGCGATCCGCTGTTCCACCAGCTCGACCCGGCGCCGCGTCTGCTGATGGGACCGGGCCCGGTCGATGTCTATCCACGTGTCTTGCGCGCCATGTCGGTGCCAATCCAGGGCCAGTTCGACCCCGAGTTCACTGCCGTCATGAACCAGGTGATGACGCTCTATCGCGGCGTCTTTCGAACAAAGAATACACAGACCTTCATGGTCGACGGCACCGCGCGCGCCGGCATCGAAGCGTGCCTGGCCTCGATCGTGGCACCGGGTGACAAGGTGCTGGTGCCGATCTTCGGCCGCTTCGGCCACTTGAAGGTCGAGATTGCCAGCCGGCTGGACGCCGATGTGGTGTCGGACGAAATCGAATGGGGCACCATCTTCACCCCGGACCGGATCGAGGATCTGGTCAAGAAGCATCGGCCAAAAGTGGTGGCGATCTGCCAGGGCGACACCTCGGCCACCATGCTGCAGCCGCTGGCGGAAATCGGCGCCATCTGCCGCCGCCACGACGCCATCCTCTACGTCGACTGCACCGCCTCGCTCGCCGGCAACCCGTTCGAGACCGACGACTGGCAGATCGACATCGCCTCGGCCGGCCTGCAGAAGTGCCTGTCGGGGCCGCCCGGCATCGCGCCGATCACCTTCAACGACCGCGTCTTGGAAATCCTGAAGCACCGCCGCCACGTCGAGCAGGGCATCAAGGCGCCGGGCGCCGTCGAGGGCAACGGGCCGGCGATTCGCTCGAACTATTTCGACCTCGCCATGCTCGTCGATTACTGGTCGCCGCGCCGGCTCAACCACCACACCGAGGCGGCGAGCATGGTCTACGCGGCGCGCGAGTGTGCCTGCGTGGTGCTGGAGGAAGGGTTGGAAGCCGGCATCGCCCGGCACCGCCTGTCGTCGGCGGCACTTCGCGCCGGGCTCGAGGCGATGGGGCTCACGCTGTTCGGCGACGCCGCCAACCGCATGGCCAATGTCACTGGCGTCGTCATTCCGAAACAAGTCAAGGACAGCGAGAAGGTGCGGGCCGAGATGCTCGCCGACTTCGGCATCGAGATCGGCACCTCGTTCGGGCCGCTGCACGGCCGGATCTGGCGCATCGGCACCATGGGCCACGTCTGCCGCAAGGCCAACATCCTGCGCTGTCTCGCCTCGTTCGAGGCGGTGCTGCGCCGCAACGGCTTTGCTACGCCCACGGGCAAGGCACTCGATGCCGCCTATGCGGTCTACGAGGAGGCGAAAGCGTGAGCGACGACAATAAGAACGTGCGGTAAGCCGCTGCTCGCCGGCCCGCCAACCGTGATCAACATCGGTCTCGAACGCTTCGCCACCGATCTGCGAGAGGCCGGCGTCGCCGTCACCCACGTTGCATGGCAGCCGCCCGCCCGCGGCAACGCCAAGCTTGCCGCGCTGCTGTCGAAGCTTGGGAGCTAAGGCGCGTAGATTGCGACGAAATGGTTGTCGATCGCAAGCTGCATTTCCTCCGTCATCCCGGCGAAGGCCGGGACACACGACAAGGCTCGACAACGCCTGTGCCCGAGGAATGAATTCGATGCTGAAGCAGCCGACTCCGAACCACTTGCACCGCACCCGCGGTTGTTTGTCGTGTGTCCCGGCCGTCGCGCCCCGCGCGCATTCGCACGACCGCCGGGATGACGGCTGTGGGGTGGCGGGCGTGAGTCTTGCCGCAAAGCTCGTGGCAGCGCGCATCGGCTCAGCCC
The DNA here is from genome assembly GCA_963741505.1 of uncultured Alphaproteobacteria bacterium. Taxonomy (GTDB): domain Bacteria; phylum Pseudomonadota; class Alphaproteobacteria; order Rhizobiales; family Hyphomicrobiaceae; genus JAKFWF01. The sequence goes on along the minus strand of CAVUIJ010000008.1, from coordinate 47,998 downwards.
GCGAATCGGTGCAGCCATGAAGCAAATCGAAACGGCCAACGCCGAAACAGTGCGGCGCATCCTGGCGAGCGACCCGGTGCTGGTCGATGTGATCCCGGCAGGCGAAGCGATCCCGGCGCTCAAGACTGGCCAAAAGATCCTGCACGCTGGCCCGCCGATCGGCTGGGAGCGAATGTGCGGGCCGATGCGCGGCGCGGTCCAGGGCATCGCCGTGTTCGAAGGCTGGGCGACGGACCTCGCCGATGCCGAGCGCAAGGCTGCGAGCGGCGCCTTCGAGTTCCACCCCAACCACCACTTCGGCGCGGTCGGCCCGATGACCGGCATGACCACCGTCAGCCAGCCGCTGATGGTGGTCGAGAACCGCGCCTTCGGCAGCAGAGCCTATTGTGCCATCAACGAGGGTCTCGGCAAGGTGATGCGGTTCGGCGGCAATGATGCCGAAGTGCTCGCCCGCCTCGCCTGGCTGCGTGACGGCCTTGGCCCGGCCCTCGGCCGTGCCGTGGGTGAGACAGGCGGCGTACCGCTGAAGACGCTGGTTGCACGTGGCCTCACCATGGGCGACGAGATGCACCAGCGCAACGTCGCCTGCTCGTCGCTGCTGCTGCGCCTGCTGGCGCCGGCGCTGGCGCGCACGTCGAAGAACACGGCGGAACTTGCCCGCTGCCTCGACTTCATCGGCCGCAACGACCAGTTCTTCCTCAACGTCGCGATGGCGATGGGCAAGGCGATGATCGATCCCGCCCGCGATATCGCCAATTCGAGCATCGTCACCGCCATGTGCCGCAATGGCACCGACTTCGGCATTCGCGTGTCCGGCACCGGCGACCAGTGGTTCACGGCGCCGGTCGAAATGCCGGTCGGCCTCTACTTCGCCGGCTTTTCGGAAGCCGACGCCAACCCGGACATGGGCGACAGCGCCATCGTCGAGACCATCGGGCTTGGCGGTTTCGCCATGGGTGCGGCGCCGGCCGTCGTCGGCTTCATCGGCGCCGGGCAGCCGTCGGATGCCGCCCGCTTCACCCGCGCCATGGCCGAGATTGCACACGGCCCGAACCCCGAGTGGACCATTCCAGCGATGGACTATGCCGGCGTGCCGACCGGCATCGACATCCGCCGCGTGGTCGAGACCGGCATCGTGCCGACCATCAACACCGGCATCGCGCACCGCCTGCCGGGCGTCGGCCAGGTCGGCGCCGGCAACGTCAAGGCGCCATTGAAGTGCTTCGAGGATGCGCTGGTCGCGTTCGCGGCCAAGCTGGGGGTAGCATGAGCGTCATCCGCAACGAGGTGCGTCGCGGCGCCTATCAGGACTCGGTCGCGCTGATGCGGATTGCGCGCAGCGTCCAGGCCCTCGACGGCGTCGACGTCGCCGGCCTGATGATCGGCACCCCGGCCAATCTCGAAATCCTGCGCGATGCAGGTGTGCTGGGGCCAGAGGGCGAAAGCGCCGGTCCCGGCGATATCGTCATCGCGCTGCGAGCGACAACCGCTGCCGCCGCCGACGCGGCGATGGCCCATGTGCGGCAACTGATGGACCGTCCGCGTGCCGCCGCTGGGGCTGCGCAATCCTGGCAGCCGCGCACGTTGCGATCGGCGCTCGCTGAGACACCCGCCGCCAACCTCGCCTTGATCTCGGTGCCCGGCGACTTCGCCATCGCCGAAGCCCGCAAGGCGATCCGCGCCGGCCTCGACGTGATGATCTTTTCTGACAATGTGCCGGTTGCCGACGAGGTCGAGTTGAAGCGCGAAGCTCGCGACCTGGGCCGTCTCGTCATGGGACCCGACTGTGGCACCGCGATCATCGGCGGCGCACCGCTCGCCTTCGCCAACGTGGTGCCGCGCGGCGACATCGGCATCATCGGCGCGTCCGGCACCGGCATTCAGGAGGTGAGCTGCCTGATCGCGCAGGCCGGGCGCGGCATTTCGCACGCCATCGGCACCGGCGGCCGCGATCTCAATGCCGAGGTCGGCGGCATCACCACATTGATGGCGATCGACCTGCTCGATGCCGATCCGGCGACCAAGCACATCGTTATCGTCTCGAAGCCGCCGGCTGCCGAAGTCGCGGTGAAGGTGCTCGAACGGGTGGGGCGGAGCTCGAAGCCGTTCACGATTTGCTTTTTGGGCGACACCGAGCGCGCGACGCCGAAGAATGCGCTGGCAGCACGCACCCTCGCGGATGCTGCCAAGTTCGCGACAGGCGTCACACCGGCCGACAAAGAAGAGCGGATCAAGGCTCTGCGGAAAGGCGTCATTCGCGGGCTGTTCGCGGGCGGCACTCTTGCCGCCGAAGCACAATTGGTGGCGCTCGCCAACGGCCTTGCCGTCGCCTCGAACGCACCGGTGCCGGGTGCGTCGGCGCTCGGCGATCTGTCGAAGGCGCACGCCATGATCGACCTCGGCGCCGACGAGTATACGCGCGGCCGGCCGCATCCGATGATCGAGCCGGCGGTGCGCGACGAACCGCTGGCTGCGGCACTCGCTGATCCGGCTGTCGCCGCGATCCTGCTCGACTGCGTGCTGGGCTTCGGCGGCCACATGGACCCGGCCGGACATTTGGCCGCGAAATCTCCGCGACCGCCCGAAGGGTTGGCCCGGCGAGTCATCGCCTCCGTCACCGGCACGGATGGCGACCCGCAGCATCGCGCCGCTCAGGTCGCCAAGCTCAAACAAGTCGGCATCATCGTCGCGCCATCAAATGCAGCCGCCGCCCAGTTGGCAGCGGGAATGATCCGTGACGCGTGAGATCACCGTGATCTCGATCGGTGCGCGCGCGGCGCGATTGTTCGCCGCGCATGCCGACTGGACCGTCGCCGCAACCTTCGAGCGTTCGTTCTATCTGCGCTCTGGCGATGCCTTCGTCTGCATCGGCGACGCCAGCATCGGCGATGGGCCGCTCAACGCTCTGTTGCGCGCCGGTACACTGCAGCCTCCCGCAGTCGGCTCGGCGGCGGCCAGCCGCGGCGAATATCTCGAATTCCCTGATGCCTCGACGATCCGTCTCGACGTTGCCCGGCGCTGGCAGGCACCGGCATGGTCGACCAAGCCGGCGCACCTGGCGATGCTGCAGGACTTGAAAAGGGCGGCTCTGCGCGAGGCCCCCGCCGAAAGCATCATTCATGCCCTGACCACCGCGGCCGCCACCGCCACTCCCCTTGGCGAGCGCGCCCGGCACGGCCTGCGACTGCTCGGCAGTGCCGTCGGTGGCGCCGGATTCGATTGCGCACCTGCCGTCGCGTCCCTTCTCGGCCTCGGCCATGGCCTGACGCCGAGCGGCGACGACGTGCTGTCGGGCGCGCTGATCGTGCTGCATGCGCTCGACCGAGGAGAAACCGCGACCGCACTCGGCAGCGCGGTACGCAGCCGCATGCGCGCCCTCACCTCGCCGCTCAGCTGCGCATTCCTCGAGGCCGCCTGCGACGGCGAAGCCAATGCCGCTGTCCACCGCGCCATCGCAGGCCTGCTCGATGGCGCCGCCCCTGCCAGCGTCATTACGCCGCTCGCCAGTCTCGGCCATGGCAGCGGATTCGACATTCTGGCCGGCATGCTGATCGCAGCCGAGGCCAGCTGCCTGCCGGCGTAACGCCACGCAACGTGGCGCGTCAGCACTTGTCAGTATCGGGCGAATATGACAGCCTTCAACTCAGGAATTAACAACTGGAAGGAGGTGATCCAATGTCGAGTGAGATGAGGATGACGCCGGTAAGGCTCACGTTCATCAAGGCGACGCTGGAGCCGCCTCCGCGCTCCGCCTGATGCGACGCAAGACGAGCCTGATGCAGGCTTCCTGCACGTCCGGCCGCTGATCTCACGAAGGGCCGCCCTCAAGGGTGGCCCTTTTCGTATGCGCGACCTGCAGATTGCCCCCTTGGCCTCACTTCGGCGAGGACATAGGCTCGGGGGCTAGCCCGACCGGCGGCACCATCTGGAGTGAGCCGTGACCGACCTTGCCGCCCGCGTCTACAATCACACCTGGAAGATTGATCCGATCGTCCGGTCTGTGATCGACACGGATTTCTATAAGCTGCTGATGGCGCAGACGATTTTCCGGCGCCTGCCGCACACTCAGGTCACCTTCGGCATCATCAACCGCTCCACTGACGTGCCGATTGCCAAGCTGATCGACATCGGCGAGCTGCGCGAGCAACTCGATCATATCCGCTCGCTTAGCCTGACCCGCGGCGAGAGCACCTGGCTGCGCGGCAATACGTTCTATGGCAAGCGACAGATGTTCTCGTCGGACTTCATGACGTGGCTCGAAGGGTTCCGCTTTCCCGCCTACCATCTCGAGCGCGTCGGCGAGCAGTACGAGCTCACGTTCGACGGGCCATGGATCGAAACCACGATGTGGGAGATCCCGGCGCTCGCCGTGATCATGGAGCTGCGCTCGCGCGCGGTGCTGCGCGGCCTCGGCAAGTTCGAGCTGCAGGTTCTCTATGCGCGGGCGATGACCCGGGTGTGGGAGAAGATCGAGCGCCTGCGCCGGCTCGAAGCCCTGCGTATCGCCGACTTCGGCAGCCGCCGCAGGCATGGCTTCCTGTGGCAGGACTGGTGCGTGCAGGCGATGATCGAGGGGCTTGGGCCGGCTTTCCTCGGCACCTCCAATTGCCTGATCGCGATGCGCCGCGAGGTCGAGGCGATCGGCACCAATGCGCACGAGTTGCCGATGGTCTATTCGGCGCTGGCCGAAGACGATGCGGCGCTGGCCATGGCGCCCTATCGCGTGCTGGCCGACTGGCAGGAGGACTACGAAGGCAACCTGCGCATCATCCTGCCGGATACCTACGGCACCGAAGGCTTTCTTGCTCACGCGCCGGAATGGCTCGCGAACTGGACCGGCATCCGCATCGACAGCGGCGATCCGATCGAGGGCGGCGAAACCGCGATCCGCTGGTGGCAATCACGCGGCCAGGACCCGGCGACAAAACTCGCGATCTTTTCCGATGCTCTCGACGTCGAGAGCATCGAGCGCATCCACCGGCACTTTGCCGGGCGGCTGCGGACTGGTTTCGGCTGGGGCACGCTGCTGACCAACGATTTTCGCGGCCTTGCCCCGCACGGTGGCCTCGATCCATTCTCGATCGTCTGCAAGGTTGTTGCTGTCAACGGCCAGCCGGCGGTCAAGCTTTCCGACAACCTCAACAAGGCGGTGGGGCCGCGAGCGGCCATCGAGCGCTACAAGCGCGTATTCGGCCACACCGCCACCGACACGGTGGAACTCGTAGTCTAGCCCATCCTTTCGGCTTGACTTTGGTGGCCGCCCTGGCTCTTTGACCGCGAACATGTATCCCGCAAAATCGGCAGGTCCTTCGATGCGACGACCGGCACTGACAGCACTTGCCGCCTCGGCTGCGGCGGCGATTGCCGCGAGCGCGAGTGCCCAGACGACACGGCCGCCCGCTGCCCAGCCGAAGCCGCAGGTGACGGCAACAACCCAGGCCGCAACCTGCAGGAACACCGGCGACTTCGGCCGCTGGCTCGAAGGCTTCAAGAAGGACGCCACGGCGCAGGGCATCTCCGCTGGCACCTGGTCGGCAGCGGCGCCCTATCTCACGCTCGACCAGAACATCATCTGGACCGATCGTGGCCAGCGGTTTTTCGGCCAGAGCTTTCTCGACTTCTCCGACAAGCTCGCGTCCCGCAATCGCATTCAGAACGGCTTGGCGCACATTGCCAAGCACAAAGCGCTGTTCGCACGGGCGGAGAAGGAGTTCGGGGTCCCCGCCCCTGTCATCACCGCGTTCTGGGCGCTGGAAAGCGATTTCGGATCCGGCATGGGCAACAAGCCGGTGCTGCGCTCGCTGGCGACACTCGCCTACGACTGTCGCCGTTCCGAGATGTTCCGGGGCGAGCTGCTTGCGGCGCTGAAGATCGTCGAGCGCGGCGATCTGCGACCCGACGAAATGATCGGCTCTTGGGCCGGCGAACTCGGCCAGACCCAATTTCTGCCCAGCCACTATCTCAATCACGCGGTCGATTGGGATGGCGACGGCCGGCGCAACCTCCTGCGCAGCCCCGCCGACGTGATCGGCTCGACGGCGGCCTTCCTCAAGAGCCTCGGCTGGGAGGGAGGCCAACCCTGGCTGCAGGAAGTGCGCGTGCCGGTAAGCCTCGCCTGGGATCAGGCCGATCTCGCCGTCCAGCAGCCACGCAGCCAATGGGCGAAATGGGGTGTCACTGCAGCCGAAGGTAAACCGCTCGATGGCGACCAGACGGCCGCCTCGCTGGTCTTGCCGATGGGCCGTAATGGCCCGGCATTCCTGGCCTATGGCAACTTCCAGGCCTATCTGAAATGGAACCAGTCGCTGAACTACGCGGTGACCGCTGCCTATCTTGCGACCCGCATCGGCGGCGCCCCCGCGATGAGCCGCGGCCGCGGTCCGATCCCAACGCTGGTGCACAATCAGATTGTCGAATTGCAGTCGCTCCTCAACAAGCGCGGATTCCCGGCCGGAGAGCCGGATGGCAAGCTTGGGGCTGGGTCCCGGGCCGCAATCAAGGCGGCGCAGATGAAGTTCGGCCTGCCGGCCGACAGCTACCCCACCGCCGAACTGATCGAGAAGTTGCGCCAATAACTTTGCTCGCACAGCAAGGTTGCTTGCATGCCCAAGCAAATGAAATGATGCTCTACCGCGGGTTGTCGAAGGCAGCACCGCCAGCGCAGAAACGCCACGATCGGCTGCCAACCCAAGCCGCCGACAGCAAACAATCAGGCCCCGCCCAAGCCGACATGACGTTCAATCAACCCTCGATCACGGCCCGGCCGACACTCGGCCACCGCCTCGGCGAAGGATTGTCGCGGCTGGTCGGCATGGATGAAATGCGTCTGCTGCTGCTGTTCCTCGTCGCCCACACGATCGCATGGACGCTGGTGCCGGCGATTTCGCGCGCTCCCGGTGCGCTGTGGGACGACATGCTGGAGACGTATGCCTGGGGCCAGCAATGGCAGCTCGGATACTATAAGCATCCGCCGTTCTATTCCTGGATCGTCGGCATTTGGTTCTACGTTTTCCCGAGGACCGACTGGGCCTACTACCTGCTGTCGGCAATCAATGTCGGCGTCGGCTTTGCCGGCATCTGGGCGTTGGCCCGCCGGTTCCTCAAGGTCGAAGCGCGGTTGCTTGCGGTGCTGCTGCTGACCTTCATGCCGTACTACAATTACATGGCGTCGAACTTCAACGCCAATACCGTGCTGCTGTCGCTGTGGCCATGGACGGCGTATGCCTTCGTGCGCTCGATCGAGACCCGAACGGTGGTGGCAGGAACTGCTTTCGGCGTCCTTGCCGCCGCCGGACTGCTTGCCAAGTACTATTCGATCCTGCTGCTGGCCACCTGTTTCGTTGCGAGCCTGCTCCATCCCGAGGTTCGCCGCTACTACAGATCGCCGGCGCCCTACGTCGCGATCGCGGTCGCCGCGCTGCTGCTCATACCGCACGCCCGGTGGGCAATCGCCAACGATCTGCCGCCGGTGAGATATGCACTGGGCAAGACCGGCCAGCCGTGGTGGTACAATTTCCACAAGGCGGTCACCACCGCCATCGCCAGTCTCGCCATGAACATGGTCGCAGCCGTCATCCTGGTGGCGGCGATCCGCTGGCGGCGGCCGGCCATCCTCAGCGGACTATGGCGCAAGCTCATCGCCCGCGAGCACTGGTGGATCATGGTCCTCGCCAGCGGACCGTTCGTGCTGACGATCCTGTTCGGCGCCGCCGGCTACGTGAAGGTCGCGGTCAATTTCCTCATTCCCGCCTTCTACATGTTGCCGCTCGTCATCATGCTGGCGCTCGAGCCGGCGATCACGCGCGACGCGATGCGCGGCGTGCTGCGCGCCGTCGTCGTGTTTCTAGTTGGTGCAGTGCTGGTATCGCCGGCCATTGCCTATGCATGCTTCTATTTCCAGCTCAAAGGCACTGTCGATATATCGCCTTTCGCCGCCCGGGACGCCGCCCGCGTATGGCAGCAATCGTTCGGCTCGCCGGTGCGCATCGTCACCGGCAGCGAGAAGTATTCGCTCGCCCAGCCGTTCTACGGTCCAGACAGCCCGGCCGAATTCACTCATTTCTCCTCCGGAGAGGCGCCATGGGTCACGCCGCAACGGATCGAACGCGAGGGGTTGCTGGCGATCTGCGGCGCCGGAGAGGCATGGTGTCTTGCCGCCGCGCGCCAGTTCAGCCATGCCGGCACGATGGAGATCCCGACCACGATCCAACACTCGTTCGCCGGCATGACCGGCCCCACCCACCATCTGATCTATGTCATGACCCCACCAAAGCCGCGATACGTGAGCAGGTGAAACGTCGCTCGCTCGGTCCAGACAACGCTTCCTGGCCGCCGATATCATGCCGTTAGTATCGCATCAGATTTTCCGGCGGGCCTTGATCGCCGCTGCCAGCGTGCCTTCGTCGAGGTAATCGAGTTCGCCGCCGATCGGCACGCCCTGGGCGAGCCGCGACACCGTCAGCGGGCGATCGCCGGCGACAGTTTCCAGCTGCTCCATGACGTAGTGCGCGGTCGACTGGCCTTCGACGGTGGCGTTGAGGGCGAGCAGCACCTCCTTCACCTCGCCGGCAGCCGCCCGCGTCAGCAGGCTCGCGATGTTGAGGCGCTCGGGGCCAACGCCGTCGAGCGGCGACAGGTGACCGCCGAGCACGTGATAGCGCGCGGTGACGACGCCGGCCCGCTCCAGCGCCCACAGATCGCCGATCTCCTCGACGACCACGATCAGCGCCGGATCGCGGCGCGGGTCCTGGCAGATGGTGCAGGGCGACACGGTATCGATGTTGCCGCAGGTCGGGCACTCTACGAGTTTTTCGGCGGCAATGGCGAGTGCCTGAGCCAGCGGCACCAGCAGATCCTGCCGCCGCTTCAGCAGCGCCAGCGCGGCCTTGCGGCCCGAGCGGGGGCCCAGTCCCGGCAGACGCGACAGCAGCTGGATCAGCCGCTCGATCTCAGGCCCGGCGGTCTTCTTGCTCATGCGAAGTACTGCATCGATTTTGCGGGACGGATTAGCGACTTCGCGCAATCCGCCATTTGCGGCCTGGGGTGAAGTGGCGGATTACGCTGCGCTAATCCGCCCTACGGATGCTTCGGATCAAAACAGCTTCAGACCCGGCGGCAGCGGCAGCCCGCCGGTTACCGCCTGCATCTTCTCGGCGAGCGTCGCCTCGACCTTGACCTTGGCGTCCTGGAAGGCGGCGATGATCAGATCTTCCAGGATCTCGACCTCGTCCGCCTGCATCAGCGACGGGTCGATCTTGATACGCTTCAGGCTGGCCTTGCCGTCGAGCGTGACCATGACCAGGCCGCCGCCCGACTGGCCGGCGATCTCGATCTGCGCCAACTCGTCCTGCATCGCCTGCATGCGGCTCTGCATCTGGCCGAGCTGCTTCATCATGCCCATGATGTCTTTCACGGCTCAATTCCTCCTTGAAGAGATTGTGCGCAGCTCACTCGCCACGCTTCGATCCGGATTTGACCGGCCGCACTGCCTTGATCTCGGCCTCTGGGAAGGCAGCGAGAATGGCAGCCAGCGCCGGATCGGCCTTGACGCGCTCGATCTCGGCGGCCTGCGCCGCGCGGCGGACATCGCCCAGCGGCGGCGCTCCGTGACCGCGGCCGATCGAGACCACCCAGCGCCTGCCCGTCCATTTGCTGAGCTTTTCGCCAAGCTCACCGACGAGGCCGGCAGGCGCGCCCGGCAGCAGGCTCACCTCGATATGCCCCGCTTCGAACTTCAACAGGCTGACGTGGTCCTCCAGATGCAGCTTGAGCTTGGCGTCGCGCCTGGCGCCGGCGAGATCAACCACGTCGGCAAAGGACTTCGGACCGTCATCGGCGGCGGCCGGCATTGCGTTCAACGGCGCCCGCGGCTCGGGTGCCTCGCGCTCGGTGGCACCACCCCCCGCCCCGCGCGGCACCGGCACAGCGCCGCCAAGGGTGCGGATGAGCTCGTCCGGCGTTGGTAGATCGGCGGTATGACAGATGCGGATCAGTACCATCTCGGTCGCGGCCAGCGGGCTCGGCGCGCGGCCGGCTTCCTCGAGGCCCTTCAGCAGCATCTGCCAGACCCGACTGAGCAGGTTAAGCGACAGCGATTGAGCAAGCGTGCCTGACCGCGCCTTCTCGTCGGTCGACAGCGCTTCGCCGGCACCGGCGTCGCCGGCCACCTTCATGCGGGTAGTGACGTGCACCGCATCGGCGAGATCGGCCAGCACCTGCACCGGCTCGGCGCCCGCCAGATGCAGGCTCGCAAACCGCTCCAGCGCCGACGCCGTGCGCCCCGACACCAGATCGTCGAGCAGATCGAGAATGCGGCTGCGGTCGGCGAGGCCGAGCATCGCCCGCACCGACTCGGAGGTAACCTTGCCGGAGCCCATGGCGATCGCCTGGTCGAGGATCGACAGGCCGTCGCGCACCGAGCCTTCCGCGGCGCGCGCGATGAGGTTCAGCGCCTCGGGCTCGGCGGTGGCGCCTTCCGCCTTGGTGATGCGGGCGAAGTGCTTCGACAATTCCGGCACCTCGACGCGGCGCAGGTCGAAGCGCTGGCAGCGCGACAGCACCGTCACCGGCACCTTGCGGATCTCGGTGGTCGCGAAAATGAACTTCACATGCGCCGGTGGTTCCTCGAGCGTCTTCAGCAGCGCATTGAACGCGCCCTTCGACAGCATATGGACTTCGTCGATGATGAAGACCTTGATGCGCGCGACGAGCGGCTTGTAGCGCGCGCTCTCGATGATCTCGCGCATGTTGTCGACGCCGGTGTTCGAGGCGGCGTCCATCTCGACCACGTCCGGGTGGCGCGAGGCTATGATCTCAGCGCAATGCTGACCATAGCCGTCCATCTTGACGGTCGGGCGGTCGGGCAGACCCGGTTTCGAATAATTGAGCGCACGCGCCAGAATGCGAGCCGTAGTGGTCTTGCCGACGCCGCGCACCCCGGTCAGCATGTAGCCTTGCGCGATGCGATCGGCCGCGAACGCGTTCTCGAGCGTCTTGACCATCGCCTGCTGGCCGATCAGGTCGTCGAAGGTCTCTGGGCGGTATTTGCGTGCCAGCACGACGTAGGGCTTTGCCGCCGCTGGTGCCGCTGGCGTGTCGCCGTTGTTCGAGCCGGTCGATGTCTTCTTCGCCATTGCGTTCGATCTGCCTCAGCGGTGCGGCAGGACGCGCGGCGAGGCCGGCGCGGCGGAAAAGCAAAATGAGGAAGCTGACCAACGACCCATATCCGGCTCGTTAGGGCTGCTACCTTCCGGTCCTGACCCGGTTGGCGAGAGACACGTCCGCAGCCAACTTCCCCGCCCCGTATATGGCGGGGAACGGGGGCGAAGGCAAGCCTGCGTTGCTCGATTGTTCGCGGAGGTCCCCACCCCAGGAGGCATCATGGGTATTCGGGCAATGCACTTCAATGGCTGGTAGCATGTTCGGTTTCGCGAGGGGGCTCAACCCAACCTACGCGCACTGACGAACCTAATTCAACCCATCCGCCGCCCTCAATCCCCCCTGAGCTGCCGCGTCGCCACCGGGTACAAGCCCTCCTGGCCCAGCATCCACACCGACAGGCCATCATCGCCGAACAGCGGCACGAAGGCGTCGTCAAGCACGTTGAGGCCGCCGGCAAAGGCACCGAACGCCGGCAGCACCAGCCTCAAGCCATTGCCGACAAAGCATGGCCGGCGCAAGCTGCTGCCGTAGAGCGACAATCTGGCGGCCGGATGCATGTGGCCGGCGATCTCGTGCGTCACCCGGCCGGGCCGCGGCAGATGGCGCAGCGCCAGTCCCTCGAGGCTCAGTTCCTCGACCACCTCGCCGCCGAACGCCCCGTCGACGGCGGGGTCGTGGTTGCCGGTGACCCAGATCCAGCGCCGGTCCTCCTGCATGATGCCCAGGATATCGAGGTCGTCCTTGGCGATGCGTTCCGCCGCGCTCCTGTCATGCAGGCTGTCGCCGAGCGCGATCACGCAATCGACCTCATAGCGATCGATGGTCTCGGCGAGGCGCAGCAGGGTCGCCCGCGTATCGTAGGGCGGCAACATTACTCCGCGCGCGGCGTAGCTCGAGCCCTTCTCGAGATGCAGATCGGCGATGATCAGCGCCTTTTCTGCGCCCCAGTAGAGTGCGCCCGACTGATCGGCGATGAATGACTTGCCGCACACCGCGATCGGCTGCGAATTGAAGTCCTGCAACCCCAAGCGTTCCGGCTTCAGTCCAAGCATCGAGGGAGCCTCTGTGGCAGCGCAACCGGCAACGCCAAGTCTAATTTCTTAGCAACGGCCGCACCGCGCTGTGTCGATGCGGCCGAGTCCCCGGTTAGCCGCAGCGGCCGATTCGAGGCAAGCGGCACCGGCCACAGGCGCGCGCCAATCGGATCGGCTGGCCGTCCCTGGCCGGCGGCGGTAGCAACGCGCAGCGCAGCGCAACCCGACAATACAATTGTGCGAAGCACGACATATTTCGGGCGCTGCGCGCGCGCCTCCATTGGGTCTCGCGATGGGGCTCTACCCGACCCGCAAGTCTGACCTCGGGGTCAACAAGCCTTACTTCCCGGCCCAATCGGCCTTCACTTCCATGCACTTGTTGCCGACGAAGTCGTTGATGTCTTCGACGATCGTCGACTGCAGCACGTTGAAGGTGTTGTCGGTGGCGGTCGCAGTCCACATCGCGCCCTTGACGAGAGTGGGCGCTTCGATCTTGCCCCAGTTCAAGTACGCCTTCGTCGCCTTGCCGTTCTCGAACGTGACCTTCGGCGAGAAGTCGAAATTGATGTCAGCCTTGGCCTCCTTGTCGCGCTCGACCTCGCACTTGACCTCGTGCTTGCCGAGTTGCGCCTCGTACTTCGCCTCAGTCATGCCCTTGATCAGGTCGGCGCGCTTCAGCTTTACATCGGCAACGCATTTCACCCGGCCCCACGGCCACGACACCTTGGCCTTGGCCACCATCTTGTCGAGCTGCTCCTTGCGCCAGGTCTTGAGCACGCTGCACGACACATCCGGGCCTTGCGCCTTGCGGTTGTGGAAGATGGCGCAGATCGCGACTTTGCAGTCCTTGCGCGCCTCGCGCTCGGCCTTCTCCTCGGGCGTCAACTCGTCGAGTGGGATCGAAGTCCCCAAGCTCTCGGGCTTTTTCTCCTGTGCCTGAGTGGCCGGGCTCGCCAGCAGGCCGGCGAGCAGCAAGGCGGACAGCATCGTGGTGCGTTGCAGAACGTGGGGCATCGGATTCAAAGTTCCTCATGGGCGTTCGATCTGGCCGCTATCGCAGGCGATCAGCGCAGGATTGTGACGAGGGTTCTACAGGTTGCCCCACAGCAGGCTGACGCCCGACAGCAGCAGCAGCACGAGCACAATACGGTCGTAATGATGGGCGGCGAGGCGGGTGTAGACCCAGTGCCCCAGCCGGGCGCCAGCGATCGAACATGGCAGCGAGATCAGCAGCGCTCGCCCGAACTCCCAGGACAGCAATCCCTGCACCGCTGAAAAGCACAACATCGCCGACAGCATGGTGGTGTTGAACGATTGGAACAGCACGCGCTTGTCGTCCTTGGCGAGGCCGCGCAATGACGCCCACATCGTCGGCAAGGGGCCGGACATGCCGGCCAGACCGCCGAGGAATCCACCGAGAAATCCGACAACAGCGTCCGCGAACCTGCCGCCGCCGGCAAATCGCAACCGGTCGCGGCTGCCGAGCTGGAACACGCAGAAGAGCACCAGGATGCCGCCGACGCCGAGCTTGAACGAACGCGGGTCGAGCTGCGGCAACAGGTAGGTGCCGATCGGGACACCGGCGAGGCCCGTCAAAATGTACGGCGCCACGGCCCGCCAGCGCACCAGCGGCCAGGTTGCCCGCAGCGACTGCAAATTGCCGATCACGCCACCGGCGGCGCCGAGCTGGGCGGCAATCACCGGCGACACCGCATGGACCCAGAACGGCAGCGCCACCAGCGTGGTGCCGAAGCCGGACATGCCGTTGACGAAGCCGCCGAGCAGCGCACCGGCGAGAATGAGCATAGTCTCAGGCGACAAGGGCTGGCTCTTCCGATCAGGCGGAAGGGGAATTTATGCTGAGATAGAGCATATAAACTCCCCGTGGCTTGAAAGCGATAGCGCGCATCCCATATCCCCGTCACGTTGAAAAGGCCGGCGCCAGGAATGGGCAGGCCTGGGCCAGCGCCTGAACGGGCTGGCAGAGCGAAGAAAAGGCAGTGGTCGCTTATCGGAAAGGGCCAGCTATGACGCGACTATCCATGCTTTCGAGCCCACTGATGCTGGGTTTCGAAGAAATTGAACGCATGATTGATCGCGCCGGCAAGAGCGCCAGTGACGGCTACCCGCCCTACAACATCGAACGCATCGCGCGCACGGCGCAAAGCCGGGAGTTGCTTCGGATCACGGTGGCAGTTGCCGGTTTCACACGCGACCAGCTCGAAATTTCTCTAGAAGACAGCCAACTGATGGTGCGCGGCCGCCAGCAAGACGACAAATCCCGCGAGTACCTGTACCGCGGCATTGCGGCACGGCAATTCCATAAAACCTTCGTTTTGGCCGACGGAATCGAGGTTTTACATGCAAACTTGGACAACGGACTGTTGACGATCGACCTGGTTCGGCATGAACCCGAACGCCTCAGCAAGCGTATAGATATCGGGGCCGGTCGGCCGAAAGCCTAAGTTTGCAAAACTGTAGTAAAGACAAACGAATCAAACGACCATGGTTCCGACTTGGTTTGGTCGAAAGTGTCGGCCATCGTTCAGTCGGGGCATGACGTGCTGGAACTCTGAAGAGGAGGTATCCGTCATGGTAGAGCAGAAGCGCACCAGGGCGGCCAAGAGTGGCGCCAAAAGACGGTCCATCGTGCCGCGCATCAGCCCGAGTGAGCTCGCCAAGCTCGGTGGCGGCAAGGTCGCCTACATCAAGATGCTGAGTTCCGACGAGGCAAACCGCATGTATCCGGCGGTCAAGGGCCTGCCGAAAGGCATCAGCCTGTTTGCCTTGCACGCGGCCGATGGCACGCCGTTGGCGTTGACCGACAGTCGGCAGGCGGCGATCGGCCATGCCATGGGTGACAAGCTGCACGTCCAGAGCCTGCACTGACAATCAGGCCGGACGGGATCGAGGACAGCGTCGCGAATTTGCGGGCGCCCAGGCCGGAAGGCCTGGGCGCCTTGCTGTCCATGCAGCGGACATTATGGGCTAGCCACGGTAATGGGAGTACTGGCCGCGCGGGCGGAAACGCTCGAGGTAGGCAGGCACGATCGAAGCGGCGGCGTGCGGCGCGGTGATGCCGAGGCCGGCGAGCGTGCGTCCTTCCTTCTGGGCGGCGTCGCTGACGACATTGTCGCGCTGCAGCAGCCGCAGCTGATCGACGGTGAGCGGCCGCATCGCATTCGGCAACGGCGCCGTCAGCCCGGCCTGGAGTTTGGCGAGCCAGAACGGCAGCCGCAGGTAGCCCCTGCTGCGCCCGCTCCAGGCCTGCACCCTGTCGAGGATCTGACGGAACGACAGTATCTCGGGTCCGCCGATCTCATAGACCTGCCCGGCACGGCCCTGGCCGGCGGCAACCGCAGCAACGGCGTTGGCCAGATCACCGACGAACACGGGCTGGAAGCGGGTCTTGCCGCCGCCGATCAGCGGCAGCAGCGGCGATATGCGCGCCATCGCCGCAAATCGATTGAACAACTCGTCCTCAGGTCCGAACACCAGGGACGGTCGCACGATGACGGCATCGGCGAATTCCTCCAGAACTGCGGCCTCGCCTTCGGCCTTGGAGCGGGCATAGGCCGACGCCGACTTGCGGTCGGCACCGATTGCCGAAACGTGGATCAGTCGCTTGGCGCCGGCCTCGCGGGCGGCCTTTGCGACGGCGCGCGCGCCGGCCACGTGCACAGCGCTGAAGCTCTGCTTGCCGGAGGGATAGAGCACACCGACGAGATTGATCACTGCATCGGCGCCAGCGCACGCCGCCTTGACCGATTCGGGATAGCGAAGGTTTGCTTGCACGGCATGGATCTGGCCGACGGCGCCCATCGGTTGCAGGTGGCCGGCAAGGTCCGGCCGGCGTACCGCTGCGCGAACCCGCCAACCGGCCTTCGCCAGCGCCCGCACCGTGTGGCGTCCGACGAAACCCGAACCGCCGAATACCGTCACCAACCCACCACTACCGCTCATCGAGGTCATTGCAATCGTCTCGCCATTGCCGCTCATGTGACAGGTAAGAGGCATATACGACGAACAGCTGTGCTGAGAAGGCCTTTATCGCCCCTGCGGCAGTTCGACGACCGCGAACGGGCGCCCGATCATCGCCAAATCGACATGGCAGCCGGCGACTGCAACGGCAGCCAAATCGGCGGAGCGCACGGCGGCAATTGCGACGGTTGTGCACCGGAACCGTAGTTCCGACGCAAGAAAATCAGTGCTCCGCCGGGGCCGATCCGTCGAAAGCGCCGGCGACTTTGAGCGCCTCGACCCGGATTTCATCAATCAGACGCTGCTTGAGTTCGACGAACGAAGGCGCGGTCCTCAGCGTGTAGGGGCGCGGATGCGGCAGGTCGACCGCGAACTCTGACTTGATGCGCCCTGGCCGCGCACTCATCACCACCACGCGGGAGGCCATGAATATCGCCTCCTCGATGTCGTGGGTGACGAACAGCACGGTCTTGCGCTCGCGCTCCCAGATGCCGAGTAACAGCTCCTGCATCAGTGAGCGGGTCTGGTTGTCGAGGGCGCCGAACGGCTCGTCGAGCAGCAGGATCTTGGGGTCGTTGGCGAGCGCGCGGGCGATCGCGGTGCGCTGCTGCATGCCGCCCGACAACTGCTTCGGCCAATGCTGCTCGAACCCCTTGAGGCCGACCCGATCGATGTAGCGGGCGACGATGTCGCGGGTGTCGCTTGACGCCATGCCTTTCTCGCGCAGCCCGAACGCGATGTTGTCCTCGACCGTCAGCCAGGGAAACAGCGTGTAGGACTGGAATACCATGCCGCGGTCGGGTCCAGGGCCGGTGATCGGGCGGCCATCCAATACGACTTCGCCCGCCGTCGGCCGGTCGAGGCCGGCGACAATGCGCAGCAACGTCGACTTGCCGCAGCCGGAAGGTCCGAGAATGGTCACGAAATCGTTGGCCGCGACGTCGAGGTCGGTCGGCTCCAGCGCCCGCGTCGGGTCGCCGCCGCGCCTGGCCGGCGCAAACACACGCGTGACCTGCCGGATGCTGAGCTGCGTCATGCCAGCGACCACGGGTAGAGCCAGCGATTGACCGCCTTGAACAGGAAGTCGGAGACGAGGCCGATCAAACCGATGACGATGATGCCGAAGATGATCTGCCCGGTGTTCAAGAGCGCTTGGCTGTCGGTGATCATGTGGCCGATGCCGGATGACGAGCCGATCAACTCGGCGACGATGACGTAGGTCCAGGCCCAGCCCAGCACCAGCCGCAGAATTTCTGCGATCGCCGGCGCCGACGACGGCATCAATACGCGGCGCGATGATGCCGCGATCGTCGGCGCCGAGGGTGTAGGCCGCTTCCACCAGGTCGCGCCGGGTCGAGCCTACGCTGCCTGCGACCATCAGGATGATCTGGAATACCGAGCCGATGAAGATGACGAGCAGTTTCTGCAGTTCGCCGATGCCGGCCCACAGGATCAGGAGCGGGATGAAGGCCGACGCCGGCAGGTAGCGGGCGAACGACACGAACGGCTCGATCGCGGCTTCGATCGGCTTCCAGGCGCCCATGGCGATGCCGAGCGGCACCGCGACGATCGCGGCCAGGACGAAGCCGCCGAGCACCCGCCAGATCGTCATGCCGATGTCGCCGAGGAAGCCGAACTTGGTCAGCAGCAGCCAGCCCTCCTCCAGCATGGTCAGCGGGTTGGCCAGGAACGTCTTCGATACGAACCCGCCGAACGTGGCGATGCTCCACAGCACAACGAACGCCGCAAAGAACGCGATGCCGTAGAAGGTGCGCAGAGAAGGCGAGACCGGTTCGAGGGGGCGGGGCATGGCGAGGGACGCAATGAAGAAATGGCGGGGCTGTCGAGCTTGAGAACTTACAGGTCGGCTTCGAAATCGGCAAAAACAAAAAGCGAACCTGAGAAATCGAAAACCGCCCCGCGACCGGCGGAGATGAACTCGAACCGCGTGCAGACGGTGACGCATTTTGATGGCGCTTCCGACTCCCCTGCGGGGAGCCGGCCGGAAGCGCGAAATGCGCCTCGACGGTGCGGCAGATCACACGCGCTCCGATCGTCCGAGCGTTAACGAGAGCGTCGATCGGCAGCGCCAACAGTGACAACGCCGGCAACATCCTGACCGACAACCGGCTCGGCGCGGTCAACACCTACACCTACAACAAGCGCAACCGGCTCGACACCGCCACCGTCGGCGCATTGCCCTATGCCTATGGCTACAACGCGCTCGAGCAGCTTGTCATCCGCCAGCAGACCGCCGGGCCGTCGCCGTTCACGACCCACTTCGTGCATGACATCTTCGGCAACATCATCGCCGAGACCGCCGGCGGCGGCGCGACCGGGGCCACCGGCACGGTGCGCGAGTACATCTGGCTGCCGGAGACCGAGATCGCGCCGACTGCCGGTTCACGCACCACCATCGACCGGCCGCTGGCGGTGGTCGATGCGGTCAACACCGCCTCGCCGGCGACCTGGTGGGTCAGCGTCGATCACCTCAACCGCCCGGTGAAGATGACCGACGCGGCCCGCGCCAGCGTGTGGGACGCGGTCTGGCTGCCCTGGGGCGGCGTGCATTCGATCACCGGCCCGGCCGCCCTCGACACCCGCTTCCCCGGCCAGTGGTTCCAGGCCGAGACCGGCTTGCATTACAACTGGCATCGGAGCTACGATCCAACCCTCGGCCGCTACACCCAGCCCGACCCGCTCGGCTTCGTCGATGGGCCGAGTGTGTTGGGTATGCGGGTGGGTCGAAGGTACACCCGAGCCCGACCCCTTGGGGTTCGTGGACGGGCCGAGTGTGTATGGGTATGCAGGTGGGGCGCCGCTAACGCTTGTAGATCCTTCGGGACTAACCCCTGAGGCTCCTAAGCCGAGCGGCCCGGTCATTATTAATCCGCAAACCGGCGAGCAGGTTTATCCCCCTAAGCCACCCGCTCCAACTACACCAGGCACACTGCAGCCGTCGCCCATGCCTCCTACGCCAAGACTGCCGACGTGCGAATCCGGACTATTACAATGCATGACACGTTGCACAGCAAGTCCTTGGTGTAAGTCCCATTGGACTGTCGACCTAGCCTGTAGAGGTATATGCTTGGGCGCCTATTACGCATGTAAGAAAAAATTTGGCGAATAACTCCAAGGAGTTGCGCGAATGCGTTCAGCTAGTAACGAATTCTCGTTGGACAATCTTCGAGAAAGCTTGCCGATGATCACCTCCATGCTCGATGAGGGCAAGTCGTTTGCAATACGAATCCAAAAATCCAATCCAAAACTCGAACGAGTTCTTCGATTTCTAGCAGTGCTCGATGGCGCGAAGGAGGTTCGCTCGCCCCTTCGCTCACTTGTCGATGCGTGGAAGATCCAAGATTTCATTACAGTTCTAGGCTTGGCTTCTGAACGAAACTTTTTTCATTCCACAGTCGAATTCATCAGACAATTTAGAGATTGTTTTTGAGATGTCGAAACGCGCAGCCGATTGATCGCATTTATGCCTCGTCCCGGCCGGTGGGGTGCCGCGACGGTGCGGCAGATCACTTATGACAGTGCCGGCAACGTCCTGACCGACAACAAGCTCGGCGCGGTCAACAGCTATACCTACAACAAGCGCAACCGGCTCGACACCGCGACTGTCGGTGCGCTGCCCTATGCCTATGGCTACAACGCGCTCGAGCAGCTTAGTCTCCGCCAGCAGACTTCCGGGCCGTCGCCGTTCACCACCCACTTCGTGCACGATCATCTAGGCAACATCATCGCCGAGACCGCCGGCGGCGGCGCGACCGGCGCCACTGCCAACTACGGGGACAGTTACCGATTTCGACCAGGGCGCTATAAACATTGGCGTTCTCGCTGATCGGTAACTGTCCCCCGCCGCCGCGCCGCTCTCACATCCCCACCGCCGTCACCCCGGCGAAGGCCGGGACACGCGACTAAAGTCAACATGCTCAATATCGACGGCGAGGCCGTGGCGGCAAGTTCGTCCACTCAGCTACACCCTGCTCGCGGCTTCTTTTCGATCGTCCCGGCCTGCCCCGGGATGACGGCGCCGGGTGCGCGAAAAGCGCTACTGGCCGAGCCATCAAGAGCGCTATCAGACCCTCACGATCCGACGCCGCCTCGCACTCTCACTTGATAAAGCTCGTATCCATGATGTCCTCGATCTTGGGCATCTGCTTGACGATGCCGATCTCCATCAAGAGCTCGCCGGCTTCCTTGGAGAACGCCTGCAACTCGCCGGCGAAGAACTTCTGGTTCGACGCCTTGTCCTGCCAGCGCAGGTACTTCGAGGAGGCGGCGAACTGCTCGGCCGACTGCTTGACGTCGGCGCCCATGATCTCGTTCGACTTGGCCGGCTCCTTGCCGATCATCTCGACCGCCTCGAAATAGCTGTCGGCCAGCGCCTTCGCCGCCTTCGGATTTTCGGCGAGGAACTTCGGCGTGCAGCCGAAGGTATCCATGATCATCGGGTAGTCGAGCGTGGTGGCGATGATCTTCCCCTTGTCAGGCGCCGAGCGCACCGTCGACAGATACGGCTCGTAGGTCATGGCAGCGTCGTTCTGGCCGGCGACGAAGGCCTGCGCAGCGGCGGCCGGCTCCATGTTGACGACGGTCACGTCCTTCACACTGAGGCCGTTCTTCTTCAGCATCCAGGCCAGCGTGAAGTAGGGCGCGGTGCCGGGCGCGGATGCGGCGACCGTCTTGCCCTTGAGGTCCTTGATCGCGGTGATGTCGTTGCGCACCGCCATGCCGTCGGCGCCGTAGGACTTGTCGAGCTGGAAGATCTGCTTCGTCGCAACGCCGCTGGCGTTCCACACGATCCAGGTCTCGACGGTGGTCGCCGCGCACTGCACGTCGCCCGAGGCGATGGCGAGGTGGCGGTCCTTCTGCGGAATTTTCTTCAAGGAAACGTCGAGGCCGTTCTTCTTGAAGATGCCGGCTTCCTTGGCCAGCGTCAGCGGCGCAAAGCCGGTCCATCCCGACAGGCCGATCGCGACCTTGGTTTCCTGGGCGTGTGCCGGCAGCGCCAACAGGGCAACGGTAGCGGAGAACAGAATGCGGCGCATGGGCTTAACCTTTCGTTCGAGCAGCGCAAGGTCCAAGATTAGGCAAGGATGCGGACAAGCGCCAGCGGCTCCAATCCGGTTAGGCGCCGATTAACGCCGGCCGGGCATGCTGCGACCGCGACCATTTTCGGAGGCAAGATCGCGATGCGGCGGCGTCGAACGACGAGAGTAGCCGGTTCAGCCATGCTGGCCCTGATGCTCGCCGCGACGGCTGGCTGCCGCTTGCCCGCCGGCGCCGGCGCCGGTCAAGGACCTCGACATCCCGCGCTTCTATGGCGACGCCCGGGGCACGATTATCGAGCCGAAGCAGAAGGCGTTGCATGACGCCGCCGTGGCGCCGCTGACCAATTTCCTCGAAGAAGTGACGGCACAAGCCGACAAGGCGCTGCGCCAGCTCGAAACCGGCGGCCCAGCTCGAGGTCGCATCCTGCGCCCTTGTTTGGCTCGAAGCCTGGGCGCGCGGCGATGCCTGGCTCGGCCGCATGGCGCAGGACCAGGCTGAATACCAGCGCAAGTGGGATCTGGCCGGCGCAGCACTCGCCTACATCAAGCTGAAATCATTCGCGAGCGCGGAGCAGCGCCGCGTCATCGAGCCCTGGCTGATGCGTTTTGCCGATGCCGCGCGCGCATTCTTCGATGACCCCAAGCATAAGCGCAACAACCACTGGTATTGGCTCGGCCTCGCCGTCGGCGCCACCGCGATTGCCACCGACAGCGACCGGCATTGGCAGATGGCGCGCGGCATCATGGCGGATGCGGCCGGCGACATCGCCGCCGACGGCACCTTGCCGATGGAGATCGCCCGCGGCGCTCGCGCCATCCACTACCACGCCTTCGCGGTGATGCCGCTCGTCGTACTGGCCGAACTTGCCCGGTTCAAGGAAGAAGACTGGTACGCCATGGGTGATGGCGCACTGCACCGCCTCGTCGACGTGACGCTGCGCGGGCTCAACGATCCCGCTCTGTTCGATCAGCTTGCCGGAGTGCAGCAGCAGCGCCCGGTCGGCGCCGGTGCCGGCTGGCTGCAAATCTACGGCGCCTCGTACCCCGACCGGCTCAAGGAGTTCATGCCCTCGATGCAGTCGCGGTCACCGTTGGATCGGCGGTGATGCTACGATGCTGGCCGTCGCCCTCGATCGCGCCGGGCGGCGTCACTGAAGCTTGCGCTGCCTGCCTTGCTCGTGGTGCTATCGGCAGAAGGCAAAAGAGCGAGGGAGGAGACGCTGTGATTGGATCTCGATTGCGACCATCGGCACGTGTCGGCATTTGGTTCGTTGCCGCCCTGGCGATCGGTGCGTTGCCGCCTGCCACCTCCCGCGCCCAGACCACGCCACCGCCTGCTGTGTCAGCCGGCCCGGTCGAGCCGGCGCTGATCGACGATCTGGTGGCGGCCGGGCGAATTCTCGTCACCCAGGGCGTGCTCGACGGCTTCGGCCACGTCAGCATGCGTCACCCAAAGGACCCGAACCGCTTCATGATGGCGCGCTCGGTGGCGCCAGCGCTCGTCGTCGCCGATGACATCGTCGAGCACGACCTCGACGGTAACGGCATCACCGCCAATGGCCGCACGCTGTTTCTCGAACGCTTCATCCACGCCGAGGTCTATCGCGCGCGGCCCGACGTGAAGGCAGTCGTGCACAGTCACTCGCCGGCGACGATCCCGTTCGGCACGAGCCAGGTGCAGATGAAGGCGATGTTCCACAACTCGGCGTTCATTGCCGCCGGCGTGCCCGTATTCGAGATCCGCAAGTCCGGCGGCATGACCAACATGCTGGTCGGCTCCGGCGCGCTCGGCAAGGCGCTGGCCGAAACGCTCGGCGACAAATCGGTGGTGCTGATGCGCGGGCACGGCAACGTGGTGGTGGCGCCGACGGTGCCGCTCGCCGTATTCCGCGCGGTCTATCTCGAGGTCAATGCCCGGCTGCAATTGCAGGCGATCGGGCTCGGCGGGCCGGTGACCTACCTCGAGCCCGAGGAGGGTGTCAAAGCCGACAAGGTCAACGAAGTGATCTCGGCCAGGCCGTGGGAGCTGTGGAAGAAGCAGGCGCTTGGCAAGTGACCTGCGGAGCATCAACGGGCGGGGAGAGCTCTGGTGGGATTGATCGAATCGCTCAAGGCCTGGCGTCAGCAACGGCGACGCGCGCGCAAGTTCAACAAGCGCCAGGCATGGTCGCGCGGGCTGAGCGTCGAGGCGACGTTCGACAAGATCTACACCGAAGGCAAATGGGGGCGCGCACCCGACGGCTCGCAGTTCCATTCCGGTGATGGTTCACTGCCGGCAAAATCGGCCCGATACGAGGCTCTCGTCGTCTCGCTTCTCGACGCCCACCGCGAGCTCAATACGCTGGTCGACATCGGCTGCGGCGATTTCCAGGTTTCCCGCCGCATCCTGGCGCGGCTGCAGCGGCCGCTCGACTACACCGGTTGTGACGTTGCGCGCAGCGTGATCGAGCATAATCGCGCGCGCCATGCGAACAGCAACGTGCGATTTGTCCAGGTCAATGCGGTCGACGCCGATCCGCCGGCCGGCGATGTCGTTACCATCCGGCAGGTGCTGCAGCATTTGAGCAACGCCCAGATCGCAGCTGTTCTGGAGCGCCTGGCAAGGCTCTACAAGGTCGCCATCATCACCGAGTTGCTGCCGACCAGGTTCGCCGCCGCCAATCTCGACATCGCGCACGGCATCGCGGTCCGCATCCCGCTCGGCTCTGGCGTCTACGTCGACCAGCCGCCCTACAGCCTCGCCGTCGCCGAGGTCCAGGACAGCCCGTACTCGGACAAGGAATTCCTGCGCACCAGCATCGTCTGGTTCAAGCCGGCAGCCTGACATTGCCGTCAGGCAAGGACGCGCGGCGGAGCAGCCCGCTGCCCCGCCGCCGCGCACTCGACCGTCAGTTGGTCGCGAAGCAGTAGTAGAGCCCGGCGCCGCCGGTGCCCTTGAGGTCGTCCTGGGCGCAGCCGCCGCCCGGACCGCGCGAGGGATGCGACGAGTTCCACGATTTCGCCGGCGCGCTGTCGTCGAGCCCGGTGCGGTCGGAGTGCCCGACCATCGCCGCGCCGGCCGTGCTGCTCGTCCAGTTCTTGCAGGTCATGTCGGCATCGCCGGCGATCGATTTGCCGTCGGGCGACGAGCCGGTCAGCACATCGTGCATGTTGGGCGTGTCGCCACGACCGTTCACCACCGTGCCCTTCTCGGTCAGCGCCGTCTGCTTGGTGAGGTTGTTGCTGGCGCCGTGCAGATCATCGACACTCTTGGCAACGACCTCGCCCTTGGCGTTGCTCCATGGGCCGGCGCCGATGCGGTCGCGGGCGTTGACTGCGCCGGCGCCTTGCGTGCTCAGGTACGCCCGCCATGTTTTCGAGCCGGCACCCGCGGCAGCGGCGAGCGTCTGGCAATGGGCGTCCGCTCCGGCGAGGCCGCCGAGATCGGCACCCTTGCCCGGTCCGACGCTGGTGACGAAGAAGCTCATGGCGTTCTGCTGGGCAAGGGCGGCGGTGCCCAGGCCGAGGGCTGTCAGTGCGGTCAAGGTCAAGACGGTATGGCGTGCTGTCCTGGTCATGGTTCCTCCGGTCGATGATTGTCGTTGTATGCGTCGCCGAGCAACGTTGCCATGCGCGACCGTAGGCTACCAGTCACAATGCAGTGAAATGCGGCGTCGGGCCATTTGGCTGTCGCGTTGCGGTGAACGGACCGTCGGAAGTATTGCAACAAACCCGCTGGCTCGGCCCATCCTATCCGCGTGCCATCCGCCGCATCACGTCGTTGCCCTTGACGAAATGATGGCGCAGAGCGGCGAGGATGTGGACGACGACCAGCGCGGCGAGCGTCCACGACAGGTAGGTGTGGGTATCCTCCCAGAATCCGAAGACCGCGCGATCGACCTTGTCGTGCAACGCCGGCACATTCATGCCGAACATCGACAGGCTGATCTGGCTCGCTCGCGCTGCGTCGAAGCGAGCCGGGAACGCGCTCCAGCACATGTAGCCGCTGACAAGCGCGGCAACGGTCAAAGCATAGAGCGCGAAATGGCCGATGTGGGCGGCAGATTTCTCCAGCGGCGTGCTGCTGGCCGGTTGCTCGGGCGTCGCCTCGCCGAGCCGCCAAGCAATGCGGATCGCCAGCAGCAAAGCGAAGTAGACGAGGACCGTCGCGTGCAGCCAGTACTGCGGCAGCCGCTGCTGACGCGGCAGCAGGTTCGCCATCCAGTAGCCGTGCGTCAGCGCGAAGATGATCACCGCCGCGGAGATCCAATGCAGCGCGCGGGTGACGGAACCCCAGGTGGTGGCGGTCGACTTGACGGGCATGGGCTCACATTCCTTGTGCAATTGCCGAAGCACGCGCATCGCCCGGTCGGATCAGCGCGCGTGCCCTTCAAACTACTTCGGATTTGTCCTTGTGCAAATTTGTGACACACCGATCGTTGGATCGCCGATGATGAAGCAACAATCTCGCCTACACGGCATTTGAGCCGTCGCGGTGGCACGTGAATCTGTTGCATCTTCGATCGGCGGCAAGCTCACGAATTCGGGCGGTCTATCCATGCTTTTCGACCAGGCCATAGCATTTCTGGTGTTCGCGCTGGTCGCTGCCATTACGCCAGGGCCGAGCAATACCATGATCACGGCCACCGGTTCGGCGGTAGGTGTCTGGCGTGGACTGCCATGTGCGCTCGGTGCAGCCGTCGGCATGGCCAGCCTATTGTTTTGCAGCGCGCTCGGCCTCGGCCAATTGGTGATCAGCCAGCCGATGTTGCTCAGGGCTTTAAATCGTCTGCGGCGCGGCCTTCCTGTTATGGCTCGCCTGGAAAATCGCGACTTCGGGAACTTCATCGGCGACGAACGCCGCGATGCCGGTCGGCTTCTGGGGCGCGGCGGCATTCCAGTGGGTCAATCCGAAGGGCTGGCTGGTCGCGGTCAGCGCGGCTGGCACCTATCTGCAGGCAACGGCGGCAATGCACTCGCGCAAGCGGTGGCGTTCGGCGGCCTGTTCTTTGTCGCCGCATTGCCGGCCGGGCTCGTCTGGCTCGTCCTCGGCGCAGTGGTGCAGCGCTTCCTTCGCGACGAACGCAGCGCGCGGATTTTCAACGTGACGATGGGCGCGGCACTGGCGGCGTCGGTGATGGCGCTGTTCGTGTGAGGACGGGGAGTTGACATGCCGATCCGCCGCGCTTCTGCTCGTCGAGCAGCTTGCGCTTGCGGCTGATAGCGCCGCAACACCACGATCAAGCAATGAGAAAATCTTCTACCGCAACACCAGCCTGCTTGAGGATCGCGCGAAGAGTGCCCTCGGGCATGTCACCTGGATGATTGGGTATGGTCGTGAAGGCTTTGGTCGTCGGATTGTGCCAAATCTCATGCGAACCAGCTGCATGCCGATGAAATGAAAAGCCGAGCGCGCGCAGTTTTCGCACGATGTCCCGATAGCCAAACCCGGCCAATCGTCCCATCAGGTCGCAACGATGAGCGGGTAATCGAATGCATCGCCGGTCGTCTGGAGTCTGGACTTTCCGCTATCCGCGGTTTGCGCCTCCAACAGCTTCTTCGCAACATCGCGGGCAATTTCAAGTCGTCTCAGCGATCGTGCGTCCCTGGGCGACGAGACCCGGCACATCATCCGATGTAGCGAGGTAGACGCCCTCGGGTAGCTTCTCGATATGGATCCTGGCGATACGTTCCATTGAAGAATCTCCTGCCGCTCAATTCTCATCCATCTTGAGTGCGGCGATGAAGGCTTCCTGCGGGATTTCCACGGAGCCGAACTGGCGCATCTTCTTCTTGCCGCGCTTCTGCTTGTCGAGCAGCTTGCGCTTGCGGCTGATATCGCCGCCGTAGCACTTCGCCAGAACGTCCTTGCGCAGGGCGCGGATGGTCTCGCGCGCGATCACCTTGCCGCCGATCGCCGCCTGGATCGGGATCTGGAACAGGTGCGGCGGGATCAGGTCCTTCAGCTTCTCGCACATGGTGCGGCCGCGGCTTTCGGCGCGGGTGCGGTGCACGATCATCGACAGCGCGTCGACCGGCTCGGAATTGACCAGGATCGACAGCTTCACCAACTCGCCTTCCTCGTAGCCGATGATCTGGTAGTCGAACGAGGCGTAGCCCTTGCTGATCGATTTCAGCCGGTCGTAGAAGTCGAACACCACCTCGTTGAGCGGCAGCTCGTAGATCACCATGGCGCGGGAACCGGCGTAGGTCAGCTCCTTCTGCCGGCCGCGGCGGTCCTGGCAAAGTTTCAGGACGGAGCCGAGGTAGTCGTCCGGCACCAGGATCGTCGCCTTGATCCACGGCTCCTCGATGCGGTCGATCTTGACCACATCGGGCATGTCGGCCGGGTTGTGCATCTCGATCTTCGTGCCGTCGTTCATGTGCACGTGATAGATCACGCTCGGCGCGGTGGTGATCAGGTCGAGGTTGAACTCGCGCTCCAGCCGCTCGATGATGATCTCGAGGTGCAGCAGGCCGAGGAAGCCGCAGCGGAAGCCGAAGCCCAGGGCGGCGGAGCTTTCGGTCTCGAACGAGAAGCTCGCGTCGTTGAGGCGCAGCTTGGCCATCGCCTCGCGCAGGTCCTCGAACTCGGCGGCGTCGACCGGAAAGAGGCCGCAGAACACCACCGGCTGCGCCGGCTTGAAGCCCGGCAGCGCCACCGCATTGGTGTTCTTCTCGTCGATGATGGTGTCGCCGACGCGGGTGTCGGCCACCTGCTTGATCGAGGCGGTGAAGAAGCCGACCTCGCCCGGGCCCAGTTCGGTGAGCATTTCCTGCTTCGGCCGGAAGATGCCGACGCGCTCGATCTGGTAGACGGCATCGGTCGACATCAAGCGGATCCTCTGGCCCTTCTTCAGGATGCCGTCCTTGACGCGCACGAGCACGACGACGCCGAGATAGGCGTCGTACCAGCTGTCGATCAGCAGCGCGGTCAACGGCTTCGTCGCATCACCCTTCGGCGGCGGCAGACGTCTCGACGATGGCTTCCAGCACGGCGGGCACGTTGAGGCCGGTCTTGGCCGACACGCCGATCGCATCGGAAGCGTCGAGGCCGATCACATCCTCGATCTGCTGCTTGACCCGGTCGACGTCGGCGGCCGGCAGGTCGACCTTGTTGAGGACCGGGCAGAATTTCGAGATTGTTGTCGAGCGCCTGGTAGACGTTGGCCAGCGTCTGGGCTTCGACGCCCTGGGAGGCGTCGACCACCAGGATCGCGCCCTCGCAGGCGGCGAGCGAGCGCGACACCTCGTAGGCGAAGTCGACGTGGCCGGGGGTGTCCATCAGGTTCAGCTGATAGGTCTTGCCGTCCTTGTACTTGTAGTCGAGGCGGACGGTCTGGGCCTTGATGGTGATGCCGCGCTCCTTCTCGATGTCCATCGAATCGAGGATCTGCTCCTGCATGTCGCGGAGCGCCACGTTGCCGCACAGTTGTATCAGCCGGTCGGACAAGGTCGACTTGCCGTGATCGATGTGAGCGATGATCGAGAAATTGCGGATGAGCGATGTGTCTGTCATGGCGCGGGGTGTAGCACCCTCTGGTGCAGCGCAAAAGGGTATCTGGCGGCGCTATCAGCGCTGCGGGCGATGTGATTAACATCGATCGCCACCGGCGGTGACCGCCGACCAGCTGGCCCGCCAATTTTCGCGAGGTTCTTCATGAAGTTGCACATCATCAATCCGAATACGACCGCGGCTATGACCGACGGCATCGCGCGGGCGGCGAAGGCCGTCGCCGGGCCGACAACGCTGATCGAGGCGGTGACGTCGCCGACCGGGCCGGTGTCGATCGAGGGATACTACGACGAGGCGCTGAGTTTACCCGGCCTGCTCAAGGCGATCGCGGCAGGCGAGGCGGCGGGGGCGAGCGCCCACATCATCGCCTGCTTCGACGATACCGGCCTCGACGCGGCACGGCAGCTCGCCCGAGCACCGGTGATCGGCATCGGCGAGGCCGCCATGCACGCGGCGACGCTGATCGCCTACCGCTTCACGGTCGTCACCACCCTGTCGCGGTCGATCCCGGCGCTGGAGACCAACGTGCTGAAATACGGCTTCGACCGCCGCGGCCGGGTGCGCGCCGCCGACGTGGCCGTTCTGGAGCTGGAAAAGGAGGGCTCCGACGCGCGCGCCCGCATCGACGCCGAGATCCGTCGCGCCATCGCCGAGGATCGCGCCGAGGCGATCGTGCTCGGCTGCGCCGGCATGGCGCAATTGGCGGCCGACCTGTCGAAGGCGCACGGGCTGCCGGTGATCGACGGCGTCGGCGCGGCGGTGAAACTCGCCGAGATGCTGGTGGCGCTCGGCCTGCGTACCTCGAAGATCGGCGGCTACCAGCTGGGCGAGCCGAAGCGCCTCACCGGCGCCCTCGCCGATCTGATGCGGTGATGCGCGCGCCGGTTATGTTAGACTGATTATGATGAACCACGGCTACACCACCAACGAACTGCTGGCGCTTCTCGACTGGTATCGCGAGATGGGCGTGACGCATGCGGTCGACGAGGTCGCGACCGACTGGCGGGCGCGCGGCGATGTTGCGCCGGGCAAGGGGTTCAAATACCCTGATCGGCCCGAGCGCGGACCGCCGCCGCCGGCCAGCGCTTCCCAGCCGGTCGCCACCGCGCCGCAGCCTGCCCAGGCATTCGAACCTGCGGCACCACGAGCACCCGCCGCGCCGCCCCCAGCACCGCGTGCGCCCGTGGCGCCACCGCCGACACGCGCCTTCCCGACCGCGCCGCCGGACGAGGCAGCCCTTGCCGCCCGCGCCCAGGCCCGCGGCGCCCGCTCACTCGACGAGTTGCGCGGCATGCTCGAGAAATTCGAAGGCTGTGCACTGAAAGCGACGGCCAAGAACCTGTGTTTCTACCGCGGCGCCGAAAAGGCCCGCCTGATGGTGATCGGCGAGGCGCCGGGCCGGGAAGAGGACATCGCCGGCAAGCCGTTCGTCGGCCCGGCCGGACAACTGCTCGATCGCATGCTGGCCGCCATCGGCGAGAGCGAGCAGACCGTGCACATCACCAACATGGTGTACTGGCGCCCGCCCGGCAATCGCACGCCGACGCCGCAGGAGGGCCTGATCTGCCGCCCGTTCCTGGAGCGGCAGATCGAACTCGTCGAACCGAGGATCATCCTGCTGCTCGGCGGTGCTGCTGCGAAGCACATGTTGAACACGCCCGAGGGCATCATGAAGTTGCGCGGCTCCTGGCGCCAGATCGAGGTCGGCGGCAAGCACATCCGCACCATGGCCACGCTGCACCCGGCCTACCTGCTGCGCACGCCGGCCGCCAAGCGCCAGGCCTGGGCCGACCTGCTCGCCGTCAAGATCGCACTCGATACCTGAGGATCACGCCATGCCCCGCATCGACGAGAGCCGCCCGTTCATTCCGGTTCGTATCGCCGTCCTGACGGTGTCGGACACCCGGCACGAGACCGACGACAAATCGGGCAAGACGCTGGTCGATATGCTGACCGCCGACGGCCACGTCCTCGCCGACAAGGCGATCGTCAAGGACAGCGTGGCCGAGATCCGCGCCCGCGTGCAGGGCTGGATCGCCGACCCTACCGTCAACGTGGTGATCACCACCGGCGGCACCGGCTTCACCGGCCGCGACGTGACGCCGGAAGCCGTCAAGCCGCTGTTCGAGAAGGAGATCGAGGGCTTCTCGACGGTGTTCCACATCATCAGCTACGCCAAGATCGAGACCTCGACCATCCAGTCGCGGGCCTGCGGCGGCGTCGCCAACGACACCTACATCTTCTGCCTGCCGGGCTCGCCTGGCGCCTGCAAGGACGGCTGGCAGGGCATTCTCAAGTGGCAGCTCGACAACCGCCATCGGCCCTGCAACTTCGTCGAAATCATGCCGCGGCTGGGCGAGCATCGGGCGCAATAGCCGTGCATTCTGCAGTACGGGAACGTAGGTGGGACTGGTAAAATGATCGGACGCACGCTTGTCGCCTTGTCTCTCATCGCTGTTGTGCCAACCGGCGCCGCCGCTGCCGAGGTCCTGACCGGCCGAGACGCGGCCTATATCGACTGGGCCGCCCGCAATTGCGGCATGAAAGGCACGCCGAAGGAGCACGGTCTGCTCGACGCCGCCCGCGCCAAAGGCGCTGCCGCGTTCGAAAAGCAATACATGCAGCAGTTCGCCGACAAAAAGCTCAGCGATGCGGCGAATTCGCAGCAGCAGACACAGGCCATGTGCGAGGACATCAAGTCCTGGTACGGCGCTTCCGGCAGTCGCATCGATGGCCTAGTGCAGTCGGCATCCGATCCGGCGAGCACTGCTTCGACCAACGTCGGCTCCACCCAGCGCCCGAAGGCCGATGCCCCGTCCAGCCCGAGGGTCGGCGGCAAGCAGCGCTGAAGCATCGCGCGAGCGACCGGCCGGTGCCCGGTCGTACAGCCGGTCAGCCTTGCGCCTTCTGGCCGTAGCCCTTGAACTTCTCCAGCACACGGGCCATTTCGGCGGTGTCGAGAATGTGCGGCTTTCCCAGTGTCAGCACCTTGTAGTACTGCTCGGCCAGCACCTCGACCGCCGCCGCGAGTTCAAGCGCGGCGCCAAGGTTCGCGCCAATGGCGATCTGGCCGTGGTTGGCCATCAGGCAGGCATCGCGGCTTCGCCAACCCCTCGCGCCACCAGCTCCGACAGCGCCGCGCTGCCGAAGGTGGCGTAGGGGACGCACGGAATGTCGGCGCCGCCCGCCACCGCCACCATGTAGTGGAACGCCGGGATCGGCATGTGCGCACAGGCGAGAACGGTCGCGTGCAGCGAATGCGTGTGCACGATGGCGTCGCGATCGGGCCGCGCTGCATAGGCCGCCAGATGGAACCGCCACTCGCTCGACGGCTTCCTTTCGGCCTTCGCCGTCGCGCCGTCGGCTTCGACGAACACGATGTCGTTCGGCGTCATCCCGTCGTAGGCCATGCCCGATGGCGTGATCAGCATGCCATCGCGCCAGCGCCGCGACACGTTGCCCGAGCGGCCGGGCGACAGCCGCATGCGGCTCATCGCCTGTGCACACTCAAGCACCGACGTCCGCGCTGCGGCTTCGGTTTCCTTTCCACGGTCGGCTGCCTTGCGGCTCATGTGCAGGGCCCATTTGCCGCTCTTGATTGGTGGCCCGCGCCGTGGGAAGCGCTAGGCCAATGAGACGATCTGCAAACCAAGAGCCAACGCACCGTGAAGCTTCCCATTCCTCTGACCGTACTGACCGGCTTCCTCGGCAGCGGTAAGACCACGCTGCTGCAGGCGGCGCTCAGCGCACCAGCGATGGCCGGAACCGCCGTCATAGTCAACGAATTCGGCGAGGTCGGGCTCGATGACGCGCTGATCCGCGCGGTTGGACAGGCGGTCGACGACACCACCGTGCTGCTGCCGTCGGGCTGCGTGTGCTGCGAGGTACAGGGCGATCTCGCGACGGCGCTGTTGAAGTTGCACCAGGACGTTCTCGACAGCCGCATTCCCGACATCACCCGTGTCGTGCTGGAGACCACCGGGCTCGCCGACCCCGGCCCTATCGCCCGTGTGCTGCTGTCCGATCGCGACCTGTTCCGCGTCTACCGGCTCGACGGCGTGGTGACGACGGTCGATGCCGAACACATCCGGGCGCAACTGGCCGAGCATGCCGAGCCCGCCCGCCAGATCGCGCTCGCCGACCGGCTGGTGCTGACCAAGACCGACCGCGTCGCCGCCGCACAGGCGTCCGACATCGAATGGCTGCTGGCCGAGCTCAATCCGGCCGCCACCGTCACCACCGCAATCAAAGGCGGCGTCGATCCGGCGTTGCTGTTCGACATCGGCGCCACCGAGATCGTCGCCAGTGGCCGGGACGCCGCCGCCTGGCTTGCCGCCGATCGCTACTATACCGCTCCCGCACTACGAGCACTCCTGCTCAGAGCACGGCTGCGACCACCCGCACCATCAAGGCGAGGCGGCGGCGCATCTGCACGGCATCGGCTCGTTCGCGCTGGTGTTCGACAAGCCGCTCGACGGCGGCAAGCTCGAGGGCATCATGGAGGCCGTGCGGATGGTCTACGGCACCAAGATACTGCGGATGAAGGGCATCCTCGACATCGAAGGCGAGGAGCTGCCGTTCGTGATCCACGGCGTCAGCCTCGTCGTTCTACCCGACCGAGCAGCTGCCCGCCTGGCCCTCCGCCGACCGCCGCTCGAAGATCGTGTTCATCACCAAGGACCTCGACGAGGCCGCCATCCGGACGGCCTTCGCGCCGCTAGATGTCTAGTCGAACAGAATGACGCCGCGGGCGACGTTGCCGGCAAGCATCTGCTTGAAGCCCTCGTTGATCTCGTCGAACTTGTAGGTGCGGCTGATCAGGCTATCGAGATTGATGCGCTTTGCCATGCTGAGATCGGCGAGGATGCCGAAGTCGACGCTGGGGCGCACCGAGCCGTAGTAGGTGCCCGACAGCGTCTTCTCGCCGTAGACCATCAAATGCGGCGCGATGGCTGAGCGAGTCGCGAACGAGGGAATGCCGACGATCACCGCGTGGCCGCCCGGCGCCAGCGCATCGACGATCTGCACCACGGTCGGGCCGGTACCGATGGCATCGAAGGCATAGTCGACGCCGAGGCCGGCGATCTCCTTGACGCGCTTCAGCACATCCTCGGACTTGGCGTTGATGGTGTGGGTGGCGCCGAACTGGCGGGCGTATTCGAGTTTGCCCTCGACCAGGTCTGCCGCGATGATGGTCTTGGCGCCGGCGAGCTTGGCGCCCTGCACGACATTGAGGCCGACGCCGCCGCAGCCGACCACCAGCACGCTGGAGCCAGCCTCGACGTGGGCATGACGGATGACGGCGCCGACGCCGGTCGCGACCGAGCAGCCGATGATCGCCGCGTGCGTCCACGGCAGGTCGCGGCGCACCGGCACCAGCTGCTCGGCCGGGCATACCGAGTATTCGGTGAAGGTGCCGATCCGGGCCATGACGTTGATCGGCTCGCCGTTGAGCCGGACGCGGGCGGTGCCGTCGTGCATCACCCAGCGCGGCGTATCGTCGTGGCCGGTGCACAGCACGGTGCGCCCCTTCGCGCAGTAGATGCAGTGGCCGCAGTGGGGGCGGAACGAGAAGATAACGTGATCGCCCTTTTTCACGTTGGTGACGCCGGGGCCGACCTCGACCACCTCGCCCGCCGCCTCGTGGCCGAGCACCATCGGCAACGGCAGCGGCCAGTCGCCGTTCATGATGTGCCAGTCGCTCATGCACACGCCGGCGGCCTTGACCTTGACGCGGGCCTCGCCGGACTTCGGGCCCTCCTGCTGCAGCTCGAGGATTTCCAGCGGCTTGTTTACGGCGGTGAGGACGGCGGCACGCATCTTGGGGCTCCCTCGGGGCAGATCAGTTTCGAGTTGGCCCGATGCTAATGCAAGCACCCGGCCGCGACCAGAGCCCGGCTGCCGCATCCGCCGCATGTCTCCTCTGCCCCAAAGATCGCGCGCGCTGTCGGGCCAAAGTGATCTTACGTGCACCGGAGGCAGACGCTGGCCAACGACGCACCGGCGATATAGCCTGCGCCGGTC
This sequence comes from uncultured Alphaproteobacteria bacterium, assembly GCA_963741505.1. GTDB lineage: Bacteria > Pseudomonadota > Alphaproteobacteria > Rhizobiales > Hyphomicrobiaceae > JAKFWF01. The sequence continues at coordinate 13,244 of CAVUIJ010000008.1, read as the reverse complement.
TCCACCCCGACCGTTGCGAGTTCGTTCATGACCACGCCACCTGCCGCGCTCGAGAAAATCCGCACCTTCCATGCCGATCTGACCGCGATCCGCCGCGACCTGCACGCCAACCCCGAGCTCGGCATGACGGAACATCGCACCGCCGAGATCGTCGCCAAGCAGCTCGAATCCTGGGGCATCGAGGTCCATCGCGGCGTCGGCGGCACCGGCGTCGTCGGCGTGCTGCGCCGCGGCAACGGCGCCAAGGCGATCGGCCTGCGCGCCGACATGGATGCGCTGCCGATCGAGGAGGCGACGGGGGCCGCCTACGCCAGCCGCACCCTCGGCAAGATGCACGCCTGCGGCCATGACGGCCATACTGCGATGCTGCTCGGCACCGCCCGCTATCTGGCCGAGGCCAAGGATTTCAACGGCACGGTCAACTTCATCTTCCAGCCGGGCGAGGAAGGTTGCGGTGGCGCGCTCGCGATGCTGGCCGACGGCCTGTTCGAGCGTTTCCCCTGTGACAAGATCTATGGCCTGCACAATCGGCCCGGTGCCCCGGTCGGCCACTTCTCGATCACGCCCGGCGTTGCGATGGCTGGTGGCGCGTTCTTCGACATCACGATCACCGGCCGCGGCGCGCACGGCGCCCGGCCGGAAGCCTCGGTCGACCCGGTCATCGCCGCCTGCCAGATCGGCACGGCGCTGCAGACGATCGTTGCCCGCAATGTGCCGCCGCTCGATATGGGCGTCATCAGCGTCACCCAGATCCACGCCGGCGACGCCTATAACGTCATTCCGCAGGCAGCGCGCATGGCTGGCACCGTGCGCACCATGAAGCGCGAGACGATGACGTTGATCGAGGCCGCCATGAAGCGCGTGGTCAAAGGCGTGGCGGAGGGCCTCGGCGTCAAGGCCGAATTCGATTTCCGGCTGATCTTCGCGCCGCTCGTCAACGAGGCCGAGGCTGCGACCGCCATCGCCGACGTCGCGGCGGAGCTGGTCGGCGAGGGCAACGTCGACCGCCGCAAGGCACCGGCATCGGCGTCGGAGGACTTCAGCTTCATGCTGGAGAAGGTGCCGGGCGCCTACATCAACCTCGGCAACGGCGAGGCAAGCGCGCCGGTGCACAATCACCTGTACGATTTCGCCGACGAGGCGATCCCCTACGGTGCCGCCCTGTTCGCCCGCCTCGTCGAGCGCCAGCTGCCGCGCGAGCCAGGGGCGAGTTGACCGTCCTCTCGCTTCGCGCGTCGCAGCGTAGGGCGGACTAGCGAAGCGTAATTCGCCGCTCCGGAACGGAAGGCGCAAAGGCGGATTACGCGTGCCGCTAATCCGCCCTACGACCGATAGCCGACCGCCTTTCGACTACACCGACAGCGGTTCGCTGCCGCCCGCGTCCTCGCCGCCCTCACCCACCGAGCCATCATCGCGGATGCGCTCGACCGAGACCACCTTCTCGGCGCTGTCGGTCTTGAAGATGCGCACGCCTTGCGTGTTGCGGCCGGCGATGCGGACGTCCCTGACCGGGCAGCGGATCAGCTGGCCGGCGTCGGTGACGAGCATCAGCTGGTCGCTGTCCTCGATCGGGAACGACGCCACCAGCGCGCCGTTGCGCTCGTTGACCACCATCGCCGCGATGCCTTTGCCGCCGCGGCCCGAGATCCGGTAGTCGTAGCTCGACGAGCGCTTGCCGTAGCCGCGTTCCGAAACCGTCAGCACGAACTGCTCGGCGGCGGCGAGTTCAGTGATGCGCTCCGGCGTCAGGTCGGCCTCGCCCTCGATCGCCTCGGCGTCGGCATCGGCCTCCGGCTCAGCGACGATTTCGCCCTCTTCGGCGCTCTGCGCGCGGCGCAGCGCGGTCGCATTCTTGAGATAGGCGGCGCGCTCGGCCGGCGTCGCCTCGACGTGGTGCAGGATCGCCATCGAGATGACGACATTGCCCTCGGCCAGTCGGATGCCGCGCACGCCATCGGAATCGCGGCCCTTGAACAGGCGCACGTCCTCGGCGGAGAAGCGAATGCACTGGCCGTTGGCCGAGGTCAGCAGCACGTCGTCCTTGACCGAGCAGATCGCCACGTCGACGATCTGATCGCCCTCGTCGAGCTTCATCGCGATCTTGCCATTGCGGTTGATGTTCTCGAAATCGGCGAGCGAATTGCGGCGCACATTGCCGTTGCGGGTCGCGAACATCAATTCGAGCTCGGCCCACGACTTCGGGTCCTCCGGCAGCGCCAGGATCGAGGTGATGACCTCGCCCTGCGCCAATGGCAACAGGTTGATCAGCGCCTTGCCCTGGCTCTGCGGCGTTCCGACCGGCAGGCGCCACACCTTCATGCGGTAGCACATGCCGCGGGATGAGAAGAACAGCACCGGCGTGTGGGTCGAGGCGGTGAAGATGCGGGTGACGACATCCTCTTCCCTGGTCGACATACCGGAGCGGCCCTTGCCGCCACGCCGCTGTGCCCGATAGGTCGATAGCGGCACGCGCTTGATGTAGCCCCTGAGGCTCACCGTGACGACCACGTCCTCGCGCTGGATCAGGTCCTCGTCCTCGACTTCGCCCTCGATGTCGACGATCTCGGTCTGGCGCGGCGTCGCGTATTGCGTCTTGATGCCGGAAAGCTCGTCCTTGATGATATCGACGATGCGGCCGCGCGAACTCAGGATCTCCAGGTATTCCTTGATTTCGGAGGCGATCTTCTTCAGGTCGTCGGCGATCTCGTCGCGGCCGAGCGCGGTCAGGCGCTGCAGCCTGAGATCCAGGATCGCCTGTGCTTGCTCGGCCGACATGCGGATGGTGCCGTCGGCGGCGAGGATGCTGCGCGGATCGGCGATCAACTCCAGCAGCGGGATCATGTCCTTGGCCGGCCAGTCGCGCGCCATCAGCTGCTCCTTCGCCTCGGACGGCGACGGCGCGCGGCGGATCAGATTGATCACGTCGTCGATGTTGGCGACCGCGATGCCCAAGCCCACCAGCACGTGGGCACGGTCGCGGCACTTGTTGAGCAGGAACTTGGTCCGCCTGGACACCACCTCCTCGCGGAAGGCGGTGAACGCCTGGATCATGTCCTTAAGGTTCAGCTGCTCCGGCCGGCCGCCATTGATCGCCAGCATGTTGGCACCGAACGTCGTCTGCAGGTCGGAGAATCGCCACAGCTGATTGAGCACCACATCGGCGACGGCATCGCGTTTGAGCTCGATGACGATGCGCATGCCCTCGCGGTTGCTCTCGTCCCACAGGTCGGAAATGCCCTCGATCCGCTTCTCGCGGACGAGGTCGGCGATTTTTTCCTGCAGCACCTTCTTGTTCACCTGATAAGGAATGGCGGTGACGATCAGCGCCTCGCGGTCCTTGCGCAGCTGCTCGACGTGCACCTTGGCCCGCATGATGATCGAGCCGCGGCCCTTGTGATAGGCCGACAGGATGCCGCCACGGCCGAGGATCACGCCACCGGTCGGGAAATCCGGACCCGGCACGATCTGGCACAGTTCCTCGATCGAGATTTCTGGGTTGTCGAGGTGGGCGAGGCAGGCCTCGATCACCTCGCCGAGGTTGTGCGGCGGGATGTTGGTCGCCATGCCGACGGCGATGCCGCCGGCGCCATTGACCAGCAGGTTCGGAAACTTGGCCGGCACCACCGTCGGCTCCTGGATGGTGCCGTCGTAGTTGTCCTGGAAATCGACCGTGTCCTTGTCGAGATCGTCGAGCAGGGTGGTGGCGACGCGGGCGAGGCGGCACTCGGTGTAACGGTCGGCCGCCGCCGGATCGCCGTCGACCGAACCGAAGTTGCCCTGGCCGTCGACCAGCGGCACCCGCATCGAGAAGTCCTGCGCCATGCGGACGAGCGCATCGTAGATCGCGAGGTTGCCATGCGGATGGTACTTGCCCATCACCTCGCCGACGACGCGGGCGCACTTGACGTGCTTCTTGTTGGGCTCGAGGCCGAGCTCGCTCATGCCGAACAGGATTCGCCGGTGCACCGGCTTCAAGCCGTCGCGCACGTCGGGCAGCGCGCGGGAGACGATCACGCTCATGGCGTAGTCGAGGTAGCTCTTGCGCATCTCGTCGACGATCTGCACCGGCCGGATGTCGCTCGGGCCGGTGGGGCCGCCGGCGCCCTTCGGCGGCGGCGGCTCGTCGGGCGGCAAGGTGGTGTCGTTCTCGTTCACGGTCGGCTCTCTCGTGGTTTTGTGCCGGCAGCGGATGCTCAACCGGTCAAACAACAACCCCTCCCCGCGCCGCATGAGCAGCGGGCGTGACAAGGGCTCTATGGTGTCTAGGACAGCCTAGCAAAATGGGACGCTGGCGCCAATCTTTGCCGTCGCGCCATATCCCTTCTCCCCAAATTTCTACCGCAATTCCAGCAATTTGAATAGACGAGCAGCTTTCCGCCTTGTTGTTGCCGCGGCAATGACTTGTACCTCTATCGTGAGCCACGTATGGCAGTGGCGGTGGCGTGCCGAAGCGTTCGCCTGCAATGCCCAAGGCGGCGGCATCAAGCCATCGCCGAATCTTTCAAACATCGAGGCAGATCAATGAATAAGACCATCCTGAGCCTGGCCGCTGCCGCCGCCCTGGCCGCCACCATCCCAGCACTCGCCCAGCAGAAAGCCCCCGATGCTCCGGCGACCGCGCCGGCAGCCACCAAGACGGTGGTAATCCCGAAGGGCGTGTTTCGGCGCGGCCAGCCGGTCAACCAGTACAGCGCCAAGGAGCGGCTGCTGGGCGCCATCGTCGTAGACAAGGCCGGTGAAAAAATCGGCGACATCGAGGACCTGATCCTGCTTGCCGGCAAGAACGAGATCGACACCGTGATCATCGGCGTCGGCGGCGTGCTCGGCGTCGGCGAAAAGAAGATCGGCGTCGCCTACGACGCACTGACGATCGCGACCAAGGACGGCAAGCGCACGATCACGCTCGACACCTCCAAGGACGTGCTGGCCGCGGTACAGCCCTACAAGTATGCCGAGCCGCCGAAGACCATGCTGCAGAAGGCCACCGAGGCTAGCCAGGCCGCCGCCAAGAAGGCCGGTGAGGTGACCAAGAGCGCCGTCGAGAAGGCCAAGGAGGCCGTGAAAGGCAAGACCGAAGCGCCGAAGCCCGCGCAATAGCTGCCACAACTGCCACCCGACCACGCCCATGTGGACCCCTTCGTCGGCGACGGCGAAGGGGTTTTTGCGTGGCCCCGGCTCATTCGCCGCCGCCGCCGGGCACCGCGTTCGAAGACATCCGATGGAGAAGGTTAGCAAAGTCTGCACCTGCCAGTGCTTTGCCCGCCCGCCCCGTCGCCACGGACGCAGCGCCGGGAGGCGTTAACGAACGTTTGCTTCGCTATCGCGAATGCCATCGCGCGGTTCAAACAGTGCTGAACCATCCCCACAAGCAATGCCCCGGCCTTAACCACATGGAATGCATAGGGCGGCGATGCTGCCCCGGCGGGAACAGCAGCGTCGAGCCAGTGCGCGGCTGACCCATTGCGGGGAAGTGATGCTATCAATTAGGCGCGCACTGTTCTTGATCTGCCTGCTGCTCATTACAGGACCTCTGGTCCTGTTCTGGGCATGGCCGCAGTCGCGTCGGCTCGAGCATGAATTCAACGAGGCGCGGCAATATCACCTGCTGATCGCCCGCACCGTTTCGAGCACGCTCGAGCGCTACCATCAGGATCTCATCAGCACCTTCAACCATATCACCGGTAGCATGAAGGATGCGAAAGGCGCCAAGCCGGACAGCCGGATCCTGCGCAACCTCAACGTCCGCCATATCGTCCTGTTCGACAACGGCAGCGAACTCTCCGCCAGCGTGATCGAGGGCACGCGCGGCGCGGCAGCCAAACCGGTGCCAACTGCTGACCTCGCTGGGCTACGCACACTTGCGTCCGAGGACACCACCATAACCAGCGGCGTCATGCTCGACGCCGACGGTACGCCCGTCTTTTATCTCGCTCGAGCGATCGCGACTGGACTGATCGTGGCAACGGTCGATACCGCCTACGTCACCGAAATCGCCAGTTCGATCCGGTTCGGCGAGCAGGGACATATGGTGATCGTGGACGCTGGCGGCCGCGCGCTCGCCCATCCCGACAGCAGCTGGCAGAAGGCGGCGCGCGATCTCTCCGCGCTCGGCGTGGTCAAGCGGGTGCTGGCTGGCGAAGCCGGGGTGACAGAATTCTATTCGCCCGCATTCAAGGCCAACATGATCGCCGGCTTTGCGCCGGTGCGCGGGGCGGGCTGGGGTGTCATGGTGCCGCAACCCATCGCGGAACTGCGCGAGGTCGCCAGTCGTGAGCAGCAGCGCATGTTCACGATCTTCACCATTGGCCTGCTGCTTGCCACACTGATCGCGATCCGGGCGGGTATCATGATCACGGCGCCGCTCAACCGGCTGACCGCTGGCGCCCGCAAGATGGCGGAAGGCAATCTCGATGTGCGCGTCGATCTCAACAGCCGCACCACGCCGCACGAGCTGGTGACGCTGACACGTTCGTTCAACAATATGGCCGAACGGCTGGCCGAGCTGCGCCAGCGCGGCATCAAACTCAGGGAACGTACCGAGAAGGCGAACAGCTCCAAGACCGAGTTCGTCCGTACCGTCACGCACGAGCTGCGCTCGCCTCTCAATGCCATCCTCGGCTTTTCGGAGTTGCTGACGGGACGCTCTGCGATCAAGATCCCGCCGGACATGCGCGACGGCTACCTGCGCGACATTAACGCCGGCGCCCGGCACATGCTGTCGCTGGTCAACGATCTGCTCGACCTTGCCAAGATGGAAAGCGGCCAGTACGAGCTGGTCGAGGTGGATTTCTGGATCGACGAGATCACGCGCCGGGCGAGCCGTTATGTCGAGACCCTGGCTCGCGAGCGCGGCATCGAGATCGCCGTCTCGTTCGACGGCGAGCCACCACTCGTCAACGGCGACGAGCGCGCGCTGTTCCAAGCCCTGCTGAACCTCGTCAGCAATGCGGTGCGCTACGGCCGGCGCGGCGGCCGGGTTTCGATCGACACCCGCATGTCGGCGAGCGGCGGCGTCGAGATCTCGGTCACCGACGACGGTCCCGGCATTGCGCCCGAGGATCTCGATCGAGTGATGCTGCCATTCCAGCGGGTATATTCGGACGGCCATGCCGGCGTCAGCGGTACCGGCCTCGGGCTGCCGATCGTCAAGCGGTTCGTTGAGTTGCACGGCGGCAGCTTCAGCCTGTCGAGCGCGCTCGGCCATGGCACCCGTGCCCGTATCCTATTGCCGGCCAGCCGCATCCGCGCGGCGACCGCCGATCAGGGAGATGGCGAACGGCCGGCCGACGCCGGTGATCGGGTTGCGCGAGCGGCATGAGCCTGGAATGCGATCGCCTCGCTGCGACCCGGCCAGCACCGGAAGCGGCGACCTGCGGCCCGATCATCGAGCCGGCCTACCGCCGCTGTTGACCCGAGCCCGCAATAAGGGCACAAGTCCCCTCGACGGAGCGTAGCGCAGCCTGGTAGCGCACTTGCCTGGGGGGCAAGGGGTCGGAGGTTCAAATCCTCTCGCTCCGACCAATCAAGTCAATAGACAAGAGAATAAGAAAGTACAGCGGCGGACTGATCGACCGCAAATCGTTCGGGCAGGGTTTGAACTCGTTGAGCCGGGCCTGCGGCTGGCCTGCTTTGAGCCTCGCCTGTAGCCAACTCGATGTGAGCATCCGATTGATCGGATGGCCTTCGCATTTGAAGCCGAAATCGGGATGGATGCCCCGACGCGCGGCCGCCACCAAGCTTGCCTCACGATGTAAAACGACCAGCGCGAGTGCCGGTCAAATTACCGCATCTCTGGTTGGTAGGCACGACACTCAGCAACAAAAGCTATTGGCCAAGTAGACGACCAGGCCCAATCGAAAGTTGCGTCGACGGTTGCACTTGGCTCGCTTCGGCATTGCGCTCTATCGCAACACAGTGGCCGCCAGCGAGGGAAGTACGGCCGATATTGCGCGCTACTGCAAATCAGCCGCCGTTGCATTGAAATTGCGACGTTGCAGACCTCTCCTTGTTACGGGTCGATCAGCACGCCGGGATTTATCAGTCCGTTGGGGTCGAGTGCCTTTTTCGCGCCGCGCAAGGCACGCGCGAACAATTCGGGACGCTGCCGGTCGTAGAATGGCCGATGGTAGCGCCCGACCGCATGGTGATGCGTCGTGGTGCCGCCATTGTCCACCACGGCATCGATCCCCGCGTTGGAAATCTCATAGAACTGTTCGAGCATGGCGCGCTTGTCGAGCAGGCCGGTGAACGTGAAATACAGCGCCGGGCCGTCCGGATAGACATGGGTGAACCGACAGGTCACGAGACCCGGCCGGCCGGTTACCCGCTTTATCGCGTCATTGGTGGCCGCCATGACCTTGGCATGGAAGGTGCGGAACCGCTCCCAGGTAATGGAAGTCTCGAACGTTGCAGCGGCGATGCCGCGCGCGGCCATGTGCTCGGTGTAATAGGGTGCGCGAATGAATTTATCGCGCCACGCGCCTGCTGCCCCGCTGCGGTGCGACTGATCGTTTTCCAACGCGCCATCGTCGGATGCGCCGCCATGATCGTGGCAGATCTCGAGCGCGCGTGCCATCGCCGCGTCCACAGGGTGATCCGCCGACTCGAACGCGAGCACGAGCACGGCCCCCGTGGTTTCCCAGGAGGCTTCGTTCGAGGCTTCGCGAGCTTCCAACAGTCGGCAATTGGCGGGGAACAGGTAGGCCTGGGTAATGCCACGCACGGCGTCGGCGCCGGCATAGAAATCCTTGAACCGAACCGACGTCGCAGCGCGGTGGGTCGGCTTTTTGCGCAGCCGAACCCAAGCCTCCGTGATGACGCCAAGAATTCCTTCCGAACCGATGAACATGCGGTCTGGACTCGGGCCGGCGCCGGAGCCCGGGAGGCGCCGCGTCTCGAGCGTCCCGACGGGTGTCACGACCCGCGTGCTCTCGACGAAATCGTCGATGTGAGTCCAGAGCGTCGAGTAATGGCCGCCGGAACGGGTGGCGATCCAGCCGCCGAGCGTCGAGAGCTGGTAGGCTTGCATATAGTGACGCATGGTGAAGCCGCTGCCTCTGAGCTGCTCCTCCAGATGAGGACCGTATACGCCGGCCTGGACGCGTGCGGCGTGAGAGACTGGATCGATCTCGAGCACGCGATCCATGTTACGCAGCGAGAGGGTCACGACCTTGTCGGCGTTGGCTGGCGGTTCGATCCCCTTGACGACCGAAGAACCGCCGCCATACGGGATGATCTTGGCGCCAATCGTCTCGCACCAGTCGAGTATGCGGACCACGTCCTGTTCGGATTCCGGCATTGCCACGGCATCGGGCGGGTTCGGCACCGACCGCTGCAACATGCGGCAAACATCGAACCAGGCCTTGCCGTAGCTGTGTTCGAGGCGCGTCAAGTGATCTGCCGAGACGATCGCCTTGAGTGCGTCTGGAATCGTCACGCGCGATTTGCGCAGTACGATCTCCTCGGGTCTAGGCGCGGTGGTGACGTCGAAACCCGAAATGCCATACCGCGTCGCGAGCTGGGCTTCGATCGCCTGGATCTCGGCTTCGGGAACCACCTCGTCTGCATAACCCCAGCCATAGAACTTCTTCTGTCTTCGCATGCCGAGCGACCCCAGGCGGGTTGATTGCAGACCAGGTTACGGTATCAGATCGGGCCGAGATAGCGCAATGCGCCGACAGAGCTATGTCGACGCGGCAGACAAAGTCAGGCGGCAAGACGATTGTCGGGGTTTGAGCTGGCCACACAAACATGCCGACGGAGACGCGTGCATCGAACACGTGCGCTGCCTTCGCGCACTCGGTGCGAGCGGCTCGCGCTGCCGCATACTCGAAGGAGCGCTTCCACTTGCTGCGCCTGCACACTGACGACCATGACGCCATCGTCGACGCTGCCTAGAGCGCCGGTCCGCCTCGTCGCCGAGGCCGGACCCATCACCTCGCTCTGCGCTCGGCCGTGGATACCAAAGCCCAGGACCAGGAGCGGCGTCTCGACCTTGCTCAACCCTTTAGGCAATCAAGCGCAATTCAGTGATCGTCTCATTCACGGTTCGCTCAAGATCCTCGAGCTTCGTCATCGCAGCCTCTGCTGCCGGCGTATCGATCTCCAGGTTGCGCGCGGCCTCGGCCAGGCGCGTTGCCCCCAGGTTTCCGGCCATGCCCTTGAGCCGATGCGCAATGCGTTTGGCTTGCGTCAGATCACCGGCTGAGATTGCCTTCCTCACCTCGCTGAGACACTGCCCCGCCTCGTCCGGCACCTCGTCGAGCAACAGTCGGACAGCCGCCGGATCGAGCTCCTCGCTCCAACCGCCGAGAACCATCCGGTCGATAACAGGAAGGTCGGCGAGCGCGTTCCCGCCATTGCTAGTGCAATGGCCGACTTCCGCCGGTGCCGGCTCGGCATGGCCTCGAACCTGCGGCTCGGCGTCGCTCGATGACGTCGCGGTGGTCGCCGCATCGTTCTTGGCCATAACCCGCGACATCGCGGCCAACAACTCCGGCGCCCGCAGCGGCTTGGCGACATAGTCGTCCATACCGGCAGCGAGATACTCCACCCGATGGCCCGGCATTGCATGGGCTGTTAGCGCGATGATCGGGATCCGGTGCAGCGGCTCCCCAAGCTGGCGAATAATGCGCGTCGCCGTGGTGCCGTCCATTTCCGGCATCTGTACATCCATCAGGACGAGATCGTATTCGGTAAGCTGCAGCGCCTCGACGGCCTCTCGGCCGTTCGCGACGGCTCTCACGATGTGCCCGTGCCTGCCGAGCAGCATCTCGACGATCATCCGGTTGACGCTATTGTCGTCGGCGACAAGCACCCGCAGTCTTCTTACTGCAGCCACCAGTTCATCGGCATTGCCAGCCGCCAGCTGAGGCACGGGAGTGCCGATGTTCCATGGTACCTCGAACCAGAAGGTGCTGCCCTCACCTTCTTTCGACGTTACGCCAATTCGCCCTCCCATCAACTCGACGAGTTGCTTCGTAATGGCAAGACCGAGGCCGGTGCCGCCAAAGCGTCGGGTGATCGAGGCGTCGACCTGGGTGAAGCGCGTGAAGAGAAGCGCAATGCTCTCATCCGGTATGCCGATGCCGGTGTCGATTACCTCGAACCGCGCCAATATCCGGTTGTTTTCGAGATGCTGCCACCCGTACTTCACCTCGACCTGACCGTGCTCGGTGAACTTGATCGCATTGGCAATGAGGTTGAAGCAGACCTGCCGCAGTCGGATCGGGTCGCCGGACACCCACATCGCGACTTCGGATGCAGACGCCATCTTGAGCGTGATGGACTTCTGCGAAGCCTCACTCCCCAGCAGCGATACGACATCGTCGAGCACCTGCTCTGGGTTGAAATCGACGATCTCAAGCATCGCCTTGCCAGCTTCGAGCTTGGAGTAGTCCAGGATGTCGTTGAGTATCCCAAGCAATCCCTCGGCGCTGTTGCGAGCGGTGAGTGCCAATCGCTGCTGATCGTCGGCAAGCCTCGTATCGAGAAGCAGGTCAATTGTGCCGAGTACACCGTTCATGGGTGTGCGGATTTCGTGGCTCATGGTGGCCAGGAATTCGGTTTTGGCTCTTGTCGCCGCCTCAAGCTCGATATTGCTGCGGCGCAGTTCCTCCTCGATCTGCAGCCGATCTCGACCTTCGAGCACCAGCGAGACTAGACTCGCTATCGCGGTGGCGAAGACCTGCTGCTCCGGTCGCCAACAGATGGACGCACCGACGTGCTCAATGCAAACGACGCCGGCCACGCGCCCTTCGCGCATGATCGGCACGTCGAGCATTGATGTGATTCCGAGCGGAGTGAGATAGGCGGCGGAAAACTCGCTCGTGCGGGGGTCTCGATGGGCGTCGGCGGCGGCAATGTGGTCGTCTGTCTCGAGCGCAGAGAAGTATCTCGGGAAATCCACTGCCTTAAGCATCACGCCGCTCGCATGCTCATTGGAACTGGCAATGAATAGATCGATGCAGTCGATCGCGTTGCGGTCCTGATTGAACAGCCAGGTGCTCGCCCGCTCTGTGCCGAGCGAGAGCGACGCCGCCTCCATCAGCATCTGAATCGAGCCGGCCCAATCGGGATCTGCCAGGCGGCGATGCCGGATAAGCTTTCCGAGAATGGCTTGCTGCTTCATGAGCCCTTCCCTTTGGGTAATCAGCTGCTGCTCGACGCGCTTTCGCTCCTCGATTTCCCGTTTCAGTTGAATGTTGACCTTGCGCTCACTCTCGCTGGCTTGCTCGGCAGCCTTGGTGCGTTCCTCGACGCGGGCCTCGAGCGTTGAATTGAACGTTGCGAGTTCTGCATATTGCCGCTTCAGGATCCTGTCGGCGTGACGCACGACCAGCAGCAACATCGAGTACAGGATTGCGAAAGCGAGCAAGAACAGTCCAGTGAATTGGACAATCCGGTTCTTCATGCTCGCAATCTTGGCGGTTACGTCCGTATAAAGTTCGAATATGATTTCGGCTTGACCGGCGGCATTAGCGAAGGGAACGTAGGTCTCGACCAGATCGAGATTTGTTCGGATACCGGAATATGCGGAAAATGCGCCTCGATAACTTAGCTGGCTCAAAGGCCGAACCTGATGCACCGAGATCTCGAAACTTGGTACTCCCCGCTTGCTTTCTCCGATCTGGTTTGGATCGGACGAGTATATTGTGAGGCCGTTCGGATGATAAATCTTCACTTTGTGCACGTTAAGGCCAGCCAGTGACTGCCTGAGTACGACATCGAGCCGGGCCGTCTCGGGCTGTGCCCTCAACGCAGCGCCGTCGAGATGACCAACGGACCTCAGATACGATCCATGCTCGATCAGAATCGAGTTCGCAAGTGCGCGTGCGAGTGAAGCATTGTTTGCTTCCTCGAGAGCGATCACTCGTGCTTTCTCGCTAGTTGCGTATGCAAAAGCGAAAATCGCCGTGATCAGAGCGATTGCGACAGCGCTGGCGATCGAGAAATATCGGCTGAGCTTAAACATCTATCCTCCGGCGCCGCCTGCCGGAGGCTGTGCCGGCGTGTTGAGGCAGAGAAGGACACTCTAGCAATAATGCCCCTATATTTGATGAACCACACCATGCGGCAATGCGTGATCGTGCTTATGAGAAGTTAAGTTTTTGGTGAGGCCTATGATTACCGTCTTCTCTCGTTTTGTGTGCTTGCCGGCGGGCGAATCGCTGTCGCGACCTGGGCTCGTATGAGCCAAGAGCCTGATGGAAAGCTGGTGTTCCGGTTCGAAAAATGACTTTCGC